>WSXU01000009.1 GCA_009773455.1 Bacteroidota bacterium | reverse complement strand
TTCGGTCAGCGCTACTTCTACTTCCTGGGCAATAAAGCCGAACTCTTTTTTTCTGTTTTCATCGTTGATACGTGTGTATGAAACAGGATTGAGTTGCTGAATAAAGGCAAGACCCAGATCAGAATCTGCAATGTCAGTTTTCAGATTCCGGTCCGAAGTAATTGACCAGCCTACCTGAATTCCGGCATAGGAAATGCCTGTATTCCCGATTCGTACCTGGTTATTCGCCGATGCAGTAGGAACCTGGGCATCATAGCCTATGCCTATATTATTGGACCCGGTGACATTCGAAAGTGCCCAGATTCCAAATGCTGAGTTGTTATTTCCATTCATATTATGCTGCATGGCCTGGTAACCGCATGCTGTGTTTAACCCTCCGGTCGAATTATCCTGCATGGCCTGGAATCCGCAGGCAGTATTTGAGTTCCCCGTGGAGTTTGACCATAATGTCTGGGAACCAAGGGCCGTATTATTGATACCTGTATTCGCTGAAGCTAAATTTGAACCTTTCAGTGCTTCATTACCAACTGCTACGCTATAATTGTTATACGCCACAGAAGTAGGGTTGGTATACACCATTGCATTCGTGCCGATAGCAGTAGCATTGGAACCAGCAACATTACTCATAAGAGCACTGTGCCCGATAGCTGTATTAAATGAACCGACGGTATTATGAAATAGTGAGTAGGCGCCAATTGCAGAATTCAGGCTTCCGGTAGTATTGGCAGTCAGCGCTTCAGAACCACTGGCTGTGTTTTCAATTCCGCTGGTATTATTTATAAGTACTTCAAAACCTGCCGCTGTATTTTCTCGTCCACTGGTGTTATTATAGAGTACGCGGTATCCGCTTGCAGTGTTCGCGTCTCCTGAGGAGTTAAACCATAGTGTCTGGAAACCCAGGGCAGTGTTGTAATTCCCGATATTGATTGCAGGAGATGGAGATCCTCTTAAGGCTTCAAAACCAAGGGCTACATTCGAGTTTGTGAATGAAGTACTTGTACTGTTCGTGAAGTACATTGCATTAGCTCCGATCGCCGTCGCCCAGGAGCCGGCAACATTGTGGAAAAGAGCGCTGTGGCCAATTGCTGTGTTCGCATTACCGGTAGTATTGGAGGTAAGACAAGGGGAGCCTAAGGCAGTATTCATATAACCTGTTGTATTTGCGAAAAGTGATTCGGCACCAACGGAGGTGTTTTGAGAGCCGGTTGTGGTATAATATAGAGCCTCAAAGCCAATGGCTGTATTCTCATTCGCACTTGTATTGTTATAAAGTGTTCGCCATCCGATACCTGTATTCCAACCACCTGATGTGTTGACTAAAAGAGCTCCATATCCAAATGCAGAATTGGCGGGACCGGTAGATAAGGGATTCAATGCACTGACCCCGAAGGATGTATGTTCAGTTCCCAGCAATCCAGCCCTTACATTATTTCTTTTAAATATTACATCATTGTTATCCGTGGTGCCGATAAAGTTGGTTGCAGCATTCGTTCCGGCATTGCCGGTGAGACCCCAGGTACTGGCTGTGCCAAGCTGCACCCAGGCTGTGCTGGTGCGTGTAAAAAGGCTGTTTATATCAGTATCGAACACTACCAATCCTGTGGCTGGCGATGCAATGGCATTGCGTTGTGCGGTTGTCATCCGCGGGGGCAGAAAGCCTTTTGATGTTGATTTTACATCCAGCATGGCTGAATTATCCGGCAGTGAACCATCAGTGTTGATGGCCACCTGGGCTTCAGATGCAATTCCAAAGAACAAAATCACAACAAAAGACAGAAGTATCTTTTTCATACGCTATGTTAGTTTAATTTTTCTTCTATGAATTTCAATCTTGCTAATATAATTTTCTCATTTTCCTTCATCAAATTGACCTCATCCTGAAGCTGGTCATTTTTTAATTGTTGTTTTTCAATGATTTCCTGCTGCTCCTGAATAGCTTTAACCATCGGCGCAATCAGATCGTTGTACCGCATACTATAAAATCCTACATCATCAATGGTAAGAATGCCTGTATTTACAGATTCGGCATCATTCAGAGCCTTCTCCACCTCCTGCGCAATAAAACCATATTCCGTTTTTTTGTTTTCCTCGTTCAATCTTATATAGGATACAGGATTAAGGTTTTTAATAAAATCCAAACCAAGGTTGGATTTTGCAATTTCAGATTTCAATCTGCGATCAGAAGTAATTGACCAGCCCACCTGGATTCCTGCATATCCTATTCCCGAGTTTCCAATTCGTACCTGGTTATTTGCTGATGCAGTTGGAACCTGGGCATCATAGCCTATGCCTATATTATTGGACCCGGTGACATTTGAAAGCGCCCAGATTCCAAATGCTGAGTTGTTATTTCCACTCATATTATGCTGCATTGCCTGGTAACCGCATGCTGTGTTCTGACCCCCTGTTGTATTTTCCTGAAGCGCTTCGTAACCGGAAGCAGTATTCGCATATCCGGTTGTGTTAAAGAACATAGCCTGATACCCTGAACCTGTATTATAATTACCTGTAGTATTGTTTTGGAGTGAAAAAGCCCCATACGCTGCATTATAATTTCCTGTAGAGTTGTTTCCAAGTGAGCTTACTCCTGTCGCAGTATTATTATTACCTGTCGTGTTGAACTGGAGTGAACCGGAACCAACAGCGGTGTTATAATAACCTGTTGTGTTTGAAGACATTGAAAAATACCCATTTGCCGTGTTGGAATTTCCTGTTGTATTTGAATAAAGTGCGGAGGCTCCAAAGGATGAGCATCCATATCCGGTAGTATTTGAATAGAGTGCCGCATAACCGCAGGCAGAATTGGAATAGCCGGTTGAATTATTGTATAGAGCCCGAAACCCTATGCCTGTATTGTTTTCTCCCATAGTGTTGTAATTAAGAGAAAAAGCCCCGTTCGCAGTATTATAATTTCCGGTAGAATTGTTTTGAAGAGAAAAAGCCCCGTTAGCTGTATTACTAATCCCAGTTGAGTTAGTTAACAGTGCGGAGATACCGGTTGCGGTATTATTATTACCCGTTGTATTGGCCATGAGTGAATTAACTCCAACAGCAGTATTATAATAACCGGTTGTGTTTGAAAACAGAGACTGATACCCATTTGCTGTATTGGAATAACCGGTAGTATTTGAAAAGAGAGCCATGGATCCAAAGGATGAACATCCTAATCCTGTAGTATTTGAATGGAGTGCTGCCATCCCACAGGCAGAATTGGAATAGCCTGTTGTGTTATTGTATAGAGCCAGAGCCCCTATGCCTGTGTTATAATTTCCGGAAGTATTGGCATTCAGGGCGCTTTCACCCATTGCTGTGTTTTTTTCACCTATGGTATTTGAGTACAGGGACAGATGACCATATGCTGTATTATAATTTCCGGAACTATTCGACCACAATGATTGGTAGCCAACAGCTGTATTAGTGTTGCCCGTATTATTGGCGGGAGTCGTTGAGCCTCTCAATGCTTCAAACCCAACTGCTACATTATAGTTGGTAAATGGAGTAGTTGAATTATTTGAGTAATACATGGCATTGGTGCCAATTGCTGTTGCATTGCTGCCACTTATATTATATAAAAGCGCATAATTTCCACAAGCTGTATTGTAGCTCCCGGTTTCATTGTATTGCATTGCTCCCTTGCCATCAGCAGTATTGGAATTTCCTGTGCTGTTGGTCCATAGCGTATTCAATCCATTAGCAGTGTTACCGGTTCCCGAAGTATTATTATACAGTGCACTGGAACCATTGGCAACATTTCCTACTCCGCTATTATTGCTATATAGTGCACTGGATCCATTGGCGGCATTGGCATTACCTGTTGTATTTGAATAAAGAGACTGCTGCCCGATTGCTGTGTTATGAATACCTGCAGTGTTGCTCCAAAGTGACTGGTTTCCAATAGCTGTGTTATTATTTCCAGTTGTATTTGATAAAAGTGAACCGCCTCCGATTGCTGTATTATAGAGTCCTGTATTTGAGGGATTTAAAGCATTGGTACCAAACGAGGTGTTAGTTATTCCAATATATCCGGCCCTTTCATTATTTCTTTTAAAGATCACATCCTGATTATCCGTGGTGCCGATAAAGTTGGTTGCAGCATTCGTTCCGGCATTACCGGTGAGACCCCAGGTACTGGCTGTGCCAAGCTGCACCCAGGCTGTGCTGGTGCGTGTAAATAGGCTGTTTATATCCGTGTCGAACACTACCAATCCTGTGGCTGGCGATGCAATGGCATTGCGTTGTGCGGTTGTCATCCGCGGGGGCAGAAAGCCTTTAGAGGTTGATTTTACATCCAGCATGGCTGAATTATCAGGTAGTGAACCATCAGTATTAACAGCCATCTGGGCAATACTTGCAGTACAAAACAGAATTACTGACAGAGTGGTAATGAGTACTTTCTTCATTGGTTATTATTTTTGAGTATTCGATTCAAACTTTTCCATTCGTTTCATCAGGTCTTCATTCTGTTTTTTCAATTCTTCAATCATCACTTGCTGCTCCTGAATGGCTTTTACCATGGGCGCGATCAGATCGTTGTACCTCATACTGTAAGTTCCTTCGTCATCGATGGTAATGATGCCGGTATCAGATGCTCCGGCTTCGGTCAGCGCTACTTCTACTTTTCGGTCAGCGCTACTTCTACTTCCTGGGCAATAAAGCCGAACTCTTTTTTTCTGTTTTCATCGTTGATACGTGTGTATGAAACAGGATTGAGTTGCTGTATAAAAGCAAGTCCCAGATCGGAATTTGCTATGTCTGATTTCAGATTCCTGTCAGAAGTTATTGACCAGGCAACCTGAATTCCTGCATACGAAATGTTCAGATCTCCTATTCGAACCTGGTTGTTCCCTGTTGCATTGGGTACCTGGGCATTATAGCCGATGCCAATATTGTTGGAGCCGGTTGTGTTATTGAAAAGAGCATTATTTCCTACAGCGCAATTTATAGTGCCAGTTGTGTTGGAATAAAGCGCGTTAGTTCCATTAGCTGTGTTTTGAATTCCTGTAGTATTTGAATAAAGGGAAAAATTTCCATTTGCAGTATTATTATATCCTACAGTGTTTGAGCCAAGCGCTTCAACTCCATTGGCTGTATTATAGTTCCCTGTTGTATTGGAGTAAAGTGCATTTGTTCCGATGGCTGTGTTATTATTTCCTGTTGTATTGGAGTAAAGCGCATTTGTTCCGTTGGCTGTGTTAATATTTCCTGTTGTATTGTGATTAAGTGCGGAATAGCCATTCGCAGTATTGTAACTTCCGATGTTGTTTGAAGAAAGAGCCGCTGATCCGGTGGCTGTATTATATTCGCCGGTTGTGTTAAGGCCAAGTGCCGTAGTTCCGGTGGCAGTGTTAGAATTTCCGGTTGAGTTGGATAAAAGCGCGTTAACTCCAGTGGCAGTGTTCTGGCTTCCGGTTGTATTGCTGTATAGAGCAAGATAGCCATTGGAAGTATTTGAGTTTCCTGTGCTGTTTGACCACATGGACTGGTAGCCGGTTGCTGTATTGCCGTTACCTGTATTTGCAGCAGGCACGGGGGAGCCCTTCAGGGCTTCAAACCCTACAGCCACATTATTACTTGTATACGGGTTAATGGTATTGTTGGCATAATACATAGCCCTGGTTCCTATAGCAGTGGCATAGGAACCGGCAACATTCGAATAGAGCGACTGAAAGCCGATGGATATATTCTGACCACCGGTGATATTCGAATTGAGTGCCCAAGTGCCGGTGGCTGTATTTTCATTACCGGTTGTGTTGTTGATCATCGAGGCCAGCCCGACGGAAGTATTAAATCCTCCCGTGGTATTCCTCTTTAGTGAAGAAGAACCCAAAGCAGTGTTATATTCTCCGGTAGTATTTGCATTCAGCGCGAGATAGCCATTGGCTGTGTTGGCCATTCCCGTGGTATTACTTCGCAAAGACTGGAAACCCACAGATGTATTCTGATTACCGGTATTGGAAGCCGCTACAACCGATCCCATCAGGGCTTCATACCCAACAGCTATGTTGCTGTTTTCAAAAGGTGTTGCTGTATTGTTTGCATAGTACATCGCATGATAACCAATGGCTGTAGCATTGGAGCCGGCAACATTCGAATAGAGCGACTGAAAACCGATGGAGATATTCTGACTACCGGTGGTATTTGAATTGAGTGCCCAGGTGCCGGTGGCTGTATTTTCATTACCTGTTGTATTGTTGATAAGCGCAGCCAGCCCTACGGAAGTATTAAATCCTCCCGTTGTATTCCTTTTAAGTGAAGATGAACCCAGGGCTGTATTATAATCACCCGAAGTATTCGCATTCAGCGTCTGATAACCAAAGGCTATATTGGCCTGGCCGGTTGTATTAAAACGCATAGACTGGTAACCAACCGATGTATTCTGGTTGCCGGTATTGGCAGCCGCATTATCAGAGCCCTTCAAAGCTTCATACCCGACAGCTATGTTGCTGTTTTCAAAGGGTGTTACCGAACTGTTTGAATAGTACATGGCATGATAACCAATGGCAGTAGCATTGGAGCCTGCAACATTGGAAATCAGCGTCTGATAACCGATGGCGATGTTCTGATTTCCGGTGTTATTTGAAAAAAGGGGTTGAAAACCAACGGCTGTATTAGAATTTCCGGTAGTATTGAAAAATAAGGCACTTGAACCTACCACAGCATTGTAATTGCCTGTCGTATTCATAAAAAAACTCTGGTTTCCAATGGCTGTATTGCTGTTACCGGTTGTATTACTTTGCATGGCAGATGCTCCGCTGGCTGTATTTCCGTGACCGCTTGTATTGGCAGAAAGTGCTGATTGTCCATTTGCAGTGTTCGTATTCCCTGAAGTGTTACTATACAGCGCATTAAATCCGGTTGCTGTATTCATAGATCCTGTTGTGTTTGACCATAAACTGCTGCTTCCAATAGCCGTATTCAGATTCCCGGTATTGTTCGCAGCAATCATTGAACCTCGCAGCGCTTCGAAGCCAACAGCAACATTGTTGTTGCCAAACACTGTTGTCATGTCGTTTGAATACATCATAGCCCGAGTGCCAATGGCAGTAGCACCGGTACCGGCAATATTTGAAAACATTGCCTGATATCCAACAGCAATATTGTCATTGCCGGATGTGTTGGAATAAACCGCCTGAACTCCAAAGGCAGTATTCTGACTACCGGTAGTATTGCTGATTAAGGATTCTGATCCGCTTGCAGTATTTCGATTTCCTGTGGAGTTTGTATTGAGTGCACCATTCCCGAATGCGGAGTTTGAAATTCCGGTGCTTAACGGATTCAGCGCATTTACTCCGAATGAAGTAGTGCTGCCAATATAGCCTGCGCGCAGATTATTTCTTTTTATTATTATGTCTTTATCATCTGTGGTTCCTATGAAACTGGATGCAGGGTTTGTTCCGCTGTTGCCGTACAATCCCCATCCGGTACCTTCGCCGGTCATCACCCATTGGGGACTTGCACTGCTGCCTGAGTTGTGATATATCCCGGGAGTGTTGTCGGTCTGATAGATGGTTAATCCGGTTGCAGGGCTGATTATCGCATTGCGTTGTGCTATTGTCATTCTGGGGATCAACAGGCCCATGGTTGTACTTTTAATGTCCAGTATGGCAGAATTGTCAGGTAAAGTACCATCGGTGTTGATCGCTACCTGAGCTATGGTTGTTAAATTCAACATCAGGACTGATGCGATAAACAGGTAAATATTTTTCATATAGTTCTGTTATAAAATGTTTTTCTCCTGACCAACCCGATAATCAGGTTCGTAGCAAGGGCTTAATCAGACTAATTCAGGAAAAAATCTATTTGGGAATTCTAGTTTTATCTGGTATTATTTACAAATGTACAAATTAACATATATATAAACAAGCATATTTGAATTTCTTTTCACCAACACGCATTTTCATTTCTGAATTCAGGCATTGATTCGGAAGTGTATAAAATTTTCAACACCTCCTGATATACGGGAAGTGATGAAAAATCTCCAAAAACTTAATGTCAGGAGCTGAATAAAAAGTGATTAGATGATGTTAACCCTGGCCTGTGTTCTGTGCGATGCAGATACATGCGAAGTTGGCTCCAGGGCATTTTCGAGCCTGGTTTCCAGCTTCTGCAAATCTCTGCGGAAAGTAATTCCTTCGCTGAGATTGATTTTTCGGAGTGAGTCCGAAAGTTTATGATAGTAGGCAATACCCTCTTTAAGGTTATTCTGAAAAGCAAGCAGGTATTCATGCTGTTTGGTTGCCAGAGGTTGCGTGGCTTCCCTGAATTTACCCTCCAGATTTTCAATGTACATCTTCAGTTCACTGATAAACATATTCGGCCTGTCTTTTCGTGAAATCAGGTTTTTACGGCCATAGATGTGATCAATCATTTCTTTGAGTGAAGCCCTTTGCGAGAACCAGGCAAGATTGGGGCCCGGGCACACCGACACACCCTCACCTTCGGTACGGGTCTCGATGTTGTTGACCAGCAGGGCTGAAGTGCCCAGCCCGACACAAATGCAGGATTTGTCTGTAATGTCTTTGTAGGCCTTTTCATATTCCGGGCCTGAGAGCTCTTTTCTGTCAAGTTCAGCAATTTTCAACTTCTGAAACTGACGCGAAGCAGTACAAACCGGCTTTTCGGTCAACTCATTGTTGAGTGATGCGTATTGTTTGGTACAGGCACTGCCGGGACGACCGGTAGCAATCTGAATTTCTTTTTCTATATCCTTTGAATTCCCTCTAAGGCTGTTAAAGGGAACCCCAAGGGGTGAAATGTTGCTGAGGTAAAGATCTTCCTCTTTGGCATCCAACAGCAGTTGTAAGGTTGGCTCATCCACATTGGCCACTTCAGGCACCAGCAGAAACGGGCTGCCCCAGCCAACAGAGTCAAGGGAATAATAGTCAAGCAGGAACTGGTGCTCACTGGCTGTGCCAACACCGCCCTGGGCTGTAATTTTTACTTCCGGCGCCTTTGCAGGGCAGGGTAACGATTTTGACTGCAGAGCATTGACCAGTAACCCAAACGATTCATCAATCAGGTGCGTCCTGTTTTTTCTGAATTCTTCAAGTATGGGTCCCATAAGGAATCCCTGGGTAGCAAACGCATGACCACCGCAGTTGAGTCCGGATTCGATGCGATATTCCGATACCCAGATGCCTTTTTTGGCGAGGAATTTCCCCTGGATTAACGCCGAGCGGTAATCACTGACTTTTAAAATAATTTTCTTGCTGATCCGGCCATTTTCATCCGGATAAAAGCCGGGAAATTCTTCCAGGTAACTATACAGGCGTGGATTCATGCCGGCCGACAAAACAAGCGATGATTGGACCGTACTGTTGGCAAATCCACGAACGGCAGCGTGGGCATCATTATATTCAACCGGTAACTTGCCGTTTTCATCGTATACTTCACGGTCAAGTTTTGTCATGATGTTGACATCAATGCTACCTGCAGGCAGATGGGCATTGAGCCAATCTATTACACTTTTTGGTGAATGTTCCCTGACAAACTCCTGGAACCTGATTTTAAGCTCCGATTTGTCAGGCAGCATGTCCATGTATTTTTCAAATTCACTTCCTTTTTTATGGAATGATTCTTTCAGCTCTTCGAATTTCTCCTTCACTGCCTTATCCATCAGGTCGAGGTATGCGGTGATCCGTTTTGCCCTGAAGTCTTCAATTCTGGATGAAATGCCCTGAAAGGGAACATTCATCTGACGGCTGTGAAATTCACGGAGTTTCTCCATGAGCATATCATCAACCAGCGAAATAACAGAGGAAATGCCCAGCGGCGCTACCCTTAAGGGCGTATCAATGGTAAATCCGATTCCCATCACGGGAATATGAAATGTATGAGCATTCATTGTGAGTGTTCTTAGAATAAAAAAAACAGGAAACCGATGGAGTGCCGGATAACCCTGTTAAATGCCGGAACCGGCAATTGAAAAGAGCAGCGCAACAATCCTGAATTACATCCCTTTGAATTCAGTTACAAAGATACAACAAATTACAGATCGGATGTAAATAATTCGATATGTATACACTCGTTTGACGTTTGAGGTTGGACGTTCGGGGTTAAAAGTTTTTCGTTGGAGGTTAAACGTTGGAAGTTTGAAGTGGGACGTTGGCGCGCATCTTCGGTTACGTGCTTCCAGTCTCCCTGAATAGGTCAAGCAAACGGGCAGATGTGTGCTTCCGAAACCTGGTATTCCGGGCCATCCTTAATTTTCTCTCGGCTCATCGGTCTTAACCGTTTTTTCAGTAAGTTTGACCTCCCAAAAACAGACAGCACAGCATGGACAGTTTTATTGTATCGGCGCGGAAATACCGACCGGCATCGTTCGCAACGGTAGTCGGGCAGGATTCTATTACCAACACCCTTAAAAATGCCATCCGCAATCAACAGATTGCCCAGGCTTTCCTGTTTACGGGCCCAAGGGGTGTTGGTAAAACCACCTGTGCCCGCATCATGGCCAAGACCATCAACTGCGAGAGTCTTACACCTGAAGGGGAGGCCTGTAATAGCTGTCCTTCCTGTGTTTCCTTTGCAAAATCATCATCGTTCAATATTTATGAACTGGATGCGGCTTCGAACAACTCAGTTGACGATATCAGGAACCTGGTTGATCAGGTCAGGATTCCTCCGCAGGCAGGTCGTTATAAGGTCTATATCATCGATGAGGTCCATATGCTCTCGCAGGCTGCTTTCAATGCCTTTCTGAAAACGCTTGAAGAGCCCCCGGCCTATGCCAAGTTTATCCTGGCTACCACCGAGAAGCACAAGATCATGCCTACAATCCTTTCGCGTTGTCAGATTTTCGATTTCCGGAGAATCGGCGTTGAAGACATCGCCACCCACCTGGCTTTTGTTGCAAGAAGTGAGCAGATTGAAGCCGAACCGGATGCGCTTCATGTGATTGCCCAGAAGGCCGATGGCGCGCTCCGAGATGCCCTCTCGATGTTCGACCAGCTGGTCAGTTTTGCCGGCAATTCGCTTACCTACAAGCAGGTCATCGAGAACCTGAATGTACTGGATCATGATTACTACTTCAAAATTACGGATTCAATCCTGGCAGGGGACATCAGCACAACGTTGCTTACACTGAACGAAATTATCGACAATGGTTTTGAAGGTCAGTACCTGATTACAGGGTTGGGTCAGCACCTGCGCGACCTGCTTGTCAGCCAGGATAAGGAAACGGTGAAACTGCTCGACACCAGTGCGAACATACGTAACCTTTACCTGCAACAGGCTTCAAGGTGCAATCCCGGTTTTTTGCTGAAAGCCCTTGATACCTGTAACGATTATGATATCAATTACCGTATCAGCAACAACAAGCGGCTTCATCTTGAAATCGCGCTGATGCAATTGTGTATGCTTGCCAATCCGGAGGCACCTTCCATGATAAAGGCTGCGCCGGGTCCTGAAATCACCCGTCAGGCCGCACCGGTACAAAAACCGGTTACACCTGTTGCACCTGTTGATAAACCGTTGGCGGAAATCAGACCCGAAATTCCTGCTCCTGTCGTATCGCCTCAGGCGGAGAAGGCTGAGATTAAGCCATCACCGGTAAATCCACAGGCTGCAAGTCAGCCGAAAAATACACCCACCCAGAGCTATTCGGGAATGAACATAGGCAACCTGATGAATCCGGGTTCGAAGAATCTTGTGACTGAACCGGCTGCCGGTGCTGAAATCGTTGAAACAGAAATGCCTGTCATGAGTGAAGTCTTTACCCAGGCCGATCTCGAAAGGGTCTGGACAGAAATGGCCGGTGTAGTTGCGCAGAAACTGCCCAATCTTTATACCACCCTTACCTGCAGGGTGCCCGTGTTGCACGACGACAACAGGATTGTTATCACAGTAGACAATAAAATACAGGAAGGGGAGGTGTTCAACAACCGGCCGGAGATAGTAAAGTTCCTTCGTTCGAAACTCAGTAATACTTCAGTATCCATCGAAACAGTTGTTACTGATAAGCCGGTTGAAGAGCGCCGGCCTTATACCGACACCGAGAAATTCGAAGCCATCGCCCGCAATGCCCCGGATATCCGCAAACTGAAAGATCAGTTGAACCTGGATATTGAGATGTAAATTCAGATTTCGCCTGCATCGTCAGAGGTGGTAGGATTTTGGATTTTCAATTTCCAATCATGATGGCTATTGGTAAGTTTCAATCCATGAATTTTCCAATTCTCAAATTCTCAAATTTTCCGAATTCCTGAAAACCAGTTCACCATTATCCGCGTCCAAAAGAATCACTGAAGCTTTGCTTACTTCTCCGGAAAGAATCTTCTTCGACAACACATTCAGCACCTTGCGCTGAATCACCCTCTTAACGGGACGTGCGCCATACTGAGGATCGAATCCTTCGGCAGCGATCAGTTCAATGGCCTGATCTGTCATGGTGATTTTAATATCATTGGTCTGCAGCATGCTGGCCAGATGATCCAGCTGCAATCTTACAATCTGAATGATTTCCGATTCAGTCAATGGTTTGAACATGATCAGCTCATCGATCCTGTTCAGAAATTCAGGACGGATGGTTTGTTTTAGCAATGCCATAACCTCTTTGCGGGTAACTTCAAAAACAGAATCGCGGTTCTTTTCTGTCATGCCCGAAAGTCGTTCACTGATGATCTGCGAGCCCAGGTTGGAGGTCATGATAATGATGGTGTTCCTAAAATCGGCGGTACGTCCTTTGTTATCGGTCAGCCGCCCGTCATCAAGCACCTGCAGCAGGATGTTGAATACATCGGGGTGCGCTTTTTCAATTTCATCGAGCAAAACAACCGAATAGGGTTTCCGTCTGACTTTCTCGGTCAGCTGTCCGCCTTCATCGTAGCCCACATAGCCAGGAGGGGCGCCGATCAGCCTTGAAACGGCATGGCGTTCCTGGTATTCCGACATATCAATCCTGACCAGGGCATTTTCGTCATCGAACAGAAATTCGGCCAGCGCTTTGGCCAGTTCGGTCTTTCCAACCCCGGTGGTGCCGAGGAAAATAAACGATCCGATGGGTCTTTTACCATCCTGCAATCCTGCCCGGCTTCGGCGTATGGCGTCGGAAATGGCTTCGATGGCTTCATCCTGGCCAACAACCCGCTTGTGCAGCTCATCTTCAAGGTGAAGTAACTTCTCGCGTTCACTCTGCAACATCCTGCTAACCGGGATACCGGTCCAGCGGGAAACGATTTCAGCGATCTCTTCAGCCCCTACCTCTTCTTTGATCAGTGCCGAATTTGACTGCAATTGGTTCAATTTGTCCTTCAGGGAAGCAAGTTTCTCTTCAGAGTTTCTGATACGGCCGTACCTGATTTCGGCCACCTTACCATAGTCCCCTTCCCGCTCGGCTTTCTCTGCTTCCAGTTTATAGTGTTCGATGTCGTTTTTACTTTGCTGAATGCCGTCGACAAGGTCTTTTTCGGCTTTCCATTTGGCCTTCAGGGTATTTCGTTCTTCGGTGAGGTTGGCCAGGTCTTCAGTTATGCCTTTGATTCTGTTGTTATCCCCTTCACGTTTGATGGCAGCTTTTTCAATTTCAAGCTGTTTGATGCGACGTTCAACTTCGTCCAGTTCCTCGGGGACCGAATTGATTTCCAGTCTGAGTTTTGATGCGGCTTCATCAATAAGGTCGATGGCCTTGTCGGGAAGGAAACGGTCGCTGATGTAACGCTGCGAAAGTTCAACGGCTGCAATGATGGCATCGTCCTTGATCCTCACCTGGTGGTGGGTTTCATATCGTTCCTTCAATCCACGGAGGATGGATATGGCACTCAGGGTGTCGGGTTCATCAATCATCACGATCTGAAACCTGCGTTCAAGGGCTTTGTCTTTTTCAAAATATTTCTGGTATTCCTTCAGTGTGGTAGCCCCGATGGCTCTTAACTCTCCGCGGGCAAGGGCTGGTTTAAGGATGTTGGCCGCATCCATGGCACCTTCGCCACCACCGGCACCCACCAGGGTATGGATTTCATCGATAAAAAGCACCACATCGCCATCCGATTCTATGACTTCACGGATTACACTTTTCAACCGTTCTTCAAATTCACCCTTGTATTTTGCACCGGCTATCAATGCCCCCATATCAAGTGAAAAAATCTGCTTTGATTTCAGGTTCTCAGGCACATCACCGTTGATGACACGGTGTGCCAGCCCTTCAGCGATGGCTGTTTTTCCGACACCGGGTTCCCCGATGAGGATGGGATTGTTTTTTGTTCTGCGGGTCAATATCTGCAGTACCCGCCTGATTTCCTCGTCGCGGCCGATCACAGGATCGAGTTTGCCTGTCCTGGCAAGCTCGTTCAGGTTACGGGCATAGCGGTTCAGGGCATTCCAGGTTTCATCGGAACTGGCTGTTGTTGCTTTTGCTCCCTTTCTCATCTCCTTAATGGAGGATTTCAGGTCCTTCTCGGTAAGACCCGCATTCTTCAGGATTTCAGAGGCTCTTCCGCCTGAAACAAGCAGGCCGTAAAGCAGATGCTCGGCTGTAACATATTCATCGCCATAGTCTTTGGCGAAAGCTGAAGCAGTCTGAAATACTTTTGATGACTGATTGCTGAAATACTGCTCGCCCCCTGTAACTACAGGCAGCGATTTGAGTTCTGCATTGAGAATATTTTCAATAAGGGAAGGGTCAATGCCCGATTTCCTGAGCAGGAAAGCCCCGGCATTCTCATCGGTCGAAAGCAGGCTCTTCAATATATGGACAGGTTCCACAGCCTGGTGGTTCAACGCGAGTGCGTTTTCCTGTGCCTGCTGTATGACCTGTTGCGCTTTGATGGTGAAATTATTCTGATTCATGTTATCTCCTTTTATCAGGTGAATTGGATGTAATCAGGAGATCATCAAAAGACCTGCCAGCAGGTTAAAATTAAAAATATCTGTCAATATGACATATATAAAAATTGCCATTATGACAATCTGACCTGGTCTTTTTATATAAATCTTCGGGAAATATACTGAAAGCCTGTTACCTTTGTGCCTTCGTGGCTATTCATAATAAAACAATTGAAATTTATGGCAAACAGACTCATGGATCCCATTGGAAGGCTGATGGGATTAAGGTATAAATCACATCCATGGCATGGGGTTGAGATTGGTTCCGATGCCCCGCAGATTATAACCTGCTATGTAGAGATGGTGACCACAGATACAGTTAAGTATGAAGTGGATAAGGTTTCCGGATATCTTAAGATAGACCGTCCTCAGAAATATTCAAATGTGCTTCCGGCCCTGTATGGATTTGTTCCCCAGACACTTTGCGGTAAGAAAGTAGCCGATTTTGCGGCAAGCAAATCGGGCAAGGAAGAAATCATTGGTGACGGCGATCCGCTCGATGTGTGTATACTTGCTGAGAAGAGCATTTCACACGGTGATATCCTTGTTCAGGCCATACCCATTGGTGGTTTCAGGATGATTGACGGAAACCAGGCCGATGATAAAATTATCGCTGTTCTTAAAAATGATGCTGTATATGGAGATTACACTGATTTTCAGCAACTTCCGCCACTGATTGTTAACCGGCTGAAACACTATTTCCTGACCTATAAGGATCTTCCCGGCAATCAGCGCGATTGTGAAATCACCCATACCTACGGACCAGATGAAGCCTACCTTGTAATCAAGGCGTCAATGGAAGACTACCGGCAAAAATTCGAAAATCTTGACATACTGCTGTCGGAAGTATAGTGCCGGTTTTTCCTGTTTGGCAGAAAGGTTACGATTTCCGGGCTTATGATAACTTTGCACAATCAACCTCAGGCAAATGTCAGAGCATACGCATAAAAAAACCATGGTTCTCGGTGCCAGTGCAAACCCTGACCGGTATTCCAACATTTGCATCAACGACCTGGTGTTGTATCATTATCCGGTTGTTGCCATTGGACTGAGGGAGGGCGAGGTTGCCGGTGTTCAGATTCAGAAGGGTTTTCCGGTTGTTGATGATGTTCACACGGTTACCATGTACATCGGCCCCCAGAATCAGGAGCAATATGTAAGTTATATCCTTGATGTGATCAGGCCGAGGCGGATTATTTTCAACCCGGGCACCTGGAACCAGGAGTTTGCCGACAAAGCCAGGGAACTTGAAATCAAGGTTGAAAGCAAATGTACCCTGCTTATGCTGTCGGGTGGATATTTTTAAGTTTCATTTGTTCCTGCTTCACACGAAAATCCCTCTTTTTGCGTTATCAGGCTGTTGAAAGGATAAAAATCTGTAATTTAGCCCTTTTATTTTAGTCACCTGCAACCGGTTTGTGTTGTTCTAAAGTTACCTTCCAGGTATGATGAAGCGTTTCGCAAAAACATTTCCCGTTTATCTGATATCACTGTTTATTGTTGCTTTTTTTGGACAAACAGCCCGGGCCCAGGATGCTACCACCGGTGTACAGGGTGGCATTTTGTGTCCCTACAGCGAATTCACCACACCTCTGTTGGTAACAGGTCTTCAGGATATTGATTCTATTTCACTCACCCTGACTTATCCTGCTCAAACGCTGACCTACGAAGGTTTCGGGCAAATCAACGGACAATTACAGTCGGGATTCCTTACTGTGAACCAGGTGGATACTACCGTGAGAATAATCTGGCACTCCGAAGCTCCGATAAGTATCTCCGACGGAACCCTGCTGAGTCTAACTTTCACCACAGGCATAGAAGCCGGTTTAATTGGCTGGGATGATGCCACTTGTTATTACCGCAAATCCGATGGAACATCATTGATTTCAACCTATACTGGGGATGAAATCTCTTTTCATCCGGCTTTATCGGTTATTATCGAGGAAAACAGAAAGACCTGTGCAGGTCAGTGCGAAGCAAACATAGTTGCTTTCGTTTCGGGTGGTCTGATGCCCTATGAATATCTCTGGAATGCAGGACCAATGACCAATAACGGGGATAACGGAGTTAAAGAGAATGCCTGCGGTGGCATCAATAACCTGAAGATTACCGATGCCAACGGATGCCTGATCGATTCCAATTATGTGGTGTCGGAACTGCCGGCAACACAAATCGAGGTTGAAACATTGCCTGATACAGTTTACCTTGAAAATCCGTTGATTAATTTCTCGTTTACTGAAAACCTTGATATTGTCCGCTGGGAATGGGATTTTGGCGATGGGTCTCCGAAATCAAGAGAACGGAGCCCCAATCACAAATATGAATTAAAGTTATTCCCTTTTGATGCAGATTCAACAAAGAATTTCTATGAAGTCAAACTCGAAGCCGTCAACAACCAGGGATGTGATACACTGATCATTGTTAAAATTATTATTTCAGATGTAAAACTCTTCATTCCGAATGTTTTTACCCCACCCACCGACCCGAACGGGTTTTTCAGGATTGCCAAGGCGAACACAGGATCTTCCGGAAGTGAGTATGTGCCTGTTACCTATGAGTATCAAAGGATGGAATTGTTTGTACTTGACCGATGGGGAAGAAAGGTATTTGAAGACAGCAATTACCAGAACGACTGGGACGGCGACAACCTGCCCGATGGTACCTATTACTATAAACTGAATACTTACGGTTATTTCAGGAACAGGACCTACACCGGAGCTGTTACCATCATCAGGGAAAAGTAACAGGGAGTTGTGAGTGATGAGTTTTGAGTGAAAATTGTAAACCTTCTTTATCACTCCGTTCTCATGAGGCAAGTTGTCATTCGTAATCTTAGTTGGCAATTAACAGCAGGCAGCAGGCAGCAGGCAGCTGATAGTTGGCAGTAAGCAGTAAGCAGTTAACAACTAAAACCAAGAGTTAACAGCTTTAAATCAGATTTTCCCAACCAGTAATTCGTAATTCGTAATTCGTCCTTTCCCGCCTGCACTGCGCTTCATCGGGGCAGGCGTAATTCGTCATTTTTACCCTGAGCCTGTCGAAGGGCGTAATTCGTAATTCGTCATTCCTACACGTTTTCTCTCCTGAAATCCATCCTGTTGACTTCAATCCTATCGATTTTCCTGAGTTCAGTTTCCATCTTTTCCCATTCCAGCGCATCTCCTGACAATTCAAGGATAATCAATCCACCGGCACCCTGAATTCCTTCTTCTTCCAGGTCGTTGATTCCAAGCCGTGTGCGGATGGAGCAACCGTAGCGGGTAAGTACCTTCTGAACTTCTGCAGCAACCTCAGTCCGGTTGCTTACATTGACTCCCAGTATTCTTGTGATGGCCATTGTTTTCTGACTTTTAGAGTATAAACGACATTTTCTGCATTTCAACACCGCCGATTTCTGAAATATCTGCCTCGAAAGCAGTCCATTCCTCGGTATTACCCGATAACTGCAGAATAATGACCCCTGCCCGGCTGCAGGTATTTGCATTCAGTTCATGAAAACCCAGCCTTGACCTGATAAGATGGGCATATTTGGTCAGCGTTAACTGTACGCGGCCGGCTTCCTTGATCCTGTCTCTGATCAGCAGCCCGATAATTCTGGTTTCTTTCATTTTTCAGGACTTATCTTTTAAAATATATTATTTGACTTCAATCAGCATCTCCTCAACAACTCTGTGAAAATCAAACAGGCACTTTTAATCTGGAACTTTGATCCTGTTACCTGCAGCTTTGAGCTTTGAGCTTTGAGCTTTGAACTTTGAACTTTGAACTTTTAAAAATACAAATCCCGTTCACCCGACTGAACCCTCAGTAGCCGTATCCTCAGCTCATTGATATTGACTGAATCTTCATGTTCCTGTAGTTCATCCAGATTCTTTTCAATGACTTCCCATCCTTTCTTTTTCGTATCAGCAGGAGCATAATCCTCAAGATATTCGGCCAGGGTCAGCATGGCATTCGGCGAACAGAAACGTTTGATAAAGCCCGGAACCGAAAATTCCATAAAGTGTTCTCCAGTCCGGCCGCGTCGGTAACAGGCTGTGCAGAAGGAGGGGAGAAAATCGTTGCTGACCAGTTCATCGATGATTTCGTTCAGCGATCGGTTGTCGTTGATCTGGAATTGCTCTTTGTTAAGATCCTGATCTTCATTGACGGAGTCAGAATATGAACCCAGTTCCAGCTTTGTGCCCCCATCGATCTGTGAAACCCCGAACTGGATCACTTCGTGCCGCAGTTTCGCATTTTCACGGGCAGTCAGAATCATTCCGGTATAGGGCACCGCTAACCTGAGTATGGCAACCAGTCTGGCAAATTCTTCATCGCTGACGGTGTAATCTTCACCCATATCCAGTTTTGAAGCATTCTGGATCCTCGGGAAGGAGATGGTATGGGGGCCGACATGGTAGCAGGCCTCCAGGTGGTTGGTATGTCGGACAAGCCCGAGAACTTCGTAACGCCAGTCGTAAAGGCCAAAAAGCGCACCGATTCCCACATCGTCGATCCCTGCTTCCTGGGCCCGGTCAAGCCCGGTAAGCCGGTAATCAAAGTCCCGCTTTTTGCCTCCAAGGTGATAGGTCTTATAGGCTTCAGGATGATAGGTCTCCTGAAATATCTGATAGGTGCCGATGGCTGATTCCTTCACAATTCTGAAGCCTTCAATGTCAAGGGGGGCAGCATTGATGTTTACACGACGGATTTCACCGGGTCCTTTCTTTACACCATATACCGTTTTTACAGTGTGGGCGATGTATTCAGGGGAATATTCAGGATGTTCGCCATAAACGAGGATAAGCCGCTTTTGTCCGTTATCTTCCAGGGCTTCAACTTCCCTGATCAGTTCCTCATCACTCAGCGTTTTGCGCACGGCTTCTTTGTTTGAGGCCCTGAAACCACAGTATTTGCAGTTATTGGTGCATTTATTGCCGACATAAAGCGGGGCAAACAGCACAATGCGGTTGCCATAAATCCGCTTCTTCAGTTCACGGGCACCCTCTTTAATCATTTCGATCAGTTCAGGATCGGTAGCATTGATCAGGATGGCTGTTTCCTGAAGCGTGAGTCTTTTCTTTTCAAGGGATTTCGCTATCACCCCTTTTACCAGCGAAGCATCCGATCTTGTATTGTTAATATAATCCCACAATTCCTGAGGGTCGATGAAAGGTTTCATCCGCTGGTCAGTTATGCTGCATTTTTCAGGTGTAAAAATCATTATGTTATTGATATTTAATTCAATGTATCAGAATAAAAAGAAGTACAAAATTACTTCAATTTTGCCCGGATTCCTAACCTGAAACCCTAATATTCAGGCAGTTTAGCGGTTCTTTATTTATACCTCAACAATGAGGTTATCATAAGCCAGATGAACATTTGAGGGTAGCTTTTTTTCCACCTCAGTATGCAAACCAAGGAAGTGACTGATGTGGGTCAGATAGGCCCTTTCAGGTTCAAGTTCTTCGATCAGGGCCAGCGCTTCACCCAATGATAAATGTGAAATGTGTTTTGAGTTTCTCAGCGCATTGAGTACCAAAACTTTGGAGCCCATGATTTTTGGTTTCTCGGCTTCAGGAATCTGGCTGGCATCGGTAATGTAAGTCAGATCGCCAATCCTGTATCCAAATACCGGCAGTTTGTTGTGAAGGACCTGCACCGGTTGAATACTGGTTTCCCCTATAGAGAATACCTCGTTTGTTATTTCGTGTATGGTGAGCTGAGGTGCTCCGAAGTAACGGCTTTCCGAGAATATATATGGGAATTCTGTTTGAATGGCCTCCATGACATTCTTTGATCCATAAATGGGAATATTCTTATTCAGGATGTAATTAAACGCCCTGATGTCGTCAAGCCCGGCAATATGATCGCGATGCTCGTGTGTAAATATTACAGCATCAATGTCTTCTACATTTTGTTTCAGCATCTGGAACCTGAAATCGGGCCCGCAGTCAATAACAATACTCTGATTATCAACCCTGACTATGGCTGAAGTACGGAAACGTTTGTCACGGGCGTCACCCGATTTACAAACCAGGCAATTACAGGCGATAACCGGCACACCTATGGATGTTCCGGTGCCCAGAAAAGTGATTTCAATCGGTGATTTTCCGGAGTTCTCCATAATTTAGTAAATAAGTTCTTCAACTTCAATCAGATCAGCATCCAGCTGACGACGCATCTGCCCTGAATCGGAGAACTGAAGTTCATCGCGGATACGCTTGGCAAAGAATACTGTTGCCGTTTTCCCTTTAAGACCCTGTATTTCATCAAACAGGTGAAGGTCTATCATGATTTCATCGATTCTCCTTACCTCAACTGGCAAGGAATTTTTTATATTCAGAATCCCCTTGTAAAATTCGCCGTCGATCAGCACATTTACTGCATAAACCCCGTCGTTTGGAACAAGTTTGTTCTCTTCTTCAATCTTAATGCGAAGGGTAGGGAAATTCATCGACCGGCAGGTCGCACTTCCTTCAAAGAGCTCGCTGATGATGATGTAATGATGGTCGAGATAGGCATTTGCCCGCTGAATACGGCCTTCGAGCAAGGCTTTACGGATGAGGGTCGAACTGACGGTCTCGTTGTGAATGTCCTGTTCGGGAATTTCTTCTACCCCAAAATTATAGTATTGACCAAGTTCATACAGGTAATCGAAGTTACCCTCACGGTTATGGCCAAAATGGTGGTTAAACCCGATGATGACTTTTTTTGCATTCAATTTTCCAACCAGGATATTCCTGATAAAATCAATGGATGAAATTTCGGAGAACTCCCTGGTAAAATTGAGGATGAACAGGTTATCGAGTCCTGTTTTTCTCAGCAATTCTATCTTTTCACGCTGCGAATTGATCAGCAGCAATGTTCTGCCAGCAGTATCGGGAAAAAGCACTTTACGGGGATGCGGATGGAACGTAATCAAAACCGATTCTCCGTCAATGGCGGAAGCACATTCACGCAACCTGTTCAGGATGGTTTTGTGACCTATGTGAACCCCGTCGAACGAACCGGTTGTAATAACCGGATTCCTTATCTGTCCGATGTTCTCGAGGTTGTAGTAGATTTTCATGCGTATGATCTAAGCCTTTTTTACAAAATAGGCGATTTTTTCCAACATCGTGATCATATCATATTCCTGAAGGTATACGTGTGTGGGAACATTGAGGGCCTTGGGTGAAAAATTCAGAATACCCCTGATGCCAGCCATTACCAGTTGTTCGGCAACCTGAGCAGCAGCTTCTCCGGGAACAGAAATCACTGCAACCGAAATACCTTCTTTACGAATGATGTCCGTCATCTGGTCGATGTGATAACACTGCACACCCGCATATATCTTGTCGATTTTTTCAGGATTGTTGTCAAATGCAGCCACAATCATCAATTTGGTCCGTTTTCCACTGAAATAACCCATAATGGCGCGGCCCAGATTTCCGATTCCGATAACGGCTACCTTTTGCCCGTCGCGGGTGTCAATAATTTTGCCGATAATTT
This sequence comes from Bacteroidota bacterium, assembly GCA_009773455.1. Classification (GTDB taxonomy): domain Bacteria; phylum Bacteroidota; class Bacteroidia; order Bacteroidales; family Lentimicrobiaceae; genus Lentimicrobium. The sequence continues at coordinate 188,932 of WSXU01000009.1, read as the reverse complement.
CAATCAGTTCTTTTACATCATACCCCTGCCTGAGGGTTCCTGTATAACCTATGAGCATGATGTCGCGCCGAACCTGAACCGCAGTTATGTGGAGGAGGTTGGCTATTTCGTGTGAGAAAATGTGCTGCTTTCCCCCGGATTGATAATTCATTAGAGCCCGCCTGTATTGACTGAGCCTTTCCACGGTTTTATCGGGTAGTTTTTTGTTCATGTTGTCTTATTTTTCAGGTTTGAGCATTAACGGGAATCGTAATGGTGAAAGTAGTACCCTTGTCAGGTACACTCTGAACATCTATTTCACCATGGTACATGTCGACTATTTTCTTTAATATCGAAAGTCCGAGACCTGATCCCGTAATATTTTTGGTTTTCTGGTTCTTTATCCTGACAAAATCCTGGAATAATTTCGCCTTTTCTTCGTCTGTCATACCAATGCCGGAATCAGACACCTGAAAAACGATGGCTTCTTTCTTTGATTCAATAAATACATCAACCCTTCCTCCATTCCTGTTATATTTAACAGCATTGGAGATAAGATTGTTAAAAATTATCTCGATCTCGTTCGGATCAGCGTCCATCATGATCTTCTCTTTCGTGTTCAGATAGATGTCAACATCTTTCTGAATAGAGTAGGGGCGCATGGTATCGATCGATATCTGTGCAATACCTGTAATGTTGACAGACTCAAGGTGCTGGACAGGTTTTCCGGACTCAATTTTTGTCAGATCAAGCAAATCCATAATCAGACTGCGCATTCCTTTGATTCGTTCCTGCATCCGGTCAATCATCTCCTGATAAGCAGCCATATCATCACCAAACTGCCTGTCATTCATCATCTTCACATATCCTTCAATGGCATTGATCGGTGCTTTTAACTCATGTGAAAGAACCGACAGAAACTGGAACCTGATTAGTTTTCCCTCCTTGTTCATCTTCTGGGTCATCCTTTTCAGAAAGAGCTGCTTGGTGATGTTCTCGATCGATCCACGGAGTTCCTGGGGGGTAAAAGGCTTTGGAATAAAATCATAAGCTCCGTCCCGGGTCGCTTTAACAGCAAGCTCAAGCGAAGCATAGGAAGTGATCATAACGACAACAATATCATAAAGCTTCTTTTTTACATACTCAAGTACCTCAACACCCTGTATGCCGGGAAGTTTGTTATCAAGCAGTATGATGTCCGGCATCTCACGGTCAATAATTTCAATACCCTCTTCACCGGTAGCAGCTTCAAGCACAATGAATTCAATGTGCTCATCCATGAATGGATAATCAACCTTGTAATTTTGAAGGATACGTTTTGTACCCATCCGGATGCCTGGCTCATCATCTACCACCAGAATCTTGTATTCAGCCATGATCAGATCTTAAGCAATTTGTTGATTTCCTTTAACAACTGGTCGGCTCTGATTCCCTTGTCGAGAAAGAGGTCTGCCTTGATCCATTGTTTGTTCTCATCTGAGTTTATATCGAATGTCATACCTGTTTCTGCAGTAACCGCCGTTGCAATGATGATGGGTACATCAGGATACTTTCGTTTTATTTTATAGGCCAGAATAAACCCGCTGTCGTCATTTTCCATCATCAGGTCAAGGATGGCCAGGTCGGGCCTGGTGGTCTCGATGATCATCTCAGCTTCCTTTTGTCCGTCAGCAGTAATGGTTTCAAATCCAAACTGCTCAACCTTGATTTTCATCTGAAACAGATAATCCATGTCGTCATCAACAATCAATACTGTTTTTTTCATTTTCTTTCTTTCTTTATTCTGCTCTGTGGCTTTTGGTATAGTTTTTAAGTACTGTTATGTGCCTGAATATCAGGTTATCGGCCGTCTTGGGAATGTGATTGTAAAAGTAGTTCCCGTGGGCCCTTTTGTGTGGTCTGCGTTCGATTTGACCGAAATGCTTCCCTTGTGCATTTTGACAATTCCGTATATGATGGGCAATCCCAGTCCGGTTCCTTTTCCAATAGCCTTGGTTGTGAAAAAAGGTGTGAAAAGCTTGCCCATGTTTTCCTTGGCGATACCTGTTCCCGAGTCGGCTATGTAAACAGTGATTTCATCTGCTGAGTCGGTAACTCTTATATGAATACTCCCGCCAATTTCAGGCATTGCCTCAACCGCGTTTTTAAGCAGGTTGGTAAATACCTGGGCCATCTGGTCATAGTCAAGGTGGGCCTCGGCATTCTTAATGTTCGATTCAAGGGATATTCTGACATTTACAGGTGCTATAACTGAACTGATGCAGTGTTCAACAAGATTGTTGATGTTCACATCGGTGAAATTTACCTGGTTCTTCCTGGCGAAATTCAACAATCCGCCCACAATTTTTTTGCACCTTTCAGCCTGTTCAACAATAAGCTCAAGGTCTTTCCTTATTGGATCTTCCGAAGGTGCTTCATCCTTCAGGATATTGCTGTACATGGTTATAACACCCAGTGGGTTGTTCAACTCATGGGCTATTCCGGCCGAAAGTTGCCCAAGACCAGCAAGCTTCTCCGATTGCTTCAAAGCTTCCTGGGTATTGGCGAGCTTCTCGTTCGATATATTGAGTTCACGGATGTAATTGTGAAGTTTCTCCATCGCGTATGGGAGACACATTTCATGTTCGGCAAGCCCCCTGATAATGGCAATGGCATGGTCCTGGCAGGAATCATAACCACAGGCCCCGCAGTCAAGGTGGTCCTGAGGATCAAATTTCCCCATCCTGTTCAATACTTTGGTAATCTCTCCATCGGCAGGCCGCGCTACCCTGATATCCCTTTTCATGAATTCCCTGAAAAGATCAATACTCCTGAATTCTTCAATATCTTTTTTCCATTGTGCGAGGTCGAGGGTTTCCAGTTTATTGATGACATAGTCACTTACACTGGCCTGCTTACGGTACCGGCGGCTGCTGGAAGAAAAAAACGGGTACGGCGACATTCCTGGCCCCATGATGCAACCTTCACAGCAAAGCAGCTCAAGGTGCTCCTGGGCTATTTGTCCGCTTTCAAATTCCTTGATGGCTTCCTGGAAATCCGAGCGGCCTTCAGCCACAATCACATTCCGCTCAAAGATGTCTTCTTTTACCCCGACAGTATTCAGTAATCCCCGGCTCACGGGGAAGATGGCTCCTTTTCCGCTCAAAGGCGGATCGAATTCACTGGGGGTAACATCGGCTGGTTTAAGTCCGGTTTTGGCAATCATTTCGCGCAACTCACGAAAGGTTAGTGCTGCATCTATTTCGTCTGATTCATCTTTCTTGGCAATGCAGGGTCCGATGAAAACAATTTTCAGGTCTTCGCCGTAACGCTTACGCATCACCTTACCCATGGCTACCATGGGTGATACAACATGTGCAAGTGAGTCAACCAGATCGGGATGGTAATGCTCTATGTAGCTGACAATGGCCGGACAATCCGAGGAGATCACAGGGGGATAGTTGCCGGCTTTCAGCAATTTCTTGTATTCTTCCGATACAAGGTCAGCACCAAATGCAACCTCCGAAACATAGGTAAATCCGAGCGATCTGATCAAAGAAACCAATAGCCGGTGGTTCTTTATTTCCGAAAACTCAGCAGGAAAACTTGGCGCAACAATGGCTGCACACTCATAGCCGCCACCGGTAAGCATACTTACAATATCGGTCTCTTTGCGGAATAACTTGGCATTCTGGCTGCATACTTTGATGCAGTTGCCGCAACCTATGCACCTCTCCGGAATGACTTCAGCCTGACCATTACTTATTTTGATGGCTTTGGCCGGACATTCCCTCACACAGGTATAGCAAACACGGCACCGTTCCTTGACAGTGCTGACCAGTTGCTTTTTGATTCTGTACTTTTCCGGCTCCATGATATATAAGTTTTACCCTTTACAATGGAACTTCCCGCTTTTTATAGGAAGTGTGCAGCAACTCAACGGATCTGGCACCCATGGGCTCACCCAGGAAATCACGGTACAATTCAAGTACAGCCGGATTCTTGTGTGCAAACCTGATGGGGTCCTTTTCATCAATTTCGTAAACAGTCTTGATCCTTGCCCTGATTGCTCCTGTATCGCAGGCAATGGGCTGGCCACCTCCGTTAACACATCCTCCAGGGCATGCCATTACTTCAATAAAATGAAGATCATTGCGTCCTGCCTTAATTTCACCGATCAGCCTGGCAGCCTGCCTCACCGTACTAACTGCGGCAAAACCAAGTTTAAAATCGCCGATTTTCATCTTTACCTCTTTGTATTCACGACCATTCCGTAATTCACTGATCTTAGGCTGAGTCATATCCTTGCCGGTCAGCCTGTAATGCAAAGTGCGGATTAAAGCTTCTGTAACACCGCCTGATACGCTCAGCAGCCTTCCTGCTGAACTCCTTACATGAAAGGGGTTATCGGCCAGTTCGTTTTCAATCTGTTCTATGTCTATGCCATTCAGCCTGATAAACTGTGCCAGTTCCCGGGTAGTCAGCACAGCATCCACATCGGTAATGCCTTTGTGGGTCATCTGCTCACGCTGAGCCTCAAATTTCTTGGCAGTGCAGGGCATGGCCGAAACTGTATACAGATTATCCGGATTTATATGAAATAGGTCAGTGTAATAACTGCTTATAACAGAGCCAAGCATTTGCTGAGGCGACTTACATGCCGAAAGGTTCGGCAGAATTTCGGGATACCACTGTTCGGTATATTTTACCCAGGCAGGGCAATCGCTGCTGAAAACAGGAATATTTTCCCCTGTTTTTAACCGTTGTTCAACTTCAGCTGCAAGTTCAGTAATGTAAAGATCAGCACCGAACGAAGAATCAAATACTTTATCAAACCCGGTCTTTCTCAGTGCAGCATTCAGTATTCCGGTCATGTCTTTCCCGGCTTTCAGTCCGAATTCCTCTCCCACACTTACTGTAACCGTTGGGGAGTATTGCAACACAACATGGAGGTCAGGGTTGTGAAGTGCATTCTGAAGATCGGACGAATGTCTTTTTTCATGCAATGCTCCGGTCGGACAGGCCATGACACACTGACCGCAGGTGATGCAGCTTGAGAGGTTGATCTGTTTATTGAACGGAGGGCCAATAATGGTTTTGTTACCCCTGCCGATAAACCCCAGTGTCACTGCCCCGACAATCTCGTCGCAGGTTCTGACACACCTGCCGCATAAAATGCACTTTGCCGGATCTCTCACGATACTGGATCCTGAAGGGTCGGCTTTATACTTATTCTTTTTACCCGGGAATCTGCGTTCCCTGACATTCAGATCCTCGGCAAATTTCTGCAGTTCACAGTTGCCGTTTCGCTCACAAAAAAGACAATCATCCGGGTGATTACTCAGCAGTAGTTCCACGTTGGTTTTTCGGGCATTTACAACCCTGGGAGAATGTGTTTTTATCTTCATCCATTCTTCCACAGGGTACGAGCAGGCTGTGATCAGGTTACTCTTGCCTTCCACCTCTACCACACACATTCTGCATGATCCGGTAGGGTAGAGCCCCGGCATATGGCAAAGCGTTGGTACCTTGATGCCATTCCGCTCCAGTGCATCCAGGATGGTTTCACCTTTGCGGGCCGTAATGGTTTTATTGTTTACTTCTATCGGGAAGTTCATGTTCTGGCTTCTTTGACTTTGAGATTATCTGACAAATACAGCAACAAATTTGCATACATCATAGCAGATACCACAACCGGTACATTTATCTTCAATGATAAAATGAGGATTGCGCGGTGATCCGATGATGGCTGTAGTCGGGCATTTTTTTGCACAGACAGTGCAGCCGTTGCACTTTTCAATATCAATGTAGTAAACCTTCAGGTCTTTGCACACCCCGGCCCTGCATTTACGGTCAAAAATATGTTCCTCGAATTCCTCCCTGAAGTATTTGAGGGCGCTGATCAGGGGATTTGGTGCCGTCTGCCCCAGACCACACAATGAGGTATCCCTGATAACCTCTGCCAGATTGCCCAGTTGCATCACACCCTTGAACCGTTCAAGTGTTTCATGTCCTGTTTCATTTACCGGACGCCGGGTGATGTTTTCCAGTATCTCATGCATTCGTCTCGATCCTTCACGGCATGGAATACACTTGCCGCAGCTTTCGCGCTGCAGAAAGTCGGTAAAGAAACTGGCAATATCCACCATACAGGTGTCTTCATCCATCACCACCAGTCCACCCGATCCCATGATCGTTCCGGCTTCAACCAGGGCTTCATAATCAATTTTAACGTCGAGGCTTTGTTCCGGTAAACAACTGCCTGAGGGGCCGCCCAGCTGAACGGCTTTGATCTGCTTCCCATCCCTGATGCCGCCGGCAATGTGATAAATAAGGTCTTTGAGCGAAGTACCCATGGTCACTTCAATCAGTCCGGTTGTATTTATCTTTCCTGCCAGGGCAAATACCTTCGTCCCTTTGCTTGAACTGGTTCCGATGCCTGCAAACCATGCCGGGCCGTGTTCCATTATTGCAGGAATATTGGCGAGTGTTTCCACATTGTTTACAACGGTAGGTTTGCCAAAAAGACCCCGGGATGCGGGGAATGGTGGTTTTGGCCTGGGTGTGCCACGTTTGCCTTCAATACTGGAGATCAGCGCGGTTTCTTCACCGCAGACAAATGCGCCTGCGCCTTCGCGAACCTGTATCGTCAGGCTGTAACCGCTGTTAAGGATGTTATGACCCAGCAGTCCGGCATCTGTAGCCTGTTGAATGGCCAGCCTTAGTCGCTCAACCGCAAGGGTGTATTCAGCCCTTACATAGATGTATGCTTTACGTGCATTGATCGCATAAGCTGCAATGGCAACGCCTTCGATGATTTTATGTGGATCGCCTTCAAACAGCGAACGATCCATAAATGCGCCCGGATCACTTTCATCGCCGTTACAGATCATAAACCTTTCGTCGCCCGGGGTGTTCAATGCCGTTTTCCACTTTTTACCGGTCGGAAAACCACCACCGCCACGGCCCCTGAGACCGCTGTCTTCTATGATTTCACAGACTTTATCGGATGAGTAATTGCGTAAAACGCGGGTCAGTGATTTATAACCGCCACGAACAATAAATTCTTCAATAGAGAATGGATTGACAATGCCGCAATTTCTGAGGACGAGCCGGTTTTGAAGTCTGAAGAACGGCATTTCGCCTAACAGGCGTACATTGTCCCATGCTTCATGATGCGGATGGGAATACTGACCAAGAACGTTTTCATCAGGTACAACTGTATTCAGTATATCGTCCAGCAAAGGTTCTACTTTTGCCCGGGTAATCTTTGAGAATGAAATACGCCTCTTCCCGGGAAGCTGAACATCTACAAGCGGCTCATGAACGCAAAAACCAATACAACCTACTTCAACAACTTCGGCTTCAATTTCCTTTTCATCAAGGTAGGTTCTGATTGCCTGAAGGGTTTCACCTGCACCAGCAATCATTCCGCAGGTACCGGTTCCTACAAAAATAACAGGTCGCTCAACAGCATCACGTTTCAGCAGACTCAGATACTCTTCAAAAGCCTCAGCATTTTCCGGTTGCTGATTCAACAGCAGGATGTCCCTGAGCCTGACAGTTGTATAAGGGTTCGACACAGTCATGTTAAACGGTTTTTGCTTTGCAGGTTTCAATGATCTCTTTTAAATCACGGGGTTGAATCCCATGATAATATTTTTCATTGACTGATATCACAGGTGACAACCCACAGGCTCCCATACAGTTGACCACTTCAATGCTGAACATACCATCGCGGGTGGTCTGCCCCTGCCTGATTTTGAGGAGCCTTTCAGCTTCCTGAATGATCCTGGCAGATTTCTCAATATGGCAGGCAGTTCCGTGGCAGATGCGAAAGTGAAAAGTTCCTTTGGGCTCAAAACGGAACTGATCATAAAAAGTAGCCACACCATAAATTTTACTCGTGGGCAGATTCAGCGACCGTCCGATGCGGTTGATCGATTCTTCCGAAAGATAACCCAGCTCATTCTGAATTTCCTGCAACAGTGGTAACAGACTGTCGCGCTGAACATTCATATGGTTTTTTATGATCTCATCTATTTTATCTGACATGAATAGCGCAGGTTCAGTGTTTTAAAGTAATACTATCTTTGCAAAAACGATTGCCGGATTTATCCGGTGAAGAAAATCGCTGATAAAATTACTGTTATTTTTATAACAATGTTATTCCTTTAACAGATATTTTTATCAAAAAATACTATTTTTGTTCTGTCTGAATAAGGGATGAGCCGGAACCATTGACGATTCCGCTCAGGTTTTGCTGGTTTGAAGAGGATAAATGAATGGCAACCAAAGTCGAAGATTGAAATGGAGCAAAAAGTTGATATTCAGATTTGTCTGGGTAGTTCCTGTTTCTCCAGGGGGAATAAGGTACTGGTCAGGGTTATTGAGCAATACCTGAATGAGAATAACCTGAGGCACCTTGTTCACTTTCACGGGGCACATTGTTTCAGCAGTTGTGATAAGGGGCCGCTCATGAGTATTGATGGCAGGGAATATCAGCAGCTGAATGAGGAAAGGGTGAGGATGATACTGAACGAAATTTTTGGGCCGGTGTCATCTGTTCTTTGATCCAACGCTATAATCTGTTTCTTGAGAACAGATATTCCCTGAATTTACTGGAAGCATTCAACAAAATGAAAATGGATTTTTAATTTCTGATGATATTCTGATTGATCAGCCATTCTGATTGATTCATTCAGATTCCGGAATCTGCAATAAAGCAACACCGGAGTCTTAAGAAACGGAACGATGAAACCTCCACTCATCACAATTGATTCTGAAAAATGCAAGATCTGCTTTGCATGCGTCAGGGCCTGCCCTGTGAATGCAATTCAGGTCAGGTCAAATATGGAAGCACCTGTAGTGATTCACGACAGGTGTATCGGCTGTGGCTCCTGCCTTCAGGTTTGCGCCCCCCTTGCCATTGAATACCGCGATGGTTGTGAAGAAACAAAGGCCATTCTTTCGTCCGGTGAAAAAGTTGTTGCGATTGTTGCCCCAAGCATTTCGGGTGAGTTTGATGACATTACCGATTACCGCAAATTTGTCAGGATGATCAGGGAACTTGGGTTTGCCTATGTGAACGAAGCTTCCTTTGGTGTGGATATGGTCGCTGAACAGTATCACGATCTGTTTACAAACTTCATGGGCAGATATTACATTACTGCGAATTGTCCGCCGGTGATCTCTTTGATTGAAAAATTCCATCCGGAGATCATCGACAATCTGGCTCCGGTGATTACACCCATGATTGCCTCGGCACAGCTTTCGCGCCAATTGTATGGTAATGAGGTAAAGGTTGTGTATATCGGTCCCTGCATTGGGGCCAAGGATGAGGCGCTCAGATATGAAGGCAACTCAAGGGTGGATGCTGTATTGACCTTTGTTGAGTTGCGCAGGCTTTTTAATGAAATGGGGATTAAGGAAAGTACAGTTGAATATTCTGATTTTGATCCGCCACTCGGATATAAGGGATCTCTCTATTCAATCAGCAATGGAATACTGCAGGCTGCCAACCTGAGTGAGGACCTGATGCAGGGAAGCATCATCACCGCCGAAGGCAAGGAAAATGTACTGGAATCCATCCGTGAATTTGAATCTTCCATCGACTTTATCCGCAAGCATTTTAACCTGTTTTACTGCGAAGGCTGCCTGATGGGGCCCGGCACTTCCCACGGAGGGAAAAAATATGCCCGGAAAACACTTGTTACCGATTACGCCAATAAAAAGCTGAAGAACTTTGATGTGAAGACATGGCAGAAAGCCTGTAAGAAACATGTTTCCATGACGGATTTCAGGGCTGTGATTGAGACGGATGATCAGCGGTTGCCTCTGCCTTCCGAAGAGAAAACGGAAGAAATCCTCAAAGTCATTGGTAAAATAAATACTGAAGACAAACTGGGATGCGGAGCCTGCGGTTACGAATCCTGCCGCGATTTTGCCAAGGCAGTGGCACAGGGATTGACTAAGACCGACATGTGCATTACGTACTCACTGAGAAGTAAGCACGACTTTATCAAGACACTGAAGCTTACAAACGAAAAACTCGGCCGCACACAGGATGCTCTGATGGAATCGGAAAAGAAGGCGCGTCATGAGCAGCAACTGGCTCAGGAAGCACTCGAGCGTACCTCAACCATGCTCCAGAAACTTCCCAGCGCCATCGTGATTGTTGATGCAAATCTGAAAGTGATTGAATCGAACCAGAGCTTTATCAATATACTCGGTGAAGATGCTGCTGAAGTCAATGAAATTATTCCCGGTCTAGTGGGTGCCGACATAAAAACCCTGCTTCCGTTCCAGTTCTATAAACTCTTTTCTGCTGTAATATCCAACAATGAGAACCTGGTGAACAAGGATGTTCATCTGGGTGATAAGCTACTCAATGTTTCAGTTTTCTCAATCAAAAAAGGCAAAATAGCCGGTGCTGTGCTGCGCGATATGTATCTTCCTGAAGTAAGAAAGGAGGAAGTAATCAACAGGGTAACCGAAGTGATTGATGAAAACCTCGACCTGGTGCAGAAAATAGCTTTCCTTTTGGGCGAAGGAGCCGCAAAAACGGAACGAATGCTCAATTCCATCATTGAATCCCATAAGGCAGGCAAAAAGTAGATGATCCGATGGATAACAGGTTTTACATCGAAGTTAACGCGGAATTAAAATTTCATCATGAATCAAGGATTTGTGGCGATGTTTTTCTATCGAGACGAATCAATGAAGAGAACAGGATTATAGCCGTCCTGTCGGATGGAATGGGTCACGGTGTGAAAGCAAACATGCTTGCAACCCTTACTGCTACAATGGCCCTGAATTTCACACTGGAACATAAGGAGGTCAACCGCATCGCCGAAATCATTATGAATACCCTTCCGGTGTGCAGTGAACGTAAAATGAGTTATTCAACCTTTACGATCATAGATATTGAATTTGACGGAAAGGTAAGGATACTTGAATATGACAACCCGCAGGCTGTTATTATGCGTGGCACCGAGATTTATGAACCCGAATGGACATGTGTAATGCTCAGCGGTGAGAAAAATGCCGGGAAAGAGCTGAAGAGTTGTGAGTTTACACCTGAAAAGGAAGACAGGATCGTCTTTTTCAGCGATGGAGTTGCCCAATCCGGTCTCGGTGGGAAATACCTGTTTGGCTGGGGCCGCGACAATGTAGCCCAGTATGTGTCTGAACTGGTTAACCATGAACCGGAGATTTCAGCACTCCAGCTATCCCATAAGGTGGTGAACCTTGCCCATGTGAATGATGGTTATCTGTCGAAGGATGATACAAGCTGCGGGGTGATATATTTCAGAAATCCAAGGCGAATGCTGGTGTGTACAGGACCCCCTTTCGAGGATCACAACGACAGCAAACTGGCTAAAATTGTTGAAGAATTTGAAGGCAGGAAGATTGTCTGCGGGGCAACTACAGCCGATATCATCTCAAGGGAACTGAACAGGCATATTGAGGATTCCTTCGATTTTGACGATCCGGATCTGCCGCCCATTTCGATGATGGATGGCATCGATCTTGTAACCGAGGGGATTCTTACCCTGGGAAAGGTTACGGAAATTCTCAAGACATACAATAACAGTACCCGACTGACCAAAGGTCCTGCCGACAGAATTGTAAAGATGCTGATTGAAAGCGATGAAATACATTTTATCATCGGCACCAGGATCAACATTGCACACCAGGATCCGAGCCTTCCGGTAGAGCTTGAAATCAGGCGTACGGTGGTTAAACGAATCGCCCGTCTGCTTGAGGAGAAATTTCTGAAAGAGGTTAAGGTTACCTTTATATAGCTTTTATATCTGTTTCGGATTGATTTTTCAGGGATGATAACATGATTAAAGTTTCCGGAAATCATTATCCTTAAAACATTAAATCCTGAAACCACAACACAATCATACCATGAAAATCACATTTGAAGGCAAAAAGAAAGTAATCGCCGAATTCAACGGTCATCGTATAGTAACCGATCAACCTGAAAGGGTAGGAGGTGAAGGTTCGGCACCTGCCCCGTTTGATCTTTTTCTGGCATCGCTAGGCACTTGTGCCGGAATATTCGTCAGGTCTTTCTGCGATCAGCGCAATATTCCGACTGAAGGTATCCACCTGGAGCAGGATATGAAATTTGATCCGGCTACCCATATGATTACAAACATCGACATCCGTATTTTTCTGCCTTCATCATTTCCTGAAAAGTATAAGGATGCTGTGATCAATGCAGCGAACCTTTGCGCAGTTAAACGCCATTTACACACTCCACCGGCCATGACCGTGACAGCTGAGATCGGATAATCATGCATTGGCGGCAGGGTAAAAAAAGTGGCCGGGTTTTCATTCCGGCCACTTTTTTTTGATGAGATACAATCTGATGAGATAAGACCTATAGTCTCTCGTCAATTATTGATTTATCGAGTAATCCTTTAATATCAAAAATAACAGCATCATCCCTGCCGAATGATCTGATATCCATTTCTTTGAACTCGTTATGGGACACTGCCAGCACGATGGCATCATATCCCGTGCCCGGTTTTGCAACCATTGCAACACCATATTCATGCATCACTTCAGCGGCATCAGCCCATGGGTCGTAAACGTCAACCTTACATGAATATTCGTTAAACTCAGACACCACATCAATAACGCGGGAATTTCTGATATCGGGGCAGTTTTCTTTAAAAGTCATGCCCAGCACCAGTACCCGGCTGCCGGCAATGGTATGGCCTTTCTGAATCATCTTTTTTATTACCCTGTTGGCAACATAAAATCCCATATTGTCGTTCAGGCGCCTGCCGGCCAGGATGATTTCAGGATTATACCCCAGTTCCTGGGCTTTGTAAGTAAGGTAATACGGGTCTACACCAATACAATGACCACCTACCAGACCGGGGAAAAACTTAAGAAAATTCCATTTGGTTCCTGCCGCAGCAAGTACTTCCTGGGTATCAATGCCTATTTTGTTGAAAATCAGAGATAGCTCATTTACGAAAGCAATGTTGATGTCGCGTTGTGAGTTTTCGATAACCTTCGCGGCTTCCGCAACTTTCAGGCTCGATGCCATATAGGTTCCGGCAGTAATAATACTTTTATAAAGGTCATCAACTTTCTTTGCAACTTCAGGTGTGGATCCTGAAGTCACCTTCAGAATTTTGGTAACTGTATGGACTTTATCGCCGGGGTTAATACGTTCAGGCGAATATCCACAATAAAAATCTACATTGAACTTCAATCCACTGAATTTTTCCAGCACAGGCACACATTCTTCTTCTGTGGCCCCCGGGTAAACCGTGGATTCATAAATTACAATGTCACCCTTCTTCAATACTTTTCCGACAGATTCTGAAGCCTTGATCAACGGTGTCAGATCAGGACGTTTATGTTTGTCAATTGGAGTAGGCACTGTCACTATAAAGTAATTACATGGCCTGATCTCCTCCAGATCGGTTGTGTATTTTAAAAGTTTAGCCAGTTTCAAATCCTCATCCGATGTTTCAAGTGTACGGTCATGACCGGCCTTTAATTCGTTTACACGCAGCTGGTGTATGTCGAAACCAACCACTGGAAATTTTTTACCAAATTCAACGGCAAGCGGTAGTCCAACATAACCGAGCCCGATGACACCAATATTTATTGATTCGCTCATAAAAAAATGTTTTGTTTATCTGAAAAGTTTGCTAATACCTTGTTAATAAAGTGTTTTTAAAAATGGATGGTAATCTCCTGTGAGACCTGCCGGTTGGGCATTCCTGATATTAAACACTGTTTCTATGCTTTGCCTGGCATCTGAAAGGCCAAAACCTCCTCCTGCCAGGATGTCTTCATACGATCGGGTATGCAGGTCGGTAAACCCTTCGCTGAACTCAAATTCTTCACCTTCGATGGTAAGCGATCTGAAAGTCCTTTTCCCGGCGTCTTTGACTGTTCCGGGCAGTGTTGCTTCATTGATACTCAGAAACCACCTCACCCTGGCTTTTTTCAGCTGCAGATAACCGGCAGCTTTGTCATGTTCAAGAATGTTGACCTTGTTATCTACGACCTCCCCGAAAATCCAGGAAAGCATATCAAAGAAATGTACACCGATGTTGGTGGCAATACCTCCCGATTTCTCCTTTTCACCTTTCCATGAAATGAAATACCAGCGCCCGCGGCTGGTGATATAGCTCAGATCGATGTCGTAGATTTTATCTTCCGGTCCGTTTTCTATCCTTTGCTTCAACGCGATAATGGCAGGGTGAAGACGTAGCTGAAGAATGGTGTAAATCTGCTTACCGGTTTCTTTCTCAATTTCGGCCAGTGCGTCTACATTCCAGGGATTCAGTACCAGTGGCTTTTCACAGATGGCATCTGCTCCGTTCCGGAGTGCGAGCCTGATGTGGGCATCATGCAGATAGTTGGGTGAACAGATGCTTACAAAATCTATCTTATGATCTCCTTTGCGGCGAAGTTTGTCCAGGTGCCGGTCGAAGCGCTCAGGCTCAGTGAAAAAGTCTGCCTCAGGAAAGTAACTGTCAATGATTCCGACTCCGTCGTATTTGTCAAGGGCTGTTATCAGTCTGTTCCCGGTTTCTTTAATCGCTTTCATATGCCGGGGGGCAATATATCCGGCTGCTCCGATCAGGGCAAAATTTGAAATCCCGTTATTCGTGTAAGTCATCATTACATTTTTTAAAAGTACAGCAGTAATCAGCCTGTTACTTTAAAATCCGCTATTTGTTTTATTCCTGAATTGCAGATAAGTAATCGTTATTTGGTACAAAGTTAATAAACATTGGCTTTGGAAAGCCTGTTTGCTGATTAAACTGAATAAGTTCAAACCGGGTTGTATCTGCTATGTCAAAATGGTATTCATACCTGGCAAGGTCATACTCCCGTAATCAAATCATTCATGCTTGGTTCGGGCACATGAGAAATTTCAGCAGAATCCTTAATTTTTGAATTTCTTTCACAAACTAGATTAAATTTGCAGACATAAAAGAATGTAGATATGTGTAAAGCTGATCCGCTGGCATAATATGGTTTCACCCTTGTTTCTTCACCTGCTGATTCCTTTTATCATTGCAATGCTGCTTGCCATTACAATGGGTGGGAGCGGAACAGGTCCGTCATTCTCGGCTGCCTACGGTGCTAATGTTGTGAGGAAAAGTCTTATTCCGGGTCTTTTCGGAATCATGGTTTTTCTTGGAGCCATCATTGCCGGAAAAGCTACAGCAACAACAGTTGGCAAGGAACTGATCAATCCCGATTTATTGACCATTCCTGTTGTCTCCATCATCCTTTTTTCAGTTGCCGTATCACTGCTTATAGCCAATTTGTTTGGTATTCCTCAGTCAACCAGTCAGTCTACCGTGATGGCAGTGATTGCACCGGCACTCTATTTTGATCAGGTTAATACACATAAACTGTTTGTTGAAGTAATACCTGCCTGGTTTATCCTGCCTGTAATTGCTTTTTTTATCAGCCTTTTTTTTGGGAAGTATATCTACAAACCAATGCGCAAGCGGGGTTTGACCATCTCGAGATCAAGCAATGTCAATAAAAAGCCGGTACTTGATGCCCTGATCATTATAATGTCACTGTATGTTGCCTTCTCAATAGGGTCAAACAATGTTGCCAATGCAGCAGGGCCCATTGCATCGATGACCGCCAATGAACTCAATATTTCCGGGGATAAGAATTTTCTTCTGATAATGATTCTTTCCACCCTCATGGTTGCGCCAAGTTTTGCGATCGGCAGTTCAATTTTCGGAAATAAGATTCTGGCGAATACCGGAAAGGAAATTGTGCTTTTCGGGAAGATCGAAGCTGTGATCATCGCATTTGTTTCGGCAAGTCTCCTGTTGTTGGCTTCTGTTACCAAGGGAATACCTACTTCGCTGGTTCAGCTCAACGTTGCAGCCATTCTGGGGGTTGGGGTAGCCAAACTCGGGACCAAAAATATTTTTAAAAAAACAGAAGTAAGACGGTTCTTCCTGATGTGGCTCATTGCCCCGATCATAGCTTTTACACTGACACTCCTGCTCATTTTCATTGCCGACAGGTTTGGATTTCTATAGTCAGATCTTACAATTGGCCCGGTTTAAAAGGTAATTTCATTCAAAAATGATGATAAAAAAAATCCCCGTTTCCGGGGATTTTTTATTATTTAAGTTTTGCAAGTGTTTCCTTGATTCGCCAGGCTGCCTCGATCAGTTCTTTATCTGAGGTGGCATATGACAGCCGGATACAATCGGGATTTCCGAATGCTTCCCCCGGGACCAGTGCTACATGGGCATGGTCGAGTAGGTAGTTGCAGAGGTCGGTGCTGTTATTGATAACAATATCGCCGGTCTTCTTACCGAAATACCAGTTTACTTCAGGAAAGAAATAAAAGGCTCCATCGGGTACATTGGTAACAAATCCCGGAATATCATTGATCAGCCCGAGGAAAAGATCACGCCTTCTTTTAAAGGTGGCAATCATCTCCTTCAATTCATCCGATTCTTCCGGATTGGTTAAAACAGCGGCAATGGCTGCCTTTTGCGAAATGCTGCATGCGCCTGAGGTAAACTGACCCTGAATCTTATCGCAGGCTTTTGCAATTTCAGGTGCAGCCACACAATAACCCAAACGCCATCCGGTCATGGCAAATCCTTTGGATACACCATTTATAATAATTACCCGGTTTCTGATTGATTCAAACTGGGCGATAGATTCATGTTTGCCTTTGAAGTTGATCAGTTCATAAATCTCGTCAGAGATGATGAAAATGCCCGGATGCCTTTCAAATACAGCTGCCAGACCGGCAAGTTCTTCCCTTGAATAAACGGAGCCGGTCGGATTGCAGGGACTGCTGAAAATAAAAACCTTGGTTCGTGGTGTAATGGCTGCTTCAACCTGGGCAGGTGTTACTTTGAAATCTGTATCTACACCTGCTGAAATCACAATGGAGTTTCCTTCGGCGAGTTTCACAATCTCCCTGTAAGATACCCAGTAGGGGGCCGGGACAATGACATCATCCCCGGGATTAACCAGGCTCAGCATGGTATTCGCAAGGGCCTGTTTTGCTCCGGTCGAAACTACGATCTGTTCAGGACTATAATCCAGGCCGTTGTCCCTTTTCAGCTTTGCAACAATGGCCTTTCTCAGATCCGGATACCCGTTCACAGGAGGATAGAAAGTGAAATTCTGGTCAAGTGCTTCCCTGGCAGCTTCTTTTATATATTCAGGGGTGTTGTAATCGGGTTGCCCGATGCTGAGATTGATAACATCAAAACCCTGTTCTTTCAGTTCTCTGCTGCGCCTTGTCATTGCAAGGGTCTCCGATTCAGATAGTCTTGTAATTCTGTCAGATAGTATATTCATGTGTCTTAAGATTGAGGTAAAGCCGGTAATATAGAGCCGGGACAAATTTAACGAAATTAAATTTCGGGAAACAAGCATTTTAGGAAGGAAAAAATTGAAAAAATGCGACCTTTGTACTGAATTAAACCAATCCCGTATCTAATGGAATTATTTCGTGATGTTTTGCTCATAATGTTGCCGGCTCTGATGACTGGCACTGCAGTGTTTTTTATCATACGACACTATAATTTACTTGACAAGCAGAAATATGAAAGGGAAAATCTGGCTGAGCGGATGCGTTTGGTAACCCCGGTAAGGTTGCAGGCATATGAGAGAATGGTTTTGCTCCTCGAGAGAATGATGCCTTCCCAACTGATTATGAGAAATGTCCTTCCGGGTACAACTGCATCGGAATTGCAAAATTCGCTGGTAAGCAATATTCGGCAGGAATTTGATCATAATCTATCACAGCAGCTGTACATATCATCAAATGCATGGTCTTTGATAAAAAATGCCCGCGAATCGGTGATTTCTGAGATAAATTCAGCAGCAGAAAAGCTGGAACAGGGAGCCACTGCGACCGATCTGGCCCAGCTGCTTTTTCAGGCCGAAATGATGAATGAGAATTCAAGCCTGAATAAAGCACTCGAGTTTCTGAAAACTGAAGCCAGACAATTGTTTTAAGTAGCTTATGCGAAAAAAAGCAAGGGCTGCTCCAAAAGTGGAACAGCCCCATTCAAGTTGAGCAATTTAAACTAAACCAAATTAATTGACAACCTGTATTTTTGAAGTAATGCGAGAATTGCCGGCCAAAAGAGTTACAAAATAGAGACCGGAAGGAAGATTTGAAATATTGATTTTCTCATTGTGTTGTTTGTCAGCCTGATTGCCTAGAACAACCGAGCGGACTATTTTACCGGTTGCGGAGGTTATCTGATAACTGACATCCGATGCCGATTCAAGCGTATAGCCGATGTTTAGTTCTGCCTGTGCGGGATTGGGATAAACCGAAAAGCCTGCTTTGTTAAGAACATTGTCATCGATGCCTGTGGTGTTGCCGAGTGGAACAAAAGCACCGCCGGAAGCCAAAACTGCGTAAAGGCCAAAGGCAGCGCCATTGCTGTTGTTCCCTTGAAGCAAGAACCGAGATAGCCTGACCCTGTAAACCAAGGTCTGCCAAAGGAGCGTTGAAAGTGGCTACCGTTACATCACCGGCTTCATTCCTGATATCCAGTTGATAAAAGGCTGTCGGCAATTCAAGGTATCCGGCGAACTGTCCATAATCAAGGTTATTTACAATGGTTCCGGCTCCTGCATAAACTTCAACTACATCTACAACAGGTGCATCGGTGGATCCATGAAATACAAGTACATCAGTATTGCTTCCATTTGAAGCTTCTTCACGGGCCATGTTATATACATAGATATTAAAAGACTGAACCGGTGAATAACCTGAATTGCTCACAATGCCATTGGCGACAAGTATATATTTACTGTTGGCTTCAAGATTGTAAGTATATTTTGCAAGTGCATTGATGGTGTCGGTACTGTTCGAGGGCTGAATTACAATGTCTATGTCCCTTTCTGCAGGCGCATCAATAAAAGGCGAAGCAGTGCGGAAGGCAAAGTTGTCGAGGAGTAACTGATCATTTAACCATACATCCACAACCTGAGCTGCTGCATCAGCTGAATTATGTATCACCTGAACCCTCGCATCAGGAGGGGTGAAAACCGGTAATTCTACCAATGCACCACCGGCCGGCAGGGCAACAAAAAGACCGAAAGCAGGTCCGTTGTTGTTGGCAACAGGATTAAGGAACCCTGAAGCCACCACTGCCATGGCAGCACCATTCAGGCCAAGCGTTTCTAGCGGAGCCTGATACATGGCAACGGTGACCGTACCGGTTTCATCACGGATGGCCAGCACATAGTCGTCTGTCGGAAGTTCAAGATAGCCGGCGAAATTGCCGTATGAGAGGTTATCAACAATGGTACCTGCGCCAACGCCTGTTTCAACAACATCTACCACTGGGGCATCGGTTGAGCCGTGGAATACAAGAACATCAGAGTTTGAAGAATTGGTAGCTGTTTCGCGACCCATGGCATATACATAGATATCGAATGGTGTAGCAGGGTTGTATCCTGTAGGAACAACAATGCCATTGGCTACCAGCACGTAGGTTTCGCCATCCATGAGGTTATAGGTAAACCTGGCAAGCGCATTGGTCGTATCTGTAGAATTTGCTGGTTGAATCACCACGTCGAAATCTACCCCTGCCGGTGCATCAATAAACGGAGAAGCGGTGCGGAAAGCAAAGTTGTCGAGCAGCAGCTGGTCGTTTAACCAGACATCAACCTGAGCTGCGGCTGCATCGGCTGAGTTGTGGATGACCTGCAGACGGGCCATTGGAGTATAAACCGGGAGTTCAACAAGAGCGCCACCGGCAGGCAATGCAACAAAAAGACCGAAAGCAGGTCCGTTGTTGTTGACGGCAGGATTGAGGAAACCTGAAGCCACCACTGCCATGGCAGCACCATTCAGACCAAGTGTTTCAAGCGGAGCCTGGTACATGGCAACGGTAACCGTACCGGTTTCATCACGGATGGCCAGCACATAGTCGTCGGTCGGAAGTTCCAGATAGCCGGCGAAATTGCCGTATGAGAGGTTATCAACAATGGTACCTGCACCAACACCGGTTTCTACGACATCAACAGTGGGTGCATCGGTTGAACCATGGAATACAAGTACATCAGAGTTTGCCGGATTAGAGGCTGCTTCGCGACCCATGGCATATACATAGATATCAAAAGGGGTTGCAGGGTTATAACCTGTCGGAACAACAATGCCATTGGCAACAAGTACATAGGTTTCTCCATCCATAAGGTTATAGGTAAACCTGGCAAGCGCATTGGTCGTATCTGTAGAATTTGCTGGTTGAATCACCACGTCGAAATCTACCCCTGCCGGAGCATCAATAAACGGAGAAGCGGTGCGGAAGGCAAAGTTGTCGATCAGCAGTTGGTCGTTGAGCCATACATCCACCTGTGCAGCGGCGGCATCGGCTGAGTTGTGAATGACCTGGAGGCGGGCCATTGGCGTGTAAACCGGGAGTTCAACAAGAGCGCCACCTGCCGGCAGGGCAACAAAAAGACCGAACGCGGGTCCGTTGTTGTTGGCGGCAGGATTGAGGAACCCTGAAGCCACCACTGACATGGCAGCGCCATTCAGACCAAGTGTTTCAAGCGGAGCCTGGTACATGGCTACAGTCACAGTACCGGTTTCATCACGGATGGCCAGCACATAGTCGTCGGTCGGAAGTTCAAGATAACCGGCAAAATTGCCGTATGCGAGATTGTCAACAATGGTGCCTGCGCCAACACCTGTTTCAACAACATCTACCACAGGGGCATCGGTTGAGCCGTGGAATACAAGTACATCAGAGTTTGAAGAATTGGTAGCTGTTTCGCGACCCATGGCATATACATGGATGTCGAAAGGAGTAGCAGGGTTGTAACCTGTCGGAACAATAATGCCATTGGCAACAAGTACATAGGTTTCCCCATCGGTAAGATTATAGGTAAACCTGGCAAGTGCATTGGTCGTATCGGTAGAGTTTGAGGGCTGAATAATCACATCGAAATCTACCCCTGCCGGTGCATCAATAAACGGAGAAGCGGTGCGGAAGGCGAAGTTGTCGATCAGCAGTTGGTCGTTGAGCCATACATCCACCTGTGCAGCGGCGGCATCGGCTGAGTTGTGTATTACCTGCATCCTGGCCTGGCCAAAAAGCATCACGGGCAATAACAACAGTACAAAAATAATTGTACGGATGGTAGAATTGTTCGTTTCCATTGTATGAAGAATTAAGTGATTATTTTGTTAACTAGGTACTGATATATTAACTATGCTGACGATATAATGTTTAATAAAAACGTTATAAAAATAAACAAAAATATTTTCTTAAGCAGTGATATGTTATATTATAGATTGATAATCAATAATATATAAATAGTATATCGTTTGAAAAAATAATTTGATGTTTATTGTTATACGAGCAATATTAAACACTATTTTTGTCTTTCCGAAGCTGGGGAAATGGTTTAATCATTAAAAATTGCGGAACCATGCATTCTGGTTGGAAAAAATCCTGAACCTGATCATGAATTGGTGTTTTCAGACTGACAAGATTTTTTTTATAAAATGAAATTTCCCTTTTGAGCTGAAGTGCACTGTATAACAATCTAAAGTAATAGACTATGCCTGTGTTTGAAACATCCCAACTGATCAGAACAGATATGATTACCTGTTGGAATTTTTTTTCAGATCCTGCGAATCTGTCAGGAATTACACCTCCTGATATGAATTTTACAGTCAGGTTTCCTGAACCGTTACCATTAATGCATCAGGGATTAATTATCCGATACAAGGTTAGTCCATTGCTTAAAATTCCGGTGAACTGGGTTACGGAAATTACTCATGTCAGAAAGTATAAATATTTTGTTGATATCCAGATCAAAGGTCCTTTCAGGCGCTGGCATCATCAGCATCTTTTCCGTGAAGTTCCCCAGGGTATTGAAATGCAGGATATTGTAAGTTTTGAGCTGCCTTTTGGGAAGTTTGGTGAAATGGCTGCATTGTGGCTGGTCAATAAACGTGTTCAGCATATTTTCAATTACAGGAGAGCCATCATAGAGCAAAGATTCGGGAAAGAATAATATACCGTGAAAAGCATTCTCCGGCCGAATGCATACATACAGTTATATTTCATACATTTGCACTTCTTTCCAGCATATACAGTATCCAGAGATGACGCCAGCCAGAAATTCCCTGCTAACAGGAGCTTTTGCAATCTGTATCTCCGCAATGTTATGGGGTCTGGACGGAATCGTACTGACTCCTCAATTATACAATCTTGAGCTGAGCCTGGTGGTATTTATTCTCCATGCGCTTCCGTTTCTTATCATGAATCTGTTTCTGTATAAGGAATATAAATTACTCGGAACGTTTACGGGTAAAGACCTGATGTATCTTTTTCTCGTAGCGCTCATGGGTGGAGCCCTGGGAACCATGGCTATCGTAAGGGCTCTTTTCCTGGTCGAGTTCCGGGATCTTACCATCGTGGTACTCCTGCAAAAACTTCAGCCAGTTTTTGCGATTTCTCTTGCAGCGATCCTTTTGCGCGAAAAGTTCAGGAAGAATTTTATTTTCTGGGCATCACTCGCCATTATATCAGGGTATTTTCTGACCTTCGGTTTCATGTTGCCCGATCTGCACACCGGATCAAAAACCGCGCTCGCAGCCGGATATTCCCTCTTTGCTGCTTTTGCATTTGGGTCAGCTACTGTATTGAGTAAAGGTATTCTTCACCGTATATCGTTTCAGGCTGCAACCTTCTACAGGTATGGTTTTACTTCTCTGATCATGCTGATTATAGTGCTTTCGACGGGCTCACTTTCCGGAATTGCCGGGGTAACATCCGTGAACTGGATTGTGTTCCTGATTATTACCTTTACAACCGGATCAGGTGCCATCTTTTTATATTATTATGGACTTCGGAAGGTTAAAGCTATGGTTGCCACCATTTGTGAATTGTGTTTCCCACTTTCAGCCATCATCTTTGATTATGCATTTCACGGCAGAATACTGACCCCGGTTCAATGGATCAGTGCTGCAGTTATGCTGGTGGCTATCATTAAGCTTAGTCTGGGCAGTCAATCAGAACTTCCTTCCGTCAAGGACAGTAAAATGTTGCCCGAATAATACTTAAAGCCACCTGATTTTAATTCGGTTAATTTTTGTAAGTTTTCCCTGATATTTTTAGCAGAGCATTTAAGCCACCTGATGTTGCAGGTATTGTCATTTGGAAGTTTTATATTTTTAAGAATATAATAATCGATATCTATGGAAACATTGCTGATCGCCGAAGACTCCCGTTCAAATTTCGAACTACTCAAAGCATCTGTCGGCAGAAGTTTCATAAAAGTTCTTCATGCGCGCAACGGACTTGAGGCTGTTGAATTCTGTAAAAATGACACAGGAATAGAAATGGTCCTGATGGATATAAGCATGCCTGAAATGAACGGCTATGATGCCACCCGTATTATCAGATCTGCCAGGCCTGATTTACCGGTAATTGCGCTGACTGCTTATATCAACGACGAAACTGAAGTGATGTTAAGACATTCGGGCTTTAATGCCTTTCTGATGAAACCTTTTCAGCTCAATGAATTAATGGTTCTGATCACTAAATATAAAAAGGGTGAAAGTCAAAGCAGTTTAACTGGAAAATAAATCAGGTGGTTTTCCCTTTTAAGATAACCAGGGCATAGATGCTGAAAACAAGTGTTGTTAGCAATTGAATCCACAATGGTGTTGAAAAGAGTCCCGGTCCGATCAGCGCAATTGAAATCAGACCGGCTTTCAGCAGGTAATAAACAGCCTTACTCACAACGATCGACAGCAGCATAGCTGAAAAACTGTTTTTTAGTTTAACTGACAGAAGGAAGAATAGCCAGACATTCAAAGCAAGCTCTGCTGATATGAGCAGCATCTTATAAAACAGCGGATGTCCGGAAACGGCAAATGAAAACAACGGCAAAGAGATTGCCAATAGATACGCATTGCTTTTGTTACTATGAACCATGGCTAATATCAGTATGAGTCGCATAGGTTCGATCAGATACAGGGGGAAATTCAGCAAATGCGACAAGGCCGGAGTAAAATAGATCAACAAGATAGCAGCCGAATTTATTGCGATACTCCTGATAATCAAAGGTTTTGAAATTGCTGTCATTGTTGTTTCGGTTTTTGTTGTAGATCAGCGCCCGCTATTTTGTCTGTCCTGATCCGGAATCTTACAAAAGTAATTTTTTTCTTTTAACAAACCTCCATCAGGAATTTTTGAAATAATTATTTCAGATCTCAGGATTCCCGTGGTCTTTTTTATCTGATTACTGACAAATACCCGCAAAATTGAATATCTGATCAGGAATGGTAAATGTTGAAAGGCAATTTATTCATTTTGTGATCAGAAGAAATATATATTTGTATTACAGAAAATTTAATGACTGGACGAAGAACTGTAACAGATTTTGTACAAATACTTAGATAATGAAGCGTCGCGATTTTATTATTCAGGGTGTTAGTGCTGGCCTGGTCGCCGGTACAGCAGGTAGTTTCGGTGGACTGATTAATTTTTCGTCTGCTGCCCCGGTTCAGGACCTTTGGGATCTGGTGGCTGTCCGTGACGGCTTGCCGGAGGTAATGTTTGATAAGGCCATAGCCTCTCTTGGCGGTATGACCAGATATGTAAAGAAAGGGCAGAAGGTTGTAGTTAAGCCAAATATCGGCTGGGATGTGCCACCTGAAAGGGCGGGTAATACCAACCCGAAACTGGTTGCCAGGATTGTAAAGCATTGTCTTGATGCAGGTGCTGCAAATGTTTACGTATTCGACAACACCTGTGACGAATGGAATCTTTGCTATAAAAACAGCGGGATTGAGAAAGCGGTTAAAGATGCAGGAGGTAAAATCGTGCCCGGAAATACCGAAGGGTATTATCAGACTGTGAAGATTCCCCGTGGCAGGAATCTGAAGGAAGCCAAAGTTCATGAGCTGATTCTTTCTTCTGATGTTTTTATCAATGTCCCTGTGCTGAAACACCACAGCTCAGCCAGCCTGTCACTTTCAATGAAAAATCTGATGGGGGTTGTATGGGACCGCGGCTACTGGCACCGCAACGATCTGCACCAATGCATCGCTGACTTTGTTTCCTGGCGCAAACCAACCCTGAATGTCATCGACGGTTACAGGGTGATGATGCGCAATGGACCCAGGGGGGTGTCTGTGGCCGATGTGGTTAACATGAAGCAGATGATCGTTTCAGCTGATATTGTTGCTGCCGATGCTGCTGCAACTAAAATATTCGGAAGTAATCCGGAAGATATCAGGCATATTAAGATCGCTTCTGAGATGAAATTGGGTTCCATGGCACTGGATAAATTGTCAATAAACAGGATCAAAATCTGATATGCATAAATATTCCTGGCTGAGGATATTAAGAACCGGGCTTTCTATTGTATTTCTGCTTCTGACACTTATCCTGTTTATTAACCCTTCTCAATGGTTGCCACCTAAATTCATTCATGCTGTAACCTGGCTTCAGTTTACACCCTCCCTGATTAAGTTTTCAGTGCAGGCTGGAATCGCTACCCTTGGTTTTTTAGTCGTTATCCTGATAACACTTGTTTTTGGAAGGATATATTGCGCCGGAATCTGTCCTTTGGGCACCATACAGGACATCATTTCATGGATCCACCGGCGGTTTTTAAGACAAAAACCATTGAAATATGCGAAAGCATCTTACTTTTTAAGATATTCCCTTCTGCTAATATCGCTTATATCCTTTCTGGCCGGAACCACTTTTCTCATTTCCTTACTTGATCCTTTCAGTAATTTTGGAAGGATCATGTCGAATCTTGTCAGACCGTTGTTCTTTCTTGGAAGTAACGGCGTCGCAGATTTCATGGAAAGCAGGAATGTCTTTATGCTTGCAAAAACTTATTACAAAGGATTCTATGCAGCGTCCTTTGCTTATTCAGCTGTTTTTCTGCTAATTCTGGGATGGCTATCCTGGTTTCACGGCAGACTTTTCTGCAATACACTCTGTCCGGTTGGTGCCCTTCTGGGCATTGTTTCAAAGGTTTCATTCTTCAGGATATCCCTCGACAGGAAAGCGTGCAACAGTTGTGGGCATTGCAGCAGGGTTTGCAAAGCACAATGCATAGATGTTAAAAGCAGGGAAGTCGACATTTCAAGATGTGTATCCTGTTTCAACTGTCTGAACGTTTGTCCTTCTGATGGGGTATATTATAAGCATTCATCCGGTAAAGAAACACTGAAAGCAAAACCGGTTGATCGTGAAGCGGGTAACCAACGGCGCACCATACTCAGGGCTATGTTCCTTTTTTCTGCATTTATAACTTCCAGGGCCATGGCTACACGCATAAAAGGGGGAGAAAAGCCTACCACTGTTCAGGATGAAAAAAAGCAGGTGCCAACTCCACCTGGCTCCGAAAGTCACTTGAAGTTTAACCGTACCTGTACTTCATGTCATTTGTGTATCAGCGTATGTCCGACTCAGGTGCTTCAACCTTCATTCCTTCAATACGGACTTCAGGGTTTTCTGCAGCCATATATGGACAGCCACTCCGGCTTTTGTAATTTTGAATGTGATCTTTGCGGACAGGTATGCCCTACCGGAGCAATCAGGCCATTATTGCCTGAAGTAAAGAAACTCACTCAAATTGGTATAGCCCGTTTTATTAAGGAGAATTGTGTTGTTTATACCGATAACACCGATTGCGGAGCCTGTTCGGAACACTGTCCGACAAAAGCCGTAAATATGGTAAAATACAGGGGACAATTGACCATTCCTGAAGTAAATGACAAGATTTGCGTAGGATGCGGGGCCTGTGAATATGCCTGCCCAACCAGACCTTACAGGGCCATTTTTGTAGAGGGGAATGAAATTCACCACCTCGCCGATATGCCGGTGCAGGAAGAAATTAAGCTTAAAAAAACGGAAGAAGATTTTCCTTTCTGAAAAAAAGCAGCCGCCTCTATTGAGACAGCTGCCTGTAATGATAAGCAATATTCTTATTTATTGATCTTTCCCGAAAACATCATGCAAGCGGATATTTCCTGAATATCTGCTCTGAATGCAACAACAGATCAATATACTGAGCTCTTTTATAAATGTAGGGATCCTTAACCATAGCTTTGGATAGTTTACCCCTGAAAGCGCTGAGATTTTCAAATCCGTGTTTGTCCATGAAGTTTTCAAGATCCGACAGCATATTGGAGATATGTTCCGGTTTGTGTTTGTAGAGAGCGCTTACAACCTGAACGGTATCGGCCCCGGCTAGTATCATTTTTACCATATCACTACCCGAATAGATGCCCGAAGAACTGCAGACTGAGGCTTCAGTATTTTTATACAAGACACCGGCATAACGCAGTGCCAGACGATAATCCCCTTCATTACTCAGGTTAAAGGGCGTACTGTGCTGAAGGGTTTCAAGGTTGATGTCCGGTTCAAACATCCGGTTAAACAGCACAAATGCTTTGGCACCGGCTTTAGCCATCCGTGAAATCAACTGAAGCGGATTGGTATAAAACGGGCTTAATTTGACACTTACAGGGATATTGACTTTCTTGCAAACAAGCTCTACTACGGAAACCTGCTCATCTTCTATCGATTTTGCTTCAGTTTGAAAATCGCGGGGAACAGAGAAAAAATTCAATTCAAGACCGTCAACGCCTGTTTTTTCTATCAGTTCAGCATATTCAACCCAGGTCTCAGTGAAAACGCAGTTCAGACTTGCTATTAAAGGGATATTCAATGCGGCCTTAGCCTCACGCAGTTTTGAAAGGTGCTCTTCAGGACCGGCGTGTTCCATTCCCGGGAAAAGACTGATCATTTCGGCATTCCGCTCATTATACAATTCCATCTCATCCTGGAACTGAATACTTTCCAGTTGAATCTGTTCTTCAAACAAAGACTTGTAAACAATGGCTGCAGCACCTGCTTCCTGCAGTTTGTGAAGCATTTCAACACTATTGACTAAGTTACTGGATCCGACAATAATGGGATTTTTCAGTGAGATACCCATATAGTTAACAGAAAGTTTTGACATAGAATGATCTCCTTGTTTATTTGTTTTTCCTTTGGTTCAGGTAAATTAACAAAATTTTAACGGTTTTTGTTTCCGACATTACTGCGAATTCATGATAAAATTTCAGCGATAAAAATAGGCATTTGTATGAACGAAAATTCAGAAATTTCTATCCACCATATATTCAGTAGTTTCAATTCCTGCGGACTGGTTTTCCTGTTGATGGTAGAAAACAAAAATACAGGATCATTGGCTGGAATGACAAAGAAGGAGTGGGGCCGGAGTGATTATTTTTAGCCCGGAACTTAATTAAATTCATTATAAATAGATGGTGCGGCACTGCATTCCTCTTCATTTATTGCATCAGATACTCGATAAATAAGTAATTTTGCCGTGCTTTTCAGAATTATCTGGGAGTACTTGTTAATGAGCGTTTTAAATACTTACTGATATGACAAAAAAGAAAAATTTTGTTACCTGTGACGGAAATTATGCCGCTGCACACATCGCTTATATGTTTAGTGAAGTGGCTGCCATTTATCCAATCACACCCTCTTCTACCATGGCTGAATATGTTGACGAATGGGCAGCTTTCGGTCGTAAAAATATCTTCGGTGAAACAGTGAAAGTAACCGAAATGCAGTCTGAAGCCGGAGCAGCCGGTGCTGTTCACGGATCACTGCAATCGGGTGCTTTAACCACAACCTATACTGCATCCCAGGGTCTGTTGCTTATGATCCCGAATATGTACAAGATTTCCGGTGAATTACTTCCGGGTGTATTTCACGTTTCGGCCCGTAGTCTTGCTGCCCAGGCTTTATCTATTTTCGGTGATCATTCCGATGTTTATTCCACAAGGCAAACCGGATTTGCAATGCTTGCAACCGGCAGTGTTCAGGAGATTCTGGACATAGCCGGGGTCGCCCACCTCGCAGCCATAAAATCGAGGGTTCCTTTCCTCCATTTCTTTGATGGTTTCCGAACTTCACACGAAATCCAGAAAGCTGAAGCCCCAACAAACGAAGATATGGCAGCATTGCTCGACTGGGATGCCCTTCAGGCATTCCGTGATCGTGCCCTTAATCCTGAACATCCTGTAACCCGCGGTACTGCGCAGAATCCTGACATTTATTTCCAGTCGCGCGAAGCAGCCAATAAATATTATGATGTACTTCCCGATATTGTTGAGGATTACATGCAGCAGATTACAAAACTCACCGGCCGTGAGTATCATCCGTTTACCTATTATGGAGCTCCGGACGCTGAAAATGTACTCATAGCCATGGGATCCATCACCGATACAATTAAGGAAGTTATCGACTTTCTGAATGCCAAAGGGGAAAAGATTGGTCTGGTTTCTGTACACCTTTACAGGCCGTTCTCAGCCAAATACTTCTTCAGGGTTATGCCTGCCAGTGCAAAACGTATCTGCGTTCTCGACCGCACAAAAGAACCCGGAGCCAATGGCGAACCTCTTTACCTTGATGTGAAGGATCTTTTCTACGACAGGCCGGATAAGCCGCTTGTAATAGGCGGACGTTACGGTCTCAGTTCAAAGGATACCACTCCTGCCATGATTATGTCGGTAATCAACAACCTGAAGAGTGCTGAACCAAAAAACAGGTTCACTGTGGGTATCGTTGATGATGTAACATTTACATCACTTCCATTGCTTCCTGAAATAGATTTGGCCGATAAGGATACTTATCAGGCTAAATTCTATGGAATCGGCGCCGACGGAACTGTTGGAGCTAACAAGAATTCGATAAAAATCATTGGTGATACCACCGAAAAATATTGCCAGGCATACTTTGCCTATGATTCCAAAAAGTCGGGTGGTGTAACCACTTCACATCTCCGTTTTGGAAACAAACCCATCAGATCACCCTATCTTGTTAACACACCTGACTTTGTTGCCTGCCATGTTCCGGCATATCTCGAAAAATACGATATGCTGAAAGGTCTGAAAAAGGGTGGTACTTTCCTGCTGAACAGCATCTGGAGTGTTGAAGAAACCATGGATCGCCTGCCTGATCATATGAAATTGTATCTTGCTGAAAATGAGATTAAATTCTATGTGCTCAATGCAACAGCCATTGCTGAAGAAATCGGTCTTGGCGGACGAACCAACACCATCATGCAGTCTACCTTCTTTAAGATTTCCGGTGTAATTCCATACGAACTTGCTGTTGACCATATGAAAAAAGCCATCGCAAAAAGCTTTGGCCGCAAGGGTGAGGAAATTGTAAAAATGAACAATGCTGCCATTGATAAAGGCGGAGAGGCCATTAAGGTTGAAGTGCCTGCAGCATGGAAGAAACTGGTTCCGGTTAAGAAAGCAGATACAAGGAATTTACCTGATTTTATCCGTGATGTTGTAGAGCCCATCAATGCAATGAAAGGTGACGATCTTCCTGTCAGTGCATTCATTGGCCGAGAAGATGGTACTTTCCCTGCCGGTACAACCGAGTATGAAAAACGTGGCATCGCCGTTACTGTTCCGAAGTGGATTCATGAGAACTGTATTCAATGTAACCAGTGTGCGTATGTATGCCCTCACGCCTGTATCCGTCCTTTCCTCATCAGTGAAGAGGAGATGAAGTCGGTTCCGGAAGGAACACCTTCATTAAAGGCAATTCCCAAAACCTTCGAAGGATTGCAGTTCAGGATTCAGCTGAGCCCGCTCGACTGCACTGGTTGTGGAAACTGTGTTGATGTTTGTCCATCAAAAACAAAGGCACTTGTTATGGAGTCGCTCGACAGCCAGATGGAGCAGGATAATCTCTGGAACATCATTTCGAAAAAGGTAACCTATAAGGATACCATTGCACCTAAGGAACAAAATGTTAAGAACAGCCAGTTTGCACAACCGTTGTTTGAATTCTCGGGTGCCTGCAGCGGTTGTGGTGAAACACCTTACATCAAGCTGATTACCCAGCTATACGGAGAACGTATGATGGTTGCCAATGCTACCGGATGTTCTTCCATCTATGGTGGTTCTGCTCCTTCTACGCCTTACACAAAAAATGCGAATGGTGAAGGACCTGCCTGGGCCAATTCACTTTTCGAGGATAATGCTGAATATGGATTCGGGATGGCCACCGGGGTTTCAAAACTGCGCAGCCGGATAGCCGATCGCATGGGAAGAATTCTCAGCGGTGATTTTAAGGCAGAGCTGAAATCAGCCTGTGAGGAATGGATCAGCGCTATGGGCGATGCAGCAGGATCAAGAGTTGCCACTGAAAAAGTGTTACCGTTGCTTGAAAAGGAAACCGCTCCGGTTGCTAAAGAACTACTGGCACTGAAGCAGTATTTCATTAAAAAATCAATCTGGATGTTTGGTGGTGACGGTTGGGCCTATGATATCGGCTATGGCGGACTTGACCATGTGATTGCATCAGGTGAAGATGTTAACCTGTTGGTTCTTGATACCGAAGTATATTCAAATACCGGTGGACAGGCCTCGAAATCAACCCCTGTCGGAGCAGTTGCAAAATTTGCCGCCAGTGGTAAAAAAGTCAGGAAAAAAGATCTGGGTATGATGGCCATGAGTTATGGTTATGTTTATGTCGCCCAGGTTTCTATCGGAGCAAATCAGTCGCAATACCTCAAAGCTTTGCGCGAGGCTGAAGCTTACCCCGGACCATCACTGATCATTGCTTATTCTCCATGTATCAACCATGGTATCAGGGCCGGAATGGGCAAAGGCAATGAACAGCAGAAAAACGCCGTAGAAGCAGGTTACTGGTCAATGTACCGCTACAATCCGCTGCTCGAAAAAGAGGGTAAAAATCCGTTCCAGCTTGACTCAAAGGAACCTGATTTCAGTAAATTCCAGGCGTTCCTCGAAAGTGAAGTCCGGTATACTTCCTTGAAGAAGTCGTTCCCGGTTGAAGCCACTGAACTGTTTGCTGCCGCTGAAGAAAATGCAAAATGGCGCTACTACAGTTATAAACGTATGGCAGATGCAAATTTTTCCCATATATAGTATTCAATCGTTCATGGAATAAGTACTTTTGAAGCCGGGAATTTTCCCGGCTTCATTTTTATAACCGGTATGAGAAATTTTATCTTTTTTATTGTTGCTTTTTCACTCGCTGTTTCTTGTAAACAAAAGGATTCCGGTTCAACCGGCAGGGATAATAATTCGCAGGAAACTGTCATAGGACCTTCTTCTGTTAAGTCAGACACCCAGGCTGCTGTCAGGAATGAGCATATGGTGCTGGCTACCTTGTATCAGCAAAAGTCAGGAGAATACCGTGCTTTGTGTTATCAGGCCTTTCATCTGGGTAAGCTGATGTTGGATAAGGATCTGACAGATAAAACCGTTGATAAACACAGAATCATTGTCCTGGATATTGATGAAACCGTTCTGGACAATAGTCCGTTCCAGGCCAGAAGCATACTGGAAGGAACTTCATATCCTGAATACTGGGACGAATGGTGTAATCTTGCTGCTGCAAAGGCAATACCCGGTGCCCTTGATTTCCTGGGATACGCCAAAGCCAACGGACTTGGCATCTATTACGTGACGAACAGAAAAGCACATCTAAAAGAATCAACACTTAAAAATCTGAATGATCTTGGCTTTCCTGATGCCGACGGGGAGCATCTGATGATGCGTACCTCTGTCGACAGTAAAGAACCCAGGAGACAGGAATTGCTCCGGAAAAATCATATTTCTCTGCTTTTTGGTGATAACCTGAACGATTTCTCGGATATTTTTGAGAAGAAGGATCCGGTCTTCAGATCAGCGGAAGTTGACAGATTGAATAAGCTGTTCGGACAAAAGTTCATTGTTTTGCCCAATGCAATGTATGGCGACTGGGAATTGGCGTTGTATGGAGATGGCACGAAAAAGCCGGATTCATTGAAGTATTCGATCCGCAGGAAGGCACTTACCGGTTTCTGATTCAGTCGGTGATCACCATATCCATACGGATATCGTTTTCATCTGCAGGGATTTCGTCAAACATCTGGAAACGGAAACAAACCCCGATTTTCTTTGCTATTACTGAAGACAGAAACCTGTCGTAATAGGCTTTCCCACGACCCATCCGGTTATTATTCCTGTCGAATGCAACTCCAGGTACAACGATCAGGTCGATCAGGTCTATACTTTTATGATCCTTGAAAAGAGGGCCGTCCGGTTCAGGTATGCCGTAGAGATCTCCGGCAATCAGAGCGTCGGAACCTTCAAATATTTTAAGGTTCATTGTTTCACCATCAACCGATGGAAGAACCAGCCGTTTCTTTCCTGCCCATTTTCTGATAAAATCGTGGGTACTGACTTCCCCCCTGACCGACCAGTAAATCATAACAGTTGCAGCATCCCTGAAACCGGCCAGATTCTCAACAGACTGCATTATCGCCGCTGACTTTATGTTATATTCCCCAATGTCCTGTTTCTCCCTGAGCTGTTTTACCAATTGCCTCAGTTCTTTTTTACTTTGTGCGATCATGGTGCGTTTTTAGGAGATTATGCAAATATCCCGATTTCAATGCTTTTCGACCTGGCCGGTGCAAAAACAGATAAGGCCGGAATTCCGGCCCCGTCTGTTCTGATTTCACAGATTATCAGTAGATGTTTATAATAAACGGGAGTCTTGCCTGGACACCTTTCATTGCAGCGATTGATTTTAATTCTTTCAGGTAAGGATACATGGATCCAAGTTCACTTTTTAGAAGTGATTCGGACGGTTTACCAGAAATATCATCCATCAGCTGGGTGAACGGATCTTTT
This sequence comes from Bacteroidota bacterium, assembly GCA_009773455.1. Taxonomy (GTDB): domain Bacteria; phylum Bacteroidota; class Bacteroidia; order Bacteroidales; family Lentimicrobiaceae; genus Lentimicrobium. Next base: position 155,223 of record WSXU01000009.1, on the reverse strand, counting down.
TGCTCTGGCAGTGAAGTGATCCTGTATTCTTTGAGTTTTGCCATCGATGCAGCAATTTCCAAAGCCCTTCTCAATCCACCGGTTTCATCCACCAGATTCAACCGTTTGCCATCAATACCACTCCAGACCCTGCCCTGGCCAATACTGTCGACATTCGCGGCACTTATTCCGCGCCCGTTTGAAACATGGTTGACAAAGGTTTTATAAATTCGTTCGATGCTGTTGGTGATCACTTTTTCTTCATAAGGAGTCATAGCCCTTGTTACTGAAGGAAAGTCAGCATTGGGGTTGGTTTTTACCATATCGAAGGTTACCCCAAGTTTGTTTTCGAAGAACCTGCTGAAATCCGGAATAACACCAAAAACACCAATGGAGCCTGTAAGTGTAGTCGGATTGGAAATAATGGTATCTGCAGCACATGCAATGTAGTAACCTCCGGATGCTGCATAATCGCCCATCGAAACTACCACAGGCTTTTCATCATGGGCGAGTTTCAGTTCTCTCAGGATTACATCTGAAGCAAGAGCGCTTCCACCCGGTGAATTTATGCGGAATACAATGGCTTTCACTGTACTGTCAAGGCGGGCTTTCCTGATTGCCCTGGAGAGTCGCTCTGAACCTATGGTTTCGTCGTCACCTTCACCGCTCATAATTTCTCCGACTGCGTAGATTACAGCAATTTTATTCTTCGAACGTTTTTCCGCCTTCACTGCCGGAACGTCTTTATAACGATCGAGCTTAACAAATTCAACTTTATCTGATTTGTCAAGTTTCAGCTTTTCCCTTATCAGGTCGGTCAACTGATCCCTGTATGTGATCTTGTCAGCAAATTTGTACTTGACGGCATCTTCGGGTGTTTGGATCAGAAGGGAATCTGCATATATCTTCAGTTGTGCAGCTTCGATATTCCTGGACTGACTAACCTTTTCAATCATATGTTGCCAGATTGATCCGACATAGGCAAGGGTCTGCTCTTTGCTGGCTTCACTCATCTTTGTGCCGATTAGTGGTTCGATGGCACTTTTGTATTTTCCATGCCGGATGATTTGTGCATTGACATCCATTTTGTCGAGAAGTCCTTTGATAAAAACAACCCCACCTGTGAGCCCTTTAAAATCAATGCTTCCTTCCGGATTAATAAAAATTTCATCCGCTACAGTAGCAAGGTAATATGCCTTTTGTGAGTAGGTCTCTCCATAGGCGATGATAAACTTCTTTGAATCTTTGAACTGAATCAGGGCATCCCTGATTTCTTCAAGCGTTGCCATTCCCGAAGGTATATCGCTCAGATCGAGCAGAATCCCGCTGATCTTTTCATCTTCTGCTGCTTTTTTAATCAGATCCATTGTTTCGAGTAAACCTGGTGTGCTGGTTGTTTCCATAAACGAAGATCTGCTGAATGAAAACGGACCAACCGGACTACGTTCAGGTATGGGCTCGTTAAACTTCAGAAGCAGGACTGTTTTAGGTTCGATGCTCACTTCTTCCTTTCCTGCAAACGAAATGGCTGAAGCAACGATCACAAATGCGATAAAGAAGAAGATCAGGGAGGTGAGAATCAACCCCGCCATAGATGCAAGCATAAATTTTAAGAACTGTCTCATATGATTATTCAGATTGGGTTTTTACAATTTCTTCAAAGATAAATTAATGGTTTCAGATTTATTGAAATGACGCCTGAAATATTTTGAAAATTCAGGAAAACAAGTAGTTAAGTACTGGTCCATAATATATCATGCGAGTTCTCCTATTCTGGTAAGGTATGACGTTAAAAACAGGAAATGGTTACACCTGATCATTGTCTTGTCTTTATGAAGGATGTTAAGATGTTTTTTTTCAATTGCGTTAAACAGATGCTGCTAATTCGTTCAAAGCTCATTACTTTTGTCATTTATACCCGAATCGAATGAAAGCACTCTACCTCCTGCTTGGGAGTAATCTTGGCGACCGGAGCCAGAACATTGCAAAGGCAGTTGAACTGATTTCATCTGAAATCGGTCCGGTGATGCGTGCTTCATCCTGCTATGAAACAGAGCCATGGGGAAACAACAATCAGGGGCTGTTTTTAAATATGGCACTGCATCTGAGCAGTAAGGAGGATCCTTTTCATCTTCTTGGAAAATTGCTTTCAATTGAGCAAAGACTTGGGCGGACCCGCAACGGAGAGCAGAATTCGGCCAGGATCATTGATATTGACATTTTATTTTATGGTGACCATATTATTTCATCAGAGAAACTGATAATTCCACATCCCCGACTTCAATTCAGGAGGTTTGTTCTGGTTCCTATGAATGAAATTGCACCCGATCTGCTTCATCCTGTCTCTGGTTTTTCAATCGGTGAGTTGCTGGGAACATGCCCGGATATGCTGAATGTTAGCCTGTTTGATACTGTTGTTAATTTTTCGTGAACCGGTTTATGCAATACAATTACATAGCCATCGAAGGAACTATAGGTGCCGGGAAAACTTCACTGGCAACAAGGCTTTCAAAAGAGTACAATACCAGACTGATCCTGGAACAATTTGAAGACAATGATTTTCTTCCGAAATTTTACAAGGATCCGGCAAAATATGCTTTTCCGCTCGAATTATCCTTTCTTGCAGCCAGATTCCAGCAACTCAGGGACGAATTGTCGCTGACTGACCTTTTCAGACCTGATATTATTTCAGATTATTTCATCAATAAATCACTGATTTTTGCACGAAAAACACTGGCTGATGATGAGTATGCCCTATATGCCAGGCTATTCAATATCATTAACCTTTCTCTTCCGAAGCCCGATCTTCTCGTTTATCTTTATGTTTCTGTTCAACGGCTGAAGTCTAATATCATTAAAAGAGGTAGGCCCTACGAACAGGATATCAAGCATGATTACCTGGAGAAAATACAAAGCGGATATTTTGACTACCTCAGGCAGCAAAGTGATATGAGGATTCTGATTATTGACACCAATGAAATAGATTTTGTCAATATTCCGGGTCATTATGAGATGTTAAGGGATCTTATTGATAAGCAATATCCCATAGGGGTTCATACAGTTGCCCCTGTTTGAAATCAGACGCTCCATATTCTTCTGTTTTAAGAATATTCGCCATTGACGAAAATTATTTTAAATTTGATTGTTTTTTGAATTGTTTCTTTTCCTGATTTATGAGGAAAAGTTAATTGCTTCCGGGTCTACCGGGTTTCTCTTATTCCTGTTTAAACTTCCTATTTAACAATGGCATTATACATTGGATTAACTGCATTGCTGCTTGCCTTTATGGCATTTTTCTTATATTATCTCAAGCTGGTCAGGCAGAAAAACAGGATGATTGCGCTGCTCAGCGAGCAGAACAAGTCAATTCTGAAAACACAGAAAGAACTTGGTGAGGCAAAGGACAAAGCCGAAGAATCCGATAAGCTGAAGTCGGCTTTTCTGGCGAATATGTCGCATGAAATCCGGACGCCTCTGAATGCCATCATGGGTTTTTCTTCATTACTCCAGGATTCCCTTGTCGATGCTGAGGAAAAGCAGCAGTTTGTCGATATTATTCATACCAACAGTACCAAATTGCTGGGCCTGATGGATGAGATCTTCGACATTGCAAAGATCGAATCAGGGATGGTTCAGTTGCAAAGGGAGCCCTGTCAGGTGAATGAACTTATTATGAGCCTGGTAACATTTTTCAACCTGGAGAAGAGCCTTACCGGTAAGGACAATATCCAGATCAAAATGCATAAACCTAATAAAGATACTGGTTTTACAATTTATACGGATCCTAAGAAATTGAGGCAGACTTTGTTCAACCTCATCGAAAATGCATTGAAATATACAAGTGAAGGGAGTATTGAGATCGGGTATAATCTGAAGGAAGATTCAAAGGTCGAGTTTTTTGTCAGGGATAGTGGGATTGGATTCCCACAGGAAAAGCTCGACATTCTTTTCCAGCGATTCAGGCAGGCTGATGACAGTACAACAAGACAGTATGGTGGAATCGGGCTCGGATTGACCCTTTCGCAGAAATTTGTTGAGTTGATGGAAGGGGAGATGAGGGCAGAATCAAAAGAGGGTAAAGGGTCAGTTTTCTATGTATCTCTACCTTACGGACAGAAACCTGAATAAATGAATTCATAAAAAAAGCTACCTGAGGTAGCTTTTTTTTATCATATGCGGATTGTTAACTCTGAAATTCTCTCAGTGATTCCATCAGTTTTTTCCGTGTGAAAAAGATTCTGCTTTTAACGGTGCCAATTGAAAGATTCAGGTTTTCAGCTATTTCCTTGTATTTGAAGCCGGCAGTATGCATCTCAAACGGCATCCGCTGATCTTCTTCCAAACGTGCAATACCAGCCTTTATTTCCTTTGTCGAAAGTTCTGATTCAGGACTTACAAAATCTGACTTACGGGGTATGTTCAGATAATACAGGTCTTCGGTATTATCAACAATGGTATTGGCCTTTTGATTCCTGCGGTAATTATTGATGAAAGTGTTTTTCATGATGGTGTAAGTCCAGGCTTTCAGATTGGTATCATCAGCAAACTTATCCTTATGCGTAAGTGCTTTCAGATATGTATCCTGGATCAGGTCCTTGGCTTCCTCTCTGTCGTTGGTCAGGGTGTTGGCAAAATATGAAAGGTTGTCGTGAAGACTTATGAGCCTGTGATTAAATTCTATAGCTGTCATGGCTTTTATATTTGGTTGTTGAATGATGTTTAACAAATATAATGCAGAATTAAACAAATAGAGCAAAAATTATTAAAAAAAAATTGCTGAATGATTAAAATATTGAGAAAGAAAGTGTAAAGTGTTGATAAATAGAGATTAAAGCTTCAATTTAGATTGATTACAAAATGTTAAAATAATGTAAGATAATGGTTAAACAAAAAATTTACACAAAAATGTCCCTAAACGGGACGGAGTATGTCCCGAAACGGGATATTATTGGTATTTTGCATCTTACATTTGGTTAAATTCCTGTAATTTAAAAAAATAGCGATGAAATTAGCCGGGAAGGAACATAGAAATATGTCCCATTATGGGATAAATTTGATTTATAAAGTATCGCCTTATTACTAAATATTTTTAATAATTGATTAATACACTGAAATACAATAATGTAGATAAGGTATAGGGAGTTGGGGAACAGTGCGACAAAGTGTCAGTCTGTCGGTTTTAGTGCCAAAAAACTTCCGTTTTCAGATCGTGTCAATTTATAAATTCTTGATTTTTGCCATGAAATCTGTTGGGCTACCTGCCAGTAATACGTTTTCAGGCAGATCTACCGGATGTTCATGCGTTTGATACCCTGTAATGTAGATTTTCTGGCTTTCAAAGGATGTTGACAACTGGTGAATGTATTCAGCGTATTTTTTTCGGGTAAGTGGCGTGGTTATAGAGGTGAAAAGGTAATCTACTTTATGTTTGCCCGAAACTTCAACCAGGTCTTCAAACGGAACAGACTGACCAAGATAGATTACTTTGTAGCCTGATTTTTTTATCAGATAATTAAAGAAAAGAAGTCCAAGTTCATGCCATTCATTGGATGGAAGGAAAATAAGAAAACACTTGGAATCCGGCCGTGCATTTCCCGATTGCCCGTCAATGGCAATGATAAGTTTCTGACGCAGCAGGTTCGATACAAAATGTTCCTGGGCAGGGTAAATGGTGCCGATCTGCCACAAAATTCCGATTTTCTCGAAAAACGGATACAAGACTTTAACCACGGTATCATCAAAACCGATTTTAATAACTGAGGTTGAAAGAATCCGCTCGAACCGGTGTTCATCAAGTTCGATCATAGCAACAATCAACTGCTCAATCTGATTGTCCGAATCATGAGAGGTTTCTGAGATTTCAATGATACGCTCATTGATCTCTTCATTGCACATGGTAACAATGGTCGAGATTTTTAAACCGTTACGGTTCAGGATTGAAACATTCAACAGTCTTTTAAGATCGTTGTCGGAATAGAACCTGATATTTGTCGATGTCCTTTCGGGCTCAATCAACTGATAGCGTTTCTCCCAGATGCGTATGGTGTGTGCTTTAATTCCGGTCAGCTGTTCAAGATCTTTGATTGAATATTGAATCATGGGTTGTTTTGTGTAAAACATACTGTTTAATCTTTCCGATCATGGCTTATAACAAGCTTTGTCAAAAAATGTTTTATGACATGCTCAGGAATTGATTAAATGACGTAGGTTTTTATCTGATTCCTCAAAAATCAAGGTGTTCAGGAATGGCTATTCATGTTGAATCTATTTAAACAATCCCTTAGCTTTTTCGATAACCCTGTCAATTCCGGTGACATCTTTTCCTCCGGCCGTGGCATAGTGCGGCTGTCCGCCTCCGCCTCCCTGAATTTCACGGGCAAGATCTTTTACTATATTCCCGGCATTCACCTTCCCTGACTTTACCAATTCATCTGAAACAGCCACTGTAATGCCCGGTTTTCCATCGTAAAGGTTAACCAGTATGGTTACCACATTATCACCTGCAGCAATGGTCTTGAAGATCAGATCCCTGATAATTGACGGGTCAAGTTCAAGCCTGACTGTGATCAGTCTGATTCCGTTGATCAGCTCTGCCTGATTGATCAGTTTACCGGCCAGATCACTGACCATAGTTGAATTCAACTCATCAATGCGGGAGCGTAGTTTCTGGTTCTCTTCCATCAGGTTCTTTACCCCTCTGATCGGGTCAACCGGATTTTTAACCAATTCCTTGATCTCAGCAATGATCTCTACTTGTCCGGTAAAGTAGGAAACTGCCTTCTCTGCGGTTATGGCTTCAATTCGCCTTACACCAGCAGCAATAGCCGACTCTGACACAATTCGGAAAAGACCGATTTGACCGGTAGCATTCACATGGGTTCCGCCACACAGCTCGACCGAGTCTCCAAACCGGATAACCCTGACAGCGTCACCGTATTTTTCACCAAAGAGTGCCAGGGCACCCATTTTTCTGGCATCCTCCATGGGTATCCCCCTCGATTCATTCAGATTGAAGTTTGCCCTGATCAATTGGTTTACCCTTTTTTCAATCTCTGCTGTTTCGGTATCACTCAGTTTCTGAAAATGAGAAAAGTCGAACCTGAGATAATCGGGATGAACAAAGGAGCCCTTTTGTTCAACATGTGTTCCGATAATTTCACGAAGTGCCTGATGAAGCAGGTGTGTTACCGTATGATTGTTGGCCGTATTTTGTCTGGTATCAACAGACACTACTGCCTTTAATCTGCTTCCGGGATCCGGTGGCAGATGATCGGTAATATGTATAATAAGGTTGTTTTCTTTTCGTGTATCAAGTACCGGTATTGAAACATTCCCTGCTTCAATGATGCCGGTATCGCCTACCTGTCCGCCGCTCTCAGCGTAAAAAGGTGTTTCTGCCAGAGCGATCTGGTATGAATCCCTGCCTTTGGAATGAACCTTCCTGTAACGGGTTATCCTTGTTTCCACGGCAAGTGTATCATAGCCAACAAACACTTCTTTTGCACCCTGATCCAGAACAATCCAGTCATCCACTTCGATACTGGCATCCTTCCGTGAACGTTCCTTCTGTTTTTCCAATCCCTTGCTGAACCCTTCCATATCTACCTCTTTGCCGGCCTCACGGGCCATCAGCCCGGTAAGGTCGATCGGGAAACCGTAAGTGTCGTACAACTCGAAAGCAAAACCACCATCTATTTGGGTGGCACCGGGATTGGATTCAATGTAATGATTGAATTTGCCGATCCCATGTGACAATGTCCTGAGAAAGGATGCCTCTTCTTCGGCAATTACTTTTTCGATGAGTGATTTCTGTGTGTTCAGCTCATTGAAGTAGGAGCCCATCTGGTTGACCAGTACTGGAATCAGTTTGTGAATAAAAGGCTCATTCAGATTAAGGAAAGTATATCCGTACCTGACAGCCCTGCGCAATATCCGGCGGATAACATAACCCGCTTTGTTGTTCGAAGGCAGTTGTCCGTCGGCAATGGCAAATACAATGGCTCTGAGGTGATCAGCAATCACACGCATGGCAACATCACTTTTTACCGAGAACCCATAGGCAATCCCCGAAATTGCGGAAATTTCGCTGATAATCGGCTGGAATACATCGGTGTCGTAATTCGATTGCTTTTTCTGAAGGACCATACAAAGCCTCTCGAAGCCCATACCCGTATCCACATGCTTTGCAGGCAATGGTTGCAGGCTGCCGTTCGCAAGGCGGTTGAATTCCATGAAAACCAGGTTCCAGATTTCTATCACCAGGGGATCACTGGCATTTACCAGCGTTGCTCCGTCAATCTTCTTTCTGTCTTCATCATTCCTGATGTCGACATGTATTTCTGAACAGGGGCCACATGGACCTGTGTCACCCATTTCCCAGAAATTATCTTTCTTGCTTCCGCGCAGAATCCTGTCTTCGGCAATGTGTTTCTTCCAGAAATCATAAGCCTCCATATCGGCTTCAAGCTTGTCGTCATGGTCACCTCCGAAAATAGTAACATAAAGGCGGTTCTTATCAATTTTATAGACTTCGGTTAACAGCTCCCAGGCCCATTCAATGGCTTCATGCTTGAAATAGTCTCCGAATGACCAGTTGCCCAGCATTTCAAACATGGTATGGTGGTAGGTGTCATGTCCTACTTCTTCCAGGTCATTGTGTTTGCCTGATACCCTCAGACATTTCTGTGAATTGGCGATCCGTGGGAATTTAACAGGCGAATTGCCCAGAAAAATATCTTTAAACTGGTTCATACCGGCGTTGGTAAACATCAGGGTAGGATCATCCTTTATTACCATTGGGGCTGATGAAACGGTCTCATGTTGTTTTGACCTGAAAAAATCGAGAAAGGTTTGCCGGATTTGTTGTGCGTTCATATGCAGTATTTTAGACTCAATCAGCACCATGCTGATTTAAGATTTTTTAACCTGATAAAGGCTTGCAAATTTAGTTGAAAATGTTAATTTTGCCGACACCCTGAAAAAAAGACCTGAGATTACCGCTATTGCGGAAAAAAAAGCCGGTACCTGATGGCAAAGATCAAATATCATTTTAATACCAAATCACTGAAAATTGAAAAAGTTCAGGTGACCATGAAGCAGAAGCTGACGCGGGTGCTTTATGTCCTGGCTTCAGGTCTGGTTTTTGCCACGGCTGTTCTTGTTCTTGCCTATAATTTTATTGAATCTCCGAAGGAAAGAATGCTCCAACGCGAAATAGAACAGTATGAATTGCAGTTCAAGATACTAAACGACCGTCTGGAACAGGTGCAGTCTGTTGTTTCTGATCTGCAGGACAGGGATGATAACATCTACCGGGTTATTTTTGAATCAGAGCCGATTCCTTCATCGGTCAGAAAGGCAGGATTCGGAGGGGCCGACCGCTATTCAAAATTGGAGGGGTTTAAGAATTCTGAAATTATATCCAATACTTCTCGCAAGCTTGACTTGATTACCAGTCAGTTATATGTTCAATCCAAGTCTTTCGATGAAGTTTTTGCCCTTGCTAAACGAAAGGAAGAACTGCTGGCCTCCATTCCTGCCATTCAACCGGTTTCGAACCGAAACCTGAGGAGGGTAGGGTCTTATTTCGGATATCGGACTGACCCGTTCTACAAGGTTACCAAATTTCATGAAGGAATGGACTTTACAGCTACGGTCGGTACCGATGTTTATGCCACCGGTGATGGCGTTGTTACAATGGTGGAACGTTCAAGGGGAGGCTACGGTAATTGTATCACCATAAATCACGGGTTTGGATATGAAACTGTTTATGCCCATCTGTCAAAGATGAATGTGAGACGCGGTGAAAAAGTGAAGCGGGGATCTGTGATCGGACATGTCGGAAATACGGGTAAGTCCACCTCACCACACCTTCATTATGAAGTCCGTAAAGGCAGGATTGCTGTTGACCCGCTTAATTTTTTCTTCAACGACATTACCCCTGAAGAATACGAAACAATGATTGAACTCTCACAGCGGCCATCACAAACCCTTGATTGATCTTTACCACATGCCTTACAAAAAGAAGGAAATAGAAAAAGTTTATTACAGGATCGGGGAAGTAGCCGATATGTTCGGAGTAAACCAGTCGCTGATCCGTTTCTGGGAGAAAGAGTTTGATATCATAAAACCATTCCGCAACAAGAAGGGAAACCGCTTTTTTACCAAACAGGATATCGACAATTTTCACCTCATTTTCCATCTGGTAAAAGAACGTGGTTTTACTTTACAGGGAGCCAGGGAAAAACTAAAGGGAAATCCTGAAGAAACCACCGATCATGCTGCTGTGGTCAGAAACCTTCAGAAAATCAGGAGTTTCCTGCTTGAGCTCAAAGAAGGGATTGACTGATCAGCGGTAAAGACTTTTACTAAGATAATTCACAATATAGTCCTCCACACCGTTCTCAAGTGTAGTAAATGGAGCCTTATAGCCCGCATTTCTGAGTTTTGTCATGTCGGCCTCGGTAAAGTATTGATACTTATCCCGGATGTCGGCCGGCGTATCAACAAATTCAATAACAGGCTGTTTTCCGAGTGCCTGGAAGGTTGAACTGGCCAGATCAACAAAAGATCGGGCTTCGCCGGTACCGAGATTGTAGAGCCCTGAAGCAGGTTGCTTTTCCATCATAAACAATAAAACGGAAACAACATCTTTCACATAAATGAAATCACGCAGTTGCTTCCCGTCTTCAAAATCGGGCCTGTGTGATCTGAAGAGTTTCACTTTGCCGGTTTCTTTGATTTGCCTGTGCGCGTGAAAGATAACCGAAGCCATCCTTCCCTTATGGTACTCATTTGGTCCGTATACGTTAAAAAACTTCATTCCTGCCCAGAATGGTGGGGCTGAGGTCTGTTTTATTGCCCACTTGTCAAATTCATTTTTTGAGATACCATAAGGGTTTAAAGGTTTCAACTGCTCAACAATGCCGTGATTGTCAATGTAACCATGCTCTCCAAGTCCATAAGTTGCAGCCGAGGAAGCATAAACAAGCGGTATTTTGTGTCTTGTGGCAAGTTCCCATACTTTTTTGGTGTATCCTGTATTGAGCTCGTCAAAAATGGCCATATCAAATTCGGTGGTATCCGTCCTGGCGCCGATGTGAAAAATGAAATCAACGTTTGACTTATTTATTTCAAGCCAATCGAAAAAGTTCTTTCTTTCTGTTTTTGCTGTGATGATTTTCCCTGAAAGATTGTTGTCCTTTTCCGTTTTGGTAAAATCGTCAACAACAACAATTCCGGTGAATCCTTTTTCAAGCAATCCGCTTACCAGGCAACTGCCGATAAATCCTGCGGCACCTGTAACTACAATCAATCCCATAGTAATAAGTACTTAATGTTGATTTCTTATCCTATCTTTTCAATCCCTTTTCAAGAACATCAAAGCCAAACAAGTGATACATGGTTTTAAAAATGTCTGTATTATCAATCAGACCAAAAAACTGATCTGATCCGGGACCTTTGGCATAAAGCGGAACCGGTATTGCCGAATGATCACCTGTTGTGAATTTCCCGACAGGGCTTCCGGAAACCAGTTCTTCGACAGGCAGGCTTAAACCGCCGGTTTCATGATCGGCGGTAATGATCACCAGTGTTTCTTTGTTTCTTTCTGCAAACTCCAGGGCTACACTGCATGCTTTATCAAAATCAATGGTCTCATTGATCACGTAACCGAGATCATTATCATGCCCTCCCCAGTCAATCTGCGAGCCTTCAACCATCAGGAAAAAGCCATTTTCATCGGTACTCAGCAGGTCGATGGCTTTTGCTGTAGAAAGGCTCAGCATATCACCCCTTCCCTCTGAAAATTTTGGTGCGTGGTTGGGATAAAGCAAAGCGGCCATTTTGCCCCCATTAACTGCCATCATTTCGGGAATGGTGCGTGCCACATTATACTTTCTTGCCATCAGGCTATCGATAAGGTTAAGTCCATCGGCTCTTTTGCTGAAATTGTCGTATCCTCCGCCAATAAATACTTCTATATCGGTATACAGAAACTGCCTTGCAATTTCTTCCGTCATATTTCTGTTTTCTACACAGGAAATAAATGAAGCCGGTGTGGCATGGGTAATAGCAGATGTCGAAACAAGGCCGGTTGCCAGACCGAAGTCTTCTGCATACTTAAGGATACTGGGCACTCTGGTTTTATCCGGGAGCATGCCAATAAATCCGTTGGTGGTTTTGTGTCCGGTAGCAATCGCTGTTCCGGCAGCGGCAGAATCGGTTATATAGTCGCTGTCGGAGAAGGTTTTAACGAGTGCTATATTCGGGCACCTTGTCATATGGAGATTATCGCGGGTGACTGTATATGCCGCATACATCTGCGAGAGTCCCATTCCATCGCCGATAAGGAGGATGATATTTTTCGGCTGGCTTCTTTTTTCACTGTTTCTGTCAGCTTTCCGGTTTTGAGCGTATGCGCTGAAGTTTGTCAGAAGAATGGTGAGGATGATAAAGAAGATGTTTCGTTTCATTTTGTCAGGGGTTGAATTGTTCTCAATTCCAAGAATGGAATATCTGTGCAAATGCTTTGCAAAAATATGAAATATGCCGATAGCCGTGCGTTATTTCAACGTTGCTCAAATGTAACAGTTTGTTATCATCCCTGTTGAGAAATATATCTGCATCAAAGTCAGCCATTGGATATTTTAAGTAAATTTGACGGTTTCAATAGCAAGACCTTATTTATTGTTAATCAACAGAAGGGATTGCTGAATTCCAAAGTACTCAGAATATTCATCAAACCTAATTGAACCTTTATGAAAGAAAAAGTCCAGACTCTGCTCAATGAGTCGAAAACAGCCAGATGGATCGCATTGCTGCTGATTTCATCGACCATGTTTTTTGCTTACTTTTTTGTTGATGTGGTCGCACCGCTTCAGACCATGCTTGAAACTCAATATAAATGGACTCCTGAAGTTTTCGGAATGCTTGGTGGTTCTGAGTTTTTTCTGAATGTTTTCGCTTTCTTCCTGATTTTTTCGGGTATCATCCTCGACAAAATGGGAATCAGGTTTACCCTGATTACTGCCGGATTGACAATGGTAATTGGTGCTTTCCTCAAATATTACGCCCTGACCCCGGGATTTCAGGATTCTGGTCTTGCAGTGTGGCTTGGTTCGTTTATTACCTGGGTTCCGGCTTCTGCTAAACTTGCTTTCTTTGGTTTCTCAATATTTGGTGTTGGTGTCGAAATGGCTGGTATTACAGTGTCAAAGACGATTGTTAAGTGGTTTAAGGGTAAAGAAATGGCTTTGGCCATGGGTCTTGAAATGGCAGTCGCCCGTTTAGGGGTATTTGCTGTATTCCGTCTGACTCCTGTTTTTGCTGAGAACGGTGGTGTTTCAAATTCAGTTTTCATGGGTCTGGCATTCCTGTGTATTGGTTTTATTACCTTTTTCATCTATACCTTTATGGATCGCAAACTTGATAAACAGATGGGTGTTACCAAACTACAGGCTGACCCGGAAGAAGAATTCAAGATCAGCGACCTTAAGAAAATATTTACCAATCCGGGTTTTCTGGCTATTGCAGGACTCTGTGTTTTGTTTTATTCAGCAATTTTCCCGTTCCAGAAGTTTGCAACAGATATGCTTGCATCAAAGCTTGATCTGGATGTAAAAACTGCCGCAGCATATTTCTCCTATTTCCCGATTGGTGCCATGGTTTTGACTCCTTTCATCGGATACTTTCTTGATGTGAGGGGAAAGGGTGCTACCATGATGTTATATGGTGCAATTCTGCTGACCATTTCGCATCTTATTTTTGCCCTGGTCCCATCAGAAATTTTCAACGTACCCATTGCTATAGGAACCATCGTTATCCTGGGAACAGCTTTCTCTCTGGTACCTGCTTCCATGTGGCCTTCGTTGCCAAAAATTGTTGAAGACCGGTACCTTGGTTCTGCTTATGGCAGCATTTTCTGGATCCAGAATATTGGACTGTTAGGTGTTCCTGTTTTAATCGGCTGGGCGTTATCTGCTTCAAATCCTGGAGTTTCTGAACAAATTACCGCTGGTGTTACAGGTATCAAATATAATTATACCATACCTGAACTCATTTTTGCCGGTTTTGGTGTACTTGCAATTTTCCTGAGTATAATTCTCAAAAGAGTTGACCGTAAGAATGGATACGGACTTGATATTCCGAACAAGAAAAAATAAAGCGGATAATTTATTTTTCAGGGCGGCATCAGCAATGGTGCTGCCTTTTTTTATACAAAAAAAACCTGCCGGGATCAGCAGGTTTTTCTAACGACATCTAATGAGGTGGGATAAATTCAGGTCAAGGGGCCGGGAAGCCCTCGACCTATAACTATAGATTTATAAGTCACTTACAAATATCGGATATTCAAAGTGGGCTTCGCTGAATAAATGTACAAATGCCTGAAAAAAATTATCCAGCGTACCCGTTTGGTGTACAACTGCTGATATTCTTATACTTTTTTTGCCATAAATAGTCGCTTAATCGCACAAAATCAGCATCAAAACACTTGAAAAAACAGTGTAATTTATTCGAAAATGCGACATATTCCCAATTTCTAAATCTTCTTTAATACAATTGCTGACATAGAAGGGATCTCAATTTTACCGGAATTGAACTTATTACCCGAAATCAGATCAATAAAATTTTTCCCTTCATCAATGTCATGGCTTATCGTCTCGTTTCCGAGGTTTATCAGGATGATCATGATATCGTTGTCGTTAAACCGTTTGTATATGAGGGTGTTCTTTTCAGCTTTTAAAAATGCGAGTTTGCCGTCTGTCAAAACGGGGTTTTCCCTGCGGATTTTGATCAGCTTTTTATAATAACTGAGTAACTCCTCATTGAAATTAATGCTGTCGAATGTTTTAGGCCCGGGCTGAATATTTGTTCTGGATTCAGGTGTGAAATTATACTCTTTCCACCACAACGGTTTCCTTTCGTCCGGATCATCTCCTCCCCACATACCGAATTCATCCCCGTTCCAGATGTGCGGACTTCCGATGCTTGTGAACTGATGAACAAGATAAAGCCTGGCCCTAAGATAGGTGTCTTCATCAGGCCTGCCACTGATATAACCCGGGTCTTCGTGAGCCGAAGCATGAAATTTGTATTTGCCTTTGTTGGCAAAGCAGGACAATAACCTTGGGCTGTCATGTGTAGCATTCACATTCATCATTGAATACCGGAAAGGCTTGCCCAACCTGTTCCATTCCTTATTCAGACTGTCGGCAAGTTGTCTGGCATCTGCTTTTGGCTCAGCCCCGGCAAAGAATCCTCTTGCCGGCCTGTAAACCTGGTAGTTCATAATGGCATCGAAAATTTCTGAATTGGCATATTGGGCCGGATTCATGAAGGCGTCGGGCCATTTCTCCCACCAGACTTCGCCTACAAGGTAGGCTTCCGGGTCAACAGATTTGACAAATGTCCGGTATTCCCTCCAGAATCCTATGGGTATCTGATCGGCCACATCAAGCCTGTAACCATCAATTCCTTTCGAATTATCCCCGTCAGGAGCCAGCCACCGCCTTGTAACATCAAAAATATGCTGTTTGGCCCCTTCGTTAATATTTCCTTCATAGGGATGACCTGAAATCCTCTCGCCCTGAACATTGACTTTTTTTAATTCAGGAAGGCTCATAATGTTCAGCCATCCTTTGTAACTGAATTCATTTTCAGGCGTTGCCGGGTTATCGTAAGAAAGAATCTCGTACCAGTCTTTGTAGGGAGATTTCTCCTGGTTCCTGACAATGTCCTGCCATGCCCAGAAAAGTACACCGGTGTGGTTCCACGAATAATCCACGATCACCCTGATGCCTCTTTTGTGCAGTTCATCAACAAGTTTCAGGAAGAGTTTGTCGGCCGAAGTCCATTTCCAGGTTGAAGGATCAGCAGGATCTTCAGTGGCTATCAGTTTGATGTCTCCCTGAGGGTCAGGACCAAAATTAACATCGATGTGGTGGTAATTTCTTGCATCGTATTTATGCAATGAAGGGGCATCGTTGATTGGGTTAAGATAAATGGCAGTTATACCCAGATCCTCCAGGTAATCGAGTTTATCAAGAACACCCTGCAGGTCTCCCCCATAACGCCGGTGTTGCATGGTTTCACGCAGCCCGCGCCCTGTTTGAGCTGCCCAATCTTCCTGGGTGTACCAGTCTGAAGTCCATGGAGTAATGGCCCAGTTATCCGGTACCGGAAAAGATGCGGTCGGGGTTGAGATATCAGCAATGGTAGGATCATTGGATGGATCACCATTGTTAAACCGTTCGACAAAAATCTGATACCAGATGACATTTTTCGACCATTCCGGCGGGCCGTTACTGATTGTTGTTTTCGTTTCATTGTCGCATGCCGCCAGAGCCAGCATTAACAGGAGGGAGGTGATGGTTTTGTTCATTTTGATGATTTTTCGGGATTTGGCAGGCCATAGACTTCAGTGACTATAACTGCTTGTCCATATGGTACCGGTGCCACATCTGTTTGGTTTTTCTATTGGCCTGGTTGCCTGTTTTGAATTTTGAACAACAGTGTTGCCCGGATTCACCTGACCAGGCATCCAAAAGGAAACGGGCCATCGCATTGATACCTTTTTGTTGATTTTTTTTCAGGTTGAGGCTCTTTTTTCAATCGAAACAGGAATGACCCTTGTTTGAAAATCAATAAAAGTGGATGGATTTTCAATACGCCGGATCAGGATTTCAACCGCCTGCCGGCCCATTTCAAACCCCCTCTGTTCTACCGTAGTTAAGGGAGGATTCGCTATACTGGCGATCGGATCATTGCCAAAACCGGTAACAGCAATATCGCCGGGAATTTTATAGCCATTTTCCTGCAACAGCTGCATGGCGGCAATGGCGGTAAAATCGTTTACGGCGAAAATACCATCTATTTCAGGCGCCAACCTTAGTATCTGATCTTTCAGATCGAGAACTTCCTGACGTGTATCGCACTGCAGTATATATGCCGGATCTTTTTCAATACCAAAATTGGCCAGGGCTTTCAGGTATCCTTCAAGTCTGAGTTTCCCGATCAGTAAATGCTGAGGCGAAGCAAGATGGAGAATTTTACGGCAACCTCTTTCCAGGAGATGTCCTGTTGCCAGCAAGGCACCTTCAAAATCGGCAGTGACCACCCGGTCGGTCTCAACTTCTTCGCAAACCCTGTCTAGAAATACTATAGGTATCCCACTATCAATCAAATCTTTAAAATGACCATGATCTTTGGTCGATTTACTCATCGAAACAAGAATTCCGTCTGCACGGTGATCAAGTAAAACCTGAGTATTGATCACTTCCCGCTTATAATCCTCATTCGATTGGCAGATAATCAACCGGTATCCCTTGGCATAGGCAAGCTCTTCGATTCCACTGATCACGGATGAGAAAAAATGGTGAACTATTTCAGGGATAACCAGGCCGAGGGTATTTGAACGTTGCCGTTTCAAACTGAGGGCAAGGGCATTCGGCCTGTAATTAACCTGTTCAGCATACTCTTTTACAACCCTTTTGGTTTCAGTGCTGATGTCAGGATGGTCTTTCAATGCACGCGATACGGTTGATGGAGAGATTCCCAATGCCCGGGCTATGTCATTGATCGAGATAAGGTTCGATTTCATTTCGGTTGATTAAACTCTTTGCATTCTTTTCCGGATAAAGATACTTAAATTGCGATTAAGTAGCCGTTGGTGAATATAATATTTCCTTTTCACATTATCCTGATTAATAAGCCGGATGAAAACCGAAAGCTCTCTGAATGTATTGCTGAGGCTGACCAATGTCTAAGATATTTTACCGGTTAAAATTTGATCATTGATTCATTGAGGTATGAGCGATAGCAAAGCATTTGATTATAATTTTTCAAACTGATTTTTGTTTTGATTTTATCAGCGCAATCGATTGCGAAATCGTTTGCAGTTTTTTTTTTGTCAGATTGATTGAATTACTTGATAAATCAATGGGTTCATAATTAATTTTTGCTTAACATTGTACCATTAAATCAGGTAAACAGCTGTATTTTATCTGATCATTATCATTAAAAAGGTGTTTTAGACCGTTCATACAGATCATGAAGGGTGTTTTTTCTTTATGGTTGTATTGGCAATTTTATCAAAAAGACCAGCTTTCACTGCAGAATTGTTTTGTTTATTCATATATTTAAGGTCAGTTTAGTTCAACCTGCGAATGATTGTCGGAGTAGGAAATGCACATAACAGGGATGGCCCTGAATTTTATTACGGAGCCCCAGGGTTCTGAGAGATATTCCGGCAATTAACGGATATTTTTTTGAGATTGAATTCCTATCACTTATTTATTAATAATTAAACCACCAACCAAAACCAGAATTATGAAGAAGCATTCTACATTGCTGAAAGTTCTGTTTCTTTTTCTGAGTCTGACTTTTGCTTACCAGGGTTTTGCCCAGGGAGTCAGGATTACGGGAAAGGTCACAGATGCCAATGATGGAAAAACCATGCCTGGGGTTACCATCGCTGTGAAAAACACGACGACAGGCACCATTACCGATATTGACGGTAACTTCACTTTGAATGTCAATAAAGGTGCAGCACTCGTCTTTTCATTTATCGGTTACAACACCCAGGAGGTAGTGATCGCCGACCAGGTCACACTTAAAATTGTGATGGTGCCTTCGGTTACAACCCTTGAGGAAGCTGTTGTAATCGGATACGGTACTGTGAAGAAAAGTGACGCAACAGGTTCTGTTGCCGTCGTTTCGTCCAAGGACTTCAACAGGGGAGCCATTACTTCACCACAGGAACTGCTTGTTGGAAAAGCGACCGGAGTTGTTATCACCACCAGTGGAGGTGCCCCCGGTGGCGGTGCAACCATACGTATCCGTGGAGGTTCTTCACTGAATGCAAACAACGATCCACTGATCGTTATTGATGGAATCCCTGTGGATAATACAGGTATCTCCGGTTCAGCAAATCCACTTTCCGTAATCAATCCAAATGATATTGAATCATTCACCGTTCTTAAAGATGCATCCGCAACTGCCATTTACGGATCACGCGCTTCCAATGGTGTTATTCTGATTACAACCAAAAAAGGAACATCAGCCGGAGGGAAAAAATTAGCCGTTAACTATAACGGAACATTTTCACTGAGTACTGTTCCCGGAACCATTGAGGTTTTTTCAGGGGATGAATTCAAGGCTCTTGTTACTGATCTGAAGGACAAAGGTTATTCCGGTCTGAGCGATAAATCACTGAGGCGATTAGGGAATGAAAACACTGACTGGCAAAAAGAGGTTTACAGGTCGGCATTCACGCATGATCATAACCTGTCACTTTCCGGCTCAGCTATAAAAAATCTGCCTTACCGTGCATCGTTGGGTTATACCAGTCAGGATGGTATTTTAAAAGCAACCAATATGAGCAGGCTTTCAGGCTCGTTCGGAGTTAATCCTGTTTTATTGAACGATCACCTTAAGGTTGATATTAACTTCAAGGGAAGCCAGTCGAAGTATGAGTTCAGTAACACCGGAGCCATAGGTTCTGCAGTTGTTTATGACCCGACTCAGCCTGTTATGAACGGCAACACCCGTTTTGGAGGTTATCATACCTGGGTCAATCTTGCCGATACACTGGAAGATGGTTCAATGAATCCCAATGGTTATCCCAACCCGATCGGGGTGAGCAACCCTGTGGCCCTACTTGAGCAGACGACCAATAATTCGACGGTAAACCGCTATCTTGGGAATGCCCAGTTCGATTATAAATTTCATTTTCTGCCGGAACTCAGGGCTAACCTGAATCTTGCCTTTGATAAATCAAGCAGTGAAGGAATCAACAATGCGCCCAATGAGGCTGCCTGGACTTTCAGGCAGGGAATCGGTCAGAAGATAGATTATACCCAGGAAAAGAGCATGGGACTTCTTGATTTTTATCTGAACTATGTCAAAGAAATTCCTTCCATACTGAGTAAGATCGATCTTACAGCAGGTTATTCATGGCAGCACTTCCAGAGGGAAGGAACCAACTTTTCACGCAATGGCGATGGCACAACTGTTCAGGACAGCACAGAATATATCAATGAAAACTTCCTGGTATCATTTTTCGGCAGGTTGAATTATACTCTGAATGAAAAGTACCTGGTTACCGTGACCCTCCGTGATGATGGTTCATCCCGTTTTTCAAAAGACAATCGCTGGGGGCTTTTCCCGGCCGTTGCCCTGGGATGGAAAATCAAAGAAGAAGGATTTGCCAAGGATGTTCCAAACCTTTCAGACATGAAACTCCGGTTGGGCTATGGTATTACCGGTCAACAGGATGTGGGCAACAACTTTAGGGATTATTATCCATACATTGCCACTTACGTGTCAAGTGAACCTACTGCCTATTATCAGTTTGGCAGTACATTCTATCCTACTTTGAGGCCTAATCCCTATGATGCCAACCTTAAATGGGAAACCACGACCACATATAACATTGGATTGGATTATGGATTCTATGATAACCGGATTTCCGGCGCCATTGATTATTATGTCAGGCAAACAGAAGATCTTATTGGTTATATTCCCATCGCCGTCGGAAGCAACTTCTCAAATTATCTGACAACCAATGTTGGAAGTCTCGAGAACAAGGGTATTGAGTTTATGATCGATGTTAAACCGGTTGTTACCAAGGATGTTCTGTGGTCAATTGGTTACAATGTTTCATATAACAAGAATGAAATTACCAAGATTTCCCAGAATGATGATCCGGCTTATACAGGTGTACCTACCGGTGGAATCAGTGGTGGAGTTGGTAACTTTATCCAGAACCACAATGTTGGTTATGCTTCCAGTTCATTCTATGTATTCCAGCAGGTATATGATGGCTCAGGAATGCCGATTGAAGGATTGTACGTTGACCGTTCAGGTCAGGGTGGCAATGTTGCCGGAAATGAACTGAATAAATACCATTATCAGAAACCTGCTCCCGATGTTGTGATGGGTCTTTCCTCAAACCTCAGGTACAAAAGGTTTGATGCCATGCTCTCATGCAGGGTGAATATCGGTAACTATGTATACAACAATGTTGCTTCTGACCGCGCTGTCTACAGCAGCCTTTACAACCAGTCGGGATATTTCAACAATCTTCCTACACAGGTAAACAATACCAAATTCAATACACCACAGTACTGGTCTGATTTCTATATTGAGAATGCTTCTTTCTTCCGTATGGATAATATCAGCATCGGTTACAATTTTAATGAACTGTTTAGCCAGAAGCTTGATGCACGTTTCAGCTTCACGGTCCAGAATGCTTTCGTAATTACAAAGTACAACGGACTTGATCCTGAAGTTGAAAACGGTATCGATAACAACTTCTACCCACGTGCACGTACTTTTGTTTTTGGTATTAACTTAAACTTCTAAATTGCGAAACTTTATGAAAAAGTACCTAAAAATATCGTTGGCTGCCTTATTCCTTGCAGTCATTACGGCATCCTGTATCAAGGATCTGGATGTTACCCCATTGGATAAAAATGCCAGTACGTCCGATAATGTTTACGATAGCCCCGAAGCTTACCTTCAGGGTCTGGCAAAATTGTATGCTTCTTACGCAGTCAGTGGACAGCAGGGACCTTCAGGGAATCCGGATATTGCCGGAATCGATGAAGGATTCTCCAATTATCTCCGCCAGTTGTGGAACGCCCAGGAGCTTCCGACCGATGAAGCGGTGATTGCCTGGAACGATGCTACCATCAAGGATTTTCACTGGCAGACATGGTCCCCGAATGATGTATTCATTCAGGCCATTTATTCCAGGATTTTCTTTAGCATCGCGCTATCGAATGAGTATATCAGGGTTACCAAAGGCAATACTGATGCCAATATTCAGCGCTACAATGCTGAAGCCAGGTTTATCAGGGCCCTTTCTTACTGGCATGCCCTTGACCTGTTTGGAAATCCTCCGTTTATCACAGAAGATGATCTCCCCGGAGCTTTCTACCCGAGGCAGACCAACCCGGATGAACTATTTGCCTACATTGAAAGTGAACTGAAAGCCATCGAAAATCAGCTTGGCGCTCCGCGTTTCGAGTATGGCCGGGCCGATCAGGCTGCAGCCTGGACTCTCCTGGCTAAGCTTTATCAGAATGCCAGTGTATATATCGGTGAAGATAAGAATGCCGAATGTATTACTTATTGCAACAAGGTTATTGATGCAGGTTATCAGCTTGCACCCAATTATGAAAACAATTTCAGGGCCGACAACAATACCAGCCCTGAGATTATTTTTTCGATCAACTATGATGGTGACTATACCCGTTCTTATGGTGGAATGGTTTACCTGATTCATGCTGCCATTGGCGGAACCATGCCGGCTGCTGACTTTGGTGTTGGCGGAGGCTGGGGCGGTATCCGCACAACCAAAGCCCTGGTACAGAAATTCTATCCGAATGTAACCAGCGCTGGTTTGTACTCTTCACCGAAACCCCGCAGGGTAAAAGCTGACTATCCGGTGATTTATGTACCCGGTGACTATCAGGACCCCGCCTGGGATCCCGCAAATTCAACACAGTTGGCTTCGGTTAACAGCGATGGCAACTATGAAGGCTACATTTATGTTGAATCTGGCAAACAGTTCAAATTCACCGATGGCCCATCATGGGATGTTAATTATGGTGATGATGGTTTTGATGGCACCCTTGAGCCGGGCGGAGCCAACATCGTTCCTGCTGAGACCGGTTATTACAAACTCAATGTTAACCTGAACGATTTTACCTACACCATGGTTAAAACCGACTGGGGTGTGATTGGTTCTGCAACAGCCAATGGCTGGGACAGTGATCAGAACATGACCTACGATCCTGCAACCAAAATGTGGAGTGCCATGCTTGACCTGACAGCCGCTGAGATTAAGTTCCGTGCCAATGACGGCTGGGATATCAACTACGGTGACGATGGTCCTGACGGAATCCTTAATGCCGGTGGCGCCAATATTGCCATTCCTGAAGCAGGTACCTATATTATCACCATGAAACTCGGAACACCTGACTATACCTATACTGTTGTCAGGAACAGTTATGACAAACGTGCTTTGTTCCATACCGACGGACAAACGCTGGAGATCGTGGATATCGGACAGTTCACCGAAGGCTATGCCATTACAAAGTTCAAAAATGTAAATGCCGACGGATCAGCAGCAGTTCATCCTCATCCCGACTTTGTATGTACCGACTATCCGATGTTCCGTCTTGCTGACATATATCTGATGTATGCTGAATCGGTTCTTCGTGGTGGTGGTGGCAATGCCGGTACTGCGCTTGATTATGTAAATCAGCTCAGGGAAAGGGCTTATGGCGACAGTTACGGAAACATTTCAAGCAGTCAGCTGACCCTCGATTTCATCCTGGATGAACGTGCCCGCGAACTTTACTGGGAAGGTCACAGACGTACCGACCTTATCAGGTATAACAAGTTCACCACAGCCGATTACCTGTGGCCTTGGAAAGGACGGGTTGCTGAAGGTGCTGCTACAGGCGCATTCCGTAATCTTTATCCGATTCCGTCAGCTGATTTGGGTGCCAATCCGAATCTGGATCAAAACATTGGTTATTAAGATATAAAAACTGAAAATATGAAAAAAACACTGTTTTTCATGATAATCCTTGCAGGAATTGTAGTATTCAGTTCCTGTAAGAAGGATGGTTATGAGCCGGTTCTGGATAAATCAGGCACTCCGGCAATTAACTCCCCTGCCGATAATTCAACTTTCGTGCTTCTCGAAGCCCAGGAAGATGAAGCATTCACAGCTTTCAGCTGGAATGCTGCCAGTTTTGAAATCAACGCCGGCAGAAACTGGGAATTACTTAATCCGTCGGGATTAAGTGCTGCAACCTATACCCTTCAACTGGATACGGAAGCCGATAATTTCAGCAGCCCAATTGTACTTACTTCAACCACCGCCACCAGCTTTTCGATGACCGTGGGCGAAATGAATGGTAAGCTGCTCGCCATGGGCCTGGCAACCGGAACTGCTCATAACCTGGTTCTTCGTGTTATGGCAGACCTTTCTATTTCTTCTGACCTTGACAATGTTTACTCTGAAGTTGTTAATTTCAGCGTAACTCCTTTCGAAGCACAGGTATTCTATCCACCTATTTATCTGCTGGGTGATGCCACACAGCCGGGATGGGACAATGCCAATGCCTTACCGATGTTTGGCTTCAGCGAAACACAGTTTGCTATTGTCGCTTCACTGGCCGGGGAAGGTAAATACCTTAAATTCATCAAGACCCTTGGTGCATGGGCACCACAATGGGGAACCGACGCCACTGGTACCGGTGAAGCCGGACCACTGGTTTACCGTCCTGATGAAACCGTAGCAGATCCTCCTGCCATCCCTGCACCTGCAGCGGTTGGAGAATACAGGATATTTGCTGATATTCAGGCACTGACCTATACCATCACCAAGGCTTCAGAAACCCTTTATTTATTGGGTGACGGAACCACTCCGGGATGGGACAATGCCAATGCACTGCCGATGACCAAACTAAGTCCGGGTGTCTTTGAGATTTCCACTACCCTGGGCGGAAGCGGTAAATTCTTCAAATTCATCGAAACCTTAGGTCAATGGGCTCCTCAGTATGGTACCGATGCACTCGGAACCAGCGACGGCGGCAACCTGGTATTCAGGCCGACAGAATCAGTACCTGATCCACCAGCAATGCCATGTCCGGCTACTTCAGGTTCATACAAGATTACTGTTAACCTGGCAAGCATGACCTATACCGTTGTTCCTTTATAGACTTACGGATTTCTACCGACAGGCTGCCCTTACCGGCAGCCTGTTTTGTTTATAGCTTTCCTTAATGACGATTGTTGTACTTTTGCGTGCTAATACGATATATCCATGGGCCGAAAAGAGCGTGGCGAACCACTCATTCTCGAAAATATTGAAATCATAGATGCAGGCGCTGAAGGAAATGCTGTTGCCCGTGTCAACGATATGGTGATTTTTGTGCCATTTGTGGTGCCAGGTGACATCTGCGATATCAGGATAGTGTCGCGCAAGCGGCGTTTCTACGAAGGCCGGGCGATAAAAATTCACAGGTTTTCAGCCGACAGGGTAGAGCCGGTTTGCAGGCATTTCGGGGTATGCGGCGGATGCCGGTGGCAGGTTATGTCATATCCTGAACAACTGCAGTTCAAGCAAAAACAGGTTTCTGATAACTTCAGCAGAATTGGTCATCTGGAGTATCCTGAAATCAGGCTGATCATGGCTTCAGAGCGCACCGAGTTTTACAGAAATAAACTTGAATACACATTCTCTCCGTTTCGCTGGCTTACTTCCGATGAAATGAATACCAATGCGGAGGATCGTGATACGGATGCACTTGGATTTCATATCCCCGGAATGTTTGACAGGATCATTGATATCGAAAAGTGCTGGCTGCAGCCGGAACCATCCAATGAAATCAGACTTGCCCTCAGGCAGTTTGCCAAAAGTAATGGCTTTTCATTCTATAATATCCGTAAGTTTAACGGGGATCTGCGCAATCTGATCATCCGAAATTCGAATACAGGCGATCTGATGGTCATCATGGTATTCGGTACCGATGATGCTGATGTGATCAGCAAGGTAATGAGTTTTTTGTCAGAAAGTTTCCCTGAGATTACATCGCTCTTTTACGTGGTAAACCAGAAACACAACGATACCATAGGCGATCTTGAACCGGTACTGTTCAAAGGAGCCGCTTTTATGACAGAAAAAATGGAAGACCTGAAGTTCAGGATCGGCCCCCTTTCATTCTTTCAGACCAATTCAGTTCAGGCGCTTCAACTCTACCGGGTTGCCCGTGAATTTGCAGGATTAAAAGGGGATGAGATCGTATATGATTTATATACAGGAACCGGAACCATTGCGAATTTTATTGCTTCAAAAGCAAGAAAGGTTGTCGGGATTGAATATGTTGAAGCAGCCGTAAGCGATGCGGAGATTAATTCACAAATAAACAATATTGACAATACCGTCTTTTTTGCCGGCGATATGGTAAAGGTGCTGACGGAAGAATTTATCACCGCCCAGGGGCACCCGGATGTGATCATCACCGATCCACCCAGGGCCGGAATGCACGAGAAGGTTGTTATGCGCATTTTGGAAGCTGCACCATCAAAAATTGTATACGTCAGCTGCAATCCGGCCACACAGGCCAGGGACCTAAGCCTGATGGCTGAAAAATACGATATCAAAGCTGTTCAGCCGGTTGATATGTTTCCCCATACACATCATGTTGAGAATGTTGTTCTGCTGGAATTGAAAACCCTGTTGTAATCTTGTACCTTCAAGGGAATATCCCATCATATTCCTGATAACAACTTCAGTACTTCTTTCGTCCGGCTTTTTAAGGCATCAATCTCTGATGATTTAAGTTTCCGGCAGAATCGATGGTCTGGGTTCGGCCACTAACCATGTTATAGATATTCCCTGACGGCATGTGTCAGGTGCTCCAGATCGAGGTTTTCTCCTTTGATGGTGATATGAGCCGTGTTATAAAAATCCTCCCTTTTGCTGAGGTGCCCGGCTATGAACGAGGGTAGTTCCATTGCTGGTATACCTTCGATCAGTGGTCGTTTCACCCTTGCAACGAGCAATCTTTTTGCCAGTGATTCAGGGCTCATTTTGAAATACACCGTAACCCCGGCTTTTTTCATAAGTTCCATGTTGTTGTAGTAACAGGGAGCACCCCCTCCGGTTGCAACTACAATATTTTTCCGGTTCGACAACGAAACGAGAACAGAGTGTTCGAGCAACCTGAATGCATCTTCACCTTCAGCTGAAAAAATCTGGGGAAGTGTTTTACCTGTAAGTTTTTCTATTTCTTCATCCAGGTCAAAAAAGAAATATCCTATGCTACGTGCAAGCTTTTTGCCGGTGGTAGTTTTACCACTTCCCATATAACCAACAAGAAATACAGGTTTTCCCATAAAAAGCCTTTTTTGCAAATATAAGAGATTGCATTGTATTCTAAAGCCGGGACAATTCTGTTTTAAACCCAGGATAGCATTAGAAAAGAATTTCCCGTATGGTCAGGTGCCGGGTCAGGGTCTGTTTTTTTGCGGTGCAAGCCTGAATGTATTATCTTTGAATAGCAACTTATTTTATTGGATGGTTTCAGGACTTACCATACAGCAGGTGCTTGCGAAGTACTGGGGATACGCTTCATTCAGGCCGGTTCAGGAAGATATTATCCGTTCAGTCATGGACGGGAAGGACACCCTTGCGCTGTTGCCGACGGGGGGTGGCAAATCTGTTTGTTTCCAGGTGCCGGGTCTTATTTTTGATGGTCTTACCCTGGTGGTTACCCCTTTGATTGCCCTGATGAAAGATCAGGTTGAAAACCTGCGTAAAAGGGGAATTACTGCTGAGGCGGTTTATTCAGGTATGAGCCTCAGGGAGATCGAACTCGCCCTGAACCATGTTATGCACGGATCAATTAAATTTTTATACCTGTCACCGGAACGGCTTCTTACACAAAGATTTCTTGACATCCTGCCTTCGCTGCATATCAGTCTTATAGCCATTGATGAGGCGCACTGTATTTCGCAATGGGGTTATGATTTCAGGCCGCCATACCTGCGGATTGCCGAAATCAGACAGTATTTGCCCGGTGTGCCGGTTCTGGCCCTGACAGCCACTGCTACCAGGACTGTTGTCAGTGATATACAGGAGAAACTTGGGTTCAGGCAGCGCAACTCTTTTGAGCGGAGTTTTGAAAGGCGAAACCTGGCTTACGTTGTGTTTAAAGAGGAAAATAAACTCGACAGGCTGTTGCGGATAGTGAACTGGGTTCCGGGCAGTGCTATCATCTATGTAAGAAACAGACGAAAAACGCGTGAAATTGCTGAATTTCTGGTTAAGAACAATATTAATGCAGATTTCTATCATGCCGGTTTAAGTTCCGGAGAGCGCGAAAAAAAGCAGGATGCCTGGAAAAGCGGACGTAAAAGAATCATCGTATCAACCAACGCATTCGGTATGGGCATCGACAAACCTGATGTACGTCTGGTTGTTCATCTTGATCTGCCGGAGAGTATCGAGGCATATTTTCAGGAGGCGGGCAGGGCAGGGCGCGATGAAATAAAAGCTTATGCGGTCTTGCTATATGAAGAAGCCGATATACTTGATGCCTGGCATAATCTTGAACTGAGCTATCCGGTCCCGGATCTGATACGGCAGATCTATCAAGCGCTTGGTAATTATTTTCAGCTTGCCACAGGTTCGGGAAGGGACATGGCGTTCGATTTTGAGATCTCTGAATTCAGCAGTCAATACAACCTGAAACCGGTCACAGTTTTCAACGCATTGAAATTTATCGAAAGGGAAGGTTTTATTGTAATGAATGAAGCCGTGGATACACCCTCGAAAATTCTTCTGAATGCCAGGAAAGATGATCTTTACCGTTTTCAGGTCGAGAATGCAAGTTTCGACCCGCTCATCAAAACCATCCTGAGGTCTTACGGGGGAATTTTTACAGAGCCAACTGTAATCAGCGAGGCAGAGTTGGCCAGAAGGCTTTCAACGTCACCCGAAGAGATTGTCAGGGCCCTGAAGTATTTGAATGAAAGGGAAGTGCTGACTTATCTGCCAAGAAAGAACAAGCCCCAGCTCACGTTTTCGAGCGAGCTGATCAGGGCAGCAGATCTTAGGATATCGCCTGAGAACTATGCAGAGAGGAAGAAGGATGCCAAACGGCGGCTTGAATCGATGATTGAATATGTTTCAACTTCGAAGAATTGCAGGAGCCGGACATTGATCGGCTACTTCGGACAAAACGATAGTAAGCGCTGCGGAATATGTGATGTATGTCTTAACCGGAACAGGGCTGGCCTCAGTGAGTTTGATTTTAACAATATTGTTGCTGTGATCAAGCCTTTGCTGAAAAGCCAGGGTCAGCCGATGGAGGCACTGATTGAGGCCTGTTACAATATTAGTGAGGAAAAAGTCATCAGGGCTGTTTCCTGGCTGGCCGACAACGATAAAATTGAAATGATGGATGGAGGAATTTTCAGATGGGCAGATGAATAAGCCTGTTGCCTGGCAAAGGTTGGGTGAAGATTTTTATAATGGAAGCGACGTTCTTCTACTGGCCAGAAAACTCATCGGGATGAAACTGGTATCTAACCCCGGAGGGAAAATGTCGGGAGGGATAATCACAGAGACTGAAGCATATGCAGGTGAATCCGACAGGGCTTCTCATGCATTCGGTGGCCGGCGCACCAGGCGCACCGAAACGATGTATCTGAAAGGAGGGCATGCCTACATTTATCTCTGTTACGGAATACATTCACTTTTTAATGTGGTTACCGGTCAAGAGGGTTTGCCTCATGCGATTCTTATCAGGGGAATTGTTCCTGTTGAAGGATTGGCCAATATGAGGGAACGGATTGGAAGGGAACCCGATCTGGTCAGGGATGGTGCAGGGCCGGGAAAAGTTACGCGGTTATTGGGATTGAACTGCAGCTATGACGGCGTTGACCTTACCAATGACAGACTGATATGGATTGAACAATCGGCTTTTACACTCAGCGAATCCATCATCGGTACCACAAAGCGGATAGGTGTTGACTATGCAGGGGAAGACGCTTTATTGCCCTACCGGTTTGTGGCCGATCACATCGCTGCTATCAGGGAAATAAAAATGGCCGGACTTGTTTAAGACCGGCCATTTTTATGTTGCGTTGTTACAGGCTTACTTTACGTTCTTTGAAAGTTCAGTACCTGGTTTGAATTTAACAACTTTCTTAGCAGCGATTTTTATTTCTTTGCCGGTCTGAGGATTGCGTCCTTTACGTGCAGCGCGTTTCGAAACTGAGAAAGATCCGAAACCTACCAATGCAACGCGATCACCTTTTTTAAGACTTTTTGAAGTGGCTGAAATAAAAGCATCGAGGGCTTTCTTTGAATCGGCTTTGGTAAGTCCTGATTCAGCTGCAATAGCAACGATCAATTCCTGTTTGTTCATTTTTCCTGATTTTTAATTAATACTTTGTTGGATAACCTTACGCAAATATAAGCTATTCTTGTGTGAAATCAAGCGTTTTAGAGCAAAACAATCAAAAAAGTTAATAAAACCGGGAGTTTGTTAATAACTTCAGCCTATTTTAGGGGTGTTCAGGGTGTATCAGGATAATAATTTTACCTTATTGCAGGAGTAAATTGAAGGACTTCCGACCGGGTTCCTCTCAGGAATTCACCTGCCGACATTGCTTTTTTTCCTGCGGCCTGCAGTTGTAATATTTCAATAAATCCACCGGCACAGGAAACCAGCAATCTGTCGCCATTAATTTTAAGGGTTTCTCCCGGCATTTTGTCTTCAGGGTTGTCAGCGATCAGGCTACGGAGTATTTTGATCTCAGAAAGCCCCTTATCCGTCTTTATGACTGAATAGGCACCCGGGTAGGGGCTTAGTCCCCTGATGAGGTTGTGTACCTCCCGGGCCGGCTTTGACCAGTCGATGAGGCATTGTTCCCTGAAAATCCTCGGGGCTGGTCTTAATCCGGATCTAGCCGGCGGCTGATCTTTGAGTATACAATTGCCCGATGCAATGGCTTCAACGGTTTCAATTACAAGTGAACTTCCAGCCACCATCAGTTTATCGTGCAGATCGCCGGCAGTTTCATCCGGACCAATCGGAACAGCCCGGCTCATGATGATCTTTCCCGTGTCGATGCCTGAATTGAGGAAAAATGTGGTAACACCTGAAATGCTTTCGCCATTGATGATGGCATGGTTGATGGGTGCCGCACCTCTGTATTGGGGCAGCAGTGAAGCATGCAGATTAAATGTACCCAGCCGCGGCATGGTCCATATTTCATCCGGAAGTTTGCGGAATGCAACGACGATAAAAAGACTGGCCTGAAATGAATCCAGTTGTGCAATAAAGTCCGGGTCTTTCAGCCGTTCGGGTTGTAAAACCGGCAGTTTATGAATGATTGCGAAGTTTTTAACAGCCGATTCCCTGAGTTTCAGGCCGCGTCCGGCTGGTTTATCAGGGACCGTTACAACGGCTGCAATGTCAAATTGATGTTCAATCAATTGTCTTAATGATTCCACCGCGAATTCAGGGGTTCCCATAAAGACGATCCGGATTTTTTCCATCTGATAATGTTATTATTGCCTGGTAAAAATAAGCGTTAATCACGGCTTCGCGAAGGGTAATATACAAATAAAAAAAACACCCGGGAAAGGTGTTTCTTTTATCAAAACTTGTATATTTTACTGACCCTTGAGCCTTGCAATGTACTTGTCAACATCGCGTGCTTCGGCACTGCGCGGATATTCAAGCCGGATACGGTCATAGTATTTGAGTGCGTCATCCTTTTTACCCAAGGCTTCGTAAGCCCATGCGGCTTTTTGCAGGAATACCGGTGTGGTAAATTCGTTCTTTCTCAAATCAGCGGCTTCCAGATAATACTCAGCTGCTTTATCAACTTTGCCCAGTTCCATGTAAGCATCTCCGATGGCTCCTTTTGCCATAGGTGAAACGAGTTCATCCTTGATGTCAAATTTCTCCAGATGGTCGATGGCTTCCTGAAATTTTCCATCCTTCAGATAAATGATACCGGCATAGTAATGAGCAAGATTTGCCGATTTGGTCATACCGTAATCATCAATGATCTGAAGAAAACCAACGTAGTTTCCATCACCGTTGAGTGCAAGTTTCAAAGAGTCCTGCTCAAAGTATTTCTCTGCCATAAACATCTGTGACTGGGCTTCCTTCTCACGCGGCATCAGATAAAAACGCTGAAACCCAAAGTATGCAAGCACAATAACTGCGATTGAACCCAGTATTATAGTCAGGAGTTTTTGATTCTTCTCAATGAAAACTTCAGATTTACTGAGGGCCTCCTCAACGGCCATGATTTTTTCTTCAGTGTGGTCGGTCTTCTTTGCCATTGCTTTATTTATTTTGTGGCGCAAAAGTAAGGTTTTTTTTTGATTTAGCAAGCAGTCGTCATTTACTATCATTTCATTGAAAAATGCCGGTTTTCCAGGTCTGAAGTTTGAAGGGAACAGGGTAACGGAAATGATGCAGTTCGGGTTCGAAACTAAACCTGGTCTGAGTACTTTTCCCGAATAGCAGGCATCAACCACAGAGTTGCCCCAATCAGGCCATACAATTTAAGTCAACTGCTTTGTTTTCAGAAAAAACATATTCGTTTTCTCGATTTTATTTACTATTTTTACGCATCATCTGAAAATTAATATAATATCAGAATATATGGGAAAAGGAGACAAAAAATCGAAACATGGCAAAATCATCATGGGTTCCTATGGCGTGAGGAGACCCAGGAGGAAAAGCACAGTAAAGGCCGTTGCAGTCGTTGAGGAAGCAAAGCCTGAAAAACCGGTTGCTAAACCTAAAGTAAAGCCAGCAGAGGCCAAAGCTGCAGAACCCAAACCCAAAACGGTTAAGAAACCTAAAACAGAAGTAAAAGCTGAGCTGCCTGAGGGTGAAGAACAGGTTTAGGCCGGATAAATGGAATCAATAAGTCCTTATACCGATATGTATAGGGACTTTTTTATTTACGGACAAGTTCTTTAAAGCAACGTCCGCGCTCTTCAAAATTATTGAAACAGTCGTAACTAGAAGCTGCCGGAGAAAGAAGGCATGTACCTCCCGGGGGTGTAATATCAATGGCCCTGGCCACTGCCTGCCTGAAATCAGGAATAAAAACCGGTGTATTTTTGTGGCCTCCGGCCTGATTAAGTTCTTCCATCATCCTTTTACCGGCAGGGCCTGTAAATACCACCCTGATGCCGGCGAATTGCTTCAGGAATCCTGTCAGCTCTGTATAATCTATTCCCCGGTCGAACCCGCCCAGTATCAGCGTATCAACCTGCTTCAATGTTTTCACTGCTGCAATGGCCGCTTCGGGAATGGTTGAAATTGAATCATTGTAAAACCTTTTACCACCATAATTTCCGACATATTCTATGCGGTGTTCAAGCGGTTTGAAAGTGTGGATACCCTCCAGAATGGCAGGAGCCGGTATGTTCATCAAAGCTGCAGTGGCTGCCGCCACACTGATATTGATGAGGTTGTGTGCACCTTTCAGCATTGTTTCAGGATTCGAAGGCAAGAGTATACGTTCATTTCCGGAGACCCTGAGTATCCTGTTTTCGCCCGAAAATCCGATTCCGTTTCCTTCAAAATCTGTCTGGTAAACCGGTAGCTGCCGGCTTTTCAGTTTATGCTGCTTCAGCAAAAGGCGTGTGTTTACATCATCTGAAGTCCAGATAAACCAGTCATTTTCCGATTGCTTGAGTCCGGCCTGTAATTTGGCCATCTGATAGTCGTAGAAGGAGCCATAGTGGTCGAGATGCTCCTGGAAGAGGTTCAGCAGGACTGCGATGTGCGGACCTTTGCTGATGTATTGCAACTGGTGTGATGATAATTCACAGATGATGCGGGTTTCAGGATTGATGTCAGGAACAAGGTCGAACAAAGGAATACCTATATTCCCGGCCAGCAGGGTGTTGGAAGTATATGACCTGACAATGTGATAAATAAGGCTTGATGTAGTACTCTTACCTTTGGTTCCGGTAACCCCGGCGATCTGACCAGGATAGGCCCTTAAAAAGAGATCGGTCTGGGAGCTGATTTTTTCCGGGTTGATCTTGATTTCAGTGTTTTTGAACGAAATGCCCGGTGATTTCAGTATGAGGTCATAGTTGCCGATGTTATCCAGGTAGCCTGCACCGCATTCAACAGAAATGCCTTCAGCATGAAGTTCCGGATTCTTCTCTGCGATGGAAGCATCTGCATCTGCAACGGTTAATTTCAGCCCCTGACAGGATTCGCGGAGCAGCTTCAGGCTGGACCGTCCTTCACGGCCATAACCCAGGAGCAGCACCTTTCTGCCATTGGTTACCGATCGTAAAAGACTTCTCATTGCAGGTTTAGTTTTAATATTTCAATCAGTTTTTCAGGAACAAAATGTGGCTCCTCCATCACCTGAAAGTCTGGTTCGCTCAGGTTTTCATCACTTTTCCGGATAAATTCTGCCAGAAGGCAGGGGAGAGGCTCGTCTTTCATCCGTCGGGATATCATCCTGAGCGCCTGTTTCACTTCCAGGGTTGTGCCTACACATTCAAATGGCTTGATATCAGTATAGCCGGCCAATTCGTTAAAGGTATGTGTCATTTCAATGTCATCAAGCATTTGTTTGCCGATGATACGGTCAGCCTCCACTATGCCCAGGAATGCCGATAACATGATGTGGGTGAAAAGGCATTTCGGGCACTTCCCGCACCATGAATCCGTTTTGCTGCCGGCATTGCAGCTTCTGAATACATCGTGGTAAGCAGTAAGGGATGAGAATATTTTTGCAATCTGCAGCTCGCTCAAGGGCCTCAGAAGACTGAAATAGTTGAAGTCCTTTGAAATAACGGAAGCGTAGTATTCCCTGAAGTCTTTTTCGAATCCGACTGACTTTGAGTACTGGTGGTTGATGGTGGTTCCCGGAATGGTTGATTCGTTGGCACTCGATTCATTGGAAAGTGCGATATTCCCATAACCCGTGATTGCCGAACACATCAGGGTATAAAATGCGAGCATAGCCGAAAATGGTGTGTGGCCATTCAGGAATCCCTTGTCGTTCAGGGCTAACAATGATGGATCGATGGTGCGCTCAATGACAAGAACCTGGCTCATCTCATGACCTGCTGCCCTGATTGTTTCGATGGTAGCACCCCTGGGGTTCATGATCAGGGGTAGAACTGATTTCTCATGATTCAGAAGCAATGACAGGGTGACGGCCGAGTCTTTGCCTCCGCCTATAGGAACCAGGAAATTATCCGACAGACTGAGCGGTGTGGCTTTAAACGGGCCTGCACCCGACGAAGTGATATTCATGAAGATGTCGAAATGCGCTTCAATTGAGTTGAGATAGAAAAATTCGCCCAGACCATGGAAATAGAGCTTTTTCCACCAGGTGACCTGATCCGGTGTAAGGCCGGCCGGTAAAATCCTTAGTTCAGGAGAGCAGCTTGCTTTCCAATAGCTGATCAGTTCGATCATTCCGATCTGGAAAGCCAGGTTCATGAGCAACGGGCGGTTTTTTTCGACCCTGCCGGACAAATCGCCGAAAAGACCTCCGGTTTTGATCACAGCCCGGGGATGGAAAAAGATTTCTTCATTAATATTAAAACTGAATTCAAGAACCAGGTCGCCATCAATTACAGCAATATTGTACCCCGAATAGGTAAAAACGGGGTACTGCAATCTGAGCTGTTCAAATAATTCCTGATTCCGCGATCTTGCCATGCCTGTTGGTATAAATTTTGATACAATTAATGATTCGAAGTACAAAAGTATGAAAATAGGCGGCAAATCGGAGGAAATGAATTTCTGTGCAGGCAGCTGTCCTGATCCGGTGAATGGTTGTCATATAATGTTCGGAAAACGATGACTTTTTCGTGAAAATCGGATTTATTAATGATTACTTTAGGAGAGTTTTGTAAAAGCAGCCGGACTGAAAGTGACTTTGTGTAAACCGGCGTTTTTGCAGATACCAAACTGATATCATAAGGTTGAACAATGAAACCATTGAGAATTGAACCCCTTGCCGGACGGATCTTGATCTCCGTGCCATTTCTGCAGGACTTTTATTTTAAAAAGTCGGTGGTTCTTATTGCCGACCACAGTACTGAAGGTTCGTTCGGGTTAATTATCAATAAGCCTGTCGATGTAAAACTCAGTGACATTGCCACCGAATTCGAAGGTTTTGAGGCGCCTGTTTTTCTTGGCGGGCCGGTAAAAACCGACAGTCTTTTCTTCATACATACGCGCCCCGACCTGATCGATGAAGGTGTTCCCATCCTTGAAGGATTGTACTGGGGTGGGAATATTGATACTGTCAGGGAACTGATTAAGGAGCACAGGTTGGGAAAGGATGAAATCAGGTTTTTCGTTGGTTACAGCGGGTGGTCTTCAAAGCAACTCGACCGTGAACTGGAGGAAAATTCATGGGTTGTTTCATTAACCGACCTGAGGCAGGTCATAAAAAGCAATCCGCTTGACCTTTGGGGTCAAACCCTTAAGAAACTGGGCAGGGAATACTCCTTCTGGGTAAATTATCCGCCTGATCCCACCCTGAACTAAATGCCAAAAAAGATACCTACTTTGTGAATAAAACCCATGAAAAGAATGGGTTTAAGGATTAATGTGAATACAATCCCAAAGACAGCCCCGTAAAAATGGGCATCGTGGCCGATGTTGTCGTTGCCTTTTCTGGCCATATAGGCTGAATAGACCAGATATAATGCCCCGAAAATAAAAGCAGGAATATCTACCGGAAAAAAAGCGAACCTGATGGGGGATAACGGTTCGATCAGGATGCTGGCGAAAACCACGGCAGAAACAGCTCCGGATGCACCAACGGCCCTGTAATAGGGATCGGCTTTGTATCTGGCAAATGAGGGCGTTGATGAAAGGGCTATTCCTCCTACATAAAGCAGGGTATAAAAATAGGCACCCTTCATGAGGAACAACTGGCTGTAATATGTTTCAACTGCCTGCCCGAATGAAAACAATACAAAC
Source organism: Bacteroidota bacterium (assembly GCA_009773455.1). GTDB lineage: Bacteria > Bacteroidota > Bacteroidia > Bacteroidales > Lentimicrobiaceae > Lentimicrobium. The sequence goes on along the minus strand of WSXU01000009.1, from coordinate 118,705 downwards.
ATGTTTACCAGCAGATGTATCCAGTCTCCATGCACCAGGGCGTGGGTCAGGAAACGGTACCCCTGCCTGTGACTGCTGATCATATAAGGGCTGAAAAGCAATTTGTCGGACAAGGCGCGGTTGTTCAGAGCCAGTATGGAAGTGACTGAAGTTACCGCTATAATCACAAAGGTGATGAGCATCAGCCGGATTATTTCGGAACAGCTGTGTGGTCAATCTCAGATCCTAACATGCTGTGCGGAATTAAATACACCATCAGCATGATGATCGAAGCAGCAATCACCCAGCCTCTCGAAGCGGGATTCTTCCGCATCATAATAACGGCGGTAATCCATGCAAGGGCTGCAACAGCGGTCTTATTATCTGTCATGTCGCCGAAATTAAACAACCCCTTGAATGGCCAGCCGGTCCAATAGGCGTCGAAGGCATATTTCTGCACCATGGGGCCGAGGATCAGTCCGCCACCAATCAGGAAGAGAGTTGTCAGGAAGGCCAGTTTCAGCGTTCCCGAGCCATTGGCAATGGCTTCGACACCTGCGCGGGTTGAAAAGAGCATGGCCAGGAACATAAGGAATATATGGGGAATCAGTATCCCGGCCGGGACATCGCCCTTGTAGCGCAGCACAACCGGCTCTTCAGTGATTCTTACTGTATTGAGGCCATCGGTTAATGTAATCAGATACATGACCTTTCCTGCAGGAGGCTGATGAGGTATATAAGCAACCAGTTTGCCTCCCTGATGGGTCATTGGGACACTTGTCCACTCATCGTGGCTTTTGTAACGTTTGAATGTGAATGTGCCGTTGATTTTGCCCGAAGGCTCGTCAATGCTGATTTCGGCGTTGTCGGGTCCCCCGTACGAACGCAAAAGTTTGAATTTAATGGTTTCACCGCCGATGTCTGCTCTGCCCTTTAAAGGGTAGGTGGGTCCGGTTGTTCTCTGATATACAACCGAAGCGAGTGTTATAACAATGGTTATAATCCAGAAATAGAGATTCTTATTTTTCATGCCCTGATTGTTCGTTGAATTAAGGTAAAACAAAATGCAATATTAATAAAAAGAGTGATCGGTTACTCACCTCATTCCCTGACTTCGGAGATTCAAAAGGGTTGATTTTGCAATATTGGCTATGATTCATATACTATGATCTGTTTTTGTCCGTTTAGAATTGGGGGTTAAGAATAAAATTACAATTGCGTTGGGTAGTTTAGGTAAGAATCTGTTACCTTTACGCACTTTAAAAAACTGGCCAGGGGGATTGTCAGTAATCACAACATAACTCATTTTGTTTGTGTCGGGTATCAGACTCACTATAGCTGCTTTTTTGTTCTGGATTTTAGCCTATGAGACCAGTGCCCAGGAAATGCACGGGTTTGTCAACAGCAACTATGCCGGTATTACAGGTAGTCTGATCAATCCAACTTCCATCCTGAATTCCAAATTATATCTGGATATTACCCCGTTTGGGTTGCATTTCAACCTTGACAATGACTATATTTTCCTTGCGAAGGATGAGTACAAATTCTCGCGGTTTGTCACGCCCGGCGCTCAGTTTCCAGAACATGGTGAAGACAGCCGGGTTTTTTATGATAATTTCAATGCCGAACTGAAGAATGCATATACCGACATCAGGATTTTCGGACCTTCTGCCATGTTTGCTTTTAAAGATCAGGCTTTCGGGATTTCTACCGGATTCCGCACCATTGTTTCGGGTAGGAACATTCCTTACGAGATGGCGAAATTTGCTGTTGAGGGAACCGACTTTTGGCCTTTATACAGGATCAATTTTATCAATGAGCGTGATGCCAGGATTGCATCCCTTGCTTATGCTGAAATAGCAGGTACTTATTCACGGGTACTCTATAAAAAGAACAGGGATCACTGGACAGCAGGCCTTACCCTGAAAGGATTATTCGGCACAGCCGGTGCATTCGGTTATGTTGATAACATTGATTATATGATCCCCAACGGGGATACCCTGATCGTTTATAATACGAATGCTCAGATGGGGATATCACTGCCTGTTGATTATACGAACAACGATTTTTTATTGCCCGGAAAGCTATTCAGGGGGAAAGGAATGGGCATTGATGTAGGAATTACTTATCAGAAAAAGGTTGCCGGGCATTCCAATAAGGGATACTCAATGCCATGTGAGTATCCATATGAGCCATACCGTTATAAAATCGGGGTATCGGTGCTTGATCTGGGAAGGATAAAATTTAAAAAGGATGCACGGTTAATGGAGCTTAAGAATGAGGATACCTATTGGGCTGATGTAAGCCGGTATTCCTTCACAAACATTGATAATCTTTTAAAAACGGTGAGTTACGAGTTTTCGGGTGATTCTACTGCACTGATCACAGCCAATGCTTTTTCCATCTGGCTACCAGCGGCGCTCAGCGTTCAGGCCGATTTCAGGATCACCAAGGCGGTATATCTGAACGGCACCCTTATACATCCCATCATTGTGAGCAAGGCCGAAACCATCAGACCTCCGCAATTATCACTGACACCACGGTGGGAAAGTGATCATCTTGAAGTGGCGTTGCCCTTTATTCTTTATGATTATGTCCATCCACGGCTTGGATTGAGCGTACGGTTCCACAAACTTGTCATTGGTACAGATAAATTGGGCGGATTCTTTGGAATGAGTAACTTCTATGGTATGGACTTTTATGTTATGCTCAAATTCACTTTCCTGAAAGGGGAGTGCCGGAATTTTGACAAAAGGTTCGGTTGCGGAAACCTGGAGTATAAACAAAAGTACTAGGTAGGTCTTAAGTTATTCAGGGTTCTATCCTTGTAACTGAATTGCATCGGGGAATTTTTTCTGACCACTCTGCCGGAATTGCTTATGGAATAACGATCCTGATTATAGGGATTTACCGGCCATTTCTTCTTAGGGTTTCTCTATTCATACTTATGTCAGTGATAAAATTGATATTTCCTTTTTAACCTGATAGAGAAAGACGGAAAAAAAGGAATATAAAGAAGGCTGCCGGGTATCACCCGGCAGCCTTCTTTATATCATATTCTTTGTTAAATCAGAGTTTGACGATGATTCCGAAATAGAGATCATCGAGTCCGAAGTCCAGTCCGAAACTGGTGCTGACATCTTTGTTGTCTTCGTTTGTTTCTGCTGCAGGATATGTATTAATCGAAGTGGTAGAATGGATGGCTCCCAGGATGGCTTCCAGTTCAATTTTTTCGGTCAGGCTGTAGGAGATGCCCGGAGATATTCTTTCAGAGATATTAAAGGATTTATCTTCATTGTTGGAATATCCTCCCGGGTATTCATGTTTTACTTTGCTGTTGCCGAAACTCAACTCACCTTCCCCGAAAAATGAAAAATCCCCGATCTTCTTAAAATAGAAGCGTGCAAAGGGAGCTACGTCCCAGTAATTGCTTTTTGTGATGGTTTCATCACCATTACTGCTGAATTGAGTATATTTAGATGTGCCAATACCAAGTCCCAGACCCAATGCAAACTTCTTGGTCATAAAGTAACCAACCTTCGGATAAAAATCCAGAGAGAATGACTTTGAATCATCGTACGTAGTTGATCCAAATGTTGTTGCAGAACTTGAGGAGTATACTCCCAGTCCCCCACCGATGAAAAATTGTGCTTTCACACCCAACGCCAGGAAAACCAGCAATGTTGTGCTTAAGATCAGTGCCTTTTTCATAATTTCTTATTTGTTAACGTGAACCTACTCTGTTTAGGGATTTTCGGATTACTCCCTTTGTGTTGATGTGTTATTACAAATTTAAGGCAGCATGCCCCTGAATCACTTACATCAGAAGACTTATTATCAACACATCGGGTTGATTTGATAAGTTATTTATTTTCAGCAAACTAGATATCTGAAGATCATGGTTGTGAACATTTATAATGCAACGCATAAAATTATCAGGAGTATGACAGGCTGATATGATTTCATTATCGGAAAATGAAATACATATCAAAAGAATTGAACTTATTGCAGCATTTCAGACTGGATTACTGTCCTTTTGAGAAAACAGGCATATCGTGATGGTCTTTGGCTGAAATGTGTTTATGCCGGAGAAATGACAATCAGTTAACTGGTCCGGCCTTAACGTCGAGTGCATCGCGGAGCCCGTTGCCGATCAGCATAAAGGCCAGTACGAGGATCATAATGCACAGGCCCGGAAGAATGGCCAGCCAGGGGTTGTCAAGAATGATGTAGGCGTAATTTTCCTTTACCATGGTACCCCACGAAGGCATGGGTGGTTGCACACCGATGCCCAGGAAGCTGAGTCCTGCCTCAATGAGGATGGCAGAAGCGAAATTGGCTGCGGAGATTACAATCACCGGACCCATGGTGTTGGGCAGGATGTGCCTCAGGATAATCCGGCTGTTTTTATAACCCAGCGCTCTGGCAGCTTCCACGAATTCTTTTTCCCTTATGCTCAGGATTTGTCCCCTGACCACCCTGGCCACCTCAACCCACATGGTAAGGCCAACAGCGATGAAAACCTGCCAGAATCCTTTGCCCAGTGCAAAGGTAATGGCAATGACCAGCAGCAGGGTAGGGATTGACCATATGACGTTGATAAACCAGATGATCAGGTCATCGGTGTGGCCACGGAAAAAACCTGCCAGGGAACCGAGCAGGATGCCAAGGACCAGGGAAATAATGACAGAAATAAATCCGACCGAAAGGCTGACCCTGGTTCCGATCATAAGCTGGCTCAGGACATCCCGGCCAAACCTGTCGGTACCCAGCAGATAGGTTTTTTTGACCAGGTGATCTTTTAAAATCATCTGTTGCATCTCTCTGATATCTCCTGAAACAGGCACTCCGTCCAGATCGTTCAGCTGACCAGTTCCAGTTGCCCGTTCAGATGTATCGGCAAGTGCATAAATCACATCCCTGAGTTTAAAGACGAGGGTGAGTGAGGAGTCGCCGATATATCCGGCTTTATCGTAAGGAGTCAGTACGATTTCATCTGCCCTGAAGAGATAATTACTGATTGGAATGGTGGTGTAATCTGAAGGACACCCGTAGGCAAGCTTTTTAAGTAAATTGCATTCCCGGGCAGGTTCATTGTTTCTGACCAGCAGCTGTTGAACCCTGAAACCCGGCTTACATGCAGCGGTTTCAAGATGCTGATCGTTGGCAAACGGCGTGCTGTCGGGTGTAATCAGATAACCGAGTATGGAAACCAGGGCAGAGAATATGATAACCAGCATAGAAAAAACAGCCGTCTTGTTCCTACGCAGCTTTAACCATGATTTTGCCGACAGGCTTCCTTCGGGAAGGATTTTTTTCTTGAAAAACAATTCGTACGCTTTTAAGTTAGTTCGGGTGCTTGTTCATGTAGAAAGCAGTTGACAGTAAGCAGTTGGCAGTAGGTAAACCAACTTTAACTGTTAGTTATTACCTGTTAGTTAATAAGATTTGTCTCCGCCAAGTATGCCACCGAGGATGCCGCCTCCGATGCCTTTGCTTTCTTCACGGTTCGAGCGGGATGCGGAAATGATCCTGTCGGCCAGGCGAGAGAAGGGGAGGCTCTGGAGGTAAACCGGACCGGGCCCGGTTAACTTGACCAGAAAGAGCCCTTCACCACCAAACAGGGCATTTTTGAATCCACCGATAAAGCGGATGTCATAATCGACTGAAGGGTGAAATGCAACGAGGCAACCGGTATCGACATGAAGCACCTCTCCGGGTTGCAGGTTACGCTGAACAATGGCTCCACCGGCCTGTACAAAGGCCAGCCCGTGGCCCGAAAGCCGCTGAAGTATGAAGCCCTCACCGCCGAATAGTCCTGCGCCGATCTTTTTCGTAAAGGCAATGTCAATATCGATGCCGTTGGCTGCACACAGGAAGGAGTCTTTCTGACAGAGAAATTCGCCACCCAGTTTGTCGAGTTCAAGTGGGATGATCTTTCCGGGATAGGGTGCCCCGAATGCTACCCTGCGCTTGTTCTGAGCCGTGTTGAGAAACGTAGTGATAAAGAACCCGTCGCCGGTCAGCATGCGCTTAAAGCCTTTAAAAAGGCCACCACCGGTACTGGTCTGCATTTCGATGCCATCGTCCATATACATCATGGCGCCTACTTCGGCACGTACACCTTCGGATGGATCAAGTTCAACTTCAACCAGTTGCATATCGTCGCCGAAAATCTTGTAATCAATGATATCTGCCATTGTTTTGGAGGTTTTTCATAATTTAGTAAAGCAAATTTAAGAAGAATCGCTGAGAATGTCCCGATTTCCCTGGTTTTGTCTTTATGCCGGGGAGCAGTGGCTGAAGAAAAAAAACCTGTGAAAAAAGTTTTATTATTCAGGCAAAATGTATTATTTTTGCCGCTCCTAAGAGACATGGTGGTTTTAGCTCAGTTGGTTAGAGCGTCTGATTGTGGTTCAGAAGGTCGTGGGTTCGAGCCCCATATTCCACCCAAAAAAGCCGGTTTTTACCGGCTTTTTTTTATGCACTTTTCTCTCCTGCTTTCCTGATAACCCGAATCAGTATAAAGTCAGAAATATTTCTGCTAAAATATTAGTTGTTGTAATCAATTCTGTATATCCGGGGCCTTTGAGAATCAAACCTTTTCCAGAACGATTGAAATGCCCTGGCCAACGCCGATACACATCGTACAAAGTGCTTTCCGGGCGGATGAACGTTGTAACTGATAAAAGGCCGTCATTACGATTCTTGCACCGGACATGCCCAGCGGGTGACCAATGGCAATGGCTCCTCCCTGCGGGTTTACACGCGGGTCATTGATCTCCAGACCCAGTTCACGCATACAGCCCAACGATTGAGCGGCAAAAGCTTCATTCAGTTCAATAATGTCGATATCGTTGAGCGCTATACCCAACCGGCGAAGCAATAGGCTTGTAGCCGGAACAGGCCCCATACCCATGATGCGCGGTAGTACCCCGGCTGTCTGGATTCCAAGGATTCTGACTTTGGGTTGAAGATTAAATTTTTTAACGGCATCAGCTGAAGCAATAATCAAAGCAGCGGATCCATCATTAATGCCTGAAGAGTTGCCCGCGGTAACGGAGCCATTTTCATTCACAACAGGCTTCAGGGCAGATAACTTCTCAAGTGATGTTAATTTCGGATGTTCATCTTTGCTGAAGATACTGTTTTCCCCTTTTTTCACAGGGACTTCAACGGGTATGATTTCGTCAGAAAAATATCCCTTCTGCTGTGCACTGGCAGTTTTCTCCTGGCTGGCCTGCGAGAAAATATCCTGGTCCTCCCGGCTTATTTTATACTGAGATGCAATGTTTTCAGCAGTTTCAATCATTGAATCGGTGCCGAATCTTTTCTTAAACTCTTTGTTAATAAACCGCCATCCGATGGTTGTATCAAATATCTCAGCTGACCTGGAGAAAGCTTCTGTTGCCTTTGCCATAACAAAGGGAGCCCTCGACATGCTTTCAACACCACCGGCAATGATCAGGTTTGCTTCACCTGACCTGATGGCCCTGGCTGCTATGCCAATGGCATCCATTCCTGAACCGCACAAACGGTTGACCGTTGCGCCTGAAATGGTCTCAGAATAACCTGCCAGCAAAAGCGCCATACGGGCAACATTTCTGTTGTCTTCTCCGGCCTGATTGGCGCATCCTATAATAACATCGTCAATTTCAAGCCAATCAATACCCGGATTTCTCTGCATTAAAGCTTTTAATGGGATCGCTGCAAGATCGTCTGTTCTGACGGATGAAAGTGCACCACCGTATTTCCCGATGGGTGTCCTTATGGCATCACAAATATAAACTTCGTTCATGGCTAATTACTTTAACATTTTTTCGAGTTCTGGCTTAATGATTTTAAATCCGTTCAGCAGCCCCTGTGTAAGCCGGTCAACTTCTTTCATAGTAATTGCTGTTGAAAACATGCAGGAGCAGGTGTTCACCATGATTATCTTTTCATTGATCAGCAAATAGTCAAGCAGTTGGTCAATCAACCTGGTGATTTCTTTGCTCTGATAGGCTTCCCTGTAGGTTGCCGGAGGATTTTGTCTCAGATGAATACGAAACATGGATCCTGCTCCGGTAATTGAAACGGGAACATCGGCAACTCTTACGGCCTCTTTAATCTGTTCTATTGCCTTTTGAGTAAGGTGATTTAATTTCACAACAGTTTCATTATCAAATAATTCCATAGCAACCCTTCCGGCAGTCATGGTCATGGGGTTTGCAGAAAATGTGCCCGATAACGGAAAAAGTACTTTTGGTTCTCTCGGGTCCATTATTTTCATAATGTCAGACCTTCCTGTGACAGCCCCCACAGGGAAACCTCCTCCGATGATTTTCCCCAAAGCCGTCAGATCCGGTTTGCAGGAATAGTTTTGCTGGGCTCCGCCATAATTGGTCCGGAATGTAACAACTTCATCAAATACCATTAATGCATTGTTCTTTCTGGTCCACTGATAAATGGCTTCAATAAATTCAGGCGTTGCTTCAACCAGTCCGACACGGTGTGGGATCGGATCAACAACAACACAGGCGATCTGCCCGGCATGTTTATCCAGGATAGCAATGGTTTTCTCTATATCGTTAAATGGAAACACGACAACATTGTCTGTCACTCCGGCGGGTGTGCCAAAAACCTGGGGATTGCTTTGCGGGCTGTCGATGCTGCCCCAGTTTGATGGGTTTGATGTCTGACTGACTTCGGCAAAATCATACGTACCATGATAGGCGCCTTCCGCTTTTGCCATTTTAGGACGACCGGTAAAAGCCCTTGCCGCTTTAATCATGGCCATCACTGCTTCTGTTCCGGAATTTACAAAACGGATTTTCTCAAATCCTTCAACCCTGTTGCAGAGCAATTCAGCCAGTTTAAATTCTGCTTCTGTTGCAAAAGTACATGCTGTGCCTCTTTTCAGCTGTTCAATCACAGCAGCCTCTATTGCCGGGTGGGCATGTCCATGGATAAGAGCTGCCATGTTATTGGCAAAATCAATGTACTCGTTCCCGTCGATATCTTTCAGGTAACAGCCTGAGGCGCTTTTTAAGTAGTATGGGTGTGGCAGTCGGAAGACAGTATTCCGGCTGATGCCTCCGGGCAGAAATCCGCAGGCCTTATTATACAATTCCCCGCTGTTTGTTTCCGGATGATTTATTTCAGTTGTGTTCATGCTTTCCATAGGTTAAACGGCCTGTTATTTCGCATTGTATTGTGATAAAGCGGCATCTGTATGCTTCTGCAGATATTCAAATGTTAAGTCCGGAGCAAGTTCCCTGACATAAAGTCCGTTTTCTGTAACATCAATGACCGCCAGATTCGTATAAATTCTGCTTACTACTTTTTTGCCGGTCAACGGATAGGTGCACTCTTTTACAATTTTTGATTCACCGCTTTTCGTACTGTGCTGGGTAATGACATAAATGGTCTTAACTCCTGCTACCAGATCCATGGCTCCGCCAACGGCTGGCACATCATTGGGATCACCTGTTGACCAGTTGGCCAGATCCCCTTCCTGCGAAACCTGATAAGCTCCAAGCACACAAATGTCAATATGTCCGCCGCGGATCATGGCAAAACTGTCGGCATGATGAAAAAAGGCTGCACCGGGAATTGCTGTTACATATTTTTTCCCGGCATTGACAAGCTCAAAATCTTCGGTTCCTTTTTCAGCAACCTTGCCCATACCCAGCAAGCCGTTTTCAGTATGGTAAATAACTTCACGACCTTCGGGGATATAACCGGCAACCATTTCCGGAATGCCTATGCCCAGATTAACATAGGCCCCATCGTTTATATCCATAGCTACTTTACGGGCCATCTCACTGACGGGCCATCCAATGTTCTCTCTTAAATCCATGGGTACCTCCTGTTTTCTGCAACCAACAATGATTCGTCGGCAGGATCAGATATTTCAACAACCTTTTTAACAAAGATGCCCGGTGTAATGACACACTCAGGATCAATCTGTCCCAATTCAAGAATTTTCTTTGCCTGGACAATGGTGGTTTTAGCAGCCATGCACATGACAGGGCCGAAATTTCTTGCAGTTTTGTTATAGGTCAGATTGCCGTATTTGTCTGCAGCGTGGCATTTGACCAGAGAGAAATCAGCACTCAGCGCGTGTTCAAGCACGTATGTCTTGCCGTTGAAAACTTTTGTCTCCTTGCCTTTCGCAAGTGTTGTATTTACTGAAGTTGGCGTATAAAATGCAGGAATGCCGGCACCTGCAGCCCTGATTCTTTCGGCGAGTGTGCCTTGTGGCACCAATTCCAGTTCTATTTCCCCTTTCCTGTACATTTCAGGAAAAACAACTGAAATGGCGGTTCTTGGAAAAGAACAGATGATTTTTTTTACCTGCCTGTTTTCAATAAGCGCAGCGAGGCCAACATGGCCACTTCCGGCATTGTTGCTTACGATCGTAAGGTTTCCGGTACCTTGATCCACCAAAGCATGAATAAGTTCGATCGGGCTTCCGGCTTCACCGAAACCACTGATCAGAATGGTAGCCCCGTCAAAGATTTCAGCAACAGCTTCTCCGGCCGAATGAGCGATTTTATTTATCATTGCTGTTCTGATTTAATTAATTCCTTTTGCAATGCTTCCTCGAGTCTGGTCTCAATTTCAATCAATTCATCCTCGTAGAAATGTTTGTCGGCTCCATAGGGTTTTAGCTTTTCGATGGTGTTTTCCACTTCATCATATTTTGCAAAATATACCCTGTCCATCCAGTCCATATTACGTCCCTCATTGAACTTTAAGGCAAAAACCTTTTCGCCATTGATTTCAGCAGTGCCCAGAAGTGAAATTTTTCCGGAGGATGATGTCATGGTTATATACCTTGAAGGACGGTTTATTGACGCCAATTCTTTATATATTTTATTGAATATCTTGCTGATATCAGCAAGGGGTGCGGTAAAATAATGATGTTCACCTGTCGGCCTTGCACAGTACATTGAATGAAATCCGACACCAACCATCGCCAGGATATTTCCGAGATCAATCCAGTTCTGTGCTGATTTATCAATATCAATATTCCCTTTTTCATCAGTAAAAAGACTGATATGATTCATTATCGGGCTCTGGCTTTTGATGGTAATACCATAGCTTTTAAGTCTGCGGATGGCTGCAATTGTTCCGGGATTCAGTATATCACGTGGCGTAGATAAATGAGCCACCCATACCACCTGAATTCCGCTGTCAATTACCTTCTTCCACAGTTCAAGTATTGAGCTGAACTTATTTGTCAGGAGTAATCCGGGATGAAAAGTAATAGCCCTGGAACCAAACCGGACCGTTTTTATGTGCATAAGTTCAGGGTCTTCCATCAATGGTTCAACATATTCTGCAAGACGCTCGTAAGTAATGAAACCCCCATCACCTCCGGTGATCAGTATATCACTGATTTCTTTGTGCTTTCTCAGATAGTTGTGAACCTGACTGACTTCAACCTGCACAAACATATCTTCATCACCTCTGACCTGGGCGTGGCGGAAACAATAGGTACAAAATGCAAAACAATTCTGTGTGGTTTTGTCAAATATTAGTTTCACAGGGGGGTATTTGTGCTGGCACCCCTGTAAAATTTCCAACTGCCCTTCATCGTTTATGAACCAGGGTTTATTGAGTTTTTGCTTTCCATCATGTGGATTGGTTTTTTTTTGATAATCATCCACCACACTTTGCCTGAGTTGATCTGTGTCTGCGTCAATGTATTTTTTCACTTCATCTGCAGCTATCATTCCTGGCTGAGGAAAAATCAGGTTATACATTGAATCGTTCTCGTAATTATTCCAGTTAATGCTATTCAGTGTGTGTTTTGTAGCCAAAAACCTATAAACTTCGATAAAAAACTCCCGTTCCTTAATGTGCCCGATTTCGATTCCGTTTTTCCTGAGTTTTTCGATGATTTCTCTGAAACCGCTCAATCCTGAATAGTAGGTCTTGTCGGTAAAATATGCAGTATCTGTCCTGAAAAAGCCGGAATGTTGCGGATAACAGTGATGTAGCCTTTTCAGCAGACCCAGAGGCAGCAGATTTTCATTTTTAATGATTTCAACCGATTCATCCGAACAGTGGTAACGGGTGAGCATACTGTTAAGCTCAAAATTCTGAGTTGTCATAGTTGTTCTTATTAACGATGTTTTTGTAATTCATTGTCGGCTGCTTCAAGCTCTTCTCTTTTGTTGTTTTGAAATGCAATCACCTGTTCCTGAACCTCAGGGTTGCTTAAGCCGATAATCTTTGCAGCAGCCAATGCAGCATTTTCAGGGCTTAAAACCATTAAAGGAGCCACGCCGGAAGGCATACGTATACTTGAAAACAGATCTGCCCCACCAAATTTGTCGCTGTAAGGCGGGCAGGCGATTACCGGGCAATGTGTCTGGGCATCGGTAAAACCACTGAGAGCATTACTCATGCCTGCAATTGTAACAAAGACTACATTTTCTTTCTCGTACTCTTTAATGAGGTTGTAGCATTTTAAAGGTACTTTGTGTGCCGAAGCAATTCTGAGGATCGTTTCGGTTTTAAACCGTTTCAGGGTTGATGCAATTTTTTCAGCCTGTTCAAGGTCGGCCTTTGAACCCATAATGATAACTACTTTATTTTTCATATTTGCTGATTTTTTTTTGGTTATAAAATCGGATTTGTTGAAATCCATAATAACATTGCCTCTTTCGGCCCTGAATTAAAAATGGTGTGTTTGTGACCTGAATTAAAGTAAAAACCATCGCCATCTGTCAGTTTGAATTCCTGAAATTCAGTTTCAATTCGAACAATTCCTTTTAAAACATAATAGAAACTCTGCCCCGGCATCAGGCTACTGAGATTATCGGAGCCGGACTCAGGAGGAAAAACAAACAGGTATGGCTCCATGAGTTTTTGTTGATCGTGGTTGGAAAGAAGGTACAGTGTAGCACCCTGGTTATTGGTCTGAACAATCCTCTTTTCAGAGAATTTCACCACAGGATTCCGGGAGTAGGTTTCATTTTCCCCTATCAGGTTACCGACTGTAGTCTGTAGGGCATCTGCAATCTTTTTAAGCGTAATGATGGATGGAAATGCCTTAGCCCTTTCTATCTGCGATATCAGACTTGGCGTCACACCAATCGCAACGGCTAAATTATTGATCTGAATATTAAGACTTTCTCTTCTGTTTCTGATGCGTTCGCCAAGTCTTTGCATTTAGCAACACGATAAGTGGGAAATAGTAAATTTCACTTCGCAAAGTAAATATAATTTAATCTGACTTCAAAATTTATTTGAAGGTACTGAAGTCATCTGCATTTCATCCAGCCCTGGCTGCTGAACTAAAAGCTGAGAAGAATCAGCTTTGCTTCACTCCTGTTATTTTTAAGCAATTAACCCTGTCAGACGGAAGTCCGGTTCCGATTTCTTTAACTGGAATTATGCAAATAAGATTGAATTGAAACTTAAAAAAGACTGTTACAATTGACTGATCTATAAAGGATCCATCAATAAGTCAGGGTATGATATAGCCTTTTTGCATGAAATGTTGTTATGATTTATAGTTGGAACACGTTTTAGAAGTCTTGCTTTCCGAATAAAAGGAGGGATATAACATGCGCCAATAAGATGGTTCTGGTTCCATTTTGTTCATAGTTTGCCAAAACTGTTTTTAATTGCACAGAATCTTAGGTATAAAACAAAAAAATCCCCGGCTATTGCCAGGGAAATTTTGAGGTTATCAGGAAAAGTATTATTCAAAGCGTCGGTGCCAGGCCGATGTCCCATCTATGATTTCTTCGTCGCGTACCCAGTACTGGTCAACGATTTCAGTTTTCAGCTGATCCCAGTACGCTGGTGAGACTCGTTCGCCGGAGGGCGTTTTCAGGCTCATCTCATACACAGATATTACCGGATTAAATACCAGGTCGGTTACACCAATGGTAAAGGTTACCGGGGCTGATTCATCTTCTTTCTTATCTTCAGCGGAAATCACTTCAAAACCGTTGAAGGTGAGCAGTTTTTTGAGGAATTCCACCCGTTGTGCGGTGGCGCCTTTCTCAACAATGGTGCAGTGGGTTCCGCTGATCTCCTCGACGATGTGTTTGGCTTGTAGTGGCATGGTGGTGAAGTAAAAAGTAAAAAGTAAAAAGTCTAAAGTAAAAAGTAAAACTCAAAGCCTGCCTATCGGCAGACAGCCTCAAATTTTAAAGCTCAAAAGTTCAATGCTGTGAGTTCAATGGTTCAAAGGTTAAAAAGTTGGCAGTTGGCAGTTTGTAGTCGGTAAAGAAAGTAAAAAGTAAAGTGGCTTACGTTTTTTGATTAGAAGATTAGCTGATTCTTCATTATTAATTCCCGAATCGTCATTAAAAAAGTCCGACGCTTAGGTTAAAGATAAACTCATATACCTGGGCCCAGAATCCAACCACAAGGATGCCCAGTCCGCTGAGGATAAGGCCTGCACGGGTCATATTGTCGCTGCGGAATTTTGCAATCGGGGTATCTGTCTTGTTGATAAACATAGCCTTTACCACCATCAGATAGTAGTAAAGTGAAATGGTTGCATTGAGAACCGCGATAAAAACCAGCCAGTAATAGCCGGCCGAAGCAGCTGAAGTAAACAGGAAAAACTTGCCGAAGAATCCGGCTACCGGTGGAATGCCTGCCAGTGAAAACATGGACAGCATCATCAGCAGACTGAGTTTCGGGTTGGTGTGGTAGAGGCCATCGTAATCGCCCATATTGATTTTGCCGGTCGAGGCTTCAATGGCAGAAACAACACCAAAGGCGCCGAGATTCGAAAAGATATAGACCAGTACAAAATAGATGACCGATGTCATACCCATCTGGCTTCCGGCAATCATCCCGAGCAGGATGAAACCCGCCTGGGCAATGGATGAGAAGGCAAGGAACCTTTTCATATTTTTCTGCCTCAGCGCAAAAAGGTTACCTACCACCATGGTGAGCACTGAAATGATGTAAAGGAGGTCCTGCCAGACATACACAAGCTGGAAGAATACCTTATAAAGGATAAGTACCAGGATAAAGGATGCTGCCCCTTTAGAGATGACTGAAAAGTAAGAGGTGACGTTGATGGGCGATCCTTCGTAAACATCTGCTGTCCACAGGTGGAAAGGCACCAGGGAAATCTTGAAAGCCATCCCTGAAAAGAAAAACAGGAAGGCCAGCACCTGCATCGGGGCATTGCTGTATAACTGAGCGACATCACTGAAATAGATGCTTCCTGTTGAGCCGTAAATGAGCGACAGGCCGAAAAGCAGGATGCCTGATGAAAGTGCTGAAGACAGAATCAGTTTAACACCGGCTTCTGCTGATTTGGTCTGGTGGTGGGTATAGGCTGCCAATGCTGCCATCGGGATCGTGGCTGTTTCCAGCCCGAGGTAAAACATCAGGAAATCACCGGATGAGATCATGAAGTACATCCCGGTCAGGGTTGAGAACATCAGGATGAAATACTCACTCATCTTGTCGCGGTTCTCTTCTTTCATGATCCAGGTGTACGACTGGAGCAGGATGATCAGCACAC
Source organism: Bacteroidota bacterium (assembly GCA_009773455.1). Lineage (GTDB taxonomy): Bacteria > Bacteroidota > Bacteroidia > Bacteroidales > Lentimicrobiaceae > Lentimicrobium. The sequence goes on along the minus strand of WSXU01000009.1, from coordinate 103,230 downwards.
CCACGTTCAGCACGTTTTTCATCATTCCGATCAGTGCGGTCGCCCTGAACATGCCGCCAAAGAGAATGCCTTCGCATGCAGGGAGGAAACCAAGGATGGTATGAATGCTGAACAGGACAACGGCTACCGGTATGATGCGCGGTTTTTGCGACGGTTTCAGCATAAGGTCTGTCACCAGCAGAATGAGTGCTATTGCCACCAGCGACAATTCATGCCGCATGAGTAAGAAGTCGTTTATTGTCATACTACCGAATCTAAAAGTTTTTTATTTGGTGAAACTTTCCGGATGAGTTCCATGAGGTTTCAGCATATGCATTTAAAACAGGCTTGTAAATTCAAAGCCTGCCATTGTAATCTTGTTAACGATGGGTGCGAGGCTAACGTTGATCATATCGGAAAGCCACAACGGGGCGATACCGATGGCAGCAATGGCGAGCACCAGGGTAATGGTTGAAAGCCTTTCGTACCATTTGGCATCATCAAGATGCAGGAAATGATCGTTTTTGATCGGACCGAGCAGCAGAATACCCACCACGCGCAGGATGTAAACAGCAGTTACCACGATGCTGGTGGTAGCCATGATGGTCAGAATGCGGTGGAAAGTATCGGTGTGTTGGTAGGCGCCAAAGAAGATGGTCATTTCAGCAACGAAACCGCTTAATCCCGGAAGGCCCAGTGAAGCCAGACCGGCAATAACGTAAACAACACCAAGGAAGGGCATTACCTTCATCAGACCACCCATTTCGTTGATCATCCGGGTATGGGTCCTTCCGTAGATCATGCCGATCAGGGCAAAGAAGAGGGCTGTCATCAGACCATGGGAGATCATCTGGATGATGGCGCCGTTGAAGGCAGTCTGGTTCATCATCAGTACGGCAAACAATACAAGGCCGCAATGACTTACCGAGGAATAGGCATTGATGTATTTAAGGTCTTTCTGCCAAATGGCGCCAAAGGCTCCGTAAACGACACTGATGGAGGTAAGGATCAGGAAAATCCATGCCTGCTCCTGGGCAGCTTCGGGCATCAGGAAGATGGCGACGCGGAAAGCGCCGTAACCTCCGAGTTTCATCAGCACACCGGCATGCAGCATTGAAACGGCTGTAGGGGCCGAGGCATGACCGTCGGGCGACCAGGTGTGGAACGGGAAAAGCGCGCCAAGGATACCAAAACCAATGAAGGTAAAGGGGAATAGAAAGCGCTGCATTTCAATGGGGATGTTGATCTTCGAAATCTCCAGAAGGTTCCAGGTGAGTTGTCCGCCGGCAGGGGCAGAGTAAAAGTAAATTCCAAGCAGTCCCACCATAAGCAGGGCAGATCCGCCCATCAGCATGAGGGTAAGTTTCATGGCTGAATACTCCTTCGGTCCGGATCCCCAGATACCGATCAGCAGGTACATCGGGATTACGGCAATCTCATAAAAGAGAAACATTGTGAAGAGGTCGAGCGAAATGAAGAAACCGAAAACACCGGTAGCAAGAAGAATCAGAGAGATGAAAAACTCCCTGGAAAGGAATTCCATTTTCCAGGATGCGAATATTCCGGCAAAGACCACGATTCCGGTCAGTGCAATCATGGCCACCGAAATGCCGTCAACACCAACGGTGTAGTGGATATTCAGTGTCGGAAACCAGAGCGCATCATAAGTGAAGAGCATTTCGGCCATATTGCCCGCCTGGCGTTCTGTAAGGTAGAGATAGACCAGAATGCCTGACAGGATAAGCTGAATGCTCATACCGACTGCCGAAACAAGCCTGGTCTGTTTCATGTTCTTAGTGAACACGATGCCAACACAGGTTAAAACCGGAATAAGGACAAATAAACTGAGTATATTCATATTGCGATCCTTTGCTTTACCAGATATAGATGAAAATTATTACAAGGACAATGGTGCCCGAGACAAACACATAGCCGTACTGCTGTATACGCCCGCTCTGGAAACCTTTGATAAGGTAGGCTGAGCGTTCGATAACCCGGGCAATTAAGTTCATAAAACCATCCACGATGTGGCGGTCGAACCAGGCTACCGGACGTGAAACAAGATTGAACAGTATTTTCTTGGTCACGAAGAGGTAAACCTCATCCATGTAAAACTTGTGGTATGCCCATGTATAGAAATTTCCGAAGCCGGTTGAAACTTTCAGCGGGGCACCGGAAACCTTGCGGTACATAATGGTTGCGACAACAATACCCAGGATGCCGATCAACACAGAGGGAACAGCCACCATGTAATCGATGTGTGTTTCAAATGGCTGTCCGTCGCTGGTTACCAGGTTGTGGAACGGGAGGAAGCCTGAAAACACAGAACCGAAGGCAAGTACAAGCAACGGGATGGTCATGGTAGCCGGTGCTTCGTGTGGGGTGTGGTGGTAATGGGTTTCTTTTCCCCAGAAGATGCTGTAATACAGACGGAACATATAGAATGCGGTGAGGCCGGCAACAGCAAATTCAATGATAAACAGCGGCATATTGTGATGGAAGGCGGCCACCAGTATTTCGTCCTTACTGAAAAATCCTGACAGCGGCGGGATTCCGGCAATGGTAAGACAGGCAATCAAGAAGGTAATGTGGGTGATGGGCAGGTATTTTCTGAGTCCGCCCATATCGCGCATATCGTTGCTGTGAACGGCATGGATGATGGCACCGGCTCCCAGGAAAAGCAGGGCTTTGAACATGGCATGGGTGAAAAGGTGGAAATTACCGGCCATAAATCCGAGGCCATCGTGACCACCGTAGCCAGAAACGCCCAGCGCAAGCATCATGTAGCCGATCTGTGACATGGTTGAGTAGGCCAGAACACGTTTGATATCGGTTTGGGTACAGGCGATTATAGCGGCAAAGAGTGAACTGATGCCGCCCACCCAGGCAACAACATGCAAAGCATCGGGTGCCACCAGTGAATATACTGGGAACAGACGTGCGACAAGGTAAACACCGGCAACCACCATGGTTGCGGCATGGATGAGGGCCGAAACAGGAGTGGGGCCTTCCATGGCATCGGGTAGCCAGATGTGTAGCGGGAACATGGCCGATTTACCGGCACCTCCCATAAAAACAAAGATGAGCGCCCAGGTGATGGCACTGAGGCCCAGGAAAGTGGCACCACCGGCTTGTGCCATAGCGGGGCCGGTCGGGCTGACCAGAGTCCTGAAATCGAAGGTCTCTGTCATAAACGACAGCATCAGGATACCGATGAGGAAACCAAGATCGGCAAACCGGGTAACAATGAATGCTTTTTTCGATGCTGAGACAGCGCTTGGTTTTTCATAGTAAAATCCGATCAGCAGGAAGGATGAAACCCCTACAAGTTCCCAGAAAATATACATCTGGAAAATGTTGGTTGCCAGCACAAGGCCAAGCATCGAGAAGGTAAACAATGAAAGGAAGGTATAGAAACGGGCAAACCCTTTTTCACCTTTCATATAGCCCAGACTGTAAATATGCACCATAAACGACACTGTACTGACGACCACCAGCATCATCACGGCGATGGGGTCGAGCAGGATACCAAGGTTAATGGTCAGTTTCTCTGTGAGATGTAGCCACTGGATTTCAAATGCCTTCATGGAAGCATAACCCGTCCCTGCGACATGATCGGTCCAGAAGTACCGTATTGCAGTAAGATACGATAGTATGGTCACAGCGAACAGCCCGGTGGTTCCGATCAGCCCGGAAACCTGCGGTTTCAGCTTGCTTCCGGCCAGCCCGGTAAACAGGAAAACTGCCAGTGGAATCAGCGGGATAAGCAATGTGTAGGTGTAGTCAATCATTTGCTTTTGTCCTTTCGGTTTTCGAATAAATAACTCACAATTGTTAGAATTTCATTTCGTCTACCTTATCCACATCGATTGATCTGAAATTGCGGTAGATATTGATGATGATGGCAATGGCCACAGCGGCTTCAGCAGCAGCGACGGCGATGACAATCAGGCTGAAAAAATGACCATGCAGGTTTTCGGGATAGAGATACCTGTTGAAAGCCACAAAATTGATGTTTACCGAATTGAGTATGAGTTCAATCGACATCAGCATGGTAATCAGATTCTTGCGGGTCAGGAAACCATAGATGCCCGTAAAGAACATCAGGGTGCTGATTATCAGAAAATACTGTAGAGGAATGGTTCCGGTCATAGTATACTGGGATTATCTCTTGATTATTTTTTTAAGCCTTTAACTGCCTTGTTTTCCTTACGGGCAACGATAATGGCCCCGATCATAGCTGCCAGCAGCAATATGGATACGACTTCAAACGGAAGAGCGTAACCGTTTTCGTTGTATGATACCAGCGCCCGACCTATGGCTTTAACATCGGAAGGAGATTCAATCACCGACTTTGCAGGGAATGAATAACTGATGATGGTGATCAGGGTAAGGGTAGCCCCGGCTACTACAGCCAGTGCCGACATGAGTCCCTGGAACCGACCGGCCATCTGGGCCCTTTCGCTGATGTGGCTGGTGAGCAGGATTGAGAAAATGATCAGCACAATGATGCCACCGGCATACACAGTAAGCTGAACGGCCGCCAGGAAGTTGTAATTGAGCATGAAGTAGAGCCCGGCGGTGCTGACGAGTACAAATAGCAGGTAAACGGCAGCCCGTAGAATCCTGCGGCTGGTGACGGTGAGAATCGAGAAAACGATGATCATCGCCGAAAGCAGAAAAAATAAGATTTCGCTGTTCATAATATGTTTGTCAGTCGGTTGTCTTTATCAGGTTATGGCCTTACAGGATTAATCCTTCACGCCTTCCATTATTTTTGAACCCGGTTGATTCAGCACTTTGGTCAGTGTAGAACGGTCCCAAACCGCATGTTCAAAATTCTGACCCATCACGATGGCGCCGGTCGGGCAGGCCTTCACACACAGGTTGCAGAATGTGCACATGCCAAGGTGATAAATATGCTGATCGATGGCTCGTTTCTTTTTGCCATCTTCCAGTATCAGCGATTTGGTAATAATTTCAATAGAACCGTTGGGACAGTTGATTTCGCAGATGCCACAACCGGTGCATTTGTGCTCGTTGTTTTCGTTGTGGGGCATAATAACTTCCCCCCGGAAACGCTCTGCAATTTTCAGGGTTTTTCTGTTTTCAGGATACTGCTGGGTAACATGCTTCCAGGGTGTGAAGAAGTACTTTGCAGTGACTTTCATTCCGGTGAGCAGGGTCCAGATACCCTTTAATATTTCGGTGATATAGGCGATTATCGATTTCATGGTTCAGGTTTCAGAGATTAAAAATGCAGCCCGAAGAGTACCACGGCAGCCATCAGTAAAATGTTGAACAGGTTGATCGGCAGCAGGTATTTCCATTCCAGGTTCAGGATCTGGTCAACGCGGAGACGCGGGAAAGTCCATTTGAACCACATCATCAGGAACATAACCCCGAGTACCTTGAAGAAGAACCAGAATAGGCCAGGCATCAGGTCCATGATCTGGTTGAAACTGTCAAAATCACCGAAGTGCAGCGGCATCCAGCCTCCCAGGAAAACTGTGGTTGCCATGGCGGCGACAATGAAAAGGTTGATGTATTCGGCCAGGAAGAAAAAGGCAAACTTGATTCCCGAATATTCGGTGTGGAAACCGGCCGTAAGTTCCGATTCTGCTTCAGCAAGGTCGAACGGTCCACGGTTTGTTTCGGCAGTGCCGGCTATAACAAAAACAAAGAAAGCGATGACGGCGGGCACATGTCCTTTAAAAATGAACCACATGTCGCGCTGCCCTTCAACAATGCCTGAAATCTGCATGGTTCCGGCCAGGATAATCATGGTGATCAGCGATAATCCGACAGAGAGTTCGTAGCTGACAATCTGTGCACCTGAACGCATAGCTCCGATAAGGGAGTATTTGTTGTTCGAACTCCAACCGGCCAGAAGGATACCAATTACACCGACCGATGAAACAGCAGTGACGAAGAACACGCCAATGTCAAAATCGAAGGTAGCCAGTCCCGGTGCAAAGGGAATCACCGAGATAACCATAAAAGTGACTATAATAACAATAAATGGTGCCAGGTTGTAAAGGAACTTATCGGCATTTTTCGGCATAATCAGCTCCTTCATCAGCAGCTTGATAAAGTCGGCGATTGTCTGAAGCAGACCCCAGGGTCCAACCCTCATGGGGCCCATACGTTGCTGGAAGGCTGCACAAACTTTGCGTTCTGCATAAACCAGGAAGAGGCCGAACAGTGCTACAAAAAGCAGGTAGGCCAGACCAACAATGGTCCATTCAATGGCCAGGGTGGCCGTCGGGGAAAACTGTGATGACAGTCCCTCGTGAATGGATTTTGTCAGTGTCGTGAAATCGTAGATATTGAATGCCATCTTTTATAAGTTCGATGTTTTCTTCAGATTTTTATCGGTCAATGTCGGGAATTACCAGGTCGAAAGTCGACATAATGGCTACAAGGTCGGCGATCTTCCAGCCTTTTGCTATGTGATTGATCGCAAACAGGTTCGAGAAACCGGGTGAACGGAATTTAACCCTGTAGGGATTCTTCTTGCCATCGGAAACGATGAACACGCCGAATTCACCACGGGCAGTTTCAACGCGCTGGTAAAATTCGCCTTCAGGAAGTTTGACAACGCCTTTCATTTTTACTGCATAATCGCCTTCAGGAATATTGTCGATCAGTTGCTCAATGATACTCATCGATTCCCACATTTCTGCCATACGCACCTGGTATCGGGCATAGGTATCACCAACATCGCTCAGGATTTCCTTAAAATTCACCTTGTCATAGGCACTGTAAGGCCTGTGTTTACGCAGGTCGCAGGAGAAACCCGAAGCACGGCCGGTTGGACCGGTAACCCCATAGGCTATGGCATCTTCTTTTGAAAGAAACCCGACTCCCTTTGTACGCTCGGTAAAGATGACATTGCCTGAAAGCAGTCGGTCGTATTCAGGGAGTTTTGTCTTGAATTTCTTAATAAAAGCCTTTACATCGCGCTGGAAATTGGGATGTATATCGAACATGAGACCACCGGGGATGCTGTAATTCACAGTGAGGCGTGCGCCGCAGGTTTCCTCAAAGATGTCGAGGATGTCTTCACGGTCGCGCAGGCCGTAAAAGAAGGTAGTAAGCGCACCCATGTCCATACCCATCACACACCACCACAATTGGTGGGAAGCCAGACGTGAAAGTTCTGACATGATGGTACGGATGTATTTAACCCTTTCGGGGACTTCAACCTGAAGTGCGTTTTCAACGCACAGTGCAACGGCTTCGTTGTTCTGATGGGCCGAAAGATAGTCCATACGGTCGGTTAGGTGGCCGATCTGAGGGTAGGAGAGTGATTCGGCCATCTTTTCAATGCCACTGTGGATGTATCCGACATGCGGCTGAACATTGTGAACGATTTCGCCCTCAAGCTGAACCAGCAGTCGAAGTACTCCGTGAGTACTCGGATGCTGAGGGCCCATATTGATGAGATACTCGTCGGTTTTTATCTCATCGGTGGTAATCATGATTTCTCTGAGCTCATCCATGGCTATCGCGATACGATGTGAATGTCGTCTTTATAATCTTTTCGGAGTGGGTAACCCCAGTTATCGTCGAGGAACATCCTGCGAAGATCGGGGTGGTTGTTAAAATGGATACCCAGCAGGTCAAATGCTTCCCTTTCGTGGAATTCGGCCGTTGGCCAGAGGTCGGTTACTGAATCAACAGCCGGAGTTTCGCGGCCATCGGTTTTCACCTTTACCACCATCATGTGGTTGTGTTTTGTTGATTCAAGGTGGTAAACCATCTGCATGTGATCGGCATGGTCAACGCCTGAAACGCAGATCAGGTAATCAAAAGCCAGGTTGTCATCCTCTTTGAGATGCTTCATAAAACCGTGCATCTTCGCAAATGGAACAAAGGTCTCTACATACTGAGCCCCCTGCCTGGTTTCGGCTTCAGCTCCGATCTTATCGATTGCAGCTATTAATGCCTCGTTTGTCATGGTATATCGGTTTCGGGAAAGATCCCTGATGAGTCGGTTTATTTGTCTTTTTTCTTACTGTTGAAATTCCGTTCACGCCGGATCTTTTTCTGCAGCTGCATCATGCCGTAAAGCAAAGCTTCAGGGCGTGGGGGGCAGCCGGGAATGTATACATCTACCGGAATAACATGGTCGGCACCTTTGACAATGGCGTAACTGTTATAGTAAAAAGGTCCTCCCGAAACGGCACAGGCGCCCATGGCGATCACATATTTCGGGTCTGCCATCTGATCGTACAGTCGCTTGAGTACTGGAGCCATCTTATAGTTAATGGACCCGCTGATGATGATCATATCGGCCTGCCGGGGTGTGGCACGTGCTACCTCGAATCCGAAGCGGGCCATATCGTGCCTGGAAGCACCTACTGCCATGAATTCAATGGCGCAACAACGCGTTCCGAAGGTAAGCGGCCACAATGAATTCGACCTCGCCCAATTGACCAGATCGTCGAGTTTGGCTAGAATGATACTACCTCCTTCGTGTGATTCAATGATCGGGTAATCATTGATTTCTATATCCTGTTTCTTTTTGATTATTCCCATTTTAGTGCATGTTTTTTCCAGCCATAGAGCAGGCCAAGTCCCAGAATGAAGAAGAAGATGACGATTTCGACAAAGGCAGTTACCCCTGTTTCAGCCATAACGGTGGCCCAGGGGAAAACAAAGACTGTTTCCACATCGAAAATCAGGAAAAGGATGGCAAACAGGTAGTAACCTACCGTATACTGCAACCATGATCCGCCTATGGTTTCGATTCCACACTCATAGGGTTCGAATTTTGCCGGATTGGACGATGTTGGCGGAATGAAGGTTGAGAAAAGCAATGCTCCTCCAACCAGCACAACTCCAACAATGAAAAACAACACAAGTGACTGACTGTCCATGCTTTATGATATTTAGGTATCTACATTTGTCGAAGTGGCAAAAGTAGGAATTGTTGTATAGGTTTTTAAATAATTGTTAAAAGTGTGTTTAATTTAGAATGGATCAAAATAATGAATTTGATCCTTTAACGTATTAACCGGGGCCAAATGTATTGCATTTTTAGGATGGAATAAATAAGGGGAGGTGACAATAATAAGCTTTCATGGTGATTTATTTCACTCGGAAGGTAATGTGAATCTGTTTTTCAATGGTAACTATCAGGAATAATAATCCGGCTGTGAGAATTTAACCCTGTTTTTCAATAGAGCTTTTTGTGTATCCGGCATCTGTTATAATTTACGAAATCATTGCCATTTAGGCTTTGCATTTATGGAAAGGGAAAATCAACTAATTTTACAGCCGTATATTCCTGCTTCCGGAATCAGAAGAAGCGGATAAAATCTTTATTAAACACGGAAAATTATGAAAAAATACAAAATTATACTGACCGCTTTCTTTGCGCTGGTCATATGCAGCCTCAATGCCCAGACACCAAAAACCGTCGATCTTGAGATAAAGACATCCGCTCAGTGCGGCATGTGCAAGGAGACGATTGAAAAAGCCATGGCTTTTGAAAAAGGGGTGGTGAAATCAGAACTGGTTGTTGAAACAAAAATTCTTAAGGTTACTTATAGACCAGCGAAAACTACGCCGGAAGCCATTCGCAGGGCTGTATCGGAAGCCGGCTATGATGCCGATGAGGTAAAGGCTGACCCAACAGCCTACAAAAATCTGTCAGATTGCTGCAAGAAGCCGGAGGACAGGCAGTCCGATCATTCAGGGCACAATCATTAAGGCGGGATGTTTTGTGAGTAGGGAGTAGGGAATTTCGCCCCCCGACCCTCGTCCCTCGTCCCCGGAAAAGTAAGGAGTAAGGAGTAAGGAGTAAGGAGTAAGGAGTAAGGAGTAAGGAGCCCTGCCTGCGGTTTACCCGCCGGAAGAGGGCAGGCAGGCTGCCCGCCTATGGCGGGTAAGGAGTTTTGACCCTTCTTCCTGATCCCTATAAAAGGAAAGAATTTTCAAAGCTCCAACAGAACAGGGTGTTTTGTATCCGGAATCTGAACCAGGTTGCTGTGACTGTCTCAATGCAATTCGCTGAAAACACAAACAATCTGTTAACTGTTATCTGTTAGTTGTTAGTTGTTAGTTATTCACTTATCTGTCGGCCGGTGCTGAAAGGTGGGTCTGTAAGATGACCCATTTATCCGCTCTTTTTTCGAGGAACCCGGTAAACCGAAGATCGGGGTACTCCACGGCTTTGTCACCATGCGTGTAATTATACTGGAGTACCTCTGAGAACCATCCTGTGCGGCACTCCGGATGTACATAAATCTCAATGTCACGCGCTGAAATAAAAGTATTCTCGAATCGTTCAAACTGCTCTGTAAATTTTTGTTTAACCGCTTCGAATCCTTTGAATACGTCGTGCCTGTCTGTCCCAAGGCTGAGTACCATGGTGTCGTTTGCCCATAAATCCCCGATCATTGAAATGTTCCTGGCCTCGTTTGCAATGATGTATTTCTGAAGGACCAGCCTGATGGCTTCCTTTTCGGCTGCAGGATCACAAACCGTTTTTTCTTCCTGTTTACATGCTGATAAAACCAGCATCAATACCATTGAAATCAGGAGTGCTCTTTTCATTGCGGGAGAGATTAAGAGATGGATACCTAATTCAGGATAAACAAAGAGCAAGGTAAGATTTTTTCAGAAAGAAAGCAACTGAAACGAAGGAATTATATCATTCCGGAAACAAGGCCTGAGATATCTGAGATTATGGGGTAGTGCATTTGAATCAGGAATTACAATCAGGCTTCCATATTCACAAAAACGCGACCACGGATTTTTCCATTCAGCATAAGATCAATGTGCTCCGGTAAATCCAAGAGACTGATTTCGCGACTGATTTCTTTCAGTAGTGGTGGACGCCAGTCATCGGAAAGTTTATCCCAGACCAGCCTGCGAAGTTCCATGGGGCAGGTGGCTGAGTCGATGCCAAGCAGGTTAACCCCGTTCAGAATGAAAGGGTAGACAGTTGTGTTAAATTCATGTGAATTTGCGTTTCCGCAAACTGCGATGTTTCCATGTCTGCTGCATGCCCTGATCGCAGTGGAAAGGATGTTGCCGCCTACCGTGTCGATGGCACCGGCCCACCTTGGCCTCAACAGCAGCTTTCCGCTTTTGTCATCCACATCTTCGCGTGAAACTGTTTCACTTGCTCCTAACCTGCTGAAATAGGCGGTTTCGCTTGTTTTTCCGGTCGCTGCAATTACTTTATATCCCTGTTGTGCGAGAATATTGATGGCCAGACTACCCAGCCCCCCGCCGGCACCAGTTACCAGCACCGGACCATTCCCTGGTTTCTGACCGTTCAGTTCCATCTGAAAGATGGCCAGCGCAGCTGTAAATCCTGCGGTTCCCAGCATCATGCTTTCCCTGAAGCCAAGCCCGTCGGGCAAGGGCATGACCCATGCTGCCGGAACCTGAATGTATTGACCAAATCCGCCGGGAGTGTTCATGCCAAGGTCATATCCGCATACAAGCACCTGGTCTCCCTTGTGTACGGATTGTTCAGCCGAATAGATCACGGTGCCACAGGCGTCAATTCCGGGAGTGTGCGGGTAATTGCGGGTGATGCCCCGGTTTCCATTAGCAGAAAGGGCATCCTTGTAATTGAGCGATGAGTAATGAACCCTGATCAGCACCTCACCTGCCGGAAGTGAAGTAAATTCCTTTTCCCTGACCTGTGGTCTGATTTTGTTACCGTCAGTTTCTTCTGCCACCAGGGCCCTGTATGTTTCCGGGATCATAACTTCAATTGTAAAGGGATGAATGGATGTAACAATTTCGCAAAACTAACAGATGCGTATCAGAAGGTTACCTTATAACTACATCACTGCATTCTGGAATTGAATGATTCAGTTTCCTGTAGCTCAAAATAGCCTCATGTTTGCACCACAGTATGGGATGAAAACAAAAAGGTTCATTTCGAAATGCCAATCCTTTTGCAGGATAACAAGGCATCGATTTTATCTGGACTGCTGGGCGGTATATTCAGACCAGCTCATTTTCAGGTAGTGTTCGTCCCCGTAATAGGTCAGCAAAGGAATAAGTTCATCGGGTGTCTGATAGCCTTTCATTTTGTAAATCCAGTCGCTTGCCTTGTCGAGTATGACATAAGAAGGGTAAAGCTTTTCGTTTTTCAGCAGGGCCAGTGCAAGTTTATGAGTCGATTTTGACTTTTCGGGATTCGGGTTTACAAATTCCTGTTCCTTGAAGGTAACCGGCTCTTTCTGTTCGGCATTGAACTTCACTGCATAATATTTTTTATTGATGTATTTCACCACTTCAGGATCGGTAAAGGTTTCAGCATCCATCTTTTTGCACCAGCCACACCAGTCGGTATATACATCAACAAAAATCATTTTCGGTTTCTTCTTGTTTTGAATCAGGGCTTCCTCAAAAGTCATCCATTTAATGGTTTCTCCTTTCTTTTTTTCTTCCGTGTTTTTCTGGGCAGATAAAAGATCCGGGAGCGATATCAGCAGAGTAAGCAAAGTCATTGTTATAATTCCTTGTTTTGTCAGGTGCATGGTTGTCAGTTTTAATATCTGATGTCAAAGATAATGGATTTGATGGTCACAGACAAATCCTGCGCAGCTGGAACTTGTGATGCCAATGCAGGGTGTTAGGAGTAGGGAGTAAGGAGTAAGGAGTAAGGAGTAAGGAGTAAGGAGTAGGGAGCTTTGAGTTATGAGTTTAGACCCCATCCCCCGTCCCTAAAAAGTAAGGAGTAGGGAGTAATGAGTAGGGAGTTGCACTGTTGATAACAGTCTTTAAAACAATTCGAGGGGTTACTTCGGCAAGCCGGAAACCTGGTTAGCAGGCTTTTAATCTTCCCGGTGCCGTTCAATTTCACGACGGGTATCCTTTGTTTTGAGGGTTTCGCGCTTGTCGTAAAGCTTTTTACCCTTGGCAATGGCGATGTTGATCTTAGCCAGCCCCTTTTCATTGATGAAGAGTAGGGTAGGGATGATGGTAAGACCTTTTTCGCTGGTTTTCGTCAGGATTTTCCTGAGTTCGCGGCGGTTGAGCAGCAATTTCCGGTCACGCTTTGGTTCGTGGTTTGAATAGGTGCCGAATTTATACTCGCTGATGTGCATATTCTTTACATACAACTCGTTTCCTTCGAACGCACAAAAGGCATCGGTGAGGTTGGCTTTTCCCTCACGAACCGACTTTATCTCTGTTCCGGTAAGTATGATTCCGGCAGTGAACTCTTCGGTAAGGAAGTATTCAAAACCAGCTCTCTTGTTCTTTATTGCGATGCCTGCAGCCATGTTAGTTTAAAGGGATGCAAAGGTAGGGATTTTTTGATTCCGGCAATCCGGCAGGTGTGGGGTCAGCTTACGGCTGTGTTGGACCTTGCAGGACTTTAGTTGATGGTCAGGTATAAGGATCCAGGGAAGTAGTATAACGACAACCCCGCATTGGTTGCTTGCAATAAGCCGGATGTGAGATTCTGGTGCTGAAGCTGATTGATATGCTACTCAATCCCAACAAAAATACATATAGATTGTTACATATATAATCTGTTTTTTACCAATCGATCAGATGACAGGAGTTGGTTTCTTCCTATAAAACCCGGATGCTATGAAAACGATTTTTACCCTGATTTTATTCATATTTCTGCTTAATTCAGCAAACTCCCAGACCTGTGAATGGATCAGGGGACACGAAACAAATTATGAGATGAATCCTGACATGCTTAGTTACAATGTTTGTACTGCCCCTGGTGGGAAAGTGTGGCACGGAGGGTTAAGGAACCTGGTTGAGTTTTACATTGAAGCTATGGGAAACCTGTTCCTTGCTCAATATGACGGCAACGGCAATCTTCTGCATGATTATGAAATCACCGGGAGCGCTTCTTTAAATGGAATGGTCACAGACTCAGAAGGAAATCTTTACGTAACCGGCCAAACATTGAATACACTCCATTTCTGGGATGGATCTCAGTTAAACTACAATAATAACTTCATCGAAGGATTTCTGATTAAGGTTTCTTCAACCGGAACTATTGACTGGGCAGTCAATTTATCTTCTTTCTTCACCAATGCAGTTCCTGAAGATCTTACCATTTATCAGGGCCATGTTTATCTGTCACATTCCGAATGGTCGGAATCCAATATTACTGAATTTGATGCGGATGGCAATGTGGTCAGAACCATTCAGCAGATGGATGTGCCATTGGCTTCAGGTGTTGCGTTGGATCCGGAAGGTAACATATATGCATGCGGCTCATGCTCTGACACCCAGGGTGTTTTTGGTGGGGTGCCTTTTCCTACTACACTTCCATATAGTATGTATCTGGTAAAGTATAATCAGCAGGGTTTTCCGCAATGGGTAAAGTTTGCAGAGGATATAACCTGTACAAAAAGTAAAGTTACAGTCGACAAGATTGGCAGGATTATCTGGACAGGGCCATTGTTGACAGAGGCAATATTTGATACGCTGACCTTACTGGGGCCTTCGTGGGGTTCTGACTTTTTTGTAACGGCATTCAATGCTGAGGGTCAGGTTCAATGGGGTTTCGAGGTGCCCCAGGTTTTAACCGGAAATGCAAATTCGGGCAAATTCAAACCAATTTGTGTTTTGCCTGACAATTCCATTTCAATTGCAGGGTCTACCCGGGGGATAGTCGATTGGGGAAATGGTGTAGTTACATCAACCGAAGATTTAAGCAATCAATCAATGTTGTTGAATATTTCATCTGTAGCTCAGCCAGACTGGTCAAAAACAGGATTGGCTGGCAGGTATAACCAGGTGGTGGCCATTGAAGGAGATGAAGAAGGGAATTTCTATATTACAGGAATCTGTAATGGAACCATTCAATTTGATACCTGTTCCTATACAGGTATCTCTTACTATTATCCCTTTCTGGCAAAATTCAATACCAGTCTGAGTACCGGTGTCGCTCACCGTTTTCAGCTAGATCAGTTCACAGTATATCCGAATCCTGCCTGTGACTACATGGAAATTGAAACAAACATCGCAGGTGAACACACTTTTATTCTAAGGAGTTCGGAGGGGAAAGAGGTTTTACACGTTTCCGGAAATTCTGGTCATACCCGGATAGACGTCAGTAAAATGTCAGCAGGTGTTTACACACTAACCGACCTGAATAATGGGTCAGCCTGTACCAGAAAGGTTGTCATTTACTGACAATTGCTTTACTGAAAGACCTTCATTACTTCAGGAAATATATTATAGTTTCACTGTCAGCCCGGCCATAAAGTTAATCCCTGCCTGTGGGAAGTAGCCGTCCAGCTTTGCGTAGCTGCCTTCGCTGAAGTAGCGGTAAACCCAGGCATTCGTTTCGTACTCATGGTTGAACAGGTTATTGACATTAAGGCTCACCTCAAGTCCACGGATGAAGTCCGGTTCAATATTCCAGCCCAGCCTGAGGTTACTGACAAAATACGGCTCCAGCACCCGGTCGCCGGAGGAGGTATTGTCGATGTACTGCCTTGAAACATACCTGGAATTCATTAAAAATTCAACACCCCTATAAATGGACCAGGAAAGTTCTGCTCCGCACACCATTTCAGGTGAAAATGCCAGATTGGTATTCCCGAGTTTGTTTTCCACCTGGGTGCCCCAGTTGTCCCAATCGTCGACAAATTCAGTAAAATCCCTGATCTTGTTTCTGCTGATGGTAAAGTTACCCGCTAACCTCACCTTTTCCGAAATGCTGATCTTTCCGCTGATTTCGAGGCCTGAACGGAAGGATGCCGGTACATTTGTCATTATGGCTGCGCCCACATCGTTAATCGCTCCGGTCAGCACCAGCTGGTTGCGGTAATACATATGATAGATGTTGGCAGTGGCTTTCAGCCATTCGTTGCTGTATTGATAACCTGCTTCATAATCGAACAATGTTTCAGCAACCGGGGCTGGTTTACCCGGGTCGGCGTCGGTGTAATTGTCGCGGTTAGGTTCACGGTTGGCAATAGCAAAACTGAGGTAAACACTGTTGGCGGGATCAATTGCATAATATATCCCCGCTTTCGGATTGAAGAACAGGAAGTCGTGATTCCCTGAAATATCGCGCTGGTCATCGTCCCTCCCGGTCAATCTGTAACTGATGCTTCTGATTTGCAGATCGGCGTAGAGACTCAGTTTCCTGCCGGCCTCATAAAGTGCTTTGGCATACAGATTCAGGTCCCGTTTATCACCGGTCCCTTCGTACCAGCGATGTCTGTACCCTGCAGTCTGGGCGAATTCAGCCCAGATTACTTCGCCGAAATGCAAACCGTCGTAGCGGTTGCCTGAACCACCGGCCATCAGGTTGAGTTTGTTACGCTCATAATTCAGCGACCAGGTAAACCCATAAAAATTATTGTCAAGTAGTTTGCGGCGGATCAGGTCGCTTTGGGTGATGGTGAGTGAATCGTTTCCGGGGATACTTACCGGTCCGATCAGGTAATCTTCAAGATATTCACCATCTTTATATTGTTCGTAATAGCCATATCCCCTGGTGTAATGAAGTGCCAGGTTACCTGTCAGATGGCTGGCCAGACGCTGCGAAAGCATGAGCTGGTAGTGGTCCTGCTGATAGTTGTCTGTTTCATTCTCATAAAATCTCTGATTTCCATCGGGATCGGTATAACTGCCAATCCCATTATAGGTGCGGTCGGTTTTCAGAATATCGGAAGGGACACCGTCCCAGGCCTGGTATGTGACCTCTTTCCCGGAGAACACATTTACTTTGGCAATGGTAGTATTGCCATAATATCCACCAGAAATATAGAATGATTTGAGATCTGAAGCAGCCCTGTCGATGAAACCGTCAGAGCTGAGTTTCGACAGGCGTGCATCGGCAGCCCATTTGCCTTTGATCAGTCCGGTTCCCGCCGAGAAGGTATGTTTCCAAGTGTTAAATGTACCGGCTGCATTGGTTATTGTAGCATAGGCTTCCCGCGAAGGAGCAGAGGTCTGAAGATTGATGCTTGCCCCGAAAGCAGCAGCTCCGTTGGTGGAGGTGCCGACACCCCGTTGAACCTGCAGGCTGCCGACCGAGGAGGCGAAGTCGGGCATATTTACCCAGAACACACTGTGCGATTCGGCATCGTTCAGCGGGATTCCGTTCACGGTGATGTTGATGCGGTTCATGTCGGTTCCCCGGATTCGGAATCCGGTATAACCCACGCCCGATCCTGCGTCAGAAGTGACTACAGTAGCCGGCATCTGCTCCAGCAGGAACGGTATATCCCGGCCCTGATTGTTACGGTTTATTTCTTCAGCGGAAAGATTCTGGTGGGCCACCGGTGTTTTGTCACTGGCGCGGGTTGCCGTAATGATGGTCTCTTCAGTCAGCACAGGCGACTGCTCCATTGAGATCAACATGGTCTTGTTTTCTGCAATGTTAAAGAGGCTTTCCCAGGGATGGTATCCTATATAGGTAACTTTTAACCTGAAATCTCCGGGTTTCAGTCCGGTGATTTCGAACATGCCCTTTTCGTCAGTGGCAACCCTGACAAGGCGGTTATTCAGATTCAGATGAGCACCCTGAAGTGATGCCCCGGTTTGTGCGTCAATCACACGACCCCTGATGGTAAACTGCGCCATTGATAAAAATGGCAGCAAAGCCAGCAATGCCAGCATAATGCGTAATTTCATAATGTTGATTCTTTCAGATTAAACCCTGGAAGGTTGAATCGGGTCTTTAACCCTCCGCAATCAAGTTTTCTCTAACATCCCTTCGCCGGCATTACCCGGAGCAGGTTCTATGAGTATGATCTCAGCCCGTAGTTTTAGGGCACCCCAATCGGAAATCGGTGCAAAGTTAATGCAATATGTTTTGACCGGGATGCATTATAGCTTAATTTTTAATTGACAAACTGTTATTTTTACCGGAGCTGATTATTTTAATAACGTACCGGCCGTTCAGGACCGAAATGTTCATTACTCTGCCATTCATTCTGTTGCTTCCCGAATGATTGGATATTTATCTTTGCACCTGATTACCGGACAATAATGCTGCGCTTTTTTCGCTTATTTACTGTATTTCTGAAAAATGAAAAGACTTTTAATACCTTCTTTCCTGATCCTGATGCTGGTGGTTGCCTGCAACAAGGATGAGTTCCCCGATGAGTTTTCGATCATTGGCGCCTGGATTGAGCAAACATCGGATACCAGTAAAGTTGAAATTGAGTTCAGGAGTGGTAACCGTGTATTTCTTAAATCAGGCTCACATCAACCGGTCGACACGCTCCGGTACAAACTTGATAAAACGGATGAACTGCAATTATTTCAACCCTCCGGGTACCCCGATGGAACCCGGACGTACCATAAATTGGGCTATTCACAAAAGAAAAAGGAGCTGACAATCTCTGATCTTTTTCCTTCCCTTCCGGCAGAATCAACTGAGATGGTGTTTAAGAGGAAATAGCTGAAAGGGGAGATGAAGCGATCCAGATGGAGTGGACGACTTTAGCAAAAGAAATATGCTGGCGGCCCTGAAGTTTGGATTGTGATCAGATGACAGGATTGAGTATATTTGGATTCTGAAATACGTCATTTGTCATTATGAAGATCTGCATTATAAACGGCCCAAACCTTAACCTTACCGGGAAACGTGAGCCCGAAACCTATGGACAGGTGGGCTTCGAACAGTTTATTCCTTCCTTGAAACTGGAATTCCCAATGGTTGAAATCGATTATTTTCAGAGCAATGTGGAAGGGGAACTCATCAATCAGCTGCATCGGGCAGGTTTTGATTATGACGGTATAATCCTTAATGCCGGGGGGTATACGCATACCTCAGTGGCCATAGGAGATGCCATCAAAGCAATTAGCGCACCGGTTATTGAGGTTCATATGAGCAACATCTGGGCGCGGGAAGATTTCAGGCACAAATCCTACATATCAGGGGCGGCGAGGGGTGTTATTGCCGGTTTCGGACTCGGTTCGTACCGTCTTGCCCTGCTCAGTTTTACTGCGGGCTGATTCCTTGTCTGACACGATCTTTAATCCTACGATTCCACCCAGGATCATCATCACGAATACCATTTTCAGCAGATCTTTCGATTCGCCGAAGACGGCTATCCCGTAAATTACAGTTCCCAGTGCTCCGATTCCTGTCCAGACTGTGTAAGCAGTTCCGAGGGGGAGCGTCCTCAAAGCCACTGCAAGGAGGTATAGGCTGATAACCATTGCAACTGCAGTTATAACAGATGGCCATAGTCGGGTGAAACCTTCTGAATACTTCATTGACACAGCCCATACTGTTTCAAACAGTCCGGCAACAATCAGTATGATCCAGGCCATTACCTGCTGAATTTATTCGGATGAAGATCGGTGTATTTGTTTTTTCTCCTCAGAAAATGATCGACAACAATATTTCCCTGGTAAATCTGGCTTACCTTCTGGTGACTGATGTTGTGTCGTTTTTTTCTGTGTTTGTTGAAGTTGCGGTAGAAACTCATATGGGCCCTCACCACTGCCCAGAAATCGGCGAAGCCTCCATCCACCAGGAATTTGAATGCCGCCACACCATCCAGAATCAGTCTTGTAACAAATACCGGAAGCAATCTGTCGGAAGGGAGGTTTTTGTACAACAACGAGATGTTGTTGCGCATATTGAGATAGGTTTTAAACGATGACCGCTTGGGCAGGGTGCCACCTCCGACATGAAAAACTTTCGATTCAGGACAGACCATTATTTTATATCCTGCATGTTTTACGCGCCAGCAGAAATCAATTTCTTCCATATGGGCAAAAAAGTCTGCATCGAATCCGCCGAATTCCCTGAAAATATCAGCCCTGACAAACATACAGGCGCCGGTTGCCCAGAAGACTTCAATGGGATCATCGTACTGTCCGTGGTCAACTTCCAGGTGCTGAAAGATTCTGCCACGGCAGAAAGGATAACCGAAAGCATCGATAAATCCTCCGGCAGCACCGGCATATTCAAATTTTTCGGGATGATGGAATGAGCGGATTGCCGGCTGACAGGCTGCAACCTGTGGATCATTTTCCATCAGAGTGATCACAGGTTGAATCCAGTTTTCCGTGACCTTGATGTCGGAATTCAGGAGTACAAAAAACTCGGCATCTACTTCCGCCAGGGCATCGTTGTATCCTTTGGCAAAGCCTCCGTTCAACTGGTTCCGGATAACGCTTACTTCCGGAAATGATTTCTTCAGGAACTCAACTGAGCCATCGGTAGAAGCATTATCGGCGACTATGATGTCGGCATAACCACGGCTATACTGAATAACGGAAGGCAGAAATTTATCAAGGAAATCCTTACCGTTCCAGTTGAGAATGACGACCGCTGTTTTTGCCAAAGTATGAATCAGCTTAGTGTTGCAATTAAAGCCTGTGGCTTATATCAGAATACAAACATACGATATTTATAAATGGGTTTGCCTATTTGTAATGGCCTCACTTTTTTTAATGAAGAAATTGAGTACAGGCAAATGTATGTTCGCTGGTTGAAATTAATAGGGATTGTTGTACCTGAAGGCGGCGTTGCTCCTGTCACGTTTAATCTGGTCGGCATCAAGGTCGCTGCCGCCTTCACGCCTGAACAGCAGGTTTTGCCAGTTGTAGTTCTGGATTTCGCCTGAAGCGTCTGAATGCACCAGTGTATAATCTTTAACACCCAGTTCCGAAGCAATAAAAACAAATTTTCTGTTCCGCTCCCGATTGTCGTTCAGGCTGTAATAGTGCCAGATCTGATAGGGAACAGAGCCGACATTACCTGAAGCACCTGAGTAAACATATCCGGCTGTTTCGAAAGGAGTGTCTGAAACCGTGTTTGGAGGGCCATAACGAAGATAAACCCTGCCCATATCTGTGCTGTATCCTTTTTTAATTTGTGTGCTGTAGGCAACATTGACTTTTTTGACTTCAAATTTGTAATCTTCCCAGGCTTTTTCAGGGTTAAGCTCATTCCTGGTTTGCCAGAAGTTCAGAAAGAACTGCTTAAGAATGTCAAGAGAAGCAGTTTCAACCTGTGATTTAATAAACATCGACTCTAGTTCAGTTGCCAGTGGTTGCATAGACCTGATATATTCCCGGAGTGTGTCAGCAACAGTAATTTTATCGGCAAAAGTATTTGTGAAACTTACCGATGCAAGGTCAAGTGCAGGGCCACCAACACCGGGATTGGACCGCTGGAAGAAAGTGACATTCTGCGTTACAACTTTATTTTCTTTATTTCTGAGGCTGATGATAAGGTTATAGTTGCCCGAGGGCAGTTTTGAAATATCAAACTCACTCAGTAACACCGTTACCGGTCTGGAAGGCTCTTTTCTGATCATAATATATTCATTCAGCATTTTCCTCGACTCGAAGGATTCGATATATGCTGAAATCAGAAACTTTTCTTCATTGCCTTCTTTGTGCAGTGGATTGTAGATTTCAGTATAGAAGGTCAATACGTCTTTATCAGAGGGGAAGAAGTTGTCGACAAACGGAACAAAGTCATAACCGCTTTTGCTCAAAGGATTCGGATTGGTGGTTCTGGTGTAGGCGTTTATCAGCTGAATACCGGACATTGAGAAGTTATCGGAGGGGAAATCAATACTAACAGGATATGAAATGACAACCGGCTTTTTTTCAACATTCATATCGGCTATGGAGAGGTCGAGGGTATAATTTCCATCAGGCAAAGTGAAACGTTGCTGATCAATGAAGTTGATTCCAACTGCTGTGGTATCATCAACCTCAGGGCTGAAAAGCTCATATTTGCGGAAATCCCTGATGATGGTATCCTGCCTGATGATCATGGTAACCTGGATGCTTCCCTGGAACCGGCCAGAAGCATTTTGTTTATAAACGATGGTGTTCCCCAATACTTCGAGATAGGTTTCAAGGTAAGGACCCTCGCCCGGAATGTTGAAAGACGCATGAGAAAGGTAAGCTCCCAATCCCCGGGGTGCAGCACTGCCTGCGAGTGAGACCAGCATCAGGGTGCAAATGAAAATGATGTGTTTTTTCATGACTTGGTAAGTTTTTGTTAACCAGTTGAATGTTAATTAGTCATTTAAGCCTGCTTTGGTCTCTCTCAGTATCTGCAGCATCATTACAAAGATAAAGTTTTTTGAAATCAGATTCAATAAAATACTGAACATCCGGAGAGCCCTGCCCTGCATGATAAAGTTTTTTTTGCCGATTCAAAAAATGTTGTAATTTTGCCCCCGGAAAGATGGCAGAGTGGTCGATTGCGGCGGTCTTGAAAACCGTTGACCTGCAAGGGTCCGGGGGTTCGAATCCCTCTCTTTCCGCCAGACAATCCTGATGCCCCGCAACGCGGGGCATTTTCATTACAAAGAAACCCGTGTCAGACTTGTCTGAACACGGGTTTCTTTGTAATGAAATCATCAGGCCGAGCCTGATGACAGGATTGTCTGAAGCCCCCTCCCCAGGGATCACCGCAGGTAATCCCCGAAGCCCATCTGAGCTATTGATGAGAGTGAAAATTAATTATAAAGTCAGACTTGTCTGAACACGGGTTTCTCTGTAATGAAATCATCAGGCAGAGGCTGATGACAGGATTGCCTGAAGCCCCCTCCCCGGGGATCACCCAGGTTAGACAAGTTCCAAGTCTAAAGTCTAAAGTCTAAAGTCTAAAGTAAAAAGTCTAAAGTAAAAAGTCTAAAGTAAAAAGTCTAAAGTAAAAAGTAAAAAGTAAAAAGTAAAAAGTGAAAAACATGCCTGCCAGATGAAGGCGGGTAAATTGGCAGACAGGTAAAAAATGAAATGGTTTAAAAGAATTGCCAGGTGGTTTGAGATCAGAGGGTTACAAAGTTTATGACCTGATATTGAATTACTTAAGATGTTATCTGTTTTATACATCAGGAAGAATGGATGACCAATATTAATCCATCTGTGTTTCTGAAGGTAAACCTGCTGTCATTGTATAATCTCACCTGCTGTTTCATTTTGCTAATGTAAAATTGTGGGTGAATTTGGAAATCCGGGACAAATGTCTTATATTTGTGGACAAATAGTCTAAGCAATGTATAAACAGGAATACAATTCATCCATAGACATGAACGAAGCGATCGTTGCCTATGTTTCTGCTTTTAGACAACCGGGAGCGATTCGTAAAAACTTCTCCTATGGTGATTTTCTTTCAGACCGTATGCTGCTGATACAGGCCATCCGGGCAGGTCTTCCTTTTAACATTTTTTCACTGATCAGCAGAAATTCACCTTTTTCTGATGAAGAATGGGCAGGTTTCCTTGGTATTTCAATGAAATCCCTTCAGAGGTATAAGAGTGCCGTGAATTTCAGGTTCAGGCCAATTCACTCTGAGAAAATACTTGAAATCGCTGAAGTGATTGAAAAGGGTCGTTCTGTTTTTGATGATGAAGCCAGGTTCCTGATGTGGCTCAGATCGCCCGTTTTTGCCCTGGGAAATCTCACCCCACTGGATCTTATCAGCGACTCATATGGCAAAGAACTGGTTATGGGTGAGCTTCACCGGATTGATTACGGAATTTTTGCATAATGATCGTTTTCAGACTCTCACGCAGGAAATTTCCGAACCACCTTTCTGGCGTTGGTGCATCTATGTACGGGGCCCGCTGGAACCCCAAGGGTTTTGAGATGGTATATACTTCGGAAAGCAGGGCACTGGCACTCGCTGAAATTGCAGTACATCTGAGTGTTGCCATGGTTCCGGCTGATTATCTGATGGTAACTGTTGATATACCTGAGCAGTTGATAGTTTATCAGCCCGAAATCGCATTATTACCCTCCGGGTGGGATGAATTCCCATACAATGAAGCATCACAGCTTTTCGGCCGCGACTTTTTACTTAAGAAAGAGGTATGTGTAATGAAAGTCCCCTCTGCTGTCGTAAAGGGGGATAATAATTATCTGATAAACCCCTCCCATTCGGATTTTAAAGGGATCCGGATTGTTGATGCCTGTGATTTTATCCTGGACAGACGATTGTTCAGATAGTCGAATCCCTGTTAGCAGGTTAACAAGTAATGCGAATTCCACCAAAGGTCATTTTATCAGGCTATTGAATCCTGCCTCCCTCATTATAATTGCTTTTCAAGTGATGCTGTGTCAATTCTTTACGCATCGCACCGAAAAACCATACTGCTTGTGAAAGTTGGCGCGGTAACAATCGGTGACATCGAAATGCAGGTACCGGTACCATGAATAGTCCGGATTGTAGGCTGAACCGGTCCACCAGAAGCCATCGGTACCCTTGTTGATGAATGATCCGTCGGTATATTCTCGCCTGCCTCCTGGTAAGGCGGTGAATCCGCTCAGATTTGTTGCACCGGTATTCGGGTTTAACCAGTGGAGCATTGATGTTTCCTTCAATTTTCCTCCTGCGATATCTTCATTTCCAAGAAAGGAAGTCAATTCCAGCCAGTCGGCATCTGTTGCTACATGCCAGCCTTCAGGAGCGAGGTTCCGGCTGTCGGATACAGCGAACCAGTTGTATAATCTTCCTGTTGTGGCTATATCGTCCCTGTTGGTGGTGTTTTCGTAGTTGCAAAATGCGGCAGAGGTCAGGCTTTTCCATTCTGTATTGCTGGTCACTTCAGGAATGGAATCACCGTTCCTGAAGCTGACCGTCCGCAGATTTTCAGCCATCCATGTGTGTGTGCCAATGACTATGGTTTTATAGCTGGTGCCATCATTATCGGTCATTGAACCATAAACCAACGCCGGATTGAACAGGGCATTACTTACTCCATCGGGCAGAATATTGATCAGAACCGTTTTTTCAGCATTTTCACAGGTGGATATATCGTCCGGTGTAAACACAACTTTGAGCTGCTGATTGTTTCCGGCATTGAGTCTTGTCCCCACCCCCGGTGAATAAACAAAAGTTCCCGTAATATCGGACAATGCGTTTAATTGCGTGCTGCTGAGCAGTGTCCCGGAATAAATATCTGCAGGATTCTCCCAGGTAATAACCGGGATTCTTTTTACAGTAGCATCCTCTTTTTTACATCCGGTAGCTGCCATCAATACAATCATGATTGACAGGCCAATTACTTTTACTCTGAATTGTTTGTTCATCTGATGTTTCTGAAATTCGTCCTGAAAGGCTGTTCAGGGCTTATTTGTGTAACCGGCAGAAGGTTTCTGAATAAACAATCAATGCTGCCGTTTACACTTTCATGTTCTCAACAAATGTACACATAACTATTTAATTGACAATAAATTAAATATGTATGAGTATATATGGAGATTGGACTTTGGCAGGATTAAAAGGATGAAGCTATTGCCGCTTAATGATGGCTGGAGCGTGATTGAGCGCAAAACTTTAAAAAAAAGAACACCGGTCAGTTTCCATACCGGTGTTCTTTAAATATGATTTTTGTGTAATCCTTGCCTCGTATTAAATCATCCCATTTTTTAGATTTAAACTATTATCTGTTAACTCTTAACTGTTAACTGTTAACTGTTAACTGTCTTCACCAGCTTCCGCTGGCTCCGCCGCCACCAAAGCCGCCACCGCCGAAGCCACCGAAACCGCCGCCGCCGCCACCACCGGAGAAACCTCCCCAGTCACCACCTGAGCCACGTCCGGAATTACCCATCATACTGAGCAGCAACCAGAAGGGGAGTCCACTGTTGCGGCCGATGTTGTGGTGCCGGTTATTGCTGTTCCGTCCGAAAAGCAATGCGATGATTATTATAATTATGATGGGAACAATCAAGCCGAGCGGTCCTCCTTTTTTCTTTCCATAACCTGCTGCTTTGTACTTACCCGAAGCGAGATCCATGATGACATTTACCCCGGCATCGATACCGGCATAATTCTGATTCTGCTTGAAGAAGGGAATCATTTCATTGTCCACGATCCTGCGGGCTATCGCATCTGGAATGATCTCCTCCATACCATAGCCTGTTGAGATGGCAGCCAGCCCTTTCTCATTGCCTGATTTAGGCTTGATCAGTATAACAATTCCATTATCAAATTCCTTCTGGCCGACTTTCCATTCCTGTCCAATGCGTTGAGCCAGGTCATCAATGTCGTAACCATCAAGAGTTGAAAGGGTCACCACAGTGATTTGTGTTGATGTTGTATCGTTGAAGGCAACAAGTTTCTGCTCCAGCATCGAAACCTCTTCCTGCGAAAGCATGCCGGCGAAGTCGTTCACCAGTCTTGGCGGATTTGGTTTAGGAGGCACACCAGCATTCAGGAAAAAGGGTTCTGCAAAGATCAGGATCCCAAATATCAGCAATGATTTTACCGTTGTTTTCATCCGGATGCGAGTTTAATTATTACCAAATGAAAGTTCATCGGAAAGTTCGTTCTTGTCCGCAGCCTGATGCGGAAAGTGCTTTTTCAGCTGAAGGCCGGCCTGGGTTATGCCCTCGATCAGCCCTTCGCAAAATCTTCCTTCGCGGAACTGATTGATCATAAGTAGTTTTGTGCTTTCCCAGAAATTGTCTGGAACCACGGCATTGATGCCGCTGTCGCCAATGATGGCGAACGACCTGTTCTGAATCGATAGATAGATCAATACACCATTTCGCAACGCTGTCTTATGCATACCGAGCTTCTTGAATATGAAAGCAGCGTTATCCAGGATATCACCTTTACTTTTTGTTTCGATGTGTACCCGGATTTCACCGGAAGTATCAAGTTCGGCATTGCGGACGGCCTGCAGGATTTCCTCCTGCTGTTCGGCTGTAAAGAAGTTTTTGGCAGTTGTGGGCATGGAGCCGGTTTTAATATGATAAAGTGAATGCTGATTAAATTCATTAAATTCCGGTGGTAACCACCACCGGAATTTCTGGCTTCAATAAGTAGTCCGGTATGTTATCAGAATTTAACTTCAGGCGCCTTTTCGGCTCCCTCATCAGCCTGGAAATAGGCTTTTTTGTCAAACCCGAATATTCCTGCAAATAAATTGCTTGGGAATCGTCTTATCTGGGTGTTGTAGTCCTGCGCTGCCTGGTTGAAGTTGCGTCTTTCTGTTGCAATTCTGTTCTCTGTGCCTTCGAGTTGGGCCTGAAGATCCATGAAATTCTGGTTGGCTTTCAGGTCGGGATAACGCTCAACCACGACCATGAGTCGTGAAAGTGCTGAACTCAGCCCATCCTGTGCCTTTTGAAACTGCTGTATACTCGCTTCATTCAGGTTGGTCGGGTCGATGGTAACGCTGGTAGCCTTCGAACGGGCTTCAATGACTCCTGTTAATGTACTCTTCTCAAAATCAGCATACCCTTTGACGGTATTGACGAGATTCGGAATAAGGTCGGCACGGCGCTGATAAACATTTTCAACCTGCGACCATGCTGCAGCAACACCTTCTTCCTTGGTGACAAGGCTGTTGTAGCGACTGCTGCCCCACATCACAAGGATCAGGATAAATCCTACAACTGCAATTATGATAATCAGTGATTTTTTCATCGGTGTTGATATTTGGTTTTAGTAAAGGTACTTGTTTTTAAAATTAAATTGTGAACTGATTTTTTATCCTTAAGCAAAGGATTTAAATGTTTAATTACTTAATGATGCTGATGCTGCGTTTGATAAAGCCGGTAAGCTCTTCGCCTTTCAGCAGGTTCTGTGATAGTTTGGCCAGGTCAACAAGCTGTTTGGCAAGGACTTTTTTTGATTCCTCGTCCTTTTCGTCGTTCATCTTTGAAATCAGCGGATGGTTGCCATTGACCACAAGATTGTAGGAATCGGGCAGGCTGCCCATATAGGAGGCTCCCCCGAGCATCGACATGTCCTTCATCCTGCGCATAAACTCCGGTCGGGTTATCTGCACCGGAAGTTCTGTTTCACTCAGACTCTCAAACATCACAGTGTAATGTTCCCTGCCTGCAACTTCCTCAAAAACGGGTTTCAGCTTTTCGCGATCCTCATCGCTGAGTTTCGAAGGCATTGGCTCTTCTTTCCTGATGAGCTTGTCGATCACATCGGCATCCACACGCACAAAGGAGGTGTTTTCAAACTTCTGCTCCAGGGTATTGATAAAGTGGTTGTCTATGGGTCCATCCATAACCAGCACATTGTAGCCGCGCTCAGTGGCAGTTTCAATAAAACCATGCTGTTCAACCGTATCGGTTGTATACAGGTAAACCAGTTTTTTGTCCTTATCGGTCTGATTGTCTTTGATTGAATTTTTATACTCCTCAAATGTCATGTATTTGCCGGCGGTGTCTTTCAACAGGCAGAACTTCTCAGCTCTTTCATAGAACTTCGGCTCCGAAATGATTCCATACTCAATAAAGATCCGGATATCATCCCATTTTTTCTCAAAGTCCTCCCGGTTGTTCTTAAAGATCTCCTCCAGTTTGTCGGCCACTTTCTTCATGATGTGGTTCGAGATCTTTTTAACGTTAGAGTCGCTTTGCAGGTATGAACGGGAAACATTCAGCGGAATGTCGGGAGAATCAAGCACTCCGTGCATCAGTGTGAGGAAGTCGGGAACAATGCCTTCAACCGAATCGGTCACAAATACCTGATTTGAATAAAGCTGGATTTTTTCCTTCTGTACTTCAAAATTCCGTTTCACTTTCGGGAAATAAAGGATTCCGGTAAGGTTGAACGGATAATCAACATTCAGGTGAATATTGAACAATGGATTCTCAAAAAGGGAAGGATAGAGCTCCCTGTAGAAATTGTTGTAATCTTCATCGGTCAGATCGGCAGGTTTGCGTTTCCATGCCGGATTGATGTTATTGATTATGCGTGGTTTTTCAATTTCGTCATATTTGTCGTTGCCTTTATCATCTTTCTCGCCTTCCACTTTTTCCCATGTCTTTTCATTGCCAAAACGGATGGGTACAGGAAGAAACTTGCAATACTTTTTCAGCAAATCAACAATACGGTGTTCTTCAAGAAATTCTTTGGAATCATCTGCTATATGAAGGATGATCTCTGTTCCGCGCGACGCCTTTTCTGCTTCGGTAAGGGTGTATTCCGGGCTGCCATCGCATTCCCATTTTACAGCTTTTGAGCCGGGACCTTTTTTATAGGTTTTTGTCAGGATCTCTACTTTCTTCGAAACCATGAATGAAGAATAAAACCCAAGTCCGAAGTGGCCGATAAGCTGGGCAGCATCGGCTTCGCTCTTACCCTTGTATTTCTTTACAAATTCTTCAGCCCCTGAAAAGGCAATCTGGTTAATGTATTTGTCAACCTCTTCGGCTGTCATTCCGATGCCATTGTCTCTGACAGTAAGTGTACCTTTTTCCTTGTCGGCGATCACTTCAATGGTCAGGTCACCCAACTCATCCTTAACATTGCCCATAGATGAAAGGGCTTTAAGCTTTTGTGTAGCATCTACCGCATTGGAAATCAATTCCCTCAGGAATATTTCATGATCCGAATACAGGAATTTTTTAATGATCGGAAAAATATTTTCCGTTTGTACATTGATTTTTCCCGTCTGCATAGTTATGATATTTTGGTTTTGGTTTGTTCTGCCTGATTGCTCAAAGCATGTGCCACAGCAGAAAGGCTGACAAAATGTCTGTCATCGGTGATACAGCACGGGTATATGCCGGGGAGTGTTTAACTGAGAGAAATGTGGTGGCGCATCATCCGGAACCGACAGTTTTCAGCTGACCTGCCTGGTATTGAAAAGCAGGCATTTTCTTCTGTTGCCTGAGATTTGATCCGGAACAGGAAGGGTCGGGAAAAGGTTGTAAAAATCCATTCAATCCGTAATCCCGGCAGCAGGGGCGGAATCGAAATAAGATATATGGGTTTTTTTTAGTCTCTCGAAGGAATTTCGATGATAAAGGTTGTGCCGTTGTTTACCGAACTGGTAAAGGATATCTTCCCTTTCATAAACCGCTCGGTAAGAATTTTCATGCTATAGGTGCCAAGTCCCCGGTCTGTGCCTTTGGTCGAGAATGAACGGTTGAATATCTGTGACTGCACCTCTTCTGACATGTATAACTGATTGTGCACCCAGAGCATGGCACCTTTTTCATTGAGGCTCATCATGCCGATGGTGATTTTTCCACGATATTGCTCCGCCTCAATCGCATTCTTCATCATATTGGCAACCACTCTTTTCAAAAGTACTTTATCCGCAGAGAAATTGAAATTCTCACTGCGTTTATCCAGAGAGATGATTAAACCGCCATCGGCCAGTGATTCAAACTCCGATTTCAGGTCCTTATAAAAATGGAAAGAATTAATGCTGACAGGATTGCTGATATAGTTTGCATTGTTGCCGTTTGAAAGAATCCGCTGGGTGTTGATTTCATCAATCAGTTCATTGGTCGATTTTGTCAGCAGGCCAAGGTATTCTTCTCTGTTGCCGATAGCTTCATTGTCCGAAATCAATTCAGCCATGCTGTTGATATTGTGCGCCGAATTGAGGATATCGTGGTAGAAAATGCGTTCAAGGAGTGCTTTTTTCTTTTCCTGGCTGATATCCTGCATGCTGTAAAGGATAAAGTCCTTATCACCAAGCTGAATCATCTCAGAAGTGACTTTAAGGTGCATCATAGATGTCGGCCCCGCTTTGATCGTACATTCCTCAGATCCGGTATCTCCCTCTAATGCGATTTTCACAGATTTCAGGGCGCCACATGTCCTGCAGCCTTTCGCAGTCCCGCATCCGTCAGGTCCTGCCTGCGACATTGAGCATCCCAGTACATCGCCCGGCTTCATGCCCAGAATGGATTCGATACTTTCACTCTCCAATAATGCCTGAAAAGCCTTATTGCTGAATACGATCTCGCGTTTCTGATTCAGGATCAGAACCAGGGTAGGTATCCGGTCAAGGATTGAAACAGCAACCTGATTTGAACTGATCAGGTGAAAGTCATCAATCAGTTCTTTGCGGCTGCTTCGGCCTGAGGAAACCTGAAAAGTCTGAAGTTGGCTCATAGAATTAAGTCAGCTTTGAATGCGTAAAAGTAAAATATTTTTATCCAGCAACGCACTCATTAATCCAATTTAGAATGAAATGTAATCTCATATTGTTATATATAGATGTAATACAGATAATTATGATAACGTCATCTGCATATTTTTTTTGCATCTCTAAATAACCATATTACCGTTTAAATATAAAGGGTTCCGCCCTGAAACCGGCTTCCCTGCAACCCCACAATCCTATCAGTATGGCTTCTGCAGCATCATGGTCAGGACGGTTTGCTGATGGCGCATATGATGATTCGATGATTTGTTTCGAAAGTGTGATTGCAGATTGTTTGGCGATTGCCGAATTCCTGAACTCCCTTGGGTGGAGTATGACTTTCCTCCATTCGCCGGCATCGGTCCTGATGATGTTCAGATTTTTTCGCGTAGCTTCCTTTATCCAGGCCTGTGCAACAGGTCCGCCTCCTTCAATTACAACCCAGGAGAGGTTTTCTATTGAATTCAGGAGGTGGTATGCTGCCATGCGGAGCGATGCAACAGAGCCCATATTGTGCGAGCGATACCAGCACAAGCACCCTTTGTTGTTGTATAGTGCCAGCCCTGTTTTAACCCCGGCATCAACCGCCAGCAGGTATGTTGTCCTTTCACAGGTTATTGTTTCAGGCCCATTTGTCCCTGTTGTTTTGAATTTCATTTTATGGTATTCGACTCCATTGGCCGGAAATTAACTGAAGAGCACGTTGTCAACCAACGTTAACAGCGTTTCAACTCTAATGGGTTTGGTAATGAATCCATTGAATCCCATCTTTGAATAGGTATTGTTTTCATCTTTGTTAGCGTAGGCAGTCTGAAGAATTACTTTGATTTCCGGACTTTGTTTCCTGATTTCCCTGAAAGCCTCAATACCGTTCATTTCCGGCATCTGTAAATCCATTAGGATCAAATCAATGTGTTTTCCGGAAGTAGCCAGTTCGACGGCTTCTTTCCCGTTCCTGGCATGGAGCACTTCTGCTTTCAGGTTGTTGATCAGCCGATGCAGGAAGATAAAATTGGTGTGAATGTCTTCGGTAACCATGATGGTCTTGCCCGACCAGTCGTATGCCCGGGTCACAGGAGTTTCTGCAGCCGGCTGTATATATTTCGGAATGTCAGTCAACCGGCTGTTTTTAATGGTAAAGCTGAATTCAGATCCTTCTCCGTTTTCGGAAATCAGGCTGATTTTTCCGCCCATCAGTTCAACCAGTTTTTTTACGAGTGCAAGTCCGATACCTGTACCTCCGTAGGTGCGGTTGTAGTTTTCTTCAACCTGTCTGAAGCGCTCAAAGATAATTTTTTGTTTGTCTGCAGGAATACCGATTCCGGTATCCCTGACAAAAAACCGGAATGTTCCGGGTCTGATCTCAGAACATCCGAAGCTGATTTTTCCTTTATGGGTAAATTTAACTGCATTGTCGAGCAGATTGCTGAGCAGTTGCTTGAGTCGTTCATGATCGCATTCGATATCAAGTATGCTGGCCGATTCGGAAATTTCATAGGAGATTTCAATATCCTGCTTTCCTGAATTCCGGAGTTCAAGGCGGTAGGTGCTCAACAATTCTTCAAATAACTCTCCGGCTTCAATTTTAGCCAGGTCCATAATATCATTGATCAGTCCGATAAGCGACTGTCCGCTGTTTCTGATCAATCGCGCATATTCGATCCTTTCATCATCTGTGATTATTTCTTCATTCAGTATCTGAGAAAAACCCATAATGGCATTCATCGGCGTAAGCACTTCATGGCTCATATTTGCAAGGAAAGCAGTTTTCAGAAGGTCAGATTCTTCTGCCTTTTCTTTGGCTCTCCTAAGTTTTATTTCTGACAATTTCCTGTCTGTAATATTCCGGTTGATCACCATAACCTCTGTTGCATTGAGCCCCATGAGCCTGGCTTCGAAATAGGAAGTTTCACCGTTGTGGTCTGTTTCATATTCTATTGTCTGCAGTGTGCCTGCCGATAATGCCAGCCTGGCCGAAGCAAGAATCCTGCTGATGGTTTCTTCCGGATAGCTGAGATCATGGATATTCAGCATATTCCCCGAATCGCGGTTCTCTCCGGGCAGATCATTGTCGGTGAGTACCTCCGGCATATTGCCCTGTTCATCGATGATGAAAACATCATCAGGCAATGCCCCGATCATGGCTTTGTTTTTTCTTTCACTTATCCTGAGGGCATTGGCAGTTTCCATGGTTTGAGTTATGTCTCTGACCAGGGTTACAAAATAACCCTGCTCGGGTGAAAAGGCATAAACATCAAGCCAACGCCTGAAATGCCGCGAATAATCCTCAATTCTTGCCTCTTTCCCGGTAAGCGCAACGTCTGAAAGTGTTTTAAACCATTTGGCTGCTGAGGAAGTAATGCCCGGGATAATGTCGGATGCATACCTGCCGATGATTTCATTCCTTGAAAGGCCTACAAACCGCTCAAAAGCTCCATTGACTTCAACAAAAACGGTGTTTACAGGCTCACCTTTTTCATTCAGAATGATCTTCTGCAATGAAAATCCGTCCATCATGTTCGAAAACAGAGAGAGGTATTTGTCTTCCGTCTTTTTGTGTGAATTTTCCGAAACAAGGATCAGGTCGGTAGAGATTCTGCGGGTAAGGATGGCTGCCAGAATGGCTGCCAGGACAATGATCAGAGCTGCAAAGAGTAAAGTATAACTTTCTTTATCAGGAGGTGTGCCATAGGGCGACGAAACCATTACGGTGAAATGAACAAGAATCGTAAAAATGCTGATGAGGCCAAACAGATAGATCTGACCTATCCTTATTGCAAAAGCACCGATGAACATGATTCCGAAAATCAGGAAGGCCAGCGTGGCAAAAAGACTGTCTGCTGTAATAATTATTCCGGCAAAATGATTCTCAAAAACGTGATAGAATAATATTGAAACCGGGAGAAGGAAGATACTTCCGGAAGCCATAAGGAATTTCTTTTTTCTGATCATGAGCATAGAGAATATCAGGATCAGAAGCAGGTTGAAATCTCCTGCAAGCAGGTAAATGTTTGAAGACCCGAAGGCTCTCAGGATCATCAGCAGCAAAAACAACCCCAGTCCAAACAGATTAAACCGGAGCAGATATTCCATTTTTTTTCTTGTTTCGGTTGGTCTTTCATCCGCCCCCGAAAGGAAGTAGTTTTGCAGCTTTCTGAATACAGACATAAATGTGACCTGTGTGGTTGGATTTTAAACGGTTAAACTAATTTATTCTATCTGTAAACAGTAAGGGGTAATAGAAGCAGAATTAACTGATTAAAGATAATGAATTTTTATTTCAATTCTGGTTATAGAGAAGATTTTCAGTCTGTGTTGCCGTATTGTATTCACATGGGTGCAGGGAATGGTTTTGCCCTGAACCAGGTCGCGTGAATTCTCATTACCGGATACATACATCAGCCTTATAAAACAGTTTCATCTTATAATCCGGGCTCAATGGCCGGCATTCTCCCTGAAAGGCAGGGAGCCTCAGGATTGATAGAATGTTTTATATATCTAAATATCTGTATATCAGAGGGGTATATATACTTTTATCTGCTTTTTATTATTTTGTTTTTTCATTGCCAATTTTGGGAATATTTCTATTTTAGCCCCCTATAAGGGTGCATTTACGAACCGCTTAAAATATATTGATATGTTGAATCTTGACTGGAGCCACTTACCTTTCGGGTACGTGAAGACTGACTACAATGTCAGGTGTTACTACAGGGATGGCAAATGGGGGGAACTCGAAATTTCTTCCTCCGAGTACATCAGCCTGCATATGGCTGCATCTTCACTTCATTACGGGCAGGAAGCCTTTGAAGGAATGAAGGCTTTCAGGGGCAGGGATGGAAAAATCAGGGTTTTCCGCTGGGAAGAGAACGCCAAACGAATGGAGAGTTCTGCCAATGGTGTTATGATGGCCGTTGTGCCTCATGAACTGTTTCTTAAGGCGATCGTCACCGCTGTCAAAATGAACGAAAGTTACATTCCGCCTTATGGTACCGGGGCATCCCTGTATCTTAGGCCTTTGCTAATCGGAAGTGGGGCAAGGGTTGGTGTCAAACCTTCGGATGAATACCTGTTTATGGTATTTGTTACACCGGTTGGCCCTTACTTTAAAGAGGGTTTCAAGCCTGTTGCCATGCAGATTGCCCGCGATCACGACAGGGCAGCTCCCAACGGTACCGGCAGGTTTAAAGTCGGCGGTAACTATGCTGCCAGTCTGAGTGCTGGCGAAGAAGCCCACGCCAATGGTTTTGCTGCGGCCATCTTTCTCGATGCGAAAGAAAAGAAGTATATCGATGAAGCCGGTCCTGCCAATTTCTTTGGGATTAAAGGCAATAAATACATCACCCCAAAATCTGATTCCATTCTGCCATCCATTACCAACAAGAGTCTGATGGATCTGGCCCGAGAAATGGGCATGGAAGTTGAGGTAAGGCCTGTTCCGGTCGAAGAGCTTGCCGAGTTTGATGAAGCAGGAGCCTGTGGTACAGCCGCTGTAATTTCTCCTATATGCAAGATCGTTGATCATGTTACCGGAGAAGTCTACAGTTACTGTAAAGACGGATCAGCCGGGCCTGTTTCCACAAAGTTGTACAAAAGACTTCAGGCCATACAGTTTGGCGATGAACCGGATGTGTTCAACTGGAACCATATCATTGAATAATTCTTCACGGACATAAAAGGAAAAGGTTGCCCAAAGGCAACCTTTTCCTTTTTGAAGTGTCACAGAATCAAATGATCCCTTTTTCTTTCATAAGCATTTCCATCTCAGTCTGCATCAGCTTTGCTTCTGCCCGGGCTTTTTCAGCAAAATCTTTTCCGGCAGATGCAAAAATAATACTGCGTGAGGCGTTTACCAGCAATCCACAACCGGAGTTCATACCATAGTGCGCCACTTCCTTCAGGCTGCCTCCCTGTGCTCCAACGCCCGGAACAAGCAGAAAGTGGTCCGGAATGATTTTTCTGACACCGGCAAGCATATCGGCCCTGGTTGCACCAACAACATACATCAGGTTGCCGGTATTTCCCCATTGCATTGAAGTTTCAAGGACCCTGGCATACAATGGTGTGCCATTGCTGTCTTCAGTCAGCTGAAAATCAAATGCGCCCTTGTTTGATGTGAGCGCGAGCAATATTACCCATTTGTCTTCAAATTTCAGAAAGGGACCAACTGAATCCTCTCCCATATAAGGCGCGACAGTCACCGCGTCGAAGCTGAAACCCGATGAAGTCTCATCAAAGAATGACCGGGCATACTGGGTAGAAGTGTTTCCGATATCTCCGCGTTTTGCATCGGCGATGGTAAATGCCTGATCCCGGAATTCCGAAAGGTATTGCATGGTCCGGTAAAGGCTTTGCATACCCTCCAGTCCGCGCGATTCATAAAAGGCAAGGTTGGGTTTGTAGGCTACTGTGAAATCCAGTGTAGCATCAATGATCTGCCGGTTGAACTCAAACACCGGGTCGTCTGACTCAAGTAAATGCGCGGGTATTTTGCTAATGTCGCTGTCGAGCCCTACGCAGAGGAAAGAGCGTTTCTGCCTGATTAATCCTGTGAGTTGTTCCCTGTTCATCCGAATTGAAAATTACTTGTTTCTTAAACAGTCCATCAGAAATTATAAGCCCTGAGTATTGAAATCAATAACTAACGGCTTCCTTCAGCCTTTCGGCGTTTTCGGCAAGCTGCAGGGCATCAATCATATCCTGAATGTCACCATCCATAAATACCTGAAGGTTGTAGACTGTCATGTTGATTCTGTGATCGGTAATCCGGCTCTGAGGGTAATTGTACGTGCGTATCTTGGCTGACCGGTCACCGGTTGAAACCATTGTCTTTCGTTTCTTTGAAATATCATCGAGGTATTTCTGATATTCAAGTTCAAACAGTCTGGTACGCAGGATGGTCATGGCCTTATCGAAGTTTTTCATCTGTGACTTCTGATCCTGCATGGCTACTGTAATTCCTGTGGGTATGTGCGTAAGCCTAACGGCAGAATAGGTGGTATTTACCGATTGCCCGCCTGGTCCAGAAGAGCAGTAAGTGTCTTTGCGGATATCACTCTGTTTCAGGTCAATGTCGAATTCATCGGCTTCGGGCAGCACCACCACCGAGGCGGCAGAGGTGTGTACACGGCCCTGGGTTTCTGTCTGGGGGACACGTAAACCGTAAACATTTTCACCCGATATGTTGATAATAATTTCCTTGTAACCGCCCACGGTTCCCTCTGTAAAATCGACCAGGTCGATCTTCCATCCCTTGGTTTCACAGTATTTGGTGTACATCCGGTAAAGGTCTCCGGCGAAGATACTTGCCTCGTCGCCTCCTGAACCAGCCCTGATCTCCACCACCGCATTCTTGCCGTCCTGCGGATCAGCCGGAATCAGCATCAACCTGATGTCTTCTTCCATTTTTTCGCGTGTTTCGGTGAGCTGGGTCAGTTCTTCTTTGGCCATTGCCCTGAAGTCCTCGTCTTTTTCCTGATAAAGAATGTCTTTCGCCGATTCAATGTTTTTAACCACCGTTTCATATTCCTTGTAGGCCGCAATGATGGGTTGCAGCTCCTTGTAGTCCTTGCTGAGTTTGATGTATGACTTCATGTCGGCCATTACCGACGGGTCGTTCATCTGTTTTTCAATATCCAGGTATCGTTGATATATGGCTTCAAGCTTATCGAGCATGTTTATTTATTTAGAGGGTGCAAAGGTAAGATATTTCGGATTTCGGAATTCAGATTTCGGATTTCCGATTTTTGATTTTGGATTAACCTTCACGAACTTGACAATGGCCTGAAGATAAATGTAGAGGTTGGTGTTTATGTTTTCGCGCAAAGCCGCAAAGATTGAAATGAATAGATTCCCGGTAATTTTGTCTGGCTACACTTCCGGGTCAAAGAAGAGAAATTAAGCTGGCTCTGTGTTTTGCGGCGAACACCTTTGTAAATAGCTTTAGCCTGGCTTCGCAGAATATCATGAAACCTTAGGGTAATCATAGATTTGATCTGGACAATTTAGTCACCCGGATATACAGATCAAATGCGGAAATTGTGTTTAAGGTTAACGGTACCGGTTGGCACACACCTGTAAATGTGAATGGATGAACAGGTACTATGGCATTGAGACCAGGCATAGCCTGCTGTGATATCTAGGCGGGCAGTCATGGTTCCGGATCAGCAGATCATTAGATTGACAGTTCAGCGGATTTGCCCGCCTGACCAGCAAACGATATTTATCGGTCAAATGTATTAGGCCTGTCAGACATGCAGTACAGCAGATTTACCTTTTGCGGGCCCATCTTCGCTCAGGTTCTGGATTACCTCCTGCTTCCAACATCTTACCGGTGAATTTTGACTTCCGGCTTCTGATTTCTGATGGATTACAACATTTCGGATTGGTCAGGGGATCAGGGATAAGGGATGACCAACTTACTTGTCATTTTTAACATGGTGCATTTTAACATCTTACATAATTTCTCTGAATTCTGTTCTCCGATCTCCGACACCCGGCCACTTTCGTAAAATAGAATTCCCGGGGCAAGCTAATTTCAATATTGCCTTTATCTTCGAATTTTATCGTGTCGATGCAATCATAATATCGCACCTTTTTGCATGACTGACGCACTAAAGCCGGAATTCCGGACTTCAAAATAGGTGACTATATGCTTTCAGAGACTATGCCTGAAGATCAAAACCCCGAGAATGCCCCGTCTGAGTTGAACTGAACAGGATAAATTCTTTCCTGTTTATTATAAGTAGGGTCGTAATCAATAGTGCAGATGGTGGATTGAATCGCTTCACCGTTAAATCCTGCATTAACTGAAAATCTTGCAGGATTGGCAAATTCATCATTTGTAACATTAAATGAAATAGTGATAACACTTTCGCGAATTGCCTGTGGTTCAACCAGATTTGCGGCGTTCATTGATTCGCCTTCAACCCAGAGATTGATTGTGTTGTTGGTGTTGTTTTTCAATCTTACCCGCACACTTTGTTTGTAAACAACTTCATCCAGGCCCAAACAGGATGGTAAGTAAATCATAACAATAAGCAGGAAAGTAAAAACTTTGAGGTTTTTCATGGTGTTTGATTTATTTATGATACTTCAAATGCCGCGATCTGCAATTTATTTAACCGTTCTCTGTATAGTGAAATCACCCGGAAATTGTTCCAGAAAAGCAAGAAAAACTATTTATGTATATCTGTGATAAAAATACAAAACAAAACAGAAATGAAAAAAATCACAAAGGCGCGAATTCATGCCAAATCGCTCTCCAATCATAAAAATATACCATTTAAGGCCCTTTTTAATGCAATCCGGGCTTTGTATGGGATGATCCTTTGAACCTAAAAGAGTATATTCTCAAACCTGCGTTCTGCTTTTCAAACTATTGGCAGGGTTGTGCTGCGGCTGCCCTTGTTAAGTGCAGCCCATTTTTTAGTTGTGATTTGGTGCTTTTTAATTAAACTATTCACTATTTGTTGTGTCTAGCGGTGGAGGCTGGGGCTGGCAGGCACTTTTGAAAATATCTCTTTTCGGTCAGCACAATTTTAATAAATGTACAATCTTTCTCCTTTTAACAATGTGTCCGATAGCGTTTATCCATATACTGCTGCAGCCATGAGAAGGTTTGCCCGGTATTGGAGCGGCTACCGATATTCAAACGTCCCGGCAGGGGAAACAATGGTGAGCCTTTTCTGTTCACATGGCAAACAGCGCCCCACCACACGGGCTTCAATCCCAAAGTTTTCGGAAATTGAAATCAGCTCACCGGCGACGCCTTCGGGTACATACAACTCCATCCGGTGACCCATATTGAATACCTTATACATCTCTTCCCATGAAGTGCCGGATTGTTCCTGTATCATCCGGAAAAGGGGAGGAGTTTCAAACAGGTTGTCCTTGATGATGTGCAGGTTATCAACAAAATGCAGCACCTTGGTCTGGGCGCCGCCGGAGCAGTGCACCATGCCGTGGATGTGGTCACGGTAATTTTCAAGAATCTGTTTGATTACCGGGGCGTAGGTGCGGGTAGGGGAGAGCACCAGCTTACCGGTATCCACGCCATCAACAGGTGAAGGGTCGGTGAGTCTGAGTTTACCGCTGTAGGCAAGGTCGGTAGGCATTGACGGGTCAAGACTTTCAGGATAGGCTGATGCGTAAAGGTTGGCAAACACATCGTGC
Source organism: Bacteroidota bacterium (assembly GCA_009773455.1). Classification (GTDB taxonomy): domain Bacteria; phylum Bacteroidota; class Bacteroidia; order Bacteroidales; family Lentimicrobiaceae; genus Lentimicrobium. The sequence continues at coordinate 63,268 of WSXU01000009.1, read as the reverse complement.
CTGGCTGAAGTCAGGCCATTGCTTCCCATGCCCCCGTTGTAAAATTTTTCGTATTTCGACTGCCCGAAAGAGGCAAGCCCTACAATGACATCCCCCACCCGGATATTGTGGTTTGAGATCACCCGTTCGCGGTGGATACGAGCGGCTACAGTGGAATCGACAATGATGGTGCGCACCAGGTCGCCCACATCGGCTGTTTCGCCACCGGTGGAGTATATTCCGATGCCATACGACCGCATTTCTTCAAGAAACTCCTCGGTGCCGCTGATGATTTCTGAGATCACCTCCCCCGGGATAAGGTTCTTGTTCCTGCCTATGGTGGAGGATATCAGGATATTGTCGGTAATTCCGACACAGAGAAGGTCGTCAGTATTCATCACGATGGCATCCTGCGCTATGCCTTTCCATACACTGAGGTCGCCGGTTTCTTTCCAGTAGAGGTAGGCGAGCGACGATTTTGTACCCGCTCCGTCGGCATGCATGATGTTGCACCAATCGGGGTCACCACCCAGAAGATCGGGAACGATTTTGCAGAAGGCTTTTGGGAACAACCCTTTGTCGATCCGGCTGATGGCCTTGTGCACATCTTCTTTTCCTGCTGAAACGCCCCGGCGGATGTACCTTGATTCCTGCGGCATGGTGATCTTTTATTTGCTGTATGGATAAAAAAGAGTCGGCTGCCCAGGCAGCCGACATCAGGTATCTAGTTGAATATTAACTTCTTGTTGTTTTCATCAAGTTTGAAGCGGCCCAGCATGCTGATGGTGCTTTCACCCATGATTGCCCCTTCGGTGATCTTGTGCGATACTGTTGCTTCCACATTGGTGGCGGTCCGTTGCCCGATCCTCATCTCCCTGATCCTGAATACCGCCTTGTCGGCGATCGACCCCTCTGCAAGAACCACACTGGCATCTCCGATAAAGTCATCCTTGGTGATGGCACCGGCCTGAAGCAGTCGCTGGGCTTCGGCCAGGGAGAAGATAAGTCCCCGGTCATTCCTGTCATACATCACCTTCACTGTGTAACCATTCATGATACATGGAATCATAGTGGAATTACCCTTGCCGGTTTCAAGTGTTACTATGTTTTCTTCAGGGTTGATGCGGATCTCAACTTTTTGGTCAACCTGCTGGTTTTTGGGCTTGGGTACAAAATCCTTGCTCAGTACCCTGAACTCTGTGCGTCGGTTAAGGGCATGTGCGGCTTCCTTCTCGGGAACAGTTTTGAGCGAATCGATGAAAGCTTCGGTGAGGACAGTTCCGGTTCTGAATAGGAAGCCTTCTTTCCTGACATCTTTGGCCATTGTCCGTGGAACCCGTTCTCCATATCCTTTGGCGACCAGCCTTGCGGGGTCAATACCGCGTTCGATCAGGTAATTGACTACCGATTCGGCCCGGCGCTGCGACAGGATGTCGTTGCGCTCTTCAGTATCGCGTGCATCTGTATGCGCAGCCAGCTCAACCACGATGGTTTCGTTCTCGAGCAGGGTTTTGATCAGTCCCTGCAGCGAATCCTGGTACTGGGGTTTCAGGTCCCATTTTGCCAGATCGTAGAGAATATCAGGCAATACCACAGGCTTTTCGGGGATGGGTTCGAGGATGAAATCGATGACGAAATCTTTGTTCTTTTCAACACCAACAGTAGTTTCACGCGCTTTTTTGTTGAAATAATTTTCTTTAAGTACCGTAAGATCGTAGGTGGTGTTGGGCCGGATCTGCGATTTGCTGAAGGAGTAAAATCCTTTCGGATCAGTTTTGGCTTCAACCGAGGACCCATCGGATCCTACCAGTTTAACTGTGGCCATCGGGATAAACTGAAGGGTGCGGTCGTCCTTGACATTTCCCTGCAGGGTAAATACCAGCGGCGGGTTGATGAAAGAGTAGATGTCGTCGCCTCCCTTGCCGCCTTTACGGTTCGATGTGTAAAAGCCCTGGTCTTCACCCGGCTGGAAGATCATAGCGAAATCGTCACCGCTGGAGTTTACAGGGACTTCAAGGTTCACAGGGACCGACCATGCATTTCCTCGGAGAACAGTCTTGAAAATGTCTAGACCTCCCAGACCGGGATGGCCGTTGGATGCAAAATAAAGGGTTGTGTCATTCTTCAGGAAAGGAAATACCTCGTCGCCCGGAGTGTTCACGAGTGCACTAAGGTTCATCGGTTTGGAGAACTCATCACCTGATGATTTACGGGTAGCGATCCACAGATCCTTGCTGCCCTGTCCTCCTTTACGGTCGCTCGAAAAAATCAGTGTCAGTTCATCGGCGCTGATGGTCGGGTGGCCATCGGTAACTGTACTGTCCTTGCCAAGATCGAGAGTTTTTGCTTCGCCCCAGCCACGTCCCGAGCGTTTGATTACCAGAATCCTGCAGTTTGTCCTTTCATCTTCAGCACTTCCACAGCGGGTATAGTACATCGAGGTGAATTTATCATTAAACGCAGGCGTACCTTCATTGGCGGCGGTGTTCAGCTTGCCTTCGGTGTCGGCTAAAGTTGGCTCGCTCCATTCACTTTTCCGGTCCTGACGGGTAAGGAAAAGGTCGCTGAAATTCTGGCCTGTCCAATCGTCCAGCCCCTTGCCGGTGCTTCCTTCACGGGTGGAGGTAAATATCAGTGCATTGTAGAATTTATCGGCATATGTGGCCGCGAAATCATCGCTTTTCGAATTTGCTTTCTTAACGTTGGTTACCGTGTATTTGGCCGGGTTGGCCAGCCATTCTGCCGCGAGTTCACACGATTTTATCCCATTCGGTCCCTGCGGATCTTCGGGAGCATTTTCTGAATATAAAGCAAAGTATTCTTTGGCGATGTCGTATTTTTCGTTGGCCTTCAACATGTTGGCATAGTGAAGGTAGACAATGGGGTTTCGCCGGGCATAATCCCCTTTGATGATCCTACGGTAGTTGGCTTCGGCTTTCTTGGTCTGGTTCATCAGCCTGTAGCATTCCCCCATCTGAAAGGAAATGCGTTCCTTCTCGGCCCTGTTTTTCGTTTTTGAGAAGGCCTTCTTGTACCGGGTAGCCGCCACATTGTACTGGAAACTACTGAACGCTTCCTCAGCTGCGGCAATCCTTCTGCTCTGGCCTGATACCTCGGGTGTGGAAATGGCAACCAATAAAAAGAACAGCAGCGCGGTCTTGATTATCTTCATCGGGATTCTGTAGGTTTTTTAATCGGGCAATCGTCCTGTCTGTTCTGACGATTGATCTGCTAAATTAGTGATTTTATCAATAGTCCCTTTCAGTCGGTTTTTTTCCTGCAGAGATTGCTGAATTAATGAAATTAAGCAAATATTTCATCTGCAGGGAAAGTTAACTGAACCCATCCGACATCTACCGGAAACCAACACAAAAGGCAAGGCTTAATCTCAGTCATATAGCCCGATACCATGCAGCAGTTGTGAATTTACCAGTTGAATCCGGTTCTTCGACAGGATCAACAGATTTTGCCGATCGGATTTTGTGTTTCTGCCCCATCCGGTTATGGTGGATGTTGTTCAATTCAAACGGTTAACATTTATGACCAGAAAACTGAGCTGGAACAGTCCTGAATTAACGTTATGATATACTTAAAATTGTGTTACAAAGGCCTGGGCGCATCAGATTCCTTCTGAACAGGTTCATCTTTTCCCGGATCCTTTTTTTGAAGATAGGGCTCCATATCAGCGGGAATCTCTTTCGAGATTTCAGTTCCGGCCTGCTTCAAAGGTTCGGTAATGTCGCGGGTAATGGTTTCAGTTTCGCGCCGCACCGATTCGCGGGCAGCCAGCAATTCATTTTTGATTGAATTGGTTTCTTCCTTGAATTCACGGGTAATGTCGGATGATGCCTTTTTGAGTTCATTCATTGTTCTTCCGATCTTTCTTGCTATTTCCGGCATTTTTTTGGGGCCGAAAATGAAGAAAATGGCAATCAGGATCACCATAAATTCTCCGCCGCTGACATCGAAGAATAACAATTGGTATGCTGGCATGGCTTTCGCTTTGGGGCTTCAAAAGTACAAAAAAAGAACGAAGGGAAACCGTTTTCAGTTTCCCTTCGCTCTTTTATAATTCGAATTCGATCCAGCCTATTTGACAGCTTTTTTCAGTTCTTCTTTCCTTTTCTTACGACGATTATTCATATTGATAAGGTCAAAGGCGATTGGTGCCGCATTGAAGATGGATGAATAGGTACCGATGGCGATGCCTACCATAAGGGCAAAGGTGAATCCCCTGATGACATCACCGCCAAAGATGAAGATAGCGATCAGTGTTACGAGGGTGGTTCCTGCTGTATTGAAGGTACGACCCAGGGTACTGTTCATGGCGTGGTTCATATTATCCTTCAGATCACGTTTCGGATACAGTGTGATGTATTCCCTGATCCTGTCGAAGATAATCACGGTATCGTTGATTGAATATCCGATGATGGTCAGCAAGGCCGCAATGAAAGCCTGATCAACTTCAAGGTTGAACGGCAGGATGCCATAGAATATCGAATACAGTGAGATCGTGATCAGGGTGTCATGGGTTAGTGAAGTAAGACCACCGAGACCATACTGCCATTTCTTGAAACGGATGGCGATGTAAATGAAGATCACGAGAAGGGCAAAGAACACGGCCATAACGGCACCCTGCTTGATGTCGTCGGCAATGGTAGGACCTACTTTCTGTGAACTGAGTCGGCCAAGGACTTTTGCCTCATCATCGGAGGTAAAATCCTGACGGGTCATTGAAGTAGTGTAGAATTGTTTAACCCCTTCAAAGAGTTTTGTTTCAACCAGTGAATCAACAATATGGGTATCTTCTTCAATCATGTATTTGGTGGTGATTTTCACCTGGCTTCCGGCTCCGAATGTTTTAACTTCAGGCGCCTCACCAAACTGCTTGGCAAGAGAGGCCCTGATATCCTCGGTGGTTACTTCCTTGTCGAACCTTACAACATAGGTGCGTCCCCCGGTGAAGTCAACACCGAAGTTCAGCCCTTTGGTTGCAAGAGAAATAATTCCGATAAAGATGACAACTCCGGAAACGATGTACAGTTTTTTGCGGATAGCGATAAAATCGATGTTCACATTGGCGAAAGCATTCCGGGTTACACTGTTGTCGAAGGTGATGTTCTTGTTCTTGTTGAGCAGCCTTTCGAAAATTATCCTCGAAATAAAGATGGCTGTGAACAGTGAGGTGATGATACCAATGATCAGTGTTGTGGCAAATCCCTGAATTGGACCTGAACCGAAGATATAAAGTACGATACCAGTAAGGATGGTCGTAACGTTACCGTCGATGATGGCCGAGTAGGCGTTCTGATAACCGTCGTGGATGGCAAGCCTCATTCCCTTTCCGGCCCTTAACTCTTCACGGACACGTTCGTAAATAATAACGTTTGCATCCACTGCCATACCGAGGGTAAGTACAATACCCGCGATACCAGGGAGTGTAAGTACAGCACCAAGTGAGGTAAGAACACCGAAAATGAAGAATATGTTGGCAACCAGCGCGATGTTGGCAATCCAGCCGGCACGGTTGTAATAGAGACCCATATAGAGGAGTACCAGCAGGAAGGCGATCAGGAACGATGCCAGACCGGCATTGATGGATTCGCGTCCGAGTGAAGGACCTACGATTTCTTCCTGTACAATGCGCGCAGGGGCCGGGAGTTTACCGGCTTTCAGAATGTTGGCAAGGTCAAGGGCTTCCTCAACACTGAAGTTACCTGTAATGGATGATCTTCCGTTGGGGATTTCACCATTAACCCTCGGTGCTGAATAAACGTAACCGTCGAGCACGATGGCGATCTGATTTCCGATGTTATCAGCGGTCAGCCTTTTCCATGTCTTGGCACCGTCGGGATTCATCAGCATGGTTATTTCAACGCGTCCGTTCGGATCGTAATCCTGGCGGGCATCAACAACAGCGTCGCCACCCAGAGGAGCTTTGCCGTCACGGCTGGTTACTTTCAGGGCAGTGAGTTCAAGAACTTCCGGCCTGTCTTTCTCAGGTTTAACAGTCCATGCCAGCTTCAGGTCACGCGGAAAAACGCCTTTTACTTCCTTTAACATCCTGTTGACCCTGGCAGTATCCTTGATCATCGAGAATCCTACAGTAGCACCTTCTCCCGGGAAATACTTTCCGTTCTTGTCTGGGAAAATCGCAGGATTCATGTAAGCATACAGTGGGTTTTCCTTGGCATACTTTTCAAACGACTGTTTGTTCTTATCGGTGGAGGCTGTATCGCTGATCTTGTCGAGCAGCGTTGATTTGGCTGAATCGCTCTTGGCAACTGCAGTCGTATCCTTTGCTGGTGCTGTTGCCTTTTTGGTGGAATCGGTCTTCGTTGAATCAACTTTGGTTGAATCAATGGAACCTCCGGCAGCCAGCCTTTTGTTGGCATCTTCAAAATAAGGTACCAGATCCGAGAACTGGTAGGTTTCCCAGAACTCAAGCTGGGCTGTTCCCTGCAGGAGCTTACGCACGCGATCGGGTTCCTTTATACCGGGAAGCTCAACCAGGATGCGGCCGGCAGTCTGTAACTGCTGGATATTTGGCTGGGCAACACCGAAACGGTCGATACGGGTACGGAGAATATTGAATGTGCGGTCGATGGCACCCTTGGTCTCCTGGCGGATAACAGCCAATACCTCTTCGTTGGTGGAATTAAAGTTTACACGGTCTTTCAGTTCAACGGTATTGAAAATTGCAGCCAGCTTGGCATTCGGATCAACTTCAGCGAAGGATTGGCCGAACAGCGTAACAAAATCGCTCTGGCTGTTGCGCTGTTTCTGAACAGCCCTGTCTATGGCCTGTGTAAATACAGGATTGGTGCTATAGCCTGATAACGCCCTCACAATGTCAACCACGGAAACTTCAAGGGTAACGTTCATACCCCCCTTAAGGTCGAGACCAAGGTTGAGTTCACGCTCTTTACACTCCTGATAGGTATATTTGCGGACGAGAATATTGAAAACAGGCTGTTTCGACATTGAGTCGAGATAATAACGCTCCCTAGATTTGCTGATTGAATCAAGCAATGTAAGTTCGAGCGTCGCATTGCCTTTGGACAACTGCTTTGCCAGGCTTTTCGCCTCTTCGTTCATCGCAAAATCACTTGCTTTTTTCTCTACTCTTTTCGAAAAGAATGTGAACGAAAGCTGAAAAAGGCACACAATTGCCAATGCAATCGCGAAAAATTTAATAGCACCCTTATTCTGCATGTGTAAGTAAGATTAAATGTATTAGACTAATTTTTTGAGCCTGCAAATATAGAACATCTATTATAATTTACCAATTCGGGTTTTCAAGTTTTTTTTCAGCCGTTTTTTCCTGCTTGATCTTGATATTTCATTGTTTAGCGCGGTTTATAACACAACTGGCAATCCGATGCTTTTCATATGTAAAGAATTATATTTATATGAACCGGTCCAGATTGATCGAATTATATGGTTAAAGTGTTGGATTTTTATCCGTATTATGCTTCTTCTCACCTTTTTGATGGCATTGTTCTGATGGTTGATGCAGGATAATTCTGATGTTTTGTCAGCCATCACAATTGTGCATTCATTGTATCGTTACCTTTGCAGAAAAGCCCCTGTAAGTGGTCTGGCTTCAGTATTATATGAAACGAATGATCAGGATTCTTGTCTTTTTTTGCGGATTATTCACTCTTTCCGGTTTATCGGCTCAGGAGATGAACGATTTTGGCTTTACAACGTGGACAGACATACCGGTAAAGTCTGACGGACTTCTTTTAAGGGATCCGTGGGCCGGAGGTCTCAACAATGTGCAGTTCGGGAAATTTGATGTAAATTCCGATGGCATCCCTGACCTGATCATCTTTGATCGCCATGGGGACCGTATACTTCCCTTTGTTTATAATTCTTCCGGTTTTTCTCCGGGGTTTGATTATGCTCCTGAATTCAGACGATATTTTCCTCCGCTTTCCCAGTGGTTTCAGACCGCCGACTATAACAACGACGGATTTATGGATTTTTTCACCTATACACCCGGTGGAATCATGGTTTACAGGAACAGGGGCACGGCCCTTCCTTCATTTGATAAGGCGGTCGATCCATACCTGACCTCGCTTCAGGGCGATATTTTCACCAACCTGCTGGTGACCTACGTTGATTATCCTGCCATCGAAGACCTTGATGGTGACGGGGACCTTGATATTCTTACTTTCTGGGGGCTTGGTTCATTTGTTGAGAATCACCGGAATATGTCGCAGGAATTATACGGGAACTCCGATTCACTGGTTTATCACAAGGTAAGCAACTGCTGGGGCCGTTTTGCCGAGAGCAATGAATCGAATGTCATCGTATTTGATACCTGTGTTGATTTCACCTTCAGGAAGCTTTCAGGCGAACCCAAGCATACAGGATCAACATTCCTGCTGAAAGACCTGACCGGAGACGGACTCAGCGATCTGGTGCTGGGGGATGTCGGTTTCAGCGATGTGGTGGCATTGAGGAACGGTGGTACTGAAATGGATGCGGCCATGGTAGAACAACTTCCGGCGTGGCCGGCTGCAGATCCGGTCGATCTGTGGTCATTTCCGCTGGTTCAGAAAATTGATCTGTACAACGATGGAACAGAACAGTTGCTCGTTTCACCCTTCGATCCCAGCCTGGTGAAGTCGCAGGGCTCTGAAAGTGTCTGGCTTTACAGCGATTGCAAAAACGTCACCAATCTGAACGATTGCGGCCTGCTTACCAGGTCATTTCTTCAGGATGGAATGATCGATATGGGTCTGGGAGCATACCCTGTGTTCGGGGATGTCAACGGTGATGGTCTGACTGACCTGCTGGTGGGGAACTATGGCCTGTATGATACCTGTATAGTAAATGAATATGGTCAGTTGAAATGCGATTACACAGGGAGGCTTCACCTGTATCTCAATGACGGGACGCCGGAGTCGCCATCTTTTTTCCTGGCCGATGATGATTTTGGCCGGTTTTCTCAGCAGGGGCTTTTGGGGGTTTATCCTGCATTGGATGATCTGGATGGTGATGGTGACCTGGATATGCTCACCGGTAACAGTCTGGGTGACCTTTGGCTGAGTGTTAATGAAGCTGGTCCCGGGAGCCTTCCAGCGTTTGCCGATCCTGTCAGAAATTACCAGGATGTCGGGGTAGAGGGATACAGTACCCCGGCTTTTACCGATATCGACAACGACGGGTTAAAAGACCTGGTTCTGGGGTCTTTAAGCGGTAAGCTCTCCTATTTTCACAACGACGGAATACCAGGAAATCCCGTTTATAACCGGGTTTCGGATTTTTTCGGGGAGGTTAATGTCACCGATCAATCGGTTTCATATACCGGCTACAGTGTGCCCTGCCTTTTCAGGATGACAGGTGGGGATCTCCGGCTGCTGGCGGGTTCTGAGTCGGGATGGCTCAGGTTTTATTCGGGTATCACCAATATTCCCGGAAAGCCGTTTAATGAAGATGAAGACCGCTTTATGTATATTTTTGAAGGCGTTCGGACAGCACCGGCCTGGGCAGACCTGAACAACGATGGTTACCCCGAACTCGCGGTTGGTAATTATAGTGGAGGGATTACTTTGTTCCGGGGCACAGTTCCCGGTCCTGCAGAAATTGATTCCCCACAGTCTGAACAAGGAAAAATAAGAATTTTTCCGAATCCGTCAAGTGGTGTGATAAAAGTGGTGCCTGAAGGAAGGGAGGAATGGCAGCTGAATGTCTACAGCGTCAGTGGGACACTCCTGAAAAGCAATCCGGTATATGGCTCTATCGACAATATGATTGCCATTGAAGAACCCTATACCGGAGTGATTATTGTTGAAGCCAGGAAATCAGATCATCCCTGGATTGTAATCAGAGAAAAGGTGATAATTATTCGATAACCGAGTTAACCGGGGTGTCGGTGGGCTCAACGAGCACGCCGAGTTTGAGTTCCCTGTTTTCGAAATCGATGGTTGCCTTGCAATGACGCAGCAGGTCGCAACCCAGTAATCCGTCAATCTGTGGATTGCCCATGCCCCTGAATGAACGGTTGATGTTCCCCAGGTCTACAGAAGAAGCCTTGTAATTTTCAATGACCACAGAGCCAATTTCTAACTTTTCGATGTTGGCTACATAGCTGTATACACTGGCAGCGCCCGGAGCGAGATTCTTCCTTGAACTGCGTTTAAGTTCTGTCTGACTAACAAACTTTTGAAGGTGATCCGTATCAAGCACGGTTTTGGGAGAGCTTGTATCAACCATCAGCAATGCTGGTTTATCGTTGATAATCACCCGAGCCAGGAGATTGTACCCTCCCGTCTCAAAATTAAGTTGAATTAATCTCAATGATGTCATGTCGTTTTGTTTTTGAAGTTAAAACATTCAGGACCCGATTCCCGGCAAGTCTCAGAAGTTTGGTTTTAAAGCGTATTTATTATAGTATTCTTCAATGGTACTTACCGCTTCTTCAGCAGTATCAACAATTGAAAAGATATTTAGATCACCGGCATTAATATTTTTTTCTTCCAGCATCCTCTCCTTAATCCACGTATAGAGGCCCTGCCAGTATTCTTTTGAAACCAAAACAATCGGAAAACGAACGGCTTTATGCGTCTGTATCAGCGTAATGGCTTCAAACATCTCATCCAGCGTACCGAATCCGCCCGGTAATACGATGTACCCCTGCGAGTACCTCATGAACATTACCTTTCTGACAAAGAAATAATCAAAACTCATTAATTTGTCAGGATCAATAAAGGGGTTCGAATTCTGCTCAAAAGGCAGTTCAATGTTGAGCCCCACCGATCTCCCTCCGCCAAAATGGGCGCCTTTATTGGCTGCTTCCATAATGCCGGGACCACCTCCTGATATAACCCCGAAACCTTTCTTGGTCAGCATATAGGCTATTTCCTCGGCAAGCTTGTAATAACGATGGTTTGAGGGGGTGCGCGCTGAACCGAAAATGGTCACACAAGGGCCGATTCTTCCAAGTTTCTCAAATCCTTCAACAAACTCAGCCATTATTTTGAAAACTGCCCAGGAGTCGCTGGTCATGATTTCATTCCAGCTTTTTGGGGTAATCGCTTCTCTTATTCTATCCTCTTCGTTCAGTCCTTCAGAATGCATAGTTAATTCTTAGCAGATCAATTAGGTAACCCATTAAATGGGGGCGTAAATATACGAAAAAGACTTAAATAGTCGTATAATAAATTTAAAATATATTAATATCCGTCAAATCTGCCTGACTAATTCATCTTTCAGAAACATCCCGGTCAGGCTGTCGCTGATCCTGCTTACCTTCTCCGGTGTACCCTCGGCAATGATTTTTCCGCCACGTCTTCCACCCCCTGGTCCGAGGTCAACAATGTGGTCGGCAACCTTAATCACTTCCATGTTGTGCTCAATCACCAGCACCGTATTGCTACGGTCGACCAGACGGTTTAAAACACCCAGCAGTACATTCACATCCTCAAAGTGAAGCCCTGTGGTTGGTTCGTCAAGAATGTAAAGTGTTTGTCCGGTGTCCTTCTTCGACAGCTCTGTGGCTAATTTCACACGTTGTGCCTCACCTCCGGATAAGGTGGTTGATTGTTGCCCCAGCGTGATATAGCCAAGTCCGACTTCTTTCAGCGTTCTGATCTTCTGAAGAATGGATGGAATACTTCCGAAAAAGTCAACGGCCTGATCAATGGTCATATCGAGTACATCGTTGATTGATTTACCCTTGAACCTGACTTCCAGTGTTTCTCGGTTGTATCTTTTGCTGTTGCAGGTTTCGCAGGGGACATTGACATCGGGCAGGAAATTCATTTCGATCACCCGCACTCCGGCGCCCTTACAGGTTTCGCAGCGGCCACCCTTCACATTGAACGAAAACCTCCCGGCCTGGTATCCCCGTATCTTGGACTCGGGCAACACGGCAAACAATTTCCTGATATCATCAAAAACCCCGGTGTAGGTTGCCGGGTTCGACCTGGGTGTACGGCCAATAGGTGACTGGTCGATTTCAATAACCTTATCGATGTGTTCCAGACCGGCAATGCTTTTATAGGGAAGGGGTTTGCGGTCAGAGCGATAAAAATGCCTGCTCAGGATAGGATACAGGGTTTCGTTGATCAGGCTGCTTTTGCCGCTTCCTGAAACTCCGGTAATGCAAACAAAAACTCCCAGAGGCAGTTTCAGGTTGACGTTCAGGAGGTTATTGCCTGATGCCCCTGTCAGAACAATGTTGTTGCCGTTCCCTTTCCGTCTGACTGAAGGGATTTCAATGTGTCTCTCACCGCTGAGATAGGCGCAGGTGATGGTGTGGCATTTCTGCAGATGTTCCGGTGTTCCGGTGGCCATGATCCGTCCCCCGTGCCTTCCGGCTCCGGGACCTATGTCAACCACAAAGTCAGCGGCCAGTATCATGTCTTTGTCGTGTTCAACCACAATCACTGAATTCCCTATGTCGCGCAGGTCCTGCAGTGCTTTGATCAACCGCTGGTTGTCGCGCTGGTGCAGGCCAATGCTGGGTTCATCCAGGATGTAGAGCACCCCGACCAGTTGCGATCCGATCTGCGTTGCCAGCCTGATGCGCTGAGCTTCACCCCCCGAGAGGCTGCCGGCAGTCCGGTTAAGGGTAAGGTAGTCGAGGCCGACGTCCAGCAGGAACCCGATCCGGTTCCGGAGCTCACGGATAATTTCGTGAGCCACCACCCTTCGTCTTTCCTCGGGAAACAGGTCTTCGCGCATAAACCATTCGTTCAGCTGCCCGAGTTCCATTTCTGATAATGCGGCTATGGTTTGTTCTGCAATCCTGAAATTCAGCGATTCGGCTTTCAGACGGCTGCCATGGCATTCCGGGCAACTGCTGTAATTCATAAAGCTGTTGGCCCATTTACGAACACCGTTGGCACCGCTCTCCACAGCCTGAGTTGTGATATAGTTTACCAGCCCTTCGAAATTCAGTGAGTAAGATGAGGTAACTCCCAGGTATTCATTTTTAACCTTCAGCACCTCATCCGATCCATACAGGATGGCATTGATGGCTACTTCAGGTATATCGCTGACGGGCGTATCGAGCGTAAAACCGTATTTTTCGCCAAGCGCTTCAACCTGCCTGAAAATCCAGGTGGTTTTTGCTTCTCCCAGGGGAGCGAATCCTCCTTTGCGGATGCTTTTCGATGGATCTGGAATGATCTTTTTCAGATCGATCTCGGTGATGGTTCCAAGGCCGTTACAATGCGGACAGGCTCCATAAGGAGAATTGAAGGAGAAAGAATTGGGCTCAGGTTCATCAAAAGCAGCGCCGGTTGCCGGATCCATCAGCTTCTTGCTGAGGTAGCGACTTTCACCTGTGGCATTGACGATGATCATAATGGTGCCTTTGCCTTGCCTGAGTGCTGTTTGTGCCGAAGCCAGGATGCGTTGCGACGATTTCTGGTTCACCGGCAATTTGTCGACAACCAGCTCAATATCATGGGTCTTGTATCGGTCGAGCTGCAGCCCGAAACTGATTTCGCGCAATTCGCCATCGACCCTGACCCTGAGGAATCCCTGTTTGCGCAACTGCTCGAAAAGTTCCCTGTAATGGCCTTTGCGGCCCTTAACCAGCGGGGCCAGTATCAGTATTTCCTTCTGATCAAATGATTCATGGATCAGTTCGACAATTTTCTGTTCGGTATATTTGACCAGGGGCTGCCCGGTTACCGGTGAATAGGCTACCGATGCACGCGCAAACAAAAGCCTCATGAAATCATAAATCTCGGTAATGGTGCCAACCGTCGACCTTGGATTGCGTGACGTCGATTTTTGCTCGATGGAGATTACCGGGCTCAGGCCATTGATTTCATCGACATCGGGGCGTTCAAGGTTGCCGATAAACTGGCGGGCATAGGCTGAAAAGGTTTCCATATACCGCCGTTGTCCTTCGGCATAAATGGTGTCAAATGCCAGTGAGGATTTTCCGCTCCCGCTCAGACCTGTAATCACCACCAGTTTGTTGCGTGGAATGGTCAGATCTATATTCTGCAGATTGTGAACCCTTGCACCGAAAATCTCCAGCCTGTCGCCGGAAACTTCAGCAATGTTCTGCGCATCAGGCCTTATATCAGTTTCAACGAATTTCATTAATGCCTATTCCTTCCTGTTATTTTCTGCTCCCCCAGGGTGAAACGGATTCAGCCGGTGCTCCCCTGATAAAATCAGGGTCTTTGACCAGTTTCATCATCCTGCTGTAATGAATTGAATTTTTATCGGGGAAGTCTAGCGTATAGGACTTGCCCGGTAAAACCTTCAGTTGGTCACTCCTCAGCCATGGATTGAATTCCTTGAGAATTCTGTAACTGACATTATTCCGGGCGGCAAAGTTAACCAGATCTGTGATACTGGTGTCCACCCTGACACTATAAGTTGTCAATGGCAGATACAGATCCTTGTTACGGAGATAAAATCCGTACCCTGCCGGATTCTCACTGATCAGTTTGAGGGCAAGGATCCTGAAGATATACCTTGATGTCTCCGCATTGAGGTAGAGATCATAATAATCCTGCTTTTTCTGGCGTGCGGTTTCACGGCTGATGCGGCCTTGTCCCGCATTGTAGGAGGCTGCTGCCAGCGTCCAGTTGTTTAATTCTGCATAAGCAGCCTTAAGGTAACGGCAGGCTGCTTCGGTCGATTTTACAACATGGTAGCGTTCGTCAACCTGTTCGGTGACTTCGAGGCCATACTGTTTACCTGTTTTATCAAGGAATTGCCAGAAACCGGTTGCATTCGAAGGAGATACTGTATTCATCAGCCCACTTTCGATGAGAGCCAGGTATTTAAAATCATCAGGAACGCCGTTTTTTTTCAGGATGGGTTCAATCACAGGGAAATACCGGGCAGACCTTTTAAGCAGCAGTATTGTGTTGGAATGCCAGTAGGTGTTCACCATCAGTTCCCTGTCGAGCGACTCGCGGCTGAAGAATACATCCAGCGGCACCTGTTCACCTGCAAAATCCAATGAACCTGGAATTTCAACCGCGAAAGCCTTATTGTTTGCCCTGAACTCCTCGCGGTACTGTTTATCGGTATCCTGTCCGGTGAATTGAAAGCAAAGAAAAAGGCCAAGGGCGGCAATCACCGCAATTGCTGTTGTGAGGAATAGGTTCTTTTTAGTCATTTTTCAGTCTTTTCAGGCTTAATGGTACTGATGATCCCTTCAGGTTAACGCTTCTGAAAGTGGTTTAGTCTGCAAAAAGACCGGCCTGTCGATTAGAAAGCCGGTCTTTTTAGTGACGCACTGGTAATCAGTATTTTAAAAAATTTTCTCAAGATCTTTAAAGAAGGGCGCAATCCGGTCTTTATCAGAAAGTATCGGATTGGTGTTGCCCCAGCCGATATTCAGGTCAGGGTCGTCCCATCTTACACTTCCTTCTGACTCCTTATTATAGATGTTGGTACACTTGTAAAAAAATACCGTATTGTCTTCAAGCGTAAGAAAACCGTGTGCAAATCCGGGCGGTACCCAGTACATCCATTTGTTGTGTTCGGTAAGTTCAATGGCAGCCCATTTGCCATACCAGGGAGAACCATGGCGGAGATCAACGGCCACATCGAGGACAGCCCCACGCATCACCCTAACCAGCTTGCCCTGAGCAAAAGGGGGCTTCTGGAAATGCAGTCCGCGGAGAACACCCTTCATCGATTTACTTTCATTATCCTGTACAAAATTGGCATCAATCCCGGCATTCATGAATTTCTGCTTATTGTAGGATTCGAAAAAATAACCGCGCTCATCAGCAAAAACCTGGGGTTTTATAATGAGAACGTCGGGAATTTCGGTTGGTACGATTTCCATTGTATTGTATTTTTTGAATATATGGTTCAGAAACCCATTCCTATTTACTCCCTCCGGTTCAGATATCAGAAATTGGAAATGAATATAAAATCCTTAATCCCACCGCCTTTGGCAGCTTGCCCCGCTTTTTCGGCGGGGGGGCAGGCGCAATCCGCAATCCGCAATCCGAAATTATAAATGAATCACTTCCCCATAAGCTGCAGCAACTGCTTCCATAATGGCTTCAGACATAGTGGGGTGGGGGTGTACTGCTTTAATGATTTCTTCACCGGTGGTTTCCAGTTTGCGGGCTACCACAACTTCGGCAATCATCTCTGTAACATTGTCACCGATCAGGTGCGCACCAAGCCATTCGCCGTATTTTGCATCAAAAATGACTTTTACAAAGCCGTCTTTGGAGCCGGCCGCACTGGCTTTTCCAGAAGCTGAGTAGGGGAATTTACCGACCTTGATTTCATATCCGGCTTCGATGGCAGCCTTTTCAGTCATTCCTACAGAGGCAATTTCAGGATGGGTATAGGTACAACCAGGAATATTGCCATAGTCAAGCGGCTCCACATGCTTACCGGCAATTTTCTCAACACAGATTATGCCTTCGTGCGAAGCCACATGTGCCAGGGCAGGGCCATGCACAATGTCGCCGATGGCATAAACCCCGTCAACAGAGGTGCGGTAGAAATCATCTACCACAACCTTGCCTTTGTCGGTTTTTACACCGGTTTCTTCCAGCCCCAATCCTTCAAGGTTTGTTGTGATGCCGACAGCCGAAAGTACAATCTCGGCCTCAATCACTTCTTCCCCTTTTTTTGTTTTTATGGTAACCTTACACAAATCACCTTTGGTATCCACTGCTTCAACAGTTGATGAGGTCATAACCTTCATGCCGGCTTTCTTAAAACTACGTTCCAGCTGTTTGGATACTTCCTCGTCCTCAACAGGTACAATGTTGGGCATAAACTCAACCAGGGTCACCTGGGTGCCGGTGGCGTTATAAAAATAGGCAAACTCTGAGCCAATAGCGCCTGAGCCGACCACAACCATGCTTTTTGGCTGTTGAGGCAGGGTCATGGCTTCACGGTATCCGATGATTTTTTTGCCGTCCTGTTTCAGGTTGGGCAGTTCACGTGAACGGGCACCGGTGGCAAGAATAATGTGATTCGCCTGGTAGTCGGTCTTCTTTCCATCGGCATCGGTTACCTCTACGGTATTTCCGGGCTTCAGTCTGCCGGTCCCTGCAATATGATCTATTTTGTTCTTTTTGAAAAGAAATTGTATGCCTTTGCTCATGCCATCGGCAACGCCCCTGCTCCGCTTAACCATCGCGTCGAAATCAGCTGTAACATCACCGGTGATGCTGATGCCATAATCGGCAGCATGTTTCGCATACTCAAAAACCTGTGCACTTTTAAGCAGGGCCTTTGTAGGGATACAACCCCAGTTAAGGCAGATACCGCCCAGTTCGGAACGTTCAACCACTCCAACCTTCAGGCCAAGTTGTGATGCCCTGATGGCAGCCACATAACCACCCGGACCTGAACCAATGACAATAATATCGTAACTCATATCAATTCTTTTTGTTTTGTGAAACAAGGCCCCTGAAATATATTTTAATCACCCGATATTCAATGCATTAAGAACGATTTATACGCAAGAAGTACAAATCAGATGACTGGAATTTGCGTCATTGCATCTTCGCGTGAAAAATAAATGCAGGCATTATTGAATGCAAATTTAGGAAAATACACGGCTTCAACAAGCGGGGAGGGGTTTTGTTTGAGGGATGGATATGGTTGTGCGAAACAGGCAGCCATTCCTGTTTCAATTGTTGTTTATCTTTCCGGAATACCGGATAAAGCCGTATGGCATGAGAAAGTCACTTCTGTGATAGAGCTTTGAATCAGAACATCAATGTAAGTCCCATGCCAAACTGATCTCCCTCGTTGAAATTCGGGGCACCACTCCCTTTCTGGTATTTGAAATCAAAAAACCGATCTTTGTCACCGGCCAGGTAAAACCTGATTTTCCCCTGAACAGAATAGTATACCCGGTTGTTAAGAAAATCATACCATCCATCTGCATTACCGGCAATACCGACGCCAACACCACTCAGTTCAAAAAGGGATTGTGTGTCGATGCCGAAGCTCCCCTTTGTCCTGAGAATTGCATGGTCAGGCGCTTCATAACTCTGGTCAGTCTCCCCGCCCATGGCAGTAACTCCGGTAGTATCAATACCAAATTTGTAGCCAGCCTGAACGAACAATCCGAATTTGGTGTGTTTGAGCCAGGCGGGTGTCTTGTGGTTACCCTGTGTCTGGTACCAGGGAACCCAGCCCGCTTCAACAATTCCGTTCAGTACATTGAACTTGTTGTTGGTTTCAAATCCGGCAGAAAAAGGGAAGGTCTGAAACCCCCTGGCCGTGTTTGGTGTCAGCACACCGTCGATGAGTGTATCACCAAACCGCATGTAAATGCCCGAAAGCCTTGCGCTGACCGATGAGAAGGCATCTTCGGTACCAGTCAGTACATCAAATTCGGGGGTAACCTGGAACAATGCGTTTTTTTCTGCCAGAAGGATATCCTGGAGGGTGAAAAGGCTGTCGAGTGATTTCAGATAGGTCACACCCAGACTGATGGCATTCTGCCGTAATTCAGTTTTGATGGTTGAAAGGTCAATCCGGATCGGTTTTTCCTGGGAAAAGCCTGGAAGCGAAACCCCCGGCAGTAAGAAGATCGCCGCAATCAGGACAAGTTTCTTTATCATAGCCCGGTATTTATAGTATGCAGGATGAAAGGTACTCAACGCTTTTATCAAACCAGTCGGGAGGCCAGGGCTTGTCCTCATGTCCGTTTTTCTTCATGGTCCAGCGGATCACGGCCCGGTAAATGGTTTTTGAATTTGAACTGCCATACCCGTCTGAATCACTGAGTACAGCGCTGTGGATGGTGTCGTCGTTGATGACAACACCTTCATCATTGAAATTCTTTAGGTGAAATTTCATCACATTTTTTAATTGCTCCTGTGTCATTTTACTTGTCTGAATAAATATGGTTGGAAACAGGCTAACAGGTTATCTGTGGTAATTAACGTCAATCATAATTACATTAAATTTCCTGTTTATTTAATTCATTTAGTTACCGGCTTTGTATTTAGTCAGAGGAAGGGTCTGATCAGTAAGGGCAGGTTCCGGAAGGGGAATACCAGACACCGGTTATTAAAAAATAAATTTACACCTTTTATCAACAACTTGTCAGGAAGCCACTCAAATACCTGTGTTAAAGTATTGTTAACGCTCCGGAAAGAAGTTTATCACTTGTTCAATGGTCAATGAATGAACTGTTTGCGATGTCAAGGTTTGATTAGAATTCCGGTTTAAATATTATTCCTGATATGAATAAAGACTGTTTATTAAATTTCAATCCCTGTTAAACAATATAGCCCCGGTCTCTGTTGTTTTCAGCAATTAATTCACGAAAAAATGGATATTACTTTCTGGATATTGTTTAACGTTTTTGTACTGATAATGCTGGCTCTCGATCTGGGTGTCTTTAACCGTAAGGCTCATGTCGTTTCAATGAAAGAAGCGCTGGGATGGTCAGCAGTATGGGTTTCTCTTGCCCTGATCTTTAACGTGCTTGTGTATTACTGGCTGGGTCAGCAGAAAGCACTCGAATTCTTCACCGGCTACCTGGTCGAAAAAGCGCTGAGTGTCGACAACATTTTTGTTTTCATTATGATTTTCACTTATTTCCAGATTCCTGCCCAATACCAGCATAAGGTACTGTTCTGGGGAATCATCGGGGCACTGCTGATGCGTGTTATTTTCATTTTTGCAGGAGTTGCCCTGATCGAGAAATTTCATTTTACAATATATATTTTCGGTGCCATTCTGTTGTATACCGGGTATAAAATGTTCAAGCACAACAATGCAAAGATTGAGCCTGAACACAACCCGCTGATCCGCTTTACCCGGAAATATATACCTGTGACTGCTGAATTACACGGGGAGAAGTTTTTTACCAGACTCAGCGGTAAATGGCATGCCACACCTCTTTTCCTGGTTTTGCTCCTGATTGAAACAACCGACCTTATTTTTGCGGTTGACAGCATTCCGGCCATACTGGCCATTACGCAGGATCAGTTTATCGTATATACCTCCAATGTATTTGCCATCCTTGGGTTGCGTTCACTTTATTTTGCCCTGGCAGGAATTGTGCATCGATTCTGGTTACTGAGCTATGGATTGGCGGTGGTGCTGATCTTTGTTGGTATAAAAATGCTCCTGATCGATTTTTATAAAATCCCGGTGGAATTATCCCTGCTGTTTATTGCATTTACCATCACAGCAAGCATTGTACTCTCGCTGAAAATTGAAAAGAAAAATTAAATTCAGACGATGATTTTATTGGATACGGTTTCCTGGGGTTTTGTCTTTGAGCCGCACAGGATCATTGAAGTGGGAGGGTTGTTGCTGCTGCTGGCCATCGTTTATATAGAAACCGGATTTTTTCTTGGATTTGTCCTGCCGGGAGGTGATTATCTGTTATTTGCAGCCGGATTATTCTGTGGCACCCGTTTTCTGGATGTTCCACTGGCCTTTCTGATGGGAACATTGATACTGGCCTCCTTTTTTGGCGACCTTACGGGTTACTATAAAGGTAAATGGCTGGGAGGCCGTTTGTTTACCGGAAACAACTCCAGGTTCTTTAAGGTTGAATACCTGGAACGTGGCAAAGTCTTCTATGAGAAAAACGGCGTACTGGCTTTCCTCTTCGGACGTTTTATGCCGGTTATCCGGACTTTGATACCCATGATCGCCGGGGCAACAACTTTTCCTTTCAGAAGGTTTCTGCTTTTCAACGCACTGGGGGCCATTGTCTGGGTAGGGACACTTGTGCCGCTAGGGTATTATGTGGGCCGTACTTATCCCGGAATCATTAAATATTCAGTCTGGATACTGGTGCTTTTTGTTGCTATTGCCTCTTTACCTGCACTCAGGATAATGCTTTCGAACAGAAAGAAGCGATGATGCTATCATGCTGGCTGAAACAATGTCCGGGATACCTTATCCCATAACATTCCGCTTATTCACAGGAAAGTAAAAAATCCACGGGTCAGGTGGATTTTTTACTTTTAGTCTCGAAGAAAAAATAGTTTCCCTGATGGTTTTTTATTTCAGCAGAGGGATAAGGGTAATGTACAAACCAGCAATGATTGCTGTAGTTATAACACCTGAAATGTTTGCGCCAAGGGCTTCGGGCAGAACCAGGGCATTGGGATTTACTTTTGATACTTCCTTCTGGACCACTTTAGCGGTTGAAGGAACACAGCTGACACCTGCAATACCAATGGCAGGGTTGTAATTTCCCTTTTTCAGGAAATAAAGGATATAGCCTCCGGCAATTCCGCCGATTCCAGAGATCAGCAGCGCCAGAATACCCAGCACCAGCAACAACAGTATCTTTGGATTCAGCAACAGGTGTGCTTCACATAGAATTCCAAGCAGAAGGCCGAGAAAAAAGGTTGAGCCATAGAGCAGGGGGCCTTCAATAAACTCTCTTATCTTGGTAAGGCCCGATTCCCTCACCGCGATCCCTAAAAACAGACTAAAAAACAGGGGTGAGGCTACTGGGAAAAGGAGGCAGAGAATCACACAGATCACAACCGCAAAATATAGCTTGGTTGAAGGTTTAATTACCCTGATTGTTTTGTTGGGATCGCGTTTGATGTCCTTTCCCCTGAGACGGGCAGGAACAAGGAGTTTGATCAGGTAAGGATAACCACCATAGGTAAGACCGAGATAGAGGTATGCCACCACAGTGATGGGAACAAAGAGTTCTTTGGCCAGCGATAAAGAGGTAAAGAGGACCATTGGACCATCGGCACCTCCGACCATGGCAATGGAAGCGGCTTCTTTCAGATTCAGCCCCATGGCAATGGCAATCGGAATGGTAAGAAAAGTGCCGGCTTCGGCGCAAAATGCCAGAAACATGCTCGAAAACGGAGCCTTAAGGATATACCCGATGTCGAGCAGGCTCCCGATGCCCATAAATACAAAACAGGCAATCAATCCGTTACTGAATGTGAAGGTATAGATGGGCTGCAGAAAGTCAATCTGAAGCATTTCGAGCAGCTGATCGGTATCGGTCAGCATCGGGTCGACAAAAAGATTTCCCTGGGTGCCGTCGGGCATCAACATCACAGATGCATTGATTGTCGCCATACCCAGACCCATTGGTATCATCAGCATTGGCTCAAGAATGCCTTTCCTGCCAAGGTGTACGAGAAGAATTCCCAGAAAAATCAGGCCGATCCTTGAATAGGCGATTACAGGATCGGAAACAAGCAGTGTGTAGATGCCCTGGAAGAGTTGTGCGAAATCGAAATTATTCATGGTAGAAATCAATTAGTTCATTACTGGCAGCATTTTCGTTGTGCCAGTAAGTTCTGTAGTGTTTTTGAAAACTCCTGAAATGCTGCCATTCCACCATAAGGTGCCTGGCAAAGGGAGCCGGTTTCTTTACTCCTGTCAGCACCATTTCTTTGGGAGCTGTTAACAGGCTCAGCGCCCAGAAAATGAATGCGACAAGCATCGATATGACAAATGTCATACCTGCAATGATCAACAGACCTGTGAAAATGCTCATGGCGGTTTTAATAGATGTTCTTTGATTTATTTCAATGCTTTTAAAGCCTGAAGGGCAACCTGATTTGAGGGATCAAAGGTCAGTATTTTATTCCAGTATTCAATAGATTTATCTTTGAAACCGGAGGCTTCGGTTTTTTTATCTTTAACAGACTGATCATACCGCAAATAATTCAGGTATCCCATATATCTGTATGCTTCAAGCAATTCTGTTTTATATTTTTCTGTGGCATTTTTTGCTTCCAGCAGAAGAATGGATTGCCGGTAACATTCCTCAGCAAGTCCCTGGCTGGTTTCCGGATCCAATGCCGCCAGAGCCCTGCCTTTCCATAAAAATCCAAGGTGAGATACAGGCGATAATTCAGCAACCTTTGAAAATGATTCAACAGCAAGATTCAGATACTTTGTTTTACGGACTGAGTCTGCAGCCACTTCCGGGGTTTCTGCGAACAGCAGGCAATTCCGGCCTCTCGAGAACCAAAGAGTGGAAGGGCTTTGTGGGTTAGCATTCACAGCCCGTGTATAAAAACTGACAGATTTTTCATAGTTTTTGAGCTTCTCAAATGATTTTGCAGTATACTCAAATAAAGATATTTTTGTGGTATCCAGTTGTATTGCTTTTTCAAACTGGATCACTGCAAGTGAATCATACGATTCCATACTGAGAAGTCTTCCGTAGTATTCATAATCCGTTGGGATAAGCCTGAGTGTATCTTCGGCCTGCCTGATTTTCATAAACTGTTCAATAGCTCTCAAACCTTCACCTGAGGCCTTGGTTTCAGCAGAGGTGTATGCATACAACCTTAAAAGAACTGCATTCAACGGGTCAGATGAAAGGAGGGTGCCGAGTATTTCTTTCGCTTTCTGATATTCCTGGTTGAAATAGAGGATATATGTATACTTCTGAAGCTGATCCACTGAAGGTTTTACAAGATTCACATACCTGGTATAATAATGGCTGGCTTGTTTGTAATTTCCCAAAGCGTAGTGCACCTCGCCAAGCAACCGGATGGCAGGAATCCAGGAGGAATCTATGGCCATTGTTTCATTCAGGATGGTTTTGGCTTCAAAATAATTCCGGGACTTAAAATATGCCTCGGCAAGGGATGAACGGGCAGGCAAATAGTTTTTGTTCCTGTATATAGCCTGTTCATAACGACCACAGGCTTTTCCGTAAAGTTCAGGTTGTTTCAGCACAAAACTCAATCTTGCATAAATATCACCTGCTTCTGTGAATGTTGAGGCATCCGATGTTTTCAGGGCGCAAGCCTGTTCAATAAGTTCCCAGGCTGTGGCTGTTTCATTCATTTGTGCCAGTACGAGTGCCATTTGGAGCTTAACTTTCGCCGATTTGCTTGAATTTATTGCTTTTGTCTCCCTGGCTATCTTCATGCTGATATCGGTTGATTTTCCATGGGCAAGTTCTACCAGCAATTGCCCGGCAAGCTGCAGCAAACGCTGCTCCTCATTCATGGTAGGTATTGCGTTAAATGCCAGAAGAGCACTATCGTTTTTTTGAATATCAAGATATATTTTACCCAGATTAAAGGCCTGATCGGCAGAAATTGTCTTGTTTTCCAGAGACTTTAACATCACTGATTTTGCCAGGGCAATCTGTTCTGTCTGAAGATACCAGGTTACCCTGTCAGTTTGTGGAGTTACAACCTGAGCTATTAACGGGCCGGCCATTAGTAAGATATTTGCAGCCATCAATTGGATAGCCATTGGCAGGATCATTGTTTTTTTCATAGGTTTATTTCTTTGTGGCATCATTGATCATTTACCTGTATCAACCTGATAGGTGCTACAGCAGGCAGAATCCCTGATTTAAGTATAATGCGCTGACCTTTGTCGCTTGAAGCAAACGAGATAAATCCATCTGCAAGCCCCAGATGCGGATCGGTCGATATCAGGTAAATATCCCGGGTTAAAGGGTATTGTTCTGTTGCAATATATGCCTGGTAAGGTTTATAGGCATCTATCAACTGGGATGCCCCGATCCTGGCTACCCTTATCCGGTTCTGGAATGAAAGACAGGTCGAATCATCCCTGTCGCTGATCCAACTCACCCCGATCAGGCCGGCTGCACCAGGGTTCAGCGCAACATAGTCAATCACACCTGTGTTGTTGACGTCTGCTGAGATTTGAGATCCCAGTTTATCGGTTTTTGCAATAGAATCCATCATATATCTGACAAGCCCTGAATGTGGATGATCAAACTTAAGGCTTATTTTTCCGGTGTGATTGTCTTTACTGATCTGATCCCAGGTGCTGATATCTCCCCTGAGAATTCCGGCCAACTGGCTTACTGTAAAGGTTGAATCCGGGTTCTTACGGTTAACTATCATGGCAATCCCATCAACGGCAATTTTTACCTGCTTGGGGAATATCTTTTTACTATTGAAATACTCAATTTCATTTTTACTTAGCGGACGGGAAGCAAGAATCAGCCTCACACTGTCTTTGAACAATAGCTCAAATGCATCACCCTCTGCCAGGGGTATCGGGGTGATTTTTGCATATTTATAAACGGCATGGAATACCTCAAGCTGTGCCTGTATGATGGGTAGAAATGAAGCATCAACAACCATTTTAATGTTCCCGGTAGTCGGAGTATCTGTTGGGTTCTCTCTTTTATTCGGGTTGCAGGAAAGCAATATAATCAGCGGCAAAGCCAGCCACAGGAGAAACCGGATTCCGGGATAATGCCTATTATTGGTTGGTGCGCAACCTCTCCTAATCATCCACTTCTTTTTCATCTGTACGGATTGATTTGAAAGCCCGGTAAAACCTGAATAACGAATAAAGCAACAAGATTGTACCGAGAATAAGATTCTGCGATTTGCTCAGATTACTAAGGCCCTGGCTAAAGAGAAAGGCTGATGCCAGCAGATAAAATGCCGGCATCAACCATAATAGATATGTTTTGAGTTTATTTTTCATAAGGATTAACCGGCAAGAGTAAATTTTATAGGAAGATTAAACTGAACCGGCACGGATTTACCGCCCTGTTTTCCGGGTATCCATGGTGGCATCAGTTTAAGTACCCTGATGGCTTCCTCGTCGCAGCCCCCACCAATACCCCTTAATAGCCGTACGTTTGAAATCCGGCCATCCTTCCCGATCACAAAGGTCAGGTAAACTGTTCCGGTGATACCGCTTTCTCTGGCTATCTGAGGAAATTTCAGGTTTTCACGGAGAAAGGCAACCCTGGCCTCATCACCGCCTGGAAATTCCGGCATCTGTTCAACCACCGTAAAAGGCTGCTCATTCTCTTCAACGACTTTATTCTGTTCCTGTTGAAGGTCAGCTAAGTCTACTGCATCAAGATCATTACTGTTCCCTTCAACATCAGCTACGGAAATACTCAGTTTTGAATCATTGACTTCCTCCTGGGTTTTCATAATATCCTCATCCTTTACCTCGCTGTCATCCTTGATAACCGGTGGGGTAAATTTAATGGTGCTTTTGATTTTTTCAGGCGGCGCCTGCTCAATGATGGGCTCAGCTACTTTCTGCTTGTTTTTTTCAAGGTCTATTTTTGCAAGGGAGGTAACTTCAACATTAACTTCCTTTCGTTCAGGTATTATACTCCTGATGAGTTTCGGGAGCAGGAAAACTGAGATGAAAATCGCAATGGTTATTATGATTGATATCCGATGCCTGTTTGAAGAAGTCGTTCGCATCTCATATGCGCCATATTCCTTAAGACGGGAATCAAAAACAATCCTGCACCATTCATTTGAGAAAATATTTGTCTTTGGCATGTGATTCAGTTTTTCTGGTGGATTATTTAAATATCCTTTCCTGCAATCAAAGCCTGGTCAGCAGCATCAATGTCAACGATCGCATACCGGCTGATATAACAGATATTCATCTCATCAAGTGCATCAACCAGGTTTTTATAACTTGCTTTATCGGTTGCCATGATTCTGACAACCGGCGCATTTTTACCTGATTTGATCTTTGAGAGCTGACTCTTGTAGACTTCATCTTTCATCCGTGTCTTTGTCTTTTCGGATTTAAGGTCTTCGACCTGTTTGATGATGGAGAAGTTTTTCTGAAGTAACAGTTTTCTTAATCCCCCGGCAGAATAATCTGTAGCAGTTAACTGTGCTCCCTCGGTTTTGCCGAAGTAATAGAAAACTTTATCTTTCCCGCCCAGTATCAGTGTTACAGCCTGAGATGCTTTTGCTACTGTCTGGTTATCTTCGGTTACATCCTTGTTGGATGGCATGGTAATTTCCATGGTCTGTGGTTTTATCAGGGTTGTTGCCAGCATAAAGAATGTGATCAACAAAAAGCCCAGGTCAACCATTGGGGTGAGGTCAATACGTGTAGATAGCTTTTTGGATCGCTTCTTCCCTTTGCCTTTTTTATGTGAACCCTGATCTTGACTTATTTCAGCCATAATTCTGATTTTTAAATTATATGTCAGATTCCCCCTCTAGCCTGGTTATCAGGTTATAACGGTTTTCTTCAAGTGTCTGTAAAGTTTTCATTACTTTTTTAACCACCGGGAAAGGGGTGGATTCATCGGCCTTGATGGCAATCCTTAATTCCGGATTGACAATTCTTGCCGCTTTTACCCATTCAATCAATTGATTGTTGGTTGAATCTGCCGGGATTCCCTGATTATTTTGCGGTAAATCCCTGACCTCAGGTTTCATTTTGAGAAATGAACTCATGGATTCGATCGGGTTTCCGCAAAGATCAAGTAATGTGTAGGTTTTGATTTCTTCCTGCGAAAACTTAATCTTAAAGGTTTCTCCCATCATTTGTAACAGTTGTTGCCTGTTATCCTGTCCGTCAATTCCGAAATAGATCTTACCGCTTTTATCAATCAGCATGGTCATGACATTGGTTTCCGGTATTTTGATTTCAGAAATTGAAGATGGTGTAGCAACAAGCACGGGCTCCTTCTTTGTAAAGTTGGATGTCAGCATAAAAAAAGTGAGCAGCAGAAAGGCTACATCACACATGGCCGTCATATCAACCCAGGTGCTTTTGCGCGGAATTTTTACTTTTGGCATGGTCTGGTTTTTTGAATTGTGCAATCAGTTTGCATCAGGCCTGTTTTGTCTGGAACATCTGAACAATGCTTAACCCGGCTTCGTCGATGCTGTAAGTAATTTTGTCAATTCGGGTTGTGAAATAATTGTAGAATATCATTGCTACAACCGCTGTCCCGATTCCGAAAGCGGTATTTACCAGAGCTTCGGAAATTCCCTGAGCCAGAGCAACTGAATCAGGTGCTCCTGCATTGGCCAGGGCAGAAAAAGCCCTGATCATACCCAAAACAGTGCCCAGCAAACCCATCAGTGTTGCAAGTGATGTAATGGTCGCCAGTACGACAAGATTTTGTTCCAGCCCGGGTAACTCAAGCGATGTTGCGTCTTCAATCTCTTTGTTGAGTGTGGCAACCTTCTGGTCACGGGTCAATTCAGCCTGCGAAAGCAAAGCCTGGTACCTGTACAATACCGATTTTATTACATTGGCAACAGATCCTTTCTGAGTATCACAGGATTCAATGGCCAGTTTTACATTGTTGTGTTCAAGATGATCCTTGATGTCTCCAACGAATACGGGAATTACACCCTTGCCGGTGGCTTTCTGAATGGCAATAAATCTTTCCACGACAAAAGTGATTACTGTAAGCAGAAGTGTCATAATTACCGGAACAATGAACCCCCCTTTGTAAATTATTCCATAATAATTTCCCGGCAGGGCCGCGTTTTCAGAATCATTGCCCTGGAAATTCTCAGGGTTTCCCATGATAAACTTGAAAATAATAATGGCAACTATGAGTGCCACGGGAATGACCAATGAAGAAAAGTTAATGCTGATTCCTTTGCCTGATTTCAGTTTGCTGGTTTTCATAAATTCAATGTTTAGGTTATTCTTCGGTTTTAAGTTGATTCAAAGTTGATACTACGGAACAGACGTTCCTGAATTCCGCAATGCACCTGATACCACCGGCTGATGGTAGATTATGACTGGGATTACGTGATGATGGAGTGACAAACCAGAAAAGATGTCTGTCGTTACCTGTCACAGGTGAATATATTGCTCTCCTAAATTGGATGGTATCTGCAATTCCCTGACCGGATTCCAAAGTCAGAATCCAACCTGAACCTTTGTCAACAGGACTTGCTGAAACTGGCCGGTAACAGGATAATTATGAGAAACGCACAGGAAAGACTACTCTGGTCTCTATAATCGGAGAGGAGATGAATTTGTGATGATGTCAGGTAGGCTGTAAAAGAAATCAGCTGAATACCGGTTGTCAAAGCCAAAGAATGGTGGCATTCTCACTTGACCAAGATTGACATCCCATTGGGCGCAGGCTCTGAATTTATTTGGTTCAGGATCTTTTACATTGATTTCAATCAGGGTATTGCTGATGTGACACCCTTCAGTAGTGTTGCCCTGACCGAAAATTTTCTGAGGAATTCTGTAGACTGTCTGGAATTCTGTAAGGCTTATATCAAGAACACCATTATTTATATTGGTATCGGATCCGAAAAGGTTATTTTGCCCGGGTTCTTTTGAAACAGGAGTATTGATGAAAAGAAACACCATAAACGCCAGTATGCCGGTGCAAAAGGAGAAGGTCCGGAAATTCTGGTTTGTAGAAAAATTATGATCAGCGAAAGCCATCCTTCACTAGGATTTTAACGGGTGCAAATATACAAACAATGTTGCCTGAAAAAATGGAAAATTCATTTTTTTTAAGATATGCTGGTGAATACCCTGTTTTTGATTTGGCGCATGGTTTGATTCCTTCTAAATTCCTGATAATCTGATAAATACATTCAGGTACTTCAACTCCGGAAGATTCATGATGGATTTACCCTGACCAGGTTCGGTTTCTGGGTATCCATCTGCAAAGGTACGTGCTCTACCAGCACCGAGCTGGTATCCAGACCATAAGCCCTTACATCTGATACACCCATCTTTTTCAGTATGGCATACAGGTCCATAATAAGCTGATCGAAGGGTGCGAAATTAAAGTCATAGTTCTGAATCCTGTCGATGATCACATATTTGAAGTCGCCCGGAATACCATGTTTTCTCAGTGAAGGATACGAGCTGTCCATTTCACACTCATGGTTGAGTTTCATTTCTTCAAGCACCTGCTTGAAATACAGGTTCACCCTGGGTTGTATCTTAAATCCGATCCTGAATTCAACCCGGTTGATTACGTCCGGGACCAGTGATTCTACCGAATATTCCAGTGTCCATGGATCATCCAGCACATTGACATGAATAAACCAGTATTTATTGGCCCTTTTCGGACTCTTGTTGATCAGTGAGTAAATGATCTTGCTTTCAATGTCGGTGCTGTAGTCGGCACGGGTCAGGTACACCAGGTTGTTGGCATAGAGTGGCAGTGTCGTGTCATTTTTCAGGTCTGTCAGCACTTTTTCGTAATCAGCGATCTTAACAAAGGCTGTAAATCTTTTCTTGATCTCCCGGCCCTTAAACCACACATACATCACGATGATCAGGAACCCGGCGATCATAATGGTAACCCAGCCTCCATGGGTGAACTTCTGCAGATTGGAGAACAGAAAAGTTCCTTCAATCGAGAAGTATACTGCCAGGATCACAAAAATGAAAATGGGTGAAATGTGCTTCAGCTGCAGGTACTTGGCCAGTAAAACGGTTGTCATCAGCATGGTAATGGTGATGGACAATCCATAGGCCGCTTCCATATTCGATGACTCCCCGAAATAGAGGATGACAAACACGCAGCAGATATAAAGCATCCAGTTGATACTCGAAATATACATCTGTCCTTTAACAGCCGCGGGGTAATTGATTTTGAGTTTGGGCCAGAAATTCAGCAGGATGGCTTCACTTACGATGGTGTAGGATCCGCTGATCAGGGCCTGGCTGGCAATCACAGAAGCCGCGGTGGCTATCAGGATGCCGGTAATGAGAAACCAGGATGGCATGGCGGCATAAAAGGGGTTAACGGAGCCATTGATCAGTTCGGGATGGGTCAGTATCCAGGCGCCCTGACCAAGGTAATTCAATACGAGGCTTGACTTAACGAAAATCCATGAGATCTGTATGTTTCTGAGGCCACAATGCCCGAGGTCTGAATAAAGTGCCTCGGCTCCGGTAGTGGCCAGAAATACCGCACCAAGAATAAAAAACCCTCCCGGATAGGCCGTTAGAAGCTGGTAGGCATAATAGGGATTGAATGCCTTCAGTACGGCAGGGTAGGAGTTGATCTGCCAGATCCCGATGATGGCCAGCATACTGAACCAGATTACCATGGTTGGTCCGAATATCTTCCCCAGGAACCGGGTTCCGAATTGCTGAATGGTAAAAAGGGCTGTGATGATCACAAGTACAATCGGCAAAACCGGCAGGTCATGGTTGACAAAACGGAGCCCTTCCACAGCTGAAGTAACTGTAATGGCCGGTGTAATGATCCCGTCGGCAAGCAATGTACTGCCGCCGATGATGGCAAAAATAAAAGCCCATTTTGCTTTTCGCCGGATAAGCGCATAGAGCGAGAAAATTCCTCCTTCACCCTTGTTGTCAGCCCTGAGGGTAAGCAGCACATATTTCACGGTTGTCTGCAGCGTCAGTGTCCAGAAAATGCAGGATATGGCCCCGAGAATAAATGCTTCGTTGATGTGGTCAGCACCTCCGAGTATCGCCTTCATTACATACAGGGGCGACGTCCCGAGGTCGCCATATACTATTCCGAGTGTAATCAGCAGGCCTGCAAGACTTAATTTATGTTGGGTCGGATTGTTCGGTTTCATGGTAAAAAATAAGCCGGCAAATGTAGTGTTGTTTCGAACATCTCAAAGAAAAAAGCAGATTATTTTTATGTTAATTCATTGCCTCGTAATGAACGGTGGAATAATGGCTGTTTCAAAACTTAAGATGCTTAATATCAGAATGTAATAATTTGCAACCTTCTTTCAGCATATTAATAACCGGACAAACCGAATGTAATCACATCCGGCGGTAAGAAATTCAGGGCAATGGATTTACATGGAAAGTTCCCGCTCAAATCCTGTTTCAAGCGAAATGAAGGTCTCGGTGAAGGTAATCTCGGGAATGGATTGAATCTGCTCAACTATAACCTGTTTCAGGTGCTCGTTGTTGCGGGTGTAAAGTTTTACCAGAAGGGAATATTTTCCTGAAATATGATGACATTCCACAATTTCAGGGATTTTCATTATTTTCCTGAAGACCTCATCATGGGTCGAAGTTGATGTCAGGTTTACCTGGATGCCAATAAATGCACAGGTCAGGTATCCCAGCCCCTTCGGATTGAGTTTCAGGTAATATCCCGAAAGCACACCTGCTTCCTCCATTTTTGCAACGCGCTGGTGGATGGCTGCACCTGAAACCTTGCACCGGCGGGCTACTTCCACAAATGGCATACGGGCATCGGTGTTCAGCAGGTTGATGATCTTCTTGTCAAGACTATCAAGATGAAAGTTGTGGTCAGTTTTAGACATAAAAAATTGATAATATTTCCAAAAATAGTACTATTTCCTTTCATAATTTAAAAAATACTCCTGTTTTGAATTCATAATCTAAATGGAACGGATTCATTCCGGCATAACTGATATATTTGTTAAAATCAAATCGGCATTTCATAGTCAATCATACATAAACCATCAAAATCCGGAGGTTAGCATGGGTTCAAAGGGAATCAATCATTACATCGAAGCAGCACAGCGTTCAGCATTATGGCATCAGGACTATCTGAAAGAGATGAAAAAATGCCGGTTCGACACCATTGCCGTGCATGGCATTTATTCGATGCAGGAAGCATTGGATTTTAACCAGGGTTCAATCATCGAGCCCATATACATGGCTACATCCCAGTCGTACCGGGATGCCGATGAAATGGAAGCGGCACTTTCCTACCAGATTCCCACCTGGTGTTATTCCAGGATTGCAAATCCCACCATCTATTATCTTGAAGGGGTACTTGCTTTGCTCGAATCCTATGGTTCGGATGTTGAAGCATCATGCATTGCAACGGCTTCGGGCATGGCTGCCATTCAGACAGCCGTTGATCCGTTTCTTCTTCCTGACACTGAGAATCCTTCAAAACCTGTCAATTTTGTTGCCTCCACCCAGGTTTACGGAGGTACCTTTCAGCAGTTTGCCGTCCGTAAGCAACAGGAACGCGGCATTGAATGGAGGAAAGTCATTCATTCTGACGACCTCAAAGAATGGGAATCACTGATTGATGATAACACCCGGTTTCTTTACGGAGAAATGCCCAGCAACCCGGGTCAGGCGTTTTTTGACCTGAAAAAAGTGATTGAACTGGGTCATAAACATGGAATTCCTGTGATTGTTGATTCCACTGTTGCCACACCAGCATTGATGCGGCCTCTGACCATGGGTGCCGATATTGTTGTGCAGTCTGTTACAAAGACCTTGGCCACCAGTGGATTCGGAATCGTGGGCGCCGTGATTGCCCGGAAAAACCTGACATCAAAAGTAGGTTCGCCCGAAATGAAAGCGGATTTCTGCATGTATGCCAAAACTCTTCCGAACCGCGATAACGGACCCAACCTGTCACCCATGAATGCCATCATGGCCATCAACGACATCCGCACCCTTCGTTCGCGGGTTGATATGCAAAGCCGTTCAACAATGACCATTGCAAAATATCTGTCATCACACAAACACATTGAACAGGTTGATTACCTTGGCCTGGAATCGCACCCGCTGCATAAACTTGCCTCCGAATACCTTTGGCTGGCCGATTCGGAACACGATGAACAGTATGGTAAAAAAGTGAATCGTTACGGGCACCTGATGTCGTTTCATGTCAAAGGTGGTGCCCGGGCAGCGCGCGATGTGTTCGATGGTTTACAGCGCATCTGGCGGGCAACAGACCTTGGCAGGATTAAATCGGTTGCAACCATTCCTTCCATCTCTACCCATTCACAGCAGGGTGAAGAAGGACGCAAACTTGCCGGCATTCCTGCCAATCTTATCCGGCTTTGCGTTGGCGCTGAGCACCCCGACGATATCATCGCCGATCTGAACCAGGCCCTTTCGGTACTCGATGGCAACAAAATTGTCAGCACAGCCCCTGAATATTCGGCAGGCGGGGCATCGTCAGCAACCTTAAGAAGATAGTCACATGGAAAATCCGCTTTTGTTTTATTCAACAAACCACCTGGCGCCGGTACTTACCTTTGACCAGGCTTTGCTGAAAGGTCAGGCTCCTGACCGGGGGCTGTATATGCCTGAACATATCCCGGTTATTGCTCCCGGACTCATCAGGGATATGAAGCAGATGCCGTATCATGAGATTGCTGAAATCATTATCGGAAGCTTTCTGAAGGGAGTGATAAAGGAACATGAACTCAGGGCGCTGGTGAAAGATGCCTATAATTTTGAGGTTCCGCTGCAGCATGTTTTTAACCGGACGTATGTCATGCGCCTGGATCAGGGCCCTACCGCGAGTTTCAAGGATTTCGCCGGCCGAATGATGGGCAGGCTCATGAACCATTATCTGTCGCTGAGCGGCGGCAACCTGCTGATTCTTACCGCCACTTCAGGCGACACCGGCAGCGCTGTAGCCAATGCCTTTTACGGGTTCGAAAAAATCAAGGTGGTGGTGCTGTTCCCGACAGGGGAGGTAACTGCCCGTCAGCGGAAGCAAATGACAACGCTGGGTAAAAATGTCCAGATTATTGGCCTGGATGCCAAGTTTGATGATTGCCAGGCCCTGGTGAAACAGGCATTTTCTGATCCTGACCTCGATTACCTGAATCTTTCCTCCGCCAATTCGATCAACATTGGCAGGCTGATTCCCCAGATTGTTTATTATTTCTATGCTTTTGCGCGATTGAGTAATGATTCACCCGGCGAAGGGATAGTTTTCTCAGTGCCATCGGGCAATTTTGGTGATATGATGGGTGGGATGCTGGCCAAAAAGATGGGATTGCCGGTCAGAAAATACGTCATAGCCACGAATGAGAACGACGAATTTCCTTTGTTCTTAAGCCAGGGAAAATATCATAAGATTGAGCCTTCTCGGAATTGTATTTCAAGTGCCATGAATGTGGGCCACCCCAGCAACCTGGCCCGACTGACAGCACTTTATGGCGGGGATATGGATGAAAAGGGCGTTGTCCATCGTTTGCCTGATATGGAAAGAATGCGGCAGGACATCTTTGCTGTATCTGTAACCGATGAAGAAACCCGGGCAACCATCAGGTCGGCATGGGAAAAGTACGGGCTATTGCTTGAACCTCATGGAGCTGTTGGCTGGCGTGGGCTTGAGCGTTTTCTTGAGACAGGATCACCAGAAGCCGCACCGGAGCAGTTGTGTGTTACACTCGAGACTGCACATCCGGCTAAATTTCCGGAGCAGATCCGCGATATACTTAACCTCGATCCTGAACTTCCGCCAAGCCTGAAGGGTCTTGAGGAAAAGCCTGAGCATTATGACATTCTTGAGAACAATTATACAGCATTCAAAGAATACCTGAAACTGAAATATTAATTAAACAATAACGATATGTATGTAATCTGCACTGACCTTGAGGGCGTTTTTGTACCTGAAGTATGGATCAACGTTGCAGCCAGAACCGGCATCCCCGAACTGAAGCTGACCACCCGCGACATCAGCGATTACAATGTACTGATGAAACAGCGGATCAGGATACTGGCCGAACACGGGCTGAAACTGAAAGATATTCAGGATGTGATAGCCACCATCCGCCCATTGGATGGTGCACTGGAGTTTTTGCAATGGCTCAGGGATGTAACCCAGGTCATCGTGGTGTCGGATACTTTCGCACAATTTGCAAAACCCCTGATGATGCAGCTCGACAAGCCCACCATCTTCTGCCATAACCTGGTGGTCGACGAACACGACAACATCACCGGTTACACCCTGAGGCAGGCCGATCCTAAAAGGAAGGTGGTGCAGGCCCTGCAAAGCCTTGATTATAAAGTAATCGCTTTTGGCGACTCGTACAACGACGTTACCATGCTGCAGCAGGCTGAAGTGGGTATCCTGTTCTGCCCGCCGCAGAAGGTGATTGATGACTATCCTGAACTGCCGGTTGTGTACGATTATGCAGCACTGAGAAAGCTGATCGAAAAGTACATTTTCAGCGAGTAGCATAAATTACCCCTTTCACCGGAATTAAAATTCATTTTCCTGCCAGATCAGCCCGTTTGCTTTCATTCTGTAAGTAACGGGCTGGTTATTCATTGCCTGGAATTATAATATTTCAGTAATTTGGCTATTTTAGTTACATAATTTTAATATTTTAGAAAATTTATATAATATATTTCATGATTCAGGTAATTTTGCCATCAGATTAATATTCACCTGCAAAAATACCTCAGATTATGAAATTCGATCCCGCAAACCAGATTCAGGACCTCCGCCATTTCGGCGAATTCGGCGATGTAAACCCTTCTGTTACTGATTCCGCTACCTTTACATTTATGCAGGCCAAAACCATGGTCGATACATTCCAGGGAGAAGCCGATGGGTGTTTTCTCTATTCCCGCCACTGGAATCCCAGCAATAAATATCTGGCCGATGCCATGGCAGCCATGGAAGGCACCGAAGCAGGGTGGGTAACCGGGAGCGGCATGGGCGCCATTACATCAGCCATCCTTCAGCTCGTGTCATGTGGAGATCACATTGTGTCGAGCGTTACTACCTATGGGGGTACTTTTGCTTTCCTTTCCAATTACCTGAAGAAGTTTAACATCGCTGTTTCTTTTGTTGATATTACCGACCTCAGTGCTGTTGAGGCAGCCATCCGTCCTGAAACCAGGCTGATTTACACTGAAACGATGACCAATCCGCTATTGCAGATTTCCGATATACCCGGCCTTTCGGCTATGGCCAACAGGCACGGGATCAAACTGGTGGTCGATAACACCTTTACCCCGATGATTGTTAGCCCGGCCCGTCTGGGTGCACATGTGGTGGTATACAGCCTTACCAAATTTGTAAATGGCAAGAACGATTGTGTGGCCGGAGCCATCTGCTCGACAAACGAGTTCATCAATTCGCTGATCGATGTGAATCACGGAACAGCCATGCTGCTCGGGCCGGTGCTCGACCCTTTCCGCTCTTCATCCATACTGAAGAACCTGCATACACTGCATATCCGTATGAAGCAGCACAGCTACAACGCAGCTTACCTTGCCGAAAAATTCACGGCTTCTGGAATCCGTACAATTTATCCCGGCCTTCCCTCGCATCCGGGGCATGACCTGCTGAAATCAATGATGAATCCTCAGTTCGGCTTTGGCGGTATGATTGCCATTGATTTGGGTACCGCCGAAAAAGCTTCAGCGCTGATGGAAGATATGGAACTCAACGATGTGGGTTACCTTGCCGTCAGCCTCGGCTATTTCAAGACACTTTTCAGTAATTCCGGAAAAAGTACGTCCAGCGAAGTGCCGGAAGACATCCAGCGCCGTATGGGGTTGAGCGAAGGTTTGGTTCGATACAGTGTAGGCCTTGACAATGACATTGAGCGAAGCTGGATGAAAATCGCAGACAGCCTCCGGAAAGTTGGATTACTGAAAGATTGAAGACAAAGATAGCGACGGGAAATTCGCCTGCTTTTTACCTTTCAGGCGTTTTTCTGTTGTGATAATCCTTTGAATTAAAAGGTTGCAATATTCGGGTTACCAAAACTTCAGGTGCGATGATTTCCTCACTGAAATCACCGCTTACCTGCTTCCATGATTTGATTTTCAATAAAGTCATCCGAAAAAGTGGAAACGGGTTCAACAGCGCCCTTTACTTTTTCAAATTTCCGGTTTACCTGTCAATAGTTCTATTTCCTGAAATACTTATGAATCATTGAAATTAACCCGGCTTTTGATATTGGTTTTGAAAGATAATCGTTGCAACCTGCTTCAATAGCCTTTTCTCTGTCGCCCGAAAGTCCATAAGCAGTTTGTGCAATAATAACTACATCTTTGTTGAATTTCCGGATTTGCCGGGTTGCTTCATACCCGCTGATTTCAGGCATTTGTATATCCATCAGAATTAAATTAATTTCCGGATTGTTACGGCAAATTTCAACGACTTCGTTACCGGTTCTGGCCTCAGTAATATCTTTGCTAAACTCTCTGACGATAATTGAAATCAACTTTTCAGATGTTTCATCGTCTTCTGCAATCAGTATTTTCAGTCCCGATATTTCAGGATTAATCCG
Organism: Bacteroidota bacterium; assembly: GCA_009773455.1. GTDB lineage: Bacteria > Bacteroidota > Bacteroidia > Bacteroidales > Lentimicrobiaceae > Lentimicrobium. Next base: position 25,646 of record WSXU01000009.1, on the reverse strand, counting down.
ATACATATTGTCTGTTACAGTGTCATCAGCGGGGACGGCTTTTATTTCATCCGGTTTAACATTATAAGGTAATGTGAAATAAAATGTTGAACCAATGCCTTCTTTACTTTCTACCCGGATTTCGCCACCGAGCATCTCCACATATGCCTTGGCGATTGACAAACCCAATCCGGCTCCCTGTTGTGCCATTTTATCGGTTATGTCAGCCTGGATAAATCGTTCAAAAATAGCTGACTGCCTCTCTTTGGGTATCCCAATTCCAGTGTCTTTTACGTAAAATTCAAGGGTGTCTCCTCTTTTGTTATAGCCAAACTCTATGTTACCCTTTGTGGTGTATTTAATGGCATTTTTAACAAGATTGGTAAGAATTGAATAGAGTTTCTCGCTGTCTGTTCTGATAACTGCGTCCTTTTCCGGCAGACTTTTTTTAGAGAGAAGCTGCATTCCTTTTTCTTCAACCTGCGGTTTAAAGAAAGTATGGATGAATTCGATTTTCTCGTTGATATTTGTATCACTGATATTCAGGTTCATCAGACCAGCTTCTATTTTTGAAATGTCAACAATGTCGTTGATGATAATAAGCATGCGCTCACCGCTTTTCTCAATGATTTTGAGATATTCCAGTTGCTCTTCACCAGTTAATCCCTGGTTCTTCAACAATTCGGCAAAGCCCAGAATTCCATTCATGGGCGTTCTGATTTCATGGCTCATGTTTGCCAGGAAAGCCGATTTAAGCCGGTCACTTTCTTCTGCCTTCTCCTTGGCTTTAATTAATTCCTGTTCGGCAATCTTGCTTTCTGTAATGTTTTCGTGCATAAAAACAAAACGTTCCGGCTTACCTCCACTGTCCTTTAAAGGGAATATCAATGCACGTATCCATAGAGGAATATCCGGTGCTTCTGCAACAGCATCATGTGCATTGAAATAGATATCAGGCAGATGTACGATCTCCCCGTTTTTAACGGCGGATATTAATTCTCCCAATTCAGGACTTTTACTTTTCAGATCATCGAAAATAGAAAACCCGGCGGGTGGTAGTGCACCAAACAGCTGTGCATAGGCAGGATTTCCTCTCAGGGTTAAGCCCTCTTTATCAACTATTTGGATTGATATCGGGTTTTTTTCGATGATGTCATTCAACAATGCTTCTGCATTTTTGCGTTCAGTAATGTTTTCATGCATTAAAACGATTTTGTCGGGTTTTCCGTTATAATCATTTAATGTAAAGCCAAGGGCTTTCACCCAAATCGGAAGATCGGGAAATGTCAGGTCAAGATCATGAACATTGTAATATGAATCCGGAAAGTAAACAACTTCTCCATTTTTAACCCGGTCAAACAATTCTCCAAATCCCTTTAACAGTAACTGCGGGTCTTTTAGAACAGAGTATCCGGAAGGAAGTTCAACCCCAAACAGTCTGGTATGCGCCGGATTTATCTGAATCGGATAACCATCCATGTCAAGGATCTGAATCGACATCGGATTTTTTTCAACGATGTCCTTAAATATGGCTTCGGATAGTTTGCTCTCTGTAATATCAGTATGGGTGCCAAACAAACGGATAACCTTCCCTTCATTATTCTTCAATGAAGCTGCTTTATTGTGTATCCAGCGATAACTTCCGTCTTTATGCCGAAACCTGAATTCCAGTATAAAATGTTCAACAGGATGCCTGAGGTAAGAAGAGACTGCATTCTGGCAGTACTCCTTTTCATCGGGGTGAAGGTGCTCGACCCAGGTATCAAATTCGTTTTTCAATTCATGTTTATTATATCCAATTTGTTTTTTCCACTGTTCAGAGTAAAAAACTTCATTGGTTTCAACATTCCAATCCCATATTCCCTGTTCCGAAGCTTCGATAACCAGCGCATATCGTTCTTCGCTTTTAATCAGTTCTTTTTCTGCCATTTTGCGCTCGATGATCTCGCCGATCAGGCGGGCAGAGGCCATCAGCCGTTGTTTCGCCAGATCTACAATATATGGCGGGCGCGATTCGTAGTTCATCGCATGGGTGCGCAACTCTTCGTAACTTACCTGATAAAGGGTGGCTAGTTCCATGAGTTTTGTTTCGTCGCGTGGCGGGTCACCATATCCTAAATTGATCACGCCAACGATTTCATCACCAATCTGTATCGGCACGGCGAACAGATGGATGCCTCCATCGCAATCAATGTCAGCCGGTAGTCCTGTTTCGATGGCAGTCAAAGAGGCCCGCGTCCAACAGGATTCATGACAATGCCAGCTTCCGCATTCCAGTGCTTCGCGGTTATCGTCGGTGCAGCATACCGAGCGCGAAGCGGCATCCATAAACCGACACCAACCTGATGAGAAGATGCCCAGGGCATAATCACCGTTTTTCTCATAAACTGCAGCTGAGGTGTCGAGCAGGTTAAGGTAGTCGCCCACGATGTCGGTCAGCGTTTGTCTGCCAACTGAGTCAAGAATGAACCGGCAGGTGTTAAGTGCAACCAGGTCGCCGTATGGCGTCATATATTTTTCTTCCCTTGGTTCCGATAGTTGTGGCCTGCTTGTCAGCAGCCATTCGATGCGTTTCAGTTCCTGTTCCGCCTGCTTGCGTGCAGTAATATCCAGCATTGCGCCAATCATACGGATGGCTTTCCCTTGATTGTCGCGCAGCATATAACCACGGTCAAGCACATCGGAGTATGTGCCGTCAGATTTTCTGAAACGATATTCATCCTGCCAGTGGATATCCGTCTTATTATGCATTGCTGCATTAAATCCTGTTTCCACTCTTTTCAGGTCATCGGGATGAATCCGTTCAGTCCACCAGGCAGCGTTAACTGTACCATCCACAATTTCATTCCAGCCGAAAACTTTTTTTCCAGCCTCATTCCATCGTTGTGTGTCGTTTACAATATCCCAGTCCCAGACAACATCGTTGGTGGCCTTAAGCGCAAGTCGCAGTCTTTCCTCGTTTTCAAGCAGGGCATTTTCCATTTTCCTGCGCCCGGATATGTCGCTGTAAGTGATTGCTGTGCCATAATTTTCAAGAAGTAGTGGTGCAGCCGAAACGTTGAGCCAGGTTATTTCCTCATTCTGCTTTACTATGCCCATTTCTACATTTTCCACGAGCCGGTTCCCTTTTAATGCAAGGGTAGAAGCATATTCCTCAACCGGCATGGGCGTTCCATCAGGCCGAATGATGCGCCATTGCTCCCCGTCAATGCGCCGGGCTTCGTGTTCCTCTTTGGAAACGCCCAATAATTCAGCCGCACGGGAGTTACTTTCCACAATATTACCCGACGAGTCGGATATGGTAATCCCCAGAGGGAAAGTGCTGAAAAGAACGCGGTATTTTTCCTCACTCTCACGCAATGCTGCTTCTGCCCGTTTGCGCTCACTGATATCTATAACAAATCCAATATATTCGTTTTCTGACAATTTTTTTGCATCCAAAATAACATCAATCGCCTGGCCATCTTTTCTGTACATTATTTTTTCAACATTCCGTATCTCTCCTTTGTGCTTTAGTCGGCTGAAACTTGTGTCCTTTTCATTGATATCAGTTTTAACTATATCAAAAACTGACAACTGAAGCATTTCTTCCTCAGTATATCCGAGTAATAAACAGGCGGAGTGGTTGGCAAAATTGTATTTTCCATTTTGATCAACCAGGAAGGCAGCTGTAGGCGAACTTTGAATATAATTTCTGAATCTGGTTTCACTTTCTTCGGCATGCACTTTGGCTTCAAAAAGATTTATAGCGGACTTTTTACTTTCAGTAATATCAGTTAAGGTTAACAGACAAAACCCGCCATTCTGGCTCACAATTCCATTTATACTAACATGTAACGGTAACTGACCTTCTGTTGCGATTGTTATTTCGCAGGTCTGTTTGATTTTACTGATAAAAACACGTTGAAAGAAGGCATTAAATGCAGGGCGTGTATTTGCTGTGATGAATAAATCAAACTGCTTTGTGACAAGGTGAATACGTTCCTTGCCAAGCATTCGGGCGGCAGCAAAATTAAGTTCCGAAATTGTGCCGTTTTTTAAAAGTGAAATATAGCCGGAAGGAGCAAAATCATACAATTCAGTATATTTTTCCTCAGCCAGTTCAGCCATTTCCTTTGTTAAAATAAGCTCTTCATTCTGAAGTTCCAGTTCAATCTGGTGCACCTCAAGTTCGTGAATTAGTTTCAGCAAGTCGCTTTCTGCCGGAGAAATGGTGTATCTTACTTCACCACGCATTTTCAGCTGTTCTTCTGCCTTTTTGCGAAGAGTTGCAGCATCGGATAAAGGTTGGACTTGCTTTTTCATCGATTTAACTTTAGTGTTTTTGAATGCCATTTTTCCGGAATGCCATTAGCACGCGGATCTCGCAGATTTACAACGCGGATAAAAACGGATTTAATTAATTTAATCAGCGTTCATCCGCGCTGCCTGCATCCGCGAAATCCGCGTCCCATCTTCATCCGCGCTCCAATCTTTTCTACGTTTCAATTTTTTTCATTTTTGTAAAGTTTATGTTCATGAAGTACTGCGATAGTTTTATTGAGTTCGGCTTCCAGCTTTTTGGCTTCAGTAATATCAATAAAAGTAATCACCAGCCCGTCAATGTGGTCGTCGAAGGTGCGGTATGGCATGATGCGAACTGTAAACCAACGCTGGTCATTGGTTGAAATGCTGGTTTCTTTAAAAATAAGTGTTCGCAAAACTTCGTTGGCATGAGCTTTTATATCAGGATATTGCAAATCGGTAACCATATCGGTAAATGGCCTGCCTATGTCGGTCTGCCGAAGTTTGAATAATTTTGTTATTTGATCAGTAAACCGGCGTATGTTTAGTTCTTTGTCGAGGAATAATGTTGCAATATCGGTGCTGTTCAACAGATTCTTCATGTCGTTGTTTGCAACCATAAAATCGGTTATCTTACTTTGCAACTCAACATTTACGGTTTGAAGTTCTTCGTTCAGACTTTGCATCTCTTCCTTCGATGTGGTTAATTCCTCATTGGTTGACTGCAATTCTTCGTTGGTCGATTGCATTTCTTCGTTGGTTGATTTCAGCTCTTCCTGGGTGGTTTGCATTTCTTCGCGTGTGCTTTGTAGTTCTTCATTGGCACGTTGCAGTTCCAGCTCCAGTTCCTGTTCACGAATGGTTGAAGAATTGTTTCCCTTTTGTGATTTCCTTTTTGTTGTTTTCGGAATACTGGCCACATCATAAAAAACCATCATGATGGTTCCTTTGATTGCTTCAGGTTTTTCGATCAACTGAAGTGTAACGTCAACAATCTGGGTACCTCCGTTTGTTCCGACTTTAATGTGGTGCAGTTTCACCGGTTCATAATCCTGCTTTGCTTTGCGGATGGCGCCGGGCAGTTCGTTGCTCAAACCTTCGCGTGCCATGGCATAAATATTCCAGTTTGCTTTGCCGGCAGCCGGTTCCAGATAGCTGCCTGTCCGGCCTGTAATGTATAAAATGTCACCATCCCCGTTTATCAGTACACTGGCAGGTGCAAAGCGTTGCAATAAGACCTGGTTGGCAAGAGATTGAATATTATCAATGGTTTTGACAGGTTTCATTTTAGTTGTAATTATTTTCTTTGAAGGTGTAAATGAACTTGGAATATCAAATAATTCAGTGGTTACCGGAGTTACAGAACGATTATAAATTTTCAGTTTCGAATCAATTGGTATAAATTGGTTGCTGTGGGAGTTTTCATTCTCAGCGCTGCCAAGTATCATTACACCGCCGGCATTCAGGCTGTAATGAAATAGATTCATCAGTTTTTTCTGTAATTCCGGTTCCATGTAAATCAACAGATTCCGGCACAGAAGAAGGTCCAGTTTGGTGAATGGCGGGTCTTTAATGACATTGTGCGGAGCAAAGACCACCATTTCGCGTATGCTGTTGTTAATGCGAAACCCGTTTTCGTCTTTTACGAAAAACTGACTTATCCTTTCGGGTAAAACATCGGAAATAATGTTATGATTGAAAAATCCTCTCCTGGCTATCTCTATGGCATCGCTGTCAATGTCTGTGGCAAATACTTGTAGTGTGAAGTTTTTACTTTGTTTTACTTTTTCGTAAGCTTCCTTAAAAACAATGGCGAGTGAATATGCTTCTTCTCCGGTGGAACAGCCTGTGCTCCATGCACGGAAAATATGACCGTTTGGAAGTTGTTTAAATAAATTGGGAAGAACCTTATCTCTGATGTTATCCCACACAACCGGATCCCTGAAGAAATTTGTTACGCCAATTAACAACTCTTTAAAAAGAATATCCAACTCATTGGGATTTTCCTGCAAAAACCGAACGTAGTTGGCAATTTTATTAATCTGATGCACGTTCATTCGCCTTTCTATACGACGGAACAGGGTATTTTTTTTATACAACGAAAAATCGTGTCCGGTCTGAGACCGTAAAAGAATAATAATTTTTTCGAGGTTGCTTTTGCTTTTGTCATCAATTTCGGTTTTCTGAACAGATGCAGGACTAATTTTCAGCAACGTAATCAATTTTGCCGGGATTTCGCCAGCCGATGCTATAATATCAACAATTACAGAATTTACAGCACTTTGTGGCATGCCATCGAATTTTGCTGTTAAAGGGTCCTGAATCGCAACAATTCCGTTCTTCTCTTTTATTGCTTTCAATCCCAAACTTCCGTCAGAACCCATTCCTGAAAGAATTACCCCAATGCTTTTTTCGTTCTGGTCCTCGGCCAGTGAACGGAAAAAATAATCAACAGGAAGTCTCAGTCCGCGCAATTCAACAGGTTCAAATAAATACAGATAGCCGTTGAGGACCGACATGCTTTTGTTTGGTGGAATTACATACACATGATTTGGCAGTACCTTCAGTTGGTCGGTGACCTGGATTACTTTCATAAGGGTTATCCGCTGTAAAAGCTCAGGCATAATACCCACATGGTTTGGGTCGAGATGCTGAATAACCACGAAGGCAAGCCCGCAATTTTTCGGTACATTCTGAAAGAACTGTTCCAATGCTTCTAATCCACCTGCCGATGCTCCGATGCCAACAATCGGAAAATATGATGAAGCCGGAATTTTCCTTTCTACTGGGTTAGAAACAGTATATTCTTTTTTAATTGTTCCTTTTTTCATGTTTCATAATTTGTCAACTTCATTTTATGACTTAACAAGCAGGCTTATTCTATTCATAATAACACTTCCTGCCCGATTCATTCAGGTTACAAACATCAATTTCAATAAAATTCTGATTCTTTTGCCACTGTTATTATCTTCAGATAATCAACAATTTAAGAAGCTGTCAGGAAATGGTAACTCAAATATCGACTTTTTTAACCATGAATTGTTCAAGTGTTCAATCACAGTCAAAAATTAACCAATTTCAGCATGCATCAGTAAAAATACCGATACAGCCGGTATATCAAATATAATCAAATTTTAACCTGTATATGTCGCTTTTTGAAAAGAACCTGGTACTTGTAAGTAATTACATTACTGTATATTGGCTCAATCAGGATTTTTTTCAGCTTCCGTCATGATGAATAAAATTCTGAAGATGCCTCAGCTTTGTGAATCAATGTTCACAAAAGAATTTTAAAAGCTGGTCTTGCCCTCGAAAAAGACATTTCCATCAGCCAGAGATTTAAATATAACAGTTGATCTTCCAGCTCAATCCCGATAAAATGTAATCCGGTCGGAACCACGGATTATCTCCACGGTTCTGACCGGATTATAAATATGATAATAAGCACTTTATTCGTAAAAATCCTGAATCAGAAATTGTTGCAATTTACCTGATTATTGAAAATATCAATGCGAATTGATTGCAATCTGTGTCACTTTTGTAATCAGTTGGCTTTTCTTTTCTGCTGTTGATCTATCATGTGCTTAAACTTATACTTAAGAACCTTCTGCTGCAGTTCTCCGGTTTTCTTTTTGTGCTCAACCAGTTTCATGATCTCCTGTGGCGAGTAAGTGTTTACATTGGTTTTGCTGACCGGTGTCTGTGTTTCAGTGTTCTGGAAAAGGGTAGGTTGTTTGCCGGTTACGGCCCTTTTGCTGCGGGTCCCTTCCTGAATGATTCCGTTTATAAACTCAAAGGGTTTACCATCGGCAGTGCTATAGAAAAAGAAGTTATTATCTTCATTTTCCTCGGCCAGGTCATCAAACCCGTCGGCAACCAGCACCAGGTAGTATTTACCGTTGATGGTTGAAGGCATGGTATAATTGAAGAGGAAGTCTGCCTCATCAACATTGTAAAGTGCAGCCGCAACACTCTTTCCTGAAGGGACATCAATGTAGTTCCACCAGCTTCCGGCAGTGCCGTAACCGTTTTCCCAATAAGCATTGTCTCCGGGTGTTGTACTGAATTCATCGGTGTAATAATCATGGATCAGGATTTCGTAATCGTTGGCATCGTAAGCATTGTAGAACATATAGAGAATACTCCACCTGCTCGATGACTGAACGGTTTGTGTACCTGAATTGAATACATTGTAGGTGATCTGGCGGTCGAGCGGATCCGTTGACGTAGGATTGTCTTCGTCAACAAGGTTCCAGGCAAGGACATCCAGCCCTGAAACGATGTCACCTGAGCCAACCTCGCCTCCCGAAACGTTTACGTCGGATTTATTCTGGGCAACAAAGGCAGCAAAGCAGAAACTGCTGACAAAGAAGTCATAATCTACCCATATGATACCGGCATTTCCCCATGTATTTCCCCAGGTGTTGATGACCTTGAAGGCTCCCCTGGTGTCGTCATATCCGGCAAGGACCATGGCATGGTAGGCATGTTGCATTCCGGGATTCTGATAAGTATCATAATCAATCACAGCATCGCTGTTCCATCGCATAAAACGGTCACCGAGCCGGGCACCGATGGCAACCGGCCTTCCTTCCGCCAGGTACGCCTTGAAATTTGCCACAGTCATGGAAGCACTGTTGTTCTGGTCGGCAATCTTTCGGTAATTCACCAATCTGTTGTCAGAAGCATCCTGTGTCCAGCTTTGATCCGGAGTCTGGCTGCAGTCGCCAAGGCCGGAATAGGGGACGGTTGCCAATGATGCGCCGCCCCGGCTGATCAGCATATCCATGGCCGATTCAAACTGGGTTCCGTTACAATCGGTCCCTTTCTCAGCCGATGGGATAGCCCAGAAAATGTCCTTCGGACTGGTCTGGTTGGATGCCTGTGCCAGCTGGCTGGCTGTCCACTGGTTGTCGATTCCGTTCAATGCTGTCTTCAGATTATAACCGACAGCCCAGGCAACACAGGTTCCATATTCACCCTGATCACCGATGGGGGGGAATTTGTCCCCGAGATCAACACTTGACGGAAGATTGCCGGTGTTATCATTGATGTCGAGGTCCTGAGGAATTTCATCGAGTTGCTCGTCCTCCGCATTCCAGCTGGCAAGGGCCTGAACCAGGATTTCGCTCAGGATATCATTGATTTCCTCCTTGGTGCAGCTGGTAACAGTGAATGTCAGCATAGTAAAGGCAAGAAAAGGCACTGCGATGGCTCTCAGAATCGTTCTGTTCAGATATTTTCTCATGTTTAATAGATTTGAGTTTAGTTTTTATGTGTCTATTCTGTCGTGAATTCATTGGTTACTGCAAATCTTGCACCGTTTGTGATCAGTTTGCCGGTTTCTTCGATACTGAATTCATCCATCACCGGTTTGCCCTGCATAAACATGGTGCCACTTACATCAAAAACGTTCCTGGCAATTGTTTTCGTCAGGTTGACCTTGCCTGAAAAAACAGCATTGGTAATCCATGTGCCGGAACTGAAGGTAACACTGATCAGATCGAGCCTTCCGGCTACAGTTGCATCCGACATCCTGAATTCACCTCCGAAACTGGCGTAGGTAAACAAGGCATCGCTTCTGAAGTTCACCAGTGAAAAATCACTTTTCCCGTTGCAGTCAAGATCGCTGAACCTCGCGGTGCCCCTGAAATCGGTGCTCTGGAAGCTGAGCTTTCCGGTTGCCCTGCCCTTGAAGAAATCGGCAGAACCATCGATCACTGATTCCTGCATACTGAAGAACTTTTCAGAACTGAACGCCGTAAAATAGGTCTGTCTCCCCTTGAACGTTACATTGTTAAACAAGGCTTTCTGCCTGAAAATGGCACCGGTAAAATTGACCATGCCCTCTACGGTACAATTGCTGAAATCAGCATCATTCCTGAAATCGCAGGCTTCAAAAGTGATTGAACTTCCAAACCTGGTGACTATGGCTATATTGTCTTTCTGACCATTGGTGGTTACCCTACCCATGAAAATACAATCCAGGAAAGTAACCGGAACTCCGATTTCAGCAATACGAAGAGAGGAACTGAAAATGCCTGATTTCTTAACAGCGGAGAAATCCAGGTCACCGGTGATGATTTTTCCCTGTACAACAACCGCCTTGCCTTTATTGATGCTGTTCATGATCTGTCCGGCATCGATGCCGTTGTTGACAGTGTCGGGGGGGCTGGCATGGCAGCCGCTGACCATCATCACCATCAGAATGAATGCATAAAATGCTTTCTTCATAAATACATGTTTTCTTGTGCAAATTAACAATTTATTCGGGTAATGGTTGACGGTTGTTGAGGATGATGAATTTATTTCATCACATAACTGCTGCATACCAACCCTGCTGCATGGCAAAAAAAAGCACCCTAATACAGGGTGCCATATACATTTCTTAAAAGTTCAATCCGACTACATCAGTGGAAGGAAACTAGTTCCGGTGTAGGTTCCGTTCTGCCAGTCTACCCTGTAATGCGTCGGGCAGTCACCGTTGGTAACCGGTTCATTGTTACTGTCGTAGCCGAAGGTAATGGTAGCACTCTTGTCGGCTGTGGGAATCTCATGAATTTTGATTCCCGATACCGGATGCCATTCGCATACTTCCTTGTGAACAACAGATTCTGCTATGCTGGTGTAGAATTCCTCACCGTTGCGGTTTGTTCCCCATACGACCAGGTTTGTATATTCACCGCTAGTCCCGAATCCGTCAATTGTCACTGCCAGATCACCCGGAGTGCCTGTGAATGTGCGCTGGCGGGCAATGTTCCAGGTACGTGTGGTGTTGTTGTCAAAGGTGACCGATACATAACCGCTGAGCCTGTGCACCAGTGAGGTGAAGCCGTTCTGTCCGAGCATATAGATGAAGCCTCCGGTAACATTGGTAAAGGTCTTGTCACTGTTCAGGATGATGGTTTTTCCTGTAGCAACCCTGGTAACCGTGAAATCAATGTATTTGACATTGACGCTGGCACCCTGCATTCCCCAGTGCGAGCCGACCTGTTTCCTGATTTCAACCTGGCCGGTCCTGTATTTTCTGCCATTGCATGATAATCCGTCATAAGTAATGTAAATGGTGATGGTATCGTTAACCACCGAGGTTGAATCAATGGTAGCATTACAGGGAATTCCGGCAGTTGATTTCAGACTGCCCTGGTAACTCAGGAGTCCTTCAACATCCTGTAAAGCGTCGTTGGTGATCTCTTCCACATTCATTTCATCGGACGAAAGTTGCGTGAGCGAGGTGGAATCATTTTTGCCCTCATCAAGTTTATCTTTCTTGCATGAAGTAAGGGTTAAGCCGGTAAGGGCCAGTAGCAATGCGCCGGTGCGGATCAGGTGGATGGTTTTCATAACAGAAGAATTAATGATTAATATTGATTTACTTTTCCTTTGATGGTAACCCTGTGCGTTGATTGCAGGTTACATTAATATTACACACACAACCGCTGTTACCCCTATGCCTTGATTAAATTTTTTTTATTTTTTTAAAATTTAAAGCTATTATCATGATATACAGAGTTATATGCATAACGGCTATTCTGCATTTTCTGTCAGGGGGAAGATGCTCCTGGCTATTTCTGTTTTAGATGTAACTGCGCAGGCGCCAAAATAGCCAAGGCCATTTCCACTCAGGTTGGTTGGCAGACTGGCGGGAGCAGAATTAAAAAGCCCGCCCTGCCAGTTGGTTTCCGAAAGTAATGCCCGGATGTATTCTGCATGACTCTGGGTGAGCGAATACCGTTTTTCTGTTATAACTGTACCCGGGGGGAACAGCACTGCCTCCATCGCCGGCGCAAAAATCTGGCTCACATCCAGTGTCGGAAGGGTATAATAAAGCAAACGGGCTTTAGTCTCTCCGGGAGCTGAATTTTCATAACCCGCTACCCCTGACCAGTCAAGCAGGATCTCATACATGGCAGGCCGTTTTGCATTGTAAGGGTTGGCGACCCATGCAATTCTGAACTTCTTGGTTTCGCCCTGGCGGACATACCTGAGGAAAATGAAATCAGCAGCCGGTACCATGATTGTTTTTGCAGAGATAATCGTGTTATTCCGGTTGATGATTAATGAATAGGTTCGGCCCGTTTTTCCTGCAAAAGGCTCATCCGAAAGGTAATATCCTGGTCTGGACGGGTCTTCGTGAAACAGATATACCTTTTCCTCGGTGCTTACCAGTATTTCGGCAACTGTGACAGCTTCAGGAATGTCATTCGGATTGGCAACAGGCTTCAGCAACCTGATTTCCTGGATTCCTGTTATGCTGGTGATTGTTCCGTCAACCACAACGAAATCTTCAGCTGGATTTTGAAGCGGCCACGATGTCTCTTTTTCGCAGGAAGTCAGCAGCAGCGCAGCTAAAGTAATAAAGCGGAAAATGCCTGATCCGGATGCCATGGTGGTTTTGTTTTTATCTGTTTGATTGTTTCAGAATCTGAATGTATAATTTAACGAAGGGATCATACCGGCCACTGAAATGCTGGTTGGAATAATTTCATAGGAACCGCTGAGGTCTGATGGTATCACAAAGTCTCCGTTATCGTTCATAATCTTATTGAAACTGACAGAAAACGGGTTGGCCCGGCCATACAGGTTATATATGGAAAATACCAGGTTGTGTCTGAACCTTTTCTCCGGCTTGTTTAACCTGAGTGTTACCGACAAATCCAGACGGTGGTAATCGGGCAGACGATCATTGTTTTTTCTACCGTAAACCGGAATGGTGTAACCGTTGTAATTCATAAATCCGGTAGGGGAGGAAAAAGCAGCTCCGGTCATATAGGACCAGTTGGCTGCGATGTCCCACCGTTTTCCGGCCTTCAGCACAAGGTTGGCAAAAAGTGTATGCGGATGATCGTAAGTGGCAGCATATTCTTTCCCCTGATTGATTTCTTCAAATTTCTTTAAAACCCGGGCGTATGAATAACCTATCCACCCGTTCACCCGGCCCTTGTTCCTTCGGAGCAGAAACTCAGCACCGAACGATTTTGCTTCGCCAAACCGCAATTCGCCTTCAATCAGCGGATTGTACAGCATATTGGCATGATCCTTATATTCAATCTGGTTGTGAAATAGTTTATAGAAAACCTCGAAACTGAAATTCAGGTCCGACCGGGCCGATTTTGTCAGATATCCAAGGGTAAACTGATCGGCCAGTTGTGGTCTTATGTTCGGACCTGCAGGAGCCCACACTTCGAGAGAAGTAAACGGACTGGTTGAGTTTGAAAGCATCTGCAGGTATTGCGCTGTACGGCAGTATCCTGCAGTTAAAGAAGCTTCCTTTCCCATGCTGTATGATAGGCTGATACGGGGTTCAGCATTGAACCGGGGCGAATGGTAGCTCCCTTCAGCCACCCCGATGGTGTCGGTCACATTGTGTCCGGCATCATAGAAAAATACGGTCGCCGGACCGTAATTCCACCACGAACTTAGCCTGATTCCGTACTTAAGCATGAGCCTGTCTTTAATCATCTGGTCATTACTCAGATAGAAACCGGCGCCCAGAGAATTGTATACGGGTACCTTCGGGGCGTAGCGTTGTGTTTCCTCATCCGAAAAATGGACATTCCCGGGATTTGAATAATAGTTGCTGAATTCGATTCCGGTCCTGAGGGTGTTTGATGGGTTCAGATACCAGGTAAAATCGGTCTTCAGCACCTTGTTACGGATGGCCGAATGCCAGTAATCATCCTCTTCCCGTGAAATATACAGGAAATAGTTGTACTCACTGAAGACAGCTGTTGTGTTTGAAAATAACCGGTTATTGAAAAGATGGTTCCATCGGATGGTGGCCGTTGAATTGTCCCAACTGATGCCAAATGTGTGAATGGATGTATTCGTTATCCGGCTGAAATCATCTTTTCCTGTAAAACCTGTGAAGAACAACCTGTTCTTTGCATTCAGCCGGAGGTTGAGCTTACCATTCAGATCATAAAAGCCTATGGTAAATGACTTACCTGTAATATTTTTGTCGCTCAGCCAGTTAAGATTTGATCTTCTTCCCGAGATAATGAATGAACTCTTTTCTTTTACCAACGGGCCCTCGATGGTCAGGTCTGATGTGAAAATACCAAGGTTACCCGAGAATCCCAGTTTGTTGAGGTTGCCATCCCTGGCCCTGATATCGATTACTGACGAAAGTCTTCCGCCGAAAGATGCCGGAAAGTCGCCCTTATAGGCTTTTACATCCTTAATAGCATCGGGAGCCAGCGCGGAGAAAAAGCCAAAAAGGTGTGCAGGATTGAAAATCGGGGCTTCGTCAATCAACAGCAGGTTCTGGTCATTGTTGCCACCCCTGACGTAAAAAAATGAAGATCCATCACCAAAAGCATTGATACCAGGAACCGACTGCAGCGACTTCAGCACATCGATGTTGCCGGCAAATCCGGCCATGCGTTTCAGCGCCTGGGTCGAGAGCCTTACTTCACCAGCGGCAACAGGATCAATTCCGGTCAACTCCTTTCCCGAAACAATCTCAACTTCCTTCATTTCGATGCTGGTTTCCGTCAGACCAGTATTCAAGGTCATATCCATGATCAGTGAAACATCCTGAAAAACTGATTTGTAACCAAGCAATGAATAAACAATCCGGTATTCACCTTTTTGAAGTGTCAGCGAATAAAATCCATAGCCGTTTGAAATGGTGCCCCTGTAACTTGATTTATCATAAACATTGGCCCCGATCAGGACTTCACCTGTGGTTTTATCCCTGACATATCCGCTGATGGTGAATTTTTCGGTTTCCTTACCAGCGCTTATTCCGGCCTTTCCATTATTGACTTCCTTTTTCAGGATAACCTGGCTCTCCGATATAGAATAAGTGATTCCGAGCGGATCAAGCAATTGTTCAAGAACAAGCCGGATGGACTGATTTTCAGCAACCAGATCGGCTTTTTCACTGGACTGAAATATTCGGGGGTTATAAGAGAAATGAATGTGGCCCTGCCTCCCTATCTCTTTAAGAATTTTTTCAGGTTTCTCTCCCTTTGCATGAATGGTTATTTTTTTGGTGAGATGTATGTGCAGATTCAAGTGTAAGATATAATGTTCCTCCGGTTTTATTAAAACATCATTTAATTGCACCCGTTACCTTCAAAAATCACAATTCCGTTCTCCTGCCTGATTTTAAGCCCGAGGGTTTCCCCGATTACGTGTAGTACCTGGTTGAGTGGCTGCTTTTCGAAGGAAGCCGTGAGGCTGCAACCCGACAATTGTTTGCCGGAAAGTCTGACTTCAGTATGGTAGACTTTGCCCAGGGTCGCGGCAACTTCTTCGAGTGCTGCATTTTCAAACAGGATGATCCCGGTTTTCCAGGCCATATAGTTGGGGTCAGGGTTGGCATTGGTAACAATACTTTTCTGCCCGGTATTCATCTCAGCGGCTTCTCCCGGATTCAGTATACGGCCCACGGTTTCTTTACCATCAAAATAGAGTGCTACCCTGCCTGACGTAAGCACAACACTGATTTTACTTTCCCCGGCTTTGGTATTGACATTGAAAGTGGTACCCAAAACCTTGATCCTGGCATTCCCGCCCGATACGATAAAGGGCCGTTCAGCATCCTTGGTTACATTAAAGTAGGCCTCGCCATTGAGTTTTACTTCACGGGTATCATCCCCGAATTTTTCAGGATATTCTATTTCAGTGCCCTTGTATAAAGTAACGACAGAACCGTCAGGCAGTACTTTTTCGAGATTGCTCCCGGTTGCCGCAACAACGATTGTTCCAGGCCCTGAATTCAGGTAGAACATTGCGGCAGCTGCGGCAATAAGCACAGCAGCAATAGCGGCAGCCTTCCACGACATAAACAGCACCTTAAGCCGGCGCAGGGGGATTGCCGGTTCCGATGGGGTAGAAGTGATGGCTTCCGGCCCCATTCTGGCAGTCAGGGCCTTCCATTCAGCTTCCATATCTGTGCCGGCTGAAAGGGCATCTTTGGCTGTCATCAGCCATACCTGCCGGTAAACTTCAAACGAATCAAGGTTGGCCGGATTTTCAGTCAACCACACCGAAAGCTGCTTTATCTCATCGGGAGTGGCTTCACCCGAAAAGTAAGCTGCCATCAGGCTTTCGTAATATGTGTCAGTTTCGTTCATGATCTGTTCTGTCAATAATACACCCGATCCGCTTTTTACCCTTATCCGAACCGCAGTTTTTTCATTTATTCATTGCTGACATCAGTGCCTGCAACACCATAAGTAAACTGCTGAAGGCAACAATGTACCCTGCCAGCCTGATTCTCATATGCTGTAAAGCTTTCGACATCTGGGCTTCCACCGTTTTAACCGAGATGCCAAGCTGATCTGCAATTTGTTGATATTTAAGATTTTCGTAGCGGTTCAGAAGGAAAATCTCGCGGCATTTTTCTGGTAATTCCGCAATGGCCTCCCCGATACTCTGATGCAATTCACGGGTTACCAGGATATCGGTTTCATCCACTGAACCCAGCTCAAACAGGTTTTCCACCTGTAACAGGTTGGTGTCAAATTTCCTGTTGTCGCGCAGATAGTTATGGCATTTGTTGTGGATAACTGCAGTGAGATACGATTTCACAGACCGGCCGGTATCGATGGTGGCTCTTTTCTCCCAGAGGCTGATAAAAGAATCCTGGACAATTTCGCGTGCAGCATCACGGTCCTTTACATACTTTTGTGCAAAGTAACAGAGTCCTTTGTATTCAGCACGGAAAAGTTGTTCAAAGCTGTCCCTGTCGAGTTGGTGCATTCCTTTATTCTCAGATTGTTGCTCAATGCAAATTTAAACTTTTTATACCAATACCATGTTGGTAAGGTAATGCGGTATGGCCGGTGATGCAGAATCAGAACCAGGAAAGCGCTATTTAAAACAACACACCGATAAAAATTATTGTCCGGATGATATTTTCAGAACTGATCCTTGCCCGCCAGAGTGTACGCCGTTACGCTCCGACTCCTGTTGAAAACGACAAAATCAGGCAATGCCTCGACGCAGCCCGGCTCGCTCCATCGGCCAGCAACTCCCAGCCGTGGCATTTCATTGTGGTTGATGATAAATCGCTTACCACAGAGGTTGCCAAGGCTACTTTTTCCGACATTCAGCTGATCAATAAGTTTACTCTGCAGGCTCCGGTATTTGTGGTGATTGTCATAGAGAAAGCCCGGCTGATCACCCGCCTGGCCATGCAGGTAAAGAAGAAAGAGTGGCCCTTGATCGACATCGGGATTGCTGCGGAGCATTTTTGCCTGCAGGCGGCAGAACTCGGCCTGGGGACCTGCATGATCGGCTGGTTCGATGAGAAAAAACTGCAGAAATTATTGCATATCCCGGCGGAGAAATCCATTGGTCTGGTAATCAGCCTGGGTTATGCTGAAGAAGGTTACAAACAGAGGACAAAAGTCAGGAAGAATATGGAGGAAATTGCCGGGCACAACACCTATAAGGGCAGATTCTGACCGATATTCAGTTATGACAACTGATTAGCATTTTACCCTGGAATCTCAGGCACCGGAAATTCAAGATGGCCTGTCCCTTCAGTAAAGGAAATATTTAAAAATACAAGGCAGGTTTTCATCGAATCCGATGGAATTGCATCAGCGCCTTCAATCAACAGGATAGTCTTCAGGTCCGTCAATAGTCCGGCTAACCGGCATTCCTCTGTTTCCATCATCAGGCTGAGCGATATATCGGAGAACTTCTGAAAATTCAGGATGGTGGCATACCTGTCGGCAATTCCGGTGATTCCACTGATGGATTTTATTCTTTCGGCCCGGCAGATTCCGCTCCAGAAATGGCTGTTCATTGCTTTCCGTTAAGATAGCGAAACAATAAGATGCAATCATAAGCTGATGAATCATTCATCCTCTGCAAAAGTAAGGACGTAATTGTTGATGTCCCTGATTGAAAATTCAGTTGCCCCATAGAAGGTTTTCTCAAGCCCTTTCAGGACGGTTACTTTGTCTTTTAGCCTGTCAAAAAGCGCCCTGATGCCCTTTATCTGGATGTAAAGCAGCAGTGAACCACCATCCTTACGGCTGATATCCGGCAATTCTTCGCCAAGGCTGCTGAAAGTCTGGAACATAAAGGTGACACTTCCGCTTACCATCATGGCGAAATCCGGCTCCCCGGTTTCAGGGACGGTCAGTACCAGATCGAACCCGAGTTCAGTATAAAAGCTGATTGTCTTATGGATATCTCTGACAAAGATGTTGGGTGAAACAGTGTTCATAATGTCTGGTTATGTTTTATAAGTTTCGGCATTAAAGCCTGATGACCGATGATCATCGTCCCGGAGTCTCTGATCAGATCTGCAAACATTCATGAATATTATGAAACAGGTCAGTCCGGATTGTTCTTAATCCTAAGATTTTTGCTTTTTCAGGACAAATTTACGACATTGAATCAAACCTTCAGGTTGGTTCATCATTTTGTTTTCAGGCAGATTTTAACCTACAGGTTGTATTGTTGCAGTGGTATGACAATGGTCTGCCAGGAGTATCGCCGATTACTTGTCAATCAACAATTTTTAGTGTAACAATTCCGCAATGGATCCAGCCTTCCGCCCGAAAAAGCTGGCTACCGGGTCAGACCTTCAGACATCCGCGGAAACCCCTGGCTGCATAGTATGAATCGGCTCCATTATGATAAACAAAGACATGGTCATACC
The DNA here is from genome assembly GCA_009773455.1 of Bacteroidota bacterium. Classification (GTDB taxonomy): domain Bacteria; phylum Bacteroidota; class Bacteroidia; order Bacteroidales; family Lentimicrobiaceae; genus Lentimicrobium. The sequence continues at coordinate 6,751 of WSXU01000009.1, read as the reverse complement.
GGCGGTCGCAAAAGATGGCACCACCATGATTCCTGATGGCTGCCGGCGTTTCAACCCAGCTCGATGTTTTCAGATCGAAATTCCCGAGTTCCTGCAACGCCCGGTACTGCTCTTCCGTTAGAATTTCAATGCCCATGGCTTTGGCCATTTCCACTGCGCTGGTCAACGGTTTATGCTCTTTCCTGGATTCAAGTGCTGCCCGGTCGTAACAGATGCTTCTACGGCCTTTGGGACTTTCCGGTGAACAGTCATAGATGATGAATTCTCCGGAACGGCTGTCATAACCCACAACATCCGGCTCACCCCCGGTTTTTTCCATCTCCTGCACCGACCAGAGCTTGCCGGAATTGGCTTCCAGTTTAGCCTGTAATTTATCCCAATCCAGGTCGGGATGGCGGTTCATGTTTTCTTCAAAGCGGGTTTTTAAAGTGGTGAAGATTGATACTTGTTGTTCCGGGGACAACTCATTTTTGATTCCCATTGTTATAATGTGTTATAAGGAATAATAACATCGGAATCCGGTAATTGTTCCCGGCCTGATGTCTGGTTTACACCCATGGCAGGTGAGTACTTTTCTTCATGAAACCTTGATCGGGATTATTCATTTATCATTGATCCCGGCAATATCAGTAAAGTACTATTAATCAGATGTATATGAAGCTTATCTTTGGTGTCTTTTAATTCAGTATTGATGTAAATAGTACAAGCCAGAGCAATTGAATCAGTTGCATATTGGTAACCCGGTGACCAAAGCTAATTTCCACAGGTAGTTGGATCAGATCTGCTCATTCCGGAATATTCAGCTTCTCATTCATCCTTCAGGCATCTAACAGAATTCCCATTCCCCAGATAGTCATTGGAATTCCGGATCGGATTGTTGTTCAGCGCATTAAATACACGATCGAAGCCGTAGGAAGTAAAATTCCATGTGGATGTCCACCAGTAAGAATACTCACCTGCGGCAACAAAATTTGCAGTGTTATCCCGCGTTCCCCCGGGCAATGCGCTGAATCCGAATAAGTTGTTTCCATTGCCGCCATAAATCCATCCATTGTTGTTTTTCAGGTTAAAAGAAGCATCGTACCCCCTGGCACCTGTATTTTCCCAGACCGGATCACCGATTCCAAACTCGCTGTCAGCGGCTCCTTCCAGAACCATCCATTCTTCGTCACTGGGTATATGCCAACCCGGCGGACAGATCCCCTGGTAATTATCCGGCGTAAAATACTGCATCACCTCATACCATTGATAAAGGCCGCCATAAAGTGCACAATTGACGGGGTTATTGTCAAAACAGTATTTTTCAATGATCCCGTTGTGCATCATTTGCTGGGTTCCGGGGATCATAACCCCTACATTCAGGTTTTCCTTCATCCAGCATTGGCTTCGAATCTGAAGGGTATGATAAACCTGCCCTTCATAAGTGACGGTGGGTATCCCCGGACAAGGAATGTTGGTGGCGAACTGGAAACGGTGTAATCCGCTCACCCCTGCTGTATCAAGGATTCCGGACTCCAGGGTTACGAGGTCCCGGATCTCTTCGCCAGCTTTTACAGGAAAATGAGTCCGGCTGATGTCATTCAGGGTTAATGAACATCCTGAAACTTTGTTCCTTCCTGTTGATATAATCTTTATTGTACGGCTCGAGCCATTCCAGCAGGCCGTAAGAAAATAAAACTCTCCTTCACCGGGAACAAAGCGGAACGAATGCCGGCCTTCATCGAGGTTCTTGCTCATTGACAAGACTTCTTTACCCGACAGATCCCTGACAAGCAGTTCCACACTTCCATGCTTAGGCAGGTAAAGTGAAACCTGTGCTTCATTGTCCACCGGATTGGGTATACATGGGAACAGCTGAAAATACGGATTGTCGGGTTTTTCCTGGTGAATCCCGACTGGAAATCCCTCTGAATATCCAACATATAACATCCTGTCGTACGGCTGTATTTCAAGCGAAACTATGGTATCCGGCCACACCAGCAAGGTATCGGTTCCCTGGGAACGGTTTATTACCCTGACACTGTCGAGCTGCACGTATACATCATCATTCACCGCCGTAAAAGAAAGGTTCAGTAATTCTTTCTGAGCAGAAGCAGTCATCACACAAAAAAGGATAAACGAGGTGAGCAAAAGTTTTGATTTCATTGGTTGCGGAATTTTATAAGCCTGCTAAACAGCAAAGATATTATAGACCAGTTGATTTACTTTAACAGGGAAGCAATTTTAATGCGCTGACTCGTATAATTTATATCCCGGAACTGCTGATGATCGCTTCCGTCTGGCCTCGTTCAATTATGCTTGATTTTCATCCTTGTCCGGCTGAATTGTTCAAATCAACCAGCCCTCTCCGGTTCAGGCGAAACGGTTTATCCTCTTATATTTTATAGTGGTTTCAGCTTTGAATGGCGGACTTTTTATACAGTGGTTGTCGGACCGCTATAAATTTTATTAATGTTGAAGGGGCCCGTTAGCCCGGAACTGCTCGTTGTTAATCGCCGTGGTTGGATGCGCTCGGGGCCTGGCGATGTGGTGGATTTTTAGCACTAAAGTTTAATGGAATTCCAAATGTTGAACCTGGCAAATATGCTTCATAGAATTACTTCAGCCACTTATTGCCAGAACGATGCAGGCAGAAGCTTTATATCCACTGTCAGCATTTTGAAGTTATTAATTTATCATTTCAAAAGTTAAACTACCTCCATTCATTAAATCCTGATAAGTAATAAACTGTTTATTAATTTTATTTCCGTTCAAAAAACGAGTTACATTATAGATGGCTTGCTCAGAAAAATTTTTGGCTTCAATAGTAAAGTTTTTGTTTCCGGGAAGGTGAATGATGGCTTTTTTCACTTGCGGACTGCCAAAAACAAATTCACCATTGGCGGGATTTACAGGATAAAATCCCAGGGTAGAAAGTATATACCAGGCACTCATTTGTCCGCAATCATCGTTGCCAATCATACCGTCAGGTGTGTTGTTATGAAATTCATTAATCACCTGATGAATGTATTTTTGGCCTGCCCTGGGTTCGGTGCTGTAAGCATACAGATAAATGATGTGATGACTGGGTTCGTTTCCGTGAGCATATTGCCCGATCATTGCTTCTTGTCCTAAAAATTTATTTGAATTTTCGGCTTCTGTGGAAAAAAACGAATTCAATTTTTTGGTGAAATTTTCTTTTCCGCCCAATAGTTTCATTACGCCATTCACGTCGTATTGCGCTGGAGTCCAAAAATATTGCCAGGCATTTGCCTCAGTATAGTCGCCCGGGTTGTTCATCGGCGAGGTTGCCATCAGCGGATTGAAAGGTGTCCGCCAATTTCCCTTGGTGTCTTTTCCTCTGAAAAAAGTTGTTTCCCTGTCATAGATATTTTGGTAATAATTGGCTCTTTTAGAGAAAGTGTCAGCTATTTCATTTTTGCCTGATTTTTTCGCCATTTCTGCTACACACCAATCATCATAACCACTTTCCAGGGTTCTTGAAACGGCTTCATTGTCAATTTTGTCAAATGGATAATAACCGTAATGGTTATACAATTCCCAATCCGAATTGATATGCGATTTTGTTGAAGTTTCTACCATTGCCTGTAAAGCTTCATTTGCATCGAAACCTCTGAAACCATTCTGGAAAGATGATAAAATCATAGGAATTGCGTGATTGCCAATCATACAATAATTGTCTTGTCCCCAGGCTGTCCAGATGGGTAAGAATCCTTTGGCTTTATGATGAGTAAGCATTGTTTGGATAATACCATCAATTTTTTCAGGGGCTAATATTTGCAATAATGGGAATGCACCCCGGTAAATATCCCAGATTGATAAAGTTGAATAGTATTCTTTATTGGCAGCAAGAGCAATTTTATCGTCAGCTCCTCTGTATTGTCCATCAACATCGGCTATGTTTGAAGGTTGTAAAAACAGGTGATACAGCGAAGTATAGAATATTTCTTTCTGTTTTTGAGGTGCTTCGATCGTTATTCTGTTTAAGTAGTTATTCCAGGTCATCAGATTGTTTTGGTATACTTTTTCAAAATCCCAATGCGGTATTTCATTTGTTATATTAAGTTTTGCACCGTCTACAGAAACAGAAGACAATGCAATTTTTACCTTCAGATTTCTGTCCTTTGAAAGTATAAAATCAAGTAAATATTTTGGAGCTTTTTCGTTTTCCTTTTTGTCAGGAAGTGTTGATTTTACAAAAGGGTGGTCAAAAGTTATTGTAAAAAAGTATTTTCGGTTCACCCAATTCCGGGTAGCACAATAGCCGGAAATGGTAGTGTTGTTTTCAATTTTCACATCGCTTTCAATTACTAAGCCTTTCTGATTACTTTCATCAGATACAAATCGCAGACCATGTTGTAAGTCTACCAGCACTCTTGCTTCTTTTCCAGGAAAAGTATATTGATGAAAAGCCACTCTTTCCGAGCATGTAAGTTCTACTTTTACATCGTCTTTTTTGGTTAATGAATAATAACCGGGCTTTCCGGTTTCGGTGTTTTTAAAATAAGAATTCTTTAGTTTTTCCTTTTCCGGATTAATGGGAAGCATCAGGACATCTCCCATTTCACTAATACCTGTTCCACTAAAACGAGTTTGAGAAAAGCCAGACAGCAAAGTGTCTTTATACTGATAACCACTGGTATAATCCCACCCGGAATTTCGATTGTCGGGTCCTGGTTGTATCATTCCAAAAGGCATTGAAGGACCTGGAAAAGTGTGTCCTGTGCCATCGGTTCCGATAAAAACATTCACAAATTTTGAGTTTTGTGCGAAACTTGTTGAACAACAAAACAGGAATAAGAAGAGTAATTTATTTGTCATTTTTTAAGTGCAATTTTTTTGGTTTCTGCCGGCTTGTTTTCAGGCACAGGCTTTTGTGATATTTTCAATGAGTTGGCCGCCTAAGTTGATAAAAGTATCTAAATCGCTATCCTCATAAAGCCATGTGTCTGTTTCAATTCCAATGATAGTCTTATCTTTCAGTTCCTCAATTAGTGAAAGATAGTCATGCTGAATTACAATTTTAAGAGGCACAATGCTAATGTGGATTTCAAGGAATAAATTGACATCCGCAGGGCTTAAAATTAAGGAAGGAGTCCATTTTGTCGCTGATGTAATTGTAAGATTCTCGTCTATGTATTTGATTTCAGTTTTGTGTTTTCCTGTTCTTAAGATTTGGTCTGTCCAGTCTTTTTTGTAGATATAGCATTCTGTTTCCGCCGGCAAATTAATTGTTGAATAAATGCCGGTAAAAGTATTGGAGGAATAAGCACTTGTTCCATGGGAATCATAAGCACAGAAATAGAAAGTCTTGTTTCTCGCAATAATGTATTTTGTATTTGACATTCTGTCTACACCAGGCACAACAAAATTCCTTTCGGAAATCCGTCTTTCAGGTTTCATACCTTTATTCGAAAGCTTTTCAAAAAGAATGTCAAAAGCTGTTTTATCTGCCATGAGTTTATAAATTTTCTGATTGAATATCAGCGCTTTATGCTTATTCCCAACGGTATCACAGTTTGCGTCAGGCGGGGATTTCGAAGGTACAGTGTTTCATCTTTATTCTAAAGCTCAATACAAATAAAATGATGGGGATAGCAGAATGCCCCGCTTGCTAAACTGTGTGTTAGCGGTTGTTATCGTTTATAATCAAATTCTTGCTGTTTATTCTTAATCCGTTTTTCTGATTGTATTTAATGGTTATTATTATTGTTAACGTAATTGTAATTATTCTAAACAGGTTTGTATAAAATCCCCCCAATGCGTTATTACTTACTTCAAACAATCCCCAGGAAATATTCATGAGAATATGAAGGAAAATGGGAACCCATAAGTTATTATTCCATTCAATGTATAACCATGCAAACCAAATACCACCAATAGAAGTTATGAAAAAGACTCCCGTGGTTTCCAGAAATGTTGAGCCCTGATAAATATGCCCTAATCCGAAAATCAAGGCTCCTAATATTGAAGCAGGAATAAATCCCCAGCCTGATTTTCTGAATAATATACCAAATAAAAAGCCTCTAAAAAGATATTCCTCCATCAACCCTGCAAAAATTGTTTGTTGAACCAGACGTAGTATATTTAAATCTTCTCCTACCTGTCCAATTATTGCAGAACTTAGAAACATAGGCAATACAGTAACAATTGAAAATAAAAGCCCCGTTTTAAGGCCTTTTTGAATACCGATATTATAAAGTATACTACTGAATCCGAATAAAAGTCCAGCAATTAGTGCTGTCGGTAATATCCACCACAAATAGGAATAGGCAATTTTCAAATAAGCAGAAGAAATGGAAATTGTATAATATTCCGACAGTATACGTTTGCCGTAAAAAGCAATCAAAAATGTCAATATCACTATAATCGAATCTATTATTGTCTTTCTGTTCATGTTGTTATTTTCTGATAACCGCTAACGGTTGGCGCTTGGCGAAGAAGTGGATTTTGAAGCAATAAAGTATCTGCCAGCACTGAACTTGATACGAAGCACTAAGCATCATTTAACCACTGAACCCGCTTTTTTGCCAAACGCCTGTAAGTAGCTGGGCGATTTTAATATTTATTATGTCAATTCTGTTATTAGAATGTATCGTTGTGTTATTTTATCGTGTAACTCACATTGCGTCCACTTCCTTGTTTTTCAATCAATCCTTTATTGAGTAACTCCGACAAAATACGTTTTACGGTTGGTGAAGGTATCCCCAATCTTTCGGCAATTTCCCCCGATTGAATGTTTGGGCGGTTT
>WSXU01000038.1 GCA_009773455.1 Bacteroidota bacterium | reverse complement strand
GGATGTAAAAATAACACCCGATGGCCGTTTCAGGGTAAAAGCTTTCAACAAGGCAAATAATCCGTTCGACATCAGTTCTTCCTATGCCACATACCGGCAGGGAGTCGGCGTATACTACAGGTTTGAATTTGACAAGTTTTCAGAGATTTTCAAGCGGCCCAGAAAAAAAGCAGTTTCAGTTCAGTAAATTTCATACCCTATCGGAATTATCGTTAATTTGGCACATCATCCATCAAATACGTTAACTTCATCCGGATGCAGATTCCGGTAAAAAACATAGAACTATGAAAAAACTCGTCATTTTTCTCTCATTCATTACTTTCAGCGTGGGTTTAATGGCACAGATAACCATCACCCGTGATGATATGCCTGATGTCGGTGATACCATCAGACTCAGCAATGCTGCTGTACTTTTCGGGATTGATCCTTCAGTTACCGGCCCCGATTATACCTGGGATTTCACTTCACTTCAGCCACAGAGCCAGGTTGTTGAAGGTTATGTCAGCCCGCAGTCAACACCATTCATTTATCAGATTATTTTCAATCAGAGTGTGGCCAACCTTGCTTCACCCCTACAGTCGCTTGATTTTCTCCCCGGATTTGAAGTGACCGATGCGTACATCTTTTATAAGGAGAGCGCTACCAACTATGTCAGGGCAGGTTACGCGGCAGCCATCATGGGTGTGCCGGTTCCGATGAAATTTGATCATCCTGAATTGTTGTACACCTTCCCTTTGCAGGAAAACTCTCCTGCCGATTCGAGCCTTTCGGCCTACAGCCTCGAATTGCCTGGCATCGGATTTTTCAGCATCGAAAGAAAACGGGTGAACGAAGTAGATGGTTGGGGATCGTTGTCGACCCCGTTTGGAACCTTCAACACCCTGCGCGTGAAATCGGAGGTTTTTGAGCGCGACAGTCTTTTCATCGACTCATTGCAGATCGGGGTTCCTGTTAACAGGCATTACACCGAATTCCAATGGCTGGCCAACGGATTTGGCATACCGGTGCTTACAATCACCCAGGAGGGCCCCATGCTTACAGCCCGTTACATCGACAACATTCATGACCTGACCCCGCTCAGCGTAAATCTCGGCCCGGATCTGACCCTGTGCGCCGGCGATTCGGTTACCATACAGGCGGAAGTTGCAGGTGGCACGCCACCTTATTCATACCTATGGAGTACGCTGGACACCACGGCTTCGATCAGGGTTGCACCGGTCGACACAACGACCTATTCAGTGATGGTTGCCGATTCCCAGAACAACATGATGTTTGCATCTGTTACCGTGAATGTGGCGGAATTTAAGGAGGTGAACCTCGGTGCCGACAGCCTGCAGATCTGTGCTGATGCCTCGGTGATGCTTGATGCCGGAGATGGATATGAAAGCGTGACCTGGTTCGTTAACGGTACAGAGAAGCTGCAGGGCCAGGCCTTCCAGGTTGACTCAACCGGCATCGGGCTGAATTACGCTGTTATCAGGGTAGATTACCTGATGAACGGCTGCCCGGGAAGCGATACAGTAGTGGTTAACTTTTACATCTGCGGTGGCATCAACGACCTGCAGACGGTTACATTGAATGTGTCGCCAAATCCCGTAACAGAGACCTTCGTGGCTGTGCAGAACAAGTTCAGCAGCAGGGCTAAGGTAAGTATAGTCAGTGCCTCGGGACACGTGATCATACCGGAATATGCTTTTGAAGAGAACGGCCGCATTGTCGTGAAAACAGGAAACCTGAAGCCTGGAAATTACCTGCTGATGGTTACTGAGGATGGCATCAGAGGTGTCGCCAAGTTTATTAAACAATAAGCTTTTCACTTTTTATATAACAGGGATAGCCGGCTCTGTCCGGCTATTTTTATCTTGTCCGGGCCAGACCGGGTTGAATCTATATTCTGCATTTTTCTAAGTGCATCTAAGTGTCCATAGTGCCTGAGTGGTTAATTACTCTTGACTGACCTCGTTTTTTCACCACTAAGGCACTGAGATCACCAAGGGTCACTAAGAATTTTTTATTACAGAACCGGATTGAATTTTCATTTTCCCCTTTTCCTTAGTGTATCTAAGTGCCCTTAGTGCCTGAGTGGTTAATTACTTCTGACTGACCTCGTTTTTTCACCACTAAGACACTGAGATCACTAAGGATCACTAAGATTATTTCATCACTGAATCAGGTTGATTATTCATTTTCATTTTTTCTAAGTGCAATCTAAGTATCCTTAGTGCCTGAGTGGTTATTTACTAAGGACTTACCTTGTTTTTTCACCATTAAGACACTGAGATCACTAAGGGTCACCAGGATTATTTCATCACTAAATCAGGTTGATTATTCATTTTCATTTTTCTTAGTGCAATCTAAGTGTCCTTAGTGCCTGAGTGGTTAATTACTACGGACTTACCTTGTATTATTACCACTAAGACACTGAGATCACTAAGAGTCACTAAGATTGATTCATTTCAGATCCCGGGTCTATTCAAAATTTTTCAGTTTAAAAAGGACCTCGTCATGAGCTACATATACAGTATTGATATTCTGCTATTTAAAGTTGTTTCTATTTTATGCATGATAACTTTTTTATAAAGCAAACCCATTGTTCGCTACTGATCAAACACTATCCGATATCGGACACAATCCATAGGATGTCGATTTAGAAATGTTTGCAATTATCTTGTTTTCAGTATTTTATAATCTTTGGCACAGTATTGGTAAATCAGTCTATCGTCAAAAGAATGCAGAACCCCAAAACCTGTTGACATGAAAACCATACTCACTTCCATCATCCCAGCCATACTTGTTCTGCTCATCAGCTATGCAACATTAGCCGGCATCAATCCCGTTTCCGTTTATCCCGACCACCAACTGACCACAGATTCCGATTCACTCGGTTCGTTATCTGCTCCTGTTTCGCTCCCGGTGCCCGATGAAGAACTTCCGGTGGATGATATTCCTTTTGATACGGGAAAAGTGAGTGCCGGCTATTTTGTTGCTACAGCACCTTCGGTCGCACCTGAAAGCTATATCAACGATATTCCCTTCGAAACCGGATCCATTGCTTCAAGGTTCCTGCCGTTGTATTACCTTGGCATTTTCACCCAACCTGAAGCATTTGTTGATGATATCCCCTTCTGCACCGAGCGTATCGCTGAAAGGTATCTGAACCGTGAATTTGTAAAATATTGCTGCAGAACCCTGTAGAAGAAAAATAGAACTGTTGTTTTTGGTGAAACAACTTTCCTTTGTTGCTCTCTCTCAATGAACCAGTGGCTGCCTTCGGGCGGTCATTGGTTTTTTTGTAATGTACTTTTTCAATTATTTTGCCCGGCCTGCCTTGTTCATCCCTATTTCTTTCTAAATTTACCTCAGAAAATTATCAGCAAAAAGTTCATCATTTAAACAATCGCAGCTATGGGAATCAAAAACCGGTTAACCATCATGAGTTTTATGCAGTTCTTTGTCTGGGGGGCATGGCTTATTACAATTGGCACCTATTGTTTCAATGCCAAGGGGTGGACCGGAGCACAATTCGGTGCTATTTTTTCTACACTGGCCATTGCTTCGATATTTATGCCGGCCCTTACCGGGATCATTGCCGATAAATGGATCAATGCCGAAAGATTGTACGGAATCCTGCAGATTTTATACGGACTTGTGCTATTGTATGTACCGCAGGTAAATGATCCCGATACGTTGTATTATGTTATTCTGCTCGCCATGATCTTCTATATGCCTACGATATCGTTGTCAAATTCCATTTCATACTCTATTCTGAAAAGTAAAAACTTCAATGTAGTCAAGGATTTCCCTCCCATCAGGGTATGGGGAACCATCGGATTTATTGTTGCTATGTGGATCACAAACCTGTCGGGAAGCAAAGCCAATGCAAATCAGTTTCTGATCGGAGCCATCGGAGCCATTGCTTTAGGCATCTATTCTTTTTCGTTGCCTAAATGTCCGCCGCAGAAATCCATTTCAAAAAACGCCTCATTTTATGAAATTATCGGTCTGAATGCTTTCAAATTGTTTGCCAATTATAAAATGGCCCTGTTCTTCATTTTTGCCATGTTCCTGGGTGGGGCTTTACAATTGACAAATATGTACGGCGATTCTTTCCTCGATGACTTTAAAAATATTCCTGCCTATGCCGATTCTTTTGTGGTGAAATATTCCACCATCATCATGTCGATTTCGCAGATATCGGAAACCCTGTTCATCCTGACCATTCCGTTTTTCCTGAAGCGTTTCGGCATCAAGAAAGTCATGCTCTTTTCAATGATTGCCTGGGTACTGCGTTTTGGCTTGTTTGCCTACGGCAATCCCGAAGGAGGATTGTGGATGATTATCCTGTCGTGTATTGTTTACGGAATGGCGTTTGATTTTTTCAATATTTCAGGTTCGCTTTTCGTTGAAACAACAACAGATCCTAAAATCCGTGCAAGTGCCCAGGGGTTGTTTATGATGATGACGAATGGTTTCGGGGCTTTCCTGGGCAGTAAAGTGAGCGGATATGTGATTGACCGCTTCTTTACCGGACCTGAAGGTAAAGACTGGCATGGCATCTGGTTGTCGTTCAGTATTTATGCCATTGTAGTGGCCATACTGTTTGCTATACTGTTTAAACACAAGCATGATCCGAAGGAACTGGCTTCGGTCAGTCATTAAGGGTTGTTCCCGGTTTTTACTATGGCATTCTGGAATTACATCTCTGAAGAATAAGCTATTCCAGGATTTTCCAACCTGTTCATTGGTAACTAAGAACCATCAGAATTGTCCGGTTAACCTGATACCATCCGGAAATGATATGTCGCGCTACGCTGTAGCAATTATTGAGCGGATAAGCCACGTTATATTTTTAGCGTGTTAAAAAGTTAGCCCCATCGGGGTGCAACATTACCTTTTATATGGTTATCAATGGCTTCACGCGTTTTTATAAATCTTATCCTGATAGTGCAGTAAAACTATTATCTGTTATCGGTTGAGGCTAAGCGCTGGCGGGCACTAGAATTCCAGACTCAATTTGAGATGTCCCCCAAGCCCCTCCCGTATTATTCTCATAAGTGTCGAAAGGCGAATATCACTGGCGTTGTTTTCAATTCTTGATATATAGTTTTTAGTGGTGCCACATTTTAATGCAAGTTCCTCCTGTGTCAGATTCTGTTGTTTTCTGGCTTCCTGAATAAGAACACCAATTTTGAAATTCTCAAAACCTTCTTCATATTTGTCTCTGGATGGAGAGCCTACTTTTCCATACTTATTGTCCAGATGGTCATCCCAGGAAACAAGATTATTTTCTTGATTTGTCTTCATAGTAGTTCTTTTTTAAACGTTCTGCTTTCTCAATTTCTCTTCTTGGGGTTTTGGCAGACTTTTTCTGAAAGCCATTCAGCAGAATTATTAGATACCCTTCATCAAAGAAGCAGATTATCCTGAAAATGTCTCTTCCTGCTTTAATTCTGATTTCAAAAAGTCCATCTGATCCTTCAAGATGTTTGAAAAATTTCTCAGGAATCATTCTTAATGTCCGAACCAGACCTATGATCCAGTCAATTTTATCTTGAACCTCAGGCCTTTGTTTATTGTAGAAATCCCAAAATTCGGTTCCATAAACATAAGTAGTCCGCATAAATTTTTCAATTTCGAAGCAAAGTTACCTATTTAGACAACTATTTCCAAATTATAATCAATTATTCCTAAAAGTAATATTAACTTAAGCATGAGGCATAACTGTTATCTATTATCTATTATCTATTATCTGTTATTTGTTATTTGTTATCTGTTATCTGTTATCTGTTATCTGTTATCTGTTAGTTGTTAGTTGTTAGTTGTTAGTTGTTAGTTGTTAACTGTTAGTTGCTATCTGATCATTCTTCGGTTTTCCGCCGGTTGATGGCGTCGCGGAGGTAGGAAGCCTTTTCGTATTCTTCTTTCTCAATGGCTTCGTTCATCATTTCTTCCAGTTCCTCAAGGGTGAACTTATCGAAATCATACTCATCGGCATGGCTGAGGCCGCCGGTGGCCAGTTCGTCGATGTCGGGCTCCTCGTCGATGGAAACTCCGGCGCCCGACAGAACAGCCTCATAGGTATAGATGGGACAATTAAACCTAACCGCCAGTGCTATGGCATCGGAAGTGCGTGAATCAATCTCCTGAACACCGTTGCCGTCATCACACAGCAGGGTAGCATAGAAAATACCCTGGGCAAATTTGCTGATGATCACCTCCTGAAATTCAATATGAAAAGTATCGGCGAAATTCTTGAATAAGTCATGGGTAAGCGGCCTGGGGATTTTTATCTGTTCGATATGGAACAGAATGGCCTGGGCTTCAAAGCCATTGATCAGAATAGGCAGCCTCCGTTTTCCTTCCACTTCACCCAGTATCAGTGTGTAGGCTCCACTCTGTGACTGGCTGTTGATCATTCCCAATAATTTCAACGGTATTTTTTCCATCAACGATTGGCAGCTATAATTTAAGATGCTAAAATTAGAAAATAAAAATTTCAGCCGGCCATCTGCCGGTAATTAATTTTTTTTCAACATTTCAGGATATTTTCTCAAAGAATAAAATTTCCGCAAACGATTGCGAAATCAGGCAGATACATATAGAATACTGCATCTATTCCGTTGACTTACCTGGCTGAAACAGGCGTTAAATGGCTGTTATTTAAACAATACGGGCGCTTTGTGGTTTTTGTATTCGCAATTACTTCCCTATATTTGTAAAATATAACCAACCAACATTTGAAAATCAATCGGAGCGCGTATGAAGAGAATCCTAACCCTGCTGGCTGTTGCACTATTGCCGGCTATGACCAATGCAAGCGAAGCTGATCTTGTTATCCCTGCCGGAATAAAAGACCAGCCCATCCTCTACTGGGGATTTTTAATTACCCTTGCCGGACTCCTGTTCGGTTTTTACCAATTTTTAAAGGTTAAAAAGATCAGGGCTCACCAGTCGATGCTTGATGTGGCCAATGTTATTTATGAAACCGGGAAAACCTACCTGATTCAGCAGGGCAAGTTTCTTGCCATCCTGTTCCTTTTTGTCGGATCGGCTGTGGCTTTCTATTTTGGTTTCCTTTCGGAAGCCAACTTCGGATTCGGCGCCGTGCTGATGATCCTGGGGTGGACGGTAATCGGTATCCTGGGTTCTTACAGTGTTGCCTGGTTCGGCATCCGCATGAACACCCTGGCCAATTCAAGGATGGCTTTTGCTTCGCTCGAACGTAAGCCCATCAAGCTGCTCAATATCCCGCTGAATGCCGGAATGAGTATCGGTGTTGTTTTGATTTCGCTTGAACTCATCATGATGCTCATCATCCTGATGTTTGTGCCCGGTGAATATGCCGGTGCCAGTTTTATAGGTTTTGCCATCGGAGAATCGCTGGGTGCTTCGGCCCTCAGGATTGCAGGCGGTATTTTCACCAAGATTGCCGACATCGGATCCGACCTGATGAAGGTGATTTTCAAGATCGGCGAAGACGATCCACGTAACCCGGGCACCATTGCCGATTGCGTTGGCGACAATGCCGGCGACAGTGTCGGACCTACCGCCGACGGTTTTGAAACCTACGGTGTTACCGGAGTGGCACTGATCTCCTTTATCCTGCTGGCCGTTACCGATCCCGCTTACCAGGTACAGTTGCTGACCTGGATCTTTATTATGAGAATCCTGATGATCGTTACCTCGATCGTTTCTTTCTATATCAATGGCATTATTACCAAGGCAAAATATTCAAATGTCGACGACCTTGACTTTGAAAAGCCGCTGACTTCACTGGTGTGGATCACTTCCATCCTCTCCATTTTTGTTACTTTCATCGTTAGCTATCTGACCATCAGCGATATGCCGGATAATCTATGGATCACGCTGTCGATCATCATCAGTGTGGGTACCCTGGGTGCGGCCCTGATTCCTGAATTCACGAAAATATTTACCAGCCCCAAGTCAACCCACGTGAATGAAGTGGTTGAAGCTTCCAAGAAAGGGGGTGCTTCGCTCAACATCCTGGCAGGACTCGTGGCCGGAAATTTCAGCGCCTTCTGGATGGGTATGGTTTTCCTGCTGCTGATGTTTACAGCTTATTTTGCCAGCACTTTCGGGCTTGACGGCCTGATGATCTATCCTTCGATTTTCGCCTTCGGACTGGTTGCCTTCGGTATGCTGGGCATGGGCCCGGTAACCATCGCGGTCGACAGCTATGGTCCTGTGACCGACAATGCCCAGTCGATTTATGAGTTGTCGCTGATTGAAGAAGATCAGAAAGCAAAAAGCATTGAGATTGAAAAGGAATTTGGTTTCAAGCCAGATTTTGAGAAATCGAAATACTATCTCGAAGCCAACGATGGAGCCGGCAATACCTTTAAGGCAACTGCCAAACCGGTGCTGATCGGTACCGCCGTAGTTGGAGCTACCACCATGATCTTTTCGCTTATCCTGGTTATCCAGAAAAGCCTGGGAGTAAATCCCGAGCAGATTCTGAACCTGCTCAATCCTTATACTATTCTTGGATTCCTGGCCGGTGGCGCTGTTGTTTACTGGTTTACCGGAGCCTCCATACAGGCTGTGGCTACCGGTGCCGGACGTGCTGTTGAATTTATCCGCAAGAACATCAACCTCGACCCCAATGCACCAAAAAAAGCGGATGTTGAAAAATCGAAACAGGTGGTTCAGATCTGCACAGTATATGCCCAGAAGGGTATGTGGAATATTTTCATCGCCATTTTCTCCTTTGCCCTGGCTTTTGCCTTCCTCTCCTCTCCCACCGGACTTGAAGCAGGAATGACCGATGCCGACAAGATGAAATTCGCCCTGCCTGTTTCGTTGTTTGTCAGTTACCTGATTTCCATCGCTTTCTTCGGATTGTTCCAGGCTGTATTTATGGCCAATGCCGGTGGTGCATGGGACAATGCCAAAAAGGTGATTGAAGTGGATATGAAGGAAAAGGGAACCGAACTGCATGCTGCTTCCGTTGTCGGCGACACCGTAGGCGATCCTTTCAAAGACACTTCATCGGTGGCGCTGAACCCGATCATCAAATTTACCACCCTGTTCGGGTTGCTGGCCATGGAGATAGCCATAGCTGAGCATTTCAGACCGGTAGCCCATTACATCGGGTTTTTCTTCCTGGCGGTGGCGCTGGTCTTTGTCTGGAGATCGTTCTACAAGATGAGGATCAATGAATAATTTCAACCCGGCCACTGGATTTCAACTATCCTTCAGGTGCCGGTGAAATCAAGCATTCGATAAAATAAAGGCTGCCGAAAGGCAGCTTTTGTTTTTAATCCGGGGTTTATTGAAAAGGAAACCTGCCGTGCAGCTACACTCCGGAAAACCTGATTGTGATATTCAATTTATCACATATATCTGTTAATCAACATTATAGATTATTAAAAGTTTCCCCTTCAAATTTTAACGGGTATATGATAATCTTTATCTTTGCCCCATATTTCAACCATCCGGTCAACCATTATACAATAACATCATCCCATGTCAAAACTCACCAATAACTTCATCAATCGCCATAACGGACCCAGGGAAAATGAGGTCGCCGAAATGCTGAAAACCATTGGGGTTAACAGCCTCAACCAGCTGATTGATGAAACTGTTCCTGCTTCGATCAGGCTTCCCAAAGCCCTGAATCTGCCTGAAGCCCTCAACGAATACGAATACCTTACCCACCTGAAACAGCTGGGATCGAGGAATAAACTCTTTAAGACCTATATCGGACTGGGATATTACAACTGTATCACGCCCGGTGTCATCCAGCGTAACATTCTCGAGAATCCTGGATGGTACACTTCATACACACCTTACCAGGCAGAGATTTCGCAGGGCAGGCTTGAAGCGTTGCTGATTTATCAGACCATGATCAGCGATCTGACCGGTATGCCCCTGGCCAATGCCTCGCTGCTTGATGAAGGTACTTCGGCCTCGGAAGCGATGATTATGCTTTTTAACTCACGTTCACGTGAGGCTGTGAAAGCCGGTGCCAACCGGTTCTTTATATCGGACAAACTTTTCCCCCAGACGATCGATGTGCTGGTAACCCGGGCCGAACCGCTGGGCATCAAAGTAGAGACCGGCGACTGGCAGACCATTGAATTCGACGCTACCTGGTTTGGCGCCATGGTACAGTACCCCGATGAAACCGGTGAGATTTACGATTACAGCGGCTTTGTGGCCAAAGCCCATGAAAAAGGGGTCTTGGTTGCTGTAGCTGCCGATCTGATGAGCCTGGCCCTGCTGACGCCTCCGGGCGAATGGGGGGCCGATGTGGTGGTGGGTACCAACCAGCGTTTTGGCCTTCCTATGGGGTTCGGCGGACCGCACGCAGGCTATTTCGCCACCCGCGAAGAGTATAAGAGAAACATTCCCGGGCGCATCATCGGCGTATCGGTGGATGCACAGGGCAACAGGGCACTCCGAATGGCCCTGCAGACCCGTGAGCAGCACATCAAGCGTGAGCGTGCCACATCCAACATCTGCACCGCACAGGCCCTGCTGGCCATAATGAGCGGCATGTACGGGGTTTATCACGGGCCGGCAGGTATACGGCAGATTGCTGAGCGCATCAACACTCTGGCCGGTGTACTGGCCACAGAAGTATTGAAATACGGCTATACCCAGTTGAATGGCACCTATTTCGACACAGTACGCATTGAAGTCCCGGAAACGGTAAGGATGGCTGAGTTGCGCAAACTGGCCCTTGAGAATGAAGTAAACTTCCGTTACCTGAGCGAAAGGGTGATCGGCATCAGCCTTGACGAAACCACCAACCTGGAGGATGTGAACACACTGGTGAATATCTTCGCTTCGGCTGCCCGTAAAGAATTCAAAGACTATGTATGTATTCCCGAGGATTGCTGCCAGATAAAGACCATACCGGCTGAATTCAGGCGCAGTTCGGCCTTTATGCAGGAACCGGTATTCAACAATTACCATTCCGAAACCGGTATGATGCGTTTCCTGAAGAAACTTGAAGGCAAGGATCTTTCGCTGAACCGGTCGATGATTCCACTGGGATCGTGCACCATGAAGCTGAATGCCGCTGCCGAGCTGTTCGCTCTCAGCTGGCCTGAGTTTAACAGTCTCCACCCGTTTGTTCCTGAAGAGCAGGCAGAAGGTTATTACCTGATGATACGTGACCTTGAGAAGGCTTTGTGTGAAATCACCGGTTTTGCCGCCATGTCGTTCCAGCCCAATTCGGGCGCTGCCGGCGAATATACCGGTTTGCTGGTGATCAGGGCCTACCATCTGAGCCGTGGCGACAGCCACCGGAATGTATGCCTGATTCCGGCTTCGGCGCACGGCACCAATCCTGCCAGTGCCGCTATGGCCGGGATGACGGTGGTGGTGGTAAAAACCGATGCCAATGGCAACATCGATCTGGATGATCTGAAAGAAAAAGCTGAAAAATACAGGGATACCCTTTCCTCGTGCATGGTTACCTATCCTTCGACCCATGGGGTTTTTGAAGAGGGCATCCTTGACCTGATCAGAATTATTCATGAAAACGGCGGCCAGGTCTATATGGACGGCGCCAACATGAACGCGCAGGTGGGTTTGACCAGCCCCGGCTTTATCGGCGCCGATGTATGCCACCTGAACCTGCACAAGACCTTTGCCATCCCCCATGGTGGCGGCGGACCCGGTGTAGGCCCGATTGGTGTAGCCAGGCATCTGAAACCCTTCCTTCCGGGACATAAACTTGTGAAAACCGGTGGCGATTCAGCCATCACGGCTGTAGCTGCTGCACCTTTCGGAAGTGCTTCGATACTGCCCATATCCTACGGTTACATAAAGCTGCTGGGTGGAACAGGGCTGACAGAAGCAACAAATCTGGCCATACTGAATGCCAATTACCTGAAGACCAGGCTTGAAGGGCATTATAAGATCCTTTATACCGGCAAGAACGGTCATGTGGCGCATGAGATGATCCTCGACTGCAATGAGTTCAGCAAAACGGCCGACCTGCAGGTGATTGACCTCGCCAAGCGGCTGATGGATTATGGTTTCCATGCGCCCACTGTAGCCTTCCCTGTGCACGGCACCCTGATGGTAGAGCCCACCGAGAGTGAGCCGCTGGAGGAGCTCGACCGGTTTGTGGAGGCTATGGTGGCCATCCGCAAAGAGGTTGATGAGATTGCTGAGGGCAGGGCCGACAGGGTGGTGAATGTGATTAAGAAGGCACCCCACACCCTGTGTATGGTAGCTACCGATGACTGGAACCTCCCTTACTCACGTGAGAAGGCTGCTTTTCCGGCTGCCTGTGACAAGACCGATAAATACTGGCCGGCTGTAACGCGCATTGACGATGCTTTCGGTGACCGTAACCTGGTTTGCACCTGTGCGCCGGTTTCGGACTATGAGGAGCCCGGAAAGTAAGACACGTATTCTGTTTTCAAAAACGCCCGCCCTGAACGCGGGCGTTTTTTTTACTTCCCAATTCTGGTTTAAAAACAAGATATAGAAGTAAATTTTTCATGAAGGTTGCTCATTTATATGCTATTGTTCACAATATCTGATGATTAAATATTTTATGTCCGTTTCGCATTTATATGCATTGTTCATCTGCATTTTTGATTTTTCTCACTATATTTATCTCTGATTTTTGTATTCAGTTACTGGTAACCGGGAACCACTGACTGACAATGAAGGCGTTTATTGTTAATCCCGGTTTCGATGGCAAAACAAATAGTAATTACCTTAAGATCTGTAACTTACCAGGGTGAAAAACGGATAGCTGCAGAATTTGATTACAATCCTGAATTTATCGGTCTGCTGAAAATGATCCCCGGTTGTTCCTGGAGCCGGAGCCTACGGGTCTGGCATATGCCCGATAGTAAGGAATCGCTGGATTATCTTTTCGGCACCTTCAGGGGAAAAGCCTGGCTTGATCTGGAGTCGCTGAAGAGGAGCAAGTCTGAAGCGTCCGTACAAGCCAAACCCGTTTTTCAGCATCCTAAAATCCGGCTGCCTGATCTAACCCGCGAAGCTGCGGAGAAGTTGGAAAGGTTAAGTCAATGGATGCTCAGCAAACGGTACAGCGAAAACAGCATCAGGATCTATACCGACTGTTTGCGGACTTTTCTGAGGTATTTCAATGAGAAATCAACAGAAGACATCACCAATGACGCTATTATTCAGTTCAACAACGATTACATTCTGGCCAACCGATACAGCAGCAGTTATCAGAACCAGGTTGTGAATGCGATCAAACTGTTTTGCAGGGTAGTGGAGCAGCGGCACCTTGATCCTGAGCTTATCCACAGGCCGAAGAATTACAAGAAGCTGCCCAACGTATTGAGCAAGGAAGAGGTTACCAGTATACTGAAGGCTGCTGAACCGAACCTGAAGCATCAGGCTATGCTGGCATTGATTTATTCGTGTGGTTTACGGCGGAGTGAAATGATCAATTTAACGCTGAATGATGTGGATTCAAAGCGGGGTTTGCTTCTGGTAAAAAACTCAAAAGGTAAAAAGGACAGGGTAATACCGTTATCGTCGCGTATCGTTGATTTGTTGAGGGCTTATTATAACAGGTACCGGACCGAAACCTGGCTATTTGAGGGTTGGGAAAAGGGTGAAAAATATTCTGACCGTTCGCTGGAGGAGGTACTGAAGAAATACACTAAATTAGCAGGGATAACCAAGCCCGTAACGTTGCACTGGCTGCGTCATTCATATGCCACGCATTTGCTGGAGAACGGGACAGATCTGAGGTTTATACAGGAGATACTCGGGCACAAGAGCAGCAAGACCACTGAGATTTACACGCATGTAAGCACGAGGCATATTCAGCAGATCAAGTCGCCATTTGACGATCTTGAATTGTGAAATATAGAACTCAATATATCGATCAAAAACTGAGGATACTTAACTCTTATGGCGTTATAAACTCAGTTTTCTCGCTTACCAGTTGAGGATATAAACAAGTTACAGGAAATAGCCAAAATTTGCCTGTCTGATATGTTGAAAAAAAATGAAAAGACAGAAGTCTGAGTTTTTTGGTTCACCGCTCTTTGACACTTAAATACTGAAGCCAGGCGTTCAAAGCTCCGGGATAACCTCCCCGGGAAAGTTAAACCTGGGTAAAACAGGTTTGCAGATCTTCCGCCATTGCCTTCAAACTGGCACGAAGAGCCAAATTTCGTTCCAATCCCGCAGTTCTGAACATCCAGCCCCGCTCCCACTTTTCGCGCAGGAAATAAAGCCGGACCGGCTCTGCACGCACAAACATAAATCGGGATGGATAACGAAATTCAGTGCCAATCTTCAGTCAATGGCTGCATTCACGGAAAAAATTTCGGCTACTCTCCTGTAACACAGGCTAAATGCCAGGGCTGGTTGGGTAGATTAAAGATTATTCCTATTTTTAACATTAATTCGAGCGGACAGACTGCTAAAT
>WSXU01000071.1 GCA_009773455.1 Bacteroidota bacterium | reverse complement strand
CGGAAGGCAGGGATTCAGCCAGACCAAATCGATCATTTCCTGATCGCGGGTGCATTTGGCAATTATCTGGATCTTGGCAGCGCGATTGAGATCGGGATGTTTCCTGATGTACCGCTCGAACGCTATAGCCAGATTGGGAACGCAGCTGGCGCAGGTGCCCGTATGTTGCTGGTCAATCACAGCCAACGCACCCTGGCAGAAAAAACAAGTCGAGAGATTGATTATGTGGAACTGACCGCTGAAGAAACCTTCAATGATATTTATGTCAGTGCCTTATTCATGGAAAAAAATGGAAATCTCAACCAACTCCTTTAATGTGATTGCCTGTGAAGCGCTGGCTCGAGCTGTATTTTTTTATGCTGCCCAAACCCCACACCGGATCAATGTAGCCTTGCAGAAAATCGGATTACACGATCGTCCCAATAATCTGCGCGAACACCTTCAAAATAGTATCGACCAAACATCTGCCGCGGATTATGATGCCATTTTGCTCACCTATGGATTATGTGGTCGAGCGATTGATGGACTGGTCAGTCGGGATGTGCAGCTGGTAATTCCCAGAGCGCATGACTGCATCACTCTCTACCTGGGCAGCCGGGAGTCCTACAGCGATCAGCAAAATAACCACCCGGGTACCTACTGGTACTCACAGGATTATCTGGAACGCTCCGGCAGATATGGGGAAAATATGGTCCTGGGCAGCGTTCTGCCACCAGATCTGAATAATACGTTTGAAGAATTTGTGCGTAAATATGGCGAAGAAAACGCGCAATACCTGATGGAAACCCTGAATGGCTGGCAGCAGCGTTACACCCGCGCCGTCCTGTTCGAAACTGAGTTTGGCGTCAATGACGAAATCCGCAGAAATGCACAGGCACAAGCAAAAAAGAATGGTTGGAACCTGGAAAGCATCCCGGCTAATTTTCAATTGATCAAGAAGCAAATCTTTGGCGAATGGGATCAGGATTTTCTGGTCGTCCCACCGCAGCATCGGATTCAGATGACGGCTGATGAGGGGATTATTGAAGCTGTGCCATTGAATGATCTTAAGTTATAGCTTCGGTAATCTGTAAGTCGGGTTTGGAAATCCCGGGTGGAAGGCTTCTTCTACCAGGATGGTCAACAGTGTATCCTGTGAATCAATTCACAGGATATTAAATTAAAACCATTTGAAAATGGTTACGTCTGCCAACTGTTTTCAATCAGTTTGATAATGAGTATCCATGGATGGATGTGAAAACCTGGACTTTTCCTCCTCAAATCCTTGGAAATCTGTAAGTTGGGTCAGGAAATCCCGGATGGAAGGAATCCTCTGCAACCATAGTCACCTTCACATCAGCACTTGTTGCTTGTTGCAGACAAGTTGTGAAGACTTCCTGTATTTTCTCGCTTGAGCACTCCAACCTGGAATTAATTATCAGTTCAATTGCCTCTCCCCAATTATCAGGTTGATCGACCACCAACCCAAAGTCTAAATCACCACTGACGATGCTGAGCTTTTGATGTCGCGAACCATCGCTGATCAGGAATTTTAGATGACCAACCGGAATATCAGGCAGTGTGATTTTCCGCACCACCAATCCCAGGAAATCCTGCACCCATGCCACCGCTGACTGATTCCTCGATTCCACTTTTAGCTGGGCATCATACCAGGCGAGCTCCTGCTCCCCCATTCCATACTTTTGATAATTGATTGAGAGTGGCACTTGAGGATACTGTACCGGAGCACTAAGTGTATTCAACCAGGGTTGAACTCCATCAGGTGTCAGGG
>WSXU01000070.1 GCA_009773455.1 Bacteroidota bacterium | reverse complement strand
CTGTTTACACGGATATTTACTCAAATCAGGCATCCGTCAGTCTTGTTTCGGCAGGCAACATCAGTAAAACAAGTTTAAATGTTTATCCGGTTCCGGCCAAAGATCAACTCAACATTCAATTCGGAGACAATGCCTTAGGAACAATCAACCTGACCATCACCGATGTTGCCGGCAGGATCATTATTTCCGCTGAATATTCTGATATGGTTGCAGGGCAGGTGCTTCCCATCAACACTTCAGATTATTCCGAAGGCTTGTATTTACTGAATATTGTAACTTCCGGTGAAAGGATTACAAAGAAATTTATTATTCAACATTAACCCATAACAGAATCAAATCCGCCTTGTGTGCCTGCAGGATCGGTACGGTTTCAAACAGACACCTATGGCTATGTCGTGATTGTCTGTTTTTTATGTCTGGCAATGACCGGTATTTGAATTTAGTTGAAGGTTCTTATATTTCAGTTGAATATTTTTTTTAGAATTCAAAGAGACTGTTTGAATTTGGCTTGTGCGTTTTGAACTTTTTCCAAATAATTTCGTTTAATCTTTTCTTAAAAATATAAAACAATGAAACAGAGATACAACAGCATTCCGAAATATGTCAGATTTCTTGCCTTTGCAGTGTTTTTTGCAGCAACATCAACCACTTTACAGGCTCAGTCCATCACCCTGCTGGCTCCGAATGGAGGTGAAGCATGGCTTGTTGATAATTATGAAGAGGTCAGTTGGACCGGTCAGGGCCTTGGAAACGTAATGAGGCTTGAATTCTCCCCCGACGGTGGAGGCGACTGGTGGTACTTTGGAGAGGTTCCTTCGACACCGAACGGAGGCAGCGCAATGGTTGGTGTTCCCCCCTTCCTCAGCCAAAATGCATTGCTCAGAATCACCGACTTAGGCAACCCCACTGTCAGCGATATCAGTGATGCAACATTCACGGTTTCATTTCCGCCAATCAGCATTTATGAGCCATCTTCCAGCTCTGCGGTCTTTGCAAACACCCTTACTTATGTGAACTGGACTCTTTATCAACAAGGTATTACTCTGCTCAATGCAGAAATATCAACCGATAACGGACTGACATATACTCCCTTAGCACAAAACCTCAATGCATTTCTGGGTTCTACATACCTTATCTTAAGCGAAACGCCTGCGAATGCCTGCATCCTGAAACTGTACGATGCAGAAGACCCTTCAACCTTTGCCCTGAGCCAGGTTTTTCAGGTCATTCCTGCACCTGTGTACAACATTACCTCGCCCGTTGAAGGCCAGATTGTAAATGTTAACAGCTTTCTTACCATTAGCTGGAATGTGCAGAACCTCTACGGAGCTGAAAACTACATCGAATTCTCCCCGGATAATGGTGAAACCTGGGAAGTTATCGCTTACGGAATGAGTCAGGGCACTTCAGGGAGCGTCGTTTGGTATACGCCAAACTTGAGTTCCGATGAATGCCTTATCCGGATCAACGATTCTTATTCATTGTCATCCACCGATGTAAGCGATGTTTTTACCATCATGCCTTACCCCGAAACACCTATCTGTATGGTGACGGTGGACAGTCTTACAAATCAGAATGTTATCATCTGGGAAAAACCTTCTTCGGACCTTATTGCTGATTTTCTGATCTACAAGGAAACAGATGAATTTAATGTTTATGAGGTTATTGATACTGTAAGCTATGAGGATGTGCCGATGGTCACCGATTTTGATTCCAATCCTGCCATGAGGCCATACCGCTACAAAATCGGATTTATGGACAACGAGAACAGGGTATTTCCATC
>WSXU01000069.1 GCA_009773455.1 Bacteroidota bacterium | reverse complement strand
GAGTGTAACAACACAGGTGTAGTCTCCGTTTTCGGTGACTTCATAAGTCTGTGAAGTTGCTCCTTCAATAATAATTCCATTCATGTACCATTGGTTGCCTTCGGTTGCACTGCTTGTGAGTGTGAATCCCTCGATGGTGATTACCGGAGTTTCAGGAGTGAGAATCTCAACAGCAATTGAGAAAGGCTCAGGCATTGTACATCCGAAAACGGTCTGATACTCAACAGTAATTGACTGATCACCTGAACCACTCCATTGTACCAATACAAGATTGCTTCCCTGTCCTGAAATAATCTGGCCTGAAGAAACGCTCCACTGATAGTTAACCATATCCGGTTCTGTGGCATATTCGTAGATTTCGTTTAAGTCACAAATTACTTCAGCGCCAGCAATAAACGGAGCAGGAATCGGATCAACACCGATTTCAGCAGCGATTGAATATAACTGACTGCAGCTTCCGCTTTGTACCACTGTTCTGAATTGGGTTGTAACAGTCAGGTCTTCGACGAGAAGTGTAGGTTCGGTGTGCTGAATGTTGGTTGTTGTTGCCCAATAATTGGTTGAAGTCTGCCACATTACTATGCTTCCTGTGTATCCGGTTGCTGTCAGTATGGTGCTGTTCGTGCCGTAGCAAACGCCTTCAGGTCCTTCAACAACGCCTCCAACAGTTAAAGGGTTGACATCCCAGCTAACAACATTGAAGTCAGAATTTTCACAATAGTTAGCAGTGCGCCATGTGCGGATTTCCACAGAAGTGAATGGGGTTGTATTGATGGATGTTCCTGAAATGTAAGCACTCCAGTCAGTCCATGCTGAGCCATCATGAGTTCTGTATTCCAGGAAGTCTGTTCCGTTGCCTCCTGTACCTGCAATTAATGTTGCAGAAATGAGCTCACCTATACAAACATCGTCAACATCAGGCGTTTTAACAAGCATTCCAGCGATTGGTGTTGCTTCAACGCTCCAGCTGATGGTTGTATAAGCTGAATTTACGCAATAAGTTGCCATGCGACGGGTGCGAATCTCAACACCTGATAAATCAGCGGTTGAAATATTTGTACCTGAAGTGTAAGCAGTCCATGCTGACCAGGTTCCATCATTGGTGCGGAATTCGAGTTCATCGATGCCGTTGCCACCGTTGCCTGAGGTCAGTATTGCAGAAACGAGGTCGTTCTCGCAAACGTTCATCACATTTGGAGTTTTGGTAAGTGAACCAGCGATTGGTGTAGCTTCTACAGTCCAGCCAACAGTTGTGTAGGCAGAATTTTCACAGTAAGTTGCAGTGCGGCGGGTACGTATTTCAACACCTGATAAATCAGCGGTTGAAATATTTGTACCTGAAGTGTAAGCAGCCCAGGCTGACCATGCTCCGTTATTGGTGCGGAATTCGAGTTCATCGATGCCGTTGCCTCCATTACCTGAGGTTAGAATTGCAGAAACGATGTCGTTCTCACAAACGTTCATTACATTTGGAGTTTTGGCAAGTGAACCAGCGATTGGGGTTGCTTCAACGCTCCAGCTGATGGTTGTATAAGCTGAATTTTCGCAATAAGTTGCCATGCGGCGGGTACGAATCTCAACACCTGATAAATCGGCGGTTGAAATGTTTGAACCTGAAGTATAAGCAGCCCATGCTGACCAGGTTCCATTGTTGGTGCGGAACTCAAGTTCGTCGATGCCGTTGCCTCCATTTCCGGAAGTTAGAACAGCAGAAACGAGGTCGTTTTCGCAAACATTCATCACATTTGGAGTTTTTGCCAAAGTGCCAGCGATTGGTGTAGCTTCAACAAACCAGCTGACTGTTGTA
>WSXU01000037.1 GCA_009773455.1 Bacteroidota bacterium | reverse complement strand
GTTCGACTTCGCTCACCAACAGGTTCGACTTCGCTCACCAACAGGTTCGACTTGGTTCGACATGGTTCGACAAGCTCACCACAAGACGCTCACCACAAGACGCTCACCACAAGTGGAGTGACTTCAACGTTCATTGTCAGGCGTTAGGCGTTGAAAGTATAATCGTTTCGCGGTTCCAGGTAGCGGAATAACCGGCAATAAACAAAGATTTTATCCTTCAACAGGTTAGTCTTCGCGCATAATCCATAAATTAGCCCGGTAAACCGGCTTGATTATCCGGGTAATGTCTGTATCACCCAAAAAAAGGAATTATGATCCGTATTCTCACTTTTTTAATCCTTGTCTCCGGTTTTATTTCTGCAAAAGCCGACTGCCCGGCCTGCTGGGAACTCAGGAAAGTGGAAATCACCATGAACAGTGGTGAAATCATCACCGGCTATGTCAAATGGAATGAAATCTGGCTGAACGATGTGCTGGATACCACCGTCTGGAAGAACCGGTTTCCCGAGAGTCTTTTGCCATACTATCAGAACCTTGGATATAAATGGGACCTGGAATTCATTACCGAGTTGTTTATCATCAAAAACGATTCCATCGATGAATTCATTGCCACCAAAGCGGAATGCACAGGTAACCTGGACTATACGAAGATAAAATCGGTGCGGGAACTTGATGTTGCGGCGAAGAAATACCATGGCATCGATGAAATACAGATACTGAGCCAGAAGGACATCGATCGGCTGAAGTCAAACCCTCTGGCGGTATTCTATTACGATTCCGGAGTTTTCGGAACCTATTTCCTGAGTTACAACCCGTCCATCACATTTAAGGTGCTGAGTGGAATCAACGAGGAAAACTATACGAGGAAAGTGGATGAGCTAAAGGCAAAGGGTGTGATCGTGTATTCGTTCGGATACTAGCCGGACACCTGAACGCCGGTTTCGCATTTTTTTCTTACTTTCGCAACCACAATCCGGATTATGTCGCGCAACGAAGATAAACTCAGCCGCCGGCGGTTACAGACATCGACCGCCACCACCATCATCAGTATTTCGCTGGTGTTGTTTATGCTCGGGCTGCTTGGTCTGATTGTGCTGCACGCGCAGAAACTTTCGGATTATGTCAAGGAGAACATCGGGTTCTCGGTGATCATCAGGGAAGATGTTAAAGAAGCCGGCATCCTGGAGTTTCAGAAAAAACTGGACCTTGAATCCTGGATCAAGTCAACCGAATACATTACCCGCGAACAGGCGGCAGAAAACCTGACCAGGGACCTGGGTGAAGATTTTGTCGATTTTCTCGGCTACAATCCATTGCTGGCATCCATCGATATCAGGCTGAATGCAGACTATGCCAACAACGACAGCCTGAAGGTACTGGAGAAGAAACTACTGACAAATCCCCTGGTAAAAGAGGTGTTTTATCATAAGTCGCTGGTTGAACTGGTGAACCAGAACATCCGCCGCATCAGCATTGTCATCCTTGCGTTTACCGCTGTGCTGCTGCTGATTTCCATAGCCCTGATCAACAACACCATCCGGTTGAGCGTTTACAGCAAGCGTTTTATCATCAAGAGCATGCAACTGGTCGGTGCCACCCAGCGTTTTATCCGGAAGCCTTTTATCCTGCGGAGTCTGCTCCACGGATTTATCAGTGCCCTGATTGCCATTTTTCTGCTGGGCCTGGTGCTGTATTTTTCACGGAAGGCCCTGCCCGAACTGGTTGACCTGCAGGATATAGATATGTTTCTTTCACTTTTTGGCATTGTAACCGTTCTGGGACTGTTTATTACCGGAATCTCCACCCTGTTCGCGGTGCACAAGTACCTGCGGATCAGCAATGATAAACTGTATTAGAAGTAAAAAGCTCAAAGCTCAAAGCTCAAAGTCAAAAGTATAAAAGCCCTTTCTGAGGTTTACCGCCGGAGGAGGGCAGACGGGTAAAAAGTGAAGTCGGATTTCTGAGGCTGGTACCCGAACTTCGCTCAGTAACCGGGACCGGAAGTAAGAAGAGGTCCTTTGTTCTGTAAAATGTTTTAAATCAATATTATAATATCATGGATTCAAAGAAAACAGTGAAGGTTGCCGCTGATAAAAAGGTTGCTCCTGTCAGCGATAAGGAACAGCAGTTTGCCTTTGGCAAGGAAAATTACAGGCTGATGCTGATTGGTCTGGGGGTCATAGCCCTTGGGTTTATCCTGATGGTAGGGGGCGGATCGAAGGATCCCAATGTTTTTAATGAGTCGATCTTTAATTTTCAGCGTCTTACCCTGGCTCCGCTGCTGATCCTTGCGGGATATGTGATTGAGATTTTCGCGATCATGAAGAAACCGCGCGATTAGGAGATGACAACATTACAGGCCATCATCATTGCCATTGTTGAAGGGATTACCGAGTTTCTTCCGGTCTCATCCACTGGTCACATGATCATTACCCAGGAGTTGCTGGGTATGGAAATCAATGATTTTGTCAAGGCTTTTACCGTGAACATACAGTTTGGTGCGATCCTTTCTGTGATTGTACTCTACTGGAAACGATTTTTTCAGACCCTGGATTTTTATTTTAAGTTGTTCGTTGCATTTATTCCGGCTGCGGTCATTGGCTTCCTGCTGAGCGATTTTATCGACAGTATGCTCGAAAATGTAGCTGTAGTTGCAGTTATGCTGGTGCTTGGCGGCGTAGTGCTGCTGTTTGTCGACAAATGGTTTAAAAATCCCGCAAAAGACCAGTCCATCAGTTATCCTACCGCGCTTAAGATCGGGCTTTTCCAGTGCATTGCCATGATACCCGGGGTTTCAAGGTCTGCGGCTTCCATCATTGGTGGCATGAGTCAGAAACTTGACCGGAAGACTGCAGCCGAATTCTCCTTTTTCCTGGCGGTGCCGACAATGTTTGCCGCCTCGGGGTACAAACTGCTTCAGAATTACAAAACCATCACTTCCGACAACATCGACACCCTGCTGATAGGCAATGTGGTGGCATTTATCGTGGCTATGATTGCCATCAAATCATTCATCACCTTTCTCACCAGGAACGGTTTTAAGGTTTTCGGCTATTACCGCATTGTGGTAGGCCTGCTTATCCTGGGTATGCTGGCCATGGGTTATGATTTAAAGGTTGTCTGATGCAATACCGCTTCGAAGAGGGTGAAGTCCTGCTGATCAACAAACCCCTCACCTGGACCTCGTTTGATATCATCAACCGTTTCCGGTTCTTCCTGAAAAAACAACTGGGGATAAAAAAAATCAAGGTTGGCCATGCCGGTACACTTGATCCCCTGGCCGATGGCCTCCTGATTGTCTGCACCGGGCGGTTTACCAAACGAATCGAAGAGTTTCAGGGCCTCGAAAAGGAGTATACGGGTACCTTTCATCTGGGCGCTACCACACCATCGTACGACCTTGAACATGAGATAGATGAAGTTTATGAAACTTCACATATCAGTGACGAAATGATATATACAGCAGCGGGGAAGTTTACCGGTGACATCATGCAGATTCCACCGGTTTATTCTGCGATAAAAATCGGAGGGAAACGGGCTTATAAGTTTGCCAGAAATGATCAGGACCCGGAACTCATAGCAAGGCCTGTTAATATCCGGGAGTTTGAAATAACCAGGATTGCTTTACCTGAAGTGGATTTCAGGGTATGCTGTAGTAAGGGAACCTACATACGTTCCCTGGCCCGCGATTTTGGAGAAGCCCTGGGCAGCGGAGCCCATCTCACCGTGCTGCGGCGGACCCGCATCGGTGAATTCCTGCTTGAAAATGCGTTCAGCCTCGATGACCTGATGGCTGAGATAACAAATGAAGCCGGGGAGACAGATTTACCTAACGAAACGGTGAAAGATTAAGGGTAAATTGTAGAAGTGGTCTTAATGGCTGTTTCAGAAATCCTGAATTGTCTATATTTCGACTTCGCCTGCCTGAATGCCCGGCAGGCAGGCTCAATATGACAATTCAGTTGTTTTCTCTTGTCGGGTAGGGTCGAAGCCATAACAGACTTATAAGATCCATTCGAAAATCAACACATCTGAAATCTCAGAATATACCACAAATGAACGAACAATTTTTCCTTCCCTTGTTTCAGTCCGTTGATTCTACCAGTCTGAAGAAGCAGCGAGACAATTTTTATAGGCTGGCCATCCGATATACGGTAACCAGGGCACAATGGAATTTTCTGAGCGTGGAGGAGAAAATAGAATCGAACGATGCACGCACCCGTTTGCATAATACGCTGATTGACAGCCTGAACATTCTTGCCAGGAATATGTCAAAAGCCGGTGAGCCGGTCGACTGGAGAAAAACGTTGGGTGATGACAGAAAAGTGATCGGTGATTTTGCCTGTTATGTGACCGCCTGGCTGGGGATCAGGCAGCGTTAGGCAGGAGAAGGTTAATGAAGTCACAGGCTTAATTATTTGAAAGCCTGGGCCAGACAATGGAATGGAGTATAAATATGTTGGAAAAAAGCAGGGACGCGATTTATCGTGTCCCTGCCTGTAAATCTTAACCGGTGTATCCGGTTTCTAGGTGTTTTCTAATTCTTCTTTAACCGGTTCCTCTTTAAAATAAAACTGTTTCTGGAAGAGTATCATCAGCATTACACCGATGGTAATGGAGGAATCAGCAATATTGAATACCGGCCTGAAGAAGATAAAATCGTTTCCGCCTACGAAAGGCACCCAGGAAGGGTAAAAACCCTGGAAAATCGGAAAGTAGAACATATCGACCACCCTTCCGTGAAGGAAGGTTCCATAACCGCCTTCAGCCGGGAAGAGCCGGGCAACCTCAAAATAATTGCTGCTGCTGAAGATCATGCCATAAAAAGCGCTGTCGATCATATTGCCCATGGCTCCGGCCAATACCAGCGACAGGCTGACGATGAGCCCTGTTTTGACTTTTTTCCTCGTTATTAAATAGAGATAGTATATAATTCCAACGATGGCGATGATCCTGAAAATACTCAGCAACAATTTTCCGTAATCGCCTGAAAACTGCATGCCGAAAGCCATGCCGGGATTTTCAGTAAAATGAATGATAAACCAATTCCCGAACACATTGATTTCCTGTCCGAGACTCATGGAGGTCTTGATCCAGAATTTAAGGGCCTGATCAATGATCAGTATGATCGCAACAATTAAAAATGCTTTTTTCAAGATTCCTGTTTTTGGGCAGCTAACGATTGATAATTAAAACAGACAGGCAATACAACAACCACTCCCGCATTGGGAGGGTTGTCAATAAGTCTTGAGGGGCAGGATTCCCATCAGTTCCGGGTTGTGCAGGATCAGCTTTTCGGTTGATTCAGTTTTGCTTCGATGCTGAGTGTTGCGTGGGGAACAATTCTGAGGCGCTCTTTCGAAATCAGTTTTCCGGTGACGCGGCAGATGCCATAGGATTTGTTTTCAATACGCACCAGGGCATTCTCAAGGGCGGTAATGAATTTATCCTGACGGGCAGCAAGCTTGCTGTTCTCTTCTTTCGAATTTACCTGATAGCCTTCTTCCAGCACCTTGAATGTGGGTGATGTGTCACTGATATCGTGTTCATTGCTGTTGGCAAAAGCTTCGGTAAGCATTTTCAGATCTCTACGAGCCTTCTCTAGCTTTGCCAGGATGATCTGCCTGAACTCTTCCAATTCTTCATCGGAATATCTGTTCTTTAAACTTTCTTCCTGTGATTCATTTGTTTTCATAGCCGGTTTAGTTTAGGTCCGTATCTCTGTTCTTCATGCTGTTAGCTTAAACGTTCCACGCTTATAGCGGCCTGCATATCTTCTGCAAGATCGACAATAATTCGTTTCGCTGACGCTATTTTATCAACCGAATTCATCGATTCTGCGAGGGTCTCAGAACAAATATACGAAAAATTATTATTCAGGGCCTCATTCAGCCCGTTGTTTTTCTCGATTTCAAGGGCGATCCGGTCGGTTACCTCAAAACCTTTTTCCTTGCGGATATTCTGTATTCTGTTTACAAGTTCACGTGCAATTCCTTCTTCACGGAGCTGATCTGTGATGGTTACGTCCAGGGCTACCGTCAGGTTGCCTTCAGATGCCACAACCCATCCCGGAATATCTTCGGTAATGACGTCGGCATCACCGGGAATCAGCTCAACCGTTTCTCCTTCAATAACAAGGGTGAGGCTTCCGGAAATCTCATAGGTATTGATCTGCTCCTGGCTGATTCCTGAAAGGACTGTTGCTATCTGTTTCATCAGCTTCCCGTAACGTGGGCCCAGCGCTTTGAAATTGGGCTTTACTTTTTTTACAAGAATGCCCTGTCCGCTGATGTATTCTATGTCCTTGATGTTGACCTCCGTCAGTATCAGGTTTTTCACCGCGCTGATCTGCGATTTCTGCTCTTTTCCGCTCACAGGGACCATAATGCGGCTCAGCGGCTGACGAACCCTGATGCGGTGCTGCTTGCGCAGCGAAAGCACCATGGAGCTGATCTGCTGGGCGAGTTGCATTCGTTCCTCAAGGCTCTTGTCAATCATCGACTCATCTGCCTTTGCAAAATCAGCCAGATGAACAGAGGTGGCTTTGTTGCGCCCGGTAACCCCGTTCAGGTCCCTGTAGAGCCTGTCGCTGAAGAAAGGTGCAATAGGAGCGGAGAGGATGGCAATGGTTTCGAGACAGTTATAAAGTGTCTGGTAAGCTGAAATCTTATCGGTGGTATATTCCCCCTTCCAGAAACGCCGGCGAGAAAGCCTTACATACCAGTTGCTGAGATGGGCATCCACAAATTCTGAAATTGCCCTGCCGGCCTTGGTTGGTTCATAGTCGCCATAGAATCCGTCAACCGCTTTC
Organism: Bacteroidota bacterium; assembly: GCA_009773455.1. Taxonomy (GTDB): domain Bacteria; phylum Bacteroidota; class Bacteroidia; order Bacteroidales; family Lentimicrobiaceae; genus Lentimicrobium. The sequence goes on along the minus strand of WSXU01000037.1, from coordinate 8,402 downwards.
ACCAGGCTGTTCAGCTCCGAAAGAATCCACCGGTCAATTTCGGGCCGCTGGCTCATTTCAACTTCCGGTTCTTTGTAAGCAAATCCGTCTATGTTGGCATAAAGGGTGAAAAAGCCATACGTGTTGTATAAAGTGCCGAAAAACTTCCGTTGTACTTCGCCAATACCTTCCAGATCGAATTTCAGGTTGTCCCAGGGCTGGGCGTTCGTGATCATATACCAGCGGGTAGCATCGGGGCCGTATTTCTCAATGGTTTCGAAAGGATCGACAGCATTGCCCAAACGTTTCGACATCTTGTTGCCGTTTTTGTCCAGGACAAGACCATTAGACACCACCGTTTTAAACGACAATGAATCGAAAGCCATGGTAGCAATGGCATGAAGGGTAAAGAACCACCCACGGGTCTGATCTACACCCTCGGCGATGAAATCGGCGGGGAAATACTGATCCAGCGTTTCCTTGTTTTCGAATGGGTAATGGAACTGGGCAAACGGCATGGCCCCCGAGTCGAACCAGACATCAATCAGGTCGGATTCGCGGAGCATCTTTTTTCCGGAAGCGGAAACCAGCACGATATCATCCACATAAGGACGGTGGAGGTCAAAGGAATTGTAGTTTTCGTCCGAATTATCGCCGGGTTTGTATGCCTCCAGCGGATTGTCGGTCATTAATCCTGCGGTAACCGATTTTTCAATTTCTTCTTTCAGCTGGGCTACCGAATGAATGCAGAGAATTTCTTCCTTGTCTTCGGTCATCCAGATCGGCAAAGGGGTGCCCCAGTAGCGTGAGCGGCTGAGGTTCCAGTCGACCAGGTTTTCGAGCCAGTTGCCGAAACGACCGGTGCCGGTTGCTTCGGGTTTCCAGTTGATGGTTTTATTCAGGGCCAGCATCTGGTCGCGGTAAGCGGTGGTGCGGATAAACCAGCTGTCGAGCGGATAGTAAAGGATGGGTTTATCGGTCCTCCAGCAATGGGGATAGGAGTGTTCGTATTTTTCAGTTTTAAAGGCCCGGTTTTCCTTTTTTAGCTTTACTATGATGTCGATGTCGACATTGTTCTCGTTGGCAGGGTCGTAGTCGGCAGCATATTCTGCTTTCACATAACGCCCTGCAAATTCGCCCATCTCCTCAGTGAAACGGCCCTGCCTGTCAACAAGGGTAAGCGCTCCGATGCCATTTTGCCTGGCGACCCTGAAGTCGTCGGCGCCAAAACTCGGGGCGATGTGAACGATGCCGGTACCATCTTCTGTAGTCACAAAATCGCCTGTAACGACGCGGAATGCATCGCCTTCTGCCGGTTGAGCATAGGGCAGCAGCTGTTCAAACCGCATCCCCTCCAACTCACTTCCGGTGAAGGTCTCCGCCAACTCAAAAGGAATGGCTTTCTGTCCGGCAGTATATTCCGACAGGGATAACCCGGCATTGGCCTCAGGGAAATACTTTCCGCAGAGCTCTTTTGCAAGAATGACGGTTATTGGCAGTGAGGTATAGGGGTTGAAAGTTTTAACTTTCACGTATTCAATATTTTTGCCTACTGCCAGTGCGGTATTGCTGGGCAGGGTCCAGGGTGTGGTGGTCCAGGCCAGGAAGAACAGTTCACCATGAAGGTTGGTGAAGAGTTTTTCCGATTTTGCATCGCGGACTACCTTAAACTGGGCAACAACGGTATTGTCCTTTACATTGCGGTAACAACCGGGCTGGTTAAGCTCATGAGTGCTCAGACCGGTTCCGGCTGCAGGTGAAAACGGTTGTATGGTGTAACCTTTGTACAGCAGGCCTTTATCATATAATTTCGAAAGCAGAAACCAGATGGTTTCCATGTACTTGTTGTCGAAGGTTATGTAGGGATGCTCCAGGTCGACCCAGTAGCCGATCTGACGGGTCAGGTCGTCCCACATATCCTTGTATTTCATTACCTCTTTACGGCAGGCTTTATTGTAATCGTCAACCGAGATCTTTTTGCCAATGTCTTCCTTGGTGATGCCGAGGGTTTTCTCCACGGCAATTTCGATGGGCAGGCCATGGGTATCCCAGCCGGCCTTGCGGTTGACCAGGTATCCCTTCATGGTTTTGTAACGACAGAAAATATCCTTGATGGCTCGGGCCATAACATGGTGAATGCCAGGTACTCCATTGGCAGAAGGCGGTCCCTCATAAAAAATATAAGGTTTGCTGTCGCGCCTGATATCGAGACTTTGCTGAAATACATTTTCATCCTCCCAGCTTTTAAGGATTTCCTTGCTGAGCGCCGAAAGGTTAAGTTGCTTATATTCAGTGTATTTCTTCATTAATGCTCCTGTAGTATTGGGCTTTTCATTAGAGAGGTGCAAAAGTAGAAAAATTCCCTGATATTATGGTGAAGTGCTGATTTATTTTGTGTTAGGGATTCGCATGAGATTTTTAACTCAGGTTAGGATAGCCCTTTTATCGGATATCGGATGAATGAGGAGATAACAACATTATGCCGGTTATAGTAGTTCCTTGTCAGCTTTCAATATCCGCAATCTTTTCTAACTTTGCTTCACGATCAAAACAAAAAGTATGGAAGACCACAAACAGGAAATCAAAGGACTGCCTGAAAACGCCTACAGTGAGCTGAAACCGGGAGAAGAATACAAACCCATTATGTCTGCCGGCAAGGTTTATCCGGAGGTTAACCTCCGGTCGGTTTTGCTTGGGTTGCTGATGGCCGTTATTTTTTCAGCCGCCGCGGCCTACCTGGGTCTCAAAATAGGACAGGTATTCGAAGCAGCCATCCCGATAGCCATCATTGCAGTTGGCTTATCTACAGTAGGCAAGAGAAAAAATGCACTTGGTGAGAATGTGATCATCCAGTCTATTGGCGCCAGTTCAGGTGTGATTGTGGCCGGAGCCATTTTTACCCTGCCCGCCCTTTATATCCTTAAACTGGAAGCCCATTTTTACCAGGTTTTTCTTTCATCGCTGCTGGGTGGATTTCTGGGTATCCTGTTTCTGATTCCCTTCAGAAAGTACTTTGTATCAGATATGCACGGTAAATACCCTTTCCCGGAAGCTACAGCCACAACAGAAGTGCTTGTGTCGGGAGCCAAGGGAGGGAGCCAGGCCAGGCTTTTACTCGTGGCCGGACTGATCGGAGGAATTTATGATTTTATTATAGCCACTTTCGGATGGTGGGCCGAGGTTTTTACCACCCGTGTGATCCCTGCCGGCGAAATGATAGCCGATAAATTCAAAATTGTTTTCAAGATGAATGTCGGTGCAGCCGTTATGGGCCTCGGATACATCATCGGGCTGAAGTATGCTGCCATTATCTGTGCGGGATCCTTTGTCGGATGGTATGTATTGATTCCCATTATTTCGCACTTTGCCGATGGTCAGACCATCGCTGTTGGCGCCAATGTTACGGCACTGCTGGCCGACATGCCTGCCGAAGACATTTTCCGCAATTATGTCCGTCAGATTGGCATCGGGGGCATAGCCATGGCCGGAGTTATCGGCATCATCCGTTCCTCGGGAATTATCAGGGATGCTTTTGGCCTCGCAGTAAAGGAATTATCAGGGAAGCAGCACACCTCTGTTGAAACCAAACGCACCCAGCGCGACATCCCCATGAAAATCATCCTTTTCGGTATCCTGGGTACAGCTGTTGTTATCTTTGTTTTCTTTATGTTCGGGGTTGTCAATAACCTCAGTCAGGCTTTGATTGCCCTGGGAATTGTGATGGTTATCGCCTTCCTGTTCACAACAGTGGCAGCCAATGCCATTGCCATCGTAGGAACCAACCCGGTTTCAGGAATGACGCTGATGACGCTGATCATCACTTCTGTTGTATTGGTTGGTGCCGGATTGTCAGGCACTGCCGGAATGGTAGCTGCCTTGATTATAGGAGGGGTAGTCTGTACAGCTTTGTCCATGGCGGGTGGTTTTATTACCGATCTTAAAATCGGGTACTGGCTTGGAACATCCCCGTATAAACAGCAAACCTGGAAATTCCTGGGTACTTTTGTTTCGGCGGCAACCGTTGGTGGGGTAATCATGATCCTGAACAAAACCTATGGTTTCACAGGCGAAAATGCACTGGTGGCGCCACAGGCCAATGCCATGGCAGCGGTGATTGAACCTATGATGTCGGGTAAGGCAGCCCCCTGGCTGCTGTATGCCGGAGGTGCATTTTTATCGCTCATCCTTACGATGATCGGAGTTCCTGCCCTCGCCTTTTCACTGGGTATGTTTATACCTCTGCAGCTGAATACCCCTTTGCTCGTAGGTGGTTTAATTGCCTGGTATGTTACGACAAGATCAAAGGATGACCGTTTAAATCAGTCACGTAAGGAACGGGGAACCCTGATTGCTTCCGGTTTTATTGCAGGAGGCGCCTTAATGGGTGTGATCAGCGCTATGCTGAAATTCGGCGGCATCAATTATGTCAATCCCGAATGGTTCGAATCACATGCCGCTGAAGCACTGGCATTGCTGATGTTTGCCATTATCAGTGGATATATGATCTGGGAATCTCTGCGGGCAAAGCCTGAAGATAACTGAGATGCTTTTATCATAATGAAAAGGTGACAAGCAGAACCGGGGCGGGGTGAAATCATTGATATGAGTCATGCCTGACCGACATGCTTAAGGTTCAATTTCAGCATTGTATATTCAGTACAACAAGCCTGTAACGAAGAACAATGTAACCCTTCAACCCTGTAACTCTGTAATCCTGTAACCCTGTAACCCTGTAACCCTGCAACCCTGCAACCCTGTAACCCTGTAACCCTACAACCCTGTAACCAAAAAACCATGAAAGAATCAATAAAAACCCGATTTTTAAGATACGTGAGTCTTGATACCCGGAGTGACGACAACTCTGAAACCTGCCCGAGCACAAAAAAACAGCTTGTGATGCTGCAGATGTTGCACGACGAATTGAAGGCTTTTGGCCTTAAGGATGTCAGCATCGATGGGAATGGCTATGTGATGGCTTCACTTCCTGCCAACAATGGTAAGACAGGGCCGGTTATCGGTTTTGTAGCCCATGTGGACACCAGTCCGGACATGCCGGGTGAAAATGTGCATCCACGTCTGGTTGAGAACTATGATGGCGGCGACATTCTGCTGAACAAGGAATTGAAGCTTGTGCTTTCGCCCAATGATTTCCCCGAAATAAGGCAATATGCGGGTCAGACACTGATTGTTACTGATGGCACCACCCTGCTGGGGGCTGACGACAAGGCCGGTGTGACAGAAATTATGACGGCTGTTGAATATCTTGTAAACCACCCTGAAATTAAGCACGGACCGGTTAAAATCGGGTTTACGCCGGATGAAGAAATCGGCCGGGGCGTTGATCATTTTGATGTGAAGAAGTTTGCCGCAGACTGGGCCTATACGATGGATGGCGGTGAGGTAGGCGAACTGGAGTTTGAAAACTTCAATGCCGCCCATGCTAAGGTTAACATTCAGGGACGGAACATTCATCCTGGTTATGCCAAAGGGAAGATGCAGAATGCCCTGCTGATGGGTATGGAGTTTAACTCCCTGCTTCCGGTATTCGACCGGCCCGAATTCACACAGGATTATGAAGGGTTCTTTCATCTGATGAAGATGGATGGATCGGTTGAAAAGTCAGCCATTCAATATATTATCCGCGACCACGACCGTAATCTCTTTGAAAAAAGAAAAGAAACCATCAAACAGTGCATTGATTTTATGAATGCCCGGTATGGAGAGGGCTGCTTTACGCTGGAATTGAAGGATCAGTATTACAATATGCGCGAAAAGGTAGAACCGGTTTACCATATTGTAGAAACTGCCCGAAAAGCTATGGAGGCCCTGGGCCTTGAACCGAAAATAAAACCTATACGCGGTGGCACGGATGGCTGCCGGCTCTCCTATATGGGCCTTCCCTGTCCGAATATTTTCGCCGGAGGACATAACTTCCACGGTAAATTTGAGTTTGTGCCGCTTGAATCGATGGAGAAGGCTACCCGGGTGATCCTGAAGATTTTGGAGATGAATTCCTGAGGGGGCTTTTTAAGGCTCTCGCAAAGACGCAATGATGCGGAGAAACGCAAACTCTTATAGAATTTTGTATTCCCAGGGTTTTACTTTCTTTAATGGTAAAAGGAAGTGCTGAGAAACAATTAAATTGGTTCCCTGGGATACAATAAACAAACAATTATCCGATAGAACTAATTGCTAACAAAACACTGCGCCCTTGCGTCCTTGCGTGAGCTAAATACTGCTTCATGTACTACTTTTGTCCTATGAAGCATTTCACCATTCCCATTTTCGTGCCTGAACTGGCCTGCCCCAACCGTTGCGTGTTCTGCAACCAGCATAGCATTTCGGGTTGCCGGCAACAACCTGAGCCTGGGGAAGTACGGAAAATTATCCTGAAGCATCTTAAAACCATTCCTGCAAGGAATGCGCATGTTGAAATCGGATTTTTCGGCGGAAGCTTTACCGGGATTGAGCCGGAATTGCAGGAAAAATATCTGGCGGTGGCGAATGAATTTCTGGAACCCGATTCCGGATGGTCTCGACTTCGCTCGACCACCGAAAACCTCGAATCCAACCCCAGCCCTACAGAAGAAACCGAAACCCGGTGGTCGAGCGGAGCCGAGACCACTTTGATTAGAAATCGAATTCACGGTATCCGACTGAGTACCCGTCCCGATTACATCAGCCCGGAGGCTCTTTCATTGCTGAAAAGGCATGGTGTAACAACAATAGAACTTGGTGCACAGTCGCTTGATGAAGATGTACTCCGGCTCTCAGGCCGCGGTCATACGATCGCAGATGTAGAGACCGCATCAGCAATGATTCTGAAATCAGGGTTTAAACTCGGGCTGCAGATGATGACCGGTTTGCCTGGCGATACCACTGAAAAATCGCTTCAGACCGCACGCCGTATTGTGGATCTGGGAGCCACCTGCACCCGCATTTACCCGACACTTGTTATTAAAGGAACCGATCTTGAGCAAATGTGGAGGAAGGGCGAATATGAGCCTCAGCGCCTGGAAGAAGCCATAGAATTATCAGCCCGACTTCTTGAAATTTTCAGGGAGGGGAATGTAGATGTCATCCGCGTAGGTCTGCATCCCTCGGAAGGCTTGCTGGATGAAAATGAGATGCTGGCAGGGCCATTCCATCCATCATTCAGGGAACTTGTTGAAACCCAAAGCTGGAGGCTGAAGTTACTTCCGCTGATTCAACATCATCCGCAAGGATCAGATATCCGGATTCCGGTATCTGAAGAAGAGCTTCGTTATGCCATTGGTTATGGTTCATCGAACCGGATGATGCTGGAGAAACATTTCAGCAAAGTACAGTTTGTTCCTGAAGCTTCTGTTGACCAGAAGAAACCACTGATTATTACCGATAAACGAATGCCCCTGCCGGCAAAGAACATGCTGAAAACCATCGGCAACCCGGTCTTTTTACAGACAGAACTGTTGGTTTATAAATCCATCAGTGGGCATCCTGATATTTTCATTTGCCAGGGAGATGAGGGACTTGTTGTGGCACCCGGGCTTCCTGCTGAAATCCTGAAGCCTTTAGCCGATAATGGGATCAGGGTGATCAATGGTCTGGTAGATCCCGGGAAAACCTATCCTGAATCGGCCCGGTACAACGCCGTTGTTACACCTGATTTTATCATTCACAACCTAAAGATCACCGATCCGGTGATTTTTGAAACTTTTCCCGGAAGGAAACGTCTGCATGTAAACCAGGGGTATACACGCTGTAATCTGCTGGTGCTGTGCAATAACCATTTCATTACCTCAGATCATGGAATAGAGCGAGCCCTTCGGCAGGAAGGGAAAATGGTTTTATTTGCAGATCCTGCCCCTGTCAGATTAAAAGGACAGAAAAACGGATTTTTCCCAGGTTGTTGCGGTGTATACAGGGATGAAGTCCTGGTTGCCGGTAGCCTGAATCATCATCCTCAAAAATCAGGGATCCTGGACTTTATTGAAATGACAGGTCTGAAAGTACGTGAATTGTTTGCCGGGGAGTTGACGGATGTTGGCGGAATCATTGTTATTCCAGGGAATAGGATCAACAATCAGCACTGAACTTTTTTGAGGCAGTCTGATCATATCGGCTAATCAATCTTCCTGATCTGGCCATTCCGATGTTGATGCTTTTCGGAAATTACGTTCAACCCCTTCGGGGCTGATCGGGATAGTTGTGGTCCATCCCACGGGTTTCGCCCTACTTCACGCGTGGTTATTGATGTTTTGCGCTTTCAGCACATGTTTCAGAGGTATTTGGGTGTTCTATCACAAAAGACTGTGTTTTGCACGTTTGGTGCAGGATACAGTTAGATCTGTATGCATTACTCCGGTAATTGACGAATGCCCAGCCACGAAGTGGTTGAACAAGAATAACCGGGGGTGAAGCATAGCGTAACCCCCGGTAAA
>WSXU01000068.1 GCA_009773455.1 Bacteroidota bacterium | reverse complement strand
CGGTTATTTTTTGTTACATCCAAATGACCATTCTCTGTCCCGGTTATGCCGGCATTATGTATGTTCTGTGGTATATACATTTCCGGCAAAGTAGCTAGATTGAAAGTAATTCCGTCTGTTGACTCCCACATATGTAACTTGGCATACGAAGTAAACCTCTTATATGTACAAATAGCTATAAACTTATTATATGCATCGACATATTTTACATCTATAGAATCCTCAGCATCCCCATGGACAAAAGCGACTCCCTGTTGAGTTACATTACCCGGCCAGTTCGGGTTTGTTGAAGGAGCAGTTGCAACCAAGGTCCGAAATTTGCGTTTTCCATCACTAGGATCAAAACCTATATGAGTGTAGTAAATATACAAAGTACCATTCTTTTCGACAAAACTTGGCTCACCATAACCGTACTGGTCTTTGGGACCTGTATAGTCCATCAGCGGCTGTGGATTCCCTCCCCACCCGCTGCCGTTCCATTTCTCAAAAGGGCCGGTAGGCGATGTGGAACGAGCTACAAATACATCATTATCAACCGTACCTATTGCCGTAGCGGTATAACCAATATAATAATATCCACCGAATCTACTGACTCCAGGGTCACAAGCACCCCAATCATCCAACGCACCATTGGTACCCTGTAAAACCTTTATCTCGGTTCCCCAGGTTAGTCCTCCATCCGTCGACCTTTTATATTTTATACAGTCTGTCGCATTAGGGTTGTTAGGGTCATTTTCCTGTGCACCATTCCACATATCAATACTACCGTCATCATTCAATATCATGGAAGGCCCATATCTGTAAATATCCGTTTTCGGAGTTCCGATAAAGATGTCCCACCCTTCAGATGTAGAACCTGTAACAACAGCAAATGCAGTCATAGGAAGAAAAACAAGCATTAAAGCAACCAAACTCAGGATAAACCAAAACTTTTTAAACATAAATATACCCATTCCTTTCAAAATTTAATTCGGAAAATTCGTTTTTTGTCATACTCAAGTCTCGAAATGGTAGACCCCTGAAGTAATCCTGAGAACCGCACATCCATTTTCGTATCCGATGATATCCGTATATTCGCTGTCACCCGGACCGACTCCGTTAATCCGCACACTTTCCCTGTCACAGCAAGGTAGATATACTGTGGCCGTAGTGTTTGCAGGTATTTCCACATTCAGTCTGAATACATCTCCATCCAATTCCCATTCCGATAGGATATCTCCGAGGACGGATCTGTACTTCGCTCTTACAAATCTGAATGCCTCGTTGGGCCGCGGCCTTATCCGGATGTGCTTGTACCCCGGATTCATCTCATCCGCTTCGATCCCTGCAGCATAATGGTACATCCATTCACCGACCGACCCCAGCGAATAATGGTTGAAGGAATTCATCCCCACGTCCCCGAAGCCATCCTCTGCAGTATAGGAATTCCACCGTTCCCAGATGGTCGTTGCACCATTTTTAATCGAATATCCCCATGACGGGTAGGATTCGTTCATCAGGAGCCTGTATGCCACTTCATCATATCCCATATCGGATAATACCGGCAACAGGTATCCCACACCCACAAATCCAGTGGACAGATGCCATCCCTTTCGTTCAATATCTTTGACCAGATGCTCTGCTGCAAGCTTTTTGCATTTCTCATCCAGCAATCCGAAACGGATAGCCAGCAGATAGCATGTCTGGGTTTCACCTTTGATTCTGCCATCAGGAAAGACATAGGCTTCAATAAACGCTCTTCTGATCTCCCCGAATAGCCTTTCGTATTTTTCGGCTACGTCCATTCTTCCGATGATTTCTGCCATTTTTGCGGCAAGGTTCGTGCTGTATGCAAAATAAGCCGTGCCCATGACATCCCTAG
>WSXU01000067.1 GCA_009773455.1 Bacteroidota bacterium | reverse complement strand
AAAGCCGGCGCAAAGAAAGAGGATATTGCATGTATCTGCTTCAGTGCTCAAATGATGGGCTGCCTGCCGGTGGATCGGGTGGGTAATCCACTTAGGAAGTCTATTATTTGGGCCGATCTTCGGGGAGTCAGGCAAGCAGAATACATCGAAAAATCACTGGGAATGGAGAGTGTATACAGGATCACAGGACACCGGATCAGTGCTTCTTATTCGGCGGCAAAAATCCTTTGGATAAAGGACAATCAACCGGAATTATTCAAGGAAACCTTCAAGGTCCTGCACGCCAAGGATTTCATCATATACAGGCTAACAGGGAAATTTGTCACTGATTACAGCGATGCATCGGGGATGAACCTGTTTGATATTGTACAAAAGAAATGGTCACAGGAAATACTGAAAAATATCGGAATACCGGAGGATATATTACCGGAACCACATGCTTCCACCGATATTGCAGGCTGTTTAACGAGGGAAGCAGCTGATTGTACCGGCCTTCAGGAAGGAATCCCTGTGGTGATCGGCGGCGGAGACGGAAGCTGTGCAGCTGTTGGCGCAGGTGTTGTAGAAACCGGCAAGACATACAACGTTGTTGGTTCCTCATCCTGGGTGGCAGCCGCATCGAAGGAACCGGTATTCGACCCGGGTATGAGAACTTTCAACTGGGTTCATCTCGATCCTGAACTGTATTCTCCCTGTGGAACCATGCAAACTGCAGGATATTCCTTAAAATGGCTCAAGGATACCCTGTGCGGGCTTGAAATCTTGCAAGCGGATAAGGAAGGTATCAATCCGTACAAGTTGATTGATGAAAAAATTGAACGCACGGCGCCTGGTGCAAACAACCTTCTTTTTCTGCCTTACTTGCTGGGAGAGCGCAGCCCGCGCTGGAATCCCGATGCAAAAGGTGCGTTTGTCGGCTTGAAAATGAATCATTCAGGCGGTGATATCTATAGATCGGTGCTTGAGGGAGTCGGCTTCAATCTGAAAGTCATCTTGGATATTTTTGAAAGTTTTCTGCCTGTCAATGAGGTCATAGTCATCGGAGGAGGCGCAAAGGGAAAAGTTTGGATGCAGATTATGGCAGATATATGGCAGAAGACGATACTTGTCCCTGAGTACCTCGAAGAGGCCACTTCAATGGGCGCAGCAATATGTGGCGGAATAGGAATTGGAGCGTACAATGACTTCAATGTAGTTTCACAGTTCAATCCAGTTAAATCGGAAATTCATCCGAGAGCTGAATACAGAGCCGTCTATGAGAGACTCTATACTGTATTCAATAAAGCATATGAAGCTTTGGCGCCCATATACAGTATGCTGTAGATACAACATTACGCTGTTTCAAGTCCTCCAATTTCAGAGAACATTTCATTCATAGACCAGCCGGAGTCTCTTAGCGGCTTTAGTACGTCGACCTCCAATTCAGGTATATATGCCTTAAGAGCAGTGAATTCCCCGGTCAATGAATACATCCCCATTGCAGCAGGTATCATTACTGATTCGCCGGCATCAACGGCAAGCTCCCCTCCGTCCCAGACGATACTGCCTTTACCGGATGTGAACGTATAAAGATAAAATTTACTGCCATCGGCTTTTTCTTCAACTTTACCTGCGACATGATAAACTTCTGTACAAAAATAATGGTTTGCTATAACAATCCTTTTGGAACAACCTTTACCAAGATTCAGTTCAAGTCCGGGATATTTTTCTCTGCGTCCCGCTGAGTTGAAGTTAATGACCTCAAGTGCCTTCTCTATGTGAAGCGGCCTTCCGGTACGCCCATAATCATATACTCTATATGTGGTATCCGAATTCTGCTGGACTTCAGCCAGCAGGATGCCTTTGCCTATGGCGTGAACCACCCCGGCCGGTATATTTACGACA
>WSXU01000036.1 GCA_009773455.1 Bacteroidota bacterium | reverse complement strand
CAGATCAGACTGTAGTCCTGAGTGCCACCTGCCAGGCCACTATGCCTGACTATACAGCAGGTGTAGCAACCGACAACTGTGGTGTAACGGTTACCCAGAGTCCGCTAGCCGGAACTGCTTATACCGGAGATCAGAACATAACAGTAACGCTGACCGCTGATGATGGCAATGGAAACGTTGTTAACTGCAGCTTCAATGTGCACTTCGCTGATCAGACATCACCCACCATCACCTGCCCAACCCCGGCCAATCCTTATACTGTTAATAGTGGCTGTTCATGGATAGGTGCCGGTCTTGATGCGATCATTGCCGATAACTGCGGTACACCTGTATTGTCCTGTTCTATCAATGGCGGTGGTTTTGTGGCAGGTGATGCCAACGGCTATGCCTTCCCGGTCGGAACTACCAATGTGATTTACAAGGTTACAGATGCTTCAGGAAACTTTACAACCTGCGCATTCTCAGTAACCGTTCAGGGCGTTATCGTTTCCGGTGTGATCAATTACAACAATCCGTCTCCGTCTTACCCGAATCTCCCGTATACTCCGATGAGCAATGTAACGGTTACACTGCGTCAGGGGATTACGGATGTTTATACGGCTACGACCAACGCAACCGGGAATTATACCATTCCGGGTGTTTGTGAAGGTAATTATACGGTGATCTTCACTACCGGTAAACCGGTTGGTGGCATCAACTCAAGCGACGCTGCCCAGGTAAATGCATGGGGTGTAGGCCCGCAGTATACCATCGAAAAAGTAAGGTTCTTTGCAGGTGATGTCCTTGGTGCAAATACCCAGCTTAATTCAGCAGATGCCGGTCGCATCCTAAACTACTTTGTCACGGGTGGTGCCACTCCGATGAATCCCAGATGGACCTTCTGGAATAAGGGTGAAACAATCAGTGCAAACCCGGTAACAACTTTATCAAAGGATGTAACCCTCAGTGTTCCTGGAGGTAGTGGTCCGATTGTTCAGGACTACTATGCCATGGTAACCGGCGACTTTAACATGAGCTTTGTTCCAGGTGGGGCCAAATCAGTTATGGAGAATGTAACACTTTCCATTGGCGGTACCACACTTGCTGAGCCCGGTGTTGAATTTGAATTACCGGTTACAGCAGGCATCGACATGGAAGTTGGCGCTGTTTCACTGATCATGAACTTCCCAACCGACAAACTTGAAGTTACCGGAGTATTCCTTGGATCAGATCCGACAAGCCCGATGGAATATGCGGTGGTTGGTGAAGAACTCAGAATCGGATGGAATTCACTGATACCGGTTTCCCTGCAAACAGGAGAAGCATTGCTGACCCTGAAACTCAGAATCATTGGAACGATGGCGCAGGGTGAAACCATTCGCCTGAGCCTGACATCAGATCCTCTCAATGAACTGGCCGATGGTAGTTACAATACCATTCAGAATGCAATGCTGTTTGTTGACGAAATCGGCGGTACCACCACCGGTGTTCCGGGTATCTTACCAAATGGCAAACTGCTGCTCGAAAATCACCCCAACCCGTTTGTTGACAGGACAACCTTTACCTACACCCTGCCGGCAGATGGAAAAGTGACACTGGAGCTTTCAAGCCTGCTTGGCAGCAAAACCGATGTTCTGCTTGAAGAATGGCAGACCGCCGGAACGCACACTTTCTCCGCTGACCTGAGCACTTACACTGTGGGCGTATACACAGCTACCCTCAGACTGACAGGAAAGAGTGATGAAAGTTCACGTACCATTAAGGTAATACGCACAAAATAGCTTTTTTACAGGGAGCGGGGATCAAACCCCGTTCCCTTACTTTTTTAAGTATTCATAATTGGAAATCCGGGCTTCCGGAATTGTTGTTAAACAAGGTTTACATCTGTAATGAAAAATTTTATCCGGTTTATCTGTCTGCTTATCTGCTGTTTAGCCACAGCCGGTTACACGCAGAATGCTCCGCGGAGCATTGCCGGAACAGTTGTATGCCTTGAACCGGCAGCTACATTGCCGGTTTATGCCGAAGATTTTAATAACATCAGTTCATGTAATCTTAAGCTTTCCTATGATCCAACCATAGCAACAGCCACCGGTGTAACCATTGGTCCGGGCATGGGAGGCCTGATCAGTACAAATCTTACAAACCCGGGAATCATCATCCTCGGCTGGTTTACTTCAGGCGGCATCAATCTTCCCGACAGTTCAGTTATCTTCAATATACAGTTTGATAAGGTAAACAGCGGGATTTCGACCATTAGCTGGATTGATGATGGTTATTCATGCGAGTATAATGACGGGAACTTCGAGCCCCTGAATGATATGCCCGCAGATGAATATTACCTTGAAGGCAGTCTGGTATTTCAGTCGCCGGAAGCTCCGGTTACCATGCTGCCTGACATTGCCCTGGCTCCCGGAACGAATGTTGAAATTCCTGTTAGAGTGGCTGATTTTCAGATGATCGGATCTTTTTCGCTGAATCTGCAATTCGACCCGTCGGTTATGACCTGGCTCTCTTTCAACAACTATTCAGGCTTTCCGGGTATGGTGGTTGATGGAAGCCAACAGGGCAACCTGCAGATTTCCGGTTTGGTACCTGAAGATGGTACACCGCTGAGCCTGAACGACAATGACACATTGCTTGTATTGAGTTTCGGATATCTCGATGGGTTCAGCTCATTAAGCTGGATCGACAACGGATCATCCTGCCAGTATGCCGGTGCTTTGCCGGTTTACCCGGTGCTGAACGATATTCCACAGTCGACCCATTACATCAATGGCTCGGTCTCAGCCAATGCCCTGCCGGCTTCCGCCGGAACCATCAGCGGCCCGTCTGATGTCTGTTCAGGATCTTCCGGAATTGTATATTCAGTTCCGGTTATCGCTTATGCTACAGGATACCAGTGGGATGTGCCTTCAGGGGTTTCCATAGTATCCGGACAGAATTCAAATACCATAGTCGTTGATTTTAACCCGGAGGTTTTCACCGGTATCATTTCTGTCTTTGGTACCAATGATTTTGGTAATGGAGAACCAGCTTCTCTGAATGTCGCTTCCATCGGACAGCCCGCGGCAGCAGGACCGGTTTCGGGTCCGCAGGAAGTCTGCCAGGGGCAGGAAGAAGTTCTCTTCACAGTTCAGCCTATCCAGGGAACAACATCTTATAACTGGATTCTGCCTGAAGGGGCCACCATTGTTGCCGGATCCGGAACAAACTCAGTCACCGTTACATTCAGCCTTTCTGCTATCAGCGGAGCAATCGCCGTTTTTGGTTCCAACATGTGTGGATCAGGTCCCGTTTCGCCCCCCCTGCCGGTAACTGTAAAGGAGATTCCATTGATTTTAACCCAGCCGCTTAGCCCACCTGCAATCTATGCGGGATCAGGTAACGCAAGATTCTTTGTCCATGCTTCAGGTACAGGGATTTCTTTTCAGTGGCAGGAGTACTCTTTTTCTTCATGGACTGACCTGGATGAAAATGGAATGTATTCCGGCGTACATGCCGACACCCTGGTGATTTTAGATCCGGAAATCTCTATGAATGGGTTCAGCTATCGGTGTGTAGTAAGTGGTGAGTGTGAGCCGGATGCGGTTTCTGATGGGAATGCCACACTGACCGTATTATTGCCTGTCGGAGTTCCCCCGGTCAGAAATCAATTCAAGACATTCGTTTATCCAAATCCCTGCAACGATTATTTTAATCTGAATTATTTCATCCCCTTTAAAGGTGAACTGCAGATCACTGTTCAGAATCTCCTGGGGGAAACAACAGAACTGATTCATGAATTCAATGCCGGCCCCGGCGATTATCAGGCTTGTATTAAAACTGCAGGTCTAGCCCCGGGGGTATATTTGCTTAACATGAAACTCAACAATGAAATCAACCTGATGATCAGTACAACAAAAATTGTATGCACTCATTGGTCGCAATAAACTCTAGAACCCTGACCCATTATCCAAAAACGAAAAATAACCCAAAACACTTATAAATCATGAGAAATGTTACCATTATTTTATGGATCCTGCTGATGGCCTCTGCCCCACGGCTTCTGGCTCTGAATGCGCCCATAACAACTGCCGGCAATGTTGTTACAACGGGATCAACAGTGATTCTTCCGATTACTGTCACAAACTTTTCGAACATTGCCAGTTGTGACTTAAAGTTATTTTATAACCCGGCGATTGCAACCGTGACTTCGGTTACTGTAAGCTCGCTTATATCAGGGGCCAACACCGGGTTTAACTTTAACAACACAATTCCGGGTGCAATAAACTTTGGTTGGTTTGCAACACCTGGAAGGACAGTGCCCGATAATTCGGTAGTTTTCAACATTCACTTTACCAAGGTAGGCAATGGTATATCACCGGTTACCTGGTCAACGGTTGATTTTGAATGTACATATTACGACGGTAGCTATAATGAGTTGTCCGACACACCTTTATCTTCCTTTTATATTCCGGGGTCTGTCGAATTTCAGGGATTTGTACCCACCACCATTGCCTCATCGGTAACATCCTGTCCGGGAAACAACATCAGTGTTCCTGTTAAAGTTACTGACTTCAACACGATAGGAGCTGTTTCTCTCACTTTGAATTATGATCCGGCTGTACTCGACTTTTTACCCGGGGAAAATACATCCGGTTATCCCGGTTTGTCGGTCAACAATCCTTTTGCCGGGACCATCATCATAGGAGGATTTTCTTCTTCTTCAACCGGGGTTACCTATCCTGACAACACGACACTCTGCACACTGAATTTTCTTTACAAGGGAGGGGCGACAGCTCTGGCATTTTATGATGACGGAGAATCATGTGAATACACGGGCCCATTAGGGACTCCAACGCTGGCCGATTACCCGCAGACAACCTATTACCTCGACGGTCTTGTCGGCCCGAATGCCGATACAGACTGGGATGGCTCGGATGATACCGACTGGACAAACATCAACAACTGGACCTGCGGGGTACCTGTCAGTACAAGTGATGTAACCATTCCTGTTACACCAAACAATCCGGTGATTGCTACAGATGTCGTGATCAATTCACTGGTGATTGACGCAGGTGCCATACTTACCCTTGATCCGGCGGCAACATTTAAAGTCAGTTCAACCCTGACCAACAATGCCGGCACAGCAGGATTGGTGTTGAAAAGCAATGCAACACAAACGGCCTCAATGCTGCATTATTCCGATAATGTCCCGGCAACCATCGAGCGATACATCGCCGGAAGTGCAGTACTTGAAGGAACCAAATATCATATGGTTTCAGCACCGGTTACCCAGTCATCAGATCCTTTGTCAGGATTGTACCTCGATTCATACCTGTTCCAGTGGCAACCTACCCAGGAATGGTATTCACCGGGTATCCCAACCGATATTCCATTGAGTTCCAATCGCGGGTATATGATCTACTATCCGGGTGCCGGTAAAACCTATACCTTCCCCGGACTTATGAACAATGGCAGTTTCACGGCAGCCACCGTTGCCGGAGCCGATGGATACGACCCGGTTCCCAATCCATATCCTTCCGACATAGACTGGGACGCAGCCACCGGCTGGACCAAAACAAACCTGTATAATGCCACGTACATCTGGAACAATGGTAACTATGCGGCCTATGTTGACAGGGCAGGTACAAACGGCGGATCACGCTACATTCATATCGGACAGTCATTCTTCGTACAGGCGAATGCAGCTTCACCGGCCCTCATTATGAACAATGAGGTTAGGGTACACGCGGATGTTCCTTTTCTCAAGATTGAAAAAGATCCGGATCAGTTGCTCCGTATCAGGACAGAGGCTGGCAGTTACAGGGATGAAATGATAATCAGGGTTACCCCGAATGCCACTTCCATGTATGATTCGCAGTTTGACGCTGCCAAGTTTTATGGCTATGAGGATGCCCCCCAGATTTACAGTGTAACTCCCGGCCAGGAAAAACTATCCATCAACAGTCTGAAATATAGTAATGATGAGCAGGTTATCCCTGTTGGATTTGAGTATCCTGTTTCTGAGAGCGTAACCCTGAGTTTTGATGGCATGGATAGTTTCGGTCCTGAAACAGGCTTGTATCTCGAAGATCTGGTGACCGGAAGTACAACCGACTTGCGTTTAACCAGCGGTTACACTTTTAACCATAATCCTGCAAACGATGCCCTCCGCTTCAGGCTGCACCTTGGTGAAACCTTCGGATTGAATGATCCTCAGAAGGAAGTGCTTTACAGGATTTATACATTCAACGGTAATGTATATATTCAGATTCCTACCCTTTCCGGAGAAAAGGTGCTGGTTGAATGGTATGATCTGTTGGGCCGCAATCTGGGCAGTTCTTCGTTTACACCCGATAATACCGGCATGATAACACCACCGGCAGGCAGTAATGTTGTTATTGTCAGGGTTATCAGCGGGAATACGGTATTCACACAAAGTTTAATTATCAAATAAATATAACCATGAAGAGGATATTTTCTATACTCGGGCTCACACTTTTACTCGCCATTATTACAAGCAACGCTTTCGCCCAGACGGCGCCACCGCCACCGCCACCACCCAATCCCGGCAATAGTTCACCCGGTCCTGTTGGGGGGTCTGCAGCCCTGGAAGGCGGACTGGCATTGCTGGTATTGATGGCTGCTTCATATGGCGCAATTAAATATATAAAGAAAGAAGCCCCGACCGAATCTGAGATTAACTAACCATCACCGGATGATTCTGGTTAGGATTATCCGATTGATCCAAAAAATTACAACTATGCTGACCCGCTGGTTATTTACCTGCTGTTTTGTTGTCCTCACCGGTTTGGCTCAGGCCCAGAATGCCCCGGTGACAACAGTTTCTGATTTTTATAAAGTTTCTCCGGGCGAAGTAACCATACCTGTTACTGTATCGGGCTTTAACCAGATTGGAGCCATCTCACTGAATCTTGAATATGATCCTGCAGTGCTGACATTTATGCAGGGCGATATGAACAGTATGCTGTCGGGCATGTTTGCCATCGGCAACAACCTGTTACCTTCAGGGATGCGCAGTCTGGCCATAGGCTGGTTCGGCGATGCGCAAAGTCTTTCAGATGGTGCAACGCTGATAAACCTGAAGTTTAACTTCCTCGGTGGTACTACAAATCTCAGCTGGTTTGATGACGGTGCTTCCTGTGAATATACAGATGCTGCCTACAATGCTTTGAACGATTTCCCGACAGATTGCCATTATGTGAATGGTATAGTGACTTCAGAAAAGTGCCTTAACCTAAATTTTTTACTGGAGGGTTTATATAATCCGGGAATCCATATGATGGGCTCAGCACTTGGAGATGTTTCCGGACCCTGTGAAGATGGTATTTCAGACTTTTCTCTGGTTGAACTACGAAGTGCTGCTGATTACTCAAATATTGTTTTCTCAGGCAGCGACATCAACCTGAGCATGACCGGTGAGGCCAGGGTGCTGGTTCCTCAGACATTAAGCAGCAATTATTATATCACAGTCCGCCACCGGAATTCTATTGCAACAGTAAGTGCTGTGCCGGTCTCCTTCGCAGGCCCGATCATAAATTACAACTTTACCGATCAACAGTCAAAAGCCTTTGGTAGCAATATGATTCAAATGGCCGACGGGAAATGGGCATTCTTTAGCGGGGATGTTACCCAGGATGGCGCTGTAGATACCGGTGATATGTCGCCCGTTGACAATGATGCCGCGGCTTTTGCATCCGGCTACCTGGCAACTGATGTGAATGGTGATGGCATGGTTGATACTGCCGATATTACTTTAATTGATAACAATGCAGCAACTTTTACAGGAAGTTTAACACCCTGAATATCGGATCTGATAAAACTGCGATTTATACGCTGATCAGCTATTGTGGGTGTATATATGGTTATTATTCAACAAGATACAACTAAGGGAAATGTTTATTAAGCACTTTATATTGGAACATATTACAGGCAGAATCATTCTGACGATGATATTTCTTTGTTCAATGTCAACCGGTAATTGTGCTTCGATACAGGCCGGAGGTACAACACCGGTCGGTGGGGGATTGACATTGCTGCTGGGCTTAAGTCTCGCGTATACAATCAAACAATACCATGCTTCACTTGGGAAAGGGGATGAAATCTAAGGTATTTCACTTCTTTTCTACATGATCATCTGAATTCCAGTTTTCATTTTTCACTTGAATCAGCCCTGATGTCGGTTCTTCAATTAGAGCCGTATCAGGGCATTTGTATGGTTGAGTATTTTGCAGCTAATTACATAATATTATTATATTGTTTATTGTAGAATATTACAAACCCGGTTAAATATCTAATATGCAGAGAAGTAGTATTTTCACGTATTGATTTGCGGTTTTCTGAAGAGTATCTTTGAGAATTGTTAGAATCTGATTCAATAGGGGATAATTAAGTATTAAAGGAAACAACTCATACAGACAGATAGGTTGGCTAACAGGTATAGTGGTAAAGAATTTCAACAGGGGTTTTATATTTTTTAAATCGCTTCCGGAATTTACCGGAAGAGCTTGTTAAACTAAACAATTCAATAATTTGATTTTTTGCCGGTGAGTTAATTTTCCGGGTAAATGTATAGACGTCGGTAATTATTCCGGCCGGAATTCGTGTCTGGTTAAAGTTTGTTTTGAAGATTTTTTTACACCGGATTTCGTTGCGATATAGCTGGTTTATCCGGGCAAACTTATAAAAATGGTTGTTATTCAAATATTGATATTATGAAAGCACAGGCTTTGCATTTCTACAGGTCAGAAGTTGTTTCTATTGTTTTTATACTAACACTTTTTCTGCAATTTCCGGTTCATTTATCGGGGCAGAATTCGCAAACCTTCACTTCATCGGGCTCATTTACTGTTCCCGCCAATGTCACCAGCATCACCGTGGAATGCTGGGGTGGGGGAGGTGCTGGTGGAGGTGCCACAGGGAATCCTGCCGCTGGAGGAGGAGGCGCTGGTGGGTCTTATGTCAAAAGCATTCTGACTGTAACTCCGGGGTCTGTGCAAACAGTTACTGTGGGAGGAACCAAAACCGCAACTGCCAGTAGTACTGCTGCTGCCAATAAGGGCAACCCTTCATGGTTTGGATCAGTTACTACCATTTATGCAGCAGGAGGTAACGGAGGGGCGCCTGCAACCTCAAATAGTAATAATGGCACAGCAGGTTCTGGATCTTCTACAGGTTGTATCGGTGATTTAGTATATAGCGGGGGTAGTGGTTCCAATGGGAACTTTATATCCGGTACTACGGGTGGAGCCGGTGGCGGTGGTGCAGGTTCAACCGGCGCTGGTGGCAATGCTTCTGCAGGAATAAGAGGTGCAGGTACTCCTTTAAATGGAGGAAACGGGGCTAATGGAGTTTCAAATTCAACTGCCGGAGCAGCCGGCGCTAATTACGGAGGTGGTGGTTCCGGAGGGAAAGCAAACAACAATACAGACAGAGCAGGAGGAACAGGCGCAGCTGGACTGGTCGTGGTTTCATGGACTTGTCCGACGATATCAACCTTCCCTTTTACTGAAAATTTTGATGCTTCAACATTTCCTCCATCATGCTGGTCAATTGTAAATGCCGGAGCAGGAAACAACTGGACAAGAAGCACATCAACACCCTATGCCGGAGCAGGGACAATGTTATATGGCTACAGTACGACTTCTGCAGCCAATGCCTGGGTATTTACCCCGGGTTTCAATCTGTTGGCTGGCCATAATTACACCATTTCTTTCTATCAGAAAGTGGCTTCCGCAACATATCCTGAAAAACTGAAGGTTACCGTTGGTACTGATGCCACAGTTGCTGCCCAGACCAATGTTATCTGGAACAATGCCGGAGGAGCCAACCTGACAAATATTGCCTATACATTGAGAACAGCCGGGTTTGTTTGTCCTGCCAATGACACCTATTATTTTGCTTTTAACTGCTACTCGGATGCTGATATGTATAACCTTTTTGTAGATGAGGTTTCTATTGCCGATGCTGGTGTAAGCTGCGACTTTACTGCTTCCCGGACAGCCGGATATACCAATCAGACCATTACTTATACTGATGCTTCGGCTGGTGGAAGTGTTACCTCCTGGGCATGGAATTTTGGTGATGGAGCCAACCCTGCAACAGCGACAACACAAGGTCCTCATAATGTCCTTTACTCAACTACTGGTTCAAAAACAGTCAGTCTGACCATCAACGGCAGTTCCACAACAACCAAATCAAATTATGTTAATATTGCCCTGGCTATGCCACCTAGGCAGCTGGCAGCCTCCATCACTGAATTCTCTGATGTAAGCCTGAACTGGTTATCACCGGCCTTGAATGATAGCTTTGAACCCTATGATGATTTTGATCTGAATTTCGGAAATTTTACCTTCAGGGATATCGATGGAGGGGTTACCTATGGAATTCAGGATGTGACATTTCCTAATTCTGCTTATACAGGCTCTTTCATCGATTTTAACCCTTCACTTACCGTACCTGCCATGACCGGAGCCTGGACACCGCATTCAGGTCAGAAATATGCGGCCTGTTTCGCGACTTTAACGGCATCAGCCCCCAACAATGACTGGTTGATTACACCTCTGATTACCGTATCTTCCGGTGAACAGCTTAAGTTCTGGGCCAAATCAGTTACCAATGCCTATGGATTGGAGCGTTTTAAAGTAGGAATTTCAACAACAGGAACACAACCGGCTGATTTTACTATTATTTCTGCCGGCACTTATGTTGAAGCACCTATCGACTGGACAGAATTTACCTACAGCTTAAATGCATATACCGGGCAACAGGTCTACATTGGTATAAACTGTGTTTCAAACGATGCATTTGTATTTATGATTGATGATCTGAGTGTTACGGGCGGGCCATTACAAAATTTTGTGCAGATTCCTGTAAACACTGAACCGGGAAGCGGAATAGCGCCTGTTAAGCAAAGAATCGACGGACCTTCAGTAATTGCACCCGATCAGGATGGTTCACAAAGATCCTTTTCATCCTATAAAATTTACCGTAATGGCTCCGAGATTGCCGATGTTACCGGTTTCTCCTTTACAGATCCTGATCTTGTACCAGGTACATATAACTACACTGTAGCAGCGGTCTATTCTGATCCTTCTGCGGTTTCGGAGAGTGAAGGGCCTTCCCAGGTGATTACCGACATCACCAGATGGACCGGCGCAATCAACAGCGACTGGCAAAATGCAGGCAACTGGCGGACAGGGCTAATCCCGGTATCTTCAGCCAGAATCGGAATCCCTGGTACCGGAATCACTAATTTCCCGGTCGTTACCCAGCAGGGAATTGAGTGTGAAAATCTTACCCTAAAGCCCGGATCCTCTCTGCAGATAAACCCATTGGCAACACTGTCAGTAAATGGTGTACTAACCAACAATGCCGGAACTTCGGGCCTTGTTATAAAAAGTGATGCTGTGGGCACCGGGTCCCTGCTGAATGGTTCAGCCAGTGTAAATGCCACGGTTGAAAGATATATCGCAGCAGCCGACTGGGGCCAGTGGGATGATGGCTGGCATTTTATATCATCTCCCGTAGCCTCCCAGACAATAAATTCAGTAAGTGGGTTCGTCACTTCAGGTCCTCCTTCCGATGATTATGACCTTTATGCCTGGCATGAACCGGGTAATGTCTGGGTAAATTTTAAGAATACCACTACAACCCCCACATGGAATGATGTTAACAACAACAGTGCTGATTTTCTGGTTGGGAAAGGTTACATGGCGTCCTACCAGGCTGCAGGTACTAAGGAATTTAAAGGAATGATGAACGTGAGTGATGTGTCGGTTAGCGGTTTGGGAATCTCAAACGGATCAAACCAAAGCTGGCATTTGCTGGGTAACCCTTACGCCTCAGCCCTGGCATGGGATGGCTCATGGACCACCTTAAATATTGCCGGGGTTGCCAAAATCTGGAATGAGGCAGGAAAAGCTTATCAGGATCTGACCCCGGCCGATGTGGTGAACTCAGTAATTCCTTGTGGAAATGGTTTTATGGTTGAAGTCAGTTCAGGCAACGGTAGCCTGACCATTCCCTCATCAAAACGCATTCACAGTGCAAAGGAATTCCAGAAACAGGGTGATTTGCCGTTATTGGTTTTTACGGCCAGAAACATCGAAAATCCTTCTTTCCAGCAAAGCACACTGGTTTTCAATCCAATGGCAACCGAAGGTTATGACTTTAGGTATGACGGGCATTTTCTACCCGGATATGCTCCATTGTTTTACTCTGTATGCAACGGACAAAATCTCTCTACCAACAGTCTTCCTACCATTGAATCGGTAACTGCCATCCCGTTTAGTTTTATTAAAAATGAAGGTACAGCATTTGGTATTGAAGCCAGAATCCCGGAAAATTTTCCTGCAACGGTTTTCCTGAAGGATAAACTGACCGGGAATGATCATAATCTAAGCGACAATCCGGTCTACCATTTCACTTCTTCAGAGAACGATTCTCCGGAACGTTTCCAGGTTCATTTTAAAGCTCTTGGGACAGGGAATGATCTCTCCGATAACAGTATTTCAGTGTTTTCTTCACAGCAGAAGATCATCGTAAGTTCCGCTTCAGCGCTGAATGCCGATGTGAGGGTCAGCAACCTACAGGGCATGGTTTTACTGGAAACAGCCATCAGAAACCAGCAGTATGCGGAACTCAATGTCCGGGGGCTGTCCGAAGGGATATATGTGGTGACATTATTTTCAAAAGAGACTTCTTTCAGTCGGAAAATTGTGTTGATGAATCATTGAAAACATACGATTTTAGACTTTTTGAGCCTGAAAAGCTGTAATTCTGATAATAAATGCTAACGGAATAAACGAATTTAATTCAAACGAAATGAGATTTTTAAGAAAATTATTCCAGGTAGATTTCCATGTAAAGGAAAAATTTATAAAGTGCAGGAAGGATTTATTCATTTTTATACTATCTTGCGTCCTCTTTTTCGGTGTGAACACCATTGGATTTTCACAGGATGGGCCACCGCCTCCGCCACCTCCGGGTGGAGGGCATGGCACCAGTGAGAATCAGGCCCCCGGGCCGCCTCAGGGCGGAAATGCTTCTGCAGGAGGTGGGATTGCCCTGCTACTCGGACTCTGTATACTCTATGGCGTAAAAAAGCTGGCTGATGCCCGCTTCGATAGTATCAACAATACTGAATAAATGTAAAGAAATTGTCTGTCGGGATACAGACAATTATTTTTTCTTACTGGATTTTCCAATTGTCAAGTCTTAAAGCCGGGAACTTAATGAAGACTGCAGTTAAACTTATTGTAATCGGAAACCTTTACAAATCTGGGTTTCGTTTCTATGCCCAGCAAAAGGGAATTGATCTGGGAATTGTCGGGACAATCTCTTATCAGGGTGAGTATGGTGATATTTCAATCCATGCAGAAGGAGAAGAAGAAGTTGTTAAGACATTTACCAGTTGGTGTGCCAAAGGGCTTCCTTATTGTAAGGTGTTGAAAGTAGATGTTCAGAATGTACCTGTTCAGGATTTTAAAAGTTTTGATATTGTATCGGTTAATTCTGAAAATGCCGACGAGCAAAAACCTGTTGTAACAAAAAAGAAAAAGAGCCTGGGCGCAAGAATATTCGGCTTCTAGGTTTATTATTTCTTATTTGTTGATTGTACCTGTTAGCCGGGTACTTTTTTTTATTTTGTCTCTGAACCCCTGCATTGTAAAATTCTTTTATACGGCTGTCTTAAGCACCGTCAACAAAAATAGTTTAATCTGGTTTATACAGGTTATGCGATAAAATAATTCGTTTTCACCGGTTACCTGATCTCAATTTGTTCATTAACTTTTATCTTCTAAAAAGAGAATTCATGCGCACTCCCCTTACTTCATTTTTCTTTTTTCTTTCTTTAATTGCCTTCACACAGCCCAGTGGTTATTACAACAATGCAACCGGAACCGGGGCAACGCTTAAAACGCAACTTTACAATATTATCACAGCCGGTCATAATCCGTTGAGTTATGATGGTTTATGGACCGCATTTCAGACAACTGATGATAAAGTCAACGGTAAGGTATGGGATATGTATTCTGATGTTCCGGGCGGTTCCCCGCCTTATGAATTTACTTTTGTCACCGATCAGTGCGGGAACTATTCAGTCGAAGGTGATTGCTATAACAGGGAGCACTCCTGGCCCTCGAGTTGGTTTAACGATGCTGCCCCCATGTATACCGATCTTTTTCAGGTTGTACCTACAGACGGATATGTTAACAATCGCCGGAGTAATTATATATATGGAGAAGTTGGTTCTGCCACATGGACTTCGCTGAACGGGTGCAAACTAGGCAGCTGCATTACACCTGGTTATACAGGTACCGTTTTTGAACCCATTGATGAGTATAAAGGTGATTTCGCCAGGAATTATTTCTATATGGTAACCCGATATGAAAATAAATTGGTTGCCTGGTCCTCAAATGCCACTGTTTCTGATATCCTTGACGGGACATTGCACCCTGCTTTCGAAACATGGTTTCTGAATATGCTTGGCGAATGGCACTCTTTAGATCCCGTATCCCAGAAGGAGATTGACCGGAACAATACTGTCTATACCCTTCAAGGAAACAGGAACCCTTACATTGACCATCCGGAATATGTCAATGCAGTTTGGGGTATTGGTGCTTCCCCCGCTTTATCAGTTTCACCATCTGTATTATCAGGTTTCACGTACTCATCAGGCAATGGGCCTTCTCCTTCACAGAGCTATACCCTCAGCGGTTCATCCCTTATTCCTGCCTCAGGAAATATAACCATAACCGGTACAACGGAATATGAAGTCTCGGTCAACAACAGCACGTTTGGAAATTCTGTTTCTGTGGCATATACATCTTCAACACTCTCAAATACGCCGATCTACGTCCGCCTGAAATCCGGCCTGGCTTTGGGATCATACAACAATAACCCGATTACCAATTCCGGTGGAGGGTCCACTTCAGTTACTGTTACCTGCAATGGAACAGTCACAGTTCCGGTTCTTCCTGAGCCAACCAACTACCCTGCTTCTTTTTCAGCACACAATATCCATCTGGTCTGGACAGATGCCACGGGTACAATCTTACCCGATGGATACCTGGTGCGTACGAGTCCGGTCAGTTTCGCGGCCATCAGCGATCCGGTTGACGGAACTGTTTATCCGGATGGCCCGACCGATAAAAATGTTGCTTTTGGAATACAGAATGTCTGGTTTACCAATCTGGCAGCCGGCACTGTCTATTATTTCAAACTTTTCAGCTACACTGGCTCAGGAGCTGCAAGGGTATATAAGACCGACGGAGATATCCCGCAGTTGATGCAGGCTACAACTCCTTAGCCGAAGATAAATATCCGGCAGGTCAGAGATTTTCATTAACCGGCAGAATTATTCAAACGCCGGTTGATTATTGAATTGAAGATTATCAGTGCTTTTGAAGAACTGGAATTTCCCGTTCACTGAAAATAATTAACTAATTTTGCATTCCCATTTCGCCGGGAACGAATGAATAGGGGATCAACGACATCTTAAATAAGTCAATCAGCTATGAAAATACGTAGCATTTTAGCCATATTAATATGGATATTGGTACTTACTGATACCAGTGCCCAGATTCCTAATGGTTATTATAATTCAGCTGCAGGATTAAGCGGCTCTCAGCTTAAAACCGCCCTGCACAGGATTATCAGGAATCATCAGGTTATATCCTATACAGGGTTATGGACAGCTTTTTATACAACGGACGATAAATCGTCAGGTAAAGTCTGGGATGTTTATAGCGACATTCCCGACGGGACCCCACCCTATGAATTTGATTTTGGAACTAACCAGTGTTCAACTACCCCGGGATTAGAAGGCATTTGCTATAACCGCGAACATACCTTTCCACAAAGCTATTTTGGTTCTTCTTCTTCCGACACGATCTATTCTGATCTTTTTCATTTATACCCTTGTGACAGTTATGTCAATACAAGGCGGAGCAATTATCCTTTCGGGGAAGTCAATTCACCCACCTGGACCTCACAGAATGGTTCGAAGCTCGGCCCCTGTGTAACCACCGGCTATGGCGGAACTGTTTTTGAACCCCTTGATGGTTTTAAAGGTGATCTGGCCCGGAATTATTTTTATCTGGCAACCAGGTATGAGCATGAAATGACAGGATGGGCCCCACTGAACAGTTATGGAGATATTATCATGAATGGGACACCTTATCCATGCTATGAAACATGGTTTCTTGACATGCTGCTTCAGTGGCATGCAGCTGATCCGGTTTCACAGAAGGAAATTGACCGGAACAACGCTGTGTATTCTCTGCAGGGCAACCGGAATCCATTCATCGATCATCCGGAATATGTAGCCATTGTCTGGGCAGGATCTTCACCTGTTGTTTTCCCGGAACCGACCAACTATCCCGCCTCTTTTTCTGCACATAATATTCATTTGCAATGGGTCGATGCATCAGGCGCCATTCTGCCTCAGGGTTATTTGGTCCGCATGAGCTCGACTGGTTTTGCCGCTATTCCCGATCCGGTTGACGGAACAGAATATCCTGACAGTTCAACAGATAAGAATGTTGTCTATGGCGTTCAGAATGCCTGGATAACCAATCTGAATGCCAATACAACTTATTATTTTAAGTTGTTCAGCTATAATGGTTCCGGTGCAGCCCGTGTTTATAAAACCGATGGAAGTGTGCCGCAGTTGATGCAGGCCACAACTCCATAACCATTTCATTCTTTTTCTCGCTTCAGATTTCTGGTGCCTGACATTCATCACCACAATAGGCACATAGGTCACATAGGTCTTTTTTCTTTCGCCGGGCTTTAGTTGAACCAGGTCGCTTCCTCCACTGAAGTCGCATCCATGCAGAACACAGATGACACGGATGCAGCTGGTTTTCACTGATTTTCTTTTTTCGCTTAGTCGCTCAATCACTTATGTCGCTTCAGTCGCTCTATCGCTAAAGCCACCCCTTCAAATAACCACTCAGGCACTAAGGGCACTAAGGAACACTAAGGAAATGTTTTGAGATCTAAGTGAATCTTAGTGTTCTAAGTGTCTTAGTGGTAGCTTTT
>WSXU01000066.1 GCA_009773455.1 Bacteroidota bacterium | reverse complement strand
ACCTCCGCCAATGGGGGCTTGTCCGCCGCCACCACCGATGGGGTCACCACCAACGGGGTCGCCACCTGATCCACCACCTGGGTTGGGTTGTGCAAACATACACAGAGGTGCAACTGCGAAAGCTCCTGCAACGATTATCTGAATGATTCTTTTTTTCATAATGATGATTTTTAGTTTGTTTTTTGAGTTTGTTTTTAAATCAGCTTAATCTTCTCCCCCCTTGGGGAAAGGGGGAGAAGCGTTAAAACTATTTAATAAACACTTTTTTAGTTACAGTTCCTTCGTTGGAAGTAATGGTCACCATGTAGATGCCGGCAGCAACCGGAGCATGGATTACATATTCACCAACAGCGTTGATCTCTGAGTTGAGCAGGGTCTGACCGGCAGCATTGGTTACGCGGACATTACCTTTAACAACAACAGGAAGCTGCATGTGGATGTTCTTGTCAACACTCCAGATGTTTACGTTCTGCAGCGGTTTGTCATCAACACCAAGAACGGCGAAGGTGAGTTTAAACCTGTTAGCATTGTCGTTAACATTAGCGCTGAAAGCATAAACTGCATTTTCCCTCAGGTTCTGAACAGCACCTGTTTTGAGGTCTTCCAACCAAACAGGGATATTGCCTGCGATGGTTTCGAGTTCACTTGCGGTGATGTTGTAGGTACCATTGTGAGCAACTTCAAAATAAACAGGAATTGAAGTGTTCTCTTCGATTGAGGTCAGTGCGTTGATAGCGAGATCTGAACCATCGGCAGTTTTGGTATACAGGTGGTTAACATCGCTGGCTTTCAGTTTGTAAGCGTCAAACTGGCTGTCGAACTGTGAAGAAGCCTGCTCGTTGAAACGAACCATGGTTTCGTCAGAGTAGATGTCACCTTCAACTTTAAGTCTGATCACGTTGTTGATCGTGCTCTTGTAGAAAGGCTGAACAGCATTTGTACGAACAGCATTTGAAACACCGAAAGTACCAACACCAGGAGTAGAAACTTTTACAAAGAATCCCTGACCAACAGGAACGTTTGCGCTGGCTCCGTTAACGCCTGCACCACCGATTACCCAGTATGAGTAAGCATTGATGGCCGGGTTCCAGAAGTAGATAGCGTTGTCAACATTGCTGAGGCTTACACCAGCTTCCAGGTCGATGCGTGAAGCATACGGATTGCCAAGGAGGTTGTAACCATCATAATTGGCTGTGCTGTTTGCGGTGAAGGTCAGACCTGAATTGCTGAAAGCACCGTCGTTGAGTGAACCAACATAATTGGCAGTGTGGTCACCTGTAGCAACAGGGATGAAAGTTGAAATACCTGTGAAAGGAGTGAGAACGTCAGCAGCAAGGATATTGACCCACTGTTGTGTTGGCTGGAGTTCATCATATTTCCTCATGAAAGTAGAAAGCGGGAATGCACTACCTGCAGTTGCAGAAGCAACCGGGCTGCTGATGAAATGATACTGACCGGCAGTTACGAATGACTGAACGGTTGCAGTTCCACCTACGGTTGGGTTAACCATTAATGAAGCGCCGTTTGCAACGAGAAGGTTGTTACAAACACCAGCATTCATCGGATAGTTGGCACCAAGGCCACCAGGAATGGTTACATTGGTAATGGCACCCGGAACTCCGGTATCCCAGTTACCAGCGGTAAACCAGTCACCGTTGTTGGCAAGACCAGTCCATACAGCACCAGTGGGGATAACCGGGGTTACAACCATGGCGATTACGTTTGAAGTAGCTGTAGGAGCAGTAACACAGGTGAGTGAACTTGTCATAACCACAGATACCAGGTCACCGTTAGCAGGAACGTAGGTAAGCTGGAAGTTATTTGTTCCGGCAGGTAAACCGTTTACAAACCATGCATAAGCAGCAGTTCCGCCGTTAACCGGGGTAGGCAACAACGTTGTTGGCACTTTCTACGATAGAAACAGCAGGGGTAACAGCAGCGTTGATGGTCAGGTGCAGAACATTGGTCACACAACCTACAACATAATTGTAATCTCCGCTGACAAAATAAGTCTGTCCGTTGAGTGCCCATGTATACGCTTCACAGGCACTTTCGGTAACTTCAACTGTGCTGCTCGGGGTAATGGTCAGGTGCAGGATATTGGTAACACAACCAACAACAAAGGTATAATCACCGCTGGTGGTATATGTCATTCCATTGAGTGCCCATGTGTAAGTATCACAAGCTGCATCGGTGAATTCAACAGTGCTGCTGGCAGTGATGGTCAGGTAAAGGGTGTTGGTTGAACAGCCATTTACGAATGTGTAAGTGCCACTTGCAGTATAAGTTAAGCCGCTGACAGCCCAGAAGTATGAATCACAAGCCGACTGGGTGTACTCATTGTTTCCGCTTGGGGTAATGGTCAGGTGCAGGATATTGGTCACACAACCTGCAACATAGGTGTAATCACCACTGACGGTATAAGTCTGTCCATTGAGAGCCCATGTGTATGAATCACAAGCTGCTTCGGTGAATTCAACGATGCTGCTCGGGGTAATGGTCAGGTGCAGGATATTGGTAACACAACCTGCAACATAAGTGTAATTACCGCTGGCAGTATAAGTCTGTCCATTGAGAGCCCATGTGTAAGTATCACAGGCTGCTTCAGTGAATTCTACAGTGCTTGTAGGGGTAACACCCATGAGGATGACATCAGATACCGGATTGCCGGCTGAACAGGTTTGATTGGGATACATAACAACATATACCATATCACCGTCGGCTGGTATGTAGCTAAAGGTATTGGTGGTTGATGGAACTCCCTGCGAAATACTGCTAACAAACCATTCGTAAAGCGGGTCAACACCTCCGTTTACTGGTGATGCCAGGAATCCAACTAAGGTTCCTGCGCAAACAGGGTTGGCATCGGCAAAAACAGAAACTGTTGAAATAACCTGAGGGGTTTCTGTAATAATCGCACTTCCGGTCATCGGAATAACTGTTGAACAGATTGAAGGGATGGTTCCGAAAGCTGAAACAGTATAGATACCTGCCGGTTTGAAACCGAAAGAGATGGCGCTGCCTGTACCGGCAACAACCTGTCC
>WSXU01000065.1 GCA_009773455.1 Bacteroidota bacterium | reverse complement strand
TGTTTCCGTTGGAAGCGGACCATCTGCAGCATTCATCACAGGATATGAAATTTCATTGAATAATGGATATATCACGGAAGTAGGAGCAGATGTATTTACTTACACTTATCTGAATCTTACCTACGGACAAACCTATATCGCAGGAGTTAAAGCCAAATATCCTTGTGGCGTTTCAATACCAGCCACTTATACATTTGGTTCAACCTATCTCTATCCTCCACGTAACTTAGGTGATGCTTATGTTTACAACACCAATGAAATTCCATTGATGTGGAATCCTCCAATGAGTGTTGCCGGCCCTGCCAGATTAAGCAATGTTGAAAACTCACCTGTTGTAAGTGTTGGCGTTACTTCCAAAGGAGCTATTCCTGCAGAATTGCAACAACATGCTGATAGCAGACCATCACAGTTCCTGAATCCTAATGATTCTTACAATGCATGGATCGCAGGACCAAACGGTGGTGTACCTTCAACATTCTATGTTGCTGATATGGGAACCTATACCTACACTGTTATCGGAAACTCATTGGTTGATCCTTCAACTGGTGATTTCATGAATGACGAAGACACCTATATGCTTTGTGCAGGTGATTGGGGAGCTACTTTGTATTCTGTTGACATTACAACGGGTGCAGCAACCCTTATCGCTCCATTCAGTGGTG
Organism: Bacteroidota bacterium; assembly: GCA_009773455.1. Lineage (GTDB taxonomy): Bacteria > Bacteroidota > Bacteroidia > Bacteroidales > Lentimicrobiaceae > Lentimicrobium. The sequence continues at coordinate 1,372 of WSXU01000065.1, read as the reverse complement.
GATTTGACGATGTATCAGGTATGGCCGTTGACAGAACAACCAATACCATGTACGTATCAATGACCAATATATCTGCTTCACAGATTGGTACACTGGATGTTGAAACCGGTGCGATCACACTGATCGGTTCTTCAACCACAGACGCTCCTGGTTTGATCCAGATTGCTATCGATGCTTCAGGACAGATGTACGGTTGGGATATCGTAACAGATGCTTCTTATATGATCGATAAAGAAACCGGAACCTACACCCAGATCGGATCTTTAGGTTTCGATGCTAACTATGGTCAGGGCGGTAACTTCAGTGCAGAAGATGGAATCATCTATCTTACCGCATTCAACAACAGCACTTTCCAGGGTGAATTGAGAGCATTGGATGTAGCTACAGGTGGTACCACTTTCTTAGGTGTACTTCCTCAGTTACAATGCACTGCATTCGGCGTTCCTGCCACAGGTGGCAGCGGCGGTGGCGGCGGCGTTCCTGCTGGTCTCGTTTCTTTCAACCTCTATCAGGACGGTGAATTTTTGACCAACGTACCTTACGCTGATCAGTCACCTGAAGAATTCGTGAACTATGTTCTCAATCCTGTCGATCCTGGTACTTACAGCTTTGATGTAAGCGCAGTGTACGATCTGAGTGTATTCGGTTTAACCGGAACTGCTGAATCAGCATGGGAAGGTACTGATGTTGTGACAGTTGTTTGGGGATTCCCATTGCCTTTCACAGAAACATTTGATCAGGGAAGTTTTGATTTCAATAACTGGAGATTCAATGAAAATGCTGCAAACTGGACAATCAACAGCCAATCTGGCAATGGTGCTCCATCAGCAGAATTCACATGGGATCCATTGTTAACCGATGGTTACAGCGCCACATTAACCAGCAATCCATTGTTGGGTGACCTGATTACCGAAGGAAACATCTGGTTGGATTTCGATCTGAAACTGAACAACCGTAATGCAACAGGTGACGAAAAAATGAAGGTAGAAGTATTCAATGGCAGCACCTGGAGTCAGGTTGCAATCTTCGACAACGAAGAAAGCTTTGATTACACTTCAAACCACATTAACATCACAGCTGGTGCCAAAGGAAGAGTATTCCAGGTTAGATTCAATGCTATCGGTGAAAACTCGTTTGATGTGATCTCATGGTTTGTTGATAATATCAATATCTACAGAGTATGTACACCTCCTACAAGCTTAACCGGTGAATATGTATATAACGGTGGTACCAATTATGGAGCCGAAGTATGCTGGAATGGTGCAGCAGGTACAAACGTAAGCGAATGGTTGTTCTACGACGACGGCGTAAACGTTGATGGTATCGGTGGACCAGCCAGTTTCTCATGGGCTGTTAAATTTGATCCTTCACA
>WSXU01000035.1:19208-26938 GCA_009773455.1 Bacteroidota bacterium | reverse complement strand
ACCGGTTACAGTGGCCGTTCCGGTTGTGCTCAGCTCAACAAGGGCGCTGTGCTCAATCGTTGCATAGGTGGTAGCATCGTGAAGTTCAACTGTAATCATGTCGGCTACGCCCGGACCAAACTGAGGACCGAGATCATTAAAGGCCTGATTCATCACCCCACCCCCGGCATATAATCCTTCAAGCATAACATTTGTAAGGTTCAGGGTTTTAGTGGTAACAACGGCATCCACAGATCCATTTATCGGAAGAGTTGGAATAAGGGAATACTGTGCATTATAGAATTCATTTTTAACAAATGAAAGTGCACTGCTTCCTCCATTATAGGTAAATCTGATGTAAAACAGGATAGTTCCGTCAGGAAATGCAATTGTAGTTGTGTAGGTTGGTTCTGCCCAGTTGGCATAAACCGTACCATTTAGTCCGTTAAATACCCATTCGGTTGAAATAGCCAGCGGTGAAAAATTAACCAGGCCGACATAAGTAAGTGCTGAAGTAGCATAGGTGATGTTTAAATCACAGGCACTGATAGGAGTACCGCTTACACCTGCACCGGTAAGAATAACCGGTACATCAATGGTCTGCCCTGTGGCAGGAGCGGTCAGGGTCGGAATCTCAATTGTAATGTCCTGTGTGAAGGCTTTCAGACCAACAATTACCAGGAAAAGGGTTAGTAAAATTGATTGCTTCATGGAATACGTGTTTAGTTGTTAAAAAATTTAATGTTGCTCTGTTTAACAGCATAATGGATTGTACCAATCTCAATGAAAGATTAACCGGCAAGGCAAAACATTAGAAGTCCAAGAATGTGGAAGACAAAAAGCAAAAAGGTTCTTCCCGGAGAACCTTAAGTTTAATTCGCTGTAAGTAATTTTTTGATGTAAATTCCCTCAACTGTTCTGATCCTGAGAATCGCGATCCCCCCGGAGCACTTTTCCAGCCTTATCACTGAGGGAGTGGTCAGGTTTTCGTACATACCAAGCAACTGTCCTGTTAAAGAAACCAGTTCAACCTGCTCAATTCTCTTCTGCTGTTCGGCTTCGATGTGGATAGACCCATTGCTTAGATAAACCTTAAAATAGTCCTTTTCCAGTTCGTTGATACCGATAACGTTGAAATGCAATACATAGCGGTTACCGGTAGAAGCTCCCTCGCCGAAATTGAATTCGATAACCGGTGACAGCCTCAGATTCCAGATGGTGGAGGCATCCTGTTTATCTTCAAGGTATAAAGGCGTTTCTGAACCAAGTGATTCAATGCCGGAAACAGACAGTTGATATTTACCCGCACCTTTAACCTTAAATGAAACCGGAATGCTGGTTTCGAAATCAGGTTGTGTATTAACTGCAAGTGAGGTGTTATCAGACGAAAGTGTCCAGATCTGAGGAAAATCAGGATTTCCCGTAAGCTTAATCACATCCGACTCTGATGAATAGTTTATAACAGAACCCTCTTTTACATGAATGAAAGCTTCATCAAAATGATCAGGATCATCTTTCTTTTCAAACCTTAAAACCAGGTGATTCAGCAGATTATCCTTACTGCTTTTGTAGAATGGAGCGTTGCTGTGAATACGTGAGGCAGCAGGAATATCAAGACTGGCATTGGCATTATCCGTTCTGACAAAGAACCCCTGCATGGCGGGGATAAGTCCATCGGTCAGATTACCGGTAATTCCATTCCAGCATTTGAATTTATAGCCATCCCAAACATAAACTCCGTTACCTACCCCTGATTTCGTCCACAAAGGCAGATCTGCAAAAAGTGCACTTGTAAAAGGATTTCCGATCAGATTCAGTCCCTTGTGTTCCATTTCATTTAAATCTGAAAAGGGAAGATTTGACAATGTCACTCCGGCCGAATTGAAAGCGCCGCTAAACACCATGGTTGAAGGTGAATCGGAAGTAACTCTTACTCCGCTTGCATTGGGTATAACATCGCTTTCGCCAAGGCTTTCAAATGCAGCCGATGATTCAGTATATTTTTCAGGGTTCAGTCCACTGAAAACAACACCCGTAGCAGATGGCAGAGGAGAACACACAAGGTGCGAATGGCTGCTGCTGAAGTCAACATACTGTTCTGTTGAAAATGTACCTGTACCGGTAACAGCGCCATTTGAAATAACAGAACCTGTGCCGGATGCATCCGATTCGATAAAGAAACCTCCATTACTGGTAATTCCTTCTGAAACGCTAAGTGAAAATCCGGGCATAACATGAACTGAAGCACCGGCATTAACCAATAGTGATTTGCAGTTAGAGCCTGAGTTAATTTCGGTATTTCCTGATTCGATCACCGCTATGGTATTAATTCCGGGTACACCGTTACTCCAGTTGGCTGATGTGTTCCAGTCTCCCTCGCCAGTCCATACCGATTGATCAGAGCCTGCAGCAGGGGTAATTATGCCATCTATTACTTGCGCAACAGGTATATATGAAAAATTGGCATCCACCAGATAGCAGCGTGAAGAATCGAGATCAAGAATTGTTTCTCCACCTTTATAATCAAAAACCACTTCAAATAAAACTGTACCATCAGGGAAACTTATTGCATTGAGATTATCGTCGACCCAGGTGGATCCATATTGGGTCGCAGAGGCCCCGTATATCCATTCAGCAGGTGGAGTTAAGGCAGAAATATTGGCTGTCGTATCATATTCCACATTCTGATTATTGAAAAAAATATGAAATTCTGCAGCAGTGATGGGGGTTCCGCTGTTTGCCGCATCCAGACCTGTTACTGTAACAGGAATGTATACTTTGGTCCCGGCTACTACCTCGTAGACACTTCCCAGCGCTACGGTAACCTGGGCGTTCAGTTGAACCATTGTCAGGAGGACAATAATTGTCAATAAAGTTTTCTTCATTTCACTTGATTTGGTTAATGACTTTGGTTTATTACTGGTCTTTGAACTCTGGCTTTTAAGACCATCTTGATTTGTAAATCCTGTTTACTTTGAAAAGCTTTACCAAACATGGTCTGATCATGTCTGGCAAAGCTTAAGGTCATTTATCAGTAGTTAAGTTTAGCGACTCGCAGTGTTTATTCTGCTTTGTCGAAGCTGAAACCTTTTTTAATCGCATATCCTGCCCCCATTGCAAGCAGTAAAACTATACCACCACCAATCGGTGCGTTTCCGCCAATCGGTTGATCACCGGAATTATTACCACCTGTGGCAGGAGGTGCCGGAGGTGCCTGAGCCATTCCCTGATCTGCGGAGCAAACACCGGCAGAAATCATGGCCGATAACATCAGTATGTTGAAAAACTTTTTCATTTTATTGAGATTTTTAGTTGTTTACCGGATAATTATTTTACCAGAACTTTGCTTGCAATGCTGTTGCTGCCATTGACAACTTTAACAACAAAGATTCCTTCGGCAACTGCCGGCAGGCTGATCGTGTTAAGGTTACCTTCTGAAATTCTGGCTGAAGCAACCAACTGACCGTTAAGGTTGTAAACTTCAGCAACACCATTCATGTTCTGAATGAAAATGTTTTTGCCACTTGCATATACAAAACCACGAGCTGAAGGATCTTCAATCCCGGCAGAAGTGTTAAACAACACTTTGAAACGGTCTGATGCACCAGCAACAGCATTGAATGTATAAACTGGGGTTTCCCTCAGGTTCACAACGGTGTTCAGTTCACTATCTTCGAGGAAAACAGCAACATTGCCACTAAACGAATTCAGCTCAGATGCGTTGATGGTATACTCACCATCAACACCGATCATTACAGATACCGGTATCTCCAGACCAGAAGTCAGTGCAGTTTGTGCATTGATAGAATATTCAACATCACCTTTTGAATAAATCTGGCCAACTTCTGTATTCAGTGACATCAGTTTATAGGCGTCAAAATCAGTATCAAAAGAAGAAGTAGCATCAGTATCGAACCTGATGATGGTTTCATCATTGTAACCAGCTCCGTTAAGGGTCAGGCGCAGAATATTATCAATCTGCTCATCACCTTTATAATAGGTCTGATTGTTATGGACAGCAGATGCTTTTGGAATGGTCAGCCTAGGGTTGGCAGCATTGGCATGCACGAAGAATCCCTGACCTGAAGGAATAAATTGGGTTCCGCCATTAGCTCCAACACCATTTACATAAGAACTGTAGCCGGTTCCGTTATAGAAGTATATACCATTATCAAGATTGGTCTTCGTCCATCCGGTTCCAAGCCAGTTGATGGCTGAAGGAAATGGATTGCCTACAAGGTTCCATCCGTTGGTACCAGTGCGGGTAACAGTCGGAGCTACTGTAGCGTTAGGATTGAATGGATCAACATTTGTTGAGTTGAAGGAGAGCATCTGAATGTTGGTGTAGTTCAGGCAATAACCATAACTTACATTCACATCCTCCAGAAGATTCCACATATTTACCCATGCCAGGGTCGGCTCATCGTAACGGTAGATCCAGCCCGGGTTACCAGGAGCAAGGATGCTGCTTAATTCAACGGTGCTTCTCAGCGGATTCGAAATAAAGTGATGCTGACCGCCGCTTAACCAGCGTTTAACTGAACTGTTTCCGTTTACTGTCAGGGTACCTCCATTGTTGATGTAAGAACCTGTAGCATTGTTGTTTGCTGATGAATTGAGTACAAAACCAGAAACATTCAAAGAAATAAGGTTGCTGAGTGTCAAAGCTGCATTGGCTTCTACTGTAAGAACTGCAGCAAATGAAGGAACATTCACAGTTACCGTTCCGGTTGCGATGGTTGCATTGGTAACAGAACCCGGAATACCGTTGCTCCAGTTGGCAACCGTAGTCCAGTTGCCTGTACCGTTCCATACAGAAACAGGAGCGGCAGGAGCAACAGTTACAGAACCACTGGTGAAAACAGCGCCTGGAATCAGTGAATAGTTCACATCATACATCTGGTTGTCACCAATGAAGTTCAGGGCACCTGTACCACCACTGTTGGGAGCAAACTGCATTTCGAACAGTACGGTTCCATCGGGAATACTCAAGGCTTGTGTATAAGTAGGCTCAGCCCAGTTGGCAGCCATCTGGCTGTTGTTTCCTGAATAAACCCAGTCACCGGCAGGCATGCCTGAATAAAAGTTGGTTAAACCTATATAGCTTACAACAGTATTGTAGCTTATGAAAAACTGCATGGCAGTTATCGGTGTGCCACCATTGTTGCCATCGCAACCACTGATGGTAACCGGAACATTAACAATGTTGCCCGGAGTTCCGGTAATGTTGCCTACAGTCAGGACTGGCTGTGCAAGCAACCCGGCAGAAACTGCGAGTGTCAGAACGAATGATAATAGTATCTTTTTCATTTTCTTTATGTTTTTAGATAAAATGATGGCTGATTATTTCGCTGTCGGCGTGTAACTCTTGTCAACATCACCACCTGACAGGACGATAATATTCTGCGTAGTACCTGTTCCACTGATTGATACAGAAGGTTTTGCAAAAACAAAGTCCTTAACCTGCCATTGAATCGGGTTCTGGTTTGAAAGTTTCCTGCGGATGGTTACAGCATCAAGTACCGAAACACCTCCACCGGAAAGGTCAACATCACCGGCAAGCAACGACAGAGCATCGAGGGTAGTAAGTGAAGCAAGGTGACGACGAACCTGAACAGCGTCAACAACGGCCAGACCGCCTCTTGGTTTGTTAACCTCAGCATCAAGAATGTAATTACCGTCAACAGCATACAGGGTATAATCACCTGTTGCATTGGTTGTTGCAGTAGCAAGTGTTGCACTACCGGTTGAATTCTTCAGAAGAACGGTTGAATTAGAAACTGCTACATCGGTAGTAGATTTATCATAGAGAAGTTTACCTGTTATTGACCTCGACCAGTTTGATGCGCCCCATACAGGTGAACCAGCCAAAGGCATAAAGTTGGGAGATGTAAGATTGAACGGATTGGTAATCAGCATTCCGGCGCTGGTGTATGCGTGGTTGTTGTTGCGTGCAGGAGACGTTGATTCAAAATAACCCTGAACACTGGCTGATGTCCAGTTCAGTGGAGCACCAGGGTTTCCGGCAAGGAATTTATTGGAAATTGTACCGGCGATGAAGCAATTTTCAATTTTCAGGTTATTGTCATTGGCATTTACATGGGTCAGGGCACCGTCGATATCAAGACCATCAACAAAACCAAGGAAAATGGAATTGTGGATGTCAATCTCTGTATTTCTCCTTACATGCATAGCACGTCTGTGCAATGCGTTGGTACCAGCGGCACCATTCGGACCAAAACAGCTTATGTTGCTGAAGGTTGGCGTGGTTTTCGGGGTATTGGTTGTTCCAGGGTTGGCATTGTCAGACTCAAAACAGTTTGACTGTGAGACATCGGCAAGAGCCGGATCCCTTAAGGCAACACCAAACTGGACTTTTCCATAATAACCGAAATCGGTATCGAAATCATCATCAAGAGCGCGGAATGAAACAAGATATTTTGCATTTACAGCACCACCAAACCATTCAAAAGAGTCGTCATTGCTATAGGAAACCTGGATGTGCTCAACAGTGGTACCGCTACCGACAGCACCCATTGTAAGACCGTTGATTTCATTGTTGGCAGCAAATGCATAGCCGGGGTACTCAATACGAACATATTTTAATGAGCCTGAATTATCGGCATCATTGGGGGTTGTACCTCCACCATAAATTGATCCAACACCACCTTCGATGGTAGCTGTACCAGAGGCTGAATTTACAGTACCGTAACCACAAAGGATAATACCTCCCCAGTCGCCACCTGCTCTTGAACCTGTAGCTTCACCTGAAGTGAAAATGATGGGCTCATTGGCAGTTCCATTGGCAATAAATATAGCACTTCTGGTTGTCTTATCACCACGGATAACCACACCCGGGTCGATGGTAAGGGTTGCACCGTTCTTTACATAAACCCATCCGTAAAGTTTGTAGGTGGTTTTGGCAGCAAGGAAATTGGGTGCTGTCAGGTTGAAAGGATCCTGAAGCTGAAGATCTGTATTGGCTGCATAGGTAGCGTTGTTACGATCAGGCGAAACGGATGAATTGAACCAGTTTCCAACTTCGGTGGCAGTCCAGCCGAGAGCTCCGGTTGACTGAGCCCTGAAGTTATTGGTAACCATTCCGGTGAGGAAGGTATTTTCGATCTGAAGTACATTGTTAACAGCATTGGTCTGTGTAGCATTGCCATCAAGATTCAGACCGTAAGGATAGCCACTGAAAGTTGAGTTATAGATGCTGCAGGCAGAATTGCGGCGAATCATCAGGGCATTGCGGTAAAGTGAATTAATGCTGGTTGATGTTGTTACAGCCGGGCCGAAAATACTGACATTGCTGAAGATAGGCATGGTTTGGGGAACATTGGAAGAACCTGTAGCATCGTTGTCGGATTCAAAACCATTGGATTCTGAAATATCAGCAACGTTCGGGTCCCTGAGTGCAACGGCAAACTGAACTTTTCCGACGAAACCATTGTCGGTATCGAAATCATCATCAAAACCACGCAGAGCGATGAGGTGTTTTGCGTTTACTGTACCGCCGAACCATTCGTATGAATCGTCACCACTATAGGATACCTGGATATAATCCAGTGTGGTTCCTGCACCAACACCTCCAAGAGTGAGGCCGTTGATCTCATTGTTTGCTGAGAAAGCAATACCCGGAAATTCTATGCGGACATAAGTTAAACTACCTGAATTGTCGTTCAGGTCATAATTAGCACCTCCTCCGTAAATTGAACCAACACCACCTTCGATGGTGGAGGTACCTCCAC
>WSXU01000035.1:0-19163 GCA_009773455.1 Bacteroidota bacterium | reverse complement strand
TGAACGGCCGCAGATGATCACACCACCCCAGTCGCCGTAGCTCCGTGAACCCGGCGCAACGTTGGAAGTGAATACAATGGGCTGTGAAGCAGTTCCGTTGGCAATCAGTTTACCACCGCGCTCAACAATGAGGGCGCCCTGGTTAACTTTTGAACCCCTGATTACCGTACCCGGCTGAATGGTTACAGTCACATTGTTATCAATGTAAACCCAGCCATCAAGAAGATAAACATTGCCCGAAGTCCAGGTCTGATTTGAAGTGATGTGACCTGCCGGAATGGTAACCGTAGTAGTCGGATACACCTCATTCTGCGGATCGAATTCAGCCCATCCCTGGGTCCAGTCGTAGGTTCCGAAAGCACCAACATAACCTACCTGCTCAAAGAAGGAATCCTGTAAGCGTGAATTGCTAAAAGAAGCAGCACCCGTCATCGGTGAACTGTTGGAAGAAAGGCGGGTATCAACAGTAATGTTTGTGTTGGCTCCACCAATGTCACCAATGGTTGCATTGTGAACCGGATAAGCTGCATTCTGCGGATCCCAGTTGGTCCATCCCTGAGTCCAGTCAGCAGAACCGAATGCACCCACATAGGTTGTTTTTTCAAAAAACGGGTCAGCAATTTGCGCAAAGCCCGCCATTGAAGCCCACAACAAAAGGGCAATCAGCATGGAATTTTTTTTCATAAAAGTTTGGGGATTAAGTTTGTTTTTGGGGTTTTCTTTCGAACCCAAAAGTAGACCCGGTATGTTAAGCCATAGAGAAGTCTAAATTAATTTCTGATGAATCTTATATTAAATGAATGTTAAACCCGGTTATGCAACTTACAGAATATCTAATATTTACAAAATGACACTATTTTATATTGAATTTCCTGCTCAAAAAAAAGAAAGCAGGAATAATCATCCTGCTTTCTCAAAATATGTCATATTAATGGTACGGATAATGACCTGTATAATAGCTTATAAAATAATCCGGAAAAAGGTGATAACTGATACTTAAGTAAACCCTGTCCTAATTTGTCCTGACAAATTTTTGCTTCACAGTTATTCCTGACATTTCATTCAAAACTACTACCATGTATATCCCTGGCTGCAGGGTTGCTGTTTCAAGGGGTATTTCATAGCTGCCCGGTGAAAAATGCAAAACATCATTTCTGAACACAATATTACCCTGTACATTATAAATCCTGACTGTTACAGCCCCGGATTCATGGCTTCGAAGCTTTAGCCTGGAGTCTCCTGAAGAAGGATTGGGATAAATGATCAGGACAGGTAGGTCTGAATTTTCATAGATGACACTTTGAGGACATGGATCACAGGAGCCAAAACAAACCATCGTCATTGCAGTATCAGCAGCCGGCACTGTAAAAAACCTGTTATCACCGTCAGCGCATTCAAAGGGGACAATTTCATAACCTGCAGCCGTATTTCCGTTGACGAAGCGGAATTGCTGAACTGATCCGACCTGTAAAGGAAGGGTGACAGTATAATTGCTGAAATTACCCGCGTTCATAGGTGTTGAAGCAGGATCCCACCCCTGGAATGATCCTGCCAGGTGAATGCCATCCGGTGAAATAACTACTCCATTTCCAGACATATCAACACCGAATGTTACCATTACTTCCGGTATCTGGCAGGTATCACAAGAAGCGAAGCATACTTCAGGAAGAAGAGTATCGGCAGAAACGGAATTAAAATACCTGTTCCCGTTAACAGAGCACTCACCGGGCAATGTTTCATAACCGGCCGAAGTATTGCCGTTTACATAACGGTACTCGATTGATGATCCTTCGAGAAGGGTAACCGTATACGTAAACAGGTTGCCACCCTGATTAACCATTGGTGTTGTTCCCGGCTGCCAGCCCTGAAATGATCCGGCAATATGAATTCCATCAGGAGATATTGTTTCATTGGTCATATCAACTTCGAAAGTGATATCGAAAAACTCAGGAAGGTTCCCGCATTCGACACACTCACCAAAACAATAAGCATCGAGGATAAGATTTGTTGCAGGTACTGTAAAATAACGGTTTCCATTGTTTGAACAGCCGGCAGGTACAATCTCGGCATCCTGGGCAGTATTTCCGTTAATAAATTTAAACTCATAATATTCACTTTCATCCAATGCAAGCGTTACTTCATATACAGCCCCTGCTCCTACCAGTGTCATGGGTGTAGAATTGTAGCTCCAGTTATTGAAAGATCCGGCAAGGTGCATTCCATCAACCGATACACTCTGATTGATCATGTCAACCCTGAAGGTAACTTCGTGCAGCGTGGGACAATTTTCGCAACGGCTGAAACAAACGGTATCAAGAATAAAAGGTGCGGAACCCAAAGAAAACTCTCTATCATACTCACCGGTTCCGTTTAAAACTCCGCATTCAGCCGGAACATTCTCAAGACCGGAAGCGTCATTACCATTGACATAACGATAGGTAAACACACTGTTTTCCTCAAGAGGAATGGTTGTACTATAAAGGCCATTGCCATCATTGGTCATCGGGTTGGCTGAACAATCCCAGATGTTAAAGCTGCCTGCAAGATGAACTCCATTTGGTGAAACTGATTCATGCGACAAATCCACCCTGAAGGTTACATCAAAAGCAATTGCATTTTGATTTACAGCACCGTTCACCGGTGTGGTGGGTACGAGCAGATAGTCTGCATCGTAAAACTCGTATTTGCTGAAAGCAAGGTCTGAATTGCCCCCGTTGTAAGTAAACTGCATTACGAAAAGAACAGTTCCATCCGGAACTGCTTCAGTCGAAAGCGCTCCGTCAATCCAGTTGGCAGCAACCATACTCAGGTTGCCCGAATAAATCCATTCACCCGCAGGCATATTGGCATAAAAATTTGTAAGGCCAATGTATGTCAGTACATCATCATCGTAGTTGATGTTCAGGTCACAGGCACCAATGGGGGTTCCTGAACTGCCCGCCCCGGATACCAGGGTAACAGGTACGTTAACTGTTTCTCCGGGATTGGCTGTGATGGTTGGTACGCTGACCGTGATCATCTGGGCAGACAACCCGCATGATATGCCGATGAGAAGAAGGAAAACCAAAATTTTCTTCATACTTGTATTTTAAGTGTTAAAATGACTTAGTTAAATGAATAGCTCAACCCGATGGAATATGACCTTCCGGGATAGTATGATTTAACGTCAACCACCTGATCAGGAGCTCCTTCTGCAGTGAAAATCTGGTTGCTTACCAGATTCTGGTTCAGAAGTTCTTTGATTCCCAGTTTAAGCTGCAGATGTTTATTAAACTGTTTGATGATGGTTAGATCTAAGTTATGACGTGGCATTTCATAAGTATTCGGAGTTGCTTCGTTGCCAATACCCATGATTCTTTTTCCTATAATATTATACAACAAGCTGACTGATAATCCGTTGACCTCTGACTGGTAATAAAATCCCGCATTAATAATAAAAGGGGACTGGCCATACATGGGTCTGTTCAGATCTCTCAGAAACAGCAGAGTAGAATCATTCTCAACACGGCTTCGAATCAGGGAGGCATTGGCAACAACAGTGAGGTTTTTCAGATATTTCAGCATGTTGTTCTGATCTTCCCAGATTTTCAGGTTTTTCCTGACATCTATTTCAACCCCTAGACTGGTTGCACTAACTGCGTTCAGGTATTTGAGATCCCAACCCCCGCTAGAGACAGGGATCCAGGTGGCTTCAATAGGGTTATCGAATTGTTTATAAAACCCACCTATGGTAATCATTTCTCCGATCGACGGATACCATTCATACCTCAGATCGAAATTGTTTATATAACATGATTTAAGGGTATCGTTTCCATACACAATCACATTCTCGTCAAAATCATAGAAGGCGAAATCTGTCCTTTCCCTGAACTCAGGCCTGTTAATTGTTTTGCCATAAGCGAGGCGGATAAGGTTCTTTTCGTTCAGGTTCACAGTGAGACCGATTGAAGGAAACAGATCCAGTGTATCGCTCTCAGTTTTATAACCAACAATTAAAGGTTTGGTTAGCTTATGATAATAATTCTCAATCCTGAGTCCACCATATAAAGTAAACAGGTTTGTTACCGGTATTTTAAGTGAAGCATAAGCTGCATAAAGTTTGCTCTCCACATTATATCTGTAATATCCGGAGACTTCTTCCCTGAATATCAGGCCATTGTTATCGAAGTTAAAGTTGCCATCATCATATACACTATCTATTGGCATATAGAGTAAACGGGTATCATAGGTCGGCCTCGCCCATACCACGCCAAAAGGGCGGATATAGAATGAACGGCTTTTCCCTTCAGCAAAAAATCCGGCCTTAACCTCAGGGCTGAAACTGCCGATATTCAGCGTTGCTTTATAGTTTAATCCTGCATTATAAATGTTTTCTTTGATCCTGGTAAACAGTTTCGCATTACTGTTTGAATTTACTGTACTGTTGTAATCAAGGCGATAAGGGTAATATGTGCCCGAATCCAAATCCCTCACCGGGGAGAAATAGGAAATCAGGGTATGGTCTGGCTGGCTCATGTTGGCATATGAATAACCAACCACCCAACTCAGTGAATTGTTATCATTAAAACGGTTTTCGCCGCTAAGGTTGCCCGTATAAATGGTGCGGCTTTCATAGGATATATCGGTCTTATCCAGCTTCTGGTCTCCACGGTAATGATTAACCCCATAGCGTTCGGTTACATTTGATGTTCCTGTCTGGTTCAGTATATTCCTGAATTCAATAATGGTGTTTCCGTATGAGAGTGACCAGTTATGCAAACCTCCTATCTGAAAAGATTTACTGTATCGGGTATCATAAAGGTGCTCAGAGTATAGAATACCATCTGAAAAGTAATTCTCAACACCTGATCTGTATATTTCTTCTTTATCGTGGTTGGTTTTGTAAGTGAGTGCAGTTGTATTCCCGATTCTCAGCTTTCCCGGCTTCCAGAGCCTGATGATATCAAAATTGAATTTATGGTCCGGGGCGGCAGTGTTTTCAGATACCCTGTTATTGTCGTTAAAGGATTTTGATATCTCAAGGATTCTGCCCCTGCGGTAGGCAATGGTGGCACTGTCAAGTCCTTCACCGCCATAATTCTGGAGCACTTGTGTCATTTCTTCAGTGGAAGGAATGGTTCCGGGTAACTTATGGGTTCCGTCATCAAAACCTAGCCATTCATATTTGCCATTATCCTGACTTTTAAATTTATTGAAAGTGGTTCCTTCATTAAAGGTCATGCTGTAACCTACTGAGATTCTATTCTGATCAGGTACATTTTTGGTAAATATCTGAATATGGGCACCTGCGAAATCTGCCGGAATTTCCGGTGAAGGAGTCTTATATATAAGGATGTTGTTGATGAGATTACTGGGAATAACATCAAATGAAAATGCACGTTTATCAGCCTCTGTACTGGGAGCAGGTGAGTTGTTAAGCCAGACTGAATTGTACCTTTCAACCAGTCCTCTGACAATAACAAAACGACCATCATTGATGGTCACACCCGGTAGCCTTTTGATAACCTCTGAAGCATCTTTATCCTGGGATCTGGCAATCTGCTGAGATGATACCCCAACCACAATCTGGTTACTCTGCTTGATTGAAGTAATCATTGAGATATCAGTATCGGTCTTTTTCCGTTCCTGAATCGTTACACCCGTCAACTGGGTTGTCGCTTCTTCCAGAAAAAAGTCGAGTTCTGTTACCTTACTATTCTGAACCCGAACAGCTGCAATTGTATCTGACTCATATGAAATAAACGAAACCACAACCTTATAGGCACCTGCCCTCAGATTTTCAAGCCGATAGGAACCATCCAGATCAGTAGATCGGCCATTGGTCGTCCCAAGTATATACACATTGGCACCTACAATGCTTTCTTTTGTCTTCTTATCCCTGACTACTCCCTGAATTGAGCCCTGACCATAGGAGACAGAAAAATAAATCAACGAAAAAAACAGGGTGAATGCAAACAGTTTCATCTGAAAATCTTTGCGGCAAATTTATGCCTCGCAGTTTTCGGGTGTGTTAACCAAATATTAAAAGTGTGTATGTGGAGTGTTAAGTTTTTAAATCATAAATCACAGTCGTAACATTTAAAATCATTTCTAACTCTTTTAACCTTCCATCCATTTATCTGACAATATTCAATGATCAGCCATCATACACTGCAATCTGCTGAAAAACTGTTTTTATTGAATTAAATACAAATACCTGATCCCGATTCTTTTGAAAATGATTACACAACTTTAATATAGACTTTACATTCCCTTCATTTTACAGGTATAGTTTTGCAATGTTTTATATAATTCCGGATGGAAACACAAAATGCGAGTATTCTACTGGTAGATGATGAGCCGGATATCCTGGAGTTCCTCAGCTATAACCTGCAGAAAGAAGGATATAATGTATTCCGTGCTTCAAATGGAAATGACGCGATGAAGATCGCACGTAAAGTTCGTCCGAATCTTATCATTCTTGATGTAATGATGCCACAGCCTGACGGTTATGAGATATGCCGCGAAATCAGGCGGGACGAGCATCTGAAAGACTCTGTGGTCGCTTTTCTGTCAGCGAAGTCTGAAGAAGTTTCACAGATAGAAGGCTTTAAAGTCGGAGCTGATGATTTCATCGGCAAGCCGGTTAAGCCAAAAGTTTTCCTTTTCAGGGTACAGGCATTATTGAGACGACAAGGTGGTGAGAAAGAACCCTTGAACAGGGTATTCTTCGAAGACCTGATGATTGATAAGGAGAGTTATACTGTCGTCAAGAGAGGGGTAACCATTGAATTGTCAAAAAAAGAATTTGAATTACTGATACTACTTACTTCGAGGCCCGGAAAGGTATTTACCCGTGACGAAATCTTCCGAAAAATATGGGGGCCTGATGTAATTGTCGGGGAACGTACCATCGATGTACATATCAGAAAATTAAGAGAAAAAATCGGGCTTGGAAACATCAAGACCATCAAGGGAGTCGGGTATTATTTTTCCTGATTAAGGCCTTATTTCAGTTGATTTCTTCCTCAAAGAAAAAGTGATACAAAGCAAAATCACTTTCCCGGATACCGGCATTGAGACTTTCTGCCAGTAAGGTAAAGCACTACCGGAAAATTAACATATAGATAATAAAATCTTCACATTCATTTGATGAATAGCGGATAATTTTGCTCAATTCATTGAGATGAAACCCAAATGAATTGTATAGTAAACAAGAATGGAATCCGTTTTCAGTCAGATTGCCGCTTCTGTTCTGGCGTTGCAGGTGATCTGGCTTTTATTGGCGAGTTTAACAACCCTACCAAAATTATATACGGATGATAGCAAAGAATCTGCAGCATCCTGTCACAATCACCTTTGATAAGACCCGGAAACCAACCGGGATTAAAGGTTTTTTTCTATGGCTCCTCCCACTGAAATGCAGTTTTGCCGATTTTCTTTCAAGGATTTTTATTTCACTTTTCGCCGACTACTACCCTCCACTGAAGCACTAACTCCGGAATGACAAAGCAAAAAAGGCCTGTTGATATTGTAGTGATTTCTGATGTTCACCTGGGTACTTATGGTTGTCACGCCAAAGAATTGCTTTGTTATCTGAAAAGCATCAGGCCCCGGATTGTGGTGTTAAATGGTGACATCATTGATATCTGGCAGTTCAGCAAATCATACTGGCCAAAAAGTCACATGAAGGTTATTCAGTATCTGATCAAGTGGATTGGAAAAGGCATTAAAACATATTACATAACGGGCAATCACGATGAAATGCTGAGACGATTCGAAGGATTGAAAATGGGATCGCTCAAAATTGTAAATAAGGTCGTACTCGATTTACCCGATGGTAAAAAAGCCTGGATGTTTCATGGTGATGTTTTTGATGTTACCATGCAGCATTCAAGATGGCTGGCACGATTAGGCGCAATTGGTTATGACACACTGATACTGATCAATCGGGCGTTTAATTTTTTCTCAGAAAAAATATTAAAGAAAGGCAAACTGTCCTTATCAAAAAAAATCAAGGAGAGTGTAAAAACCGCAGTTGCCTTTATCAACAACTTTGAACAAACCAGTGCTGAAATCGGCATCGGCAACAAATTCGATTATGTTGTATGCGGCCATATTCACCATCCGGAAATACGGACAATTACCACTTCTGAAGGCAGCATCATCTATATGAATTCAGGCGACTGGGTTGAAAATCTGTCAGCACTCGAATATTCCAACGGGGAATGGACACTTTACAGGTATAATGAAGCCTTGTATACAGACAGACAGTCGGAAAACGACGATGATGACAATGACTTTAATGCCAGTCAATTGTTCAACAATATGTTGCATGAGTTTAATATTATGCGCAAATGAAAATATTGTATGCCATTCAGGGCACAGGAAATGGCCATCTCAGCAGGGCAAGGGATATAGTTCCGGTCTTAAACAAAAATCATGAAGTTGATCTGCTGATCAGTGGTTCTCAGGCGGAAGTCGATTTTCCATTCCAGGTAAAATACAGGTTTAATGGTCTGGGATTTATTTTTGGAGCGAATGGTGGAATTGATCTCGTAAAAACCTACAAAAAAAACTACATAAAAGTTCTGTTTTCAGAAATTAACAGCTTGCCGGTTCATGAGTATGATCTGGTTATCAATGACTTTGAACCTGTATCAGCCTGGGCTTGCTATCTTGGAGGTATAAATTGTATTTCCATCAGCCATCAGGCAGCTGTATTAAATAAAAATGCTCCTCAGCCTAAAGACACAGATATTATTGGGAAAGCTATCCTGAAGAACTATGCCCCTGCACAGAGCAAATACGGATTTCATTTCAAGCCATATGATGATAACATTTTCACTCCTGTTATCAGGAAACAGGTCCGTGAAGCAGTAACAACAGATAATGGACACTATACTGTATACCTTCCGGCATATGATGATCAGAGGATACTAAAAGTCCTGAAATTATGCGGTGACACCCGTTGGCAGGTATTTTCAAAACACAACAGGATCAAGGCAGATCTGGGAAATATCACCATCGAACCCATTAAAAATGATGAATTCATTGCCAGTCTTGCTACATCAAATGGTATCATTTGCGGTGCCGGTTTCGAAACACCTGCCGAAGCCATGTACCTCAGAAAAAAATTGCTTGTAATTCCCATGAAAGGTCAATACGAGCAGCAGTGCAATGCCATTGCTTTAAAGGAAATGGGGGTTCCGGTATTGAAAAGTTTCAAAGCCGCAAATGCCGGTAAAATAATTAACTGGATTGAAAAAGATAACATTGTTGAGGTAGATTACCCCGACCAGACGGAGGAAATCATTAATAAAATTATTGCAGGCCACGTGAGCAATGTCACCAACTTTCCCGGCCCCTCTGGAAAGATATATACCGTGGAAAAATTCAGAAATCATCTTCTTAAGAAGATTGTGGCTCATTTCTAGTCTGAGGTATGGATTTGCTGAAGCGTGATTTCGGACCTGATTTCAAATGGGGTGTATCATCCTCGGCCTATCAGATCGAAGGCGCATGGGATGAAGGTGGTAAGGGGAAATCCATCTGGGACGTTTTTTCAAATACAAATGGCCGGATTTTTCAAAACCAACATGGTAACATCACCAGCGACTTCTACAATCGTTACCCGAACGACCTCGCCCTCATGAGCCGGATGAAGATTCCCAATTATCGTTTTTCACTGGCCTGGAGCAGAATTATGCCTTCAGGAACAAAAACGGTAAATCCGAATGGCATTGCTTTCTATCACAGGGTGATTGATGCCTGCCTTACACTTGGCATCGAACCCTGGATCACCCTGTATCACTGGGACCTTCCGTGGGAACTCGAAAAAAAAGGAGGATGGACCAACCGAGATATCATCGGCTGGTTTTCAGAATATGCCGCTATTTGTATCAAACATTTCGGTGATAAGGTAAAATACTGGATGATCCTGAATGAACCGATGGTTTTTACAGGAACAGGTTATTTTCTTGGCGTTCATGCTCCCGGGCGGAGAGGCCTTAGCAGTTTTCTTGCTTCTGTTCATCATGCCGCAATGTGTCAGGCTGAAGGTGGGCGGATTTTCCGTTCGATGCTGCCTGGTGCATATGTTGGTACAACCTTCTCATGTTCCCTTATCCATCCCCGAAACAATTCGGAACAGGATGCCAGTGCTGCCTTCAGGGTTGACACATTGTTGAACAGGTTGTTTGTTGAACCACTGGCAGGACTCGGATACCCGGTTCGCGACCTGAAATTGTTAAACCGGCTTGAACCTTACATAAAAGATGGAGATGAAAGTAAACTTGCCTTTCCTATGGACTTTATCGGCGTTCAGAATTATACCCGTGAAATCATTGCCAGATCTCTTATAACACCTCTTATCTGGGCAAAAGTGATCCGTGCCGGCAACAGAAATGTGGAAACCACCGACATGAACTGGGAAATTTATCCCGAAAGCATTTACCATATGCTGAAAAGATTCAGCAGCTATGATTGTTTTAAAGAGATCATTGTGACTGAAAATGGTGCAGCTTTCTCCGATTTTGTAGATAATGGCAGGATTCACGATGAAAGAAGAAAAAACTATATTGAGCAGTATCTGCAACAGGTTCTGAAAGCAAGAAATTCCGGCGTAAATGTCAATGGCTATTTTGTCTGGAGTTTTACCGATAATTTTGAATGGGCCGAAGGCTACAAGCCACGGTTCGGGTTGGTCTACATTGATTATGCGACTCAAGAAAGGATAATAAAGGACTCAGGATTCTGGTACAGTCAGTTTTTACAGAATGATTAAGTCAGCCTGGAAGCGGATATATGAATGGATCCCAATATATATTTTAGTCTGCACAGAAACCCGGATATTTCTTCATTCTTTGAGAACTCAAGAGCAATTACATTTTAAGATTTGAAGAGATAAACCCTTTAAGGCAAATTGTTTTTTATCTACTTTTAACATCTGCCTTTAACATGTGGGATCTGAAATGATTAACCGGACCTTTATATCACTAATCTTCCTCATGGGATTTGTTTCCATCGCATCTCCACAGCATAATCAAAAATTTGATAGCTTATCCAAAGCATTATTGACAGCAAAATTGCCAACAGAAAAGGTAAAATTGTTGATTGGTCTTTCGAAAGAAGAAGAAGGCTCTGACCCTACCAAAAGCATTCAATATGCTCTGAATGCACTGAATATTTCAGAAAAACATAATTTGGATAATGAGACCATCTTGTCGTTAATTCAGTTGGGGAATAGCTATATCCGGATCAGCGATTATCAGAAAGCATTTGAAACAGCTGAACGTGCGATTGAATTGGCAGGTGACCAGAACAAACAAGAAGAAATGGCCAAAGCAAGAGCGATAATGGCATTAATATATTATGAATTAGGTGATTATGAGAAAAGCGCTAAATATGATTTTGAGAATTTAAAGTACTATGAAGTAATTAATAATCAGAAACAGATAGGGTTATCATTGGGTAATATTGGTATCGATTTTATTAGTCAGAATAATTATCAAAAGGGCTTAGAGTACTTGAAAAAATCATTTGAGATTGCTAAAAATAATCGAGATTTACATGGTATGGCATACCAATATAATAATATAGCCGGTGTCTATTCCGAATATTATAGAGATTACAAAATTGCACTTGGGTATTATAAAGAAGCGCTAAAGATCAACTCGGAATTGAACGATAGCAGGCAAAAGGGTATTTATCTCATGAATATTGGAAATTGTTTCTACAAATTGAAAACAACAGATAGTGTTTTGAAATATTATGAAAACGCAAGTGGAATCTTCAGAGGTTTGAACAATCACTATCTTTTGTCAGAGTGTCAAACACTTATTGGTGAATATTATTATCATATCAATAATCTGGAAAAAAGTTTGCTTTATGCTGATTCAGCCCTCATAACTAGCATTAATAATGACTTTAAAGAAAAAATTAAGGTTTCTGCAGGTCTACTCCATAAAATTCATTTATCAAGAAATGATACATTAAAAGCATACCGTTTTGCGATGATTGAAAATCAGGCAAAAGATAGTCTGGTTGAAAAACAAAACCGACAAGAAGTTTATAAACTGGAATTCCAATATAATTATGAAAAACAAGATAAAGCAAGACAAATAGCCCGTCAGAGAAAAGAAAACCTGATGATTATTATTATTTTAAGTCTAGCATCCGGTCTCATAATTATTGTACTTCTGTTCTCAAGAAACCGGATAAAATCCAAAAATGTGCTGCTTGAAAAGGAGTCCATTGAAAAGGAGTTGCATTTTAAAAACAAGGAGTTAACTATAAACTTAATTTCGTTGATCAGAAAGAATGAAATGCTTTCTGATATTTCAAATAAATTAATAAATATCGGGAAGAGCGCTAAAAATGAAGAGACCAAAGAAGCTATAAATAAAATTACACGCGAAGTCAGAAACAGCGCTGACGATAAGATGCTCAAAGAATTCTCGATTCGATTTCAGGAGGTTCATACCGGTTTCTATGAATCATTGTTGAAGAAGTTTCCTGACCTCACACAAAATGAACTTAAATTATGTGCATTCCTAAGATTAAACATGTCAAGTAAAGATATATCTGAATTGACAGGTCAAAGAATTCTCACTATTGATCATGCGAGGTACCGCCTGAGAAAAAAATTAGGAATATCTAACCTAGAGGTTAATTTGGTTGCTTTTCTTTCACAAATTTAAATATTGACATGTATTATTTTTAATAAAGATCCATTCAAATTAATTTCCTATCAAACTAGAGGTCCATTTTCTTATTACTCATAAATTGTTCTGAAATTTTACAGGTTATTGAAATTCCAACTCCATCCTTTTTGACAAAATTACACTTATTGCAATCCTGAGTATAATTGATGCCTTCCTTTATTGTCGCTAGCTGAGAATAGATTATATTTTAATAGCCACTGTATGTCTTGTTAGCAGAATTCAACATTTTTATGAAATAGTAAATACAATTAAGCATATGTACATTCATTTAAAAGATAAAGACAATATTATGTAATTATCTGATTGCTGAAGACTTAACATTTTAAGTGTATAAATTGTAGGGGTGATTTATACAACATATAGCTAGAATGTAAGGGTAATTAATTTTTATATCAGAAAGGGCAGTATGATCTTTGCCCTATTCAAAAAAAATAGTGAAATGCAAAAAAGTGGTAAACTAAAAGAAAATGAAAGAAAGAGAAATGATGATAAAAACAACTCAATCAAGAATGATGAGGAAGAAATTGAGAAGTTTCTCGGTCGACTTGAGCTTCAGAGAAAGCTGTTGATAAACTTTGTGGTTGCAGACGCACTTGACAATAATTCAGATGTAGCAGAATTGTAGAATTCAAGCAGATCATTAAGTAAATCCGATCATTGAATCTTATTCAATTAAAGTTGAATTTAAATATTAAAAATAACAGGTCATGAAAAAAGTATTTACAAAAACAATCTTATTAATTGGTCTAATATTAATTGTTTGTACTCAAAAGGAATTGCATTCCGCAACACTTACGAGCACGCAAACCGGATATTTCTCTTCAGGGACAACTTGGACTGGTGGCATAGCTCCTGCACCAGGAGATGATATAATTATCATGACCGGCCATACTGTAATACTGGATATGAATGCTCAAGTCAGACACATTACTATCCAAAATGGTGCAGTACTAGATAATGGTAATTATTATCTAGAGATCTATAGTACCAGCCCCGGAGCTAATCCGGTTTATGCAAATTTTGGTTCTCACAATGGAACAGGGAATTTCGTAACTTATGATGGAGGCCCAACCTCAATTACAGGAACAGGTACACTGAACTGCAATATTGAGATCCAAAGCTATGGCTTGAATGTCCTGAATTCATGCAATCTGATTATTAATGGAAACATACAACACTCTGTTCCAGGGAATAATGGGATGAATGGAAAGGAATTCATTGGATGTTGGCAAACCGGAAGTAACATCACAATAAATGGCGATATAATTACTGATGAGCAATACACTGTTGGCATATCAACTGTGGCAGGAACGTCCATATCCGTGAATGGGAATGTCATCCTACCTGGCGGTTTGAGCTCAGGAGGAGGGTCAAGTCTGACAAATTCAGGAGAGTTCAATATCTCCGGGAACCTTGTTCTTGGCCCATACTCAGGTTTCTGTCAAAATCTTGGGACCATGAGTATCGGTGGTGATCTAATAGGTGCATATGATACTTATTATATTCAGGAGATGAACTCAATTACAAAATTTGGCGGTAGAGTTTTCCCTGATGGGGATGGTTTCTTGTTTGCAGTTGAAAGCCCTTTGACAGGATCCTCACAACCAAATACAATAGTATACAATGGCACATCTGCCCAAAATATCAATTTACCATCTGATATGGCTTTTTCCAACCTTGTGGTAGGCAATGTAAACGCAGTTGCAACTATTGCTACAGATATATTGGTTTATGGAGACATTATCATAAAACCAGGTTCGGCACTTACAGTTAATTCAGGAAGTACTTTGACTTATAACGGATCGATGATTCTTGAAAGCGATGCAACCGGGACTGGTTCCTTTATTTCAAATACAGATGTTTCTGCGAATGTACAGCGCTATATTATCGGCCATAATGGTGTTGCAAACAATGGATGGCATATGCTTAGTTCACCTGTTACGAACCAGGGAATAGCTGAATTTCATATCCCAGGTTCAGGTGATGATTTTTACAAATGGGATGAAGCATCGTCAATGTGGATAAACAGAACATCCACAGGAGGTGGATTAAACGGCTCGTTTGAAACGAATTTTAATGTTGGAGAAGGTTACCTGGTAGCATATAGTATGACTGATACTAAAACATTTACTGGAAGCCTGAATTATTCCGATCTTAATGTTAGCGGGTTGGGGGTTTCAACGAATAATCCTTATTCTGGATGGCATCTTCTTGGCAACCCCTTTAGCAGTTCTCTGATTTGGAATGATGGGAATTGGTCGCTAAATAATATTGATGCCAATTGCCAGGTGTGGAATGAAAACAATGCTTCCTATTCGGTATTGACCGCCAACAGTGTCATTCCTTCAATGAATGGTTTTATGGTTCACGCCAATGGCGAAAATGCATCTCTTTCCATTCCTGCAATTTCACGGGTACACAACAATCTAAGCTGGCAAAAGAACACAAATGAAAACGAACGAATTGTCCTGACAGCTATTGATGCAGAAGGAGGTACTTCCCAACCCACTATAATCCGTTTTGATAATAGTGCAAGCGAAGGTTATGATAATAATCTGGATTCATATTTCCTGGCCGGATTCGCACCTTATTTCTATAGCATAAGCCAACAAAAAAGCTTCGCTCTTAATTCATTACCTGAATTCAACGAAAACATCTCAATTCCGCTTGGTTTTATTAAAAACGACAATGAGAATTTCACAATTGAAATGTCAGAAAATATAACTGGTTTAAAAGTATATCTTACTGATTATAAAACAAATTGCACCACAATTCTGAATGATGGAAGCTATACTTTCAGTTCTGATCAGAATGATGATGCCAACCGGTTTCTTCTGCACCTTGGCACGCTGGGAATTGAAGACACATATCCCGCAAACACCACTAGAGCTTGGATGACAAAAGGACAGATGCACTTCTCCGGTTTAAATGAGTGCAGTGAGGTTTCGATTTACGATATACAAGGAAGGTTACTGCAGAGATTCAATGTTAATCCGGCAGATGAACAAGCCATATCACTAAACCTCTCTCATAGTATCTTCATTGTAAGAATAGCCAACAGTAACGGCTCAGATTCCTTTAAGATAATTAATCAATAAATTAATCAATAACCACATTTAACCATGAAAAAGATAATTTCCCTTACAACAGTTCTCATTATTCTGAATATTAGCGGGACTGATCTTGCAGCTCAAACCCCTCCTCCCCCGCCAAGTGGAGCACATGGTTTGGAAGGAAACCAACCAACCGGTGGAAATGCACCATTAGGAAGCGGGATATCATTTTTATTATTACTGGGAACCGGATATGCTGTTAAAGCTCTTACAGATTCAAGTAATAAACGAAAAAAACTGAAGACTTTATAATTGATCATAATGTTTTGGAGTATTTAATTAATTTGAATGGCTGAGTCTTTCATTTTAATGAAGGAGTGATAATCCAATTCAAAACCTGCAAAGTACATCCTATACAAATAGACCCATTAATCAACATCACCAATTAAAAGTATCTTGTCAATGAAAAAATTAAAGTTTCTGATTGCGGTAATTTTCTTTTCAGGTTTTCAACTAATTCCGTCTTTTTCTTTTGCTCAATGGGTATCTGCAGGCCCAGATGGTGGCTTTATCAATTGTATGACTAAATCCGGTAACACTTTATATGCTGTTACAGGATCATTTTTCACAGTCTCACAATTATACAAATCAAACAATAACGGTCTCAAGTGGGAAAAAATTGAAAGCTCTTCTTTCCCGCTTGAGGATATTTTCGGAATAACCTCTATTGGGAACAGTCTGTTTATAAGTTCGGATGGAATTTACCGATCTGATGATGAAGGGTTAACATGGGTCAAGAAATATAATATGGGAGCCGGGCTTCTTACTTCAAACAGTAGGACCATTTATGCAGCTATTCAAAATTCTGGGATTCTGCAATCTTCTGACAATGGAGAACACTGGACTCTTTCAAACAATGGTCTGACCGATCTATGGTTTTATTCGATAACTGCAAATGAAACAACTGTTTTTGTTGGTACAGGTGATCAGAATGAAGGCATTTTTCGTTCAACAGATAATGGTGCAACCTGGCAACAGGTAAACAATGGTCTGTCATATTATTATAATGGTAATTGGATTCCCAATATGCCGCCTATGATCAGTGCTCTTGCCTTTGTTGGAAGCGAACTATATGCTGGAACTGAAGAAAATCAGGGAATTTGGAAATCGACTAATAATGGAGATAATTGGTCTTTTACAAGTATGGAAACCATGAACTACAGCTCCATTACAGCAATAACTGGAAACGAAACTGTGGTAATTGCCGGTTCGAGGAATGGTGGAGGATTATTTAAAACAAACGACGATGGGGCTACATGGACTGAAGCTAATTCAGGAATAGACAATTATGGTATCGTTACTACCCTCAGAATGGATGGTGAAAACACCTTTGTGGGTACCAAAGGCGGAATTTATAAATCTGTCAATAATGGAAGCTACTGGAATGCATCGTCCACCGGAATCAGGGCGCAAAACATCACTTACCCGGGATTTGCCTTGTTAGGTGATGATTTGTATGTTGGGTCGGGTTTCGGTGGAATCTTCCACACAACCGATGAAGGCGCTGTATGGAATGATGTAAATAGCGGGCTTCCGGTCAGCGAATGGAATTTAGACAATCTTTATTCAACATCCACAGCATTATTTGCGTGGGATCGCTTGTCTTTTGATGGAGGGGAAACCTGGGAAATGTCCAATCTGTATTCACCCGGTTCGGTTGAAATGGATTTCAATGGCCCAAGGTGGTTAGAACATGGAAACGCATGGTTTGCAATAAAATCGTATGATAATGCCGGCGTTTACCGTTCGATTGATAGTGGGCAAAATTGGATACCCGTAAATAACGGGATTCAAAACCCATCTGAAACCGCTTTTCTGACAATTTATTCCAAAGAATCAACATTGTTTCTGGGAACATCAACAGGTTTATATCATTCAAATAACAATGGTGATATCTGGCAAAAGGGTATATTTCCTGATTTAAACAATTGGAGTTTACAGGGAGCAAGTTTTATCTCCACCAATTCAACTGATATTTGCGGCTTAGCAGGAGGTGGTGGTTCCAGAGGAATCTGTTTATCGACCGACAATGGATCAACCTGGACACTTGTAAGTGATTTTTTAACGTATAAATTGGTTAAAACGAATAACACCATTTTCGCGTCCGGAACGAATCTTGAATTAGTACAAGGCGAAATGGTAGAAGTGCCAAGAGTTTTAAAATCACAGGATAATGGGCATAGTTGGACTATTGCTTCAGAATCACTTAACAATATCTCACCTATCTCATTAACTTCTGATGGTTCAAATGTTTATATTTCCAAGTATTCACCGGGTGATAACAAAGTATATATATCGAAGAACGATGGAAATTCGTGGATAGAAATCTCAGATGGGCTGCCCTCTGCAATATACACAAGTTCATTTTTCATCAATAACGGAAAGATATATGCTGGCACCAATAATGCATCAATATGGGCTCGGGACATCAGTGAATTTGAAGCTCCATTACAACCAGATACTATTGCTGGTATTGAAACACCCTGTGTAGGATCTGTTGAGACCTACGTTGTAAGTAATATCCCTGGAGTTAGTTACTCATGGCAGGTTCCTTTGGACTGGACCATATTGTCAGGGAACGGGACGAGTACAATCACTGTAAATACAGGGAATTCATCTGGAATAATTCTCGTTATTCCTTCCAATAGTTTTGGTAATGGACCTTCTCAATTCAAACTTGTTTCTCCTCAAAATCCGTTAGTTGTAACTGCAACGATAACTGTAGATCAGAATAATATCTGTTCCGGCAATACAATGCTTTTCTCTGTTTCAACAACAAACGCGGGAACTGAACCTATTCTCGATTGGATTGTAAACGGAAACCCTATAGGTATTCATGAAAACCAACTCAGTTATATCCCTTCTGACGGTGATCTGGTGAAGGTTATTCTAACTTCCAATGAAGTATGTACAGAACAGGCTCAAGTTCAATCAAACGAAATTTCAACGATAGTAAATTCTCTGCCGGAAGTTACCTGGAATTCGTTTGAACCAGATACTATCTGCAAAAACTGGGGACCTGTACAATTAACCGGTGGCATACCTGAAGGTGGGATTTATAGTGGTTCCGGAGTTTCAGACAATATTTTTGACCCTTCCGCCGCAGGGCCTGGAAGTCATACAATAACATATACCTATTCTGATGAAAATAATTGCTCTGCACAAACTACTAATCAGTTGGTTGTAAACATATGTGCTGGCATTTCAGAGGAGGATAACATACCTTATGTTTACCCCAATCCATCAACAGGTATCATCACAATCGGAATGAACAACAACCAGGAAATACTGAACATCGAAGTGTATAATTCCTTGGGTATGACTGTATATAAAAAACAGGGATCTT
>WSXU01000064.1 GCA_009773455.1 Bacteroidota bacterium | reverse complement strand
TCTATGTATTCCAGTGTCATTCCCTCAATTATCGGCTCCATACCTGTTGCCTCTATTAGAAGTGAGAGAATGTTACCTTTTTCTACAAACCAGGGACCCGGCAAATAGCACCGGTATGGATCCCCTCCGATCATCCATGGTTTATTTTCTCCATCCAGAAAAATCCTTCCTACGACTCTGTCATTGAATACTGCTGTGTACTTCAAGTCCTTTCCAGCAACATGTACATAAGTACATCCCTGTTTACATGTATCCAAGTCAAAAGCCAGTATCATTACCTCTCCCGGCTGCGGCTTTACCGGAAACACTGCTGGTTTTGCCGTCGCCTTAAGCATCTCAGGGATCTGCGTGTCGGAGACCAGAAAAAGCCTGCAATCTGTAATCTGTCTGCAATGCATGAGTCTTGCCGTCCCCACCGGTTCGTTCCAATCTTTTTTGATGGCTGCCACTGCGATTTCCGCTGTTCTTCCGGGAACCAGACAAGAAGAAATATCCAGATACGGATCCAACGGTTTGATATCCCCTACGGCTTTTCCGTTTACATAAACCTTCGCCAGCGCTTTATTCCCATCGAACCAAAGGATCCATCCGTTGCTATCGACACCCGGAGCAACCGTTTTCCTGTAAAGGCATTTTGCCGGCATCCGGGTTGTATTCCAGGAATTCAGGGTAAGCATCGGTTCAAATCCGTTCAGAGATTTTTTTAAAGCTTCGGCAGCGTCTTCCTCCCAATAATCGAAAGCCCATCCTCCGGATATATCCTCATCCTGCAGGACTTCATAGGCAGCGGAAATTCCTTTGGAGGATTTCAGACGCATCCCATCCAGTCTGGAGTCATCAAAGTTGGAATGTCCCCATATCTCTGTACGAATGCTCCATTCTCCACTGCTGACACCACGGAAAAACTGCCATTGACCTGCCGATATACGAGTTCCCATAAATGCATCCCCATTATGAACACACAGGATATCTGCTGCGCCTTTTAACAGAATTGCGTTTCCGGGCTGCGTGCAGAAGGCATAAAGACCATATCCCCGCCATAAGCCATGTGTCTCTAAAGATGCTACACAAGTATCTTTCCTGGTTCCCATCCACATATCAAAGTTATTGCACATTTCCATTTTCCCGCAAAAAGGGGTTTCTTTTCTTTCAGTGGGTACAGCCAGCTTCCATTCGCTTCCATCAGCTTCCAACCGGGCTGCTTTTTCCCGTTCCAGAACAGATATATAAATATTCCTGTTATTCTGCTTTACTGTGCAGGTTGCTCCAGAACCTGAAAGCAGTAATACTCCATCCTGCAGCAATTCCTCCTCCAGCGCTTCAGCTCCCGGAAAGTGGAAGCAAACCTGTCCTTCTCCTTCAGAATAGAAGAGAAAATGCACATCTTCCTGTACAGCATGAACATGTGCAATCTCTGCTGAAGCCCACTCCAGACGGCCCTCCAATCCCCATCGGCGAAGAGGAACCATGATTGGGAAAAAGGGAGCACGACCGCCTCCTACTTTACTTTCAAAATTAATGTCATTACCTTTTATGGAAGCTTTCCCTGCCGTATCTGTCGTATTAGGAGTACACAGCAGCCAGCCCCCATCTTTCAACGCCAGTGCAGGGAATTTCTGTCCGGGAACTGTAAACTCTGCAGTAACCGCAAACCCATGTTCCATTTGTGCCTCTGCTGCTGCAAGGGTAACGCCCAAAGATGCAAGCAGTCCTCCAAACAACCTTGATTCCAATGCTTCTGCGTCGTACTCACCAGCAGGTGATATAAGCGATCTGAAATTATAATCACTGGTAATAAATGAAAGAGGTGTTTCCCGTTTCCCCCAGTTATTTACACTGTTGGTAAAGCCAAAATTCGTGCCTGCTACCTGATTGTAAGGTCCCAGTAGTTTTGTACCGCAAGCCAGCTCCCGGCGGAGAAGAAAGGTGTCTCTGTTGGTTTCGGTCACAAGCAGCGGCTTACCGATTTCCTTCATCCGTTTGTATGTAATATAACAAATATGTTCTAAATAGGGATCACGGCTGTCAGGGTAAAAATTAAATGCAACATCTACATT
>WSXU01000034.1 GCA_009773455.1 Bacteroidota bacterium | reverse complement strand
TATGTCTAATGTGCTCTATTGTGCCTATTGTGGTGAATGAAACAGATTGTGTTCAGGGTTTAATGCGCTGCGCGTGTTTGGGGTTTGGTGTTGGATGTTGGACGCTTGAAGTTGGAGGTTGTGCTGTAGTGGTAAGGTTATCGTGGTTGGGCGGTCCGGATGGCTATCGGGACGAGATCACTTGAAAGAATGCATTGGAAGTTTGAAATTCAGGAGGATACAAAAACTCCCGGAATTCTCTGTGAATCCCGGGAGTCATTCAAAATCTGTTTATTAGAACAGGTTCAGTGCTTCAACCGATTTGATTTCGGGCAGGGCTTTTCTTACAGCTTCTTCCACACCGTTTTTCAATGTCATCCGGCTGAAGGGGCATGAGCCGCATGAGCCCTGCAATTCAACGTTGACAACATTGTCCTCGGTGAGATCAACAAAGCTGATATCGCCTCCGTCGGCCTGAAGGTAAGGCCTGATCTGCTCTATGATGTTTTTTACCTTAACGGTGAGTTCTTCGTGATTTGACATGATCTTATTTTTGTTTTGGGTTTATTGACAGAACTTTATTTTGTAATCTCAACAATCTTTGTGGCTTCAATGGTGGCGTTGCGGATGGCAACCTGCTGTGCGGTGTTTTCGGCCAGCTGCCTGAAGGACTCCGAAACCGGAGAACTGAAATCAAGCGCAATGGGACTTCCACTGTCGCCTGATTCACATATGCCCTGTACCAGCGGAATTTGTCCGAGCAGGGGCAGATTGTGTTCTTCTGCCAGTTTCTTTCCGCCATCCTTTCCGAAGATGTAGTATTTGTTTCCGGGCAGTTCAGCAGGGGTGAACCAGGCCATATTTTCGATGAGACCGAGGATGGGCACATTGATGTTTTCCTGGTTAAACATACCGATGGCCTTGCGTGCATCGGCCAGTGCCACTTCCTGCGGCGTGGTTACGATACATACACCGGTAACCGGCAACTGCTGTACCAGGGTAAGGTGGATATCGCCTGTGCCAGGCGGCATATCAATGACCATATAATCCAATTCTCCCCAGTCGGCTTCGCTGAACAACTGGGTGAGGGCGTTGCTGGCCATCGGGCCACGCCAGACCAGCGCTTTAGCAGGATCAACAAAAAAACCGATCGAGAGCAGTTTGATTCCGTATTTGAGGATGGGCACCACCAGTGTCTTGCCGTCTTTTTCGATCCCTCCCGGTTTGGTATTGACTTCGTTGAACATCAATGGCACCGAAGGACCGTAGATATCAGCATCGATCAGCCCGACTTTTGCACCTGTCCGGCTCAGGGCTACAGCCAGGTTGGCTGCCACGGTTGATTTACCCACGCCGCCTTTGCCCGACGCTACAGCGATGATGTTTTTCACCCCCTGCAGCAGCGGTTGTTTTTCAGCCCTTCGGGTGGTAACCTTTGAGGTCATTTCAACCGAAACTTCGGACCACGGATCAACCAGCTGATGGATGGCGTTGACACAATCCTGTTTTATTTTGTCCTTTAAAGGGCATGCAGGAGTGGTAAGAACTACTTTAAAAGTGACTTTGTTTCCCTCAATGTTAACATCTTCTATCATGTTGAGTGTTACAAGATCACGATGGAGATCAGGATCGTTTACAGTACGTAATGCATTGATAATGTCATCTTTGGTAAAAGCCATGGCAGTTGATTGGGTGTTAATTTAGATTTGGTAAAGATAAGGGTTTTTGTATTTCGGATTTCGGATTTTGGATTTCGGATTTTGTCTGCCTGCCAAGGGTGGGTAAACTATGAACCTGCCTTCACTTCGTTTTGCAGGGTACACTTTTTACTTTGAGCTTTGAACTTTGAGCTTTGAGCCCGCCGAAGGCGTGTAAACTTTAAGCCCGCCGAAGGCGGGTAAACTTTGAGCCCACCTTCACTTTGTTTTGTAGGGTACACTTTTTACCTGCCTGCCCTCCTCCGGCGGGTAAACAGCAGGTAGGTTTTTTACTTTTTACTTTTTACTTTTTACTTTTTACTTTGAGCTTTGAACTTATCTTTCTCTGCCGGCTCACTTCCGGCTTCATTTTTTTACAGTGTTCCTCTCCAGTTCCTTCAGGTTCTCAAGTTTCTTCTTTGCCAGGAAACTGTTGACATCGCCAAGATGCTCCTTTACCTTTTTGTTACCGAATTCAAAGACTTTGCCCACCAGTCCGTTGAGGAAATCGCGGTCGTGCGAAACCAGGATCAGTGTGCCGTCATAATCCTGCAGGGCGCTTTTCAGGATATCCTTGGTCTTCAGATCAAGGTGGTTGGTTGGCTCATCCAGAATCAGCAGGTTGACAGGCTCAAGCAACAGTTTGATCATGGCCAGGCGGGTTCGTTCACCCCCTGAAAGGACTTTTACCTTTTTATCCCAGCTGTCGCCTCCAAACATAAACGCACCCAGGATATCCCTGATTTTTGTCCGGATATCGCCTTTGGCAACATCATCAATGGTCTGGAAGACCGTAATTTCTTCATCAAGCAATGAGGCTTCATTCTGGGCGAAATAGCCGATGAGCGTATTGTGGCCGATGCTGAGTTTTCCGTCATAGTCGGTTTCTCCTATAATGCATTTCACCAGGGTTGACTTGCCTTCGCCGTTTTTGCCGACAAAAGCCACACGATCGCCGCGGGTAATATTGAATGAAGCATTGGAAAAGACCAGGTGATCGCCATAACTTTTCGATAATTCTTCAAGAATAACCGGGTAACTGCCTGAGCGGGGAGAAGGCGGGAATTTCAGGCGTAAGGCCGAGGTGTCTTCTTCATCAACTTCAATGATTTCGAGTTTTTCAAGCATCCTCACACGCGACTGGACCTGGTTGGTTTTAGAGAAAGTGCCCCGGAACCTTTCGATAAAATCCTGGTTGTCGTTGATGAATTTCTGCTGCTCATCGAATTGTTTCTGCTGCTGTTCGCGCCTTTCGGCCCGCAGTTGCAGGTAGGTTGAATAATTGACCTTGTAGTCGTAAATTCTTCCCATGGTTACTTCAATCGTCCGCGTAGTAATGTTATCCACAAACGCCCGGTCGTGCGAGATGACAATGACGGCTTTGGCACTGTTGATCAGGAAATCCTCAAACCACTGGATGGATTCAATGTCCATGTGATTGGTGGGCTCATCGAGCAGGATCAGATCGGGCTTCTGAAGCAGAATTTTGGCCAGTTCGATCCGCATGCGCCAGCCACCGCTGAATTCACCGGTTGGACGGGTAAAGTCTTCGCGCAGGAAACCCAGACCGATCAGGATTTTCTCAACCTCGGCATCGTAGTTGATCTCTTCGATGGAATAGAATTTTTCGCTGAGGGTAGAGACTTTCTCAATAAGATCATAGTATCCGGCCGATTCATAATCGGTCCGGGATGAGAGCTGGTTGTTCAGATCTTCGATCTCCTTTTCCATCATATGAATATGGGAAAAAGCCTGGGCTGCCTCTTCAAATACGGTCCGGCTGTCTTCTGTCAGCAGGTGCTGGGGAAGGTAGGCAATCACTGCATCGGCCGGCGCTGATATTTTACCGCGTGAAGGGGTTTTAACCCCTGCTATGATCTTGAGGAGTGTTGACTTTCCGGCGCCGTTTTTGCCCATGAGCGCAATCCTGTCCTTATCATTAATGGTAAAAGATACATCCTTAAAAAGTGTGGTGCCCCCAAACTCAACTCCTAGTCCGTCAACTGAGATCATTTCTGTTTTTTAATGAGGCGCAAAGATACCGGAAAACACAAACCGAATCTGCATGGATCAGTTTCATAAATGAACAACTGATCTTCCGATCCCGGCAGATAAATCATGGCTATTCCGTTTTTATCCGGAACGCTGTCTGAGGTTTTTTTATAATTTTAGTGCATCGGTCATTCAGGTTATTGCCCCGGGGTTTGGCTGCTGCATAGCTGCAGGGTGTGTTCATCGCCCGAAACACAGGGTAAGGGCCCAAAAGAAACCGGGCATGCAGGGTAGGTCATCGTAGTAAAGGTTTTAACAGGATATACCGGATATCATAATTGTCTTAAGGTTCAGGGTCAGATTTCAATGTGTTCCTGAACCATTCTGAAAAGCAAGAATCTGTATGAAGCTGTTTATCAAATATATGCTCTCTTTCCGCTGCAAAATGGTGGTTAAATCGGAGCTGGATAAACTCGGGCTTCATTATACCAGGGTTGATCTGGGCGAAGTAGTGATCAGGGAAAATCTGGATTCAGTGCAGCGCAATCAGCTAAAGGATGCATTGTTGAAGGCAGGACTCGAACTGATGGATGACAGGAAGGCCATTCTGATCGAAAAGGTAAAGCACATCATTGTTGAAATGATTAATCATGGCGAGGAGCAGCCCAAAATTAATTTTTCCGGATTCATCAGTGAAAAGCTTAATTATGACTATACCTATCTGGCAAACCTGTTTTCCGAAGTAACCGGAATAACCATTGAGCATTATATCATTTCTCAAAAAATAGAAAGGGTAAAGGAGTTACTCTTATATGAAGAATACAATCTGACCGAAATATCCTATATGCTGAATTACAGCTCTGTTTCCCACCTTTCGGGTCAGTTTAAGAAGGTAACCGGACTAACACCCACCTATTTCAGAAAATTTAAGCGCAGGAAGCTGAGTACCCCTGATGATGTGTGAATCATGTAACACAATTCTTTTATTATGTAAGGTTTACGGACATTATTGAACGCACCTTTGTTCTGCATAATGACTTACAATACTAAAAGAAGAAAACATGAAAAAGGTACTTTTTATTTCGCTTATTTTCTTTTTGCTTACAGGCCTGCAAACCTCTGCGCAAAGATCAGGTTCCGCTGAAAAATTCGGCTCCACCCTGAACCTCGGGCTTGGTATCGGAGGCTATGCCGGCTACTATGGTTATATTGGGGAAACTTTGCCCGTATTCCATCTGAATTTTGAATTTGACGTAGCCAGAAATTTCACCCTGGCTCCCTTCATAACTTTCTACACCTACAGAAGCGATCATTACAGGGAAACTGTTATTCCGATGGGCGTAAAGGGAAGCTATTACTTTGATCAGTTGCTGAAAGCCAATCCCAGGTGGGATTTTTACCTTGCCGGATCATTGGGTTTTGCAGTGGTAAATTCCAGATGGGACAACAATTATGATGGTGACAGGAAGTATTACCACAGTGGTAGTCCGCTGTTTCTCGATATCCATGCAGGGACCGAATACCATTTCAACAATCATATCGGAATGTTTCTTGACCTCTCCACCGGGGTTTCAACCATCGGACTCGCATTTCACTAGTTTCTGATAAAAGATGGAATCAGAAAGTGTTGGTTTGATTGTTCTCAGGAACATTCTTAACGAACCAGCACAAAAGTTTAAGTTTTGAGGCAGGTTTCATTGCCTGCCTTTTTTAATCAATTCTTCACCTGTTCCTGTCCCGAAATTGAAGTTTCAACAAAAGGGAAATCATTCCATTTTCAAAACAAACAAAATGAAAACATTTAAAACGATTGTTATTGCTGTGATCCTGCTTGTTTCCGGCACAGCCGGGGCGCAGGTATCGGTCAATGTCAACATCGGGACTCCGCCCTTATGGGGGCCGGTAGGTTATTCCGAAGTTCAGTACTATTATCTGCCGGATGTGGAGGCCTATTATGATGTGCGTTCAACCATGTTCATTTATAATGTAGGTGGCACCTGGGTTCACAGGACCTATCTTCCGCGCCGTTACAGGGGCTATGATCTTTACGGAGGTTATAAGGTCGTTCTTGTAGACTACAGGGGCAATGCGCCATACGTGCATTATCGTGAGCATAAGGTGAAATATGCAAAAGGCTACCATGGACCCGCACAGAGATCCATAGGCGCCAGACCCGAGCATTATAAAGCCGTTGCAAAACCTTCGCACAACAGCCGACCTGACAATACCGGCAACCGGAGTAATTTCAAAAAGGGAGGTCAGGACAACAGGAATGCGAAAAACAACCAGGGCCGGAGTAAAGGCCATGGCAGGAAGCGATAAATGTTCTGATACTTTTTGAGTACATCAATAATCAGAATAACCCTTTCCGGATCAATCCACGTCTTTCAGCCTTCCCTGAAAAAGTGTGAATGATGTAAAATATCCGGGAAATTATATAACAGATCAATGCTTAATGGTGATGATCTTTGTATTAAAGTTATTCAATTCCGGAAGATCACCTTCGGTGAAATAACCCCAATGCTTCAATGGCAATCTTTAAACCTGATTTTAAAATTCTGAATATGGGAAATCTACTTTACATTATCGCGGTTGTTCTTATTATTGCCTGGCTTATCGGGTGGACCGGATTTCATGCCGGTGGCCTGATACATATATTACTGGTAATCGCAATCATTGCAGTAATATTGAGGCTGATTCAGGGGAATAAGGCCATTTAACCGATACCCCTGCCAATCACAAGATTATTTGCTGTGCCGGAATGAATACATCTGCATTACTCTCGTTTACTAATGTTTCGCATCAAAGTCAAAAGACAGGCAATCAGCAGTTCGCGAAGCAAACCAGATATGATTGAATTTTTTTGCATGGGGAAACTATGACTTGTGTTTTCTGATCACCAATTGGGTTTATTTCTAAAAATCCCCGCCTGCTGACGGGGATTTTTTTTGTTCAGTGAGTATGTTATAGATTCATTGAAATGTTTGCATCCGGAAGCCGGCTATAAACCCTGAATGTCATCAACCAGTCTGTTTACTTGTTGCCTGGAGGTTACACTTTACCTTACCTTGAAATGATTTTATTGTTCCGGAGATGAATAGGTTGAACGTTGAATATTCAATTGCACCTGACATTTTATTTACGACAATCTGAATCTACGGTTCATTTACAGGTTTTTGTTTTATTATCCTTACAGAATAAGCGTTGGGTAATATTTTTTGGCCATGATTAACAGCAAATACCTTGGTAAATTCAGCCCCGAAATAAAGTATGATGGCTGAATAATAAACCCAGACAAAAATCAGGATAACAGAGCCGGCTGCGCCATACCATGAAGCAATGGAAGATTGTCCAAGGTAGGCGCCAATGGCGAATTTCCCCATCATAAACAGCAGTGCGGTAAATGATGCACCGATAATGCAATCGCGCAGGACGACCTTTCCGTCGGGAAGCGTTCTGAATATGACGGTGAACAGAAGTGTAATGATGAAGAATACAATCAGTACATTAAGGGTATAAAACAGAAAGACTGTGTCATCCGGAAGCAGGGCTGCCAGTCGTTTATTAAGCACATCCATTGCGGCGTTGATCACCAATCCAACCATCAGCAGGAAGCTTACAGAGCCAATCATTGAGAACGACATCAGCCTGTTTTTCAGGTATCTGATGAATCCACGCTTCGGTTTTGCCTCGATTCCCCAAATGTAATTGATCGAATCCTGGATTTCTGAAAACACCCCGGAAGCTCCAACCAGCAGTACAATAACACCTATGGTGGTGGCAAAGGTATTGCTGTGTGAAAGTTTCACATTTTTGATGATTGACTGTATCTGAAGTGCTGCATCATTGCCTACCAGTCCGTTGATCTGCCAGAAAATTTCTCCTTTTGCCGCTTCCGCCCCGAAAAAGAACCCGCTTAATCCTATGATAATGATGAGCAGGGGAGGCAATGAAAAAATGGTGTAGTAGGAAAGGGCCGCACTCAGTTTCAAACCATTGTCGTTGTTGAATTCACTGAAAGTCTCTTTTAAGAGGGGCCAGATCTTATTGACTGATTTTTTTGTTTTCATAAATGTGTTATGGTTTTCCGGAATGGATTGGTTTTATTGAAAAGCCACAATGGATGGTTTGCCGGATTCAAAATCCCGGAACTCAAAGTCAGCCGTTTCGAGCGAGTTGAATTTAAATACATGGTTTCCTTTCCCGGGTATATCAGGGTAATAGGCAACAGATATCTGGAAGTTATTGATGACCAGGTTTGGATTTTTAATCAACAATCCGAATCCGATCTGAGAGTATACCCGACTGTTTCTGAATCCCGAGGTTTTGTTGCCCAGCATTCCGATCGTACAACTGATGTAAGGCCCAAAGCGGAATCCTATAAAATTCCATGGGCTGTATGATTGTGTCTGGAAAGTAAAAATCATCCGGCTTATGCCGGTCAGTTCATCACTGTTGAATCCATCGAGACCAACACCATCGTTGAGCGTTATACTGTCGGTTGCATACCGGTTTATTCCAATGGTTAGCTGTGGTTTGATAAACTGCCTGAATTTCCATTTTCCGATCTCTTTAAGTCCTGAGAAATAAATGATTCCTGCAGTGAAAACGCCCTGTTCGACATGTGCAGCCCTGAAAAATGTTCCAAATTCAAAGTTCGTACTCAGGTATCCCCAGGGATAATATTTGCCGAAAGAAGCACGGCTTCCAAAATAAATCCGCCGGGTTAAATCTCTTTGCTGTAAACCCGCCGTAATGCTGTACACTTTTCCTACCGGTACATCTTCGGTGATACCATGCTTAAAAATAAATCTGTCCTGTGTGTATTTTCTTTTCGAAAATCCAATTCCTGCCAGTAAAAAGTCCTCATTTGAAAACAGCTGCTGGGTATCAGAGAATACTCCCGGCTTCCCCGGATAACAGATCTTCAGGTAACGGATGGCAGTAATGAAATTCGTGGAGCGGTTATCTTCACTTTTCCCCTTGAATATCTGAAAGGAATGGCCTGCCCAGTAATCCTGGACAGTAAACCGGAATTTATCGGCCAGATCAGCCGAATCGACTTTATCGTTGTAAACTTTGCGGTATTGTTGTGAATAGTTGACTCCGGCCGCCCATCTTGCCACGGGTGAAAAAAACGGACGATCGATGCCGAAACTCCCTGCAAAATTGTGGAACTCATCGGTGCCATAATGCAGGGTGGTATTGATGTAAGTGTTCCGGATATTTGGAATATAGTAATTTGTATTACTGTTAAAATCCCCTGTATTGTGGTGCCATGTAAAACCATTCCGTGATTCATGACCCAGGCCGAGAAAATTCCTGTCGGTCAGGTAAACCGTAACCCTTGTATCGGTGGTTACAACCCCGGGAATGATACTCCATTTGTCCAGTTCACGTATATAAATGTCGACCGAGTCGGAGTCTTTTGAGGTTGCTCTGACATAGAACGAAACATCAGTGACATATTTCCTGGTGCGGACCAATCGCTCTGATTCCTTCACCAGGAAGGATTCAAACACCTGGTTTTGCCTGATGAGAAGCAGATTACGGATGGTGACCTGCTGCGTTCTGATGTGCAACCGGTTCCCTGCCCTGGTAAAGTAGTTTCCTGTAGCAGAAATTGTATCTTCGATTGAATTCCCGAAAGGGTCGAGGGTTATGATGTGGATATGCCTGATGGTTTTACCCTCGAAACTGCTGTAGGGTTGCTGGATTGGTTTTTTTTTGTGTTTCCTGACTGAATGCTGACTGGTTGGTCTGAATACCATTTTGTACATAAACCGGGTAAAACGGCTTCCCCCTGAAAGGGTCTCAATGTTTTTGTAAAGCCGGGTCGAATCCTTAACAGTATCGTTACCCTGGGCAAATGAAATACCACTTGCCGCGGTTGAAACGATGAAGAGAAGTGAAACAGTCCTGAACCACATTTTGAGTAAGCATTTGTTAATCTTTAGTGTCGGATTTCAATTTAAAAGTGAAGCTATTTCTTTTCATCCTCTTTTTTCTGATCATCGGCTTTCTTTTCCGCTTCCTGTTTTTTCTTTTCGGCAGCTTTGGCTTTCTTGTTGAAAAATCCCCTCAGCAGGATATTATGCTTTGCAGCTTCCATGTTCTGATCCAGGCCCTTAGAACTGCTTTTCAGGTTTACCATGGTCTGGTTCAGGTTTTCGGCAAAAGTGGAATCATCGATCAGGCGGCCCAGGGTTCCGGCTCCGCTGTTGATCTTGACCATGATTTCAGCGAGCTGCTGTGTAATGACTTCAGCATAACCCGCTGTGACCTGAAGGCTTGCGATGATCGCATCCGTTTCAACCGGCTCGGCAGATACCAGTTGCTGCCCTTCCCTGGCAACAGGAGACTCAGCACTGCCCTGCGTTATGATCAGAAGCCTGTCACCGATCAGACCTTCGGAGCCTATGGCTACCTCACTGTCGGATTTTATAAACTGTTTCACTTCCTTACGCACCATCAGGTCAACCCTTACCGTAGAATCGTTGATGATGGTTATCTTATCGATGGTTCCTACGTTGATGCCTGAAAAGCGGACATTGTTGCCCACCTGCAGACCGCTGACATTATAAAAAGTTGAGGTCAGCCTGAAAACAGGGTTAAACAGGTTTTTCTGTTTTCCGATGATAAATATGGCGATGATAAAGAGTGCAAGACCTCCTGCAACGAAGAGGCCCAGGCGGACTTTAAATTTCTGGGAATGTGTTTCCATGTCTCTTTTGTGATTATTGTGATGGTTTATTTGCTTTGATTTATTTGAAGAAGGCCTGAATCAAAGGGTCGGATGATTTTTCAAATTCCTTTGGTTTACCTTCCATATAAACAGAGCCGTTTTCAAGCATCAGCATACGGTTGGCCGTCTTCAGGGCACACTTGATGTCGTGCGTGATAATGATGGAGGACGTTTTGTATTTTTTCTGTACTTCAAGAATGAGGGAACTGATCTCATCGGAAGTAACCGGATCAAGTCCGGTGGTTGGTTCGTCGTAGAGCATGATCATCGGATCTACAATGATGGTGCGGGCCAGGCTTATCCTTTTGCGCATGCCGCCCGATAACTGAGAGGGCATCATATCCACCACATCAGGCAGGCCGACATTCTCGAGTACTTCAGTTACTTTATCGGTGTACTGTTTTTCGGTATACTCTTTCTTTAGCCTCCTCAGCGGAAATTCAAGGTTTTGTCTCACCGTCATCGAATCGTAAAGGGCCCCGCTCTGAAACAGAAAACCGATTTTTTGTCTCAGGATGTTGAGCTCTTTCCTGTCCATCTTTGTAACATCTTTACCGAACACATCGATGGTGCCGCCATTGGTGTTAAGCAACCCGACAATACATTTGATCAGAACTGATTTCCCGGAGCCTGATTTGCCAAGGACCACCAGATTTTCACCAATGAACAGTTTAAGGCTGGCATTGGCCAGGACGGATAATTTTCCGAAGGATTTCTGCAGCCCGTCGATTTCAATCACCGTTTCAGTGGTGGGGGGAATTTGCAGATCACTTAACTGCCCTTTGGTCGGATTTTCTTTCATGATATCAGCATATCTGTGATCTGAACCGCAATCATATCCACAATCAGAACAAGAAGTGAAGCCAGAACTACGGCTGAATTGGCTGCAATTCCCACACTTTCGGTGCCACGGCCTGCATGATAGCCTTTATAGGTCCCCACAAATCCGATCACTGCCCCGAAGAAAAATGATTTGATGATGGCCGGAAAGAGATCCATGAAGCTGACTTGACTGAACGCCTGTGAAAAAAAGAGTGAGAGGGTCACATCCCCCTTGATGTTGGCGCCTGCCCAGCTACCGAGTATACCAAGTCCATCGGCGTAGAGTATCAGTAACGGTATCATTAAAGTGGCAGCAAGCACACGAGTGACTACCAGGAATTTTATGGGATTGGTTGAAGAGACTTCCATGGCATCGATCTGTTCGGTCACTTTCATGGACCCCAGTTCGGCGCCCATTCCTGAGCCGATTTTACCGGCACAGATCAATGCTGTAATTACCGGGCCCATCTCCCTGATCAGAGAAACGGCTACCATTCCGGGAAGCATGGATACGGCCCCGAAATCGACCAGGACCGGGCGCGACTGAATGGTAAGCACCAGACCCATGATGGCTCCTGTAACCGAAATAAGGGGAAGGGTTTTGTACCCTATCTGAAAACACTGGCGGAAAAACTCCCTGAACTCAAAATGGCGCGAGAAGGTTTCTTTTGTTACCAGGGTAATAAACATAAAAACCTCGGCAATATCCGTCAGGAAATTGCCTGCTGCTTCGGTTTTTGCCAGGGTTTTGTCGCTCAGTTTATTTATTGAGTTTACGGTAGCATGCCGTATCTTCGGGATTACCTTTGCAACAGGGTTGTCTTTCTTTATTTTGTTCATATCCCGGTTCTGTATTGTGACCGGACTTTACCAATTCCATCATATGTTTTTTAATCCGGGACAACAGACACCCTGATTTTATTATACATCAGGTCTGTTTTCCGGCAGATGATCAGTATAGTTCCGGGCAGAATAATTTGTGACAAAGCTACAGGGGACTCGAAGCATAAGTATTACACAACTCTTTTTTAAAGTTATATCATTCACACATGCGGAAAGCCATCGGCGTTGTCCTTACACCGGGTTTCCTTCAGCCATCAGATCTGGCTTTACCGTTTTCTGGTTGGCTTTACCGGCCCTGATTTCCATTGAAAGTTATATTTATCTGAAGCGTTATTCCTTGCTATTAAGGCCTCGTCAACTGAAAACGAACCTGCCCGGAAACAAGATCATGCCATTTAAACGTTAGGTATCCATTTCTTTTATTCATTTATCCATCAGGGATGATTAACTTTAAAGTTTTAATCAGCCTGTTAAAACCAGAACCATGCAAGTCGCTGTCACCAGAAAAAAACCAGTATTCTCACCCGATCCTTCGAGGGTTATAGCCCGCTTTCTGCAGTTGAGCGACGAAAGATCGGCGGAGATCATCAGGAAGGTTCTGGCATTGCCCGATAAGGAGGTGAATATTGCCATGAGCCAGCTGCTGAGGGGTTATTCGAGGCGTCACAGGAATATTTCGCGGATATTTGAGAAGCACTTCGCCCGGCTGGCGCCGGTATTTGACGGGATAGAGGTAAATGAAGAAGATCTGAGTGCCGCCAGGAAAGCGCTGATAGGCTCATACTTTACCATGGAGTACTCCATTGAATCGGCGGCTTTTTTTAATCCTTCCATGGTTGAGAATCCTGACCAGTCTGAATTAAGGTCGGATGAAAAAAGGGTCATCATCAGTTTCCGCGCCACAGGCGAAGGGCATATTTCTTCCATTGTTTTCAGATCGGGTATTCTTGATAAAAACAGCAACCTGATTATTGAACCGGTGGGGAAAATGCTGGCTGAGGCCGACGTGATCAAACGACATATCTATAACAAGGCAACCTTCAGGGAAAAACTGGACGAAATGCTGGAGCAGGGAAACAGCAATCAGGTGGTCTCAACCGATCATCCGGAACCGGAAGTTGATGAGGTCGGGAGTTCTGAAGCAGTAAATAAAGATCTGAAACCTCAATTGCCGGACCAGGGCAAAATAGTGCAGCCTGACTTTATCCTGGATAAACTGAGTGATCAGTTCACTTATGGTGAGTTGATGAAAAATGTTGAGATGGCAAGACGTGATCCGGCTTTAACAGGTGACTATCAGAAAATTCTGGATCATATGATGTGGCTGGCTTCCTCGCATTATGAGCTTAATTTCTCCATCGATTCGGCCATTTCTGAAAGGGTCATTTTCCCGATATCAGCCACCGAGCAGCGTGGAATTGAAGATGCCCGGTTTGTCAGATTTGTTGATGAAAAAGGTGAGATAACCTATTATGCCACCTATACCGCTTATGATGGACTGACAATTCTGCCAAAGCTCATCAGTACTAAAGATTTTTATGATTTCAAGATTTTGCCCCTCAATGGTGAGATCGCCCAGAACAAGGGCATGGCGTTGTTCCCGAGAAAGATCAACGGCAAATATGCCATGCTTTGCCGTATTGATGGGGTGAATAACTACATCGCCTATTCTGACAGCATCAATATCTGGCGCGAGGCCAAAATGATTCAGCAGCCCCTTTACCCCTGGGAACTGGTACAAATAGGCAATGCAGGTTCACCGATCGAAACAGCCGAAGGCTGGCTGGTGATTACCCATGCGGTGGGTTCAATGCGCGAATATACACTCGGAG
Source organism: Bacteroidota bacterium (assembly GCA_009773455.1). Classification (GTDB taxonomy): domain Bacteria; phylum Bacteroidota; class Bacteroidia; order Bacteroidales; family Lentimicrobiaceae; genus Lentimicrobium. The sequence continues at coordinate 5,736 of WSXU01000034.1, read as the reverse complement.
CTTCACTGTATGAACTTGATAATCCTGAGAAGGAGATCGGAAGACTGAGCAGTCCGCTGATGGTTCCCAATGAAACAGAAAGGGAGGGCTATGTGCCGAATGTCATCTATTCATGCGGATCAATCATTCACAACGACGATCTGATCATTCCCTATGCCATGTCAGACCATTCTTCAACTTACGCGACAGTTAATCTGGCTGAACTGCTGCAGGTACTGAAAGTTTCCGGCAAACCGGCAGCCGTTTAGATTTACCTGCTTTCTTCAATCAGGTATGTTTCAACCCTGTTCAGGTTTCGTATTTCCCTGTTGAAAGCCATCATTAATACGGGCCTGAGCATCCTGATTTTCGTACAGTTTTATTTTCAACCCTGAAGCCTTTCGGTTCGGGGTTTTCTGTTCAGGATAAACTACCGGTCACCTGTCTCCCCGCTTGACAGCAAAGTCTGGTCCACTGCCCCGTAATTGTGTTCTCTGGCACCTGCCAAAGTGTGAATGATGTAACTCTGATTCAGAATTGTGTAACGTTAAACAGCCCGGTGTATCAGACCTTTGTGTTTTGAAAAATACTTTTCACAATTAAAAATTCTAACCATGAACTCAGGAAAAATCATTTTAAGTGCTTTGGCAGGTGTAGCCATAGGGGCAACCCTTGGAATTCTTTTTGCACCGGAAAAGGGATCGGCCATCCGTAAAAAAATATCAGACAAAAAGGATGATTTTGCCGATGATCTGGAAGAGAAATTCAACAAGTTTATCGATGGAATCACATCGAAATTTGAAACGATGAAAGAAGATGTCACCCATACGGCAAGGTCCCGGAAACACAATGCAGAGACCGTTCCTGAGGATGTGACTACCGACACTAAATAGTTGTTAGAGTCGGATAATTAAATCATGCACCGATGTATTGCCCGTTGGGCGATAATCTGAAGGAAATATTGCATTGTAATGTTACGCTACACAGAAACAACATGGAAACTCCGGCAAATTTGATAGAATCTCTGTTTGAGAAAGTCGAAACTTTCAGCATAACAACCTATGAGCTTTCAAAGCTCAAAGCACTGGAAACAGCAACAGTAATTCTTACGTCACTGGTGTCACGGCTGGCAGTCATTGTTATGATTTCCATTTTCGCACTGGTACTGAACATTGGAATAGCGCTATACCTGGGTGAATTGCTCGGGAAGAACTATTACGGATTTTTTATTGTCGCCGCATTTTACCTGATTGCCGGTATTGTTTTGCACCTTTTTCTGCATAAATGGATCAGGAAACCTTTGAGTGAATTAATTATTACGCAGGCACTTCAATAAAACCCATCATGGAAAGAATAACAACAACCGCCGGGCTCAGGGAAGCCATTGTCCGTCTGGAAAGCCGGCAGGCTGAAGAAGGTATTGAGCTGCGTGAGCACCTTCATGTGGTATACAACAGCCTGAAACCCATCAATCTTATCAAAAGCCTATTCATTGAAACGGTTGGTTCAGAAGATATTAAGGAGAATGTCATCAGCAATTCGCTTGGTCTCACTGCCGGTTATATCTCGAAGTTACTTTTCGAAGGTGTGATGAAAAGTCCGCTGAACAAGATGATCGGAACAGCGATAATGCTTGGCATCAATAACCTGATTGCGAAAAATCCGGAAATCATCCGGTCAATGGGCAAAGGTGTTTTGAATTTTATCAGAAGCAGATCAGACACAAAGAGTCATGAATCTGAACATAATAGATCCGATGAAGACGAAACCTGAAACTGAAACCGGCAAGTTGTATGTCTTTCCTTTCTACGCAAAGGCAGCATTCCTCCTTGTTGGATTGTATGTGTTTATCAATATGCTTTACATTTCAAGGGGAATTGTTGTTCCCCTTGTTTTCTCATTGATTCTTGCCATTCTTCTTCAGCCGGTAGTCGGTTTTTTTGTCAGGATGAGAATGAATAAGATAATAGCGATCGTTGTTACCTTGTTTCTGACTTTTATTGTTATCCTTGGCTTTGGTGCACTGTTGTTTTCGCAGATGAGTCGGTTCAGCGATGCCTGGCCTGTACTCGTCGATAAATTCACACTTATGCTCAATCAGAGCATTGGCGGGGTCTCGGGTTTTTTTGACATCAACCCCCAAAGCATTCACGGCTGGATCACAAAAACCAGGGTCGGGCTCATCAACAACAGCGGTGCCATGATCGGACAAACACTGATGACAGTTGGCAGCGGGTTGATGGTTCTTTTTCTGGTTCCGGTTTACATTTTCCTCATCCTGTTTTACCAACCCCTGCTGATTGATTTCATTCACAAGCTATTTGGAAAAGACAACAAAAGCGAAGTAACAGAGATTGTTACCCAGACCAAGACAGTTGTCCAGCGATACCTGGTTGGCCTTGTAATCGAAGTCATCATTGTGGCCACACTCGAAATTGCAGCGCTTTTTATTCTTGGTATTGATTATGCCATACTGCTTGGGATCATCGGAGCCCTGCTGAACATGATTCCCTATATTGGCGGACTCGTGGCGGTTGCCCTCCCCATGATGGTAGCCCTGGCAACCAAGGATAGCGGGTGGTACGCATTGTATGTGCTGGCCATATACTACTTTATCCAGCTGGTCGACAACAATTACATTGTTCCGAAGATCGTTGCCTCGAAGGTAAAAATCAACGCACTTTTCTCGATCATAGCTGTCATTGCCGGCAATGCGCTCTGGGGTGTATCAGGCATGTTTCTTTCAATACCGCTGCTGGCAATCATCAAACTAATTTTCGACCACATCGAACCTATGAAACCCTGGGGATTTCTCCTGGGTGATACCATGCCATCCATTCTGAAAATGGACCCGATTTTCAATAAAATAAAAAAGATTACAAGGTCATGAATCGTATATCTCCCATTTTCCGGATAAGCAATTGCCGCAAAGTCTGAGATTCAATCCGGTAATGGGGCATGGTATCGGATTGTTACGTCCCGGATTCACTCCGGGAGTGAAGGTGCATCAGAAGCCTTTTAATGTAAAAGCATTTCCACGGATGAAATCCGCTGACCACTTGTGTTTTATCAGGATAAAAAGAAACAAAAAATGGAAAACAGGACAATTTTTAACATATATGATGGTCAGTTAACCCGGCAGGAAGAGTTCTCCGGAATGGGAAATTTCTTATACCCGGGCTTATCACTTTTGCCAATCATTAAACCCCCGACACCGGAACTGGTAACGGAACTGCCTGAAATACTGTTTATTTCATCCTATCCGCCGAGAGAATGCGGAATTGCAACTTATTCGCAGGACTTGATAAAAGCGTTGAACAATAAGTTCAGCAAGTCTTTTACAATTAAAGTTTGTGCCCTGGAATCCGGTGAGCAGGGTTTGGTTTATCCACCTGAAGTTAAATATACACTCAATACCAGCCGGAATTATGATTACAGTAAACTGGCTTTCAAAATCAACAGGAGTGCTGATATTAAGACCGTTTTGATACAGCATGAATTTGGATTTTTCAAACAGCAGGAAGAGGCTTTCCTGTGTTTCCTGAATGATTTGTCAAAGCCGGTTGTTATAGTGTTCCATACTGTGCTGCCACGGCCGGATAAAGATCTGAAAACGCAGATCAGGAAAATTGCAGCCGCTTGCAGCTCAATCATAGTCATGACCCATCATTCAGCCGATATACTTTCGGGAGATTACGGGATACAACAACTGAAAATATCAGTCATTGCCCATGGAACGCATCTTGTACCTCACCTGAGTGAGAGATTCCTTAAGAACAAATATGGCCTGACCGGCCGCAAAGTGCTGACAACTTTTGGGTTGTTGAGTTCAGGCAAAAGCATTGAAACTACCCTGGATGCCTTGCCCGCCATTGTAAAGACCAATCCTGAAGTCATGTTTCTGGTTATCGGAAAAACCCACCCCGAAGTTGTTAAACACGAAGGTGAGAAATACCGTGAAATGCTTGAGCAGAAAGTGAAGGAATCGGGTTTGAAGGATCATGTGAAATTCATAAACAGTTATCTGGCCTTACCTGAGTTGCTCGAATATCTGCAGCTGACCGATATTTATCTTTTTACGACAAACGACCCAAACCAGGCAGTAAGCGGAACGTTTGCCTATGCCATGAGTTGCGGTTGTCCGATTATTTCAACTCCCATTCCACATGCAAAGGAAGTACTGACAAAAGACACAGGGATTATTTTTGATTTTCGCGATTCGAAGCAGCTTGCCGATAGTGTCGGCCGATTGCTTAACGATGAGGCGTTGCGAAAAAATCTTATTATAAATACTTTACAGAAAATTGTATCAACAGCCTGGGAAAATTCTGCTGTAGCGCATGCTGTGTTATTCAACGGAATTGCAGGAGAAAAGATCCCGGTCAGCTACAATTTCCCGGTCCTGGACTTAAAGCATCTGAAACTGATGTCAACCCAGAAGGGTATCATCCAGTTCTCAAAAGTCAACCTTCCTGATTTAAGTTCGGGATATACCCTTGACGACAATGCCCGGGCCCTGGTGGTTATGGGCATGTATTTCAGACAGACAGGTGACAACGAAAGCATTGATGAGATCAGGAAATACCTTGGTTTTATAAGATACTGCCAGCTCCCTGACGGAAGATTTCAGAATTATGTGGATAAGAAGGGAAATTTCACAACTCAGAATCAGGAAGTCAATCTTGATGATTCTAATGGCAGGGCAATCTGGGCCCTGGGCTATACCATTTCGCTCACCGGCCTTTTACCGGTCGAAATTATCTCCGAAGCAGAAATCTGCCTGAAAAAAGCGATGCAACCCATGAGCCGGGTGACTTCTACAAGGGCTATGGCATTTGCTGTCAAAGGCCTGTACTATTACCAAAGGTCAATAGAATCAGATGAAAATGTCGTGCTAATCAGAACGCTGGCCGACCGGCTGGTTCAGATGTACAGGCATGAATCGGCTGAAAACTGGGAATGGTTTGAAAGTTATCTTACCTATGCCAATAGTATATTACCGGAAGCTTTGCTCAATGCCTGGCTGATTACCGGGGACAAAACCTACAGGGATATAGCGGAATCTTCTTTAAAATTCCTGACATCACAAACATTCAACGAAAACGGAATAGAAGTTATTTCGAACAGGAACTGGCTGAAAAAAGGACAGAAGGCAGGGCATTTCGGGGAGCAGCCCATCGATGTTTCCTATACAATTCTTACCCTGAGCAAATTTTATGACGAGTTCAGGGACCAGGAATATAAATCGCAAATGGAGACTGCATTTAACTGGTTCCTGGGGAAAAACCGCCTTCAGCAAATCGTGTACAATCCGTGTACCGGAGGGTGCTACGACGGACTAGAAGAAACCCATGTGAACCTCAACCAGGGCGCAGAGTCAACACTGAGTTACCTGCTGGCACGGTTGACAATGGACAAGTATAAATCCTTTTCTGACCAATCGGGAGTCATTCGAAAAGGGGCTCCCATGAATGCAGATATGCTGGAGAGCCTGAATAACAGGAGCGTGAGATCAATGGGTAATTGAGCAGACTCAGCAACTTAAGTGAGGGAGCAATTTCAGTAAGGGAGTGGCTCCAGCGACAGAGTGAACCCGGTGACTTGAACTATTAATCATTTAAATTCCTGAAAATATGAAGGTTTTAAAATGTGTGAATTATATATAATCGCAAAATTGAAAAGTAAAGTTATTTAAAACCAGATGTATCAAAAAAGCCACAATGATCCGCTTTGTAATTATGTTCAAACACCATTTAA
>WSXU01000008.1:203476-204603 GCA_009773455.1 Bacteroidota bacterium | reverse complement strand
TAGATCTGTATGCATTACTCCGGTAATTGACGAATGCCCAGCCACGAAGTGGTTGAACAAGAATAACCGGGGGTGAAGCATAGCGTAACCCCCGGTAAAAGGGTCAACAATTGCCTGGCGTCCCCGCAGGGGGCGAATCAAAGACCAAATGATTAGCTTTATTATAAAAATATTTGTATATTTAAACCATATATTACAACATATAAAAATAAACAGAAATAAATTAGTATTAATATTAATTTAGCCTATATGTCAAGCTACCGACAGATCCTGTACCATATAATTTTCAGAACATATAGGAGCGGTATGACTCTTTCTCTTGAGCATACAGGTGAATTATATGCATATATTGGAGGAATTATAAAAAATAAAAATTGCTTTCTCTATCAGATTAATGGAATGCAGGAACATATACACATCCTGTCGGATCTTCATCCGAAAATTGCATTGGCTGATTATATAAGAGATATTAAAACTGCAAGTTCTTTCTGGTTGAAGAAGAATCCAAATTTCTCCGGATTCAATGGCTGGTCAGAAGGGTATGCTGCTTTAACTTATGCATATGGCGATCTCGACAGAGTTGGCTCTTATATAATTAATCAAAGAGAGCATCATGCAAAAGTGAATTTTCTTGATGAGTATAAAAAACTATTGGAGGAGCACCAGATAGTGATCGATGAGTTCAACCCCTTCGGGGCTGATGAGGATTGATGTGACCCCATCCCACGGGTTCCGCGTTGCTTCACCCGTGGTTATTGTAATTTTGCGCTTTCAGCGCAGGTTTCGGAGGTAACTGATTGATCCAATGCCAACGCAAAATAATGAAGTTTTTTACCTTCGGTTCAGTATTATTCTGTACTCGATGCTCCCTCCGGTATTTGACCAAAGCCTTGCCACGTAGTGGCTGAACACGGATAACCGGGGTGAAGCAGAGTGCAACCCCCGGTAAAGAGCCGACGATTACCATGCGTCCCCGCAGGGGGCGAACAAAGGCTGCATATCCGGGTATGATGCTTGTCCTTTTCCAGGTTCAACCCCTTCGGGGCTGATGAGGATTGATGTGACCCCATCCCACGGGTTCCGCGTTGCTTCACCCGTGGTTATTGTAATTTTGCGCTTTCAGCGCA
>WSXU01000008.1:0-203451 GCA_009773455.1 Bacteroidota bacterium | reverse complement strand
TAGATCTGTATGCATTACTCCGGTAATTGACGAATGCCCAGCCACGAAGTGGTTGAACAAGAATAACCGGGGGTGAAGCATAGCGTAACCCCCGGTAAAGAGCCGACGATTACCATGCGTCCCCGCAGGGGGCGAACAAAGGCTGCATATCCGGGTATGATGCCTGTCAATATCCAGGTTCAACCCCTTCGGGGCTGATAGGGATAGTTGTGACCCCATCCCACGTGGTCCGCGTTGCTTCACCCGTGGTTATTGTAATTTTACGCTTTCAGTGCATGTTTCAGAGGTGTTTGGGTGTTCTATCACAAAAGACTGTGTTTTGCACGATTGGTGCAGGATCCAGTTAGATCTGTATGCATTACTCCGGTAATTGACGAATGCCCAGCCACGAAGTGGTTGAACAAGAATAACCGGGGGTGAAGCATAGCGTAACCCCCGATAAAAGAGCCGACGATTACCATGCGTCCCCGCAGGGGGTGAACAAAGACTGCATATCCGCCAGACTGGTCCTGGTTTTTTCAACAAGAGGTTTATCCAGGCATCTTCTTTTCCCCTGCTTTTTGTACATTTGAAGACCGTATCATTTTAAGTCATTTCATTGATTCCCAGGGATACCATACAAAGTATCATTGACACCGCACGCATTGACGAGGTGGTAGGTGATTTCGTGCAATTGAAAAAACGCGGAGTCAACCTGCTGGGCCTGTGTCCGTTCCACAATGAGAAAACACCGTCCTTTACCGTATCACCGGCAAAAGGCATCTATAAATGTTTCGGATGCGGGAAAGCCGGCAATGCCGTTAATTTCGTTATGGAGCACGAAAAGTACTCCTATCCCGAAGCCTTGCGGTACCTGGCGAATAAGTATGGTATTGAAGTCGAGGAACAGGAACCGAGTCCGGAAGAGAAGCAACTTGATACGGAACGCGATAGTCTTTTCAGCCTGAATGCCTTTGCACAGAAATTTTATTCACAGATACTTCATGACACGGATGAAGGAAAGGCCATTGGGCTGAGTTACTTTATCGAACGTGGATTCCGCGAAGACATCATTCAGAAATTCCAGCTTGGGTTTTCGCCGGTTGCATGGGATGCCTTTACCCAGCATGCCCTCAAAAACGGCTATGCTGAGAAATACCTGATAGACTCAGGCCTGACCATCAGTAAAGAGGGTAAACTTTATGACCGTTTCCGTGAAAGGGTGATGTTTCCCATACACAACCTTACCGGGAAAGTAATCGGTTTCGGTGGTCGCATTCTGACTTCCGACAAAAACAAGCCAAAGTATGTTAACTCTCCGGAATCCGAAGTATACAACAAATCAAAAAGTCTGTATGGCATCTGGCTGGCCCGGAATGCCATTGTGGGGAAAGACAACTGTTACCTGGTCGAAGGCTATACTGATGTAATTTCACTGCACCAGTCAGGGATCGAAAATGTTGTTGCCTCTTCGGGGACATCCCTGACAACAGATCAGATCAGGCTGATCAGCAAGTATACCCATAACATCACCATCCTTTACGATGGTGACCCTGCCGGAATAAAGGCATCGTTCCGGGGCATTGATATGATTCTGGAACAGGGGATGAATGTTAAAATTGTCCTATTCCCAGATGGAGAAGACCCTGACTCATACGCCCGCAAGCATCGTTCGGCCGATGTAGAGGCTTTTATATCTACAACTGCCAACGATTTCATTGCTTTCAAAACCAGGTTGCTGCTTGATGAGACCCAGAATGACCCCATTAAAAAGGCAGCACTGATTCATGAGATCATAGAAACCATCAGTATTATCCCCGACCCCATCATCAGGCCGTTGTATGTTCGTGAATGTTCCGAAATTATGGGCATTGCCGAACAGACACTGATGAATGAACTGAACCGGCTAATCAGAAAGAAGGCTCAAAAAGGGGGCGTCTCTCCACAGATTTCTGAAGAGGTCCCGCAACAGCCCGTTATCGCCCCACCCCAGGAACCGGTGCTGGATGTCAGCGATTGCAGTGCCCAGGAGCTTGATGTAATCAGGGTATTACTGCATTATGCCGGACGTACCCTGAAGTTTGAACAGCCCGGAAATGAGCCTGATGAAACGATAACCTTTGAAGTAGGTGCAGCAGAGTATGTTTGTAATGACCTGAGGGCTAATCAGATAGAATTTGACAATCCTGTCATGCGGAAAATATTTGAAGCGTATGCAGAAGGGGTCGATGGTAAGACACTTCCTGATGATCGTTTTTTTCTGATGCATCCGGAGCCTGAAGTGGCTGACTTGGCCATCAATATTATTACTCAGAAATATGAACTGAGTCCCGGCTGGGAAGAAATAAAAATTTATGTGCCGGTGGAAACCGACAAACTGGAGGATACCGTAAGCCGGGCAGTACTTTCCCTAATGCATAGGAAGCTTTCCGCAATGATCTTCCACAACCAGAAGATAATGAAAGAACTGTCGTCCGAAAGTGAAGCATGGTCAGACCACCTTTCGAGGGATATTCATCTGAAACAGGCACGAAATGAAATCAGCCGGAGGCTCGGAAGAATCCTCAATGGTTAGAACAGCTATAAAAACTCTTTTGTTAAAAGATTGTTAATAAGCCTGAACCCATAAAATTGTATCAATGAAAAAGAACATTGGAAGTACCGACAAGCTGATCAGACTTGTCATTGCCCTGGTTATCGCTGTTTTGTATTTCACAAACCTGATTTCCGGAACACTGGCCATCATTCTCGGCGTTGTTGCCCTGGCTATGGTTGCAACAAGCCTGATGGGCTATTGCGGCTTGTATTCCATCATTGGTTTTTCAAGCTGTAAGAATAAACCTGCTGAAAAATAAGAGAACGAGCGGGATTTCTTTAGAATCAAATAAGAAAATATCCCTTAAAAATTGGATTTCAGATTTCTGAATATTCACTGACATCAAAAAACAACGCAGGACCCGGCTTCCTGCGTTGTTTCATTTTAAAAAACCGAATTATATATTGAACCGGAAGCCCCTGACAGGAAGCTATTTTGCCAGTTTTTCCAGATTAACATCAACGTCTATCCGGATCGATTTTGAAATATTGTTGGCTACGGTATTGGGGATCTTTATCCCATAATCAGCCAGAAGCAAATTAAACGTTGATTTTCCAAGCACTTTCCCATCCTTAACTTCAAATGTTCCTTTTTCACTGACCTTTTTTGTAATTCCCTTAATCGTCATATCACCTTCAATAACTGCATTATAGATGCCATTTTTGCTGAAATCAATGGCTCCGATGTTTTTTACCTTCCCGTTGAAAGTTGCACTGGGGAATTTGTCTGACTCAACATAATTCTCGTTGAAATGCTCCTGCATCAGCGCTTTTTCGAACTCGAATGATTTCATGAGCACTTTGAATACAAAATCACCGGTTTGTTGATCAAGGGCGCAATTAACCTGGCGGTTGTCTGCTTCGATGTTTTCAACCGGAGTACTGGAGAAGAAGCGGATATGTCCGTTCTTAGTGATGTATTTCTGGGCCTGGGCGTTTCCCACACCCATGATGATGACCAGAAGAAAGATGATTCTTAGTTTCATTATAATTTGTTTTAAGTTTTGGTTTGTTGTAATTAATTTCCCGGAAAGTTACCAATCAGCGAATAAACAAAATTGATAATTTACTGATTGACAGGCATTCACGGATATACATCTACCGGCAAAAGTCTGCAGCTTTGTAATTTGGTTTTTTATTTCTCCAGGCTACAGTGTTCCAGTATCACATCGGTATCATTATATCCGGTACAGAGGCCTTTCAGGCTGATAATGGTCCCGGGGGCAACTTTCACCACTTCTCCTGCCAGTTCGGGTATCATGGTACATCGTACCCCTTCGCTGCCAAACATCCCTTCTTCAAATCCAAAAACAGCAATGGTTAGTGAATCGGTTTGTTCAACGGCGTTTAATTCACCGGTAACAGAAAGAACTTTCCCGTTATATTTTACCGAGGAGAGTTGTGGATTCGTTCTGAATTCCTCAAAAAGGGCAGCTGCTTTAAGATCAAAATCCGGAGTGGCCTCAGCATAATTGCGATGAGGTTTGTTAAAGACGAAGAAATAAACAATTAACCCTGCGATCAATCCAATGCCGGCCAGAGAGCCTCCGATAACAAACAGTTTCTTTTTCATTTTTTTTCTTTGGAATTAAGGAGCATTGTTGAAAACAGTTTTTATTTTTAAACAGGATCCCGCTAACTACAAAGGTACAAGTTGTTTCGAGACGGGTGGGTGCTGATTTACATCAATTTCGTATAATCAGCGGGATTCCTGTTCTGACTTATATTGAAATATTAATTTCTGGTAAATCTGAGTTCTTTGTTTTTTGTCAGGTTATCATCCTTGAGAACGATTTCCGTTTCCGATATGCTGACAATCAGAAAATCATCGGAGAGTTCATCCATCTGGTAGTTGCCCGAAATAGTCAGAACCAGTTTGTTGTCATCCCCAGAAGAATGATTGCCGCTGTCATCACCGGCACTGTCGTCACTTCCGATTCTCCATGTGCCTGTAAAGCTGGTTCCTGATACATTGGCCGTCAGGGTTCCGTTATCACTGAAAGTAAACAGGTAACCAGTATAGTTGGAAGTTTCATTCTTTCCCTTATCAACATATGAACTGACCACCCAGGTGTCGGTTATAATTTCTTTTTTTACAGTTAACGAGAGGTCGGTACCATTGGCAGAGTCATCGGTTTTGCTGCATGCGGCTGAAGTAATCATAATGGCTGCTACCAGCATGTGTGTGAAAGTTTTCATTGATTTGATTTTTTAGTTCGTATTAGTTTCGTTTGGTGAAGCAAAGAAACAGCGGGTTTCTTCCACGGCAAAACAAAACCTTCCCAATGGGAATAAAGGCCTGACGAACGGGAAAATTCACAGGACCTGGCATACAGGTCTTTTGTAGGTGAAAATGAAGGGAAAGGACCGCAGGTAGTAATCCGGATCCCCTTAGATCAATACTTAATCCTGAACCGACAGGAATCCAACCCTGATTTAGCTGCTGCTTTCTTTGACTTGTTTATGCAAACTATAGGAGTTTATTCTTTATAATTCATCCTGTTCATTGGCCTGCTTAAAGTTTTGCTCCCAGCACAGCAACCTTCTTAAATTGCCTGACCTTCCCCGAAAGGTTAAACACTTCAACGTAAATAATGTAAATGCCTATTGGCGCTTTCAGGTTGTCTTCCGTAATTCCATCCCAGTAATAAAGATTGGTCGTTCCGGCAGGTTCATTTTTAACCGGCACACTCACCAGTCGCCCATTGCTGTCGAAAATCCTGATGGTAACTGCGCAGCCCGGTTCAGATAAAGTACAACCGATGCTCAGGATATCATTGAATCCATCGTTATCGGGCGAAAAAATTTCTGGTTTCACGATGATCTCATCGTTTGATCCCGTAGATTGCATAAACTGTGAATTCTGATACCCAGGAGTTGCATATCCTGAATTTGCCGATGCCGAATGCCAGTTACCAGGATCAACGGCCGGTAGTTCATAATTCACCCTTTCGAGTGACACCCCATCGGTTGAATTGAGCAGGGCAAACTGAAGATCCGGGGAATAGGAGAATTCATCAATAATCTCCATTGAAGGTGTCAGAAGCATCACTGTTCCACCCTCATTCGGATATGAAGGAAATGATTCCATTTCAACAAAGGCATCAGGATAGGGGGAGAAATATTCCGACAGGATGGCCTGAGCATCTGGAGTCAGAACAAGGTATTCCCCGGGAAACATCAGCCGTCCCCCGGGGCAGGATTCGCTGACCGATTCCAGATCTCCTGTGGTGGCGTCCCTCCCGGCCAGCCAGAGGTCTTTCAGATCAGCCACTTTACCTGACCGGTTGTAAATTTCGACGAAATCGGCTCCGGTGGCCCTGGGGTCATACAATACTTCGTTGATCACAATATCAAAAGGTTCTATGCGGGAGGGTATGGCAAAACGTGCAGTGGCATACGATGTATGAATATTTCCGGCACAATCGGAAAAACCGGCTTCAACTAAGAGTGTATACATGATTCCTTCGTCTATGGTTCCATTGAATTCAAGGCTGACCGAATGATAGTCGGGTGGGTGAATGGTCAGGGTGACGGGATTCCCCAGTCCATGGTCGGCAGAATAAGCGGCCGGATTGACAATGGACAGGCTATCCATGGGTTCATTAAAAACGACTTCTATTGCAGATTCGTTTATAATCATGATTTGCCTGACCGAAGGAAGGATTTCGTCGGGATTCAGACCAAATACGCTGTTTGCTGAACCCGGAGTGCCACCAGAGGGGTTGTCCGATGCCTGCCAGTTACCAGATCCCCCGCAGGGATTATCCGGATCGACCTGTTCGAGCGACCAGCCACCATTTTCTTTGATTTCATGCTGATACCATTCATCCGAATAGGTAACAGCATGGATGATGGCGTTGCCGGCATCTCTCAGAACAATTGTTATACCGGTGTTCAGCAGGCTGAATCCCGAAATGACCATTACATTGCCATACTGAGAAAAAGATGAAGCAGCCTCTTCTTCTGTCATGATCAGGAATTCGCCGGGTGCTATGATGTAAGGTCCCAGGATTTTCCTGTTTTCCCCGATGCTGAGCGCCCAGTTTTCGAGACTCACAGGCAGGCTGCTGCGGTTGAACAGTTCAAGGTATTCATAGGCAGGCAGTCCGGTTGCCGGTTCCGGATCGGCCATAATTTCATTGATCACAACAGCAAAAGGACGTTTTTCGAACAGGGCAAACGGAAGGGTAATTGACTCCAGCAGGTTTCCTGCCAGATCAACTACCCCGGTAACTGTTAAATTGTAAACGGTGCCGGGGTTGATGACCTGCGAAAAAGTCAGCGTTACCCTTGAGGCATCCGTATTGTCACGTGCTGCGGTGGCAGGATTCCCCAGTCCCTGATCGGAAAGGTAATGTCCGGTATCAGCAGCGGAATTCTCATCCATTGGTTCGCTGAAGCTGAGCAGGACCTGATGTTCTCCCGTAACTTCTGCCTTCAGTAATTGCGGACTGATGTCATCAAAAAGCAATGGCCCCGCGTAAACATCATCGAAAAGAAATCCGTCGGCATTGCTTGAAGTGTATTTGCAGGAAATGCCAAAGTAGTTGTACGCACTCCAGACCTGATCCTCTCCCGAAGCCTGTAAGCGGAAGTTCTCACCACCAGTCGGGTCGGCATAAACATTCCATTGTCCGGCCGGGGTTCTCACAACCCTGATCCTTATCGTGAAAGGATTAGCCAGGGCTCCATCGGGGCCCCGGCAGACAAGATAATCAGCGGTTCCGCTCTGCCGGTATAATTCGATGGCATCGGTTGAACCCGACTCTCCGAGTTTAAGGAAATACCCGTTTAGGGGTTCTGTCAGGTTTGGCAGGTCCGACACAAGATAAATCCTTGCGTTGTTGTTGTCGGAGGGACTGAAAGTCAGGTTCACCAGAATTCTCCATTCACAAAGGCCTTCTGATCCTGCGGCTGAATTCAGGTAAGAGGTGGTGCTTCCACTTCTGTTGAGTTGGAGCTGAAGGGAAGTATTGATAATGAAATGGCTCATATTCCCTGTCCATTCGGGATTGTCGGTAAAATCACCATCAGAAAAGCTGTCGTGCAGCTGGGCTGAAATAATCAAAGGCATGGCAACCAGCAGTTGAATAACCACCGTAGTTGACCGGGTCAGGATACTTTTCATTTTTATAAATAGCTGATAATGTTATAAATATTACAGGATATATAATGAATAGCTGGGATATAGTAAATATGAATAATCGATACAATCGTAGTTATGATAGATATATAATATTGCCGGTAATAAAGATAAGTAAAATTTTGCAAAAATCCATAAATCAGACCGGAAAATCTTAATGATTTAATCCGGGATTTCAGAAAGGCCAATCCCTTAAACATCAGTCAGAATGATTCAAATAACCGGCCGGATTTTTATATTCAGGGTCAGCCCGGCAGTCCCGCATTCTATCTCACGAAATATCTTCAATAACCCAATAAATCAAATATAATTACCAACAAATCAGTATCCCCCCCCCCTCAGAAAGTATACCTGCATCTAGTCCTGACATCAGATAGGTCTGAAGATTTGATGTCAACTGAGCGTTCTTATCATCAAATTAAAAATTCTCCTGAAAAGGCAGTCTGGTGGGATATTGTGAATAATCGTATTTTTGCAGCGAAATAAATAAGGGGATCAGAATAATTGTTTTTACTTCCCGTTATTTATCCGCCGTAAACCGGCATATAAAGTTCAGATAAAATGAAAATAGCAGTCGTTGGAGCAACCGGCCTGGTTGGAAATGTTATGATGAGGGTTCTGGAAGAAGGGAAATATCTGCCCCTGAATTCCATCAGTGATTTTATCCCTGTCGCCTCTGAAAAATCGGTGGGTAAGGATATCCTGTTCAACAACAGGAAGTATAAGGTTGTGACCGTTGCCGAAGCCATTAAAATGAAACCCGATCTGGCTCTGTTCTCGGCCGGGGGGGATGCTTCGCGCGAATTTGCCCCGCTGTTTGCAAAGGAAGGATGTATTGTTGTTGACAACTCTTCTGCCTGGAGGATGGAAAACAACATTCCGCTTGTTGTGCCTGAAGTGAACGGGCATGTGCTGAAAGGCAGCCAGACCATCATAGCCAACCCCAACTGCTCTACGGTACAGCTGGTGATGGCTATTGCACCGCTGCACCGCAAATATGGGATAAAAAGACTGGTAATTTCTACTTACCAGAGCGTGACCGGAACCGGGGCTAAGGCGGTCCAGCAGCTTGAAAACGAACGCAAAGGGGTGAATGGCAGCCGCGTTTACCCTCATCCCATCGATCTCAATATATTCCCCCACGGCGGGACTTTCCTCCCCGATGGCTATACCACGGAAGAGCAGAAACTGGTGGATGAAACACGTAAAATAATGCAGGCTCCTGACATTAAGGTTACAGCCACAGTGGTCAGGGTTCCTGTTTTCGGAGGTCACTCCGAATCGGTGAACATTGAATTTGAAAAACCGTTCGATCTGAGTGATGTGAACAAGATCCTCTCTTCAACCAAAGGCGTGGTGCTTCAGGACGACACCGATAAGTCGGTCTATCCGATGCCGAAGTACTCTGAGGGGCGCGATGAAGTGTTTGTGGGCCGGGTTCGCCGTGATCATTCAATCGAAAACGGACTGAATTTATGGGTTGTTGCCGATAACCTGCGCAAAGGAGCCGCCACCAATGCCGTACAGATTGCCGCTTTACTGCTTCAGAATGAGATTCTAAAAGCCTGACCTCCCACGTGCAAGTTTTTACCGATATTTCTTCGCCACTCTCACTGAAACGTCCGGTCATCACCATCGGTACTTTCGACGGTGTACATCTTGGTCATAAGGCCATTATGGCAGAGCTGATAAAACAGGCCGGCATCACCGGTGGCGATGCGGTTGTATTAACCTTCGATCCTCACCCGAGGATCGCCCTTGGCCAGCAGGTGTACCTGCTGAATACGCGGGCTGAAAAAAGGAGGATATTTGAGGATACCGGAATATCCAACCTGGTTGAAATCCCTTTTACCGCTGAATTCTCGAAATTACCGGCTGAGGACTTCATTGAGTTTCTCGTCAACCTCATCAAACCTGAAATGATCCGAACTTTTTTTCAAGCTGGGTGAGAAATATGGGTACAGGGTAGCCAGGGTAGACGAACAGGTTGCCGGAAACTCAAGGGTCAATTCAACCACTATCCGCTGGCTGCTGCAGGAAGGGGATGTTGAAAAGGCCGCCTTACTGCTGGGGTATTATTACCAGGTGACCGGAGAAGTTGTCAGGGGCAACCAGATCGGCAAACTGATAGGATATCCCACAGCCAATCTGTTTGTGGATGACCCCAATAAACTGATCCCGGCCATGGGGGTTTATGCTTCTACTGTCATGGTAAGGGGTATGGTAAAACCCGGCATGACCAACATCGGCATGCGGCCGACCATCAATGCGCACAAGCTGACCATTGAAACCAACATCTTTGATTTCGATGAGGATATTTATTACGAGCCGATCACTGTGAAACTGATCAGGCGCATCCGGAATGAGAAAAAATTCGCCAGCCTTGATATCCTGAAGAGGCAATTGCAGCAGGATAAGGAGACCACCCTGAAAATCCTGAATGATCCGGAATTAAAAATCAGAATGACGGAGTAGCAATTATTTTGATTTCTTAAGGTAAACCCCGATATCAGCAAGACCCGGAATACCCATTTTAGGGATCAGATTTTCAAATTCAATGGTATAATTGCCGGCTTCATTAAATTGAAAGCCCGGCCACAGGGTCTCCTCAAAATCCCACAGATCACCGGCCACGCTTCCGGTAAACTCACCGTTGTCATCTTTCAGCCGGATGTCTTTTTCTACGATACGCTCTTCGCCTGATGGGGTGGTCAGGATCACATTGACGGGCAGATTGCCGTAGGGGTATCGTGTAATATGCCTGATCGTGAAGACGATATCTGCTTTCATTCCGGCCTCTTCAACAGGGATGGTAAATTTCACCTTGTCGAACCGTTCCCAGACATAGTTGTCGAATTTGTGAAACTCTTTATAAACAACACCTTTCTGACACGACACCAGAATAACCGTTACAAATAAGGATAAAAGAAATCTTTTCATTTCCCGAGATATTACTTTCAAACAAAAGTAAACAATCAGCACCAACAGTTTGTATTTTTACAGGCTGGCAGGAATGATTTGTGCTCATTTTTTCATTCCCTGAGGGACAATATTCTGGTAGAAAATAAAGATTCTCCAAATGTTAATAATCCCGCAGAGCCAGTTCCGATGAAATCAGAAGACAAGATTCATCAGCCATCATAGAACGGTCGTGATATTTACCCTGAAACAGGGGTTGAGAACAGTAATAAAGATATTAATTGAGATATGATGGCTGGTTCTGCAGTGTTTATCATTTCTCACTCCTGAACCGGCAGGCAAACCGTTTGAGCAGCAATGGCAAAAAGGCAAAAGTATTACGTAGTCTGGAGCGGTAGGGAAACCGGTATATTCAACATCTGGAAAGACTGTGAAAAACAGGTGAAGGGTTTTGAAACGGCAAGGTATAAGAGTTTCGAAAGCGAGCAGGAAGCCATCCGGGCCTTTGCTGCCGGGCCCCCAAAATCCACCTTCCGGAGACTGCAGCCGCCAAAACAGGGTGGTGCCGGTCAACCTCTTTTGGTCAGTATTTCGGTAGATGCCGCCTGTGCCGGCAATCCGGGGGTAATGGAGTACCAGGGGGTAGAAACCTTCACGAAAAAGCGCCTTTTTCACGGGGGGCCTTATCCGGAAGGTACCAACAACATCGGTGAATTCCTGGCCATTGTGCATGGACTGGGGTATCTGAAAAAATACGGTTTATCCATCCCGATTTACACCGATTCAAAAACAGCCATTGCCTGGGTGAAAAAGAAAAAGGCGAATACCAAAATTACACCGAATAAGAAAAATGCGGAATTGCTTGAGCTGATCTCCCGGGCCGAAGACTGGCTTCACCTCAACACCTGGGACAATCCTATCCTTAAATGGGAAACAACGGAATGGGGAGAGATTCCCGCTGACTTTGGAAGAAAATAGAAGGTTCACCTGTAGGATTTTCGCAAAAAACAGTATCTTTGCCATCCTTATCAAAGAATCCACCTGCCCCGGTGGCGGAATTGGTAGACGCGTCGGTCTCAAAAACCGATGAACGAGAGTTCGTGCCGGTTCGATTCCGGCCCGGGGTACAAAAAAGTCCTTGCAGGTTCGATGCAGGGACTTTTTCTTTTTAACAGGATATACGAATTGCTATAATTATTTGAAACCGATGACCAGTCATTCATAATGATTCCATGCACAAATGCGGTTATTATTTATCGATTATAAAGTAATGCCAACATAATGGTAAATACTATTATTTATTCCTTTTATAAAAATTTGTATTATTGTAGTACTAATACTTTCCTCAGACATATATTAGCTCACTAAGATCAATACGGAATTATTTATTTGTTTTTTTCGACCGTTCAAAACATACATAAAATGAAAAGAATATCCAATACCATAGTACTTGCTCTTTTGATGACACTTTCAATCAGCGTTTCATTTGGTCAGGTTGCAATAAATAATGATGGGAGTGCTCCTGCAAATTCATCAATATTAGATATTAAATCCACTACATCCGGGGTGCTATTCCCAAGAATGACAACCCAACAGCGAAATTCAATTGATAGCCCCGTAGATGGTTTATTCATTTTTAATATTTCCACAATGTGTTTTGACTACTATTATGGTGGTTCCTGGAAATCATTTTGCGGAGTATCAAATCCAGTTTTCCAATGTGGGATGCAAATAACAGACGAGCGGGATCTAAAGAAATATAATACCGTTCAGATTGGATCCCAATGTTGGATGGCTCAAAACCTCAATATTGGTAATAGGATTGTCGGTTCGATTGACCAATCCGACAACAATATTCTTGAAAAATACTGCTATTTAAATTTGGAAAGTAATTGCGAAACATATGGAGGTTTGTATCAATGGAATGAGATGATGCTATATAACACTGCATCTGGCCAGCAAGGGATTTGTCCTTCTGGGTGGCATTTGCCTGCAGATACAGAATGGACAAGCCTGATTGAATTTTTAGGAGGTATAGATTATGCTGGCGCGGCAATGAAAACTACCGGTACATTACAAGCAGGGTCAGGATTGTGGAATGAACCTAATGAAGGTGCAAATAATAGCAGTGGGTTTTCTGTAGTACCAGGAGGATCAAGACATTTTTATCCAGAGTACGATTTCTTCTCATGGATAAACAATTTCGCTTATATATGGACTTCAACTTTAGTTGATAACAGTCGATCAAAAAGTCGCGATTTTCTGAATGATGTTATAAGCGTTAACGATGCAGTTCATGAAAATTCCCTGGGGTGCTCAGTAAGATGTGTCAAAGACTAAAATTCCTCTTCGAAGCAAACGATTTTTACCGGATTTTCAGGTGACTTGAAATTTCATAAATGGTTTTTTATCAAAAATTTAATAACGTATTAATATTTACATTCGAATCTCAAACCCATAAAGGGAATATGCTAATCAGGGATAAAGTAGATGAAATTAATTTCATTACCATTAATTAAGTAGTTTAATCAGAGTAAATTATATAACGAGTCTCATCGGCGTAACATTACATTTTACATGGCTATCAAAGGTTTTAGGCATTTGTATAGATATTATCCTGACTTTCCCGAATTATTAAAAATATCTAGAACCAATGAACGAGGGTACATCTCAGTTTCTAGCCTGAATACAGATCATTTGCTGAGTACTAAAGGGAATCACGGAAAAACCTGAAGGGTAGCCGATACGTGGTTTTGATCTATACTCAATAGTTGTAGTTATAAGGGGCCTCTGCTTCTGATTTTATACCTTTGTCCCTGTATGACTTCCCCTGCTAACCCTTCCCTCCGCAACATTGCCATCCTGGCCCATGCCGATGCAGGCAAAACCACCATTACCGAACAGTTTCTATATATGTCGGGTCAGACCCGGCAACCCGGCAATGTGGACAAGGGCACGGCGCAAACGGATTTTCTGCCGGTGGAAAAAGAGCGGGGGATTTCGGTCAGCTCCTCACACACTTCCTTTCACTGGGGCGGTACCCGCATTAACCTGATCGATACCCCCGGCCATGTTGACTTTTCGGCCGATGTAGAACGTGTGCTCAGGGTTCCCGATGGCGTTATACTGGTTATTTCGGCCGTGGAAGGGGTTCAGGCCCATACCGAAACGCTCTGGCATGCCCTGCGCGAAAGAGGAATCCCGGTTGTGTTTTTTGTCAATAAAACCGACAGGGTGGGAGCCGATACCGCAGGGGTGATCAGGGCCATACAAAAGGAACTGAATGTACACCCCGTGGCATTGCAGGAAGTCGTTGGGGAAGGTGAAAATGGAGTCAGCTGCCTGAGCCATTGGGACGCTGACTTTCAGGATCCCCTGCTGACTGAAAAGATTGTCGAAAGCGATGAAACCCTGCTAAACAGCTACCTGGAAGGAAGTACACCTGCTTTTGAGGCCCTCGACAGGCAATTGGGGTCCCTGATTCAAAGTGCCGCTGTTTATCCGCTCCTGTTCGGATCAGCCAAGATAGGACTGGGGATTCAGGCATTGCTTGATTTTGTGGTGAGGTATTTCCCGGCACCCAAAGGGGAAACAGACAAACCCCTTTCAGCCCTGGTTTATGGCATCGGCCACGATAAGGTCATGGGAAAGATTGCTTATGTCAGGGTGTTCAATGGATCGGTCGCCAACCGGGAAATTGTATTCAATGCCACGCGTGGTATTGAAGAAAAGGTAACACAGGTGCGGCGGTTATTTCCAGGACGTTATGAGGATACCGGACTGGTTGAAGCGGGCGATCTGGCCGGGCTGTGTGGCCTTGGCAGTGCTTGTGTGGGCGATCTGATCGGGGAACCCTCGGATGAAATTCCGGACGTCGTCAGGCTAAGGACACCGCTGATCATGGTCAGGGTAAAAGCCAATAAGGAAAAAGACTACCCCGCCCTGGCGGCTGCTATGCTTGAACTTTCAGCCGAGGATCCTGCCCTTGAATTTGACTGGTTGCGTGAAGAATCGGAACTCCAGGTGAAAATCATGGGGTGGATACAGATGGAGGTGCTGGAGCGCATCCTGTCCGACAGGTTTAGCATTGAAGCTAAGTTTGAGAATCCAACTGTAATATACAAGGAGACGCCGGCCTCCGCGGGAGAGGGATTTGTACAATACTGGATGCCCAAGCCCTGCTGGGCCATTATGAAATTCCACATTGAGCCGGGTGAAAGGGGAAGCGGGGTTTCGTACAGAAGTCTCCTGAGTGTGAACGATGTGCAGCAGAAATATCAGAATGAAGCAGAAAGGACCATTGGGGCTGCATTAAAACAGGGCATTAAAGGCTGGGAAGTCACCGACATAAGGATAACCCTGATCGAAGGGGAGGATCATCCGGTGCACTCCAGGGCAGGCGATTTCGCGGTAGCAACCCCGATGGGCATCATGAACGGGCTGGTCAATACCGGTACTATCCTTCTTGAGCCGGTGATCCGGTATAAAATCGATGCGCCGGAAGAACTGCTGGGCATCATTACCAGCGATATTACCCAGATGCGTGGAAACTTCGATTCACCGGTAATTGGTTCCGGCCGTTTTACCTTAACCGGCGAACTGCCCCTGGCCACCTCGATCGATTACCCTGTTAAACTGAGTTCGCGCTCGGGTGGCAAGGCCAGAATTTCCACATCTTTTTCCGGTTACCGGGAATGCACCGATGAACAGGGTGTTATCCGGCCTTACCGGGGAATCAGTCCGCTGGATACGGCAAAGTATATCCTGAAAGCAAGAAAAGCCTTACAATAGGCCTTATTCACTAACAACTTCAATAAACCGCTTTAATCTGTTATCCTGAGCGATAGCCAACAGAAGAACATTCCGTTGCGCTTCGACCCCGATAGCTATCGGGGCTCAGCGTGACATGGTTTTTTGATCAGGCTTATCCTATCAATTCTCCACACCCTACAGAAGGAAGTCTCAGCGAGACCTGATCATTCGTTAACCTGATCCGGGACCGGGAAATTTCTGGTGCTCCGTCACGTTCTCTATTCATGTAACTCGTGTTTATTCGTTAACTTTGCTCCATCTTTTCTTCCACAGCTATGTATAACAACAAACGGTTTTCGGTATATCTTCCCATCGCATTCGCTCTGGTGCTGATCGCAGGTTTTTTCCTGGGAGCTACCCTTGTCAGGGTGTCGCCGATCAATGAAACCCTTCTTCAGGGTTTAAAATCCAGGAATTATGATCCTGTTAACGATGTTATTTCCTATATCAAGCAGGATTATGTCGATTCGGTCGATGTGGATGCACTCAGCCGTTCCGCCATTGAAGGTATTCTGGCTGATCTGGATCCGCACTCACAATACATTTCAGCCGAAGAATTCAATGAGGTAAATGACCCCCTGCTCGGGAATTTTGATGGCATTGGAGTGCAGTTCAGGCTGGAAAAAGACACCGTTTACATCATCAATACGATTCCCGGCGGGCCTTCCGCCAAAGCCGGGGTGATGGCCGGAGACCGCATAGTTAAGGTTGAAGGGAAGAACATCGCCGGAATAAAAATCGCTACCAACGACGTGATGAAGCTGCTCAAAGGCGAACGGGGAACCAAAGTCAATGTCAGTATCCTGCGCCGGGGAGTGAAGGAATTGTTGAAATTTGAACTGACACGTGATGTGATTCCGACCTACAGTGTCGACATAGCTTTTATGCCTGAGCCAGGAACCGGGTATATCAAGGTGTCAAAATTCTCAGCCACAACGGCTGAAGAATTAAGCCAGGCGCTGATCACCCTGAAATCAAAGGGTCTGAATAACCTGATTCTAGACCTTCGCGGCAATTCAGGCGGATACCTTCAGGCCGCCATCGATGTGGCCGATGAGTTTCTCACGGCCGGAAAACTGATTGTCTACACAGAAGGTCTCAACAGACCAAAACAGATAGCCAATGCCACGGAGAAAGGACATTTTGAAAAAGGCAGGCTGATGGTGCTGATTGATGAAGGTTCTGCCTCTTCAAGCGAGATTGTCGCCGGGGCCCTGCAGGACAACGACAGGGCGACCATCATCGGACGCCGTTCCTTTGGCAAGGGACTGGTGCAGGAACAACTGGGATTACCTGACGGTTCAGCCATCAGGCTGACGGTGGCCCGTTATTACACACCTACCGGCAGAAGCATCCAGAAACCTTACAAAAACGGACATGCCCGGGAGTACCAGGAAGAACTGTACGACAGGATGGTCCATGGCGAAATGGAGAGCCAGGACAGTGTCAGGTTTAATGATTCGTTAAAGTATACCACCCCCGGGGGAAAAACCGTTTACGGCGGCGGTGGTATCATGCCGGATGTTTATATGCCCGTTGAGAAAAATGATAAATACCACTATTATAATGCCATCATGAACAAGGGTCTGCTTTACCAGTTTGCTTTTGAATACACCGACAATAACCGCAAGATGCTGAATGCCTATAAGGACTTTGAAGACTTCAACCGTCAGTTTGCTGTTACACCGGCCGTTTACCAGAGTTTCATCGACTTTGCCGCGAAAAATGAGGTGAAGCCTGATCCTGTCGGAATCGCATTCTCAAAAGATGAGATTGCCAA
Organism: Bacteroidota bacterium; assembly: GCA_009773455.1. Classification (GTDB taxonomy): domain Bacteria; phylum Bacteroidota; class Bacteroidia; order Bacteroidales; family Lentimicrobiaceae; genus Lentimicrobium. The sequence goes on along the minus strand of WSXU01000008.1, from coordinate 186,220 downwards.
TCTTCTCAAAGCATTGGTTGCACGGAATATTTATGATGAAAAGGGATTTTATCCGGTGTTCCTCCGCACAGACAAGACCTACCTGAAGGCTGTTGAAGAGATGAAGAAAAAGAATTGATTCCGGATGTCTGTTATAAAGAAGCCCTTTCATAGATTCAATGAAAGGGCTTCTTTGTCTGAAAGAATAAGGTGAAATGTTCAACTTTTCCAGTACTACTCGACCGTAACACTTTTAGCCAGGTTTCTGGGTTGATCCACGTTACATCCCCGTAAAACAGCGATGTGATAGGACAACAACTGCAGCGGGATGGTGGCAATCAGCGGCACCAGCATTTCTTCGGTCTCCGGAACTTCAATGATGTGATCGGCCAGTGCTTTCACGGTCTGATCACCTTCGGTCACAATGGCAATGATTTTCCCTTTGCGCGCCTTAACTTCCTGGATATTCGAAACCACTTTTTCGTAGGTGCCTTTGTTGGTCGCAATGATCACCACCGGCATTTCTTCATCGATCAGCGCGATGGGGCCGTGTTTCATTTCAGCCGCCGGATATCCTTCGGCATGAATGTAGGAAATCTCCTTTAATTTCAATGCTCCTTCCATGGCAACGGGAAAGTTATATCCCCGTCCGAGGTATAGGGCATTGCGCGAATCTTTGAAAATTCCGGCAAGCTCAATGATCTTGTCGTTCACCAGGAGTGTTTTTTCAACCTTGGCGGGAATGGCATCAAGTTCATTGATGATCTGATGGTATCTTGATTTCGAAATGGTGCCTTTTCTATCGGCAATCATCAGGGCCATCAGGGTAAGCAGGGTAACCTGGGCGGTAAAAGCCTTGGTTGAAGCTACACCGATTTCCGGACCGGCATGGGTATAAGAGCCGGCATGGGTGGCACGCGCAATGGAAGATCCTACCACATTGCATATGCCAATGATGGTGGCGCCTTTCGACTTGGCCAGTTCAATGGCGGCAAGGGTATCGGCGGTTTCTCCCGACTGGGAGATGGCAATCACCACGTCATCTTCATAGATGACCGGGTTTCTGTATCTGAATTCGGAGGCATATTCAACCTCTACAGGTATCCTGGCAAGCTCTTCAATCAGGTATTCACCTACGATACCGGCATGCCACGAAGTGCCACAGGCCACGATGATGATCCGTTTTGCCGAAATGAGTTTCTGCTGGTATTCAATGATTCCACCCAGGGATACCACACCACTCTTAACATTCAGCCTTCCCCGCATACTGTCGCGGATTGACCTTGGCTGCTCGTAAATTTCCTTAAGCATAAAATGCTCAAACCCTTCCTTTTCAAGCGCGCTGAGATTTATTTCAAGGGTCTGGACATAAGGTGTTTTGGCAATGTTGGTGATGGTCCTGATTTTCAGTTCATCGTTACGCTTTAAAATAGCGATTTCCTCATCATTCAGGTAAACCACTTCACGTGTGTATTCCACAATCGGTGTGGCATCGGATGCGACAAAAAACTCTTTATCACCAATGCCAACCACGAGAGGGCTGCCCTTTCGGGCAACAATCAGGGTATCAGGATCATTTTTATCGATGATGACAATGGCATAAGCACCGACCACCTGGTTCAGGGCGATCTGAACTGCTTTGTCCAGAGATACGTGCTCATTCAACTGGATGTCTTCAATCAGGTGAATCAGCACTTCCGTGTCGGTATCGCTCTGAAAGGTAAATCCCCTTTTCAGGAGCTCCTGTTTCAGCGGGGCGTAATTCTCAATGATGCCATTGTGTATAATGGCGAGGTTTTTTGAGAAGGAAAAATGGGGGTGGGCGTTCACATCGTTTGGTTCGCCGTGGGTAGCCCATCGGGTGTGGGCAATGCCTACCGTTCCACTGAGGTCTTTCCCCTCAATCAATTCTTCCAGGTCAGAAACCTTGCCTTTACTCTTAAATAATTTAAGTTCAGAATTTAAAATGGCTATTCCTGCACTGTCATAACCACGGTATTCAAGCCGGTGAAGTCCTTTTATCAGAATGGGACAAGCTTGCCTGGGGCCGATGTACGCTACAATTCCACACATATTTTCGAAATGATTTGATACTTATCAGATATGTAATTTGTTCAATATTATCCCGTTACATTAATCAATGGTAAAACGGGCAACAAAGACCCGCTTTAAAGTTAATGCAAAGATAAACCTAAAGTAATCCGGAAGTATCCCATTATATGCTTTCCGGGACCGAGTTATATCTAATGGGCTAATCTACAATAGTATAGTAGATTAAAAGACGAATTTTCCCTTCAGCAGCATTTGGGCCCCTGAGTGTCACCCGGTTTCCCGAAAGGGATGAACCTGCGGCAAACAACATAAGGCCATAATCGGGATCACCGGGATTTAAAAGCCTGTTTTGTATATATCGTGTGATCCTGAACCTGTACTCTTTTCCGGATCTTGATTTCCCGTCGAGGAATGAAGATCCTTCAGTCTCATCGGGCAGGGCTGTATAATCACCATCGGCATCCAGTTTCTTCAGGGCGAGTTGGGCTGGAACCTCATAGACCCCGGATGTGTCTTCTACAGTAAAAACAAGCAGGGCTTCGTTGACGGCAATGCGTTTCTGTGCAGCCAGGGCTTTGAGATAGGGGATCCTGAGTTTGATTTTGGTGCCGGCCATCGACTGCACATACAGGTGCTCTGTATTTGCTGATGAATCAGCGAATTGTTCCAGCATCGACGGATCTGCGCCTGCATAATTGTTATGGTTGTATTGGTTGAAGCGCGCGCTGTATGAACCGATGGGGAAATCAATGGTTGATGTGTCGGTTGAATTGTGATAATATATCTTGAGCCTCGATACCGCATCCAGCAGGTTAAAATACAGGATTGAACCGGTACCCGGGGTTGTTGCCTGTTCGGAGGTGAGATACAGGCCCATGAAAATTTTCTGGAAACTTTCGTTATCTTTCAGGGTATTGGTATCGGCCGAGATAATTTTATCGGCAAAAGCCTGGCTGAGCATGATCCGCATATGGGGCGGCATATAATTTCCATCAACAGAATCAGCCTCACTCAGGTTGGGCACAAAGGTGGCTTCGCCGATCAGTTCCGGCAAAACCGGTATGGTCCGTGTTGAATAATAGGAGGAGTCATAGTTGATGGAGTCGGCCATCTCATAAACCCTGATGGTTTTGGGCGCCAGGGAGTCCCCGTATATCCCCTTGTACACCAGCGTAAGTACCATGGAGTCGGCAACAGCATTTTCACCAAAGGTGATGTTGTTTTTCGACAACCTGTATTGGGTATAGATAGAAGCGGTTGTGGTACCAAAGACAGGATCGGAAATGCTGCCCAGAAGATTGAGTGTTAATTCGTCGGTACGGAGGGAATCTTCACGCACAGTGTAGGCAACAATACTTGAAGTATCAATATAATCGATGTTCAAAAGATCACCCGGGGGAAGAAGGTCAAGTCCGATCAGGTCGGGTTCTTTGGTACAGGAAAACGCTGTAATACCTGAAATTGCCAATGCGCAATAAAATAATAATCTGTTCTTCAGCACGTTATAAAAATTACAAAGAGTACTATCCAGTGATACAAGATTAAAGCTTATTCAGTTCCGGCCAGCTGACTATTCAGGATTTTATCATAAAAATTGTTATAATTATCCACAAACCGGTCCAGTGGTTGATAGGGCAGCATTGGCTTTCCTGATTCGTTGATATAGTCGAGCAGTTCCTGATTAACGGTTTCGCTTCCAATTATGACGCCTTCTGAAAAGTCGATGGCAGCCTTCATCATATTAACGTAGGTTGGCTTCTTAAAGTGTTTAAGATCCTTATTTGTTATGCCATCGAGTTTGATTTTGTTTCCGAAATCTTTGTTCAGGGCTTCTTCAAAATCATCATCGTAAATTGAAATAATCAGACGGGTATCCGAAAACAAAGGGTTATCGCGGAAAGCACGCTTGATATACAATGGAACAAGGCTTGTCATCCAGCCATGGCAATGAACAAGATCGGGAGCCCATCCAAGTTTTTTAACAGTTTCGATTACGCCCCTTGAAAAGAAAATGGCCCGCTCTTCATTGTCCTTGAAAAACTTGTTGTTTTTATCACGGAACATGAATTTCCGCTGGAAATAGTCATCATTGTCGATGAAATAGATCTGCATCCTGGCCGACTGTATCGAGGCAACTTTTATAATGAGCGGATGGTCGGTGTCATCAATAATCAGATTCATTCCCGATAAACGGATGACTTCATGCAACTGGTTTCTGCGTTCATTGATGTGCCCGAACCGGGGCATAAAGGTGCGTATCTCACGCCCTCTTTCCTGTATTCCCTGGGGCAGGTGCCTGCCAATATAACCCATCTGACTGTCCTTCAGATAGGGTATAATCTCCTGAGATACAAACAGTATCCTGGTCTTTTCCATAATATCCCGGTAACTTATGCAATAAAATGCAAAATTAGCAAATATTAGTCAATCTTTTACAGGAAGAAGGTATTACAGTCTTGTTAATCAATGCAAAACAAATTGGCACAAGTGCCATTTCGCTTATTTTTATAATTTCTATTCTTTGAATTCCAAGGGGTTAAAGAGACCTGAAAGAAAATTTAAAGCATTCAGGTACCCGAAAAAAATATTTTCGGACAGCGCAATCGTTTGCACTGCAGCCGTTCCTTATTTATAATGAGTCTAAGTTAACCCGTTGAAAATGACCATATAAGAAGATGCAAATAAGTGAATTTTTAGTTTGATTTTATTTTGTACAGTCCAAATAGTTATAAATTTGCCACGCCTGACGCACTTATAGTCATCATTATGCGCTCACCCAACTGAAAACAAACCGGCAACGCTTTAAAACTCACTACAATGCATAAAATCAGCAATCATCCGATCCTCGAGATCGCTCCCGCCGAAAAGGTGACATTTCATTTTGAAGGAAAAGAAATTACGGGAGAGAAGGGATTTACCATAGCAGCAGCTCTTCATCAGGCCGGTTTCCCGGTGCACAGCCACAGCCTCCGGAACAGGGAGCGCAGCCTTGAATGTGGCATCGGTAAATGCGGTGCCTGCGAAATGCTCGTTGACGGCCAGATTAAGAGGATTTGCATCACCACCGTGGACAATATAAAGGAGGTTCATGAAATACCTCATGATTTTGCTCCTTCTATGAAAGAGCCGGATAAAAAGTCGCCGACACGGGTATTTAAAACCGTTGTGGCCATCATCGGAGCCGGCCCGGCCGGACTGGCTGCCCGGGAAGAATTCAACCGACATGGCGTTGACAATATTGTTATCGATAACAACGATCGTATCGGGGGGCAGTTTCTGATGCAGACACACCAGTTTTTCTTTTTTGAAAAAGAGAAAAAGTTCGGCGGCATGCGGGGGTTCGATATAGCACAAACCCTGGCCGGTGATAATCATACAGGCATTTTTCTCAATTCTACGGTATGGGACTTACTCGAAGGCAAACGGATTGCAATCAAAAATGTAAGGACTGACGAAATTTATTATGTGGATGCAGAATACATGGTTGTCGCAACCGGTGCCGTACCATTTATGCCCGCTTTTGAAAATGACGACCTGCCCGGCGTATATACGGCCGCCGTCGTCCAGAAAATGATGAATACAGAGTTCACCCTTTTGGGGAAAAATGTTCTTACCGTAGGCGCCGGCAATATCGGATACCTCACCTCCTATCAGTTGATGCAGGCCGGAGCAAAAGTAAAGGCCATCATCGAGGCTCAGGCCGGAGAAGGCGGATTTCCTGTTCAGGCCAACAGGGTCCGTCGGCTGGGGATTCCTGTGATTCTCTCACACATCCTGCTGAAGGCCATTCCCAATGAGAACCACGATGGAATTATAGGCGCAGTAGTTGCGGAATGCAGGGATTTTCAGCCAATCCCGGGAACCGAAAAAGTAATTGATGGCATTGATGCGATCAACATTTGCACCGGACTGGTTCCCGATGACCAGTTGCTGATTAAGGGAAATGAAGTGTTCGGAAGGGCATGCTTCGGAGCAGGAGATGCCATCCGTATAGGAGAAGGTACAAGTGCCGTGCTCCGGGGAAAGCAGGTTGCTTTCGAAATTATGAATGAAATAGGGACCCGTTGCAGCTACGATGAATTTCTGAATGTATCCAAAGAGTATATTGACTCTCAGCAGCATCCGGTAAGGGTGATTGAGCAGCCCTACCGGCCTGCGCCGGAAAGGATATCGGCCAAACCGTTTGTTCAGATCGACTGCCTTTACGGTTTTGCCTGTAACCCCTGCGAATTTGCCTGCCCCCATGGAGCCATCACCAAGACTTCAACCAGCACGGTTCCCGAAATAAACTTTGATAAATGCATCGGTTGCATGGATTGTGTTTATCAATGCCCTGGCCTGGCCATTTTCGGTTATCACACGGGAAAGGACTGGCTGTTTCTGCCGATTGAATATCAGGCAGAGGAAAAATCAGAAGTTTACCTGGTTGATAATCAAGGGAGAGAACTTGGCGAAGGAATCATTGAGAAAATCCTTAAAAAACCCAACAAGACCAATATTGCCCGGGTTAAGGCCATCGATATTCATGGTGATAAATTGATTGAAGTCAGGGGTTTCATCGTAAAGGAAAACTACCCGGAGCCTGTTGAAATGAAACCGGTGGATTACAGCAAGGAAGCTGAAATGTATGTTTGTCATTGTGATGATGTTACCCTGGGAGAAATTCTGGAGACTATTGGTGACAGAAAATTCATCTCGGTGGATGAAGTCAAGCATACGACTCGTCTGGGAATGGGCGCCTGCAGGGGAAAACGGTGTATAAGAAGGCTGAAGCAGACTTTACGCAATTATGATATCTCGATTGTAGGAGATGCTACTCCCCGTGGTCCCCTCTCCAACCAGTTGTCGATGGGAGAGTTATACCCCCGTGATGTTCATGAGGATGTTTATATCAGTGCCAACGGTGCAAAACCAAAGGTGGTAAAAGTTAAATCACTGGTTGCCGGAGGCGGCATCGGAGGCTCGGCTTTGTTCAGGTATCTTGCCGAAGCGGGCGAGAATCCGGTGCTGGTTAATTCGGGCAGGGGAGCTTCATGGAGGAACATTGCCGGAGGCCGGCCGGCCTTCAGCTTACCTGAAATAGCCGACATCGCCAGGCATAACCTTGAAATATTCAGGGAATTGCAGAATATTCATGATGTCAACTTCAGGCAGATCAACTATGTAACTTTTGCTCACGATGAAGCCATGTATCGTGCACTTGAGGAATCCAGGTCGTGGTCTGATGCCTGGATGGTTGAACCCAAAGATTATGCAAAAGAAATATCGCCCTACATCAATCCTGATCTGAAAAACTATCTGGGGGCGCTGATTACCCGCGATTGCTGGCAGGCGACTCCAGGCCGGGTGATTGACCTGATCAGGCGGATTGGCATACAGCATGGCGGTACTGTGAAGGAAGACTGTAAGCTGATCGACGTCCGCCGCGATGGTGATCTGTTCCGGGTACTTGTTCAGGATCATGACAAACAATATGTTGAATATCATACAGAAGTATTCATCAATGCCCTGGGTCCGGATGCAGGCAAATTTGCCGGAATGCTGGGTTATGAAACCGGGATGTACCCGGTTAAACATCAGGCCTTTATCAGCCGCAGGCTTCCAATGATGGGTCTGAACGGCCGGCCGCTCGATATGATCATCGACAGGCGTAAATACAAGGGATTTGTGGCTGTGTATGGTCAGCAGCTGGCCGAAACCGGCCAGATCATCGGTTGTGCATCTCCGGCGGTTGATCCCATGGAAACGGATAAAAATCTGAAAATTAATTCACAGCATTTCCTAGAAATCGCTTCTGAAGTTTTCGTTAACTGGTTCCCGAAATTATCATCAGTGGGGTTTCAGGCTGTTTGGGCCGGTTATTATGTTGAACCCAGGATGATTATAGATACTGATCTCGGATTGTTTATCGGATTGCGCGGCCAGGGTTTTATGCTTGGCCAGTACCTCGCTAAGATTTATGTTGATAAACTGATGGGTAAAGCAGTGCCGGGATATTTCGAGAGGCTGAAACTTAGCGGTGATGGTTTGCCTGAAAAGGCATTCAAATAGGGATTGTTGAAAACCCGAAAGTAATGGATGTTACTGTGTATGCAAAGAGTTTATTATCAGGCTTTTTGTCGTAAAAATGGTGTTTTGGGCTGAATAAATATTTGTTAATAACAATATTAATTTCTACTTTTGCACCCCTTAAACCTGAAACAACCAAAACCGTGGATTACCTGAAGCAGTTTGTAATCCCATTTGTTGGATTAAGTGCTGGTAATCATCAGTTTGATTTTGAAATTGATGATAAGTTCTTTGCATCGTTCGAATATTCAGAAATCAAAGAGGCTTGGGCTCATGTAAGGCTTGACCTTGAAAGGCAGGACAGGATGCTGGTATTGAATTTCACGATAACCGGAACCATCAGGGTACTGTGCGACCGGTGCCTTGGAGAATTTGATATGCCGGTTACGGGTGACGAGGAGTACTTTATCAAATTCGGCCATGAACACAAGGAAGAAGATGAAAATGTGCTGGTAATTTCAGAAAATGAAACCCACATTGACATAGCTAACCTGGTTTATGATTATCTGAGCCTTCGTGTACCTTACAGGGTGGTTCATCCTGAAGATGAAAGCGGTGTCAGTCAGTGTGACCCTGAGGTATTGGCAAGGATCGAACAATTATCGGCACGTAAAGAAAATGACTCACAGTGGGATGCGTTGAAAAATTTTAACCCTGAATAAGTATTAACCAAAATAAAGATTAAACGAAATGCCAAATCCAAAACATAGGTTTTCAAAGACCAGAACAGCGAAAAGACGGACTCATTACAAAGCAATAGCACCGACTGTTAGTATCTGTTCCAATTGTGGGGCGTCGGTTCTTTACCACAGGGTCTGTGGTGAATGTGGCTATTATAAAGGCAAACTTGCCATTGAAAAAGCCGCTACTGCTTAAGCACCTGCATTTTGCAAACACACATTCCTAACCAAAAACCAGTCAGATGAAAGTCGGGCTCGATGTTATGGGAGGTGATTTTGCCCCTGGCGCTACCATTGCCGGTGCAATACTTGCCCAGAAGGAACTGTCGCCGACTGACCGGATTGTGCTTATTGGTGACCATGAAGTCATCCTTAATGAACTTGCCAGGCACAATGCCGATCCGGAAGATTTTATCATTGTTCATGCACATGAAGTCATTGGAATGGGTGAACACCCTACCCATGCCATCATCCGTAAACCCGACTCAAGCATTAGTATTGGTTTTAAACAGCTGAAACATAAACATATCGATGCATTCGCCAGTGCCGGGAGCAGTGGTGCAATGCTGGTCGGAGCGATTTACAGCGTTAACAATATTCAGGGTGTAATCAGGCCATGTACTTCCGCTGTTCTACCCCAGGAGGGCGGTGGGCTGAGTCTGCTTCTTGACGTGGGCACCAATCCGGATGCGAAACCTGATGTCATGTTTCAGTTTGCCCTGCTTGGATCCATTACGGCAAAAAGTGTTTATAACATCAGTAATCCCAGGGTTGCCCTTTTAAATATCGGACATGAGGAGGAGAAAGGCAACCTGTCGAGTCAGGCTGCTTATCACCTTATGAAAGAATCAAAGGATTTTAATTTTATCGGAAACATTGAAGGCCGTGACTTACTCCGCAATAAGGCCGATGTAATTGTCTGCGATGGCTTTACCGGTAACATCGTGCTGAAGAACATCGAAGGAATGTTCAGGATTATGATGAAACGTGGTCTGGTCGACGATTACTTTGCCCGTTTCAATTACGAAAACTATGGCGGAACACCCGTTCTGGGCATCAATTCAACCGTGGTTGTTGGTCATGGCATATCAAACGATGTTGCGATCAAAAACATGCTTTTACTTGCACGGGATGTTCATCAGGCCAAACTTTCACAAAAAATCAAGCGTGCGCTTGCCCGCGTAGCTGTTGTTGTAAGAGATTAATTTATTTTTTTTGACTGACACTGCTGATGACAAAAATTAGAGCTGCAATCACCGGTGTAGGCGGATATGTTCCGGACTACATCCTTACCAACGATGAATTAAGCCGGATGGTAGATACGTCCGATGAATGGATTATGACCCGGATTGGTATCAAAGAAAGACGGATACTGAAGGGTGAAGGTAAAGGAACATCCGACATGGGGGCCGAAGCAGTAAAACAATTACTCGCCAAAACCAAAACAAAACCGGAAGAAATTGACCTTATTATATGCGGCGTGGTAACACCGGATATGGTTTTCCCCGCTACGGCCAATATCATCGCTGATAAAACCGACATCAGGAATGCTTTCGGTTTCGACCTGAACGCTGGCTGTTCGAGTTTCCTTTATGCACTTGCCACAGCCTCAAAATATGTTGAGTCCGGGTCTTATAAAAAAGTTATTGTTGTCGGTGCAGATAAAATGTCAGCCATTGTAGACTATACCGACAGGGCAACCTGCCCCATTTTTGGAGATGGCGCTGCAGCTGTACTGGTGGAGCCGACTACGGATGAAAATTGTATCATTGATTCCATTCTTCAGAGCGATGGCGTTGGTCGTATTCACCTTCACCAGAAGGCGGGAGGATCTGCAAAACCCCCTACACACGAAACCATCGACGCACGGGAGCATTATGTTTATCAGGAAGGCCAGCCGGTATTCAAATGGGCTGTTTCGAAAATGGCCGATGTGTCGGTAGAGATGATGGAAAAGCACCACATTACACCCGAATCTCTGACCTGGCTCGTGCCGCATCAGGCCAATATGCGCATCATTGATGCCACAGCCAACCGCATGGGAATCAACAAGGAACAGGTAATGATCAACATTCAGCGCTTTGGTAACACTACTTCCGCCACTTTGCCGCTCTGCCTCTGGGAATGGGAAAATAAGCTCAGAAAGGGGGATAACATTATTCTTGCTGCCTTTGGCGCCGGTTTTACCTGGGGCTCACTCTATCTCAAGTGGGCATATGATGGCGATAAAATCTGACATTCAATCATTTCATTGATAATGGCCTGTAATTTACAGGCCATTTTATTTTAATCCCTTCTCTTTACTTACTTTTGAACCTGCGTATGATCCCAACCCTTGTCAGCTTTGATTATAATCATCCCGGATATAGTGAAATCGCCCGGAAAATCCGCTATGCTGTTTTTGTAGTGGAACAAAAAGTCCCCGAAGATCTTGAATATGACGCCTTTGAATCCACCTCCAGGCTTTATCTGGTATTTATCGGAGATACTGCCGTAGCTACCTGCCGCCGACGCTACACCACGAAAGGCGTTAAACTTGAGCGCTTTGCTGTATTACCGGCGTTTCGCGGAAAGGGCTTGGGTGATTTTATGGTACAAGAGGTCCTCAAAGAGGTGTTACCTGAAGGCAGAACGGTTTACCTGCATGCACAGGAGCAGGTAACAGGATTCTATACAAAGCTTGGATTCAGGGTTTACGGAGAAGAATTCGAAGAAGCAGGTATCAGACATTTCCTCATGAACTACGAGGTCAATCATGGTCAATAGATTGCTCATCCCACTTTCCATGTGAGAACATGGACAATTTGTCAAACCCGCAATTTTTAAGAATCGCTTTTGCCTCATCAAACCACAGACTTAGTTCATGTGGCTGGTGCGCATCGCTGCTCAGGGTAACCCTGATGTTCTTTTCCCTGAGTTTCCGGAGGATGTGTTCACCCGGGAACTGGTGTTGACTTCCACAATAAGTGAATGGTCGGCAATCAAAGCAATCGTTTCGTTTACCAGATCAAGGTACCACCCTTCTTCTTCGCTAAACCAGCGTCCCTGGTTGTGCATTTTAATTTTATCCAGATGACCGATGATATCAAAGGTTTCATTCTCAATCATCTGATTCAGCTGGTGCCAGTATGCGGTCACACCTTTACGGATATCTCCTCCGAAAAACTCATTCAGGCCATTGTCGTACGTCTCCCGCCTGGGTCCATCAATAAACCACAGGATATCATTATGGTTATTCTTAACCAGATGCACACTTCCGATAATATAGTCCAGCCCTAAAGATGATTTCAGACCGGCAAATCCGGCACAGACCCCCGGAATATAATCTGCTTCCAGTGCAAGTAAAATCTGTACCTGACCAAGATAAATCTGCTGCAATCTTCTGATTTCTGCTATGTAGGCGGTTTCCGTTCCGGGTTGCAGGGCGAATGTATTTTCAAAAGGCAGCACCGAATGTTCAGAAAAACCCAGGCTGTTGAAGCCCTGACGGATAGCCTCTGTAATGTACTCTTCCGGTTCAGCGGAGCCATCAGAAAAGTTGGAGTGGGTATGGTAGTTGGTTTTGTTTTTCATCTGGTTGGTTTTGATGTAGTAGGTCAGCGACATGAGATCAGAGGTGAAAAAGGACGGGGGTCCTTCACACCATCTCTTTTCACTGATTTTTTTCAGTTTGCATCTGGAAAAGGGGATGCCCTGCATCCGCCAGCAGGTAGACTTTATCGCCCCTGCGCAGGGTATCGGTTACTGCAATGGAACAGTTTTCACCTTTCGAAGCCTTTGTTACCGGATTAAGTTCAACCCTCAGCTCATTCAGTGTTGCTTCATAAGCTCCGGTAGTTGGCCCGATAACAAGAATATTATCCCCGACATTCAGGCTATGGGATTCAACCTTAATTTCAGCAACATTCAGCTTACTGAAAAAGTTCACCACTTTCCCTATATAGACTTTCTTCTGCGAGGCCTGTGAGCCATAACGTTCAGACCATTCGCCGGTTTTTTCACCCAGGTAATATCCTCCCCAGAATCCCCGGTTATAAACTTTGTCCACTTCATGAGTCCAGTTCTCTACTTTTTCCCTGGTGAATTGTTTGTTTTTCCAGGCCTCAACGGCTTCGTGGTACGTTCTTGTAACAGTTTTTACATATTCTGCCGATCGGCCCCGCCCTTCAATTTTTAACACGGTAACACCTGCATCCAGCAACCTGTCAATGATCGGGAGGGTCATCAGGTCCTTGGGTGACATGATGTACTTATTATCGATTTCGAGTTCAACCTGATTGTCTTTGTCCTTAACTTCATAGGCCCTCCGGCAGGGCTGCTGGCAGGCACCACGGTTAGCCGAAGCATTAAAGTTATCAAGGCTGATGTAACACTTTCCTGAAACAGCCATGCATAAGGCACCATGTATAAAAACCTCTATCTGAACCAGTTTACCGGATGGCCCTGTGATGTTTTGCTCCCTGATAGAACGGGTAATTGCTTCCATTTGTCTGATGTTCAGTTCCCGGGCCAGTACCATTACATCGGCGTAGCGGGCATAAAACCTGACAGCTTCTATGTTGGTGATGTTGCATTGAGTTGATATGTGTATCTCAATGCCTTTTTCCCTTGCATATTCAAGTACGGACAGATCAGAGGCAATGATGGCGCTGACGCCGCTTTCCTTTGCCAGATCTACCATTTCGCGCATTATCTGAATCTCCCCATCATAGATAATGGTATTCAGCGTCAGGTATGACTTAACCCCATGGCTATGGCAGATTGCTGCTATCTGACAGATATCATCAGGTGAAAAATTACTGGATGAACGGGCACGCATATTTAATTGTCCTGCCCCGAAATACACAGAACCGGCTCCGCCCTGAATGGCTGCCATAAGCGATTCGAACGACCCGGCAGGGGACATGATTTCAATTTCAGGCATAAAACACTGTTTTGCTGCAAAGGTAAGGCTATTTAAATTAGCTGTTAGCAGGCATGAAAAATCACCAGATTATTCGATTCGAAAGAAGGCCGGATCAAAATCCGCTTTTATCTGTTTAATATTTGTTTTGAATGACAGGTTATTAACGACTTACTTTTAACGGTTATGAAGATAAATTCAGACAGATGACAGGAACGCGGATTTATATCGTTTACATTTGAAAATAATTTATTCCCATACATCCGGTATATTATGAAGCAGGCTGCGGAAAAGCTGTTTGATTTAAGCATGGCATATGGCTTGCTCAATGCTATCGTTAAAAATGCCGGCCTGTCTGGATTATGCGTTGTTAGTCCGCATTTCAACCGTAAAAAGCTGAAGAATCTGGACATTCTCCTTGAGATTAAAAATCTGTCAGATAGCAAAGCAGTCGTTCTTGACAGGATAGATTTCATGGCATTGATCTCCGGGGCTTCCGATATCAGCACACTATTACAGGGTGAACCTGTAAATGGGGAAGCGGCAGTTTCTATTGACGGATTGTTAAAGAATGTCGGATATGCTGCGTTTCCTTTATGCTCAACGCCTTTCCGAAACTGATCGCACTCGGGTTTAAATCTGAGGGGAATTTTACAGTTGAAGACGGATATTTCATTACCTCAGCCCTGAATGTAATCGGACACGCCCTGTCTCTCCAGACAAGGGTTGATGAACTTCTGGTAAACAAGACAAGATACACCAGGCTCTTTGAATCGGCGCCGGAGGCCATTGCAATGGTTGATCAGGATAATTATATCATTGATGTCAACCCCGAGTTTGAACATATGTTTCTTTTCAGAAAGGCTGACATCATCGGGAAAAAAATTGATGAGCTGATAGCCCCCCGTCATTTGCTTAAGGAAGCAAAACAATTCACAAAAACCAATTGGGAAGGTGGAAGAATTGCTGTAGAAACTCAGCGTTTGCGCCACGATGGTAAGCTGATCGATGTATCAGTTTTGGGCGTGCCATTTATCGAAGGAGATGGCAATTTGTGTATCTATGGGATATACAGGGATATCAGCGAAAGAAAGAAAAGTGAAAAACAGAAAATCAGCCGCATTGCCTTTATTGAATATATGAGCAGGCTTTCGTCAGATCTTATCAATATGAAGATTGATGAAATAGACCAGAATATCCAACAGGCCATAGAAACAGTGGCAAGGTTTTTCGGTGCAGAAAGGGCCTATCTGGTCAGACTTTCCGATTCTCAGGATTTTGTAAAGATCTCACATGAATGGACATGTGATCAGCGGTTCTCCCATATGGAACGCCAACCGGTCATTTACCTGAATGAATTGCCTGTATTTTTCAGCAAACTTATGTCGGGGCAGATGAGTATTCTTCAGCGGACGGATCAGGAAGTGACATCCGGACCCGACAACCTGGCTTTCTTTTTTGATCTGCTCAACATTGAATCTGTGGTACATATCCCGCTTTTCATTGATCATGAATTCAGGGGATTTATCGGATTTGATACTTTCAGCCGGCCCGAAAATTGGGAAGAGCAGGTAATCAATTCATTTAAACTGACGGGTCAGATTCTGGTAAATGCACTGGAAAGAAAATACAAGGAAGTAGCCATCAAAAATGCGCTGCAAAAAGCGGAATCGTCCGATAAACTGAAATCAGCTTTTCTTGCTGGTATTTCGCATGAAGTGCGCACTCCGATGAATCATATTCTGGGTTTTATTGAATTGATGAATGAACCTTACATTACCAAGGAAGAGAAGGATGAATACCTTGAAATAATGAAATCAAGCGGCATGCATCTTTTAAGGTTGATTGATGATGTTATTGAGCTGGCAATGATTGATTCAGGACAGGTCGGAATAAACGAAATGCCCTGTGATATCAGTCGTTTTATGGAGTCGTTACTGGTAGAGTCAGAGGGAGCAAAGGCCGAAATGAACAGATCCGGAGTTTCACTCAATCTTCGGATACCACCTGAATGCCGAAAACTGATCCTCAATACCGATGAGACCAGACTACGCCAGATTTTATGGAATCTGCTTCTGAATGCCATCAAGTATACTCCCCGTGGAAGAATAGAATTTGGCTTTAATTTCACCGGGTTTAACAGGATTGAATTTTATGTAAGTGACACCGGAATCGGAATAGATGAAGAAGACCTCCCTGTCATATTTGAAAGGTTCACAAGGGTTGAAAACGATTTCTCAAGGCAGTTTGGTGGCGCAGGTCTCGGATTGTCAATAAGCCAGGGGCTGGCCTCCCTCTTTGGTAGTTGTATTACTGTTCAGTCCTCAAAAGATACAGGATCTACTTTCAGTTTTTCCATACCCTATGTTATGCATTCACTGGAACCTGCCAAAAACACAAAACTCAATGGTGAAGTGCGTAATTACTCCTGGGAGGGAAAATCAATTCTGATGGTTGAAGATGACCCTGTAAGTATGCGGTTTCTCACAGTCCTGCTGCTGAATACAGGAGCGAGCCTGTTCTATGCATCAAATGGGGAAGAGGCACTGTTGTTACTTGAGGAGCAAAAGGTTGATGTGGTGTTGATGGATATGCGGATGCCAGTGATGGATGGTTATGATACGACAAGAATCATTAAGAAGAGATACCCCGGATTGCCTGTTGTGGCGCAAACGGCCCATGCCATGAAAGAGGATAAATCAGATTGTTTTGATGCGGGCTGCGATGATTATATTCCCAAACCCATCGATAAGAACAGCTTATATTCAAAGCTTGAACAGCTGTTGAACAGGAAAAACAACTGATTATTGAACCGGGTTATCATCAGCATACCATTCTGCGTATGAGGTTACCGTTTCCCTGAGTTTTAAACTAAACAGATTTACTTTCCCCGGCAGGGCATTTCTTAGCTTTCCTGCAAAATCTATCAGGAGATTTTCACTGGTAGGTTGATAGTCTGTCAGGATTAACCGTCCGACAAATTCACCCATTTCTTTAATCTGCTGTGGAGCTGTCTCTTTGTGCAAAACGAGGGAATGATCAAACGCATCAATGATCTGCTGCCTGACAATCTCCTTGAGTTGACCAAAATCCATGACCATTCCGGAATAGGGTGAATTGATATCAGGGATAGGTTCTCCAGAAACGGTCACAAACAGTTCATAGGAATGACCATGAATAAACCGGCATGGGCCCGGATAACCAGCAAGGGCATGCGCCATTTCGAATTTGAACTCTTTGGTTAACCTGACTTTCGGCATAGCTTGCAACTATTTCATCAGACGCACGAATGCCGGTAATTTACCGGGTTCATTCAAGGTAACCAGATAGAATCCATGCGACAAAGGGGTTGTATCGATTCTTGCCGTGCTTCCCGAACCGGTGATGGTGGTATGATAATTCCGGCCAGTGACATCAGTAATGGTTATTGTCAGTTTATTATGAGTATAATAACCATGATGCTCGATCACGCAGTACTCCACAGCAGGCACAGGATAAACGGATATGTCGTTGTTGTATGTGATCTCTGCCACTGCCGTAGGACCTCCCCAGATCTGGGAAACATACTCGGGATGATCGATGAAAGGGTTACGGTTGTTCTGGTAACTGTAAACCGCATTGTTACGGTCAGTTTCCTTTTGGCTTACAGGATCGCTCAAATGCCATTCCTTTAACATGGAAAGTGCCCAAGGACGTAATTGAGACCCGTTTACCATATCGCTGCCAGGCCATCCGTTGTCCTCGTTATAGTAGCGGGTTGACATATAGAAGTATGATCTGGCAAAATCGCCCTTATACTCATCTATGGGTTCAAAAACAGTACCCGAATAGCCCGGGTAACTGCAATCTCCCAACTTACAGCCGTTTTCCGAAATCCAGGATGCAGAAGAAACCGTACCATACGGATAGTTGCTTCTTCTTCCATTGACATACCCGTCGGTAGGGTATAAATGAAAAAGATCTGAATACATAGGGCTCATATCGTTAAACCAGCTTTTTGGCCATGAATGCTCCCTGTTGTAACAATCACCCTCCCCGTTATAGCTACCACACTGATCGCCCGAAGTAAAATTAAAAACATAAGGAGGGTTGCCACCGGGATTGTCTGAATACATGTCCCATACGGTGCCGTTCGGCTTCCGGTCGGTTGTTTCGAAGCAATCATGCAGCGAATTATAATTCTGTACATTGTGGTTATCGATGATATTGTGCAATGCTGCCTGAAGCGCGGTACCATTCAGACCATTCGCTGAATTATAGTACCCTGCCGGAGGTTGAGCCAGCGTTACTGTAAACAGGGGTATAAAGGCAATCAGTAAGATTTTTTTCATATAATAATCATTTAATCATGTTGAAAATGAAAAGACGAATCGTAACAGACAAGATCAGAATTCCGGATATAAGACCAATGAATCTTACAGAAGGCCTGTAACCAAATGTTTTTCCGGCCATAATGCCGGCACATGAAAAACAGGCCACGGCGGTAAGGGTAATCAGTGATGGTGCAGTCAGTCCTGTTCCGATCATTCCGAGCCCGGTTCCGGCAATAAGAGTATTGATGCTTCCTGCAATGGTAATTAAAAAAGTAGTCCTGTAATTGTCAATCAGGATTACCTTCTCCTCCGGATAGAATCGGATTGATTCAAAACCAAGCTTAATACCTACAATGGATAAAACCGAAAGACCGGACATGTAAACGTAATCGGTTAAAAATGATGATAAAAATCGTCCTGCAATTATCCCTGAAATCAAAAACAAAAACCTGACAACAGGTAGAAATACAGGCAGTTTAAAATCCAGCTTAAAGTCTAATTTCTTGTGCAATGCTCCTGAAAAACAGGATGTTACAAAACTGTCGGCTGCCAGGGCAACGGATAAAATTACTATTTCAGTTATTGTCAACACCTTCAAATTTTTCAGGCTGCAAAAGTAATGAAATAACCCATGCCCGGTTCATATCGGAGAGTAATTTAATGTGTTGAAAAACATTCTGATACTACACCGGAAGAGGAAAAATTTATTCATTGGATTGAATTGATGCAGCTTACCAAGGGAATTGGTAATTTTGTATAGTATAATTAACAGAACCGATGAGAAGAACAAAAATTGTTGCAACCCTGGGACCTGCGTCTGCTTCCGAAGAATTGATGAGAAACCTGATGCTTGCCGGAGTAAATGTATTCAGGCTGAATTTTTCGCATGGATCACATGAAGTGCATGGCAGATCGGTTGAACTGATCGACAGATTGAATGCCGAGCTTGGACTTCAGGTGGCCACCCTGGCTGATCTGTCTGGTCCAAAAATAAGAACCGGGGAGGTTGACAACGAAAACATGACGCTCACTGCCGGCGATGAAATGATGATTACGACGCGGAATGAAGGATGCAGAGGTAATATTATCAGCCTGAACTATGAACATTTTGCAGAGGATGTAAAACAGGGAGATGAGGTATTGCTTGATGACGGAAAACTGCTTTTAAGAGTCCTTTCTTCCAATGGAACCGACGAGGCTAAGGCTAAAGTAATACAGGGGGGGATTTTGCGTTCGAGGAAAGGTGTTAATCTTCCCAAAACCAAACTCAGACTTCCAAGCCTCTCAGAAAAGGATCTTCAGGATCTTGATTTTATCGTTACAAGGAATATACAGTGGGTTGCGCTGTCTTTTGTCAGATCAGCTGCCGACATCTCTGATCTGCGTGAAAAACTAAGGGAAAAATGTACAGGAACCCCTCCGGGGATAATCGCGAAAATTGAAAAGCCTGAAGCCGTTGAAAACGCAGAAGAAATTATTGCTGCCGCAGATGCGGTTATGGTTGCCAGGGGCGACCTGGGGGTTGAAATACCGCTGGAAAGAGTACCTGTTGTTCAGAAAAAACTGGCAGGACTTTGCATCGCATCTTCAAAGCCCGTGATTATCGCCACTCAGATGATGGAAGGAATGATCGCCGGTATGAGACCGACCAGGGCAGAAGTGAACGATGTGGCCAATTCTGTTCTGGATGGTGCCGATGCGCTGATGTTAAGTGGTGAAACTTCTGTTGGAAACTATCCGGTTGAAACGGTTGAAACGATGAACAGGATTATTACAGACGTTGAAGCCAATAGCAGGAATCAAAAGGATTTTGAAATCAGAACATCTTCTCTTGAGCGGAGAATCTCTGATTCGATTATCATGGCGGCATGCGATCTGGCCCGCAAGGTGAATGCCCATGCCCTGATCGCAATGACCCATACAGGCTACTCAGCTTTTAAGCTGGCCAGCCATAGAACAGGTTCCGGAATTTTTATTTTTTCCAACAATCGGCAACTGCTTTGCGCTTTGAATCTGGTATGGGGGATTCAGGGGATCTATTTTGAGAAGTTCTCCAGTACCGATACCGCTATGCTTGAAATGCGCAAAGTACTGCTTGCCCGGGGTTTTATATCCCAGGGCAACTATATCATCTATGTCTCCAGTATTCCAATTGGTAAGGCGGGTAAAACCAATATGCTGAAGCTAAGCATGGTGTAATTTCTATCTGACTGCACATGCGATTGAAGCCACACTGATCCTGATACCAGGAACGCACAGAAGGATATGACCGGCAGCTTCAAGAGTTGATCCGGTTGTTATAACATCATCCACCAGAAGAACATGTTTTCCTGCCTGACGACAAACGTCAGTAACTTTAAAAATTTCCCTTACATTTTCCCAACGGCTGAACCTTGATTTTCTTGTCTGTGTTTCGGAAGCATATGCCCTGATCAGGGTTGTGGTATCAAGCTCTGTTTTCATTGATTCGGCCAATCCTTTTGCGAACCATTCGGCCTGATTAAAACCCCTTTTCGCGAGTTTGTAAGGATGAAGCGGAACCGGTATAACAGATGTGACAGAACTAAAAAGGGGGGATTTCTTCAAATCCGGACCATAAAGATGACCTATATAGGTTCCGATTTCCTTATATCCCTTGTACTTAAACTGGTGAATCAGGTGTTGAACTTTGCTTCCTTTGGTAAAATAGTAACAGGATGCCGCTGAAAAGAAATTGATTTTACCCCAGAACTGCCTGGCTACAGGGTTGTCTTCTTCAAGGTGAAAACCGGTTTTCGGCAATTGATACTGGCAGGAAAAACACAGGATATCTTCATTCCTGAATAGAATGTTACCGCAGGCAAGACATATCCTGGGGTAAAACAATGAAACGACATCGCCTGCGATTTGCTTAAACATGGGTGAATTTTTCCTCTAATAAAGATAAGGAAGAATCAGGAAAAAGCATTCTGAAATCCAAAAAAAAAGCGACCTATGGGTCGCTTTTTTTATAATAGTATCCTGATTAATAGAACAATAACCGGTTGTCTTCAATTTCAGCTTTCCGCTTCAGTGCTTCGGCAGGTTCGCGCTGTGCCCTGGTAGCAAATGCATTGATAAGCATGCGTTTTTCCGGTGTAAGATCATCTTTGGGCGGGGCTGGTGTTATCTGATCGGCAACGATAATGAAGACAGCCTGGTTGCCCTTGACTGGTTTTGACATCTGCCCTTGCTTCAGGGTAAACATTATGCCGATTACATCATCTTCTTTACCATAACCAGGGAGATTAGAGCTGGCAAAAGTCACTTCATTTGTATCTGCTTTCATGCCAAGTAAAGCATAACCCTTTTCAAGATCGGCCATTGATTTAATGGTTTTGTTTATTGAAGCAATCAGGGTTTCGGCTTTCTTTTCACGTTTTACCATTGGCTCAATATACTCCTTAAGCTGTTCCAGCGTAGGGGTGCCTTTTTCGCGGATATCTTTCAAAACGGCAATCATATAGCGGCCTTCCAGATCAAATACAGGAGAGATACTGCCTTTTTCTGTATCCTTGTTAAATGACCAGATAACAATCTGTCTGGCTTGTGGCAGGCCGGGAAGTGAATTCTGATCAACGCCGATTCGCTCAGCAAGGCGTTTGGTGAGCTTTTTCTGTTCGATCAGTTTGGTAAAACCTTCCATGTTTTTGGCTTCGGAAGCGAACTGGCTGGCCTGGGTGTAAACATCCTGCATTGTCTTTGAACTGGGCTCAATAAGACGTTTAACCATAGCAACACGCACTTTCTTGATGGGAGCGGTTTTCCCGGTTATTTTAATGATGTGAAAACCAAATTGTGTCTCAACCAGCGTAACATCTCCAATTTTACCATTCAGAACGGCGGAATTGAAAGCAGGGACCATTGATCCGTCGGCGAACCATTTCAGATCACCCTTTGATTTTGAGGCGGTCTGGTCATCGTTGATGGTCCCGGCAAGCTCATCAAATTTTGCCCCGTTTGTTTTTACCAGTTTATAAACACTGTCGGCTTTGGCTTTTGCCTGCTCTTTTGTAAGCTTGGTGTCGGGATTAACATTGGTTCCGTTATACGAGATGAGAATATGACTTGCCTTCAGTGAATCGGGTCGCGTTTGAACATCAACCAAACGTGCCATCTGGAAGGTGTTATTCTCAATATAAGGTCCGAAAGCCGTTCCGATCGAAGAATTAAACATCAGGCTATCAATCTGATAGGGTAATGAACCTTTTTTCTTCCAGGCGCTGTCGTAACGCTCATCAGAAGTAGAATTGACAAAAGCAATCATATTGTCTGCAGCAGTAAATTCAGTATACAATCCCTGAACCTCACGGTTGATTTTATCGCGGTCATCAGCCGACGGAAGTACGTCGAAAGTTACATATTCAATGTCGCGTGAGGCTTCCTGCTGATATTTGTGTTTGTTTTCATTATAGAACTTTTCGAAATCAGCATCGGTGACTTTAACAAGACTGTCGGCAATGTTGGTATAAGAAGCTCCATAGTAACGTACATTCATACGGGTGTTGCGTGCTTCATAATCGCGTTTTGCGAAGGCCTTGGGAACATAGAACGCTTTGCCGATAAGGTTGCGGTATTTGGTGTTCAAACGGTCTTCCTTGATGGCTTTCTCGATCATCAGGTAACGCTGTTTCATTTGAGGATCAACCTTGTCGAGATTTTGCAGGAAATTAACTACACTGGCAGGGTCAAACTGGCCGGTTTTCGGATCTCGGAAACTCTGAACGATATAGCTGTGCGGGTTCTTGCCACGGATCTGATCATCAAGTTCTTCTGTTGTAACAGAAATGCCGAGTTTTGAAACCTCTTCCATCAGAAGGGTTTCATTTACGACCTGATCCCAGGTCTGCTGCCTGATTTGAAACTGCTCATCAGCTGTCAGGTTCTCCTTGCCGGTATTCAACTTCTGGGCTTCCATATTGTCTTCAACGCGCTGGTTGAAATCGGTTGCCAGTATTTTTTCACCGTTTATTTCAGCAATGATGTTATTTCCCCTGCTGCTGCCGGGGCCACTGCTATTTGAGAAAAAGTCACCCAGTACAAAAAGTGCAAGAGCAACACCAATAATGATGGTAAGAAGTCCGGACCGTTTACGAATATCTCCGATTAATGCCATTTTAGTAAATTTTTATAAGAGGGTGCAAATTTACAATAAAACTGTTAGTATAAAAATAAAATTGGGATTCCCGGGACTTTTTTATAGTCATTCCCGCTTTTTTTTATAAATCAGTTGCCCTTTGTTTCAATTAATTAGCTTTTCAGGTAGGATTCAGGCGCAGTAAGACCTGTTCAACCTTTGTATCGGTTGCCTGTACAATGGTAAACAGGAATCCGTCAATCATAATTTCATCATTGATTACGGGAATGCTTTCGTGATGATGAATGATGTAACCGGCAAGTGTTTCATAGTCATCTGATTCAACAAGCTTTAAACCATATTTCTGATTTAAATAATCGATCTCAAGGCGTCCGGACAGAAGGTACTCATCATTATCAAGCTGATTTTCAATAAGTTCTTCAACATCGAATTCATCCTCGATTTCTCCGAAAATCTCCTCAATGATATCTTCAATGGTCAGCATTCCGGCAGTACCTCCAAATTCGTCCACCACAAGGGCGACACTTTTTCGTTCTGAAATGAACATATTGAGTAACTTGTTGGCCGGCATTGTTTCCGGAACTATCATAACCGGCTTTATAATATCGCTTATTCTGGCCGGCTTTCTGAAAAGGTCATAAAGATGGACATATCCTACAATATTATCAATGGAATCAAGATATACCGGGATTTTTGAATGTCCGGTTTCGATGAAATAACCATTCAGAACATCAATGCTCTCATTGGAATTAATCGCGGCTATTTCATTTCGCGGAACCATGCACTCCCTGAGTTTAATGTTCCCGAGATCCCTGACATTCTGAAACATCTGTATCTCCTGAAAATCCTCATGCTCAGCAGGCTGAAGTATCGCAGATTCTTTCAGATAGTGATCAAGGTCTACGGCACTAAAGGAATAGTCGGGCTGAGTGATGTTGATCCTTAACACGAAATGAAGGATAAGTTCCGACAAACCTATAAACAGGAGAATGGCAGGGTAAATCAGGATATAAATAACATACGTTGGGATGGCAAAAAATTCCAGGATCTTATTGGGGTTGATTCTGAAAAGCACTTTCGGAAGAAATTCTGCTAAAACCAGGATTAACATCGTCGATATAATCGTTTGCAGCATCAGAAGCAATGCTTCTGAGCCGAATCCCTGGGGTATAATGCTTAACAAAGGGTCATGAAGGAGCCTTGCAGAATAGATGCCATAGATAACCAGTGCAATGTTGTTACCCAGCAGCATGGCCCCGATAAAACGTGACTGACGCCTGGCGAACCCTGATAAAATACGGGCTGGCAGGAGATCTTTGTTTTTATCGACCTCAATTTTAAGTTTGTTGGAAGAAACAAAGGCTATTTCCATTCCCGAAAAGAAAGCCGAGAAAAGGAGGGTAACCAGAATGGGGATTATTAAATCCATTGATGAAAGATCGGATAAATTACAAAGGTAACCAACAGAATGATAACAATGAACTACTTCTGGCTTTCATTGATATACATTTCACCCCTTGGTTTTTTAATCGACCAGCGTTCAAATTTTTCGTCCGATTCCATCCCTTCACCATAAATGATTTTGTCAGCGGTGGTAATGGTAACAAATTTATCAGAGTATACCTTTTTTTTGCTTTTATCCCAAACAAGCCGCTCCGTATTTAATTTTTCACCTTTAAGATGGTTAATCACAACCACATTTGTTTTTGCTTCCATTCTACGATTGCTTTCATCGTCCAGGCCATATTCGGCAGTTATTTCAGTCCTGATTTTATCAGGTTGGAGCGAATCAAAGAATACTACCCTGAACCCGGAGGGGAAAATAGTACTCGAACCTTTGCCGGGGATTTCATAGCGTTTGAGATATGGAGATGTCAGGTTGTATTTAATCCGACCGAATTCACTTTCAGCAATCGAAACATCTCTGGCAAACATTGATGGTGTTGTATCCGGTTGGTTTAATCGGTTTACTTCCCGGAGGTCGTTATTACAGCTTAAAAGCGCTGCCATACTCAGTATGGCAACGCTTTTAACAAGTTGGCCCGGATAGGGAGAACAGATGGGATACTTCACCGGAAACTGGATACTATTTGGTTCCTCTCACTGTAGTAGTTTCATTGATCCAGCAACCTACAGTATAAGAACTTCCTTCCTGCAAATCTCTGAAAAACAAGTCACTTGAGGCAGGAAAATGCTTTGCATACTGAGCAATTTTGGCATTTGCATCGCCTTCAACTGAAGGGTCCACATTTCTGGCCTTCAGGTATTTATCAATCGCAGCCCAGAAGACAGTTTTACCTCCAAGGTCATCCTCAGTACACATAGATGAGCTGGCAGCATAGAGATCACCAATGAGGATGTAAGCTTTTCCATAGGATGGATTTATCTGTAATATTTTGAGCGCATTGGATCTGGCCTGAGAAAAATTCCGTTGGTTAAAATTAATGTTGCCCAACAGTTCAAGAGCCTTGATTTTATCCGTATTATCTTCAAAAAGATTGGCAGCCTGCTGCATGTAATCTGCGGCTTTTCCATAATTTTCCTTTTTCAGATTCAGCGTTCCCATAAGATAAGCCGATTGCGCACTGGGCTCAAGCTTGTGAAGATTCTCCGTTGCCTTAAAAAACAAATCTGAATCGGTACATTTTTTACGGTCAAGAACATTGGTTATTTTCTTCAACAGGTCAAGATCTTCCGGTTTCTCGGCAAATTTCCTTTCATAGATACTAACCAGGTCTGGACAGGTTGCAAAAGGCTCAAATGTAGATTCAATATTGCCTTTGATGTTTTCCCAGGAAGCACGCTGTTGTTCGTTTTCCTGGTTCAGCTTCAGATTGAAATCGATAATCTGAGAAATCTGGTCATATCCGTCTACAATCGCAGATTTATCAAGTTTTTGGAGATCGACCATTCCAATAATGCTTCTGAAATAATACACAAGTGGAGAGCCTTCTGACTTGTTTCCCGACAAATCGACGGATTTTTTCAGCACCTGGTAAATCTGTTCTGTTTTCTCGGGACGGAAAGTAAACAGGTCAACCCCTTTCCGGCCGAGAACATATCCTTCACGACTAAAATAGGTAATCCGCTGGTCATAGATGCTCATCAAAGTGTCAACCAATAAATCACGTTTAACGGGATCCTTAGTTTCATCAATTTTCGATGTTACCAGTTTGGCACCATCAATGTAAGTATTCTGGCTGGCCATAGGACAGTTATTGAACACCCATTTCCAGTGCTGGTAAGCATCTTTATAATTTTTTTGTTTAAAAAATTCCCTATACAAGGAAAGATGCATAACACACGTTGCTGAATCCGATCCATATTTCGGACCTTTATTCATTGTTTTTGCCTCTGAATCATCATTGGCCTGTGAAAATGCTGTACTGAATGGAAACAGGCTTATCATCAACAGGAATAATGCCGCTTTCATGCCCTTTTTCATAGTAGTTTGTTTTATTTGATTTCCAATTAATTAGTCGTATTTCTTAATAATAAACCAACGTTCAAAGATTGATAACCCGAGGGTAAATTTAATAAAACTCTCTTTGATCAGGTTATTCGCAATCGTCCCACGTGAACCAAATTCAGCAGCAAGGTTGATTGTTGATCTTGTTCGTGGTAATGGTAACCCTATACCAAGACTTATGCCAAACTCATTGATTCTTTCATTCCTGAGTTCAAGGTAACTTTTTGTATAACGGACGCCGCCTCTATAGGTAATTCTTTGCCAGTAACCTGATATGGTTGAAACAGAGGGGGTAAATGATCCCCCAAGGGAAAATCGCATGCTGTTTTTAAGTGAGTCGGCAACACCGAAATACGAATACTTTTCCCATTGCTGCCATTGGAAATCGGACCCGATCAGCCATTTGTCAGTTTTTCCCAAAGTAAAACCAACGCCAAGATTCACCGGCAGTTTAAGATTGCCCTTTACCGTTTTCAGATTCAGGATTGTGTCGGTGGGTAAATCCACACCACTGCTGCTTTTAAAATAGAGATAATCAAGCCTGTTCTCGGATACGCTGATGTTTGAACTGTTGCTGAACGCCAGCCCGGCATTGTATTGCATCCCTGTTTTACTCTGTTTGTGGTAAAGTATACCATAATTCAGGTAAACATCATGAATCCTGGCAGAACGTAATGACTTGTAATTTAACTTATAAATAGAATCAGGAAATTCATCGGCCCTCGATTTGTCTATTGTTCCAAAAAGATAGGAGAAGTTGAACCCGACGCTGAGATTCCTGGTGATTGAAAAACTATTACCAATATAAGCCTGGTTAATACCTCCCGTTCCTTCAAACAGATAGTTTATTTTTCCTGCATGATCATCTATACGGCTGTCGAGCATTTTATATCCGACCATACTGTATGGCATCAGCCCGAAACTACTTTTCCACCATCGTGCTACCGGAAATCCGAAGAGAAGGTTTCCCAGTGAAGTATGGTTGGCCGACTGTGTCAGATCCTGTGTAATCAGTTTTGACTGTTTCGAATGAGCGCCAACATCAAAAATAAAGGAAAGGGAATCGAAAGCGGCATAAGTTGCCGGATTTGAGGTGTTGACAAAGAAAGGTGAAAAAACCCCGTAGGAGATGCCCCCCATTGCCATATTATTTACCCCGTTGTTTGAGAGTATATCTCCGATGCCAAATCTGGAGTATGGCGAACTGATCCGGTTCTGTGCGGAAAGCTGACCGCTTAACGCAATAACAGCCAGAATTAACAGCAGTTTTGATAAGATTTTGTTACTTTTCAAAGTTATAGTCTAAAATTAGTTTTAAACCGGTAAGCACGAGATTTGGGAATGCAAAGATGTTATTTTTCAGGATTTTTTCAAAATAATAAGCGTCCCCCCCTGTCAGTATGACGGAAATTTCCGGCCATGAAACCCTGTATTCATCTATGATTCCATCAATCTCAGCGCGTATTCCGTTGATCACACCAGATAGAATGGATTCCTGTGTATTACGACCCGTTAGGTAATCTATTTCACTGCTGTTTAATAACGGGAGGCGATTGGTAAAAGTATGCAATGCCTTGAACCGCATAGACATCCCCGGAGATATACTTCCCCCGGAGTATATGCCTGCACGGGATATCTGGTCAAATGTCAAAGCAGTACCCGCATCGATAATCAGCAAATCAAGTCCCGGCATAAGCAGATGAGCAGCTACAACACCTGCCAGCCTGTCTTTGCCGAGTGTTTCAGGAGTCTGATAGTTATTTTTTATTGGTATCGGGGTTGAGGCGTTCAATTCAATCCATGGTAAATCAGGAAAAACTGCCATATAAGATCCTGGGTCCCCGGCAACAGAACTGATGATCCCCGCTTTCAGGTTGTGCCGGTCAAGATTTAAAGCCCTTAGTTTCTCCGGAGTTGGTTCCTCAATAGTATGAAGTGCAGTTAATTCATTCCGGCAGAATATTGCTGCTTTAGCCCTCGAATTTCCAAGGTCGATCACAATTTTATGTGGTTCCAGAGAATGAGTCATCCGCAGCGTCAGGTTGATCGGGTTATTTAGCAGGGTTTGAATGTCCGGTATATGAAAACGGAGTGCAAAAATATCTGATTTTCAGCGATGATTGAGTTTTTTTATTAAAATATTTGTTAAAATGGATTTTTCTTACGTAACTTTGCAGCCGCTTAAGCGGTATCGTAGCTCAGTAGGTAGAGCAACGGACTGAAAATCCGTGTGTCGCTGGTTCGATCCCGGCCGATACCACAAAAAAACCGGCAGTTTATCTGCCGGTTTTTTTATTTCCCCTGGTAAGTTGTTAGCTTGCAAGAACAAGGATCTTATTGTTCTGGACTTTGAGGGTCCCGCCGTTAATGTCGATGAATTGCACAGACTTATCGGCTTCAACAATTTTTATCTTTCCTTTTTTGAGCGATGAAATCATCGGGGCATGATTGGAAAGAATTTCGAAGGATCCTGATTTACCCGGACATTGGACAAGTTTCACCTCTCCGTTGAAGATTGTTTTTTCTGGTGTGATTATTTCTAACGTCATAAATCAGTTTTTCAAAAGAAACAGGATAACTATTTTCCTTCAAGCATCTTTTTGCCTTTTTCTATGGCTTCTTCAATTGTACCGACCATGTTAAAGGCTGCTTCGGGATATTCGTCCATTTCTCCATCCAGAATCATTTTGAATCCCTTGATGGTATCTTCAATGGCTACAAAAGTTCCGGGGATTCCGGTAAACTGTGTGGCTACATGGAATGGTTGGGATAAGAACCGCTGAACACGACGGGCACGGGAAACTACGAGTTTATCTTCATCCGAAAGTTCATCCATACCAAGAATGGCGATAATGTCCTGCAGCTCCTTGTACCGTTGAAGGATTTCCTTAACCCGTTGCGCGGTATTGTAGTGATCATCTCCAACAACGTCGGGAGAAAGAATCCTTGAAGTGGAATCAAGCGGGTCGACAGCCGGATAAATACCAAGTTCGGAGATTTTACGACTCAATACGGTAGTGGCATCAAGGTGGGCAAATGTAGTTGCCGGGGCAGGGTCAGTTAGGTCATCAGCCGGCACATAAACAGCCTGTACCGAAGTAATGGAACCCCGTTTGGTGGAGGTAATCCTCTCCTGCATAATACCCATTTCGGTTGCCAGGGTAGGCTGATATCCTACTGCGGATGGCATTCGGCCCAGCAAGGCTGATACTTCTGAGCCAGCCTGGGTAAAACGGAAGATGTTATCAACAAAGAACAGAATGTCACGGCCTCCGCTCTTTTCATCACCTTCCCTGAAATACTCGGCCATCGTAAGGCCGGAGAGTGCAACTCTGGCGCGTGCTCCCGGAGGCTCATTCATCTGTCCGAAAACCAGGGTAGCCTGTGATTTAAGCAGTTCTTCCCGATCAACCTTGCTGAGGTCCCAGCCGCCTTTTTCCATATCTTCGATAAAAGCGTCTCCATAGCGAATAACGCCCGATTCTATCATTTCGCGCAGGAGATCGTTCCCCTCGCGGGTCCTTTCACCTACACCGGAGAATACGGAAAGACCGGAATACCGTTTGGCGATATTGTTGATCAACTCCATGATGATTACGGTCTTACCAACTCCGGCACCGCCGAAAAGACCGATTTTACCCCCTTTGGCATAAGGTTCGATCAAGTCAATCACTTTTATCCCGGTATAAAGAACTTCCTTCTGTGTGGTGAGATTCTCAAATTTAGGTGGTTCACGGTGGATAGCATAGCTTTGCTCGCGTGAAACATTTCCCAGTCCGTCGATGGGATTGCCAATCACATTGAATAATCTTCCCTTAACATCTTCACCTACCGGCATTGAGATGGGTTTTCCGGTTGATGTCACCACCATACCCCTGCTTAACCCGTCGGTGGAGTCCATTGCAATGGTTCTTACCGTGTTTTCTCCTGTGTCCTGCTGACACTCAAGCACAATGACCTGACCATCGTTGTTAACGACTTCCAGGGCATCGTAAATGTTGGGAAGTTTACTGTTCTGTTCAAAAGAAACATCAATCACTGGTCCAATGATCTGGGAAATCTTACCGGTTATCGTTTCGGCCATAATAACTTTGTATGTTGTATTTTGTGAGCAAATTTAACAAACAATCGGGATTGGCAATTGTTCAGCCGAAAATTTGTCAATTATTCAGCTTGCCTGAGAAAAGAATTTGTGCAAAATATCAGCGGTATCGGCACATCAGGTTTCAGATTATCAGCTTTTTTGTATTTTGGCGGTCAGAACCCGGAGGATGAATCTGTGATTTCCAGAATTCATTTTTATCAGGAGATTGGTCAAATTTGAGAGTATTTAAACACTTAAATAATAATTATATGCAGAAGATGAAAACTATAACTGCATTTTTCGCTGCAGTTTTACTTAGCCTGACAACCACAATGGCATGCACCAATTTTATCATCTCCAAAGGTGCTACAATTGATGGCTCTACAATGATTACCTATTCTGCCGATTCACATGTTCTTTACGGAGAGTTGTATTTCAGGCCTTCGGCCGATTATGCGGAAGGTTCCCTGCTTGAAGTTTATGAATGGGATACCGGGAAGTACCTGGGGAAAATTAAACAGGTAAAACATACCTACTCAGTGGTTGGCAACATGAATGAACATCAGGTTTCGATAGGCGAAACGACATACGGAGGGCGCGAAGAACTTGTAGACACAACGGGAATCGTTGACTATGGAAGTCTTATCTATATTACGCTGCAACGCGCGAAAACAGCCAGGGAGGCCATTAAGATAATGGGTGAACTGGTTGCTGAATATGGCTATTTCAGTTCTGGTGAATCATTTTCCATTGCCGATCCCAACGAAGTCTGGATTCTTGAAATGATCGGTAAGGGGTCTCCGCAGATTGTAAAAGACAAAAAGGGAAAGAATAAAACCGTTTACAATAAGGGCGCCGTATGGGTGGCTCAGCGCATTCCAGACGGTTATATTTCGGGACATGCCAATCATGCAAGAATAACCACTTTTCCTCTGAATGATCCTGAGAATTGCATCTATGCCCCTGATGTTGTAAGCTTTGCCAGGGCAAAGGGATACTTTACCGGTGAAGATAAAGATTTTAGCTTCTCTGACACGTACGCCCCGATTGATTTTGGCGGAGCCCGGTTCTGCGAAGCCAGGGTATGGGCCGGTTTTAATAAGGTCGGTAGTGGAATGGACAAATATCTTGATTATGCAAAAGGTTACAACCTGAAAAACAGGATGCCACTCTGGATCAAACCAGACCGGAAACTCAGTGTTCAGGATGTCATGAATATGATGCGTGATTATTATCAGGAAACAGAACTTGATATGTCAAAGGACATCGGGGCCGGGCCATATCAGTCAATTGTCCGTTGGAGACCAATGACCTGGGAAGTTGATGGAGTGGGCTATTTTCATGAAAGGGCTATTTCAACCCAGCAAACCGGTTTTTCATTTGTCGCACAATCCCGTTCATGGCTGCCCGACCCGATTGGAGGCATCATCTGGTTCGGCGTTGATGATACTTATACTACGGTTTATGTTCCAATGTATTGCGGTATTAACAGCGTGCCTGAGACCTATGCTGTCGGGAACGGGCGAATGATGGAATTTTCGGACAATGCTGCTTTCTGGGTATTCAATCAGGTCTCAAATCTGGCATATACCAGGTATAAGGATATGATTATCGATATTCAAAAGGTCCAGACTGCCCTGGAAAATAAATTTATTTCATATACTCCGGTTGTTGATAATGCCGCACTTGAACTCTTCAGAGCTGAGCCGGCAAAAGCCCGGGAGTTTTTAACCGAATACTCGGTCAATCAGGGGAACAGCACTGTAGCAAGATGGAAAGAGCTTTATGGCTACCTTTTTACCAAGTTCCTTGATGGAAATGTAAAAGTGAAAGATGGTGATAAACAGAATCCTAAAGTTAAGCAACCTGGTTACGATGAATCATATTACCGGATGGTTATTGAAAAAACCGGTGATAAATTCAAACAACCAGCGGGTAGCGGGCATT
This sequence comes from Bacteroidota bacterium, assembly GCA_009773455.1. Lineage (GTDB taxonomy): Bacteria > Bacteroidota > Bacteroidia > Bacteroidales > Lentimicrobiaceae > Lentimicrobium. Next base: position 153,608 of record WSXU01000008.1, on the reverse strand, counting down.
AATTATCAGGTTAACAGGCTTAATATCAGTAAAATATAAAAAGCGGGCAGTCTTAAGACTGCCCGCTTTTTACCTGATTTTCACAATCGATGATTAAACCTGCCGGATCATTCATGAAAAACTTTATTACATTTCAAGGTGTTTCCGGTTTATGATAACGGAGCAATCCGGAGTAAATAAAGAAAATTTGAATTTGTTACCTGAAATTGCAATAATTTTGCACATCGCTGTACGTTCTTATTTCACTTTCGGTGTAAAGGGGTCGTCAGAATATTTTAAAAAACAATAACATGGAAAATATCAGCAGTTATCCGAATAACGGTGAAAAGAAAAGAAGGAACAGCCCATTTATCATCATTATCGTAGTACTGATAGCCGCACTTGCTTTGCTGGCATGGCTTTACCTGTCAACCCGCACGAGACTTGGAAACATGATAAAAGAGAAGGAATCACAGCGGACAGAATTACAGCATGAACTTGATTCCCTGATCAATGACCATAACAATATCAAACTTGAATATGGTTCATTATCCGATTCTCTGGCCGCCAAGGACAGTGTTATTCAGGCAAATGCCGTCGAGATCAGGAAGCTTCTTGACACTCAGTATGAATTCTTTAAAGTTAAGAAGAAACTCGACAAACTCAGGTCTATTTCACAGGGTTATCTGAAACAGATGGACTCACTCTATACGGTTAACCGCGAACTTCGCGAAGAAAATGAACAGATCCGTTCAAGTTATCAGAAAGAGCAGCAGAAAAGCACCTCATTGCAGAAAGATAAAGAAGCCCTTACTGAAAAAGTCAGTATGGCTGCAGTATTGAAAGCTTATAAAATAACCGGTCTTGGTGTTAGGGGGTCGGGTGATAAAGAGCGGGCAACGGAAAAAGCCAAAAGAGTTGAGAAGATAAAAGCCTGCTTTACTTTGAGTGAGAATTCTTTATTATCGGCAGGTCGTAAAGATATTTATGTTAGAATATCACGTCCGGATAAAATGATTCTTGCCCGCGGCAAGGGCGACGAGTATTCTTTTACCTATAAGGGCGAAGTGCTTCAGTATTCAATGAAAGAGACCGTTAATTATCAGAATCAGGCCATTGACCTCTGCCTTTACTGGATTAACCGGTCTTCGAAGGAAGACCTTCCTGCCGGCGTCTATGTTGTTTCAGTTTATTCAGACGAATATGAGATTGGTCAATCTACTTTCGTATTGAAATAGAATCTTTATCAGAAAAGTAAAAAGCTGCCATTTCTAAGGCAGCTTTTTTTTATGCCGAAGCCATGGGAAATACTTTCCGGAATTTCAGGAAATGACTTAATAATTCTGTTCATCGGTCAAATCTCCCCTTTCACCCTTTCATTTATTCGTTTGACCGATTCTTAATTTTCGGGCATGCTCTGCAGACGTACTTTTGCGCCGAAAGTATAAAATGTGTTTTTCATCTTACACGATTAAACAAAATATACAAAGAAACGTTTATTGTGTAAAACGTTTCCAATTAATTGTATTTTTGCCGAAATTTTATTACCCATGGACGATAAACTTACTTTGATTCTTCAAACAACGGGTGGACTATTCAGAAAATACGGAATCAGAAGTATTTCGATGGATGATATTGCCCGGGAGATAGGGATGTCGAAGAAAACGCTGTATCAGTATGTTGAGAATAAAACAGACCTGATTGAGAAACTGCTGCTTCACCTTGTTTCAAGCAGCAGGGCCTGTATTACTGAAGAAACCAGCAATCTGAATGCCATTGATGTTCTGATACAGGTAAGCATAAAAGTTAGCCATGAGATTAAAGAGATGAACCCATCCATTGCGTTTGACCTTGAGAAATTTTACCCGACCCTGTACCGGAATTTTGTAAATGCGAAGCGTGATCATGTTTATCGCAAAATAAAGGAAAACCTTGAACAGGGAGTGTCAGAAGGAATCTACAGGAATGACGTTGACTCTGATCTTGTTGCAAAGCTCTATGTTCAGAAACTGATGGACGTTCATGATCCTGAATTTCTTTCATCTGTAGACTTTTCGTTTGAAAAAGTATTTCAGGTGATGTTCGATAACCACATCCGGGGTATTGCAAATCCGGAAGGCCTTGCCTATTATGAAAAACAAATCAATAAACAAATCTCATTATAGACCCATGAAATTAACACTGAAAAAAGCTTTATCAATCCTGCTCCTGTTACTTTTTATACAGGTTACGCTCTACGCACAGGAGAACAAAACACAAACCGGTTCTCTCAGTTTGAAACAGGCACAGGAATACGCTGTTCAAAACAGTATTGGTGCCAAAAACTCTGCCATCGATCTGGAACTCGCAAAAAAGAAAATATGGGAAACCACAGCCATCGGGCTTCCGCAATTGAGCGCCCAGGCCAATTACCAGCATTTGTTTAAAGTTCCTGAACTCAGTCTTGGTGGATCAACGTTTCTGACAACAGATTTGCCGGCCGGAACCCCGATTACAGCCGGAGATATCCTGGACCAGAATGTTTATCTCGGATTTAACCCTTCGGCTCCTATTCCATTGGGCGTCAAGAATAATACCACACTTGATTTTACACTTACCCAGCTTGTTTTCAGTGGTGAATACCTGGTAGGTCTTCAGGCTTCGAGGGTATATTACCAGATGTCAGATCAGAATCAGCAAAAGACTTTAAACGATCTGAAAGAATCAGTAGCCAACACTTATAGTCTGGTATTGATGCTGGAGCAGACCCATGAAAAACTGGCCAGGTCGCTCGGAAATCTTAATATAACCCTTGATGAGATGCGCGAAATGCTGAAACAGGGTATGATTGAAAATACCGATGTTGATCAGCTGGAAATGAACAGTCTTAATCTGACAAATACAGTAAATTCGGTGAATCGCCAGGTTGGAACTGCTAAAAACCTGCTGAAATTTCAGATAGGAATGCCGTTTGAGACGGAAATTGACCTGACCGACAATCTTGAAGCTTTGGCCGACGGTTATAATCTTGAAAGCGTTTCAGTTTCAAATTTCGATTTGGGCCGTAACATTGATTTTCAGATCCTGAATACCCAGGAAAAACTCGGTAACCTGAATCTTAAACGTGAAAAAAGCACTTTCCTGCCGAACCTTGCAGCAGTATACCGACACACAGAAAAGGTGAATAAACCGGCGTTTGATTTTACTCCGACCGACATTTTTCAACTTTCACTTAATATTCCGATTTTCAGCAGTGGTCAGCGGATTGTAAAAGTACAACAACGAAAACTTGAGCTTCAGAAGATCACCAATGCAAAGGAAAATGCTGCACAGGGACTTAAACTGGAGTTTGAAACTTCCAGAAATGATCTGGCTACCGCCTATGAGAATTATCTGAACAATAAAAAGAACATCGACCTGACCAGCAGGATTTATGAGAAAACGCTGATCAAATATAAAGAAGGACTTTCGACCAGCATGGATCTTACCAATGCACAGAATCAATATCTGACGGCTCAGTCAAACTACTACACTGCCATATATTCGTTGATTAAAGCGAAGAATAAAATTGACAAACTCAACAACAACAATTAACCAAAGTATAAAATTCCAAATAGATGAAAACCATGAATAAAACATTAGTTTTCGCAGTGCTCGTGATTTTAGCAGCCGCCTGCGGCAACACAGTTGATAAAAAGGCCGAACTCGCATCTCTTAAAAAACAGAGGGATGAAATCAGTGCCAAAATCAAGACGATTGAAGATGAGTTAAAACTCACCGGTAAATCAACCGAGATGAAAATGACAGATGTCCTTGTTACTGTAGCCAGGGCGGAAGCATTTAACCATTATCTGGAAGTTCAGGGCAAAGTTGACGGGGAAGATAATATTGCCGTTTCGGCCCAGATGGCAGGAGTTATCACTTCGGTTTTTGTTAAAGAAGGCGATGCAGTCAGAAAGGGACAGGCTTTGGCCCAGATTGACAACAGTGTGCTAAAACAGCAGATAGAAACCGTCAGGACACAGTTATCCTTTGCCACCAATTTGTATAATAAGCAGAAAGCACTGTGGGATAAACAGATTGGCAGTGAGGTTCAGTATTTATCAGCAAAAAACAACAAGGAAAGTCTGGAAGCAAATATGGCCACACTCAACGACCAGCTTGAGATGTCGAAGATAAAATCACCCATCAACGGAACCGTGGAAGAGGTGAATCTGAAAGTTGGACAAATGGCCTCTCCAGGGCAACCAGCCGTAAGGGTTGTTAATTTTTCTACGGTTAAAATTGTTGCTGAAATTTCCGAATCCTATGCATCTAAAGTGAAAACAGGCAATAAAGTGATCGTTTCATTCCCCGATTTCAACACGGAGATAGAAGGTAAGATTCATTTTACCAGTAAATACATCAACCCGATAAACCGGACTTTCCTCAGTGAAATCAGGCTTGGATCGAGTAAGGTTGAGTACAGGGCCAATATGATGACTGTTGTGAAGATCAACGATTATTCAAATCCGTCTACAATTGTTCTCCCTGTATCCCTGGTAAAGGAGTCAACCTCAGGAAAATACATTTATACAGCCAGGGAGGAAAACGGGAAGCTTATTGCCAGGCGCCAGATCGTAACCATTGGTAACACCTATAACGGAATGGCAGAGATTAAGCAGGGTATTGCCGAAGGAGATAAAGTTATCACCACTGGATATGCCGGACTAGTTGATGGTCAGCTTATTAAGATCTCTAAATAAAGCCCTGACAACTCCCATTAAATAAGAAATGATTATGAAAACCAACAAAATCAAGGAGTTTTTTGCGACCAGCTGGGCCATAGATAACAAGACAAGCATATATGTGCTTACCATTTTCATTACCTTTCTTGGAATCTCCAGTTACAGAAGCATTCCTAAAGAGCAATTTCCGGAAATAGTTATTCCAACAATTCTTGTAAATACGGTATATCCCGGAACATCACCTGAGGATATGGAAAATCTGGTGACCAGGCCCATTGAAAAACAGCTGAAAGGGATTAATGGCGTTAAAAAGATTACGAGTAATTCACTCCAGGATTTTTCTTCCATTGCCATAGAGTTCAACACCGATGTTGAAGTACCCGAAGCCAAGCAGCGGGTGAAAGATGCGGTGGATAAGAGCAAGAAAGATTTGCCCAACAACCTGTTACAGGATCCAACTGTCGCGGACATTGATTTTTCCGAGATCCCGATTGTTTTCATCCAGATTTCAGGAGAGTATGATCTTGATGAACTTAAGGCATATGCTGAAATAGCCCAGGATAAAATTGAATCACTTCCTGAGATTACCAGGGTGGACATTGTCGGAGCTCTGGAAAGGGAAATACAGATCAATGTTGACCTTTATAAAGCACAGGCAGCCAGCGTAACACTTACCGACATTGAAAGGGCTGTTGCTTCGGAGAACATGACCATATCCGCCGGCAACATCACCAACAACGGGATGAAGCGTTCCATCAGGGTACAGGGTCAGTTTGATAACATGGATGTAATCCGGAACATCATCATTCATTCTTCCAGTGGTGCCATTGTATATCTTAAGGATGTCGCTGAAGTCAAAGACACCTACAAGGAACAGGAGAGTTTCTCACGTCTGAACGGAAAGAATGTAATTACATTAAATGTTGTTAAGAAAAGCGGTCAAAATCTGCTTGATGCCTCTGATAAAATCAAGAGCATACTTGATAATGAGTTGATTAACAAGGAGTTTCCGGCTGATGTTACTATCACAAAATCGGGAGAGCAATCGCGCTATACCAGAAATACCCTGGAAGAACTCAACAATACAATCATTTTCGGATTCATCCTGGTTACCATCGTGCTGATGTTCTTTATGGGGTTCACCAATGCCTTCTTTGTTGCTCTGGCAGTTCCCCTGTCAATGTTTGTAGCATTTATGGCGATGCCGGCTATGGGCTTTTCGATGAACATGATTGTAATGTTCGGTTTCATTTTTGCGCTGGGAATTGTGGTGGATGATGCCATCGTTGTAATTGAGAACATCCATCGAACGCATCAGCATGAGCCGAATATAATATTAGCGGCGAAGAGAGCCGCAGGTGAGGTTTTCCTACCCATTTTATCCGGCACCCTTACGACTCTGGCTCCATTCTTTCCATTGGCCTTCTGGCCGGGGATCGTAGGTGAATTTATGTTCTATATTCCTGTAACACTTATTCTTACGCTGTTTGCCTCGTTGTTTGTTGCATACATCATCAATCCTGTGTTTGCAATATCCTTTATGAAACATGAGTTTGATGCGCCTGATAAACAGAAAATGAAGAAAAAGATTGCTATTGAGATGATCATAGTAATTATGCTTGCACTGATCAGCTATGCTTATTACGCAGTAAGCAAAAGCGAAGCCGCATTCGGAATCGGTAATTTCATGGTGTTTGTTGCTGCCTTAATTCTTTTCTTCCATACAATACTCAATCCATACATCAAATGGTGGCAGGAAAAAGGATGGCCATTTCTCATGGGCCTGTATGAACGTCAGTTGCGCTTTGTGCTTATCGGACGAAATCCTTTGTACCTGTTGCTTATAGTAATCGGATTATTTTTTGTTACCATCGTACTGGTTGGAATCCGTTCTCCGAAGGTGCTTTTCTTCCCGGAGAATATGCCTAACAGCATCAATGTTATGGTAAAAATGCCGATCGGAACCGATCAACGTGTAACTGATTCTGTTACAAGAATAGTTGAAGGAAGGGTTCTGGCTCTGCTGGGAGAGAATAATCCGGTGGTTGAATCAGTGATTACCAATGTCGCACTCGGAGCGGGAGATGACATGGATTTCGCCCGTAACCTGAGTTCTGAAAAAGGAAAAGTTACCGTCAACTTCGTTGAGTATAAATACCGCAACGGTGTAAACACCAACGACTATCTGGATCAGATCAGGGATGAGGTTAAGGGAATTCCCGGTGTTGAAATATCAGCCCAGAAAAACCGTGCAGGACCACCTACAGGCAAACCGATCAACATTGAAATTACCGGTGAAAACCTGGGCAACCTGATTCATGATGCCGCAGCATTCCACAATTATCTTGATTCATTGCAGATTCCTGGTATTGAGGAATTGAAAAGCGATTTCCAGGATAATAAGCCTGAAATTGCCATCAACATAGATAGGGAAAGGGCCAATCAATATGGTCTGAGTACCGGGCAGATAGCCGGAGAACTACGCACATCGGTACTTGGTAAGGAAATTTCCAAATATAAGGTGGATGAAGATGAATATCCGATCCAGTTGCGTTATTCGGAGGCAACCCGTGAGAACATCAATAACCTGATTAACCTGAAAATTACCTATCGTGATATGAACTCAGGCCTGCTGAGGCAGATTCCTTTGTCGGCTGTAGCTTCAATCGATTATTCCGACACCTATGGGGGTATAAAAAGGCAGGATCTCAAACGGATTATTACAATTTCAAGTGATGTGTTGACAGGGTATACTGCGAACGAGATTGTACCCCAGATTGAGAAACTTGCAGCCGATTTTCCGGTAAGCGAAGGTGTTCTGATTAAACTCACCGGAGAACAGGTTGATCAGGCCGAAACATCCAGTTTCCTTGGGATGGCCATGATGATCGCGCTGGGATTGATTTTCTTCATCCTGATCACACAGTTTAATTCTGTGAGCAAAACCATCATTATCCTGAGTGAAGTAATCTTCAGTATCATCGGTGTTCTGTTAGGAATAGTCATATTCAACATGTCGATTTCCATCATCATGACAGGTCTGGGTATTGTTGCCCTTGGCGGAATTGTTGTCAGGAATGGTATTCTAATTGTTGAATTTATCGATACACTGAAGGAGCGTGGTATGAAAACCCGCGCTGCGATCATACAGGCCGGATTAACCCGTATCACACCGGTTATCCTTACCGCGACTGCGACAATTCTCGGTCTTGTGCCCCTGGCCATAGGATTCAATCTGAATTTCGAAACCATGTTTACCCAGCTTAATCCGCAGATTCATATTGGTGGTGATAATGTCATGTTCTGGGGCCCTCTGGCATGGTCAATTATATTCGGTCTGAGTTTCGCGACATTCCTGACCCTCGTTCTTGTACCTGCATTGTATCTTATGGTTTATGAATTTAAAATCAGGCTACAGCGTAGGAAATCCAATAAACTTGCCCGTATTTCCAGATAAAAAGTGAATGAGTTTTACGAAAAGGGTGGCCTGCAATTTTCCGGTCACCCTTTTTACTTGTAATTTTGAAGTGAAATTGGTTGTTGTTGAATTTTACCGTCTCGTTTAACCCACAGGCCTGTTCAATTGTTATAGATATCTTTGACGGGAAAAGATTGCATTAAAATCAACCACCATGTTTAATACAACCCGCATGGGGCGGCGTAAATCCTATCTGGCCTGGCTCCTTGTTATGTTTCAGTTTTTGTTTATCGGGTTGATAGTTATCACCAGTCCGCTCACTCAATTAAAACCCTGGGTGATTCTTTTTATACTGGCAGGTGTCGGGCTGGGTTTATATGCCATTCAAACCATCCGGCTTGGCAATTTCAATATTTCACCACATGTGAAACCCAACGGAAAACTTATCGCACACGGGCCTTACCGGCTGGTCCGTCATCCCATGTACACCGCAATCCTGATCACCTGCTGGCCTATGGTTCTCGGACACTTCAGCTACTACAGGCTGGGATTTGTTCTGGGCCTGACGATTGTACTGATTGTAAAACTTCACATTGAGGAACAATATCTGAAACAGGCATTTCCTGCTTACCTGGACTATACAAAGACTTCGAAAAAGCTCATTCCGTTTTTCTGGTAATTCTTAAAATCTATAGTCTGCTAATTTTAAGAATCGCGTAAACCCTGCCTGCGATAAGCAGGAGGTAATGTGTTGATATACAATAATTTATAAATTAATAATGGTTCGCCAATAACCTGATAAACAGCCGTTTAAAAATATTTAGCGAGTTATGTAAATGCAATTCAAATTTTATAATATCGCAATTAGATTACACCTTATTCCCTAACCACATTAGGCACATTAGATCACAATAGGTGTTCACATAAATATGTATATGTGTTCTATTGTGCCTGTTATGGTTTATTTATATCCGGCTTTATCCAGTAAAAATCAAGATCGTAACGCCATACTTTAAACCGTCTTACTGAGTCTGAAACAGCTGCAAGATCAATGCCCTGCCCGGCCCAGGCACTGTCGCTTTCTGCCTGATTGAATTCTGTGATCACCAGTTGTGGATTGTAAGTCCGGATGGGATCCTTATCGTTCAGATAATTGTGGCGGATCCCTATCGTCGGAGTTTTTGAATCTGCAGCCAGGGTATAGGCCCAGATACCCAGTACCGGGCGGTTTTTATCAAGGGATGATTTCTCAAAATATGTTTGAACGGCCTGAATATCGTAGGTGCGCCGCTTCCAGGTTTCATAGATAAAGGTCAGGTTCAGGAATGCCATGACGAAAACAACCGGGAGGATTAATTTAATCGCTGAGACATGATGCTTTACCAGTAACCCAAGTGAAAGTGATGCCACGATACCGGCTGCGGCAATCAGGCTGAGAAAATAGCGGGTCGGGAGATAAATCATGGCAATTTTATGTTGCTCCACCAGCATCCAGATCAACCCAAATATCAGGGCAAGAGGGATTGACCCTTTCCTGAATTTGGTGAATTGAGCCACGGTTAATCCGAACGGTGCGAGTAAAGCAATTAACAGCAACGGCCACAACTCCGGCACCCAGATGATATGCCTGAAATTAAATCTGTAAACTTCGATTAATCCTGAAAAGGAGCTTTTAAACCGTTCACTGGTTTCATAATTCATAATGTAGTCATAGAAATCCCGGTTTGGAAGGTACCAGGCCAACAGGTAAACCAATGCAAGTGTAAAAGTGAAAAGTACCGATATCCAAAAGGATTTGTAGTATTCTTTACGGATATTTTTAAACTTCCGGGGAACAGACCAGGCCTTGATCATTATGGCAGCAGGCACCAGCACAACAACATAAGCAAACTGGACCTTTAGCCCATAGGCCAGGAAACTGAAAAAGACCGCGAGCAGCAACCATCTCAGCTTTTTAGCGTGATTGTAGTACACTTCAAACTTTACCAGGGCAAATAGCGAAAGCAGTAACATGTTGATGGCAAAGATTTCGCCCATCGAGTAGTGACAGAACTGAAAATAATGAAACTGCAGGGCGACCATTAACAGGTAAAAAAGCGCCGGTAACCTTAATTGGTTGCTTGTAGATAAAACAAACAGGACTCCAATTGTAAACAGCAGTGCGACAGCCCTTCCCACGATAATATCCGTGCCGAAAATGTAATAAAACGGGGAAAGGATAATCTGCAACACCGGTGTAATGATAAAGCCGTTGTTGTTGTACAGATCGAAACTACCGTGGTTGATAAAGTCGCGCAACTGGGCGGTGTACAAACCTTCGTCGGTCCAGGCACCGCGGGTATTCAGGCTGAGCAGGCTGTCGGGGTCGGCATTCAGAAAGGTGAGATGGGCCAGGAAAAGCAAAGCCATCAACAGCCATAAAACCAGCCTGATCCTTTTATCAGAAAGGTAATCGGATGATTTTAAAAAAGTGAATTTAATTATCATTCCGGCCTTAGTTCATTGTAGTGCCGAAAGTTAGGATTATTTTTCTCCCGATAACCCTAATTTATAATCAATCCCAAGAAAAACTGTCGGAACAAATGGCTCCATATCAAGATAAGCACTATTATCCCCTATTGAACCTATCAGACTTGTCCCGAAACCTGAAAATAAATGTAAACTCCGGCTCATTCTGAAATTAATACCAATGGCTAAATTATGCTCAGTGAATCTTAGTTTTTTATCAAAACTATTCATTCCCATGTGTCCAAAAGAATGTGCTCCGGACCTGATAGATTGAGTAGTTAAATTGACCAAATATTCTAAGATTACCGGCAAATTCATTGGAATTAAGTCTGTACCCGAAATTCAAGCCCCATCCGTTATTATTATAAAGAATAGAACCTGAAGGCTCTGGCGCAATAAAGTAAGCATACTCCGGGCCAAGGTAAAAACAGTTATTCTTAAAATCGACAGTAAATACTGGCATAAGGTGTATTACCCTATAGTTTTGATTTTCCTTTACCTGAGTGGTAAAGCCAGTACTATAGCGAACCCCGAAAACCGGTTTGGATTTTGAAACTTCCTGGGCTATTGATTCAGAAATCAATGCCGGAATTACTAAGATGAGTAAGATTGCAACGTATCTTATTTTCATGGCCGAAGGTTTATGTTTTAGAAATATCTGTGTTGATACCAGATAAAATGCCCGTATTCAAAAAGATTAGTCAACTTCAGACGTGAAAATATAGCCGGATAATGCGTAGTCAATATAATAGACAATTATAAATCAGTTTACCCTTATTCAAATTGAAAAAATAATCAGCATATTTATATATAACAGTTCCGGGAATAGTATTTTGGGGAAGAAATGGGTCAGATCATTTCTTTTTCAAATGTCCGAAAAGGACTTCCCTGGGCTGACAATTTGAAGGAGTATACTGACAACAACAAAAAACACAGATATAAAAGCGGTAAATATCTCATAACGATAACTTTAAGCCATATTTATGATTAGATAAAAATAAAAACCACTGAAACCGGGTAGTTTTATTGCCCTGGTTTCAATGGTAAATGTATTGGATTAATCTAAGAATAGTTATTGATTGAATTCTACTGCCAGGCCGATTCAAACTGCTGCAAAAAACGCACATCGTTTTCGGAGAACATGCGCAGGTCTTTTACATTGAAAACCAGGTTGGTAATGCGTTCTACGCCCATTCCGAAGGCAAAACCAGAATAAACATCAGGGTCAATGCCACAGTTTTTCAACACATTGGGGTTCACCATGCCGCAGCCGAGAATCTCGACCCAGCCGGTGTATTTGCAGAATCCGCAGCCCTTACCACCACAGAGGTTGCAGGAGATGTCCATTTCGGCCGAAGGTTCGGTAAACGGGAAATAGGAGGGCCTCAGCCTGATGCGGGTATCCGCGCTGAACATCTCTTTGGCAAAGTAGAGCATGGTCTGGCGCAGGTCGGCGAAGCTTACGTTTTTATCCACATACAAACCTTCTACCTGGTGGAAAAAGCAATGCGCCCGTGCTGAAATAGCCTCGTTGCGGTAAACCCTTCCCGGGAAAATCATGCGGATGGGTGGTTTGGTTTTTTCCATCACCCTCACCTGAACACTTGAAGTATGGGTACGAAGCACAATGTCAGGATCTTTTTCGATAAAGAATGTATCCTGCATATCACGGGCAGGATGTTCCGGGGCAAAATTCAGCGCGGAAAAATTGTGCCAGTCATCCTCAATTTCCGGGCCTTCGGCCACAGTAAATCCTACCCGCGAGAAAATTTCGATCATACGGTTGCGGATGATCATCAACGGATGCCGGGAGCCGGAATCGGTGAAATTTACAGGAAGGGTAAGGTCTTGTGCAGGGCCGGAAGCTGTTTCCTGTCCTTCAAGGCTTTCGCGAAGATTGTCGATCTTCTCCTGTACCCGGCCTTTCAGCTCGTTTAACAGAACACCCATTTCACGACGCTCTTCAGCCGCTACATTTTTGAACCCGGCAAACAAATCGTTCAGGATTCCCTTTTTACCGGAAAACCTGATACGGAACTGTTCCAGTTCATCTTTTGTACTTGCTTTAAAGGAGTCTATCTCTGCCAGGTAATTATTGATCTGATCTTTCATTCACCGTATGATTTGCCATCAAGGCGCTGAAACACAATGCCGCTCTGATAATTGAGTGAAATGTGTTTATAATTTATTTAATTACAGTAATTTTCATTTTAACGTCCTTCACGGGTTTGTCACCCGAGCCGGTCTGAACAGCAGCTATTTTATCAATAACATCAAGACCTGAGATGACTTCTCCGAAAACAGTGTATTCATCATCAAGATGTGGGGTTCCACCCACAGTTTTATAGGCTGCCCTTCTTTCCGCACTGATTTTTTTATTGGTTTGCTTTTCGAACATGTCAAGCTGCTGATCTTTGAGTACCTGACCCTGAACAATATAGAACTGTGATCCGGAGGATGCTTTTTTCGGGTTTACCTGGTCGGGTTTGCGGGCAGCGGCAAGGGCCCCTTTCTTGTGGAAATACTTTGAATTGAACTCAGCCGGGATGGTATAACCCGGATCGTTCATCTGGCTCTCTTTCCCTCCGCCCTGAATCATAAAATTCCGGATTACCCGGTGAAAGATGGATCCGTTATACCAGCCCTGTTTGATAAGTTTTACGAAATTATCCCGGTGTTGTGGTGTTTCATTGTAAAGCACGGCAGTCATATTGCCATACTCGGTTTCTATCAGAATTTTAGTCTGTTTTTGGGCAGTGGTCTGGGCTTTTGGCGCCTGTGCAACGGAAATGGTTACTGCAAGGATCAACAATGCAGACAACAAACTCAGATTTTTCATGGATTGGATTTTTTACGGGTAATTATTTTAACAAACATTCTCACATCATTCAGGGGCCGGTCGTTTTTGTCGGTTTTTTCGGAGGCAATGGCATCCACAATTTCCATACCACGCACAACCTCTCCGAAAACGGTATATTTCCCGTCAAGTTGCGGGGTTCCACCTATGGTAGTGTATACCCTGCGCTGTTCTTCAGAAAGTTTAAATTCAGGAATCAACACATATTCCCTGTCAATCATTTTGTTCAGCGTGTCGAGAAGAAAGCGGAAATGAACAGAGTCTTTTTTGGCATCCGGCGAAAAAAACTGATTCCGGATGCTGAGGTTTGCCGGATTGTCCATGATACCGACAAAAATCCGCTGCTTTGTTAGTGAATTTTGTTCTTTCTCAATTTTATCCAGATCCTGTTGTGAATACACTTTCCCCTGAACAATATAGAACTGACTACCCGATGAGAGTCTTTTCGGGTTGACCTTATCGTCTTCGCGGGCAGCTGCCAGCACACCCCTTTTGTGGAAATGCCCGGCGTTTATTTCAGAAGGCAGGTCATAACCCGGACCACCTTCACCCAGCTCTACGCCGGCTGCCGCATGTTTTGAATCAGGATCACCGCCCTGAATCATGAAATTCCTGATTACACGGTGAAACAGGGTGCTGTCAAAAAAACCTTCACCTGCCAGCCTGAGGAAATTATCACGGTGCAGCGGAGTATCATCATACAACATCAGGGTGATGTCTCCTTTGGGTGTACCGATTACAACCAGCGTCTCTTTTTCATTGCTTTGCGCCGGAACGAAAGCCGGTAAAAGCAAAATGAACAGAACCAGTATGCTTTGAATTGAATTGTAACCGGAACGCATATGTATCGTATTATCTTCCGGCAAAATTACAAAATTTCGGAGTACAGCGTCCGGAGTTAAATACCAGGCGGTTGATATTCCTGCAAACTCTGATCAGGAAGCAGGCCGGAAACCTATTTCTGCCTTGCCCTGGTAAAGCAATCCCTGCAAAGGGGTTCATAAGTGTCGGTTTCACCAAGCATGACAAGCTTTTTCTCATCGGTTTTCCGGTGTGAATAATGTGCAAGGTTGCCGCACTGCATGCAGATCGCGTGAACTTTGGTGACGTATTCAGCAGTTGCCATCAACGCCGGAATAGGGCCAAAAGGTTTCCCGGTAAAATCCATATCCAACCCGGCAATTATAACACGTATACCGCTGTTGGCAAGCTTGTTACACACTGAAATTAATTCTTCATCAAAAAACTGCGCTTCATCTATCCCCACAACATCCACTTCGTTGGCATAAATCAAAATCTGCGAGGAAGCCTGCACCGGCGTCGATGTAATGGAGTTCTCGTTGTGTGATACCACATTTACTTCGTCGTAACGGGTATCAACGGCCGGCTTGAATATTTCAACGCGCTGCTTTGCAATGCGGGCACGCGTTAACCTGCGGATCAGTTCCTCAGTTTTTCCCGAGAACATCGAGCCGCAGATAATTTCTATCCAGCCTCTGCGTTGTGAAGGGTTAATGGCGCTTTCGAGAAACATTTCTTTAACTTGAACTGATATCTTTACTAATTTTAACCTCTGAAACCAGAGTTATATCCCGGACCATTTCGGACCGGATTCTTATTCAGGGCGCAAAATACAAAAATAGCGTCATTCAACATTCACATTCCTCCGGTTTATAAATTGTTAATAAAATGGAATCATTAAAATCCGAAATAAGGCAACTTATCCATGAACTTTCTGACCGGTTCGATCATCTCCCTGAAGGAACTGTTCATCCGCTTGATGCTGATCTTATACTCTCATTACTGAGACAGTTGTATGTGAAGACAGAAGCTATGCGTAAGGAGGCTCCTGTTGTTGACAAAACTGCAACCAATGTTCAGGAGATAACCCTGCCTGTTGAATTAAACCCTGAGCCAATCCAAACAGATGTTACAAAAATACCGGTTACGTCTCCACCGGTTATCCCATTCGAAGAAAAGCCCGAACAGGCTCCGGTTCATCCGGAATTTACACAGGCCGAATCCCCTTCAGCCGGGAAAACTGTTTCACAGGAATCACCACCTTTGATTGTCAGTGAATTTAATTCAGAAAGTGAATTTGTGCGCGATCCCGGGCCAGAGGTAAATAAAACTGTTTCAGTGCCGGTTGACCTGTTTGGAGCACCGACTATTGCCGATAAACTTAAATCTGATACTCCTTCTCTCAACGATAGAATCACTTCCGGGAGAAGTGATCTTTCATTGGCCGATCGTATGCAATTAAAGCCAATCAGTGATTTGAAATCAGCCATCGGACTGAATGACAAATTCCAGTTTATCAATGAGCTGTTTGAAGGATCTTCAGATCGTTATACAGAGGCTGTTAATCTGCTGAATTCATGCATCGGCATCAAAGAGGCAGAAATGCTACTGGCAGATTTAAAATCACGGTATAGCTGGAATGATCAGAATCAGGTCTGGAAAAAACTACGGGAATTTATTGTAAGAAGATATATGTAACCGGAATTGAACCAGATCAGAATGTCAAAAAATAAGGGATATCTGTTTCATCCGGCTGCCGTTCTTCTTGTTATCGGGATTTATTTCATTGTTCCGGGCAAGTTAACCGCACAGGATAAAACCTATGCAAAATATATCGTTGATACACTGGCTTCAGAAAGCATGGCCGGTCGTGGATATGTGAATGAAGGCAATCGGAAAGCATCTGATTTTATTGCTTCAGAAATGAAGCGGTATGGGTTGGAAAGCTTTTCAGACAGTTATTTTCAACCTTTCAATTTACCGGTCAATACTTTCCCTGGTAAGGTCGGACTTCAGATAAACGGAAAGGTGTTAAAACCCGGGATTGATTTCATTATTTCAGGGTCGAGCCCTGCAATAAATGGCACATACAAGATCAGGGAACTAAAATCCAAATTCTTTGAAAGTTCCGAAAAGCTTTCAAAGCTCAAAGGCAGGGACTATTCCGACATCCTTGTTTTAATCGATAAATCTTCAATTCCCAAAGAGCAGCTTCCGCTGGCAGATTCCCTGATCCGCACCAATTTCATTAAATCAGCCGGGTTTATTGTGCTTTCAGGCAAGGACAGGCTTCTTTTCAGCGTTTCATCAGCATATAAACAAAAGTCATTTCCGGTTTTCGAAGTTCTGAAACCTGCTGTGCCGGTCAAACCCACGAAGGCAGAAGTATGCATTGAAGCAGAATTCAACCCGGCTTACCAGGTCAGGAATGTGATAGGTTTTATTCACGGGACGGAATTATCCGATTCGTTTCTGGTAATTACTGCCCATTTTGATCACCTGGGGATGATGGGAAAAGATGTTGTTTTCCCCGGGGCTAACGACAATGCAAGTGGAACTGCTATGATGCTTGATTTGGCATGGCATTTTTCCCAACCCGGAAACAAACCACGCTATAGTATTGCATTTATGGCCTTTTCGGGTGAAGAAACCGGGTTGAACGGATCGGAGTTTTATGTTGGGAATCCCCTTTTTCCGCTGAAAAAGATTTCTTTCCTGATAAATCTGGATATGGTTGGAACCGGTAGTGAAGGAATCACCATTGTTAACGGGAAAACATTTCTTCAGCAGTTTGAAAGGATCGCAAAAATAAATACAGACAACGAATATATTCTGAAGGTAGCACCGCGTGGAGAAAGCTGTAACAGTGATCATTGTCCTTTCTTCAGGGCTGGAGTACCTGCTGTATTTATCTATTCGATGGGTAAGGAGCACCGGGAATATCACAACATTTACGACAGTGCAGATAGGGTACCGTTTACCGAATATGATGATATCTTCAGGTTGCTGCGCGATTTTCTGACAAGTTACCGGAAAGATGCTGTGATCCACGTTGGAGACAACCAATAAATTAACATGATCGCCTGATGCCAAAACTTTATCTTGTTCCTACACCGATTGGTAACCTTGAAGATATGACACTCAGGGCCATCAGGGTGTTAAAGGAAGTGAATGTGATACTTGCCGAAGACACCCGCAAAACCGGGATGTTGTTAAGGCATTTTGGCATTGAGAATAAAATGATTGCTCACCATATGCACAATGAACACCGGACTGCTGACTCTATTGCAGCGCGGATTTCAGCCGGAGAATCGGTGGCATTGGTTACCGATGCCGGGACACCCGGTATTTCAGATCCGGGTTTCCTGCTTGTCAGGACCTGCATTTCAATGGGGATTGAGATTGAAACCCTCCCGGGGCCGACAGCTTTCGTCCCGGCCCTGGTAAATTCAGGTTTGCCGAGTGACCGGTTTTACTTTGAGGGATTCCTTCCCCATAAAAAGGGACGGCAAACAAGATTGAAGTTTCTTTCAGGACTACCCTGTACATTTATAGTTTATGAATCACCTTTCAGACTGGTAAAATTTCTTGAACAACTGTCGGAAGTGACCGGCCCTGACCGGCGGGCATGTGTTTCAAGGGAACTCACCAAACTTTTTGAGGAAAACCGTCGCGGAACGCTTGCAGAACTGGCCAGGCATTACGATCAAAATCCTCCCAAAGGCGAAATTGTGATCATTGTAGCCGGAACCAACAGCAACGAAGAAATTATTCCTTCACCGGAAAGCGATTAGCACACAAACTGTCTGATCACCGGTAACATTTCTCCATTCTCCCCGTCTTAGTTACAATGCCGTTCATTTCCGGACAACCGTTTCCTGAGAACGGACGCTATTTATTAAGTGTTAAATATTAATGATCTAAAAACCAGCTTGATAAAAGTTTGGCACAAGATTGGTTAATAAAGTGCCACCAGATATTTTATAACTATGAACCCTGATTTACCCGTTGTAATGGTTGTTGCCCGTGATGGGAGCAGGTCGATGTTTGCGGCTGCAGAACACAGTTACCTGCGTGAGGAGATAAGTAAGGGTATTCCTTTTCCGGATTTTGCCAGAATTTGTCATCTAGAGGGGGTGGTCAACGTAAGGATTTCTACAGATTGCGATGGTCAGGTCACTGTTTCCGATAGCACTGGATCTCATCCCGGCCTGTTGGGGTATGTTACTGACTGCCTTAACAGCATGGTCCTCAGGGCTGAAGACTCAAAAAGCCGTGATTATAAACTTATGTTAAAGTTTACAATGTATTAAAGACATAAAGAAATGAGGACAGCAGAGTGTTCCCACAAACACTTCCTGTTCTCTGGCATATCATGATTTTGTACAGATATGTTTTCTCGTGTGTGTGTGAGATAAGAAATCCTGCCCGGCAGGATTTTTTATTTATAATTTCGCGCAAAACCTTCTCACGATGTATACATATCCGTATCCCAGACCCGCAGTAACTGTCGATGCCCTTGTTTTCAGGAAAGCCGGGACTGAATTGGAAGTTTTGCTGATTAAGAGGAGAAACCCTCCTTTTAAAGATATGTGGGCAGCTCCAGGGGGATTTATCAATATAGATGAAACTCCCGAGGATGCCGTACATCGTGAACTTCAGGAGGAAACCGGCATCAAGGGAATAAAACTTTATCAATACCATACCTATGGTGCAGTGAACCGTGATCCAAGGCACCGGACTATTTCAATTGCATATGCAGGAATGTATGGAAATAGTAATCAGGAAGTTGCTGGCGGGGATGATGCTGCAGAGGCCGGCTGGTTCAAGATCAGAAAACTGCCCCCGCTTGCTTTTGATCACAATGAAGTAGTGGCAGATGCCCTGGATTTTGGAGAAGCAAAAGGATGGTTTTAAAATAAAACCAGACAATCCGGGTATTTCCGGCCTGCATTTGCTGCTCAGGAGGTTTCCAGTTCTTTTAGAATTGCTTTTACAATATTATCGGTTCCTTCGGCAATCTGAACAATGTCAGCATCCAACATATAGCATGGTGTGGTAAAAACCGGGCGGTGTGGATCCTTTACCACTTCACCGTGTGCTGTATTAATGTGGACAGCCCCCATTTTCCTGATATTTGTGGCATCATTCGGATCAGAACCCAGAGTGACTTCAACATTTCCAAGCGTTTTAGCAATAAGAACCGGTGAAATACACATTGCTCCTATTGGCTTTTTGAGTGTAGCCATATCCTTGATGGCCTTTTCGGTATCAGCATTTATTTTACAATCCGATCCAACAGTAGCGAAGTTGCACAGGTTTTTGGCCACACCGAAACCTCCCGGGAATATCAAAGCATCAAAATCACGGGCATTGAATGTACTTAACGGTTTAATTTTCCCCCGGGCGATGCGGGCAGATTCAACAAGAACATTGCGGGTTTCAGACATTTCTTTACCGGTGAGATGGTTAACAACATGATGCTGGGGAATGTCTGGCGCGAAAATTTCATATTCAGCGCCATTTTTTTTAATGGCAAGCAGTGTAAGGGTGGCTTCGTGAATTTCGGCCCCGTCAAAAACCCCATTACCCGCAAGAACAACAGCAAATTTTTTCATGATGTTCGAATTTTTATTTCAGTTTCCGGAATGATTTCAGGAATTGAATCGTCAGTATTACCAAAAATACTCAAATTAGCAGTATAATAAGAATTCGCCGCAAAAAAACAGTAATTTTATCAAATATTCAGCGATTATGTGCGGGCGATTTTCACTTACAACAGAAGAACAGCAACTGAATGAATTTTTCAGACTGGCCGGTGGTTCAGAACCATATGTTCCACGCTATAACGGAGCGCCGACGCAGAATCTGGCGGTTATTACTGCTGAGGAACCCCGTAAGCTCAGATTTTTCAGATGGGGGCTGATTCCTTTCTGGTCAAGGGAATTTCAGGGGTCAACCCCGGTAATCAACGCCCGGGCTGAAAGTCTGGATGAGAAGCCTATGTTCAGGCAGGCTTTCAGGAAGAGGAGATGTATAGTGCCGGCTGACGGATTTTATGAATGGAGCAGATCCGGCCATAAGCAACCTTACCGGTTTCTTATGGCCGATGACTCTCCTTTTGCCATGGCCGGACTCTGGGACGAATGGACACATGAACCCGGAAGAAAAATCCGCTCTTTTGCTATCATTACAACAGTCCCCAATAGTCTGATGGAACCTGTTCATAACCGGATGCCGGTAATATTGGACAAAGAGATGTACGACGAATGGCTGTACGGGGATAATGAGGCAAATCTTTCGGAAATGCTGAAGCCATATACTGAGAGCAGAATGAAAGTCTATAAAGTCAATACCCTGGTGAATTCTGTCAAAACTGAGGGTCCTGAACTAATCAGACCTCTTATGGGGCAGGATTTATTCTCAAAAGATTAGTTTTGCAACACAGAGGCGAATGAAATGTAATAACCAACAATTCGGCACAGGTTTTGCGCGTTATTTCAAATATATCTTTTGTCAGGATGAAACTTAAACCATTTGCACTTATTGTATTTATTGTAGTGTTCGCATTTAGTTCCTGCAAAAAATATGAGGATTACCCTCCTGAACCCTCCGTTGAATTTATGGATTTTACGCTGCTTCGGGATGATCAGGGCATTGACCAGCGGGGAGTGCTCAGATTTTCGTTTGCCGATGGTGACGGGAATATAGGATTGTATGATTCTGACACCCTTCCTCCATATGATTATAATCTGTTTATCAGATATTTTGAAAGGCAGAACGGCGAGTTTAAGGAAGTCTTTCTGATTACACCGAATTATATCAACGACACAACCATCGTTTATGATACAGCAACCTTCAACGGAAGGATTCCAATCCTGACCCCGGCAGGAAAGAACAAGGCCATCAGCGGTGAAATTGAAGATACTCTTTTTGTCAACAATCCGTTGTCGGCATTTGATACCATCATGTTTGAAGTTTATATCAACGACAGGGCCCTTAACAAAAGCAACACTTTCAGGACCCCTCCCATAGTAATTAAAAAGCAATAATTATGAAACGTGCAATTGTAACAGTATTGTTGATGATTATCGGTGGAATGACCGGTGTGAGTGCACAACCCAGGCAACTGAATAATTTTGACGAACTGGTGACTTTACTCAAAAGCGGAAACCATGTGAGTATGGTTTTTTATTATGCCAAGTGTGAGTTGATTTCCGATAATGAGAAACAGGAAAAAGTTCCTGACGCCATAGGAGGAATGAAACTGGATGTTTTTGAATATTTCGCGCCAAACGCAGTAAAGAACAAAGAGGCTTTTCTGGTGGCATCCGAGTCGAAACTGATACAGAATCCCAAAGGTGAGGATTATGTTTATAATTATGTCAAGGTAAGGTTTAATGCTGATAATAAAGTAAAAATAACCGCCCGCTATATTAACCCGGCAAGCTTTAAGGTTCAGATGGATGAGAATTTCTTCGGGATCATCAACGATGGGAAAAATGACGGGGGTATATTTCTGTATTTAGATGAGTAAAAAGGGCAGGTTACCAGGGAGGCTGGTCAGGGTGTTTCTGATGGTAAGCGGCACTTTCTTTATTATTTTATGCCTTTTAGCTTTCACGACCCTTCCTTTCAGGGCATATTATGCCCTTTCGTCTGCCAAAAGCAGTATCGGTGAATCCCCTGATTATATTATTATGCTGGCCGGTGCCGGAATTCCGAGTGAAAACGGGCTGATCAGGGCTTATTATACTGCCGTGCTGGCCGGTGCGAATCCGAATGCAAAGGTAATCGTGGCAGTTCCCGGTATTTTGTCTGATAGTCTTGGTGATCCCCTTCTCATTTCAGCAGAACTAACATTCCGGGGGGTTAATCCACAGAAAATTCTTTTTGCCAATACCGGGAAAAACACCCGCGGACAGGCACTTGAAATTGCAGCAATGCTGAAGGAGGAGAAGCCATCAACACCGATAACCATTGTTTCTTCACCAGAGCACATCAGACGTGCCGTAAAATGTTTCAGAAAATGCGGTTTCACCAGGGTAAGCGGATTCCCGGCATTTGAAACCTCTCTCGGCTCAGATCTCACCTTTAATGATCCAGACCTGAAAGGAAATAAAATGGCTCCCGCCATCGGCAGCAACCTACAGGTAAGGTATCAGTTCTGGAATCATCTCAAATATGAAGTGATCGTAATCAGGGAATATTTTGCGATCGGTTATTACAGTGTCAGAGGATGGATCTGAGGATTAAACAATAAGTGGTTGATCTGTTGTTATAAATAGTAAAATATCCGGCAAAACCTATACCCTCAGCTCCTTAGGTTTACAATCAGAAATTCCCGGTTTTCTTAAGTTTTCTGATATAAACTTTGTTAATTTTTAGTTGTCTGCTGATGAAAATCGGTGTCAACCGAACCCGGTTAATCAGTAATTTTGCATTCTAAATTCAGATTTACAGGAGCCAATGGCGAACAGAACTCTTGCTTCCCGAAAACAGACTGTTATAGCCATTTTTCTGGTTATTGGTGTAATCTACCTTATCCGTTTGTTTTACATTCAGGTAATAGATAAGAGTTATGCCCTTTCTGCCAACAACAATGTTCTGCGCTACGTCACACAGTATCCGGCCCGTGGATTGATATACGACCGAAACGGGAAACTCCTTGTTTATAATGAAGCCGTTTACGACCTGATGGTTACTCCACTGCAGGTTAAAGAGATTGATACAGCTGAGTTTTGCAGGCTTCTCGAGATTACTTATGAAGGTTTTCTCGAGCGGATGGAGAAGGCCGTCAAATATTCAAAGTATAAGCCAAGCCTGTTTGAAAAGCAGATATCAAAGGAAACCTATGGTTACATTGAAGAAAAAATGTACCGTTTTCCCGGCTTCTTTGTTCAGCCCCGCACTTTAAGATACTACCCCAAGCCAATTGGCGCGCATCTTTTTGGTTATGTCGGTGAAGTCACCCAGGGGTTGATTGATAAAAACCCCTATTACAAATCAGGAGACTACATCGGAATCAGTGGTATTGAAAAATCATATGAAAACATTCTTCGGGGAATCAAGGGGATGAAAATCAAAATGGTTGATGTTCATAACCGTGAGGTGGGAAGTTTTCAGGATGGTAGATTTGATTCTGCAGCCATCATGGGTCAGGATCTTTACCTGTCAATAGATGCTGATCTGCAGGAGTATGGTGAGTTGCTGATGAAGGGGAAAATGGGCAGTGTGGTTGCCATAGAACCTTCAACTGGTGAAATTCTTGCATTTCTCTCCAGTCCAGCCTATGACCCGAATCTTCTGGTCGGTCGGGTCAGAAGTAAAAATTATAAGTTATTGTCCGAAGATCCGGTAAAGCCGTTGATAAACCGTGCGATGGCAGGTACTTACCCGCCGGGATCAACCTTTAAAATGGTCAACGACCTTGTAGGCCTGCAGGAAGGCTTGCTCAATCTTGGAGTAAGATACAGCTGTCAGGGGAAGACTTCTTCGCCGATCAGATGCACCCATACACATCAGTCGCCTTTGAATGTGGAAGTGGCGATACAGCAATCATGTAATCCTTTTCACTGGCAGGTTTTCCGTTCAATCATCACAAATGGCAAACATGGCGGTATTCGTAATAATTATGTAACATGGCGTGATCAGGTCATGAGCCTGGGGTTTGGTCATAAGCTGGGCACTGACCTGCAATTTGAACTGTCGGGGAATATCCCCTCCGCAGAGAAATATGACGAAATTTACGGTAAAGGTCATTGGAATGCGATGACCATTCGTTCACTTTCAATTGGACAGGGCGAAATTCTTGTAACGCCCCTTCAACTGGCAAACTATGCTGCTGCAATGGCCAATCGCGGTTCCTACATTGTACCCCATGTTGTAAAATACCTTGGTGAAAAGGGCAAGAAACCGGCTGAATTCAAAAAAGTCAATTCACTGATTGACCCAGTCCATTTTGAAGTTGCCGTGGAAGGGATGCGACAGGTGGCAACCCTGGGGACAGCCCGTTGGTATCAGATTGACAGTGTAACCATGTGCGGTAAGACCGGTACTGCTGAAAATCCTCATGGTGACGATCACTCGCTTTTCATGGCTTTTGCACCTGCAGAAAACCCTAAGATTGCCATAGCTGTTATCATTGAAAATGCCGGATTCGGATCTTCCTGGGCATTACCTGTTGCTTCATTGATGATTGAGAAGTATATTACCGGAAAGATTAAACGACCCGATGTTGAAGAGCATATGTTGAATACCAAACTTTACTGATCAGTGCGCGAACGGAAGAATATTTTCAGCAATGTTGACCTCACGCTGGTCATACTATACCTTGTAATGGTATTGCTTGGCTGGGTGAACATCTATGCTGCCGTTTATAATGAAGAGTACAGCAGTATTATTGATATTTCGCAGAGTTACGGAAAACAGGTAATCTGGATCGCATCATCCCTGTTTCTGGGTTTGGTAATTTTACTTACAGATGCCAGGTTTTTCAGCACATTTGCGTATGTCATATACGGGTTTACAATTTTTTTGTTGCTGGTCGTCCTGGCGGTGGGCACTGAGGTTTCAGGTTCCAAATCATGGTTTGGGGTTGGGGGATTTGGTATTCAGCCTGCTGAATTTGCAAAGTTTGCCACCAACCTGGCACTGGCACGTTTTTTCAATGCACAACACATAAATGTCAAGGATATTCGTACCAGGATCATGCCCCTGGTCATTATGGGTGTTCCTGCATTGTTGATTCTGCTTCAGAACGATACAGGTTCTGCCCTGGTATATGGATCTTTCATTCTGGTTTTATACAGGATGGGACTTTCGGGCAACTTTCTGCTTGCCGGAGCGCTTGTTGTTGTTGTGGCCTTAAGCACACTGATGGTAGGCACAATTTATGTAATGATTTTACTGGTAGTTATGGCAGCCGTTCTCTTCTTCTTTATGAAACGAAACCGTCGTAACATTTTAAATCTGTTAGCCTTGTTACTCATAGGAATCGGATTTACCTATTCCGTTGAATATGGTGTCTCCAATTTCCTGGGCGAACATCAGAAAACCAGGATCAATGTACTTCTTGGTAAAGAACTTGATCTGAAGGGGGCTGGATATAATGTAAATCAATCAAAAATTGCCATCGGTTCCGGAGGTTTTCTGGGAAAAGGATTTTTAAACGGGACACAAACCAAATACAATTTTGTTCCCGAACAGAGCACGGACTTTATTTTTTGTACGGTTGGAGAGGAATGGGGCTTTATAGGTTCTCTGGTGGTTATATCCTTGTTTATGGCCATGCTGGTAAGAATCATCATGCTTGCTGAACGACAGCGATCCGAGTTTAGCCGGGTTTATGGCTATGGTGTGGCGGCTATACTCTTCTTTCATTTTATGATTAATATTGGCATGACCATCGGACTTGTTCCTGTAATTGGCATACCGTTGCCTTTTTTTAGCTACGGAGGGTCCTCTCTATGGGCATTTACAATCCTTTTGTTTATATTTATAAAGCAGGATGCCAACAGGAATGCTTTACTCTGATAATTTCTCTTTAGCCATACCAACTTATTGGCTCGAATGATGACTAAGCCCGTTTTAACAATCGACAACCTGAGCGTATCGTTTCACGATGAGTCAGGATGGCACAAAGCCGTTGAACAGGTGTCATTTTCGATGATGCCGGGACAGTCTTTGGGCATAGTTGGCGAAAGCGGGTCAGGAAAATCGGTGACATCTCTTTCGGTTATGCGTCTGCTTCCCGCCCTGGGAAGCAGGATTGACAGCGGCAGGATCCTTTATAATGGATCCCGGGGTGAAGATATCAGCCTGACAGATATTGATGAACCGGCAATGAGAAAATTGCGTGGTAGCCGCATTGCAATGATTTTTCAGGAGCCGATGACATCCCTTAATCCGGTAATGAAATGCGGATTGCAGTTAACTGAGGCAATACGGCTGCACCTTGGATATAACAGGAAAAAGGCAAAGGAACATGTCATTTCCCTTTTTACCGAGGTGCTTCTTCCCGATCCTGAAAGGGTATACAATTCTTATCCCCACCAATTGTCGGGAGGTCAGAAACAAAGGGTTATGATTGCCATGGCCATCGCATGCCGGCCCGATATACTTATTGCTGATGAACCAACCACTGCGCTGGATGTTACTGTTCAAAAAGCCATTCTGACATTGTTGAGATCACTTAGGGATAAATATGGAATGAGTCTTATCTTCATCAGTCACGATCTTGGCGTTGTTGCAGAAGTGTCAGATTATGTGTTGGTTATGAAGCAAGGACAGATCGTAGAGCAAGGGTTTGTGAAGCAGATTTTTTCAAATCCGGCACACCCTTATACACAGGGGTTGCTTGCCTGCAGACCTCCGCTTGACCGTCGCCTCAGAAGACTGCCTGTAGTCAGTGATTTTGATGTTTCTTCTGGGGAATCAATCGTTGATTTTAAAGGTTTATTCGAAGAAGTTACAAGTAAAGAACGAATTTCAGATCATCAGAAGTTATATAAGGGAATGCCGTTATTGGAAATCAGGGATTTGTCTGTCCATTATCCGATGCCCAGGTCCATGTTTAGCCGGCAACGAAATTTCCATAAAGCAGTAGACCAGATTAGTTTTAATGTTTATAAGGGTGAGACTCTTGGCCTTGTTGGTGAATCAGGATGCGGGAAAACAACGCTGGGCAGAGCTTTGCTGCGGTTGATTGAACCAACTTCCGGAGGCATGGAATTCGACGGGATCAACCTGATAAATCTGCCCTTAAAGGAACTCAGATACCTTCGCAAGCGCATCCAGATCATTTTTCAGGACCCCTATTCCTCTTTGAATCCGAGAATTACAGCTGGCCAGGCAATCCTTGAACCTATGCAGGCCCATAGGATGCATAGCAGTGATATGCAACGGAAGGACAGGGTGATGGAATTACTCAACAGGGTAAACCTGAAATCCGAGCACTATGAACGATATCCGCACCAGTTTTCAGGTGGCCAAAGGCAGAGGATATGCATTGCCAGAGCACTTGCCCTTGAACCAGAGTTTATAATCTGTGATGAATCGGTTTCTGCGCTGGATGTTTCTGTCCAGGCACAGGTTTTGAACCTCCTGAATGATCTTAAAAAGTCATTCGGGCTGACCTATATATTTATATCACACGATCTTTCGGTTGTGCGCTTTATGTCAGACAGAATGGTGGTAATGAGAAAGGGAAAAATTGTTGAGTACGGTGATTCAGATTTAATCTATGAATCTCCTTCAGAGGCATATACCCGTGATCTTATTGCTGCGATTCCCGGTGTTGATTTCAGGCAAGAACATTGATAACTTCTTCTGCTTTGAATGGTTTGCTGATATAGCCATCCATTCCCACAGCATAGCACCGTTCACTCTCATCTGTAATTGAACTGGCTGTCATTGCATATATTTTTACCTTCTTTTCCCGTTTTTCAGACAGTTCAATTTCCCTGATCTGAATGGTAGCTTCAAAACCGTCAAGTTCAGGCATGTGGAGATCCATTAGTACCAGATCATAATCATGATGCAGAAATTTTTCGACGGCTATCCGCCCGTTATCGGCGATGTCGATGCTTTGATCATATTTTTTCAGCATGAGTAAAGCAACCTTTTGATTGATTGCATTATCCTCAGCCAGTAGGATTCTTTTTTTACCCGAGTCCATATATACCCCCGTATATTTTAGTAGTTACTCTCGTCTTTTATAGCTAGAAAATCAGTTCAGTTAAGGAACAGGTTTTCCGGGCATTCAAAGGTTTATCATGCATTTCGAAAAAAGTAATCCCAAAAATGTTCACATTTATCACATTTCACCTTTTAACCAGGTCGCTCTCTGCCTGGAATTGTTTATTTGATGGCCCGAGAGGGTATTTTTATACCTTTACAAATACAATAACATCGTAATGGCAAGAAAAAAGACCACCAAAAAATCACAGGCTTCTCCGGGTCCGGTGTTGAACCTAATTGAAGCATTTTTTATTGCTAACCCCTTCAAGGCTTTTAATTACCGGCAAGTATCAAAATTGCTCGGAATCACCGACAATATTAGCAGGGCTTTGGTTAACAAGGCGTTGGAATCAATGACAAAGTCAGGCACCATCCTTGAACTGAACCGGGGGAAGTTCAAATATAATCCTGACCTGCTAGCCGATAAAATTCTTCAATCGACTGTTGTCGGAATCGTTGATATGAAACAAACCGGAAAAGCATATGTGACTGTTCCGGATCTTGATGAAGATATTTTTATCGCTGCCAACAATACCGGTCATGCCCTTAACGGGGACAAGGTGAAGGTCCATCTTTTTCCTATGCGCAGGGGTCGGAAAACGGAAGGTCAGATCGTTGAAGTAATTGAAAGAGCGAGAACGACTTTTGTCGGTACTGTTCAGCTTACCGGAAAATTTGCTTTCCTTGTACCTGATGACACGAGTACTCCTGTAGATATATTTATTCCGAAAGAATCTCTGAACAAGGCTAAAAACGGCCAAAAGGCCATTGCCAGGATAACAGACTGGCCGGAACAATCAAAAAATCCGTTCGGAGAAATCAGCCAGGTATTGGGAGATCCGGGAAACAATGATGTTGAGATGAACTCTATTCTGGCAACATTTGATTTTCCTTTACAGTTCAATCCCAAAACCCTGAAGGAAGCTGAGACACTTCCAGTAGAAATCACGCAAAAAGAGATTGCTTCAAGGAGAGATTTCAGAAACATCTGGACATGCACGATTGATCCTCCGGATGCCAAGGATTTTGATGATGCATTGTCGCTCAAAGATATTGGAAATGGTGAATGGGAGGTCGGTGTGCATATTGCAGATGTTTCACATTACGTAAAACCTCATACAGCCATTGATCAGGAGGCATATGAACGGGGGACCTCTGTTTACCTGGTTGACAGAACCATCCCGATGTTGCCGGAAAAATTATCTAATCTGGTATGTTCACTGCGCCCTGATGAGGATAAGCTCTGTTTCTCAGCGGTTTTTAAAATGGACGCCAATGGAAGAATCAGTGATGAATGGTATGGAAAAACAATCATCAGAAGCAACCGCCGTTACAATTATGAAGAAGTTCAGGTTATGATTGAAGGGGCAGACGGTGATTATAAAAGTGAACTGATGGTACTGAATAATCTTGCAACCAGACTGAGAGAAGAACGTTTCAGACAGGGGTCTATTGCATTTCACAGCCAGGAAGTCAAGTTTATTCTTGATGAAAGTGGCAAACCGATTGACACCTATATTAAGGAACAGAAGGAAGCCAATATGCTGATCGAGGACTTTATGCTGCTGGCTAACCGGAAAGTGGCTGAAAAGATTGGCAGAAAAACAGGAGAGCACAAACCCAGGACATTTGTTTACAGGATCCATGACGAGCCCAATCCGGATAAACTATTGAAATTCACAGAGTTTCTATCGAAACTCGGCTACAAAATGAGCATTGGTTCCCGTAAAGGCCTGGCCAAATCATTTAATCTGCTTTTCGATCAGATTGCCGGTAAGGGTGAAGAGAATATGATTGAATCCATCGCGATACGGACAATGGCTAAGGCTGTTTATTCAACAGTAAATATAGGTCATTACGGACTTGCATTTCAGCATTATACGCATTTTACATCTCCCATACGCAGGTATCCTGACCTTATGGTTCACCGGCTTCTGGAATGGTACATGGATGGAAAGCCCTCTGTAAACAGGGATGAATATGAAGAATACTGTCAGCACAGTTCTGACATGGAAAAGAAGGCGGTTGAAGCCGAACGTGCTTCTGTAAAATATAAACAAGCCGAGTTTCTGCAGGATAAAATTGGTCAATCATTTAACGGACTTATTTCAGGTATCAGTAAATGGGGTATATTTGTTGAACTCGAAGGGAGCAAATGTGAAGGTATGATTTCACTTAAGTACCTTGACGACGATTTCTACTACCTGGACGATGACAATTACCGTGTAATCGGACAACACTACGGCCGTGAATTTAAACTTGGCGCACCTTTGAGGATAAAAGTTAAACGTGTAGATTTACAGCGTAAGCAAATGGATTTTGTTCCGGATGCCGGTACCTCAGAGAAGGGGAGCTGGTAAAATGAATCTGATAATTTCCGTAGAATATGGAAAATTTTACTGCATTTAACCCAACAACACTGCATTTCGGGAAAGGCGTGCTGAACCAACTCGGGATAACAATAAGCAAATACGGTAAGAAAGTATTGCTTGTTTATGGGAAGAGCTCTGTAAAGACCAATGGATTATATGAGGTTATTAAACAACAGTTGGATTCCGTCGGGGCTGAAGTTATTGAATATAGTGGAATCCAGTCCAATCCTGTTGTTCAGGATGTTGATCTGGCGGCCGCTTTAGGCCGCAAGAATGAAGTCGATGTGATACTGGCAGTTGGTGGAGGAAGTGTAATTGATTCTGCAAAGATTATTTCTATAGCCATACCGGTTGATGCTCCTGCCTGGGGGTTTTTCGAGCGCAGGTTAATGCCCCGGTCTGCGACTCCTTTGATCGCTGTACTCACATTGGCAGCCACCGGAACTGAAATGAACCAGTTTGCCGTGCTGAGTAATCATGAGGCTGAAAACAAAGCCGGATACGGTAATCCGCTCTTATATCCGAAACATTCATTTCTTGATCCTCAACTAACAACAACCGTTCCGGCAAATTATACCGCATATGGCATTGCCGATCTGGTTGCTCATTGCCTTGAAGCTTATTTTGGCAAAGGAGAAGAGGCTACTTTATCTGACAGGTTTGTGTTTTCGATGATCAGCGAGGCGATGGAATATGGCCCTGAGTTGATGAAGGACCTGACAAATTATAAGCTTCGTGCTAAAATCATGTATGCAGCAACCATGGCTCTCAATGGAATGACAATGTATGGAAGGACTTCAGGGGAGTGGGGCGTGCACAGCATCGGGCACGTACTTTCACTTCTTTACGGCGTTCCGCATGGGGCATCCCTTACCATTGTTTACCCTGCCTGGCTGCGATTGCAGAAAGAACATCTGGGAAACAGGATAAAATTCCTGGGAAAAAATCTTTTTGACACCGAAGATATCGGACAAACAACAGACAGGCTTGAAGGATTTTTCAGGGAGCTGGGCTGTCCTGTCCGCTTGAGCGAAGTTGTAACTAAGAAAGTTGATGCTGATGAGATTTTTCGTGTGATGGTTCATAACAGAGCTGCTACATATGTGCATAAGCTTACGCAGGAGGATTATAGGAGAATTATAGATTTGATGGTTTAATCAAGAGAATCGGACAATTATGCCAGAAAACGGCTCAAATGGCAGGAACTTCCTTAGAAGACTGGGAGAACGTATTTTTTTTATCCTGACCGGGGAAAAACCAAGACGACAACACAGGCACAGGACCAATGTAAATCCTGGATTAAGTGGACTATCTGAAAGACAACAGGTTGTCCCGGCAGGCTCAAAGTCGAGGCACAGAAGGAAAAAGAAGGTGTTGCCGAAATTTCTTGAAAATATTATAAATCCTGAAAGAGAGAAGTCTGGCAGGTCGGTTCGTGGTAAAGTCATTTTAACGCAGACGTCTGACACTACACAACCGGACATAGATAGATCTCCGGATTTTGTTGGTTCAAATGCCGGAAGTAATAATCCCGAAAGAATCATTAAACCGATCAAAATACGGAAGCACAGGCCATACAAGAAAAAATCATTCCTTAAAAGATTATTTGAAACCAGCAGACAGGATAAGAAGGAGAAAAAGAGTCAGCTGGATTTTTGGGATGATTTGAAAAAAGTGATGCCAGAGGAGGGTTATGCCATGTTTAATTCTCTTGGTTTCTATATTCTGGCCTATCTCCTGGTCTATCTGATTTACCAGTTTACGGAAACGCTTGTAGCCTCTAATTTCGACATTGATTCTGTTCTTTTTTATTATGAGATATATTTCCCGATCGGCAATGCCAGTCCGCTCTGGTCAAGGTTTAATATCATCGTAATCACACTTTCAAGTCCTTTTGTATCTGTGATGACCTCCCTTATATTGCTGAGGGTTGTTCTGATGCGTGAAAAACTGAAACCCCAGTTGCGCCTGTTCCTGTTATGGGTGGCTTTTCATGGTGCCACACATTTTCTCGGGGCATTTGTTGCCGGAATTGCTACCAGCCAGGGATTCGGTTACGTAGCAAACTGGCTTTACATGAATGTGTTTTTCAGAATCCTTGTTTCATTGATATTCCTTTTTCTGTTAACGGTTACTGGCTATTACAGTGCTGTTTTTGCACTGGAAACCCTGCCCGCAGGAGTCAGGCAGCACCGTTGGCGGTTAACGGTTGCCCTGGGTGCGAGGTTTATCATTCCCTGGATTATCGGTGGGTTAATGATTATCGTGGTGAAGTATCCTAATGCCATTCCACAGCATCCCAATATTATGGTCTACGATGCGATTATCATTGCATCGATGGGATTCATGGTAATACCTGCATTCTTTAACTTTAAGGCCAAACCAAGAAGTGTGGCAGAGCGTCCAAGCCGACACAAAAGACCTCCCGGACTGCTGATTTCAACACTCGCTATTGTGACATTGATTTTATTCAGGCTGGCTTTTGACAGGGGAATACACTTTGTTATTAACTTCAGTTTCGATATGGGTTATTATCGTTGAAGTAATCAGGGCAGCATAGGATGTAGTTATTTCTGCATTATGCCGGAAAAGTTATTATAGGATCATTCCTACCCCAACCGTGTTGTTGGTTGATTCATCAATAATTATCAGTGCGCCGGTTCTTCTGTTTTTCTTGTATGGATCTGCAAACAGTGGTTTGGTTGTACGTATGCTTACTGCAGCAATATCATTTAATCCTACACTCAGATCTCCTTCGATTCGCTCAAGGTTGTTAACATTTACTTTATATTTTACCTCCCTGATGATACACCGGACTTCCCGGGTGGTGTGCTTTACAGCATATTTGCCATTGACCTGAAGCGGTTTTTCGTTCATCCAGCAGATCATGATATCCAGATCCTGGGTGATCTGAGGCATATTGTCTGGTTTAACCAGCATATCGCCGCGACTAATGTCTATGTCATCAGTCAGAGTCAGGGTAACCGACATCGGGGCAAAAGCACTTTCTACCTTATCCCTATATACATCAACAGAACTGATGGTGCTTTCCAGCATCGAAGGAAGCGCAATAACCTTATCTCCGGGTGAAAACACTCCGCCGGCCACCCTTCCGGCGTAACCCCGGTAATCGTGGAACTCATCCGATAAAGGTCTGATCACATACTGAACCGGGAAGCGGGGATCGGTAAGATTGTGGTCATTCCCGATTTCAATTCCTTCAAGTACCTGCCTGAGTGTTCCCTCATTGTACCATGGCATATTCGTGGATGTATCAACGACATTGTCTCCATGTAATGCACTGATGGGGACGTACCGGACGTCAGGAATGTCAAGCAGTTTAGAAAACTCAGTATAGTCTAGCTGTATTTTATCAAATACTTCCCGGCTATAATCAACAAGATCCATTTTATTTACACAGACAATGACATGGGGTATCCTGAGCAGTGAAGCAATGTATGAGTGACGGCAGGTTTGTTCCGTTACGCCATTGCGTGCGTCAATTAAAATAATGGCTGCATTGGCTGTTGATGCTCCTGTTACCATATTCCTGGTGTACTGGATATGACCGGGTGTATCGGCAATGATAAACTTTCGTTTCGGAGTTGCAAAGTAACGATAGGCCACATCAATGGTAATACCCTGCTCACGCTCTGCCCTGAGACCATCAGTAAGCAAAGCAAGATCAACATGTTCGTTGCCTCTTCTTATACTTGCGCGTTTAACAGCTTCAAGCTGGTCTTCAAATATCGATTTACTGTCAAACAGGAGACGACCAATCAGTGTGCTCTTCCCGTCATCCACGCTTCCGGCAGTAGTGAAACGCAGCAACTCCATATCAAGATATCCTTTGGTCGAAAATTCAGTCATAATTAATGGGGTATTAGGCATAGATTTTAATAATTCCCGCAACAGTAAAGGGCATTTTCAGAAGTAACCTTCCTTCTTTCTGTCTTCCATAGCAGCTTCAGAGCGTAAATCATCAGCCCTTCCACCTCTTTCCGTAACTCTTGTAGCAGCTATTTCCTGAATTATATCTTCAAGGCTGTTGGCTGTTGAGAGTGTAAGACCGGTACATGAAACATCTCCGATCGTCCGGCATCTCACTGTTTTGGTTTCATAGAATTCACCATCTTTCAATGTCATAAAAGGCGCTTTCGCCATCCATTGCCCATCACGAAAGAACACTTCCCGCTGGTGGGTAAAATATAAGTTCGGAAGTTCAATATTTTCATGCATAATGTACTGCCATACGTCCATCTCAGTCCAGTTGCTGATGGGAAATACCCTGAAATGCTCACCATGGTTTTTTCTGCCATTGAAAATATTCCAGAGTTCGGGTCTTTGATTTTTCGGATCCCATTGCCCGAATTCATCCCTGTGGGAAAAGAACCGTTCTTTTGCACGGGCTTTTTCCTCATCCCGGCGACCTCCGCCCATGGCAGCATCAAATTTGTATTTCTCAATGGTGTCCAGAAGTGTGGTTGTCTGGAGAAGGTTCCGGCTGGCTGTCGGGCCCTTCTCTTCAATAACACGTCCTTTGTCGATGCTTTCCTGAACAGAACCAACAATGAGCTGAGCGCCGAATTTTTTCACCAGTTCATCCCTGTAAACGATTGTTTCTTCGAAATTATGACCGGTGTCGATGTGTAGCAGTGGGAAGGGCAGTTTTGCCGGGTAGAAAGCCTTAACGGCCAGATAGGTCATGACAATTGAATCTTTCCCACCAGAGAAAAGAAGTACCGGACGTTCGAATTGAGCGGCGACCTCCCTGATCACATAAATAGATTCATACTCAAGTTCCTCCAGATGTGTCAGGGTATATTTGTCTCTCATTTATTGATACTGATTAAAGGTAATATAGAATCTAACAGTTCTTTAACACTTTGGTTCGGGTTAATTCCGGAAGAAATTATCTCGATATCTGCATTAAGGGGGATCTCAAATGGTGCACTGACCCCGGTAAAGTCTCTTATCTCCCCATTTCTTGCTTTTTTATACATCCCTTTGACATCTCGTTCTTCACATACAGCCAATGGCGCATTTACATAAACTCCGGTAAACAATTCCCTGCCAATTATTTCCATGGCCATTGAACGCAATTTTTCAGTCGGTGTAATAAAGGCATTAATTGTGATGATACCACTTTCTGCAAACAATTTTGAAATTTCTGCTATCCTGCGGATATTTTCGTTACGGTCATTTTCAGTAAATCCAAGGTCGCTGCAGATACCTTTGCGTGTTACATCCCCGTCGAGCATACGTACATGAAAACCCCGGTGAATCAACTCCTGTTCCAACCCAAGGCCAATCGTGGTTTTCCCTGAGCATGGCAATCCTGACAACCAGATAACCCTTGCCCGCTGACCCAATCGTTCTTCAATTGTCCGGTTGTTTTCGGCCATTTTCATTAATTTTTGATTCATAATACAATGGGTGGCAAAAATAGCACATTTTTCTCAGGACGGCCCACAGTAAAATCAGCAAAAAAAAGCCACCGGAAGGGTGGCTTAGTCTTATGTTCAGGATTTCTTGAACATTTTATTTATGAGCCCTTCTTTGTCAGGCTCCTGATCATCGGTATAATAACCATATCCATAACCGTAACCGTATCCATAACCATATCCGTATCCATAGCCATATCCATAACCATAACCATAGGACTGGCTGTCAAATCTGACGTCGTTTACCAATATTGTGATGTTCGGGATTTTACGTTTTTCAATGTCGGAAATGATTGAACCGAACACTTTTTTATTTGTATAATTCTGCCTGACAACAAACATCGAAACATCGGCCTGCTTCATCAGAAGGAAAGCATCTGTTACCAATCCGACAGGTGGAGTATCAATAATAATGTAGTCGTACCGGTCTTTCAGTAGTTTAAAGAGTTCTGAATTTCTCTCAGAAGCAATCAACTCGGCAGGGTTGGGCGGAACAGGTCCGGCCATGATGATGTCAAGGTTTTCCAGGGGAGATTTCTGGATAATATTTTCAAGAGAACTTCTGTTGATCAGGTATGAACTGATACCTTCCGTGTTGGACAGTCCGAAGTCCTGGTAAATCTTTGGTTTACGCAGGTCGAATCCCATCAGCAGGGTTCTTTTGCCATAAAGGGCAAAAATTGATGCGAGGTTGATGGCAATGAACGTTTTTCCTTCACTTACCATTGTTGAAGTAATCAAAATGGTTTGCTTGTCATTTGCCTGGGCAAAATACTGCAGATTGGTCCTGACCGATCTGAAAGATTCAGCGATGGAGGATTTCGGATACTCGGCTACGACGATTTTACTGTCTTTGTTATTGTGGATGATATGTCCGAGCAACGGGAGTGAAGTGATGTTTTCAAGGTCCTTCTTGTCGATAACCTTATCGTTGAAATAACCTTTACCCAGAACATATACAATCGGGAATATAAAGCCCAACAGGAGTGCAATGGTATAATTGAGGGTTTTCTTTGGAAATACGGGTTCCATCTCGTCGGCTGAAGCCGGATCAATCACTTCATTATCGGGCAGGTTTGATGCCCTGGTGATCTGGGCTTCTGACCGTTTCTCAAGAAGGTAGGTGTAGATGGCATCATTGAGCTTAAACTTGCGTTCGATGCCGAAGAGTAAACGTTGTGTAGCAGGGAGCTTACTGATTTTCCCTGAAAGGACATTGATCCGGTTGTCAATCTCTTTAATTGAAATACTTGATGTATTGACAATATTCTTGATATTCTCTTCAAGGGTTCTTTTATTAACCCTGATGCGGTCGTCGTACGAAGCAATAATCGGGTTCTTTTCCTTTGCCATCAGCATTGCTTCACCACGCTCCGCATACAGAGCTGTGAGATCGGTGATAAGTTTGGTGAGAATAGGATCGTCAATACCCATGGAGGACGGAACAGTGAGCCCGGCAAGGTCACTCTCATTTTTTCTGAGGTAATCTTTCAGGTATAGGTAATACTTATTCTTTACAAAGAGAATTGCCTTTTCATTTTCGAGTTCCTTCATTTGCTGAAAGACCTGTTGTGATTGAAAATCAAGGTCCATTACTTCATTTTTGGTTCTGAAATCCTGCAAAACAGATTCAGCTGTTTTCAGAGAGTCGGTAATTCCGAGTAACTGTTCGTCAATGAAGTTGATGGTGTTGGTGGCAATCTGGTTCTTTTTTTCGAGTCCCCTTTTGAGATATACTTCCGTCAATGTGTTGAGGAAGTCTGTAGCCTTATGGACATTAGTACTACGAAGTGAAATTTCTATGATTGAAGCTTCCCGATTTATAGGCTCTATTTCGAAACCCATAAAATGCTTGGTTAGATCCTCGGTTTTGTTGAATGTAAAGTACATATTGACATTTACATGTTCTTTTGGCTTGAAGTTTGTATTCAGTAGAACCTTGAAATTATAAAACTTCCCGCTTATCTGTTCTCCGAACCGGAATTTTCCCCTGACATCGATTTTCTGATTGATTTTTTCAATTTGTTTACTCTTTGAGTAGTTATACAGAAAGACCGATTCGCCCTCTGTGGTAAGACTGAACTCATTGTTTGGCAAAATAATCAGGTTGAACCTCAAACCGGCCGGTTGCGGAAACGCCGTGTCAAAAACTACGGTGAACGGAGAATCTTTATAAAGCTCACTCGTGACAAAATTTTCTTCCCGGAAATAGGAGACATTAAAATTTAATGTTCTTATGGCTCTGTTAACGAGTGAACGTGATTTTAAAACACCAATTTCATTTTCAAGGATCTGGGCATTTTTCATGTTTCCTATCCCCAATAAAGCCTGTGCGTCAAACCCGGTTTTATCATCCTTGATCAATACCGTTGTGCCGACTTTATAGATCGGTTGGGTGTACTTATTGAAAAGAAATGCAATGGTTAAGGCTATAAAAACTGTGATTATAAAAAAGTACCAATAACGGTAAAACTTGAAAAACAGTTGTTTAAAATCAACAGTTTCTTCCTGATGGGTTTCTTTTATGTAATTATCCACGAGTAATATTATTTAAAGAAATTCAATATAAGAAGGGTCGTTGTTACAGTAGAAAAAATGATGGCATAGGGGAATGCTGTGAAAGCATAGTTCTTGCTGTTCATCGGTTCCACATAAACAATATCATCGGGCTGCAGATAATAGTCCGGAGATTTGAAAATATTGGTGTTAAGAAGATTCACTGTATGAACCGAAGATCCCCTGCCTGATTTTCTGATAATCATTATTTTGCTCCGGTTGGCATATGGTGCCAGATCACCTGCCATGCTGATGGCCTGGAGAATATTGATATTTTCCTGATATACCAGATAAGTCCCGGGTCTGACAACCTCACCCAGTAAGCTGATTTTAAAATTCACAAGTTTCACAGTAACTGTAGTAAGCTGGAAAAAGTCATTAACCATGGTTTGAAGCCTGGTTTTAACTTCGCTGACTGTTAATCCGGCTACCTGGATTTTTCCAACAACCGGGAAATTAATAAAACCGGAATCCGAGACCATATAACTGTTGAGGTAAACGCTCATCTCACTGTTATTCTGATACGAAACCCTTTGATTGGCTTCAAACGGATTCAGGTTTTTTGAATCCAGGCTGCTGACGTCTACATAAAGATTGTCACCAGGCTGTACTCTATAATCCGGGCTGCTTTCGTTTCTGAAGACAATAGTATCACCCTGTTTATAATCATGTACATCCTGAAGATATTTCACTTTTTTAAGGGAGACACAGGAACTCATTACCAACATTACAGCTATAAATGCCAGCAAGAGCTGAGACTTTAATTGCATTCTATGTTTCATATTTACCAAGCCTTTAACAGAAATATATATGACTAAATCAATAAAAAGTAACCGAAATTAAAATAGGAAATCAACACAGGTAAGCATTCAGAGTTCCGTTTTCCTGCAGTTTTAGTTAAGCGTTTGTTTATAAGCAATGCAAATTTAGTATTTTAATTCATATTATGTATTAAACATTTGTCATTGCCAAAAAGCGTCATCGTTCTGCAAGAGAGCTCATTGCGGTCTTCAGCTCAGCACAGGCACAGAACTTCAGGATTGAATCACCATACCTTTCAGGGTTGCAGTCGTGCATGATGTTACCTGCACATTGACGTAATCACCCGGTTTAAAATCATTTTTCGGGAATACGATTACCTTATTCTGGCTGTTCCTTCCGGCCAGTTCCTTACCCGATTTTTTAGAATACCGCTCAACGAGTACTTCAAATGTTTTTCCCACATCTGCCAGATTGCTTTTATAGGACAATTCCTGCTGCAGATCGATGATTTGTTTGAGCCGCTCACTTTTTACAGTTTCAGGAATATCATCCTTATATTTCTTTTCAGCTGTTGTTCCCGGTCTTTCAGAGTATTTAAACATAAA
Source organism: Bacteroidota bacterium (assembly GCA_009773455.1). Lineage (GTDB taxonomy): Bacteria > Bacteroidota > Bacteroidia > Bacteroidales > Lentimicrobiaceae > Lentimicrobium. Next base: position 113,860 of record WSXU01000008.1, on the reverse strand, counting down.
TGCATAATCATAACCAACCCATCTCATCAATCCGAGGGTGTCCTCATGATCCTGATCTGTTTCAGAACTGAAGCCTGCAATGATGTCGGTTGAGATGGCAGAATCTGGTAATATTTTTTTTATCGCTTCAATCCGGTCCATATACCATTGCCGGTCATATTTTCTGTTCATTAGTTTAAGTATGCGGTCGCTCCCCGATTGAACCGGGAGATGAATAGAGCGGCAGATGTTTGGATAAGCAGAAATGGTATGGAGTAAATCGTCTGATAAATCTTTGGGATGTGAGGTTGCAAATCTTACCCTGAGACCCGGATCAATTTGCGCTACTCTTTCCATCAACTGAGCGAAACCGAGGCCACTTTCACTTTTGTAGGAATTTACATTCTGACCAAGTAGTGTTACTTCCCGGTATCCATTACTGAATAGATCTTTTGCTTCATTTACAATGGTTTCAGGATCCCTGCTTCGTTCTTTTCCCCGGGTAAAGGGAACCACGCAATATGAACAGAAATTCTCACAACCCCGCATAATTGAAATGAATGCCGAAATCCCGGAGCTGTCCAGTCTGACCGGGTTAATGTCGGCATAAGTCTCATCTGCTGATAGTATTACATTTATGGCTTTCTGTCCACCTTCAGCAACGGTCAGAAGCCGGGGAAGGTCCCTGTATGCATCTGGTCCGACAATCAGATCAACCATCTTTTCTTCTTCGATCAGTTGTGATTTCAGCCTTTCAGCCATACAGCCCAGAACACCGATGATCAGGCCGGGTTTTATTTTCTTATATTTTTTAAACTCCTGCAATCTGGCCCTGACACGCTTTTCAGCATGATCGCGGATGGAGCATGTATTTACAAAAATAAGATCGGCTTCTGCTATGTTTTCGGTAGTTTCAAAATTGTGATCGGTCATGATTGAACCTACAATCTGACTGTCAGAGAAGTTCATCTGGCAGCCGTAAGTTTCTATATAAAGCTTACGTGGTGTTTCCAATTCGGATATTTATTTTTGTGAGTCATTAAAACAGTAGGATGCATAGTTTGTTTCAGATGCATGGGTGCAAAGGTAGAATTATTTGAAAAGCCTCATTATTAAATTGTTGTAAATTATATTTCGATTTTTAAATAATGCATGTGTTTTTATTCCGTTACTTTGTGCCCATTTTCAAATAAAGATTTGATTGAAAATCATATACATCTGGTATGATAAAAAACCTGGTAATCGTTGAATCTCCGGCAAAAGCCAAGACCATTGAAGGCTTTCTGGGGAAGGATTTTATTGTCAAATCAAGTTTTGGTCATGTCCGCGATCTGTCGAAAAAGCAATTGGGTGTTGATGTTGAGAATGATTTCAAGCCCACATATGAAGTTTCGGCTGACAAAACCAAACTAATCAAAGAATTAAGGAAGCTTGCATCAGAAGCGGAAGTGGTGTGGCTGGCATCGGATGAAGACCGGGAAGGGGAAGCCATTTCTTGGCACCTCGCCGAAGCGTTGTCGCTTGATATGAAAAAAACCCGGAGGATAGTTTTTCATGAGATCACCAAAAGTGCCATATCAGAAGCCATTGAGAACCCCCGTGGCATCGATTTAAATCTGGTTGATGCTCAGCAGGCCCGTCGTGTACTTGACCGGCTGGTTGGTTTTGAAATTTCTCCGGTTCTGTGGAAAAAAGTGAAACCCGCCCTTTCTGCGGGCAGGGTACAATCGGTTGCCGTAAGGCTCATTGTTGAAAGGGAAGACGAGATCAAAGCATTCAGGTCGGGTTACAATTACAGGGTTACCGCAACATTTTCAATTCCGGGGGAGGATGTCCAGGCAAGGATCAATGCGGAATTGTCGAAGCGTTTTTCTGAGAAACCTGAGGCAGTTGAGTTTTTACATAAATGTATCGGAGCGGCATTCCACATTAGTGATGTAGAAACAAAGCCGGCAAAAAAATCTCCGGCTCCTCCTTTTACCACATCAACTCTGCAGCAGGAAGCAAGCAGGAAACTTGGATTTTCTGTGGCCAAAACCATGCTTGTTGCCCAGCAACTCTACGAAGAGGGGAAAATAACATATATGCGTACAGATTCTGTGAATCTCTCAAAGCTTGCATTAAATATGGCCAAAGAGGAGATTACGAAGCTATATGGCAACAAGTACGTAAAAACACGGCAATACACTACGAAATCGAAGGGTGCGCAGGAAGCGCATGAGGCAATACGCCCCACTTATATGAATAACCCGGAGATCAAGGGAGACGATTCCCAGCGCCGTCTTTACGACCTGATCTGGAAACGCACCATCGCATCCCAGATGAGCGATGCGGAACTCGAACGGACGAATGTTACTATTCTGGTTACGCCCACTGGGAGTTCCAAAGGAAAATACCTTGACGAAAAATTCATTGCAAAGGGAGAAGTGATAAAATTTGACGGATTTCTGAAAGTATATATGGAATCGACCGATGATGAATCTTCAGATAGCGATGAAGCAATACTTCCTCCGATAAAAGCCGGTCAGAATCTAGATCTGGCAGAAATGATTGCCACACAGAAATTTACACAACAGCCAGCCAGATATACCGAAGCGAGCTTGGTAAAAAAGATGGAAGAACTCGGCATCGGGCGACCTTCGACCTATGCTCCTACCATTTCGACGATTCAGAAACGCGAATATGTGGTAAAGGAGGATCGCGCCGGGATTAAACGCGAGTTTGACTTTGTAAAACTGAAAAATTTAAAAATTACCGAAGAGGTTAAGACAGAAAATACCGGGTATGAAAAGGCCAAGTTGTTTCCGACTGACATTGGCTCGCTCGTGAATACATTTCTTGTCCAGAATTTTGAGAATATTCTGGACTATAACTTCACAGCAAATGTTGAAAAGGAATTTGATGAAATAGCACAGGGTCAGAAAGTCTGGAATCAGATGATCAGGGAGTTCTATCATCCCTTCGCCAGACAAGTGAAGGAAACCCTCGAAAACTCGGAAAAGGTTAAAGGGGAACGGCTGTTGGGGATTGATCCGGAAAGCAAAAAGAATGTTTACGTTAAAATTGGAAGATTCGGACCTATGGTCCAGATCGGTGAAGCTGAAAACGAAGAAAAGCCCCGTTTTGCAAGTCTGAAAAAAGGCCAGTCAATGGACAGTCTCAGCCTTGATGAGGCCCTTAAGCTTTTTGATTTTCCAAGGTTGATTGGAGTCTTCGAAGATGCAGACCTTACCGTTGCCATTGGGCGATTCGGCCCCTATGTCAAGCATAAGTCTGCCTTTTATTCCCTCGCCAAGTCGGATGATCCGGTTACCATTGATGCTGAACGTGCGATTGAACTTATAATAGAAAAGCGGAAAAGAGAAACGGAACGTTTAATCCGTTCTTTTGAAGATGATCAGCAGGTGCAGGTACTTAATGGAAGATATGGTCCTTATATCGCAATAGGTAAGTTGAACTACAGGATACCCAAAGGCACCGATCCTTCAGCTTTAACACTTGAACAATGCCGTGAGATAGCAGCAAAATCTGATGCACAACCTAAAACGCCCGGCAAAGGGAGGTTCGCCAAAAAGAAATAACCTTCAATCTTTGATGAATGCCATTTAAGGGGATGCTTTCTTTCAAAGCATCCCCTGTTTTTTACTTCGTGATTTTTCAGAAATTTGATGTAGGTTTGAAAATAGAAAATCAACAACCACGTTATGGACATTTCCATTTATTTTGAACCAGTTGCAGATTCGCTTTTTGAAAGTATATATACCGGTATACACCCGCGGATAGGTCAGATTATGAGTGTTTATCATGAAGGGAGTGCTTTCCCGGATCTTCAGGGGATGCAGATTGCTTTGCTGGGTGTTAATGATGACAGGGGGGCTGTTAATAACGCCGGATGCTCCGATGCCGCAAATGAAGTACGAAGGTTTTTGTACCAGCTATTTCCCGGAGCCTGGAATGCAGGAGTCGCTGACCTGGGTAACATCCGAAAAGGACATTCAGCAGATGATACTTATTTTGCCCTGACCTCTGCCCTTGAATCGCTGCTTTCAAACAAGATTTTCCCGATTGTTATCGGTGGTGGTCATGATCTGACTTTTGCCATCTATAAGGCTTATTCTAATCTTGGGCAGATTGTGAATCTGGCGGTGGCCGACCCGATGTTTGATCTGGGTGAGACCTCTGATGATTTGAATTCCAATACCTATCTGAGCCGGATTATTATGCAGCGGCCCAACTTTCTTTTTAACTATACCAATATCGGGTACCAGACGTATTTTGTTGACCAGCCGGCGATTGACCTGATGAAAAAACTTTTATTCGATATTTACCGGCTGGGGATGTTACATAACGACCTCCAACATACAGAACCCCTGGTCAGGAATGCAGATGTTCTCTCATTCGATATGGGCGCTATCCGTGCGGCTGATGCACCGGGAAATGCGAACAGCACCCCGAATGGTTTTTCAGGTGATGAAGCATGCCAGATCGTTCGTTATGCTGCCATGAGCGATAAACTTTCAACCATTGGGTTCTTTGAAATGAATCCAATTTTTGACAGGAACGGCGTTACAGCCCACCTGCTTGCCCAGATGATATGGTATGCGATTGATGGATTCAACAACAGAAAGAACGATTTCCCGGCATCAGACAATGATTCCTTTATAAGATATATCGTGCCTACAAAAGATTTCACCGATGGCATTGTATTCATCAAGAGCCGTAAAACTGACCGTTGGTGGATGGAAATTGTTTGCGGACCCGAAAACCGTCAGAAATACCTCAATCACTATATTGTGCCTTGTACTTATAATGATTATCAGACTGCCTGCGACAATGATCTCCCCGACCGCTGGTGGCAGATGTATCAGAAGCTTATGTAAAACCAGGAAAGAGGAAACCCCGGTTATTACTTTAACAGGCTTTAATCGTGGGCTCTATTTATTGACTCTTCTTTCGGGGTTTTGATCCAGAAAGCTCTTCCAACCGGTGTAGCTTTTTCCGGAGGCATCCGGTTCCCTCTGAAAATAATGGCATACTGCAACAGCTACGGCATCGGTGGCATCCATTAATTTTGGGGCATCACCCATATTTAAAAGATTCGAAAGCATTCCGGCCACCTGTTCTTTTGAAGCATTGCCGTTTCCGGTGATAGATTGTTTAATTTTCCGTGGGGAATACTCGAAAATAGGGATATTTCTATAAAGCCCGGCCGCCATGGCAACCCCCTGTGCACGGCCAAGTTTAAGCATTGATTGCACATTTTTCCCAAAAAACGGTGCCTCAATGGCAAGTTCATCGGGGTGATATTTATCGAGGAGATCAAGAACAGACTCAAATATCTTTTTAAGCCGCAGGGCCTGATCTTCCTTATAGCTGAACTTAAACACATCAAGGGTAATCAGCTCAATTTTCTTACCTTTATCGGCAATTATTCCATACCCCATCACCTGAGTTCCGGGGTCAATACCAAGTATAATACGTTCACCGTTCATAAATCCAGGCAGGTAAGACAATATGGAGTTATCAGCAAAGGTAAAGAAATCCCTGAACATCGGTCTTCGGATTCTCGTTGCCCTGATGGCTTTTCTTTTTATCTACAGGCAGGTATTCCTGTCGGGAGATTTCATGTATTTCAGTCAAAGCATTGCTGAAAAATTCAGAGATGTTATTTTCAGGGCTGAGATCCTGGCTGTCGTAATTATGATGCCACTGAACTGGGGGCTTGAAGCTTTTAAATGGCAGTTATTGATAGAATACATTGAGAAAGTAAGATATCTTAATGCAGTACGCTCTGTTTTAACAGGAATTTCAATGAGTTTATTCACGCCCAACAGGGTGGGGGAATTTTTTGGCAGGGTCTTTACACTCAAACTGAACGATCCTTTTAAGGGCGTTCTTCTTACCATTGCCGGGAGCATTAGTCAGCTTCTGGCAACATTGATCTTCGGGATGCTGGCAATGCTGGTTTTTATCAGGTCGTACACTGATTTTACTGAATCCTGGTTTAGCTATTTCTACGCCGGAATTGTAATCCTTGTCTTACTTGTGTGTGTTTTGATGGTCATGTTGTTTCTGAGGGCCCCATTGCTGTCAGCCGGAGTTCACTCTGTTATCAGGCCCGGGTGGAAAAGAATCCATGAGTATATTTCCGTATTGCAATCGGTCCGGAGGTCAACTCTGCTTAAAGTGCTCTTGCTGAGCTTGTCACGTTACATAGTTTTCAGTACACAATTTTATATTCTACTGCGCGCATTTGGACTGGATATTCCCTTCACTGATGCATTTATCCTTATTTCCATGACCTATTTTGTGGTTACGGCTATTCCTACCGTCGCACTGATTGATTTGGGAATCAGGGGATCAGTAGCAATTTTTTTTATTAGCATGTATTTTACTGATAAGTCACTTGTTGCAGCATCCATACTTTATGCTACTACCCTGATATGGATCATTAACCTGGCTTTCCCGGCCCTGCTCGGGTTGTTGTTTATCAACCGCTTGACAATCATCAGAAAAAATAGTTAAATGGCTCCCGGATTCCAGACATTTCTCATAGCAGCGCTGATTATTGCCATATCCTATTCTGTGATTATTTTACTTATAACCCGCGGTTGGTTCAGGCTTGGTTATTTCAGGAGCAATTCTCCGGTTCCTCCGGCAACAACTGTAAGTATCATTATCCCGGCGAGAAATGAATCCCTGACCATCAAAAGGTGTCTTGCCGGGTTACTGGAGCAGGATTTTCCCAAAGGTCTGACAGAGATTATTCTGGTTGATGATCATTCCGAAGATCAGACCCATCAGATCATGAGTGAGCTTTCAGGAGAGACAAAGGAGGTTAAAATTGTCATTCTTTCGCTGACACACTCTACGGGAAAAAAGGCGGCAATCCGGTTGGCTATGAAATTTGCAACAGGTTCTTTTATCCTTTGTACCGATGCCGATTGTTTACATCCGGCTGGATGGGTAAGCGAAATGGTCAGATTTTTCGAGACAAAGGATCCGGTTTTTGTATCAGGCCCTGTATTATTAACATCCGGGGGAAACATTTTCGGGAGATTTCAGGAATTTGAATTCCTGTCGTTGGTGGCATCAGGCGCAGGCTCTATCGGGGCGGAGATGCCCATCATGTGCAATGGTGCCAACCTTGGTTTTTCTGCAGAAGCATATGGCCGGCTTAACGGGGATGCCATGAAATCAGGAATATCTTCGGGAGATGATATTTTCCTAATGCTTGGATTTAAAGAGGTTTTCGGACCGTCAAGAGTTTCGTTTGTAAAAAGCAGGAATGCTATTGTTCGGGCAGAAGCCAAAAGGACGATGGCAGGCTTTATCCGACAGCGGTTGCGGTGGGTATCGAAAAGCAGGGCGTATCGTGATCCGTTCCTTATTTTGTCTGCTATTTCTGTCATGTTAATGAATACTTGTATTTTTTTAACCGCAATTGCAGGTATTTTTAATGGACTATACTTTCGTTTGGCTTTGGGTTTGATTGTACTCAAAACGATTGCCGATTATCCCCTGTTGATTTCTTTTTCACGTTTTGCAGGAATTAAAAATGCAGGCTGGATTATTCCGGTCCTTGAGCCTTTCGTTGTACTTATAACAACCTTCACTGCTTTCGCCGGTAATCTTTTCAGGAATTCATGGAAAGGCAGGAAAATTTATTAGACTTTTTTTGTAGTATTATCTTTATCATCTAACTATTTGCAAGGATACCACTTATTGGTGGAAAAGGCTTTTATCCATCGGGGTTGGTTACGGGAAATGTATGTATATCTGTGCTGGTGAGTTCTTTGTAACGAAAAGATTGCTGATATGATCTTTTATTTCTTCTCTTTAGTCAGGGTCCATTCAGATTTGACCTAATCCTGAAAAAGTAAATCAGTCAAGGATCAGCACTTCCTGTTTCGGATTATGGATTCTGCAATCAAAAGATCAAACGGCGTAGTAATCTTAATATTCTCAGGATTCCCTTCAAACAGATGAATGTTATACCCCAGGTTCCCAACCAGACCCGCATCATCGGTATATCCCTGAAGGTTTTTAACATTGTAGGCTTCCCTCAGGATTGATAGCCTGAAGCATTGAGGCGTCTGGATACTACGGATCATTTTCCGGTCAAAGGGTCTGTTTTGACCGTTTTCAATGATTCTGACAGTATCTGTTACTTCACGTCCGGGAACAGCTGTGCCATGGCTTGAAGCCAGCTCATAGGCTTTTTCAATCGTATGATAACCGGCAAAAGGCCTGACGCCGTCATGAATAGCAACCAAAGCCTCAGAATCGGCAATTGCATCAAGTCCGTTTCTGACAGATTCTCCCCTTATCAGACCTCCGGGAATGACTTTGTGCGACAATTCAAACCCATGAATATTGCACAGTTCCTCCCAGTAAGAAATGTGGGATTCGGGGAGCACGAGAATGGTGTTTATTTCAGGCAGGTGCCCTGCAAACGATTCAAGGGTATACATGAGAAGAGGTTTTCCGGATAAAGGAAGAAACTGCTTCGGTATTTCAGCCCCCATCCGGGTACCTGACCCGCCTGCTACAATGATGACATATCTTTTCACCCCGATTGTTTTTACAAACCTAATAATAAAAGCTCCTCAATGCAAAGAAATGGATGGTTTTCGATCAGGGCAGGGTAAAATGTAAAAAAAAAGTCCCTGACAGGCAGGGACCCGGGATATTTTAAGGAAAGCATTAAAGGATCAGCATGGCATCGCCATAAGAAAAGAATTTATACTTTTCATTGATGGCTTCCTTGTAAGCTTTCATAAGAAAATCAAAATCAGCAAAAGCAGCTGTCATCATGAGCATAGGAGACAGCGGCAGATGGAAATTGGTGATCATGCTGCTTGGTATGCTGAAGTCGTAAGGAGGGAAGATGAATTTATTTGACCATCCCTTGTATGGTTTCAACAATCCTGCAATGGAAACCGATGTTTCAACGGCTTTCATCGTGGTGGTTCCAACAACACAGACCTGTTTTCTGTTTTCTTTAGCCCTGTTCACAATATCGGCTGCTTCTTCTTCGATAACCAATTCTTCAGAATCCATTTTGTGTTTGGTAAGATCCTCAACATCAATGGCTCTGAAATTACCAACGCCGGCATGCAGGGTAACTGATGCAAAGGAGGAGCCCTTGAGTTCAAGGCGTTTCATAAGTTCGCGGCTGAAATGCAGACCTGCAGTCGGAGCTGCAACAGCACCCTCTTTACTGGCATATATTGTCTGATACCAGTCTTTATCTTCGGGCATTATTTCTCGCAGAGCCTGCAATTCTTCAGGCAGGGGTGTTTTGCCCAGGCTTTCTATGGTTTTTTTGAACTGGTCATAAGGTCCATCGAACAGGAACCGGAGGGTGCGACCCCGGGAAGTGGTGTTGTCAATCACCTCGGCCACAAGTGAGTCGTCATCACCAAAATATAATTTGTTACCGATCCTGATTTTTCTTGCAGGATCCACCAGTACATCCCAAAGCCGGGCTTCGGCATTCAGCTCGCGAAGCAGGAAGACAGTAATTTTTGCGCCGGTTTTTTCTTTTTCACCGGTAAGCAGGGCTGGAAAAACTTTTGTATCGTTGATGACAAAAACATCACCCTCTCCAAAAATATCGAGTATATCATTGAACATTTTATGTTCAATGGTTTTTGTTTTGCGGTCCAATACCATGAGTCTTGATTCGCCACGATTGCTGGCCGGATGCATGGCAATCAGGTCATTCGGCAAGTGATAGCGAAATTGCGAGAGTTTCATTCCGGGAGGTTTATAGGGTTAATTGAGTTTATCTGAATTAAAAAAAGCCCGATTTTCGCTTATTAAACAAATAAACTGTTGTATGTTTACAAACAATTAACAAACGTTTTTGTGTTCCCTAATATTATAATAATCAGAAGGTTCTACAAACGGCTTGTTTTTAGGGGGTGCAAAAATAACACTTTTTTGCCCAAAAATCAAGGATTTTGGCAGGTATTTTCATAAATTATATATTTCAGCAAGTTTGGCTTTGAAAAAAACATTACCTTTGCCACCCTCAAAGCCGAATTTATAACCCCTTAAAGCACAACACAAAATGGCCACAGTGGTTAACATTTTCTCGGGTAGAGCCACCCGTTATCTGGCTGAAAAGATTGCTGCCAGCTATGGGAAGAAATTGGGCGATGTTTTGATAACCGATTTTTCTGATGGTGAATTTCAGCCCTCTTTTGAAGAAAATGTCCGGGGGAATGATATCTTCATAGTTCAATCCACCTTTGCCCCGACCGATAACCTTTTTGAATTGCTTCTGATGATTGATGCTGCCAAAAGGGCTTCAGCCAGGCACATTATCGCTGTTATTCCCTATTTCGGTTTTGCAAGGCAGGACAGAAAAGATAAGCCACGTGTTTCAATTGCAGCCAAACTGGTGGCAAATTTATTGACTGCGGCCGGTGTTCAGCGGATCATCACCATCGATCTTCATGCCGATCAAATCCAGGGTTTTTTTGATGTTCCTGTTGACCATCTTTATTCTTCATCAATATTTGTTCCATATATCAGGCAACTGCAACTGCCGAATATCACCATGGCATCTCCCGATACCGGAGGTACCCGGCGGGCTGCTGCCTATGCCAAAATTCTGAATACTTCATTTGTAATTTGTTACAAACAACGCCTGAAAGCCAACCAGGTTGATACCATGGCGCTTATTGGTGATGTTACAGGTAAAGATGTTATCCTTGTTGACGATATCATTGATACTGCCGGTACCATTTGTAAAGCGGCACAACTCATGATGGATAACGGCGCTGCCAGTGTCCGGGCTTTCTGTACACATCCGCTGTTGTCAGCCAATGCAGTTGAGCGGATTGAAAAATCCCTTTTTACTGAAGTCATCGTTACCGATACCATTCCCCTTAAAATGCAGAGTTCCAAAATAAAGGTACTGAGCACCGCAACCCTGCTTGCAGACGTCATCGGAAAAGTACACAACTATGAATCGATTTCGACACTTTTTAAATTTGATTAATTCCCCGATTGGGTCTTATATAATTACAAATCAAAACAAAACAAAACAATGAAAACAGTATCTATGAGCGGTTCCCTTCGCGGGAACGTAGGGAAAAAAGATGCGAAAGCCCAGCGTAAAGCGGGCCGCGTTCCCTGTGTAATTTATGGCGGAAAAGAACAGATTCACTTTTCGGCTGATGACACGGCTTTCAAGCCGATTCTTTATACCCCGGCATCAAACCTGATTAACATTACCATTGAAGGTAAAGACTATCTTACTGTATTACAGGACGTTCAATCACATCCGGTAAGCGACAGGATTCTTCATGCTGACTTCCTCGAACTGGATCCGAAAAAACCGGTTATTATTCCTGTTCCGATCCGTGTTTCCGGTGTTTCTCCCGGTGTTCTTCTTGGTGGAAAGCTTGTAAAGAAATTCCGTAAGCTAAAGGTAAAGGCATTGATTCAGCACCTGCCTGATGAAATCGAAATCAGTATCAGTAGCCTTGATATTAACCAGTCGGTGAAAGTTTCTGATATTAAGGTAGATAAAGTCGAATTACTTGACATTCCCAGCGCTGTTGTTGTCAGTGTTATTTCAACCCGTAACGTGGAAGCTCCGGTTGTCCCAGGGAAGTAATCAGTCTGATCTTATTTCAACCGGAGGGCTGCTGTCTGCAACCCTCCGGTTATTTTTACCGGGAGGATATATTTAAACGGCCTTTGAAGATATATATAGGCTATTTTTGTTAAAACCCAGAATTGACTTTTGTGAAGTACCTGATAGTATGTCTTGGAAATATTGGCGAAGAATATGCCAATACCCGCCACAACATTGGATTTATCATTGGTGATGCGATGGCATCGGATTTTGGTGTCAGGTTTACCACCGACCGTTATGCATCCCGGGCTGAAGCCAGGTTTCGTGGAAAAACAATCGTTATCATCAAACCGACAACCTATATGAACCTCAGTGGGAAGGCCTATCGTTACTGGCTTACCCAGGAAAATATCGGTGTCGAGAATTCCCTGGTGGTTGTTGATGATCTGGATCTTGAAACAGGTGTATTAAGGATGAAGACCCGGGGTAGCGGCGGAAGCCACAATGGGTTGAACAATATCATTGAGGTTCTGGGTAACAGCGATTTCCCAAGATTGAGGGTAGGTATTGGTAATAACTTTGCCAGGGGGTATCAGGTAGACTATGTGCTTGGCCGGTTTACACGTGAAGAGGAGAAAATATTTCTTGAAAAAATTCCTGTAGCTGTAGAAATGATTAAAAGTTTTATATCAGGAGGGGCTACCAATACTATGAATGCCTATAACAACAAATAGGAAACGTATGGTTTCATAAAAAAGGGATTGTCTTTCACTGACAATCCCTTTTTTATGAATGATATCCTCTGATTATCTTTTGACCTTCAGCCGCTCATTGATGATGTTGCTGATGAGTGAGATATCAATACGTTCCTGCTTCATCGTATCCCGTTCACGGATAGTTACTGTCCCATCTTCCAGTGTCTGGTGGTCAACAGTAATGCAATACGGGGTTCCGATTGCATCCTGTCTGCGGTAACGTTTGCCAATGGAGTCCTTTTCTTCATACTGGCAGTTAAAATCATATTTGAGGACATCCATGATTTCACGGCCTTTCTCCGGTAACCCGTCTTTTGCAACCAGAGGCAATACGGCTGCTTTAACCGGTGCGAGGATTGGAGGGAGTTTCATCACCACCCGTTCAGACCCGTCTTCAAGCCTCTCCTCAGTATAGGCAAAGCTCATCATGGCCAGAAAGGTACGATCCAGCCCAATGGATGTTTCAACCACATAGGGAACATAACTCTCATTCAGTTCCGGATCGAAATATGTGATCTTCTTGCCTGAGAATTTCTGGTGGGCACTAAGATCAAAATCGGTCCGAGAGTGGATGCCTTCGAGCTCCTTGAACCCTATCGGGAAATCAAACTCAATGTCACTGGCAGCATTGGCATAATGTGCAAGTTTTTCATGATCATGAAAGCGATAATACTTTGCAGGTATTCCAAGTGAAAGATGCCAGTTGAGCCGTTCCTGTTTCCATGCTTCAAACCACTTAAGTTCAGTGCCGGGTTTAACAAAAAACTGCATTTCCATCTGTTCGAATTCACGCATGCGGAAAATAAACTGTCTGGCTACAATCTCATTGCGGAAAGCCTTCCCAATCTGTGCGATTCCGAAAGGTATTTTCATGCGCCCCGTTTTCATCACATTCAGGAAGTTTACGAAAATTCCCTGGGCGGTTTCAGGCCGCAGGTAAATCGTATTGGCATCTTCGCTGACGGAGCCCATCTGGGTCGAAAACATTAGGTTGAACTGCCTGACTTCGGTCCAGTTCCTTGATCCGGATATCGGACAGACGATTTCAAGGTCTTCAATTAACTTTTTGATATCAGCAAGGTCATTTTTCTCCAGTCCGCCATAAAGCCGCCCTTTGGCATTGTCAATCTTAGCCTGGTATTCAAGTACCCGTGGATTGGTTGCCCTGTATTGGGTTTCATCGAAGGCATCGCCAAAGCGTTTAACCGCTTTTTCAACTTCTTTTGCAATTTTATCCTCGGTTTTCGCGATAAATTCTTCAACAAGGACATCGGCACGGTAGCGCTTTTTTGAATCTTTGTTGTCAATCATCGGATCATTGAAAGCATCGACATGTCCGGATGCCTTCCAGATAGTAGGATGCATGAAAATTGCCGAATCAATTCCAACAATGTTTTCATGATATCTGACCATTGATTTCCACCAGTATTCCTTGATGTTATTTTTGAGCTCTGCTCCGTTCTGACCGTAATCATAAACTGCGCTCAGGCCATCATAAATTTCACTGCTTTGAAATACAAACCCATACTCCTTGGCATGGGAAATGATTTTTTTAAATAGATCTTCGTTGTTTGCCATACGGCAAAGATAAGGAATTGATTTCTGATAGTGCTTTTTTGACCATTGTAAGCTTAAAATTTTGAATTACCGTGTGCGTTCGACCGGTGAAAACAACATATCTGGTCATTTCATTGACCGAAACCGGCAAATGAAACATATTGAAATATCAGCATTTATAGATAATCTGATCATCAGACTGAAAAAGTTTTCATTTTTATTTGCTTTTTTAAAAAATGCCTTACTTTTGACCGCAATAGTCTTTACCCAATGCCAGTGAGATATATGTTCAGGCTAACCGCCAAAACAATTTTCCGCAACATTAAAAACAGGGATGAATATCACTTATGATCTCATCTTCTTCTGCAACAAATCCCTGTTTATTTTCATTTTACAAATTTTAAGTATACAATCTCTATGGAATTACCATTTGCGGAGTCCTATAAAATTAAGATGGTTGAACCTATTCACCGCAGCACCCTTGCTGAGCGCGAAAAGTGGATAAAAGATGCCAGTTACAATCTGTTCAAACTCAGAAGTGAATACGTTTTTATTGACTTGCTTACCGACTCAGGTACCGGAGCCATGAGTGACCGTCAATGGAGCGAAATGATGCTTGGGGATGAAAGTTATGCCGGAGCATCTTCCTATTATAAAATGAAGGATACAATAAAGGAGATTCTGGGATTTGATTATTTCCTGCCCACGCATCAGGGAAGGGCTGCTGAGAACGTTCTCTTTTCAGCACTGGTAAAAGCTGGTGATGTTGTTCCCGGAAATTCCCATTTTGATACCACAAAGGGGCATATTGAGTTTCGTAAGGCAAAAGCAGTTGACTGTACCATTGCCGAAGCGTTTGATACTACTGTATATCATCCTTTTAAAGGGAATGTCGATCTCGGTAAACTTGAGGATGTTCTCCGGAATAATCCCAAAGAGAAAATTCCGTTTATTGTGGTTACTGTTACCTGCAACTCTTCGGGAGGCCAGCCGGTTTCAATGGCCAATCTCAAAGGCATTCGCAAACTTGCCGATAAATATGGTATAAGAGTTCTGATCGACGCTGCCCGTTTTGCTGAAAATGCCTACTTTATCAAAACCAGGGAAGATGGCTACAAGGATAAAACCATCAGAGAGATAGTTCTTGAGATGTTCGGAACAGCTGACTTTATGACAATGAGCAGTAAAAAAGATGCCATTGTCAATATGGGTGGTTTTATCGGAATGCGTGAAAAGGAAATTTTTGACAGGGCCTCGGTCTTCAACATTATGTTTGAGGGTTATATTACCTACGGAGGGATGTCAGGTCGGGATATGAATGCGCTTTCGCAGGGGTTGCGCGAAGGTACTGAATTTGACTATCTTGAAACAAGGATCAAGCAGGTAGCTTACCTGGGCAGTCGGCTGGTAGATTTCGGAATCCCGGTACAGCAGCCTTTCGGTGGTCACGCCATTTTTGTTGATGCAAAACGTTTTCTCCCACAATTACCTAAGGAACAATTCCATGCCCAGACACTTGCCGTTGAACTTTACCTTGAAAGCGGGGTAAGGGGTGTTGAGATTGGAGCACTGCTGGCCGACAGGGACCCGGAAACCCGTGAAAACCGTTTTCCTGCGCTTGAGCTGCTCAGGTTAACCATTCCCCGCAGGGTTTATACAAACAATCACATGGATTATGTTGCTACTGCACTTGCCAATGTGTATCACCGGAGCAGCACCATTACCCGTGGATTGAGAATTGTTAGGGAAGCCCCTATAATGAGACATTTTACGGTAGACCTGGAAAGGGTTTAAGTTGCTGATATAAACAGAATGGCTTTCGCACTTACGGCAGTTTATTCTCCCGGAATTACTGACAATGTGTCCATCAAAACGGACCTGATTACCGGGTTATACGTCCGGCTGTATTTACTGAAGATACACTGAAAGGTTAATGCTCTTTTATGACAGATAAAAAGATTCCATATTTTCTTGGAGTTATTATCCTGCAGATACAGGAGACCTACGGGTATTATAAAAGACTTGTATTCCCCGGGGTGCCTGTTGGTTATGCCAAAGAAGATGAAGCCTTTATAACTTCGGGCGGACTGCTCCGAATAATGCTTTTTTCAGTGTTATGTATGGCTTTTGCTTTCCTTCTTGTTAAGGCATTGTCAATACTTATACTCACCGGATTGCTGAGACTCAACAACATTAACCACGATTACGCTCTTTTCAATATTTACTATCTGCCAGGAGACGAATCAAACTGGACCGATGGTAGTTTGCTGGTTGTTTACGGCGTTCCGAATCTGATATTCCTCACCATCAGTATGTATCTTACAGCATTCGTTGTCAGACAAAGAAAATTGAACTGGATATTCAGGCTGGTTCTTGCCTGGATTGCCTTTCAACTGATGGCATATTTTTTATCAGAATTGATTCTGGCCGCATTCTTTTACAAGGGATTTGGAATTGCGCTTCAATGGCTTATTTCCAATTATTTCCTCAAAATCGGCATTGTTATAGTCGGAGTTATTGGTATTTTTTATTGGTCTAAACGCTTTGGTCTGATGTTTCTGAGGTGTTGTCCGAGCAGAATTTTCATCGATGATCCATCTGTCATGAGAACCTGGCTGATCTGGGTTTTGCTGATTCCATTGTTTTCCGGGCCTGTCTATCTTCTTCTTATTTTATTCTTCAGCCTTAAAATAGCTATTGCATCTACCTTTGTTGCCGCATTGATAACTTTGCCTCTGGCTTTCCGGTCAATTGAATATCTTCCGGATGTAAGAATCTACAAATCGAAGAAAGTTGTCCCCGGACTTATTTTCACTTTAATTCTGATGATTGCACTTGGGATAGGTGTCAGATTGCTGATATTCTTTATCTGAGGAAATTCTGTTACAAAATTCCTGTGGTTGAAATCACATCTGAAATTCTGCTTTAACAGAATTTCAGGTATCAAGCCACTCCCTGAAGTCCTGTACCCTTTCACGGGCCACGATTATCTCATTGTCATCTATTCCGTCAATTACCAGTTTGAGCCGACTGTTTGACCAGGCTATAATATTGCTGCAAGCGTGTAATGAAACAATATATTTCCGGCTTATCCTGAAAAACCTTGCCGGGTCAATCATGGTTTCGACCTGATCAAGTGCATAATCGACACTATAGCTCCTTTTGCCTGAGGTGTGCAGGTAGGAAGCCTTTTCGAGGCTGTAAAAGGCAGTGATTTCTTCAATGGGGATTGATTTTATTTTGTCACCGATTTTAACCAGAAATCTGGATTTAAAATTTCTTTCTTTCCCTGAACCGGCAAGGGAAAGAATCTTTTCAAGCATTGGGATGGATGATAACTGCCGGGTTTTTTCTATAGCTTTTAACAGTCTTCCTTCTTCAACAGGTTTCAGCAGGTAGTCAATGCCATTGGTGTTGAAGGCTTCTATGGCATAATGGTCCCAGGCGGTAGTGAAAATTATCGGACACCTTATCTGAACTTTCCTGTAAATCTCGAAACTCAGGCCGTCGGCAAGCTGAATGTCTGAAAAAATTAGGCCGATATCCGGATCATTCGAAAGAAATTCCACCGCGTCTCGTACTGACTCTAATACAGTTACCACATCCATTTCAGGGGCGGTTTTTTTAAGGAGCCGCTTCAGATGGTTAGACGCCCTGACTTCGTCTTCGATGATAAGTACTTTCATTTTTGAATCATCTGTATTAGCGGAACCCTGACAAGAAACACGGTCTCACTTGATTTGACTTCAATTTCACGATTTGTGAAAAAACTATATTGCTGCGAAATGTTCCTGAGCCCGGTCTTTTTTGATTCTTCGCCTGCCTGTTTGGATTTCCGTACATTTTCCACTTCAATAAAATCGCCATTTTGCCTGATTATAACAATAAGCGGAAATTTTTCGGAAACCTCATTGTGCTTAACAGCGTTCTCAACGAGTAATTGAAGGGTCATAGGTACGACATAAGCATCGCTTTCCGGATCAATTTGATTGATTAATTTGAGTTTATCTCCAAAACGGGTTTTCAGCAGATAGGTGTAGGAGTTCATGAAGTCAACCTCTTCCCTGAGACTAACCAACTCTTTATCTCGGCTGTCGAGCACATACCGGAACAGGTCACTCATTTCACGGATGAATTTAACCGCCAGGGCCGGATCATCATAAACAAGTTCGCTGAGGACATTGAAGCTGTTAAACAGGAAATGCGGATTGATCTGATTGCGAAGCGAATTGTATTTATAAGTCATCATTTCTGATTTCAATTCCGCTTCACTGAGTACCGAGTGACGCCAGGCTCTGAAAAACCCCACCACTGAGAAAGCCAGGGAGATAAACAAAGAAATCAGCAGGGTGTATATAACCGAGTGGGAGATCGATTGCCAGGCTAACAGCGGAGGCTGATGCAGTACCAGATAGTACATGATCAGCTGAACGGCGATGAAAGAACCAACCGACCAGGCAAGATTTCAGTGAGGGTTCTGGTGATTGGACGGTCAAGCCATTGAATGTGTTTGTCAAGGAAAATATTAATAAACACAGGGCCGGCCCATTGGGTTGCACAAATGGCATATGACCAGATAAATCCGATTACAAACCTTTCAGGGTTAAAGTATGCTTTATTGAAAAAGACAAAAAGAATAATCAGGGATAAGATGGCATTTCCAAGTATGAATATCCATATGCTGAAGGGTTTGGTTGGGTAGCTGTTGATTTTCATTCGGGAAAAGGTTTTTCAGTCAAACATCGGTGCCGGTAAATTTAATGATAATCCCGGAAAAGGGAAGGATTTGCTGCTTAGCAGGAAATCTCCGTGCTCAGATCTCGACAAATCCCCCCCCCCATCACTATACAGGATAACAAAAAGCAGGTTATTTACAACCGGAAACGATTTCGGCTGCCTGATCTTTTCCCCAGGCCGGGTGTAATCCGGATTTTGGGGTAAAACTGTCCCAACCGGCAAGCAATTCTTTTGCTTCAGAACAATACTCTCCGGTATCTTTTCCATAGAACCTGGCCGTTCCCATGTCGTTCTGCAGTTTAATAAGTCTGGCTCTGGGATTGGAAGGATCGATACCAAGTGCGCGGCCGATTGCCTGACCCGAAAGCATGCTGTATTGCTGACCCCGTTCCATCGGATTCACCACCAGGCGACCGGTGCAAAGCATGGCCTGAAGAGCAAAAACATCGGCTTCCCCGGGAGCTATTGCAACCAGTTTATTTACTGATTTCTCTGCTTCATCAAGCCAGGCGTCTTTTTTTGCTGCATCAGAAGGCTCCATAAAACTCATAATAATGTAGCAATGTGCGTGATAGTACAACGGGAGCCATTCATCTTTCTCATTGCCGGCAATCATACTGAACCGGTTTCCCAGTGCCTGAAAGTCTTCAACTGTCCGGCAGGTTGCATATTGGCCCAGGGTTTCACCCATAGCCTGGTAGTATTCGTTTTTTTGCGACATACCTGCAAATGATGCCAGCAACATGGTCAGGGTAATTAGTGTTGTTTTCATAATGTTTGTTTTTGGTTAATTTGTTGTTTGGTTCAACCGGAAAACCTGGCTTTAAAAATTCCATTTCCGGATTAAAATTCAGTGGCGTTACGGACCGAATCGTAAGTCTTACTGCCTTTTCGAATTGTCTTATTGAATCTTGTCGAGCTGATTTTCAGTGCCTTTTTTGGTGAAAGTGATGAAACACGCCAATATGAAGAACCTTCCGGATCCCGGAACAATGGTTGCGCTCCGGTACAGACCGGATTCGTCAGGTGTTTCGGAGTAGCGTCGGCCAAACTCCTGTTTGAAACCCGGAAGGTTGGTTACTGCGCCATAAAAGATGATATTGGGTTTATAGAGGAAACTCCAGCTTACATCCAGTGTATGGTAGGCAATGGTCTTTTCACCGTTAAACTCAGGGCTGTTTGGATTGTTGTAAACCCGCGGCGATGAGTACTTGTAGTTTAACCCTGCATATGACCGTATCTTATCAAACCAGTGTTTGTAAACCACGGCCAGGTTGTGTTTGCTGGCAAATCCGGGGATTGCTTCTTTCGGATAATCTTTGTAGTTGCGTTTTGTGTCGAGATAGGAATAGGATATCCAGTAATCCCCATTCCTGATGCTCTTTTTATCGCGCAGGAATAAATCAAGCCCCCTGGCGAATCCACTGCCACTGTTGTTATAGGTTTCGGAAAGGTAGAATTCACCCTGGCCCTGTTTGGTCAGGTTGCGGTAGTCCTTGTAATATATCTCGGTCCGGAGTGTGCGTTCGTTCCGGGTAGACTGGTAACTTAGTGTATAATGATCGGCCCTTTCGTAATTGAGTTTGTCTGAATAAATCAGATAAGCGTCCGAAGGATTCTGGTAAAACCATCCGTAAGCCATTGAAAACTGGCTGGTTTCATCAAGTTTCCATGCTGCGGTGAGGCGTGGTGCCAGGCTGCTCCTGTTCAGATAATCGTTGTGTTCCAGCCTCACTCCGATCCGGGTTACAAAGCGTTTCGATGCGTAGAGTTCGGCTTCAGTAAATGCAGCCATCGTATTGATATCATAAATGTTGACAAAAGTGTCGGCGGGGGTGCGGTATGTCTGTTCCAAGGACCGGGTGAACCATTCCACTCCGCCCCTGAGGGTTATTTTTTCAGTGATCTCACGGGCGGCTGTCTGTTTCAGATGGAATCCTTTCAGCGATTTGTCGAAATGATTGCCATCAAAACTGACTTTGTCGCGGTCGTTGGTAAATGAAGCCGATGTGGAAAGGGTCAGGTTTTCACCAATGGTTGTGCGAAAGGAAGTATTAACGAAAAAGTTTCTGTTTCTGAGTCCATAATCAACCATTGTGTCCTGATCAAGATCAAATTGACCCAGGGTAAAACGGCCATTGTCGAAACTGCTGTATATTTTTAGCATTCCTGTTTTACCGGTTTTCTGACGGATACTTATTGCAGCAGCAGTCGATTCAGGTGCTTTTTTCCATTCAAAATTCTGCGGCACCAGATTCATATATGGCTGCAGATTGCTGTATCCAAGCGTTGCGGTTACTGCCCCGTTTTCCCAGAGTCTGGTTCCGGCAACTTCGGGGCCAATGGTGAGCAATGATAGATCGAACTGATCCTGGACAGGCATATCGTTGGTGTTGAGCAACAATACACTGGAAAGAGCCTGTCCGTATTCGGCTGAATAGCCTCCGGTACTGAAAATGGTTCCTTTGAACATAAACGGGTTGAAACGGCCGCGGGTGGCGGTGTTCGGAGCCGTTGAATTATAGGGGGTATGCACCAGTGCCCCGTCAATGTATGTCTGTGATTCGTCGCTGTCACCTCCTTTTACGAACAACCTTCCCGATTCGCCATTGGTGGTTGTTCCCGGCAGGGTCTGAAGTGCCCCGAATACATCCCCGGCAGCTCCGGCAGTGGTGATCATATCGAGTGAACTGATGGTATTTGCCTGCTTTTTATCACTGGCCTCAAAAGTGCCGGCAGTGATGGTTACCGCATCCAGTTTGCTGAAGGTTTCGTTTAATTCAATGGCCAGTTCAATTTCTTTTCCGTTCAGGGTTACTTGTTCTGAATGTGATTCATATCCCAGGAATTCAACCGACACGGTAAACTGACCTGTTTTCAGTGTTTTAAAACTGAACCTGCCTTCAGTATCGGTGGAGGTGCCATCGTAGGTTCCTTTCAGGTAAACATTGGCGCCCGGCAGAGTTCCGTCATTCCTGGCTTTGACGGATCCGCTGATAACAGTCTGGCCCAAAAGCGAAGAACTGATTAAAAAAAGAAAGAAGAAAATATATTGTTTCATAGCCTGTTGTGCTTTACTGCAACAAAAATGCAACGCGCCAGGGCCGGAATAAAATATTAGTTACCGGAATGTCGGATTTTGGTGATGAATTGTAGCGGAATGGATCGAAAGTCAACGTCAATCTCCTCTGAAGGCTATCATCAGAAGATCGGTCCGCCTATGACCGGAAAGATGCGCTATCCGGGTCATCAACCGGATAGAATGGTTCTGAAATCTGGATGGTGATTTTTGCAGATCACCAACCTGTAATATAAAACAGAAGAAAGCCCCGGAGGCATGCATCAGAAGGCCTGCCCGCCTCTGGCGGGTAAGATGCACGCTATCTGGGGGGAAGCCCCGGAGGCACGCATCAGGAAATAAGATGCGCGCCATCTTGGGGTAAGATGTGCGCTATCTGGGGATGGTGACTTTTTCAGATCACCGACCTGTAATATAAAACAGAAGGAAGCCCCGGAGGCACGCATCAGAAGGCCTGCCCGCCTCTGGCGGGTAAGATGCGCTAACTTGGAAGCAAGCCCCGGAAGTATGCATTTGGAAATTAAGATGCGCGCTATTTTGTTAACCGGGGGTGGGTATATCGGGTGACTTAATGCCTTGACGAAGAACTCAGGGCACAGGCAATCTTCTCCGGTGGAAAGCTTCAGAAAGCCAGCCCGCTTCCAGTGGGAAAGACGAACACTATCCGGGTTTATTTTACCAAATATGTTAAGACAAATTGTTATTTTTCTTTCCTGAATTTCAGGCGGGCTTCTTTTCCCATTTTCTCGCAGGCATACTGAAAAATCAGCCGGGGTGCCGTATTTTTCCATTTCAGCAGGAAGACTTCAGTTTCATCCGGTTTTATTTTCCAGGCTTCACGCAGGAACCATCCCATTCCCTGATGAACTTCACGTTCCGGATCACTCATTAAAGGTTCAAGAAATGAGAATAACTCCCGGAAAGGGATACCGGTTTTTAGCAACTTGATAAAAGTCACCGGTACACATCTCCTCTGGAATTTGTATTCAGAGGTTATCCATCCGGCAAAATCCTGCTTTTCAACCAGATTCTGCTTCATTATTTCAGGCAGAAAGAACATTCCAAAGTAGTCGGCATGGGCCCAATTAGAGATTCCGGTTTCGAACCAGCTTTCCAGCCGGGTGAAATCAGATCTGATCAGCTTGTCCTTTACAATGGTAATTAAAATCAGCGCGAATGAAGTTTCTTCATATTTTCCGCTTTTCATAAGCAGGGGAGCTGTTTCAAAGACCAGGTCAACAGTAATTTTACCCGATTTCTTCAGCTCAGCCTTTTTTTCATCCATCAGTGCCTGACTCAGTCCCCAGGCATCGTAAACACCTTCCTTGAAGTACCGTGAGTATTTCTTTACAAGTTCCGGGTTGGCATTGACCTTGCAATAACCAATTAAGTCATTGCAGAGTTCCTGTGGTGTCATACGATTAAATTTGAAAGGGTGATCTTCTTTGTGCCCGGATCAAATTTAGGAAAATCACCGGAATGAAAAGGTAATCCGACATAAAGAAATCAGACTGTACCTGTCAAATCCATTGAGGAAACACAAAAATTCAGCCTTTAATTATAATTGTCTAACTTTGTTAAGACTGACAAACAGATTTAATGGGAACTGCAGGATTTTTTTTCCACAGTTGTGTGAACCGGGTTTTGAGAACTCTGGTTCTGATGCTATTGCTGGTTTCGGTATCTGATAAATGTGTGTATGCCGTCAGCCGGCTCGACAGCCTTAAATCGGAACTTGGGAAGTCCGTAAATGATACCGGCCGGATCAGGATTTATGGCTCGATTGCCGGTGAATTGTATAAAATGAAAAGCAGTCCGGATTCCGTATTGTTTTATCTGAACAAAGCCATTGACCTCTCAGGTAAGTCGGGATACAACAAACACCTTTATGTCCTCTATGGCCAGTATGCACTCCTGTTCTCAGGCAGCGGAAATTATTCCATTTCGCTTGAATATTATTTCAAAATGCTGAATCTGCTTGATGCGGAAGCGGCTGAGGAGCATGATGCCAGTTCTATCCTGAGCAGGTACTCCAAGACCTATGTTACCATTGGCACAACCTATTTCAACCTTGAGAACAATGCCAAGGCACTTGAGTATTACCGGAAAGGACTTGAAAAAATAAACCGGCTTGCCGTAACCGATCCCGGGTATCCTGTGGATGATAAACGCCTGATCATTTATATCAATATGGGCGGGGCTTACCTGAGCAGCCGCGATTTTGAGAAAGCCAGGCAGAATTTCGAAAAGGCCCTGGAAATGAACAGGAAAATCAATAACCAGGTTTATTATGGTGTATTGTATAATAACCTTGGTATTGTATATAAAGAGAAAAAGGATTTCGACCGGGCATTTGATTATTACAACCATTGCCTGGAGATCAGATCACGGCTTGCCGACACTGCCGGTATGGCCCAGGTGTATAATAACCTGGGGGATTATTATTACCTGACCGGTGATTTTAACAAGGCTATAGAGGTTCTTGACAAGGCCCTGAATTTCAGTCGCCGGGCCGGAAATATCCGGTCTCAGATGAAAGCGGCCAATTTTCTTAATATGGCCTATGAGAAAGCAGGCTGGTTTGGTGAAGCCCTGTCGATGCATAAATTATTCAAACAGTTGAATGACAGTATCATCAACAGTGAGCAGATTGAAAATACCGCCCGCCTGGAACTGCAGTATCAGTATGAAAAGCAGCGTAAGGAAAGCGAACTCAGACAGGAGATCCTGCTGGCCAGAAAAGAACGGAAGTCACTGATATTTCTGATCATAGCCGGATTGTTTCTGTTTTCCTTTATCATTGTCTTACTACTCAACAGGAATCAGCGGATCAGGATAAAACAGGCAAAGCTGCACCAGGCAAGTCTTGAGCTTGAGAGCAGGAATCTGAATCTTGAAAAACAGAACCTTTTGCTTGAAAAGCAAAATCTTGAACTTGAGCTTGATTTCAGGAACAAGGAACTGGCCACCCATGTGATGTACCTGCTCAGGAAGAATGAATTCATTGCCTCCATCACGGAAAAGCTGCTTGCCCAGAAGCCATTGATGCTGCCCGAAAACAAGTCGTGGATGCAGGAGATCGTCAGGGAGATGAAATCCAACATCGACAACACAGTTTGGGGCGAATTTGAAGTAAGATTTCAGCAGGTACACAAGGACTTTTACCAGAAGCTCAGCGAACATTATCCTGACCTCACCCCCAACGAAACCAAGTTGTGTGCGTTTTTGCGGTTGAATATGACCACCAAGGATATTTCCGCCATCACTTTCCAGTCGGTTAAAAGCATACAGGTGGCCCGAGCCCGTTTGCGAAAAAAAATGGATATTACACGGGATGATAATCTGGTTTCGTTGTTACAATCTCTCTGAAATAAGAATCCTTCCATAGACCGGACATTTAAAATTCGTAATATCAGATAATGAACTGATTACGTATTTTGTAGCATTTTTATTCCCTCCAATTTGCTGTCTGTAGCTTTTTTGTGGTGTATAAAAATTAGGAGTAGCTGCCCGGGTGAACGAATTTTGCAGCGATGTTTTTACCACGTAAAATGAAATCGCAGAAAAACAATAAATCAGATCAGGTCGAAAAGGAACTTCAGGAAATGATAGATCAGCTGAACAATGAAAATGTTGCGCTGAACAAGATCCTGAGCCTTCTTGAAACAAAGGAAAAACTGAAGAACCCCCCAAAGCCGATAATCGGTGAGGATAGTAATTCAGAGTATTTTAAACCAAAAAAATAACCAATAAATAGTAAACCAAATCGTTGAATCATGAGAAAAATGACATTTTGTTTAACCCTGATGGTTATCCTGCTGTTTGTACAAACACTGAATGGATTTGCCCAGCAGGGATTTATGGGGCATCTTGGGAAACCCTTCGAGGCACCCTCAGACAGAAACGGACCGGCGCTTTACGATCAGTTTAACATGGTTGGTGATGGCTTTATGGTTTGCCAGGAGTTTACCGATCCCGCATCAGCAGCCAATACAAGTTTTTCGGCGGATGACTTTGTCGTACCGGCCGGAGAATCATGGGCTGTACGTTATGTTGATGTTGCAGGAGCCTATTTTGCCTGGAACGGCAATCCGATAGAATCGCTGAACATAACGTTCTACGAAAACAACAACGGAGTTCCGGGTACTGCGCTGCATACATATACACACTATACAAACTACAATGAGATTCTGATCAATGACTATTCACACAGCAGCCGGTTCGAAATCATGCTGCCCTCGACACTGGTGTTTACCGAAGGTCATTACTGGCTGGGTGTTCAGGCAGTGGGTGATTTTGGTGTGATGGGCCAATGGGGCTGGCTGACACATCAGGGGTTTACCATCGAAAATGAATACCAGTGGAAAAATCCCGCCGACGGCTACGGCACTGGCAATGTTGACTGGACAGCCGCATCTCTGATGACGTGGTACGACTTCAATCTTGCTTTTGCATTATACGGAGAAGGGCTTGACAATGATCTTACGATGATGAGCATCGATGCCCCTGCAACTTCAGCAACCCTTGGATCCTCCGAACAGATCACCGTGACCCTGAAAAATGAAGGAAGCAGCCTGATGACCGGTTTTGATGTAAGCTATTCTGTCAACGGTGGAACTACCATTACGGAGAATGTGGGTACTTTTTCTCTTGAAGCCAACCAGATTGCCCAATATACATTTACTACGACGGCTGATTTTTCTGTCCCCGGACCTTATGAAATCACCGCATCCACTTTGGCCTCCGGCGATCCACGACCTGAAAACAATACCGCCACAAAGAGTATCTATAACCTTGGAACCATATATCCTATGCCGGCTACCGGCACACAAACGATTACAACCTGCGGCGGTACCTTTACCGATTCGGGTGGGCTTGACAACAACTTTGGCGATTATGACGACGCTGTGACCACCATTTATCCGGAAAATTCCGGTGACCGCGTCAGACTTACTTTCATTGAGTTTAATGCCAGCTGGGGTGGATTTTATGTTTACAACGGGACCGACATCAATGCACCTTTGATCGGGACCTGGTATGGCACCGATGGTCCCGGAGTTGTTGATGCCCTGAATCCCTCGGGAGCACTGACCATACATTTTGTGGGACCGGGCTGGGAAAATACTTCAGGCTGGGTGGCTTATATCTCATGCACCACACCGGTTCCGGATGATTTTGCTGTGCTCTCCCTGAACTGTGATATCCCCACCATTTTCGTCGGTGATGTACCTGTACTCTCTGCAAAAATTCAGAATTACGGATCAGCATCACAGGAAAAGACGGTTACATTTAAAGCCAATGGTGTTGAAATCGGCACCCAATTGACAGGCATTCTCGGGTCAGCCGACACCGTGTGGGTTTCACTTCCGTGGACGCCAACCGAAGCCGGTGACTACCTGATTGAAGCGAGCGTACCGGAGGATCAGGGCATTGATCCGAATAATTTTATCACCATTGAGAAGCCTGTTTATCCGTTTGGGTCGTTTTACGAAGATTTTGAAGCGGAGATGTTTCCACCTGAAAACTGGAGGCATGGCGGATTGTGGGGTAGATCAACCGACCCGTCGAACGGGAATTTCAATGCCCAGGCTTTCTATGCCTACAATCAACACGATACCCTGGTAACTCCGCGGCTTCAGGTTGAAGACGGAGGGATCATTTCATTTGCCGCAAAAACAACCATGTGGTGGGTCGGGAATATGGACCTTTACTGGCTCGACGAATCCACCGGTATCTGGAGTTATATTCAGAACATTCCGCTCAATACATTCAGCTATGACCTCTTTGAGATTGAACTCTCAGCTTATGCCGGCATTGGTCGCATCGGTTTCTTTGTGAATGTGACTGATCCATACTCTTTTTCAGGAAGTGTGCATCTTGACCAGGTAATCGGATCCGGAATTACTGTTTATTCCGATGATTATGACCTGAAAGCCAAGGCCTTCGAAGGGAATGATTTTTACAATGTCGGGGAGCAGGTAAGTTTCAGCCAGATCATCCGGAATGACGGGCTGGAGGATATTCCTGCAGGCGACTACAGCGTTAAACTGATGAGGGGTGGAAATTCACCGGAAGAATTGGTTTCAATTCCGGGCAATGAAATTGCAAGTTTCACCGAACAAACATATGATTTTACTTACACATTCGATGCAATTGATCAGTTTCCGGTGTATGTTGTAATTGAATACGCTGCCGATGAGTATCCGGTCAACAATACCGGCCTGACCATCAATCTGCACGGACTGGCCGGTGAATCAGAAATTATAAGTGTCGGGGAAGATGTTTTTTATGCCAACTGGCCGATTGAATTCAGCGTGAAAAAGAGTCTTTCGGAAACCATCTATACAAGTACGGAAATAAACCGCACAGGTGTAATTTTCGGCATTGGCTATGAATATTATTTTAAAGCCGATGAAATAAATGCACCGGTTCGCATCTGGATGGGTGAAACGGATACCCTGAATCTAATGACATGGATTCCGGCAACTGAAATGACACTGGTTTACGATGGATTACTGAGCATCCCGGAAGGCAAGCATACAGTTTATATTCCTTTCCAGACCCCTTTTAACTACAGTAATAGCTCAAAAAACCTGATTATCATGACCGAAAAGATCGGTGATCATGGCCGGCCGGATCAGAATTATTACGGGTACGGTTCGATGCAGATGTCAACCCTGGTTACAGCAAGTGACATTGAAATTCCAGATCCTTACAATCCTCCGTCAACCGGAGGGATGAGTACCAACATCAATCCCAATATCAGGTTTGTATTCAATGATCACCTCGGCCTGGCCTCCGGCACGGTAAGTGAACAAGGCGGTGCACCGATAGAAGGAGCCAGGGTTGTAGTAAACGAGCTCAACATCACTGCTTATACCGATGCAGCAGGGAATTACGAAATGCCGTTTGTGCCTGCAGGTGAATTTGCAGCTACGGCTGATAAATTTGCCTATATGCCGGTAAGCCAGCCTTTGACAATAAGTCAGGGTAACAACACCGACCTTGATTTTACGCTGGGATTGCTGGAACTGGTTACAATTACGGGTAATATTACCGGCGATAATGACCCGGGTACCGGAATTGCAGGTGCCGTGATTAACCTTACCGGTTACAGTGATTTTACTTCAACCACAGATGCTAACGGTGATTTTACCATTGGAGGCGTATATAGTTTTCAGACCTACCAGCTCGAAATTACCGCCGATGGATACAATACATATACCAGCCAGGTGGCTGTTAGCGATTCGGATATAGATCTGGGAACCATTGTATTGACAGAATCCATGATTATTCCGTTTGCCGTGATGGCACAACCAGGCCTGGAACAGGCTGTAATTCAATGGTCAACACCAGCAGCGTCAGCTCAGCAGGTGCTGGCTTTCGATGATGGGATTAACGAAAACGGATATGCCGGAGAGCCGGGTGAAGAAGTCTGGCTTGGCAATTATTTCCCGTTGGATGAGGTAAGCACGCTGACAAGTTTTGATGTTTACTGGGCAAGTTATGGTTTAAGCAACCAACAGATCATGCGCCTTGATGTTTTTGACAGTCAGAGCAAGATTGTTGTAAGCAGTGAGACATTCTTATCAGGCCTCGACGAGTGGGTAAACATTGATGTTCCGAACATAACGCTTCAGGGTGGATATTATGTGATGATCAGCTGGAGTGGCTTGTTTACACAATCTACATTTCTTGCTTTCGACACCACAACGACTACGCCGGATTATGCCTATTACCGTTATCCTGACGGATCATTCCAGCTTTTATCCGAGTTGACCGGTGAGCAGGGTGCTTTCCTGATTCATGCCAATGCCATGGTTGAACCGGGTGAACGCATATCCGGAAGGTCGGTAAATGCCTACAACATCAGTATGGGGCTTTTATCTGATGTGAGCAATGCAGAAAACTGGCCATTGTTGAACGAGGAACCATTAACAACCAATGAGTTTACAGATCAGAACTGGCCTCCTACGGTCAGCGGGAAGTATGTGTATGCTTTAAAGGCCCTTTACACCAACGGTGAATCGGAATGGTCATTCTCAAACATACTTGATTATGTTTATGTAAACAACGCCTATGTCGCCACCACGGATTTGAAGGTTTTTCCAAATCCGGCCTCAGAAAGTATCTCTATTCATGGGTCGTTAAACGCAGAGCTTATACTCTGTGGCATGGATGGCCGGATTTATGCTTCAACCAGGGTGGATTCGGATAATTTCCGGTTTGATTTAAAACACTATGCCAGGGGTCCGTATATTCTGCTAATAAAAGACGCTAGCGGAATAAAACAGCAGAAATTAATTCTAAACTAGCATTGCTATAAGATCAAAGGGTTAGCTACTGATTGGTGCCGGATGCCGCTTTTATGCGGCATCCGGTTTTTATTATTTAACAGACTTAAAGTTGTAAACCCTATTGCTTATCCCCTGAAAACGGATAACTGAATGTGCCTGCTGATCTTTCGGAACCCGGAGCGCCAGAGTAAAGCCACAAAAATAAAAAAGGCAATTACCAGAAACATCGACAGCCATGGTGAATAGCCTGCCGAATCAGCGAACAGAAAGATCAGGAAATCATAGATTCCATGCAGAATGATTGCATAGAGCAGACTTTTAGACAGGTTCAAAAAGGTGTTCGTGTTTTTAAAGCGGGCTAATGAAAAAAAATAACCCATCACAACCCCGAACAACGCATGTGCCGGGACAGACAGGAAAGCCCTTGTAATACCTACCGTCAGACCATTC
Organism: Bacteroidota bacterium; assembly: GCA_009773455.1. Taxonomy (GTDB): domain Bacteria; phylum Bacteroidota; class Bacteroidia; order Bacteroidales; family Lentimicrobiaceae; genus Lentimicrobium. The sequence continues at coordinate 83,410 of WSXU01000008.1, read as the reverse complement.
TGGGTTACATAGAGAATGTTTTCAAGGCAGGCAAATCCCAACGAAACCGAAACGGCATATACAATCCCGTCATAATATTCATTGAAGTTGCGGTTCTTCCAGATTATCCAGTAAAGGAAAATGAATTTTAATGACTCTTCAGGAACAGCAGCCCAGCCAAATGCTTTTATCAGAGCTCCGGCCACAATATTTCCAGTCTGAATGCCATATCCGTTAAACGGAAGTAACAGGAGCAATGTAACAACAGCTGACATAACCCCGCCTAAAAAGGCTCTGAGTAATAATCCCAGCGGCTCTTTTTCATACCTGTCTTTATAATAAATATATACCAGGATGATGATCACCGGTAATACTGAAATAAACAGCAACATCATAGAAGGGAGGACATTTACCTTGTAAAAATAGGCAAAGTCATGATTGGTCCGGATTATTCCGGTTTTTCCAGTGGCAACCGGATGGTGAACTCCGTTCCTTTTCCGACTTCGCTTGCAATCTGAATGTTGCCACCCAGTTTCTCAACAAAATCGCGGCAAAGAATCAGACCGAGTCCGGTTCCGTTCTTGGCCCGGCTGCCGGAAGGCTGAACAGATTCTTCTTTGTCAAAGAGTTGTTTCAACCTTTCGGGGGCGATACCTTTACCTGTATCTTTTACCCGTATGACTATATCTTCTTTCTCAGTGGATGATGAAACGGTAATACTTCCGCCGGGATTGTTAAACTTCACCGCATTACCGATCAGGTTACCCAGAATAATGCGTAACAAAGTCTTGTCGGTCTTCAGACTGGTTTCGGGGGATATTTCATTGTTGAGCGAGATGTTATTTTCGAGTGCTCCGGCCTGAGCCGTGCTGAAAACTTCCGCAGTCATCTTACTCAGATTACATTCTTCGGGCCTCAGTTCGATGGTTCCCCTCTGTGACTTGGACCAGTATAAAAGGTTGTCGAGTAACTGGAATGTATTTCCAGCCGACTGGTGAATGTTATTGGCGTAAAATCTGAGGGTTTCCTTATCGGCAGTATCCACTTCTTCATTCAGCATCTCTGACAGGTTCAGCAGGGCTGCAAAAGGGTTGCGTATGTCATGGGCAATAATTGAGAATAGCTTGTCCTTGGTTGCATTGGATGCGTGCAGCAGCTCGGATTGCTTGAGAATTTCTTCATTTTTCCGGGTGAGTTCATCGTTCACTCTCCTTAATCTTTTGCGGCCCAAAGATATAGCAACAGCCAGGACTGAAATCAGGACAAGAACCAATACAATACCGGCAGCAGCATATCGTTGAATTTTTATTACCTGCTGCTGATAAAGGTTTTCTGACTTCAACCTGGAATTATCGGCTTCGATGTTTTTAACCTCGTAGCGGGTCTGGATTTCTTCAAGCAGCTGGGAATTTTCATTGATTTTGATGCTGTCATACAATACAAGGTACTCTTCAAGATGATCAAGTGCCTGACCCGGCAAACCGGTTTCCTTCTCAATTTTGTAAAGGTTAAAGTGTATCAGAGCAAGGGCATTAATATCCCGGAGCGAATCGCTGATCACGTGGGCCTTTTCTGCAAGTTCTCTTGCTTTCAGATAGTTTTTAAGGTTCCTCTGCTGGACCGACATGCCATTCAGGGCAACCGCCTGTTGCCAGGGGCTATTAATAGATTTAAAGACATCAAGGGCATCATTGAACGTTGTATATGCCTCTTTGTAGTTCCCGCAGGTTTCATATACTGCGGCCAGCTGAACCAGATTGTTGCCAAGAAATTCATAGAAACCGATTTCCCGGTTAATCTTAATGGCTTTTTTGTACTCCAGGATGGCTTTATCAAGGAGATTGTTTTGTTGGTATAACAAACCCAGTCCATGAATTGATGCAGCCTCAAACTGTTTATTATCAGCGGTCTGAGCAGTTTTTATGCTCAGTTTAAACATGTTTTCAGCCAGTTCAAACTTACCCATTTCATGGTAAATCGTAGCAAGATTATTTGATGTACGTGATATTCCGAAGGAGTTCTTCTGTTTTTGCTCTATTTCAAAAACTTCTAGATATATGCGTAGAGCTTCCTCTCTGTTTCCCAGCTGTTTATAAATTAACCCAAGGTTATTCAGATTGCCGGCCAGTTCAAAGGTGTCTTTCAACTGCCTGAAAATCTGGAGGGACTGATCCTGGTATTCAAGTGATTTCCTGTAGTTTTTTATATCACGGTGGATTATTCCGAGCAGGTTCAGAATCTTTCCCTTCTGGAAAATGTAATCTGTTTTATTGATATACTCTAAGGCCTTCTCGGCAAAAATCAATCCCTCCCTGCTTTTACCCCTGATAATATAAATCGCTGCCATGTTGCGATTGGCTAAGGCAAGCCCTTTTATATAGGACTGGGTTTTCCCAAGCGAAAGCGCTTCCTGTGTAAGTATAATGGAGCTGTCGGGATTGCTGTATTTCAATTCCCAGGCCAATTCAATCAGGTTATCGGTTCTTTTAACGCCCGCAGAGCTTTTTAATTCCCTCTCCAGACTATCGATGATTGCGGCATTCTGTGCGCTGACAATGCAGTTTGCCAGTATCAAAGCGGTAATAAGCAACCATTTAGGCATAAACCCTTATCATTTCTTCACAAATATAGGTGGAAAATTATTTTACATTATTCACCATATGATGAATTGCATTCGTAAGATCGTGTGCCATTGAAGAACCTGAACGAAAAAAATTGTCACAACTCTAAATATCAATATATCAACGATATATGAGTAATTTGATCTACTTGAAATTTATTTTTTACTGTTGTAATAATTGTTGTTTTATAAAAAAAACATTAAATTTTCAAAAATGTGGCAGCGGTTCATTTGAACAAAGCCTCTGTTTACAAAAGAATTTTCGGCGAAAAGCGAAAATGCCTGAGAGACTTCAGGTGGGAAGAATTTCGTTTTCTTTTTCGCAATGGATAAATGTGTTAATTTTTGGAAGTTACTTTCAAACATGTTCAGATCGTTTCCAAATTACAGACCGAACGTTGAAAGTATTGACTTATTGATGGTTTCACTGTACATTTGTATCACACAATATTCCTATGAAAAAAGTCAGGTCATATTCAAATCTGTATCATTGCTTTGGACGTGGGTTATATGAGTGCTGGTTGTGCTAGCAACATCCTTTTCTTTGATTCCGACCAAGACCTGCCGGAAGTTTCCTTTATCCTTAGTTTTATAAATCTTTGATACAGTTTGTTCTGCTATGAACGGCTATGTGTTTGACATACGGCATTTTTCGGTACATGATGGACCGGGCATCCGGACAGCAGTTTTTTTGAAGGGCTGTCCACTGCGGTGCATCTGGTGCCATAACCCGGAAAGCCATGATATGCTTCCTGTAAGAATTAATGTTGAGAAAGGCATAGGTGACAAAAGGATTAAACTTCCTGAAACTATCGGCAAGCTGGTTTCGCCCGGAGATGTTCTGGAAGAAGTGCTGAAAAGCAGGGTGTTTTTTGAAGAATCCGGCGGAGGGGTGACTTTTACCGGGGGTGAACCGCTTATGCAGCCGTCGTTCATGATAGAATGCATCAGATTGATGAAAGAAAATGATATTCATACTACACTCGACACCTCGGGATATGCCAGTCCGGAGGATTTCGGGACGGTAGTGAAAGAAACAGATCTGGTACTGTTCGATCTGAAACACCCGGATGCTGAAAGGCATCTGGAGTTTACCGGCGGGTCACTGGAAACGGTGTTGAGAAACCTTCATTGTGACACGTTGTCAGAGAAACCAATCATTGTAAGGATTCCGCTGGTGCCAGGGTTTAATATGTCTAATACTGTTTACAAGCAGATGGCCGTGATTCTTGCCAAACTAAAAAACCTTCGCCGGATAGATCTTTTACCATACCATAATTTCTCGTTGCACAAATATCTGCGCCTTGGGCTCGACTTTAAAATGGAGGGTATTCCGGCGCCAGACAATAAAGAGGTTGCTGCTGCTGCGGATTTTTTCAGAAATTTCGGATTTATAGTCAGTGTTGGCGGGTAGGATTGATTTATTTTAATGACAGAATGAAATTTTTAATTTATTATGACAATTTACTTTGTGTATGATGAATAAGAGAATTGAAAGTCTTCGTGATGAGAGCCTTAGGGCAACAAACCGGATTTCCCCGGAGCGGGCTGATCTGATTACCCGTTTTTACAGGGAACCCGAAACTGCCGGATTTCCGGTTCCTGTCCAAAGGGGTATGGCTTTATTGCATCTGCTTCAGAATAAGAAGCTTTATATAGGTAAAAATGAGCTGATCGTGGGGGAAAGGGGTCCGGCACCCAAAGAAGTCCCTACCTACCCTGAAGTCTGTGTTCATTCCCTGAAAGACCTGGAGGTACTTGATACACGACCGAAGGTTTCCTATAAAGTAGATCAGGAGACCTACAGGTTATACAAGGATGAAATCATTCCTTTCTGGTCGGGCCGGAGTATACGCGACCGGATGTTCAGAATGCTTCCCGACGAATGGAAGCAGGCCTATTCAGCCGGTATTTTTACTGAATTTATGGAGCAACGGGCGCCGGGTCATACCGTTGCCGGTGAAGGCGTATTCAGAAAAGGGATGAATGACCTGATCAGGGAAATTGATGAAGCAGTTGCCCGGCTTGACTTCCTGAACGATGGCAAAGCCTTGTCCAGGTCAGAAGAATTGACCGGCATGCGTTATGCCTGTAAAGCTTTGATTGTTTTTGCGGAAAGATATGCCAAAGCGCTTGAGGGACTCCTCGCAGAAGAGGAAGATCGGGACAGGCAGAATGAGTTACTGGATATGATCTCCGTTTGCCGCAGAGTCCCGGCACAAGCCCCAGAAACGTTTCACGAAGCACTGCAGCATTATTGGTTTATACATATTGGGGTGATCACCGAATTGAATCCCTGGGATTCCTTCAATCCGGGCCGTCTGGACCAACACCTGCTCCCTTTTTACGAAAAAGGTCTTGCTGATGGTTCCTTGACTAAGGAAAGGGCAAAGGAACTTCTTCAGGCATTCTGGATTAAGTTCAACAACCATCCGGCTCCCCCTAAAGTAGGTGTGACTGCGCAGGAGAGCAATACATATACCGATTTTTGCCTGATCAATGTTGGCGGCCTGAAGGCCGACGGTACTGATGCGACAAACGAGCTCAGCTTTCTGATCCTGGATGTTATTGAAGAGATGCGCCTGTTGCAACCGGGTTCTATGGTTCAGCTCAGCTGTAAAAACCCTGACAGGTTAATACACCGTGCCGCTCAGATCATAAAAACGGGATTCGGACAACCGTCCGTTTTTAATACCGATGCTATAGTTAAAGAGCTGATGCGGCAGGGGAAAACAGCCGAAGATGCCCGCAGGGGCGGAGCTTCAGGCTGCGTGGAAGCCGGGGCTTTTGGAACCGAAGCCTACATCCTTACAGGATACTTCAACATGCCCAAAATACTGGAGCTGACCCTCAACAATGGGGTGGATCCCTTAACAGGGATTCAGTTGGGCCCGGCTACGGGCGACCCGGGAGATTTCCGGAACATTGAATCCCTGATTTCCGCTTACCGGATGATGCTTCAGCATTTTATCAATATCAAGATTTCAGGAAGCAATCTGATCGAGCAAATCTGGGCAGGACAAATGCCGGCACCTTTCCTTTCGGCCATCACTGAAGATTGTATTGTTAACGGTACAGATTACAATGCCGGAGGAGCCAGGTATAATACCAGCTACATTCAGGGTGTCGGATTGGGTACCATGACGGATTGCTTCTCCTCCATCAGGGTGAATGTTTTTGAAACCAGGCGGTTTTCAATGGATGAACTGCTAATGATGATGAAGGAAGATTTTTCAGGCTATGACCGGGAGCTGGCACAACTGATCTACGAAACACCCAAGTACGGAAACGATGACGATGCTGCCGACAGGCACGTAAATGATGTGTTCGAAGCCTTCTTCGACGCAGTTGACGGAAGGAGGAGTCCACGCGGTGCTACTTATCGTGTTGAAATGCTGCCTACCACCTGCCATGTTTACTTCGGAAGCAAAGTGAACGCCCTGCCCGATGGCCGGAGAGCCGGCAAACCACTTTCGGAAGGCATTTCACCGGTACAGGGTGCCGACAGGAAAGGCCCTACAGCGGTTATCAAATCAGCTTCCCGTTTCGATCAGATCAGAACCGGAGGAACCCTGCTGAATCAGAAGTTCTCACCAGCGTTCTTTAAGGACGATGAAGCCATCCGGAAAATCGGGCACCTGGTCAGGGCTTATTTCCGGCTGGATGGTCACCATATCCAGTTCAATGTAATTAATGCTTCCACTTTGCGCGAAGCCCAGGCAAATCCTGAAAAATACAGCAACCTGATTGTGAGGGTCGCCGGTTACAGCGATTACTTCAACGATCTTACGCCTGAACTTCAGGAAGAGATCATTTGCCGGACGGAACATGAAAATGAATGATATTTTTAAAATAACAACGATGAAAAGTATGCAACTATTATTGATGATTGCCCTGCTGTTAACAGTTGGGGTGATCCGTACAAATGCCTGCACCGTTATTGCTGTTGGTAAAAAAGCCAGCAAGGATGGGTCTGTGATTGTTTCACATACCGATTGCGGCGACAATTCCAGGTTCAAAGTGATGCACGGTCGGAAGTTTCCAAAAGGATCGCTGGCACCTGTTTATTGGGGTTTGCAGGATGTGAGGCAACCAATTGACAGTATGGGCAAAGTCATCGGCTACATTCCGCAGGTGGAACAGACTTACACATATATCCGCTCAGCCTATTCACACATCAATGAGTTTCAGCTTGCCATCGGTGAAAGCACACTGAGTCAACGCGAAGAGTTGAAAATCAAGCGGGAGGAAAGCCGTCAGATCATGACTATTGAGCAGGCGCAGATTTTTGCGCTGGAACGTTGTAAAACAGCCCGGGAAGCGCTGGAGCTTATCACCAGCCTGCTTGACACCTATGGGTTTCTGCCCTCCTGTGTCGATGAATCGGAATGCCTGGCAATCGCCGATCCAAATGAAATATGGATACTGGAGGTATTCAGCGTTGGTCCGGGATGGGAACCGGGCAAAGGTAAACCCGGAGCCATCTGGGCTGCCCGGCGTTTACCCGATGATCATGCTACCCTGATTGCCAACTGGAGCATCATCAAAGAGATAAATATCAAGGATAAAGAGAACTTCAGGGCATCATCAAATTATATGAGTGCAGGAATTGAAAGAGGCTGGTATGATCCGAAATCAGGTAAACCATTTGTATGGCAGGACGTTTATGCCCCCATTCCCCGTGAATGGGCAACCTCACGGCTTTGGATGTTCTACAGCAGGTATGCCCCTGAAATAAAGAATATGCCTGACCGTAACCTGAAATCGCCGTTTGATACACAAAATCCATACATTCAATATGTTGAGCCGTTAAGCCTGTATCCGTTTTCGTGCAAGCCTGCCGAAAAAATCAGTGTTCAGGATGTAATGGGGATGCAGCGGTATACCTTCGAAGGAACCATTTACGATATGTCGAAACATCCTGCTTACTTTATTCCGGATGGAAAAGGAGGCATGAAATACAGCAATATGGCAACACCTTTCCCGACACGTAATATGCGCGAACTGCTGGGAATTACCTGGCGGAGGAATGTTGCCCGCGGCGGCTATGGTATGGTGGCCCAGCTGAGGTCGTGGTTGCCTGATGAAATCGGGGGAATCTACTGGGTATATCTCGATAACCAGGCTGTTGGGCCCTATCTTCCCATCTATTGTGGGGTACAGAATATTCCGGAGTCATATGCTGTTTTCAACCCCGACGAATTTGATGATGCAAGTGCCAAATGGACTTATGATGAGGTGGACAATTTGTTGTATCTGAACTGGCAGGAAGGATTCAAGCTTGTAAAAGCAGAACAGGTTTCTCTTGAAACAGCCTTCTTTAATGGATTGCAGGAAGAAGAAGCTGAATTGCAGAACTTGCTGAACACTGACAGGGAGGAAGCCCTGAAAGTCATCACCGCGAAGGTACAGGAAAGGGCCGATAAAAATGTTCTGACATACAGAAGCCTGAGGAAGACCCTTTTGACAAAATTTACGAATAACAGGCAGGGTATCAACTTCCAGTAAAACTGATTTTAAGGCTTAACTCGTGTTATAAACCAACATACTTACTCATTAATGGGCAAAAATCCTTAGATTTACAAAAAAAACCTACGGCATGTCTGATTCCGCCAACAAAATGCCCATTACTGTAATTTTACTTGCACTTATTCTGGTATTTACCGGGATTGGAGGAATTTACGGTGGGTATTCGTTTATAACGGCTCCGGAAGGCAGCAAGATGGGAATGACAACGGATATCCTGATTAACAGTCCTTTCAATACATTCCTGATTCCAGGAATTATCCTTATCCTGTTCAATGGCATTCTGCCATTGGTAATTGCCTGGGGGCTCTTTATAAAACCGCCCTGGCAATGGCCTGAGCTGTTCAATCTGTATCACAAACAACACTGGTGCTGGACGTTCTCACTCTATTATGGTTTTATCCTGATCATCTGGATAAACGTTCAGATTATTATGCTGGGGTTTTCCTCATTGCTTCAACCGGTATTTGCCCTGACCGGTGCATTGATTTCAGTTCTTACTCTATTTCCTGCAGTGTTTCATTATTATAGAAAACATCTGTAACAATCAAACCAGGTCAGTGGAAATATTCTGTCTGAAAGACGAAATGGAGAGTCAGTTGTCATTCTCCGGAAGGCTCATTATTGATGAAAATGGTCAAATCAGAGAATAGAAACAGACAACAGGAAACGGGGATTCCATTTTTCACCCAACAAGACTGATTTGTTCCAGCCCCGGAATATCCTGTAAAAGTATGTTTTTATCTTCCAGTTTAATGAGTCCATCCTTTTCGAAACTCTTCAGCAGTTTGACTGTGCTTTCGGTTGATAGTCCTGCAAAATCAGCAATATCTTTCCGGCTCAGAAAAGGAAAAACCTCATCGTTTCCGGCCTGTTCCTTCCAGAGGTAAAGCAAGGCGCCTGCCAGGCGGCCATTCATCTGCTTATACATCAGGTCATGAACGGAAGTGTATAATTTGCTGTTCTGTTCACAATAGCGGTTAATGATATTGTACGCAAAAGCACCGTTGCCTTTGATCAGGCTGGTTACGGCTTCTTTTTCGATCAGGCAGGCGGTTGTTTCCTTCAGAGCTACAACAGAATAATTATACGTGTGGTTGTTAAAAGCAACGGAAAGTCCGACAAATTCACCTCCCCTGATCAGTCGTAGGTTAAAATTGTGTGTCATATCGCCTTCGATATACTGTTTTGCCAGCCCGTCCATCACAAACAGAACGCTGGAGGCAAAGGCCCCCTGTTTGGTAAGGTTCTCTCCTTTCCTGAATACTACCATGGTTTTGCTGTTGCGGGCAAGTTCAATCTCTTCGGGAAGCAGATTCCGGAAGCAGGGAGCTTCTATATGGCTCAGGGAACAATCGTCGGGTGGGATAAAGGTTTTCATAAACGGAGTATAAACCTTTACAAATTTAGCATTTATCTCTCATCAGCGATGCGATGTTATGTACTCATTTCAGGAGTAAAAAGCTTAATCTGATCCGGAATTCTGCCGGATAATGAAAGAGGCGGAATTGCCGTGACACCCAATGAATCAAAGACCGGAATGTAAAAAGGGATTTTGATCAAACAAAAAGTTAAGCAAACTCAAGTTCCACGTTGTGATATGCAAGGGTAAAAACCTTGCAAACCATTCATCAGCGTTCTAATTTTGCGACATCAAATCTGAACATTATGAAACAAACAATAAATACTTCCTGGAACGGTGATATGCAGTTCGATGCCCTGGTAAGCGGCCATCATGTAATTATGGATGCTTCACCGGATGTAGGCGGTAAAGATGGCGGGCCAAGGCCCAAAGCCCTGATGCTTGCTTCCCTGGCAGGGTGTACGGGAATGGATGTTGTCTCTATCCTGAAAAAAATGCGCATCGAACCGAAAACCTTTAGTATAAGCATTGAGGCTGAGATGACAGAAGAACATCCAAAGCATTACAGCAGTATGCACCTGATTTACGAGTTCTCAGGCGAAGGGCTGGAGGAAGATAAACTACGCAAGGCGATTGAACTTTCGCAGGACAGGTATTGCGGGGTGTCGGCTGTTTACCGTAAGGCCATGCCAATTTCCTATGAGGTCAGGATTCTGGGATAGTGGAATGACGGAATGATGGAATAGTGGAATGTTGGAATGTTGGGATATTGAGGAATACTACTTTGCCTCCGGCAATTCAGCAAACAGTTTTGGTAAGATTCCGTTCTCCCATGTTTACGAATTTCCACACCTTAAGGAATCTCTGATTCATCCAAACAATCCGACAATCAAAAGACCAAATAAAAAATCAACGCAATTAAACAATTAAAACGAATAATATGCTTTACACAAACCTGCATCATGTAATGACTGCTTCTGAACACCAGAAGCTCATCAATGAAAATGAAAATGTAATGATCTGCTGTGGCCGTATGGGACCAATGTGTATTCCCGTTTACGGAATCATGGAAGATATTGAGAGCGAATACACTCATGTGAAATTTGCCGATATGGAATTTGATAATCCTGAAGCCTATGTTATCCGGGATGTACCTGAAGTACGCGGGTTTATGGGCATTCCTTTTACCATGTATTATAAAGGCGGCAAACTTGTCAAAGCAACATCAAGTATTCAGAGTGTCGGACAGGTAAAGGCCATCCTGGATAAAGAATTCGGAGTATTGGTAAAATAAGACTGATTGTTACGATGGATTGTGTAATGGCAGGAACTACAAATTACTCATTCAGGAATTTCTTGCCTGCCATTACATTTTTCTCTTTAACCGGAGCGTGAGGTCCCGGAATGAAAATAAAAATATGACCAATCCAACACATTTTGATGCAATTGTTATCGGTGGTGGCCCTGCCGGAATGACGGCCGGTATTTACCTCTCCCGCGCCCGGTTAAAAACCCTGATTATCAGTGATGGTGTTCTGGGCGGACAAATGGTACTGACCCATGAAATTGCCAATTATCCCGGGGTTGAAAGTATCTCCGGCTACCAGCTTGCCAACATCATGAAGAAGCAGGCCAAGAGTTTTGGCTGTGTAATCAGGGGAAATACGAACGTTGAAAACCTTGACATTTCAGGTGAAGTGAAGGAAATTACTGTTTCAGATGGACAGGTCTATACTGCTGATTCTGTCATACTTACCCCCGGAGGGCGGTCAAGAACACTTGATGTGCCCGGAGAAACTCAGTTTAAGGGGCGTGGCATCTCATATTGTGCCACCTGCGATGGTGACTTTTTCACAGGGAAGGAAATTGTTGTGGTTGGCGGAGGTAACTCTGCCCTGGAAGAAGCAGTTTCGCTGACAAAATATGCCTCCAGGGTAACCATTGTGCACCAGTTTGATCACTTTCAGGCATTTGAATACGCTGTGGAAGAGGCGAAAGCCAATCCGAAAATTCATTTTATTATGGAATCTTCAATAGAGAGATTTATTGGAGATGAGAAAATGGAGAGTATCGACATCAAAAGCCTGAAAACAGGTGAAATTCACAATTTTAAGACGGATGGTGTATTCATTTTTATCGGATATGTCCCCAACACGGAGTTTCTGAACGGAAAGTTAATCATGAACAAATGGAATGAAATTATAGTTGATGTTGATATGGCTACCAATATTCCGGGGGTTTATGCCGCCGGTGACTCAATTGTAAAGCGTTACCGTCAGGTCACAACTGCCGTTGGTGATGCTACAGTTGCCGCTCTGGCTGCATCAAACTATATTCATCAGTTGAAAACAAAAGAATTACACGAATCATTAACAAATTAGTATGTCAACCGGACTCATAGTTACACTCGCAATCATTGGACTTTTTGGGATTTACATGTTTTATTCCTTCAGGAAAATGAAAAATATGGCTGCCGTTCCTGAAAGTGAAAAAATTCTGACCCTGACCGATAAAAACTTCCAGGCACAGATCCAAAAGGGCCTTGTTATGGTTGATTTCTGGGCTGAATGGTGTATGCCCTGCAAAGTGATGGGTCCTGTTCTGAATGAGCTGGCTGAAGACGAAAACTTTAAAGCAACCGTCGCAAAACTGAATGTTGATCATTTTCAATCTGTTTCACAAAAGCAGGGAGTCAGGGGAATACCAACGCTCATACTGTTTAAGAATGGTAAGGAAGTTGACCGTTTTGTCGGTGTTAAACCCAGGGACTTTCTTATTAAGCAGGTTTTAAAACATCAATCCTAAATCCTTTCAACCAATGAAAATAAACGTAATCATTGCCGGAATTATATTATTCACCAGTTCCATCACCACAGCACAGACACAAGTTATGGAAAAACCAGTTGTAATGTTGGAAGATCAGAGCCGCTATGGTTTTGATGAAACGATCAGTCAATTATCAGCGATTATTGTTGAAAGGGGCTGGAAAATTACCACAACTCATGACCTTCAGGGAACCATGAAGAAAAACGGGAAAGAGGTATTGCCGGTCAGTGTAATTGAACTTTGTAATCCGAACCACGCATATCAGATCCTGTCGAAAGATGAATTCAGGAATGTTTCGCCCATGCTGCCATGTCGGATCTCTGTCTATGAAAAATCAGACGGGATAACCTACCTCAGCAGGATGAATGCTCCTGCTTTTGCCGGAATGATTGGAGGGGAGGCAGGAATTACAATGGTACGGGCATTCAACGAAACAGAAGAAATGTTAGGGGGGGTCATTCGGAAATAACCATCAGTATAACCCTGATTCAGGAAGTAAACCAGTTCAATAACTGTTTATCCGAATCAGAAAAAAAGGCCGGTTGATAAATCCGGCCTTTTTTTATTCTAAAGTATTTGGTTACGGTAACACCGATCCAACAAAGAAAAACTGATTGTTGTCGACAATGGTCGTATCGCCAGTATCTACTGTACCATCACCGTTGATGTCGGTAACCACATAGCCTGAAATAAAACCGAACTGATCGTTATCGATAGGGGTTGTATCACCGGTATCAATCGTACCATCCTGATTAACGTCGCCTGAATAAATTACATAAACTCCATCAATCATCTGAAGCAGGTTGCCGCCAAAAGCTTTCGATGGAAGGTCAAAAGCATAGTCAACGACAGGAGATGCGAAAGAAACCGGATTAGCAGAGGTCGTTTCAATGGAGTTGCGGTTTTTCAGTGTTATGTAATAATTCCCTGACAAAGCCGGAGGAATGTTTACCTGTGCTGTTCCTGAAGTGCTCAATTCTACTCCGGAAACGGAATGCTCCACTATGCTGTAAGAAGAGGCATTATGCAATTCGATGGAAATCAGATCTGCAATTCCTGGTCCGAAATGAGCGCCGTTTTCATCATTTGCCTGACGCATGACGGAACTACCGTTGTATAACCCTTCAAGCAGGGCAGAAACGTTAAGGATTTTTGTTGCAACACCTTCCTGTGTAAGTGATACGATGACATCAGGTAACCCGGGGACTGTCACGGTTATATTTGCCGTTCTTTCACCAGAAGAATTCTCATTATAGTTGGCCGGGATTGTTCCGTTTCCGAATCCGGAAGCAGTTACGATACACCACGGTTGATCACTGACCGCAGTCCAGGCTGCATTTGAGGTCACATTATAGGAAAATGAACCGGAAGCAGCACTTACGGTCTGGTTGTAGGGAGATACACTCAGGGAAGGAGGTCCGTTAAGCACCGGATTTTCTGTCACGATGGCGTTATCACCAGGTATAACAGGTAGTTGTGTGTTTATTGTCCCTTCATATCTGGCAACCCGGGTAGCATAAGATGGTGTAACAGCAGTACTCGGGGTAAATACTAAATTCGGTGTTGAACTTGAAGTAAAAGCAACTGCATTGGTCATCCTGAGCCTGACAATGCGGGTGCCGGGTGCTACAGTTGATATAATATAACCATTTCCGGCTCCCGGTGCAGCCCGACCAGCCACCCTGATAAGTCCGGCTGAGGTTGTACTGACACTAATCGGAGCCATGTTTGACGGCAATTGTGATGAGCCGGCAACGATGGTAGTCATTCCTGCAGTTATACTGCCACCATTGAGCATTCCGGGATTAAAATTAATGCCTTCCTGAATGGATGCCAGTTCGAAAGAAGAAGATGCATCATTGTCAAGCAGAAAAACATCGAATTCAAAAACATTGGGTGCAGTTTGCTGTACATTCTTTATGGAAAGCAAAAATTCAGATAAAACAGCGCCGGCCTGCACAACGGTAACAGTTACCGGTGAAACGCCTGAAGCAGAAACAGTAATGGTTGCTGTTCTTGAAGAAGTTGTTGTATTTTGAGCATAGGTTGCCGTGATCGATCCGTTGCCGGAGCCCGAAGGCGTAACAGTACACCATGTCTGATCGCTCAACGTACTCCAGGAAGTATTGGAAGTTACCGTAAAGGCTGTACTACCAGCGGCTGCAGCAACACTCTGACTTGCCGGAGTCACACTCAGTGATGGTGTCGTACCTGCCTGAGTAACGGTAACCACCTGGGGTGTCAGTCCGTTTACGGTTATTGTAATATTGGCTGTCCGTGCAGTTAAAGAAGTGTTTTCAGAAAAAACAGCGCCGATGGTACCATTGCCTGTTCCTGATGAAGTTACAACACACCACGTCTGATCGCTTAATACAGCCCAGCCGGCATTGGAGCTAACTGTGAATGAAGTAGTCCCTGCAGGTGCAGCGACATTCTGGTTTGATGGGGTCACGGCAAGTGTTGGAGCCGCCTGGGTAACAGTAACAACAATAGAAGTTAATCCCGGAGTTGTTACCGTAACATTGGCTGACCGCTGTGCGGCTGTATTGTTTTCGGTAAAAGTGGCTGTAATGGTTCCATTTCCGGTTCCGGAAGGGGTAACCGTACACCAGCCCTGGTTGCTGGCAGCAGTCCAGTTTGCATTTGATGTTACGGTAAAAACTGTTGAACCGGCCGGTGGACTAACGCTCTGATTTGAAGGGGTGACGGCAAGGGTTGGAGCAGACTGTGTTACTGTTACTACAACGGGGCTGAGGCCGGTTACGGTGACGGTAATGCTGGCTGAGCGCAGGGAGGTAGTATTGTTCTGTGTGTATGTTGCCGTGATGGTTCCATTTCCGGTTCCTGAAGGGGTTACTGTACACCAGGTCTGATTGCTTGTTGCCGTCCAGGTTGAGTTTGAAGTAACCGTGAAAGCTGTTGAACCGGCTGGCGGTGTTACATTCTGGTTTGCAGGTGTAACCGCTAAACTGGGTGTGGATGATCCGTTAACAGTTACATCGTCAACACATACACCATAACCGTATTTGGCATTCCCTTCAAAGGCAATGTAATAGTCGGCTGAACCACCCGGAAGGTTTATCGTTTCCATTGTCCAGGCTGTAATACTTGCGGTATAGGTTCCTATTGCTGTCCAGGTTCCGCCGGCAGAATTCTTATAATAAACGATCAATTGATCCTGATCACCGCTCCAAACCGCCTGTGTATGCCAGAATGTGAGCACGGGATTACTTAATCCGCTCAGATTTAGAGTGGGTGTGATCAGCCTTGTTTTATTGTCAGCTGCGTTGGCATCTTTCAGACAGGCATTATAAGTCCCGCCATGGGCTGCAGCCGGATGACTGTTGCCGCTTCCTGTAATAAAAGTCCAGTCAATTCCTGAACTGGCAACCCGTTCCTGCGTCCAGCAGCCGGGAATGACGCCCCCGTTCTCGAAACCTTCTGTCCAGGGATATGAAGTTATTCCTCCACAGGAGGTTGAAAAAGAGAGGTCATTTCCGTAAGCAGTACCTGATGCTGTTGTAACATAAGCCCTTACATGGTAGGTATAACTCGGAAGAAGTCCGGTAAGATTACTGGTAAATGTCCCTGAGCCTGAACCATCGGTAGTGTGACTATCGGCAATTGTCGGATTTACACTTGTACTCCAGCAGACACCACGAGCAGTTACCGGCAAAGATCCTTCGCAGATTACAGTTCCACCAGATACCGCTGAGGTTGTTGTAATCGAGGTTATGGCCGTTGTCGTGACCCCTGCTGTGGGAACAAGCTGGATATTCTGAATTACCGAAGCACGATCAGTTATAGTCCTGTTGGTGAGGGTCTGAGTAACATAGCAGGGTGCCGATATTTCAATGGTATAGGTTCCGGCTTTCACAGGGCGGTAGTAGTCACCATGCAGGGCGGTTGAATAGACTTCTGTATTCAGGGCGTCATGTCCGACCAGCGTTACTTTGGCTTCAACCGGACTTCCGCTGACCTGATCGGTTATCAGTCCCCGGAAACCATAGGTCGCCTGTTTCATAAAAAGTATAAATGAACGGTGATTGTAGTTCCAGTGAGCCGGTAACTGTGCAGCAGGCAATAATTTGGTATCAGAGATTTCAACAGTAAACTCCCGGCAATGGTGGAAATAATTCATGTAATCCTGCCTGCCCCCGGCTACTTCATACCAGTCGAATCCATTGGTAATCCCATTATTCAGATAATCCATATATCCTGATACTGCATGGAGGTGCACAGTATCGGCATATTCCCGGCTCACATACTGCCACCAGTTGTCATCGGCAGAGCGGGTTATCCAGGTGTCCCAGGGATAATTCACGACTTCAACCCCACCGTGGAAATTGGCTGAGGCAACAAAGTCATGGGCTGAAGCAAAATTCATAAAGGCTATCGTTTCAGGCTGCCATGCTTCTCCGTCAGGGTGATCACCATCCTGGGGGTCAGGGTAATTCCTGTTGAGGTCCACACCGTTTGCATTGCCCCTGATCGCTCCGCTCACTGAACTGTTACCCCCGTAGTATGTTCCATCGGGATTTGCCAGTGGATTAATATAAATCTCCATGTTATTAACCAGATCGGTAGCTTCAGAATTTGTACCATAGTTTTGAAGGAGATATTCAATCAGCTGAAGCATAAGAACATAACCTGTTGCCTCATCGCCATGCATGGATGATGTATAGAGGAATTCCGGTTCTGCTTCATTCGTTGCCACATTATCCGAAATTTTAGCTGCCAGTATCTTTCGTCCGCTTGATAGTGTGGTAATGGTTTCTATCTGGCAGAGTGAAGGATACATCGTCTGGAAATTATACATCAGGGTTTCATAGGCCTCGTAGGTGGGGTAGAAATTCCACGTTGTTTTTGTGCCTTTCAGCATTTTTATCTTATCACGCATGATAATCCCTGGGCCATCGCCGGGATGTGGCAGTAGGTTGATCTTATACCCCGAAGCGGAGAACTTAAGGAACTGCTTGCTGTTGGCATATGCCCAAACAGTATCATTTCTGAAGTCATCGATTGAAATCTGCCTCGAGATGGTTTTTAGCTCATCCTTGGAGGTTACCCGAAAGTTAAAGTAAACTTCATTCCTTTTTGTGAACAGATCGTTGTTTTTTTGCCCGAATCCCAGTTGGAATAATGACGAGAATACAACCAGCAACAAGGTAGTCCTGATTTTCATAATAGAATATTTAGAATAATTAATAAACCGTCCCCCGGCAGACAGTGAAACTATTGCGCTTGAATTTTTCCATCCGGGATTCCCCGGAATGACATATTTTCAAGTGTAAGGCTCCCTATATTTATACTCCGATTGAATTCTGTTAATCTGGTTATAATTGTAAATGACTTACACCTATCAAAAGTAGTAAGAAATTTTACATTTTCGACACTTTTTCAAAATATTTAATATTTAATCCAATCCAATTCATCTTTCTGCACCTGAAAGATCAGAATAGCAATTGGATAAAACGAAAGAGGCCATCTTTGATGATGGCCTCTTTCTGACTTTAAACCTGCGGAATAAATCCCACATTTAATATGCAAATAGGTTATTCATGATTAGTGTTCACATACAACCGTTCCTTCTTCGCTCAGGACTATGCTTAAGCGGGTAGTGCCCAGGAACAGAAAAACCTTAAATTGTTTTGAGTTATCAGCAAGTGTGAAAGATTCGGCCTTATTCCTTGGAGTATAGTCCGCATAGTTTGATGAAATCGTTGAAGTAACTGTTTCAGGAAGTTCACTATAAAGCATCCTTTCAGCACTGGCCAGAAATTCACCGTTCTGGTCAAAAACAAGTTTCCGGTGAACAGTTTGAGTAGAATCGATCATGATCTCTATTACACTTCCAAACTGGCAAAGTGTATCGCTCCAGGCGTGGTGGATTTCATAACCTGAATAATTGGCTGTGACATAGGCTGAAATTGATGCCGGTATTGAATCCAGGGGAAGGCCACCGAAATGACCGCCACCATGATGTCCTCCGCCATGATGTCCACCTCCGTGGTGTCCTCCACAATGATGCCCACCACCATGATGTCCTCCGGTAGAATCGCCGGGAAAGCCACCGATCGAGTCACAATCCAGTCCGGGTTCGCCATGGCCGAGATGAGAACCTTTTTCATCAAAGGCCAGAAGTTCTGAAGTGTTAAGGGTTACAGCATAAGTGGTATCACTGTTCAATAGTTTATAAATAACAGAGATGTCAGCATCCGGGTAGTTTTCGGCAACATAAGTCGGGATGGCAGCAGGAACTGATGAAACTGTTACTTCCTGTGAAGTAACGGCAGTGGATGTTTCATCTTTTGAACACGAGACAAGAGCAAACGCTCCGATGATCATTGCAAAAAGCACTTTCTTCATCTTTGTATAGTTTTTTGGTTTAACTTATAATCAAATGCCAATACGAAAACACAATCGGGATGGTGGGGTAACCATTAAAAATTGGCTGCCACCCCACCATTAATTTTGTATTTTCGTAATGATATATGGAATTAAAGCCATAATGAAGTTTTTAAGGAGGAAGGACGATTTTAATCCCGATGACCCCGATAGTGTGATTGCTGCCTGTAAACGCAATGACCCTAAAGCGCAGCGTGCCCTGATCAAGCTTTTTTATGGCTATGTGAAAAGCATTTCACTGCGTTATTCGGGCAATGATCAGGATGCTGAAGAGATTCTGAATGACAGTTTCCTGAAGGTTTTCAGCAACCTTGATAAATATGATGAAAACCAGGCCTTTAAAGGGTGGTTAAGATCAATAGCGGTAAACACTGCCATTGATGCATACAGGAAAAATGCAAGAAAGCCTGATTACCAGGATATAGAGTACGTTCAGGCCGTTGATGTTTCCGAAGATGCCATCAGCAGTATGTCGGCCGATGAAATCCTTGCCATGGTGCGGCGCTTGTCACCGGCATACAGGACAGTTTTCACTCTTTACGTAATCGATGGATATTCACACAGGGAAATAGCTGAAAAACTGGGTGTTACTGAAGGTACATCAAAATCGAACCTTCAGGATGCCCGGAAGCGTTTGCAATCGATGATCTTAAAAGCCAACACTAATTACAATACTGCTTATGAACTAAAAACATTACCCGCTGATGAAAACTGAAGATTTTGATGACGCCATCCGGAAAAAACTGGAGGGACTGGATCAAAAGTACACAGAGCAAGACATTGACAAGGTGGTTCAGCATGTAAAGAGGAACCATCTGTGGCCGCGTAACGGATTCAGAGGTCCGTACATGATCCTCACCCTTGCTGCAGCAGCATCTGCGGGAATGCTTCTTTGGTATGCATTCAGAAACAACGGCGATTCATTGGTTGAAAAGAAGCAGATGTCGGTTCCTGAAATGCAAACCGTTACTCCTGTTATTCAGAAAGACATTTCAACAACTGACTCTCTGAGAGATATCGCAAAAGAAAGCTCATCATCAAAACCCGTTTTACTTGCCGGAAACGGCATTACAAATATTCAAAAGGATTATACCCCCGGCGAAAAGGATTCCTTTGTAAGCCCGTCAGGAATCGTTCCGGTTAATTTGCCTGTCAGCGACATCAGCGACAAAAACATGAAGACAGTCGTACCGGCAGAGCCTGTTATATTTCCTGATACTGTGAGCGTTGTCAGCGATACTTTTCGCGTCACCCCTCCGTCAGAATTACCCGGGCAGTGGATAGATCTGAAGGTGCTCACTGTAAAAGACAGCATTGAACAGGAATCCGTGAAGAAAACCGACGAAAAGATGCTGCCGGCCGAACCGGCCATTATAGTTCCTGAAGCGGCCGAACCGGACGGAACTGCCAATCCGGTGGTTCAGGAACCAAACGGAAAGGCACAAATCGGGAAATCCAAAGCAGAAAAAGGTTCATTTTTCAGCGTTTCCGGTTTGGGTGCCGGGGCAGGATTTGAGTATACCGGGAAGAGCTATGGTGCCGGGTTAAAGGGCAATATAAGTTTTGAAAACAGGCTTGGCCTGACCATTGGTCTGAAGTATGCTGATCTGAAGACAGAGCATTTCGATACTAAGGATGATTTTGACCGGCATGATCATCACAGAAAAAATCATCCTATTGAAGAACATCTTAACGGCCATGATCATGCGACAGGCATTGATATTCAGAGCAACCTTATTCAGCTGCCTGTTGCGTTGGGTTATACATTCCCGCTTCCACGGAATTTCGGAGTCGGCTTATCTGTGGGAACAGATCTGGACCTTCTGCTGAACCAGCGCATGGGGTTTGATCACGGGCCAGATTCACTGGGACCTCCCCGTCGCGAGGATTTCAGGGCCAAAGGCGATGCAGTCCTGTTCAACAACCTTGTTTTCTCTATCGGGCTGGAAAAGCAATGGAAAGGAATGGTCTTCCAGGTACAACCATTCATCAGGCCCAGGGTAAAAGAACTCTTTTACAAATCAGGGGGACCTGAATATGGTCTGGGGTTCGGTATTATGTACAAATTCGGCCGGTAGTTAAACCCTTTTGACGAGATAATTATAGCGTGTGCTTACCCGGAAGGTGAAATCACTTTATATCAGATTTATTTTTCCGGCAATTTTTTCCCTCAGTTCAACCAGGCTATTGTATTGTTCAGGATGCCGGAGCTTCAGCCACCATAACCTGATGCTGCCTGTCAACCTGCGGAAATACACGTAGTGGTAGAAAGTAAACAGCCCGGTAACCGGCCATGAAATCAGGATCAGCAGATCAAGGTAATACGGGATTGGGATAATCTGCAGAAAAAACAACAGGATAAAATACCAGACAGGGAACAGGAAGAAACTTAACCCGAAATTTACCGAACTGATAAACTGGGAATCTTTCATTTTAGCCGAAATCACGACAGGGATTTTGTAGGGCAGATAGTTGGTTATGAAGCCGTACAAATGAACAGGGAGCAACAACACTGAGATCAGCACGGATACTGCCAGCGACCATGCTGAAGACGGAGGAGATTGAAAAAGGCGGTCTTTTAAGTGATGCCGGTCAAGTATTTTCTTATAGGATTCCAATCCGGTTTCTACTTCACTCAGATCCAGTCTGTTTTCAGAGGCAGCCGTTTCTATCTGCCTGATGATTTCACGGGAAGCGGAAAAACGGTTTTCCCGTTTGTCGGCCAACCCCCGGTTTCTGATGTAATCAGTTTCAAGCATCCCGGTCAGCGACTGAATGGTATGATAATACAGCTCGTTTTCAACATGGATCATCACCTTTTTCAAAGCATCGGCCAGGTCATCACGCAGTAGAGCAATGGCTTTCTGAGGGTTTTCCCGGTACAGGTCATAATATCCGGAAACGGGTATCGGTGTGCCGAAGTTAACCAGCAGATGGGTTCCTGCATTCTGATAGTTGGTGTAGTCGAGACCTACCGGGACTAGTTGGATGTTGAGTTTGAAATCACTGCTTTCGGCAGCCTGAAAGGCAATGCGGCAAATTCCCTTTTTCAGTTGTTGTAATCGCTTGATGTGGGTATGTGATCCTTCGGGAAGGATGCCAATGGGTGTTCCGGATTGAAGCACCTGCACCGTTTTATCGAAAGTCTGCGAATTATTTCCCATGGATTCAATCCCGTCGCGGATGCGGTACACCGGTAGTATTTTCAGGAAATTCAGGAGCCTGGCTATTCTCTCGTTTTTAAAAATATCGGCCCTTGCCAGAAAGACAACCGGCCGGTTAACCGTAAAAAGCATGGCCAGGGCATCCATCAGGGCATTCTGATGGTTGGAGGCAAAAATAACCGGTGTATCTGCCGGGATGTGATTATTACCCGTTAGGGTAATTTTTTTAAAGAAAATGTAGAAATAAAACCTGACCAGTCTGAAGAGCAGGGTGTAACGGAGTGATGGTTTTTCTACGTCTCGCATGGCAGGATGGCTATCCGGTAACTTTTTGGTCTGAACGTCTGAACGACCATAATGTGGCAAGGCTGAGGCCGGAAATTATGTGCCAGATCCCCCGCCAGGCTGCAATAAAAGCCATACCACCCATATTTAGTTCCGGAGGAAAAATTTTCGGGTTAAAAAGCAGCACAAGGCCAAGACCCGAATTCTGTATGCCCGTTTCGATGGAAATGGTGCGGCGGTCGCTGCGGTTGAGGCCAAAGGCTCCGGCAAAATAGTAACCGGTTGCCAGCGCGAGTGCATTGTGTATGAAGACAATAATCAGAATCCAATTGATGTAGCGGATAAAATATTCGTAATTATTCCTGAAGGCCAGAAATACAAATGCTGCAAAAACAAGAATGGATAATTTTTCAATTGGTTTCTGAATTACGCGGGTGATTCCGGGAAGTTTCTGTGAAAAAATAATGCCTGCAGCTACCGGTATTCCCAATAAAATCACCACCGTCTGGAACATCTCAAACGGATCGATGTGTATGGGCCTCAGCAGGGGAGAGGTGGTTGAATAAAGTCCGCCCCAGAAGGCGAAATTCAGGGGGGTGAAAATCACGGCCAGCACTGTGCCAATGGCCGTAAGGCTTACCGAAAGAGCGACATTGGCCCTGGCAACACTGGAAATAAAATTTGATATATTGCCTCCGGGGCAGGAAGCCACCAGCAACATGCCGAAAGCGACCGAGGGGGTGATGTAACTACCCAGTAACCAAACTGCAATGAAAGTAACCGCGGGCAAGGCGAGGAACTGGCTGCTGAGCCCGATGATCACGGTTCGCGGGCTCAGGAAAATGCTTTTAAAGTTCTCCCATTTTATACCAAGGGCAACACCAAACATAATGAACCCGATAGAGATATTCATCAGGTGCAGGCTGGCCTGACTGAAATTCAGCCGGATGGAATCAAGTAAAAGCAGATCATCGTGCATAGAAGACTTATCAATACTGGTCCGGGTGCATTAGTTTACTTTTACAGGATAATGCCTGACGTGTCCCTGCAACCCGGATCAGCATTCAAAAATAACAATAATCAGTGAAGAATTAACAAAACAGGGAAGAACGGTCATTGCTGTGCTTCAGCTTTTATAAGAATGGTTTGTTCTTCAAAAACAATCCGGTCACCCGGCCTGAGCTTCTTACGCTTCTGCAATTCTGTTGCTCCATTTACTTTAACCAGTCCTTCGGTAATACTCTGGTTGGCCTCTCCACCTGTTTCGACCAGGTTTAAAAGTTTGAGCAACTGATTTAACTGGATGTATTCGTGGGGGGCTTCAAGGGTGAATTCTTTCATCTGGTTTATTTTGTGAGGTAAAGATATGTGAAATGAAGTTAAGTCTATTTTGGAAGTCAGATGTCAGAGGTTAGAAGTCAGATGTCAGATGTCGGAAGTCGGCACTATTCAGTATGCATTTGGCAATAAGGAGCTTGCCCGCCTATGGCGGTTAAGGAGTAAGAAACTACTTTGTGTTTCGATTCAAATTCCTGAATCAGAAATCCACAATCCACAATCTGAAGTTTCCCCGAGTCCCCATTTCCCCTTGTCCCCGGGTCTCTTTCTTCAAATCCGCAATCCGCAATCGCAGGGTTTTCCTTAAATTTGCCCATCCCAATCACTCATGGCCAATGGAAGAAACATTCATCCCAACAAAATACAGACTTCAATCTCAGGCAACAGGAAGAATATTCGACGATACCGGTTGGATGCTTGATGCACCGGGTGAAGAGAAACCAGCATTGATCAGGGCGATCTATGCAAATAAGCTGTTACAACTCAGGGATGAGTCAATGGGTTTTTATCGTTTTGCCGACTGGCTCCCCATCCGCCGGATATTAAAAGGATCTTCAGCACCGGTAACTTATAAAAGCGAAGGGCTGGCCAGTGCATTGGGGTTAAGCAATCTGTGGATTACCTTCAGCGGCTGGTGGCCTGAGAAGGGGGTTAACATGAACACCTGCTCTTTTAAGGAAACAGAAGCCTACTCAGTGTGTGGCCGGCTTGATCCTGAACGGAAACAGGTTTTGGTGGTGGCTTCGGCCGGCAATACTGCCCGGGCATTTGCAAAGGTTTGTTCCGATAACAATATCCCCCTGCTGCTTTGTGTTCCGCACGACTATATCAATGCCCTGTGGTTCGATGCACCCCTGAATGATTGTGTGAAACTTGCCGTAACCGCCTTTGGCAGTGATTATTTCGATGCCATTCACCTTTCAAACCTTGTGACACAATGCGAAGGCTATCTGGCTGAGGGAGGTGCAAAGAATGTTGCCCGCCGCGATGGGATGGGTACCACGACCTTATCCGCGGTTACCACCATCGGACGGATTCCCGATTATTACTTCCAGGCAGTTGGCAGCGGAACCGGAGCCATCGCAGCCTGGGAGGCCAACCTCCGGCTGATTGATGACGGGCGGTTTGGTGATAATAAAATGAAACTGATGGTTTCACAGAATGCCCCGTTCCTGCCGATATACGAGGCCTGGAAAGCAGGTTCCCGCGCCATGTTGCCTTACAATGATGACCTTGCCCGTGAACATGTATCCGAAATCGATGCCAAGGTGTTGTCGAACAGGAAACCTCCGTATCCCATCACAGGTGGGCTTTACGATGCCATGTGCGATGCCGGTGGCGATGTGCTGAAAGCCACCAATCTGGAAGCCAGACATGCAAAAGAATTGTTTTTTGAAAAAGAGGGTATCGACATCTATGCGGCCTCTGCCATAGCTACAGCTTCTCTGAAGAATGCAGTTGAAGAGGGGCTGGTAGAAAAAGATGCCCTGATTATGTTGAACATTACCGGAGGTGGAGAAGAATTGTTTAAACGAAGCCATGAGTTGTATTTCCTGGAACCTTCGCTCCTGTTTGGGATCACGCCTTCGCTGCAGGAGGTCAGGGAAGGATTGGATACACTGCAGTGGAAATAACATCAGACACTGGAATACTGATTCCGGTTCGCTCCTAAAAAAAGAGCATCAATGCCCTGACCGGTTACCATCAAGCATCACTTTGAGGTTAACCATGTTTTTGTGAAAGACTTTTTTAATTACAGGATCCTGAATGCATCGTGGAAAGGCAGGAGGGTCATCTGAACGTGCGATGAATGTCATCCGGATAAGCCCGGATTTAACTTCAAAAAGTTCCCAGCTGGCTTTATAGTGGGTCAGTCGCTCAACCCCCCTGGCGGGAGGATAGCCTTCATCACTGCTGCGCATATTTAAATAGGCCTTGTCCTTACCTGAACTGTACGATAGGGTGCACATGGTAATCATTTCCCGGTCGTTAAACGGCCATGGCAGTCCGTAGAGTGTATAAGCAAACCATTTCGACGGGCTTTCGCGATGTAACAAAGTTACTTTTTTAACACCCGACATCCAGTTCGGTATCTCAGCAGCATCGGTAATGGCTTTGATTGTTTTATCCAGGGTGGTATGGACCATGATTTCTGCTTTCCTTTCACGGATCTTTATTTTATCGGAAAGCTCAACCCAGCGGAGATAAATCTTTACTCCTTCCGAATTCTCAATCAGCTCCCATGAAGACTCATTGCCGGGAGGCAATACAACGGAATCGTCATAGGTTGCGGAAAGGGAAATAAACATCAGCAATGAAAACAGAATCCATCTGGAAACAATCTGAATGCCTGATGTATAAATCATGTAAACTGTTTATAATGACAAAGATATAAAAGCTGTTTTCATAAACAATAATTTGCATATATTTTTTAGTTTCCGTTAAAAACACTGAGTAACCGTTCACATCCTCTTTCTTTGCTCAACGCCGGCCTTCAGGGTGAATAATCCTCCTGCCGTGAGGCACTGAAATCCTATAGTCCTGTAACCCACAATTCCATACTTTTGCCCTATGATAGCAATTGACGATACCATCAATTCCGACGATCTGGGCAAAGTCTGCTTTGTTTGCAATCTCGGAATCTGCAAAGGTGCCTGTTGTGTTGAGGGTGATGCAGGTGCCCCCCTTGATGAACAGGAAATCTCCGAACTTGAAGATAATCTCGATTACATAAAGCCATTTATGAATCAGGCGGGAATCGATGTGATTGAGCAAACCGGTGTTTTTGATTACGATTCCTATGGTCATTACGTTACCCCGCTGGTCAACGGGATTGAATGTGCCTTTGTGGTTTTCAATGAAGAAGGGATTGCAGGCTGTGCCATCGAGCAGGCCTGGGAAGCCGGGAAATCAAAATTCAGGAAACCGGTATCCTGTCATCTTTACCCGGTAAGGATCAGCCGGTACAACGATTTTGATGCAGTGAATTATCACCAGTGGCACATTTGCCGGCCGGCCCTTGAATTGGGTAAGAAACTGAATGTTCCGCTTTATGTGTTTCTGAAGGATTCCCTGATCAGAAAATATGGTGAGAAGTGGTATGAAAAATTGCGCAGATCAATCGAAAATTCAGACAATCCGTCCTGACAAGGTATCCCATGGGAAGAGCATAATATTGAATGAGACAATAAAACAAGAAAGGGGCACAACCTATGGAGTGTCCCTTTCTTGTTTTAACATTGGAAATCGTGTTTAAGCGATGGGGGCAATCGTTTTTGCCGCAGCCATGGTCTGCAGTTCCTTGTCGATGTGAAACATGCCGGCCTTATCCTCGCCAACAAGATTCATTTTGTCGAGAATCCCGTGAACAGTGCTTTCTTCCTCAATCTGCTCGTTAATGTACCACTGAAGGAAATTACCCGTGGTGTAATCCTTTTCCTTGAGGGAGACTTCATAAAGTTTATTGATGGAGTCGGTAATAAACTCCTCGTGGCTCATAACATGCTTGAAAACATCAAGCAACGATTTGTACTTTGAGGCTGGAACTTCGAGAGCCGAAAGTACCGAATAACCACCTCTGTCGTTGAGGTGTTTGATAAACTTCAGCATGTGCATGCGTTCTTCTTCCGATTGTTTGTAAAGAAAATCTGCCGCACCGCGGTAACCTTTTGTTTCGCACCATGAAGCCATGGCCATATAGATTCTCGAAGAATGTTCTTCATTCTTAATCTGGACATTGATGGCTTCTTCAACTTTTTTTGAGATCATGATCCTTTATGTTTTAGATATGAGATGAACGAAGATTTTACTTAAAAGTTGCAGGATCAGGTGTTTTTAAGTGCCTCGGCACCACTTACAATTTCAAGGATCTCTTTCGTGATGGATGCCTGACGTGCTTTATTATACGTGAGTTTCAGGTCCTTCAAAAGTTCCTGGGCGTTATCGGTTGCCTGCGACATAGCAGTCATCCTTGCCCCGAGTTCCGAAGCCCAGGAGTCTAATACGGCTTTGTAGAACTGGGTTTTCAGTATCTGAGGAACCAGTTCTTCAAGAATTTCCTCTTTCGAAGGATCAAAAATAAACTCTGACACAACAGCAGGTGCATCTTTATCCGGTGCTGATGGTTCAACAGGAAGGAACTGTTCAACAATCAGTTTCTGTACAACAGCATTCCGGAACTGATGGTAAACAAATTGAATTTTATCGTATTTGCCATCAATATAAAGTTGAATGAGATTGTCTGCTATCAGGGAGGCATTACCAAAACTGAGGTTATTGTACAAATCATCATGTGATTCGATGATCCTGTAATTCAACCGGCTGAAATACTCAGTGGCTTTACGGCCGATGGTAATCATCGAGAGATGATCAGATTTTCCCGGCTTGCCATATTCAGCAGCAATGGCATTTACCTGCTTGATGACATTGGTATTGAAGGCGCCGCACAAGCCTCTATTCGATGAAAGCACCACCAAAAGCAGGCGATTGCCTTCTCTTTTGGCTGTATAGCTCCCTGATCCTGAGCCATCTGACCCTGAACTGAGTTCCTGCAGCATCTGCTTTTGCTTTTGTGCAAATGGCCTCAGTTTCAGAATACCTGTCTGGGCTTTGCGCAGTTTCGATGCAGCCACCATTTTCATGGCACTGGTTATCTGCTGGGTTGATTTTACCGATGCAATCCTGGTTCTGACTTCCTTCAGACTTGGCATTTCAGCAAGGTTGATTCGTTATACTTCGTATTTCTTAAGCAGATCAAGGGCAACGGCATCCAGTTCCTTTTCAATTTCAGGAGTGTACGATCCTTTGCGAATAGATTCGAGCAATTCGGGTTTTGTATCGGACAACCTGTGCAGGAATTCCGTTTCAAAATCATGAACGCTCTTTACAGGAATTTTCTGGAGCATTCCCTTTACACCGCAGTAGATGATGGCCACCTGGTGTTCAACACTCATCGGGCTGTACTGGGGCTGTTTCAGGATTTCAACATTACGGGCACCCTTGTCAAGAATGGATTTGGTTACAGCATCCAGGTCAGAACCGAATTTAGAAAAGGCTTCAAGTTCACGGTACTGTGCCTGGTCAAGTTTCAGTGTACCGGCCACTTTCTTCATCGATTTAATCTGGGCATTACCACCCACCCTCGATACAGAAATACCCACATTGATGGCTGGTCTGATACCTGAGTTGAAAAGATTGGTTTCGAGGAAGATCTGTCCATCGGTAATTGAAATCACATTGGTCGGGATATACGCGGAAACGTCACCAGCCTGGGTCTCAATGATGGGAAGTGCGGTAAGTGAACCGCCTCCTTTTACTTTTGACTTAAGGGAGGCCGGCAGGTCGTTCATTTTAGATGCGATTTCATCCGAGGCAATCACCTTGGCAGCCCTTTCGAGCAGGCGTGAATGCAGGTAGAAAACGTCGCCGGGATAGGCTTCGCGTCCGGGCGGGCGCCTCAGCAACAATGAAACTTCACGGTAGGCAACGGCCTGTTTTGAAAGATCATCGTAAATGATGAGGGCTGGACGTCCTGTGTCGCGGAAATACTCTCCGATGGATGCTCCGGCAAACGGCGCATAAAACTGCATGGCTGCAGGGTCACTGGCGGTTGCCATGACCACTACCGTATATTGCATGGCGCCCTTGGCTTCGAGGGTCTGAACGATGTTGGCAACAGTGCTGCCTTTCTGTCCGATGGCGACATAAATACAGTAAACGGGAACGCCTTTGTCGAAAAATTCTTTCTGGTTAATGATGGTGTCGATCGCAATGGCCGTCTTTCCGGTCTGGCGGTCACCAATGATGAGTTCGCGCTGTCCGCGGCCGATCGGAATCATTGAATCGATGGCTTTGATACCGGTCTGCAGTGGTTCGTTCACCGGCTGCCTGAAAATAACACCGGGCGCTTTGCGCTCAAGCGGCATTTCGAAAACCTCGCCCAGGATGGGGCCCTTGCCGTCAATGGGTTCCCCGATTGTATTGATCACCCTCCCCAGCATACCTTCACTCACGGGAATAGAAGCAATCAGGCGGGTGCGCCGCACCAGGTCGCCTTCATTGATACCGGATCCTTCGCCCAGCATAACCACCCCGACGTTGTCTTCTTCCAGGTTGAGAACAATTCCTTTTACCCCAGTGGTGGTAAATTCAACCAATTCGCCGGCCTGAACACTGTTGAGACCATATACCCTGGCTATTCCATCCCCGACCTGCAGTACAGATCCGGTTTCTTCTAGCTCAGCTTCTGTTGTAAATCCGGCAAGTTGCTGCCTTAAGATAGCCGATACTTCAGCGGGTTTAATTTCTGCCATGTGCTAATTCAGTTTTAAAAGTCTTTAACAAAGGTATTTACATTAAATTCATTGCGCAGATTGAAAAGTTTCTTGCGGATGCTGTCGTCAAACTGTATACCGTCGAGCTTCACAATCATTCCACCGATGATCGATGGATCAGTCTCTTCCATAAGTTCTATGGTTGAACCGGTCTGTTTTGTCATGATTTCGATCAACTGTTTCCTCATCGCTTCAGAAAGCGGTGAAACAGTTGTAACCACTGCTTTTCTGATGTTGCCGTGCTCGCGGAACAAATCACCAAACTTCAGGGCAATATTGAACAAATGAGCTTCACGTCTTTTCCGGATGATAATCTCAATAAAAGCCATGGATAGTTTTCCGATGTCTTTACTGAAAATTGCCCGCATGATGGCCGTTTTCTTGTCGACCATAATTACCGGGCTCTTCAGCATTATCTGAAGTTCACGGTTCTGCTGGCATACCCGGGCAAGTAAGGCCATATCGGCATGAGCCTGATCAAGGGCTTTATTTTCAACAGCAAGGTCGAAAAGCGCTTTGGCATACCGTATATTTATCCTCGGATTGTCCATAAATGCTAATTGAGGGTAATGTCACTGATTGATTTCCGGACAATGGCCTTGTCTTTTTCAGGATCTGAAAGTTCCTGGCGGAGTATTTTTTCAGCAATTTCGATCGAGAGGTTGGCGATCTGGTTTTTAAGATCGGTTATGGCTGCCATCTTCTCAAAATGAATACGCTCGGTTGCATTTTCAAGGATGCGGTTGGCTTCTTCTGTTGCTTTTACCTTCGACTCTTCGATGATGCTTTCCCTTACTTTCCGGGCATCACGCAGAATACCATCCCTTTCTTCTTTGGCTTCGCGCAACAACTGCTCGTTGCTGAAACGGAGGTCTTCCATTTCTTTGCGGGCTTTGTCGGCTTCGTGGAGTGCAAGTTCAATGGCCTGCTCCCTCTCACTCAGCGCCCTCATGATCGGGGGCCAGACAAATTTTCCGAGGATAAACAAAAGCAGCCCGAAGGCCAGTGTCATCCAAAAAATAAGTCCAATTCCCGGACTGACTAATTCCATATTGCTGGGTTTAATGAGTTTTTAATGAAATAATCCTGACAGGGCAACCAACCGTTACCCCGGCAGGATGTTTTACCACTAAATAAATACAACAAGCAGACAAACTACGATTGCGAAGAAGGCAACCCCTTCGATGAGGGCTGCAGCCACAATCATGTTTGACCTGATGTCGCCGGTAGATTCGGGTTGCCTTGCCATTGATTCAAGAGCGCCGCGACCGATGTTGCCGATGCCGATACCGGCACCGATTGATGCAATACCTGCACCTAAAGCGGCACCCATTTTTGCAACCGGGGCAAGATCAGCTGCTACCTGCAGAAGAGTTGTTAAAAGTGACATAATTGTTTGATTTAAAGGTTTATCTGGTAATTGTAAATTTCTAATGAGATGCTTCATGGGCATGTTCATGCCCGTGGTCTTCGGTTGCCATTCCAAAATACAGGGCCGAAAGCATGGTAAAAACATAAGCCTGGATAAATGCCACCAGCAATTCAAGCAGGCTGATAAACACCGAAAACAGCACCGAGACAGGTGAAACCCCATATCCGAGCGCAGGATTCATATTGGCAAAAATAAAGATCAGACTCACAAATCCCAGCACAATGATGTGTCCGGCTGTAATGTTGGCAAAGAGACGAACCATCAACACAAAGGGTTTGATAAATACACCGGCCAGCTCAATCAGCGGAAGCAGGGGCAGGGGAAACTTCAGCCACCAGGGCACCCCCGGGGGATTGAAAATATGCAGCCAGTATGACCGGTTGCCGATGAAGGTGGTGATAATGAATGTGAAGGCGGCCAGAACCAGGGTTACTGCAATATTGCCCGTAACATTGGCTCCTCCCGGAAAAAACGGGAACAGTCCGATGAGGTTGCTGAAGAAGATAAAAAAGAACAAAGTAAGCAAGA
Source organism: Bacteroidota bacterium (assembly GCA_009773455.1). Taxonomy (GTDB): domain Bacteria; phylum Bacteroidota; class Bacteroidia; order Bacteroidales; family Lentimicrobiaceae; genus Lentimicrobium. The sequence goes on along the minus strand of WSXU01000008.1, from coordinate 51,609 downwards.
AAGGCATAAAACGCTTGTAGTGCTTTCCGATGGAAGGCTCGGCAATATCGTCGCGGATAAAAAGAATAACCGGTTCAAGCAGAGACTGCATGCCTTTGGGTGCATGTCCGGCATTGCGTTTATAAGCCCTTGCAACAGGGAAGAATACCAAAAGAAGTACGATAAAACTGATGATGATGCCAACCACTGTTTTGGTTATGGAAAAGTCAAGCGGACGGGCAGCGGTTTTATCGGTCTCCATCGTTCCGGGGATAACCTTTACGATCTTCCCTTTACCCGCTTTCCTGTCTGATTCAATCTTGTAGCCCTTGTAAGAATCTTCACCGTGGTGAAATTTCGCAGAGCTGAACACAATCAGTTTTCCTTCGTCAAAGAGGATGATCGGCAAAGGAATGGTAATGTGGGTATGGCCGAAAGTAGCGATATGCCAGTCGTGACTATCTACAATATGATCGATGATCATATGTCCGGCATTGAATTTTTCTTCGTGGGAGGTGGTGGTTTCCTGCTGCGCCGGTTGCGGTTCTTCGTGGGAAGGGGCATTTGAAACTGCCCAAAGACTGGTAAGCAGAAATGAAATTGAAAGTAAAAATGTCCTCATGCGTTTTCCGGATCCACTGCTGTTTTTAAGAATGCTTTTGTAGGATGCAATTATAGCAATTTTTAGCCTTTAAATCCCCGATAGATGAAAATAAACTATTCTCAGAAATATACACACATGAATAATGTGTATTTTGGGGCACGGTTATAAACACGCTCAGGGTTGTTTTGTTTAACTTATTTTATGTTTTTTTCGGTTATTTTGAACACCCTGTTAAGCGAGGCTGATTTTTCAGGAATTTTACTTGAAAGATCAGAGAGAATGCCGGTTATTTGAGGATCCGGAGTATAACAAATACATAAAAATGGCCATTACCCTGCGAAACGATGAATTTTACATGAAACAGGCCCTGCTTGAGGCGCAGAAGGCGGCTGACCGTGACGAGGTTCCTGTGGGGGCTGTTATCGTCAGTAACGGACAGATCATTTCACGGTGTCATAATCTGACAGAAACCCTGAACGATGCCACTGCCCATGCCGAAATGCAGGCTTTTACTGCCGCCGCTAATCATATTGGAGGTAAATACCTGAAAGACTGCACCTTATATGTAACCTTAGAACCCTGCCCGATGTGTGCGGCAGCTTCCCTCTGGGTGCAACTGGGTGAAATTGTCTATGGAGCCTCCGATCCGAAAAGGGGATATTCAACTGTAGGCTCAGGTTTATTGCATCCAAAGACAAAAATAAGGGGAGGTTTGCTGGCAGCTGAGTGCGGCTTGCTGATGACGGAATTCTTCAGGAAAAAGCGTTAGATGGGATTAGAATGAAAGAACAACGGGCAATGAAAAATCATTGCCCGTTGATATGTTTAATTTGTGATAAGTCATTAAACCGCTCCCAGCAATTCAGCCAGTTTATTATGCAGGTCTTCACCACGGAGGTCTTTGGCAATAATTTTGCCATCTTTATCTAGCAGCACATTGGCCGGAATTGACATGATACCGTAAATTTTACCGGCGGCATTGTTCCAGTACTGCAGGTCTGATACGTGGTTCCAGGTCAGTTTATCATCCCTGATGGCTGTTTCCCATGAAACTTTATCTTTATCAAAAGAGACACCAAGTATATCGAATCCCTTGTCTTTAAATTTGTTATAAGCGGAAACAACATTGGGGTTTTCCTTACGGCAGGGGCCGCACCATGAAGCCCAGAAATCAACGAGAACCACCTTGCCGCGAAGTTGTGACAATGTTACCGGTGTCCCGGCAGGATCATTCATGGTGAAATCAGGCGCCAGTTTTCCGGGTTCAACTTTCTGTAAGGTAGTAATCCTGTCCGACAGCATGGTAGCAAATGAAGATTCCTTTACCTTGCCTTCAAAAGAAGCCATCATATCTTCCAGCTCCTTAAGGTCAAACTGGTATGAATGGCGCATGGCAACGTAAGGTGCTACAAACGAAGCCGCATTTTCTTTGATGTAGGACAAGATCTCATCCTTTTGCTTGTTTTCGAAAGCTTCGATGGAAGATTCAATTTCTCTCATTTTTGCAGTATCATTCGTACGGCTCGCTTCATTATAAGCAGTATAGATACTGATTTCCTCCGAACGTTGTTCTTCCTGCTTTGTCAGGTAAACACGATAGGCTTTATCGGATTCTGATCCGGTAACCTTTGGCGACATGATGCTGTCGATGTGGAAACTGATGCTGATATCGGCCGGTTCGTTGAAAAATCCGACAAACCTCGATTCATCGATCCCGATGTAATACATATCAGGGTTTTCAATGGTTCCCTTGAAAGTAAATTTTCCTTTTTCAACTTTGGCTGTATCAATGATCTGAAACTGGCCTTCGCTGCTTTTCTGCAGGTAGACATTCCCGGTGAATTCACCCTTTATTTCACCATTGATAATAAATTCATTGCTTTTACGGCCGGTGCATGAACCCATAACAATCACAGCCATAACGTAATACAATAGTTTTCTCATAGTTTTCGGATTAATTAACAGATGCCAAAAATAAGCAAATACTCAAACAGTAGGGAGAAAACGCAGCGACTGCCTGCTTATTTTCTGCGGCGCATAAAAAGATATTCTGACAGGATAACCAGCATCAGGGTAAATGATGAACTGATGATCAGACGGATGAATATCATGCCGGCTTCGGCAAAACGGAAAGCGTCGAGCAGGGCCAGCACCAGGTGGTGCGCCAGAATCAGAATGGCGGAATAAGAGAGGAACCAGCGGAAGCCCATGTCGGCAATGCCGGGTTTAAGATTTCCTTCATAATCGGCCGGTGCTCCTGCTTTCCGGATAACCCAGGGTCTCAGATAGGCCATAAAGACAGAAGCAGCGGCATGCAGCCCGGTGGAATTACTGAAAAGATCAACCCCAAGCCCTATCATAAAGGAAGAAATCAACAACAGCCATCCCGGAACCTCAAAAGGAAGTAACAGGATAAAAAAGACATAGAGGTTCGGGTTGATATAGCCGCCGAGGTTCACATGATCGAGCAGCAGCACCTGAAGTGCTATCAGCAGAAAGAAACGCAGTATGTCTTTTCCGTATGTGTTATTCATCGCTGATGCTGTTGCTCAGGTCAACCTGTTCTTTCCTGAGGAGATTTTTAACTATATAGACATATTGCAGTGCATTGAGATCGGCAGAATACCTGAAATCGATGGTGTAGAAATGCTCTCCGCTTTCCACATAAATTTTCTCGACGGTTCCGACCATGATTCCCTCGGGGAAAATGTGACTGAATCCACTGGTTGAAATGGTATCACCAACTTTGATTTTAACGTGGGCGGGAATGTCGAGCAGGGTGCCTCTGGCCGGGCTGCCACCGTTCCAGACGATGGTTCCCATCTGGTTTAACCGGTTTATACGCGCACTCACTTTGGTGTGCTTGTTCAGCATCGACATTACCCAGCAGAAATTATCAGAAACACTGACTACTGTTCCAACAATCCCTGAAGGGTTGAATACGGCCATGTCACGGGTTATGCCATGCCTTTTCCCCTTGTTAAGCATGATGTAATTGTTCCGGAGTGTGGTTGAATTGCTGATGACCCTGGCCACCGCATAGGTATATTGTTGTCCTCGCAGGGTATCATCCACGTGAGAGGTGAGGGTGTCGTTGGTAACCTGACTTTCGGTCAGCCGTTGCCACAACCTGGCATTTTCATTGGCCAGGCGTTCGTTTTCCTGCTTCAGTTTGAAATAAGAGGTAAAATCGGACCAGGCAGAAAAAATACCGCCGGTAAACCCGTCGGTTGCGTTGGTGATGACAGACCGCTGGTAATAGCTCTTGTTGGCTATGAGAACGACGGATACAACTTCAAGAACCAGGAAAAGGAAAAAGAACCTGTATCTCCAGATGAAAGCCAGAATATATCGCATAGGCGTTCATTGCAAAAGATTGACCGGCCTGTGTCAACCCCGGCTTATTACTTGATAAGGAATGTAAACTTGTTGAAATTTTTCAGTGCAATGCCGGTTCCCCTGGCTACAGCACGCAACGGGTCTTCAGCAACATGAACCGGAAGTTTTGTCTTCAGGTGAAGGCGTTTGTCGAGTCCGCGCAACATCGAACCCCCACCGGCCAGATAGATACCCGTTCTGAAAATATCGGCTGACAGTTCCGGGGGTGTCATTTCGAGGGCATTCAGCACCGCGGCTTCAATCTTGGCGATGGACTTGTCGAGGCAGTGGGCTATTTCCGAATAATTTACATAGATCTCTTTCGGGATACCGGTAAGCATATCGCGTCCGTGTACCGGATAATCGGGCGGTGGGTTGTCTATTTCGGTCATGGCAGCGCCCACATTGATTTTTATGGCTTCAGCCGTACGTTCACCAATGTTGATGTTGTGCTGTTTGCGCATGTATTCTTCAATGTCGCTGTTGAAATCATCACCGGCAATACGGATGCTTTTGTTATTTACAATTCCACCCAGGGCAATAACAGCGATTTCACTGGTACCTCCCCCGATGTCAATGATCATATTTCCGGTAGGTTCCAGTACGTCGATCCCGATTCCGATGGCGGCAGCCATCGGCTCATGAATCAGTCTGACTTCCTTGGCACCGGCCTGCTCAGCCGAATCTTTAACCGCACGTTCTTCAACTTCGGTAATACCTGAAGGGATGCAGATTACCATCTTGAGTGCAGGCGGGAAGAGGCTTCGGGTTGGACCGGTCATCTTGATCAGTTCGCGGATCATGTATTCGGCCGATTGAAAATCAGCGATCACACCATCGCGCAGAGGCCTGATGGTCTTGATATTCTCATGGGTCTTCCCATGCATCATCATGGCTCGCTTACCAACAGCTATGATTTTTCCGGTATTACGCTCAATGGCTATGATTGAGGGCTCATCCACCACCACCTTATCATTATATATAATAATCGTGTTGGCAGTACCGAGATCCATAGCAATCTCTTTGGTCATGAAGGAGAAAAGTCCCATTTTATTTCAGTTTCTTAATTTCTTAACTTGCTATTCGCCGGATATTCCGGGTTCAATGCTTAAAATGCCTGACGCCGGTAAAAACCATACTCAGGCCATGATCGTTGCAATATTCAATCGTATCTTCATCCCTCACCGATCCGCCCGGCTGAACAACGGACACGATGCCGGCCCTGTGCGCGATCTCGACAGAATCAGCAAACGGGAAGAATGCATCGGATGACATTACCGCCCCCTTCAGATCAAGCCCGAAAGCATTGGCTTTTTCAATGGCATGTTTCAGCGCATCCACCCGGGATGTTTGTCCCGCCCCGCTTCCCAGCATCTGTTTCCCCCTTGCCAGAACAATTGCATTCGATTTGCTGTGCTTGACAATGATGTTGGCAAACATCAGATCCCTTTCCTGGGCAATGTCAGGAGCTACCCTGGTTACTACCCTGAAATTTTCAGATGATTCCGTTTTCAGGTCCCTGTCCTGCTGCAAAACGCCGTTTAAAACGGTCCGAAACTGTTTTGGCTGAAAATCAAACGATTTAGCCTGCAAAATTATTCTATTTTTCTTGCTTTTGAGCAGTTCCAGTGCATTTTTTTCATAACCGGGTGCAAGGATGATCTCAAAGAACAAAAGGTTAATTTCAGCCGCAACTTCGGCATCGACTTCCCTGTTGGTGATCAGAACCCCGCCATAGGCTGAAACCGGGTCACCGGCGAGTGCCGCTTTCCAGGCATCGGTCAGTCTTGGTCGTGATGCAACGCCACAGGCATTGTTATGTTTTAAAATGGCAAAGGTGGTTTCTTCGAATTCACTGATCAGCGCCACGGCGGCATCCAGATCGAGCAGGTTGTTGTATGACAGTTCTTTCCCGTGTATCTGCGTAAAGGCATCACCCAGGTTGCCAAAAAACGCACCGCTTTGATGTGGGTTTTCGCCATACCGCAATTTATTTGACTTTCCGGAAATGCCACGAAACTCCTGGTATCCGGCTTTTTCGCCCAGATAACCGAAAATGGCTGAATCATAGCGCGACGATTCTGCAAAGGCATACGCTGCAAACCTGAGTCTGTCTTCAAGTGATGTTGACCCATGACCTTTGGTGAGGATGTTTTCAAGTTCAGTGTAATGTTTTGACGAAGGCACGACAACAACATCCTGGTAATTCTTTGCTGCGGCGCGGATAAGGGAAATACCGCCGATGTCGATTTTTTCAATCACCGCTTCATGTGCGGCCCCGGATGCAAGGGTTGACTCAAAAGGGTACAAATCCACAATCACCAGATCGATGGAAGGAATGCCGTACTGCCCCATTTCTTTCTGATCGGATTCCAGCCCGCGGCGTCCGAGGATTCCTCCGAATACCTTTGGATGAAGTGTTTTAACCCGGCCACCCAGAATGGAAGGATAATCAGTCAGGGATTCTACGGTAATCGCTTTAATTCCGAGTGTTTCGATGAAATCAAAGGTACCTCCGGTCGAATAGATGCTTATACCCTGTTTATCGAGCAACCTCACCAGGGATTCCAGACCATCCTTGTTGAAAACGGAGATAAGTGCGGATCTTATTTTTCTTTCTTCGTTCATTTTCTGCTAATCTGGAAGTGAATGTAACTTTAATATAATTATCATCCCGGGCCGGCCCATTCTTTACTGTTTGAATGGCAGTCCGTTACAAATCTGAAATATTTTTTTACCGGAAATGATAAACTTGTGCAAGTTTATTAAAAATCGGGGCAAAGAACAAGAATTAGTTTCAGTCAGATGGCAGTAAATGATTATTTTTACATCGGGATAAACCAACGCCGATGAAACAATCAATTATTTTTATCAGGTTACTGCGCGAAAGCTATTTGTTTGCGCTCAGTGCCATAGTGGTGAACAAGGTAAGAACAATTTTGTCATTGTTGGGAATTACCATCGGTATCTTTTCAATTATTTCAGTATTCACAGTTTTCGATTCCATCGAGCGTACCCTTCGCGATAGTATAAACACCCTTGGAAGCAATGTGTTGTTTGTACAGAAGTGGCCCTGGGCTTTCGGTGGTGACTATCCCTGGTGGAAATACATGAAACGACCGGAACCAACCATGGCCGATCTGCAGGAAATACAGCGGAGAAGCCAGGCTGCCGAGGCAAGTACATACCTGGTACAGATGAATCGTACGATTAAGTATGCAGGCTCTTCGGTCGACAATGCTTCAGTGGTTGCGGTGTCGCATGATTATAACGTGGTAAATTCAATTGAGTTTGCCGATGGGCGCTATTTTACGCCTGAAGAATCGGCAGGGGGCAGGCCGGTTGCCATCATCGGAGATGAAATATCCCGCACACTTTTCGAGAATGCTGAACCCCTGGGGAAACGGATAAAGGTATTTGGCCAGCAGATAGAAGTGATCGGCCTGCTGAAAAAAGAGGGTGAGAAAAGTTTCGGTAATTCAAATGATAATCAGGTGCTGATTCCCGTCAATTTCGGACGAAACTTCATCGACCTGAAGGGGGATAACATAGGTGCCGCGATCATGGTCAGGGCAAAACCCATGGTTTCGAATGAGGAACTGACCGATGAACTGACCGGAATTATGCGTTCGGTGCGCAAACTTAAACCGGGTGTTGAAGACGATTTTTCAATTAATGAAACCAGCGTTATTACACAGGGATTCGACCAGTTGTTCAATGTAGTCGCCATTGTCGGATGGATCATCGGTGGTTTTTCACTGCTTGTGGGAGGATTCGGCATTGCCAACATCATGTTTGTTTCGGTGAAGGAACGTACAGCGCAGATCGGTATCCAGAAATCAATGGGCGCCAAGAACTACTTTATTCTTCAGCAGTTTTTATTTGAAGCCGTTTTCCTGTCCATTTTCGGAGGCGTGGTCGGACTGCTGATCATTTTTATCATTACACAGCTTATTTCTGCTTTTTCAGATATGAATCTTGTCCTCACTTTCGGTAACATTGCGCTCGGGGTAACGGTTTCAGGTGTTATCGGCCTGGTTTCAGGCTTTATTCCGGCATGGTCGGCATCGCGTCTTGATCCGGTTGAAGCGATGCGGTCGACTTTTTGAGAAATTTGAGTTTTTAGTTTTGAAACGGGCGAGTGAAATGTAGTGACGAATGACGCACTTCGACTGCGCCTGCACGAATGCTTTGACAGGCGGGCCCGGGGTAAAAATGACGAATAAATGGAGAACAACTCTGTACTTAGCAGTTCAGACTTATAGTCTGCCGAAGGTGGTAAACTTTGAACCCTCGAAAGGCGGGTAAACTTTTTACTTTGAGCTTTGAACCATCCAAAGTTGGTTGAGCTTTAAACTTTGAGCTTTGAACTTTTTACTTTGAGCTTATAACTTATAACTCACCCTCATTCACGCCCTGCATTGGAATCAAGCCATGAAATCACCAACGGATATCAGAATTTCAAACTGGAGCGAACTGCAGGAGATGCTGTTCCGCGATTCATGGGACGGGAACCTCGGAAGATTCAGGTCACCATATGTTTACCGGGGTTTGTCGGATGCATCGTATGAATTGAAAACCAGCCTGATGCGCATCGGCGGACCTTACCACGAACTGGAACGTCACCTGCTCCGGAATTTCAGAAAATATGCCCACCGCAACACCGTTTCCGGAGAATCGCTCTGGAACCTGCTGGCCATTGCCCAGCACCACGGACTACCTACCCGCCTGCTCGACTGGACCTATTCGCCCTATGTCGCCCTGCATTTTGCCACGGCAAATATTCTGAAATTTGATATCGACGGCGTGATCTGGTGCCTGAATTATGTTAAATCCAACAGTTTCCTCCCCAAAGGGCTCCATGAGATCATCAGGGAAGAAGGCTCCAATGTGTTTACACCCCAGATGCTGGAGCTGGAATGTAATTCGCTGAAAAAACTGGAAGCGATGTCTGACCACCGGTTTGTGCTGTTCCTTGAGCCGCCGTCGATGGACGAACGCATCGTGAACCAGCACGCCCTGTTTTCGCTGATGTCGAATGCTACCCTGGTGATGAACCGCTGGCTCAGCGATCATCCGGACCTGTTTTACCGGATTGTTATTCCTGCAAAGCTGAAATGGGAAATCCGCGATAAGCTCGATCAGGCCAACATCACCGAAAGGGTATTGTTCCCGGGTCTTGACGGACTGAGTAGCTGGCTGAAAAGGCAATACAGCCCGAATCCGTTTCCTGAGGATTTGAAAACCATTTAATCCGTTCAAATTGTGAGTTTTTACGGGAATTTCAGTGTAAATGAATAAAATACCCCGCAATGAAAGAGACCGGCCTTTTTCATTTTTGTTGTAAGAATTCGAAATAGCGGCAGCTTATTTTTCAGTTCATTTACTGCCGATTCCGTGAAGCGGGAAAATTGCATATTCGTTATTTTTACAAATTCAATTGCTGATCGTAGATTTTTATTCCTGAATCTGCCATGAATTCCCTATTTTTACCCTTTGAAAAATTCTGATAATGCATAAGCGATGGGTATTGAAACCGGGCGGAGATCCTGAAAAGGTTACTCACCTGGCTGCAGCGTTGGGTGTGGCGCCGGCATTGGCCGAACTGTTGGTACAAAGGGATGTGAATACCTTTGCGGAGGCGCGTGCATTTTTCAGACCGGAACTCAGCAACCTTCACGACCCCTTCCTGATGAAGGATATGGACAAGGCCGTTGAAAGGATCATTAAAGCGATTGAAACAGGTGAAAAAATCCTGGTGTACGGCGATTATGATGTGGATGGAACCACGGCCGTAGCCCTGGTTTATACCTTCCTGAGAGAACTCGGACACAATAAGATTGATTTTTATATTCCTGACAGGTATGCCGAAGGTTACGGGATATCTTTCCAGAGTGTGGATTTTGCCGCTGACAACGGTTTCAGCCTGGTCATTGCGCTGGATTGCGGCATCAAAGCCATTGAAAAAGTGGCCAGGGGAAAAGAGAAGGGTATTGATTTTATCATCTGCGATCATCACCGGCCGGGCGAATTTCTGCCCGAAGCGGTGGCGGTACTCGATGCCAAAAGGCTGGATTGCTCTTACCCGTTCAAAGAATTATCGGGGTGCGGCGTTGGGTTCAAATTGATCCAGGCACTGGCTTCGACCAGGGGAATGCCTTTTTCAACACTGAACAAATACCTTGATCTGGTCGTCGTCAGCATTGCTTCCGACATAGTACCGATCACCGGCGAAAACCGGATACTGGCCTATTACGGGCTGAAACTGCTCAACCAAAGCCCCAGACCCGGATTCGAAGCCATCCTGAAATTTTCAAACGTTAACCGCAAACCGGTTAATGCTGTCACCGAGGCCAATGGACTGGTCAATGGGAATGAAGGAGATCCGGAAGAATTTATTTTCAGCCGTGAATTAACCATTTCCGATCTGGTTTTTCTGCTGGGGCCGCGCATCAATGCCGCCGGCCGCATCGAAAGCGGAAGGAACTCGGTAGAGCTGCTGATTTGTGAAGATGACGAAAAGGCTGAGCGCATTGGCCAACAGATCAACGACTTCAACACCACCCGCCGCGACCTTGATTCAACCACCACCGATATGGCCATGGATGCCATCAAGACTGTACCACGTCTCCGGAGTGCCCGCTCCACCGTGGTTTATAACCCCGACTGGCACAAAGGGGTGATCGGCATCGTTGCTTCCCGGCTGATAGAATCCTATTACCGGCCCACAATTGTGCTTACCCAGTCAAATGGCCTGATCACCGGTTCAGCAAGGTCGATCAAGGATTTCGACATTTACGATGCGATCGATGAATGCAGCGATCTGCTTGAGCATTTTGGCGGACATAAATATGCCGCCGGTTTATCAATGAAACCAGAGAATCTGGATGCCTTTATTGAGAAATTCGAAACGGTGGCCACCCGCATGATCAGCGAAGATATGCTCACCCCGGAAGTTGAAATAGACCTGGACATCAAACTGAATGAGATCAACCAGAAATTTATGCGGGTGCTGAAACAGTTTGCTCCTTTCGGCCCGGGCAATATGTCGCCTGTTTTCCAGACCAACGGGGTTATTGACAATGGTTATGGCCGGGTTGTCGGTAAAAATCATCTGAAACTGACCATCGGACATCCTGAAATTGCTTCTGCACCTTTTCCTGCCATTGCCTTCCAGCAGGGCGATCATTTCCCCTACATCAGCAGTGGCAGACCATTCAATATATGTTATCACATTGAAGAAAACGAGTGGAATGGCAAGAAGGATATTCAACTGAATATCAAGGATATAAAGATTAGCCCATCTGAATAGGCAGGAAATTTCACACTTTGATAAACACAAGAGGCTGTCTCATAACCCAGGAATTGTCTATATTTCGATCCCGATAGCTATCGGGACTCAATATGACAATAGATTGATTATCAGATGTCAGGCTGAGCGATTCCGATAGCTATCGGAACGAAGCCTATACTAACTTATGAGACAGCCTCCAGTGTTTATATAAATGACAAAAGCGATTCAGAAATTCAGAAAAGTCCTGACGACCAGGTAAATACCGAACAGAACCAGAAGTATTCCAACCGCATGATTGATCATGATCAGGATGCGTGGTTTCAGGTACCGTTTGAGTTTACTCGCGATGACCACTTTCAGTATATCTGTGGTGAAGATGGTGAGCAGGCTGCCGGCGAAAAATGTTTTTATCGACCAGGAGTCGGTACTGTAGCTCGAACTGACGGTAACCATGACAGAAACCCAGAAAATCCAGACGAAAGGGTTGGCGAAATTCAGGAAAAACCCTTTAAAGATATATGTAAGGGGCCCGGGCATTTTAACATTAATGAGGTTGTTGTCGTCGGTTACCTGCACTTTGCGCAGGAATGTGACCACGCCGAAAACCACCAGCACAAGACCCCCGATAATTCCGAACATCAGATAATTCCGGTCGTTTCCGATTACCTGTACAGCGCCAAGGTAGCAAAGCACTACAAGGGCAAGATCGCTGAGAAAGATTCCACCTGCAAGCAGAATACCGCGGTATAATCCACGGTGAATGCTGGTCTGGATGAGCGAAAACATCGCCGGCCCCAGCATAATGGCCAGGGTAAAACCCAGAATCATTCCTTCCAGCAGAGGGTGCATATGTTGGTTATTTATTCCTCACATTGTTGTTGAGATAGGCCTCCCAATCGGTTAGTTTTTCATTTCTGATGACCCTTGGGAACTTATTCTGACCGCCCTCTTTGCCCCGGAGTTTCATATAATCATAAAAATGCCGGAGAGGCAGCACTTCAACAATCACTTCCCTGATGGCAGCGATCCTTTCCACACGGTAGTCGTCGTTCAAATCTTTCAGATTCTGGTCGATGCGTTCACGTATGGCCTGAACATCAATGGTTGCCGGGTCGCTGGTTGTTCCCAGGTACCATTTGTGTGCAAACATGCTGTCGTGTTCGATGCCGGCAACCGTAAATTCAGGAACAGGTATATTCATCTGTTCCTCAAGCAGCTGGATGGCCCTGTTCATGTTTTCCTGCGAGAGGTGTTCTCCGCACAAATTCAGGAAGTGTTTTGTTCTTCCGGTAATAACAATTTCTGACAGTGCTTTTGATGTGAATTTGATGGTATCACCAATCAGGTAACGCCAGGCGCCGGCACAGGAACTCAGCAGCAGGGCATATTCTTTGCCTTCTTCAACATTTTCAATTGTGCAGGAAGTTGCTTCAACCCTGATTTGTCCGTCAGGATCAAAGTTTTCTTCATTAAATGGTACGAATTCAAAAAACAGTCCGTTGTCGAGTACCAACTGCATCGCAATGGTATCTTTCCGGGCCTGAAAAGCGATAAATCCTTCCGATGCCAGGTAGGTTTCAATGTAAATCAGAGGTTTCGAAAGCAGCTTTTCAAAGGTTTTTGCATATGGAGCAAAAGATACTCCCCCGTGTACGTAAATGGATAGATTTGGCCAGATATCGTGGATGGTTTTTACATTGTAATGTTTGATGATGCGTTCCATCATGATCTGGATCCAGGCAGGTACCCCTGATACAACCCCGATATCCCAGTCCCTGGCATTTTTTACGATCTCATCGAGTTTGGTGGTCCAGTCGCGCTCTTTAGAGATGCGTTTACCCGGTTTGTAAAAATGCTGAAACCAGAAAGGGATATTTCCGGCTGTGATGCCCGATAGGTCACCTTCATAATAGGTGCCGTTGAAATGAAGGTGGGTACTTCCGCCAAGCATCAGGATGCCCCTTTCATAAAAATCACGGGGAAGATCATATTTTGCCAGCGTGAACAGCTGCTTGATACTTGTTTTCTTGATGGCCTTAAGCATATCTGCTGTAACCGGAATGTACTTGCTGGAAGCCTCACTGGTTCCCGAACTCAGTGCGAAGTACTTGATTTTACCCGGCCAGCTTACAAAGGCTTCCCCGTTAAGGGTGCGGTACCACCAGCGCTGATGAATGGAATTGTAGTCATGGATGGGAACCTGTTGCCTGAAGGCTTTGACAGCATTTTTGTTTTTGAGTATCCCGCCAAAATCATATGCCTCCCCAAATGAAGTGTACTGGGCACTGCGAAGGAGTTTTTTTAAGGTGGCAGCCTGTTGCTTCGCCGGGTTTGCCCGCCTGATTTTTTCAAGAGGGATTTTACCGGGCAGTTCGATGGCGCTTTTAATAATAGATCCGAGCAATGGCATTTTTAGTAATTTTGGTTATTAGTCCCTTTACAGGTGGTAAAATTAGTGATTTTTTGTATTTTTATTAAACTAAAACCGGCCAATCAGCCAGACCTTATGCTACAGCACGTATTTTGACGCTTCGGCAGGGTTTTAATTACACAGCACAGAATCTTTAATAATATTTATGTTTCAGTCCGATTCAAAACAGGAATTCAATCAATTCAGATCCGGATAAGTCAGTCAATTCTGCCTCAGTGATAAGCCGAAAAAACATGGCATATTTCTGTAAATTGCCTTTCTGGCAAAGGTATTCGGATGTATTGAAGTTGTATCAACGATAAAGAATCAAGTATTATGCTTAAAACAAGTGTTGCAGGGAAAATTCTGAAGATGGTACTCAGGGTGATCATTTTACTGATTGCCGGATTATTGTCTTTTTTCATCTGGCAAACCATAACTGAATTTGATCCGGATCCTGCCAGTGAACTGGAAATTATTGGAAACGCTACGGAGTTGAAGGACACGCTTACCCTGACTACCTATAATATCGGGTATTGCGGACTGGGTGCTGAAATGGATTTTTTCTATGAGGGGGGAACCATGGTCAGGCCGGAAAAAGAGTTGTACGACCGGTATCTTGGTGAAGTTATGCAGCGGCTTGATAATTTCAGCGGGTCAGATTTTATCCTGCTGCAGGAGGTGGATACCATGGCCAAACGAAGCTGGTATGCCAATCAGTTCCGACTTATCCGTAATAAATTTACCGGTCATCAAACGTTTTTTGCAATGAATTACAAAGCCTGGGTCCCTATGCCCGTGATGCAGCCCATGGGTAAGGTCAGGGCAGGAATTGTTACCATCGGAAAAGCCATTCCGGCCGATGCTGTGAGATATGCCTTTAATTCAGGATATTCCTGGCCAATGAGCCTGTTTATGCTGAAGCGTTGTTATTTGCTGACAAGGTATAACACAGGCAACGGCAAACAACTGGTGCTGGTGAATACACATAATTCAGCCTTTGGTGATGCTGCTGAAATACGGGGCAAGGAGCTGTCCCAGTTAAAAGAGATGATGACTACCGAATATGCAAAAGGTAATTATGTGATCATCGGCGGCGACTGGAATCAGAACCCTGCCATTTTTGACAGCACGGCGGTGCAGGATAATTACCTGGTAAAGAGCATCAGACCTCCGGTTCCCGCCGATTTCCTTCCGGAGGGCTGGCAATATGCCTGGGATCCTCTTCATCCGACAAACCGTGATGTTGATATTCCTTACCAGGAAGGCAGGACAAAGACCACCCTGATCGATTTTTTCGTTCTTTCACCCAATGTCGGACTGGTATCTGCGACAACCACGCCTACCGGATTTAAGGAATCAGATCACCAGCCGGTTTCGGTAAAAGTTTTCCTGAAAAAGTAAAACCATCATCAATCCCAACAATTCAGAAGCATAATGGACACAGATAAAACGGTACTCAATGTTATCCATTCCAGAAAAAGTGTCAGGCATTACACTGAACAGACTGTTTCGCGGGAAATACTTGAAACCCTGGTCAGGGCCGGAATGTCAGCACCATCAGCAGTTAACAGGCAACCCTGGGTATTTATTGCCATCGATGAACGACAAACGCTGGATGAATTGGGGAGCCGGCTTCCCTATGCACGGATGTTGCTGAAAACCAATGCTGCGATTGTGGTGTGCGGGGATATGAAAAAAGCCCCGGATGAATGGCAGCAGGAATTCTGGATTCAGGATTGCTCAGCAGCAACCGAAAACATCCTGATCGCGGCTGAAGCCATCGGCCTGGGATCGGTGTGGACAGCGGTTTATCCCGCGAAGGACAGGATAGAAATTGTACGCAGGTCGCTGAATCTGCCCGACCATATTATCCCGCTTAATGTATTACCCATCGGTTTCCCCGACAACATTGATAAGCCGAAAGATAAATGGAATCCCGGAAAACTGATCTGGAATAAGTGGGTTTAAGCTGGTCAGGAATCTTTAATCTTCACCGAAAAACAGATCCGAAGCAATACCATCGGCGAGCAATTTTCCTCTGGTCGTAAGCGTATATTGATCGCCGTTTTGTTCCATGCATCCTTTTTCAATCCACGATCTGGCGTTTCCAATGAAGTTATCTGAATATTTCCGGCCGAATCTCCCGGTGATTTCGCCGGATTTGCATCCCCACATGGTGCGTAACCCGGTCATGACATATTCATCGTATTTTTGACCGGGAGTGAGCTCCTCAGATCCTTCAGGGAAGGAGTTTCTGTTGATTGAATCAAGATATTCCCTGATGCCTGAGACATTCCATTGACGGGTTTGTCCGTTGTATGAGTGTGCTGAGGGGCCCAGACCGAGATAGGATGTACCCTGCCAGTAGGCGGTATTGTGCCGGGCAAAGTGTCCCGGCCTGCAATAATTTGATATTTCATAATGCAGAAAACCTTTTTCCTCCATGGCGTTCATCAGCATTTCGAATTGCCGTGCGGTGCGGTGTTCGTCAACTGGGGCAGCCTTGCCTTTGCGGATCATGACGTCAAGGGCGGTTTTTGGCTCAACCGTAAGTGCGTAGGCTGATATATGAGGTATGCCCGTTTCGCAGGCGGTATTGATGTTTTCAATCCAGCCTTCATCACTCAGGGTCGGTATCCCGAAAATAAGATCCAGTGTTAAGTTGTCGAAGCCCGCATCTCTGGCCTGGATAAGGCATTGCCTGGCTTTTCCGGCATTGTGAACCCGGTTCAGATAGAGGAGATCCTCGTCGCGGAAAGATTGTATGCCGATGCTTAACCGGTTGATCCCCGATTTTTTCCAGCGCTGAAGATTTTGTTCGGTAATGTCATCCGGATTGGCTTCGAGGGTGATTTCCGCCTGTGCGTGAATGGGATAATACCTGCGGATTGTTTCAAGCAGCAGGGTGAGAAATTCCGGTTCAAGCATCGATGGTGTACCACCTCCGAAGTAGATGGTTTCGATGGTTTTGCCTTCAAGATAGGATTGCTGAAGTTCCGCTTCCCTGCAAATCGCATGAACCACTGCCGGCATCTCTTTCCGTGAGGCTAAGGAAAAGAAATTACAGTAGTGGCATTTCTGCCGGCAAAAGGGGATGTGGATGTATATGCCTGCCATGGGATTGGGTGTGAGTTGTGCCCTTCGACTACGCTCAGGGTGACAAATTGTGAATTGTAAGTAAGGAGTAGGGAGTAGGAAAAGGTTATGTGCCGGTAACAACGCGGATGCCCAGGGGGATGACTTCAAACTGCATGGGTGTGTGGCCCAGTGATTCACCGTCGGTTTCAAGATAGAGGTTCGGATTTGACTCAATTTCAACGTTGGCACCCCTGAAGGTTTTTACCTGCGGCATGCTGAGAAATGAACCATCATAGAGTTTCTTAACACTCCTGATTACCACAAAGCGGCTCACCCTTGTAATGATTGTTACATCAAAGAGGCCATCATCGGGAATGGCATCGGGTGCCTGCATCATACCTCCGCCATTAAACCGGCATATAGCCACGCTCATACTGAAAACATCGGCATCAATTTCCTGCCCGTCAACTTTAACCTGGCAGACGATGGGTTTGTACGAAATCAGACTGGTGAAAAGGCTGATCAGGTAGGAAAATGGCCCGCTCTTACCGCTTTCCTTGACTTTGTTTGTTCTTTTGGCCACCATGGCATCGAAACCCAGCCCGGCCATATTGATAAAATGGCGTTGTTTCGGCAGGTCGTTGTGCATGTAGCTGACCCGTCCGATGTCCTGTAACCGTGTTGAATGACGGCTGATGACCTGAATGGCTTCACGGTAACCAGCCGGAATATTGAATGAACGACCCCAATCGTTGCCTGTTCCGACCGGAATCATCGCGAGGGTGATCTCCCGGGGCGGGTATTTTTTCTGGGTATAAACCCCATTTACCACTTCATTCAGGGTTCCGTCACCTCCGACCACAATGATCTGCCGGTAACCCGTTTCAATGTACTTCCTGGCAAGTTTAACCGCATGGTTCGGATGTTCGGTAAATACATTGGTAAACCTGATGCCTGCTTCGTTGAGCAGGGCAGCTATTTCAAGCCAGTCTTTCTCTCCCTTTCGCCTGCCGGCGTTGGGATTTACTATAACAAACCATTCTCCGTTTAAATCCATAGGCTAATGTTAAATCAGGTCAGAATTAACCATTGAGAAAAGCTTTTGTTGAACCTGTTTCGGGCTGATATCCAGCATGCACCGGCAGGGACCACCTTCAGCACAATCGCTGCATTCCTTTTCACTTACCAGGAACGATGCCCTTTTCCCGATCGGGGCCCACCTGCCCGGATGCATCGGCCTTATTGGCGGATAAATGCCCAGTGTCGTTTTTCCCAAAGCCGCTGCAATATGCAAAGGCCCGGTGCTGGCGGCAATCAGACCATCGGCAGCCAAAATAAAGGAAATCATCTTCTCAAGGCTCATTTTCCCGGTCAGGTCAGTAAAATCACCTGCCTTATCGAAAAACCCTTCCTGAATCAACAGGTCACCTTCAGCTTTGGTGCCGGTTACAAATATCTTGTACATATTCCTTGGAAGCAGGGCCGAAAGGGTGGCAAAATTATCGGTGCCCCATTCCCGTGCACTGCCTTTTGATTTTGGATGCAGGATCAGGTTAAACCTTACAGGGTCAATCAACGCGGCAAATTCTTCGGGCAGTTTTGCAATCCGGTCAAATCCATAAAGCCCGGGAATATCACCGTCGGAGATCTCTGGTCTGCCAATCAGTTTTTCTGCCAGCAGAATGTTTAAAAAGGCCTCATGTAACGGGGAGTTTTTCCGTGAAAGTTTAATCAGATGGTTGCAGTGCAGCCAGTGATATATCCTGCCGGTAGTCCCCATTCTTACCGGGATTCCGGCTTTGTGGGCAAGCCGGGCGATTTCCTTACGGGGGAAAACATGCAGGATAACATCGGCTTCCATACTCCTGAGCAGGGTAATCCTGGTTTCCATGGAATGGCCCTGCATTTCGCTCCAGTCAAGGAAGAAATCGACATGACTGCAGGCCAGAATCACCGGGCGGGTATAGTTCTGACCAAGAAAAGTTATTTTAACATCTGGGAATTGCTTTTTTAGCAAACCCAGCAACGGAAAGGTAAGGATTACGTCCCCGATACTGTCGGTACGACTGATGATGATATGGCGAGGTGTCATTTTTTAAGGTTTAAGCGGGAAGCTGAATTCAGCTGCCTGAGCTTGATGTATTTGAAGAACGTCGCCTGTGCAGAGATCCTGCAGATGAGATAACCAAAATATCCATCGAGAATGCCAAGTCTGAAAAAGTAATCCCTCACGAAACGTACCGGAGGTTTAAAAAGGATCTTTGCAAGCGTTCCATTTTCCCCTTTGCTGAATGCCTCCTCTGCGGTAAGATCGGTAAAACGGTTGGCCTGACTGATGTGCCCGGCGACAGAGTAATAGGAATAATGTAAGATATCCCCTTCGAGGTGGTGAACAGTGACTCCTTGATCAACAGAAAGGGTTTCGTGAATGATCAATCCTGTCCACCGGGAATTGTTGCGGTTAAATAATCTGATCTTCCGATCGGGATACCAGCCGCAATGCCTGATCCACTG
Source organism: Bacteroidota bacterium (assembly GCA_009773455.1). Lineage (GTDB taxonomy): Bacteria > Bacteroidota > Bacteroidia > Bacteroidales > Lentimicrobiaceae > Lentimicrobium. The sequence goes on along the minus strand of WSXU01000008.1, from coordinate 32,349 downwards.
GCCGCAATAGTTGGTCAGTCTGTTCATGCTGAAGGCTGCAGATGATTCCGTTTCCTTCACCGTTTTGATGGATGCAATCAACTGCTCTGACAGTGCTTCGTCGGCATCAAGCGAAAGGATCAGGGGGTATTTTGCCTGCGCATTGGCGAAATTCTTGGTTTCGGCAAAGCCCAGCCAGGGGTGGGAAATAAACCTTGCCCCATGTTCCCGGCAAATGTCGGCAGTGCGATCGGTTGAACCACTGTCGACAACCACAACATCATCGGCAACGCCTGCTATAGACTGAAGACAACGGCCAATGTTCCGTTCTTCGTTAAGGGTGATGATAACAACCGATAAATGCGTCATGTCAACAGGAGTAATCTGCAAAGATAATCAGAGGTGTATGATAAGCAGTTAAGATCGGGCCTTTTTTAAGTTGCCGATAAATGATTTATTCCCCGGACACCGAAATCAAACCTGTTTTTTTCTCCATTTGCCCGATCTGAGGTAGATGTATGACAGCAGGCCAAGCATCAGGAAGTAAACATATTCGCTGGTCCACACCTGTTCAATGCTCAGTTCCAGGTGCACAGCCAGGAACCAGGCAACGATCAGGTAAACTCCGATGGTGACTACTTCTATGGTGAGTGCGATGGCGGTATTGGCTGTTCCCGAAACCCCGTTGAAAAGGATGCTCGAGAAAGAAAAGAGTAGCAGAGCCGACATGATTACATAAAAGGAAGGAATGGTCTCATTCACCAGACTCTGATCAGAAGTATAAACGGAGATCAGCAGGTGGGGAATAAATGCTGATACGGCGACAATTCCGCCGATCAATAAAAAGTTAAGCAGGGCAACCTTCTTAATCACAGGAATTACCTGGTCGGCTTTCCCCATTCCTATTACATTACTGACCAGGGAGTTGGTGGTAGACCCAAATGCAAATATAGGGATCATCAGAACGATGTATGCACTCCGGATGATGTTTGAGATGGCCAGCGAACGTTCCCCCATTTTTTCTATAATCATAAAGAAGATAAACCAGGCCGCCAGTGAAATAAAGTACTGGAGCATCACGAAAATGGAAATCTCAAGTGTTTTACGCACGATTCCCCAGTCAAAGCTGGCAAACCGGAAGAGGTTGTATTTCTTCAGATCAACCATTTTAAAGGTGTACGTGAAGAAAAAGAGTGCCGAAACTGCTTCGGATATTGAAGAAGCGAGGCCAGCCCCCCGTATTCCCATTTCAGGCATCCCGAAATTCCCGAAAATAAGGGCATAGCCCAACAATACGTTGGTGCCTGCCATAATGATCGCGTTGTAGATCAATACCCGTGTACTTGTTGTACCTATGTAAAAGGCCCTGAGCAGTACATTGCCGAAAGCAAAGAAAATACCGTAAATGCGATACTGAAGGAAATCTGTGCTGGCCTGATAAACGGCATCGGACGAAATGAGTGGCCTGAGCATTGCCGGCGATAGGAATTTTATCAGCAGGAAAAGTACCAGCCCCATTCCCATTAAGAAATAGAGGCTGTTGTCGGTGATTTTACCGATTTCATGATAATTCCTTTCACCATTCCGCCGGGCAATCAATATTTGCCCGCCAATACCAAACCCGAAGCCAAGCATGAAGAGGGAGATATAGAAAAGCCCGCCAATAGCAGAAGCCCCGAGTTCAACCTCCCCGACACGACCAAGAAAAGCGGTGTCGGTTACATTGACGATATTCTGAGCCAGCAGGCTGAGTATAATCGGGAGTGATATTTCCCAAATGCGGCGGTATGAAGGTACAGTACTGAGGGTCATATTTCGCTGCAAAGTTAGAATAATTCAGAATGCCGGTTTCTGCCAGTGGCAAAACATTGACTACTCTTTTATCGTATCCGGTTTGCTGTTTGATAATCCGGTATGAACATCAGGCTTCAGACAATAAGATGTCGGGTGGCCTATCGTCGCCAGAAGGCCGGGTGGAAGATGATAAAGAGGGTAAAGAGCTCAAGGCGGCCAAGGAGCATCATAAAGGAGAGTACCCACTTGGCAAAATCATGAAGATGGGCATAGTTGGCGACAGGGCCTGTTGTAGCCAGTCCCGGACCTATTCCGCCCATACAGGTTACTACAGAACCCATCGAAGAAATGACATCCAGGCCGGTGACAGTGAGTAAAAATGAGCCGATGCCAAATGTGATCATATACAGAAAGAAAATAGCCAGCACATTATGAATGATCATCGGACTGACCGGTCTGTTGTCAAGTCGGATCGGGATAACGGCCGATTTGTGCCGGAGTTTCTTTAAAATCATCGAAACATTCTTGAAAAGCAACACATGCCGCACAATCTTGATACCTCCTGATGTTGATCCGGCCATTCCTCCTGCAAACATCAACAGGAAGATCAAAAACCAGGCATAGTTTGGCCAGAGCATATAATCTTCATTGGCAAAGCCGGTGCAGGTGACAATACTTACTACATTGAAAAGTCCGGCACGCCATGCCTGTTCGATGCCATAATCTCTCTGAAATATCAGGGCAATGGCAATAACTATTGAAGGGATGATCAATACCAGCAGGTAAGTCCTGAATTCAAGACCGCTGATTGCTTTCAGGAATTTACCGCGCAGCATCAGGTAATGCAGGGTAAAGTTCGTGCCTGCAAGAAACATAAAAAGCGTTGCAACATATTGAATGTAGGGTGAATAGCTTGCCAGGCTCGTGTTTTTGGGTGAAAATCCACCCGACGACAATGCTCCGAAAGCATGGCACAGGGATTCAAACAGATTCATTCCTCCGAGCATCAGCATGATGACCATTGCCAGTGTAAGCATGGCATAAATACCCCACAGGCGCTGGGCCGTAACGGCAATTCTCGGATGTAGTTTTTCTTTTTCCGGACCCGGAACTTCTGCCCAGAAGAGCGACATACCCCCAAAGCCGAGAAAGGGCAGGATAGCTATCGAGAGGACAATGATTCCCATTCCACCGATCCAGTGTGTCATACTTCGCCAGAACAGGAGTCCTTTCGGAATAATTTCTATGTCACGGAGAATCGAAGCACCGGTTGTGGAGAACCCTGACATGGTTTCGAAATAGGCATCGGTAAACGAAGGAATGGCGCCACTGATATAGAAAGGCAATGCACCGAAGAAGGAAATAATGATCCAGGTGAGGCTTACAATGAGGTAACCTTCCCTTTTCCCGATTTCATGTTCGTCGTACTTCCGTCGTGCAAACCACATCAATCCTCCGGTGCCGATGGTGATACCGGCTGAAATCAGAATCGGGTTCAGATCCGTTCCTCCGTAATAGATTGAAAAGGGCACACAGGTAAGCATAAAGAGGCCTTCAAATACCAGCATCAGACCAATTATTTTTACAAGTGCTTTTATGCGGAAAGGATACATATCAGGTTTCCCGAAAGGTTTTGTTATGGTATTTGTCTATTTTTTCCAGAAAGTACGCGAGAAAAGTATAAAAACAGTCAGAAATTCAAGCCTTCCGATCAGCATCAGGAATGAAAGTATCCATTTTGCCCCGTCAGGAATGGCAGCATAGGAGTGCATCGGGCCTACGGATCCGAGTCCGGGACCAATGTTACCAATACAGGCTGCGGTTGTTCCGATGGCGGTATAGAATTCAAGCCCCATCAGCGACATCACGAATGAACCACCTGCAAAGACCATGATATAAATCAGGAAAAATGCCAGAATATTGAAAATTGTATCTTCACTGACATATCTGCCGTTGAGCCTTACGGGAATAATGGCCTGTGGGTGGACCAGCCTCTTGAGTTCATGGGTGCTGTTTTTCAGAAGCAACAAAATCCTGACCATTTTAACTCCACCACCTGTAGACCCCGCACACGCACCGGTAAACATCAGCAGAAAGAAGAATGCCCAGAGAAATGAAGGCCATTGCTGATAGTCAGCTGTGATAAATCCTGTCGTAGAAATGATTGAAATCACCTGAAAAACTGACTCCCCAAGGGCGGGACGAAAAGTATCGTGTACCAGGAATGAAAGTGCAATGGTGCACACAATGATGCAAAAAAGCATCAAAGAAAGGTAATAGCGCAATTCTTCATTGGCAAAGGCCTTCCGCCACTGACCGGTGAAAATAAAAAATAGAACAGTGGAACCGATCCCGGCCAAAAGCATAAAGAACGCGATGACATATCTGACGTATTCCGAATACCCGGTTATAGAATCGTTCCTGGTCGAAAAGCCACCGGTTGACACGGTGCTGAATGCGTGGCACAGGGCGTCAAAAAAAGTCATGTCACCGGCAACAAGCAACAATGTCAGTATCATGGTTATTGCCAGGTAGATAAACCATAACTTTTTGATGGTTTCGGTTATCCGTGGGTGAAGTTTTTCGGGTGAAAAACCGGGCGCTTCGGAGATAAAGAGCTGCATTCCACCAATTCCCAGGAATGGAAGAACGGTGATCGGAAGGACAATGATGGCCATTCCGCCGAGCCACTGGGTAGTTGCCCTCCAGAAAAGCAAGCCGTTCGGGATGGATTCAACATTGGAGAATATGGTTGCCCCGGTGGTGGTGAAGCCCGACATGGATTCGAAAAAGGCATCTGTAAGGTTTTGCGCCACACCGCTTAGCAGGTAGGGAAGCGCCCCGAAAAGCGAAATGGAAAGCCAGGAAATGGTGAAGATCAGATATCCCTCTCTTTTTCCGATGGCATTGCGGAAGGGCTGACGATTCGAAACCCACAGAAACAGTCCAAGGGTCGAAGTTATAATGCCGGAAACGAACAATGGCAGAAAATCATGCTTCGGATTGAACAGACCATAATCGATCATCGAATAGGGATCGTACCAGGCAGAGAATCCCAGGCAGCCAAGCATCAGAAAGCCTTCGATCACCAGCAGCATGCCCGTGACTTTCAGTATTACACTCAGGTTTACCCTGTTTGGACCGGCCATTTGCTTTGCGGAATATTTTACCCCTTAAGAAAACAGAAAATTAGTTGAATAAAGCCTGTACTTTGTTGATGGCTTCAGGCAAAGCAAATATTACCACCTTGTCGCCTTCCTGTATCTGGAAATCGCCGATCGCGATATAGCTTTGCAACCCACGAACGATGCCACCGATAATGCTGCCTTTTGGAATATCTATACTTTTTATTGGCTTCCGGGTTACCAGGGCCCCCGGTTTAACCACGAACTCGAGCACCTCGGCATCTATTCCACTCAGGCACTTGATGGAGGTTACTTCCGCATCCATAGTAAACCGGACAATATAAGAAGCTGTAATCAGTTTTTTGTTGATGATGGTTTCGATGCCGATACTTTGCGAAATGCCTATGTAATCGATGTTTTCGACCAGGGGGATTACTTTCTTTACCCCGTAACGCTGGGCAAGCAAACAGGTCAGGATGTTGGTTTCGTAGTCGTTTGTTACCGAAATAAAGGCGTCCATATTACGGATGCCCTCATCCTCAAGGAGTTCGATGTCGCGGGCGTCGGCATTGATGATCAGGGTGTGTTCGAGCTGGTCGATCAGGTTAAGGCATCTCTCCTTGTTTATTTCGATGAGCTTCACATTCATATCCCGTTCAAGCCGCCGGGCAGTCTTTCGACCGATGCGGCCCCCGCCTACAATCATCACATTACGGATTTCCTGCTTCTGTTTGCCACCCAGCCTCAGCAGGTCATCAATGCCGTCGGGCTTGGTAATCACATAGGCGAGATCGCCCAGTTTGAAGGCATCATCGCCTTTGGGTATGATGGTTTTATTGTTGCGGTGTATGGCAATGGCCCTGAAGTCCAGTTTTGGATTCTCTCTGGCAATCTGGGTGAGCGACTTGTTCAGTACCAGGGCATGTTCATCCAGCTTTATCAGGAATAGGGAGAGCCGGCCTTCAGAAAAGTCAAAAATTTCTGTGGCTGCGGTCTGACTCAATAACCTGACGATTTCCTTCGAGGCAATACGCTCAGGGCAAACCATGGCATCAATGCCAAGGGTACGCATGATCTCACGGTTTTCAACCGTCATGTATTCGGTGTTGTTGATGCGGGCAATCGTACGCTTTGCTCCCAGCTTCTTACCTAGAACACAGGTGGTTATATTGATTTTCTCGTCATGTACCACCGAAATCAGCAGGTCGGCACGCCGGATATTGGCCTGTTCAAGTACGCTGATGGAAGTTGAGTCTCCCGTGATGGTCATCAGGTCGGAATGCGATTCGATCAGTTTCAGCAGTTCCTGATGTGGGTCAACAATGGTAATATTGTGGTTTTCACCGGATAGCATCTTGGCCAGGTGAAATCCCACTTCACCATCCCCGGCTATGATTATGTTCATTTTATCTCCTGATTGGAATACAGCCCGCAAATGTAACACATTTCAATGCCTGATGTGAAAAATTGTTAAAAACCATCTTCAAGTGAAATGAAAATCAGATCACTGACGTTTGTGGGTAATTCCGGGCTTTATCGGGGTTGCTTTATATTTTGGAATGGCCTGAATGCTTACCTTTGCAAATCGAAAATCCTCACTTCATGTCGCCCGTTCCCGGTAAATTACTCACACAGATAAACAGCCCTTCCGACCTGCGTAAGCTGAGCGAAGAGGAGCTTCCCCTGCTGTGTGCCGAAATCAGGCAGTTTATCATTGATGTGATTTCGGCCAATCCGGGTCATCTCGGGGCCAGCCTGGGAGCGGTGGAGCTTGCCGTAGCCATCCATTATGCCTATGACACACCCAACGATAAACTTATCTGGGATGTCGGTCATCAGGCTTATGCGCATAAAATAATTACCGGCCGGCGCGATCTGTTTTATACCAACCGGATCTATCATGGTATCAGCGGGTTCCCGAAAATGAGTGAAAGCGAATATGATGCCTTCGGGGTCGGACATTCATCCACCTCCATTTCAGCGGCGCTGGGTATGGCCATTGCAGCCCGGCTTCAGAACAATACCGGTGAAAAACATGTGGCTGTGATCGGCGATGGTTCCATGACCGGAGGTATGGCCATGGAAGCGCTGAACAATGCCGGTGTGGCAAAGTCGAACCTGCTGGTCATCCTGAACGATAATGGTATTGCCATCGACAAGAATGTGGGCGCCATGCGCGAATACCTGCTCGATATCGTTACCTCACGTGCATACAATAAACTGAAGGACAAGGTCTGGAAGCTGATGGGCGGCAATACCCGGTATGGAAAGAATTCACGGGCAGTTGTGAAGCAGATAGGGAATGCCCTGAAATCAACCATCCTGAACAAGAGTAATCTTTTCGAAGCCTTTAATTTCAGGTATTTCGGACCGGTTGATGGTCACGATGTAATCCGTCTGGCCAAGCTGATGCATGACCTGAAGAAAATACCCGGCCCGAAATTGTTGCATGTGGTAACCGTTAAAGGCAAAGGGTTTGAAAAAGCAGAACAGGACCAGATCCTTTACCACTCACCGGGCATATTTGACAAAACCACCGGCGAGATCATCGAAAAGCCCTGCAAGAGCCTGCCGCCCAAATACCAGCATGTTTTCGGTAAAACCATCATCGAACTGGCGGAAAAAAACGACAAAATAGTGGGAGTAACCCCGGCCATGCCTTCAGGCTGTTCGTTGAATATGATGATGAGTGTGATGCCCGACCGGGCTTTTGATGTTGGTATAGCGGAACAACACGCTGTTACCTTCTCGGCCGGGATGGCTGCACGGGGGCTGATGCCTTTCTGTAACATCTATTCATCCTTTATGCAGCGGGCTTACGATCAGGTAATCCACGATGTTGCACTGCAGGGATTAAACGTAGTTTTCTGCCTCGACCGGGGCGGACTGGTGGGTGAAGATGGCCCTACGCATCATGGCGCTTATGATCTGGCTTATTTTCGGGCGATTCCAGGCCTTACCATTTCTTCTCCTATGAATGAAGTTGAGTTACGTAACCTGATGTACACCGCACAACTGGAGAATAAAGGCCCGTTTGTAATCCGATACCCGCGCGGCAGAGGTATGTCAACCAACTGGAAAACCCCATTTGTAGAAATTATTACCGGAACCGGCCGGAAAATCAGGGATGGTGAAAAGGTTGCCGTCCTCAGCATAGGACATCCGGGTAATTTTGTTGTGGAAGCCTGTGAAATTCTGCAGAGCGAAGGCATCTCAGCCGGGCATTTCGATATGCGTTTTCTGAAGCCGCTGGATGAAGATATTCTGCATGGGGTCTTTACAAATTATAAGGCGGTGATTACCGTCGAAGATGGCACCATCAACGGTGGATTGGGCAGCGCCGTACTGGAATTTATGGCCGATCATGGATATCAGGCACCGGTGAAGCGTCTGGGGATTCCCGACCGTTTCGTTACTTCCGGTAAACCTGAGGAATTGTATGCGGAATGCGGATTTGATACCTATGGAATTGTGAAATCTGTGAGATCACTTCATATTCCGGTAAAGTAAAAGCTTATATGTACCGCGTTATCGCTGACGTGAGACAGATATATTTTACAGCAGGTTCATAAAAGCTCCAGATCTGACTGGACAGGTGCAATGAATTGCCTGTTAATCCGTTAATTCACAGTAAAAAGTATTGTTGAACAAACGAAATGCGAGTTATTTCACCTTCCCGGAAACTTTTATTCAAGATCTCTGCCGCTTTCGCAGGATTGTTGCTTGTAATGGTGGCAGCGCTGTTTGTCATAAGTTTCGTTTATGGCGATAAGGTTAAAGAGCTGGTTGTAAGAGAGATAAACAGCCGTCTTATGGTCCCGGTTGAAGTGGCACAGGTTGATTTTACTCTATTCAGAAATTTTCCGGATGCCTCGGTGGTTTTCAGGAATGTGGCCATAAAACCACCCGCCGGAATTGGTGATGCTCCCGGGTTGCTGCATGCAAAATCGGTTTCTCTCCGGATAGGACTATTCAGTATAGTTACCGGCAATTATAAGATCAGGAGCCTGATTATTGATGAAGCATCGGCAACACTGTGGGTAGGCGAAAACGGACGTGATAATTTTCATATCTGGAAACAAACGGACAATACCTCCGGGTCTGCTGTAAATTTCGATATGCAGCAGGTGGTTTTGCGGAATACTTCGGTATATTACCGTAATCTGATCAAGAAAACCGATCTGGCCTTCGGCTTCCCTCATTTCCTGCTGAAAGGGAAGATGTCGGATCAGCGCTATGATCTTCAGGTTTCGGGTGATTTAGAGATAAAGCGTCTTATTCTCGGGGAGTACAATTATACCCCGAAATCCCTGCTTGGTGTCAGGGGTGTTATACAGGTAAATGATGCCCTGAAAAGATGTGAAATAACAGATGCAAACCTGCAGTTCGCCGGTATTACCGCCGGAATCAGAGGTACATTCGGCTATGGGAATAACAATAACCCGGTCAACCTGAGTGTCAGCACCTCCGGGGCTGACGTATCAGAAGTCCTTGGGGCACTGCCACTTGCCATTTCAAAACCTTACAGGGAATATGAACCATCGGGAAAGCTGACCTTGAAGACTGAAATTACTGGCAACTGGGGCAAGCGCTCCTCACCGGTTATCAGGACTACCTTTGATCTTTCCGACGGAAGTTTTACTCACCGCGAAAGTGGATCGAGAATCAGAAATATCGTCCTCAGCGGAAAGTACACATCGAAGCAGGGGAAAACCCCTGAAGTGCTCAGCCTTGGCAGTTTCAGCGGTGAAACCCACAACGGGCGCTTTAAAGGCCGGATACAGTTGTCGGATTTCAAAAAGCCATTGTTAAATCTGAACCTCAGTGCTGATCTTGACCTGGCCGAACTCGACGGTCTTCTGAAGACCCGAGAAGCCGCTGACCTTAGCGGAAAACTGGTGGCAGATATTACCTACAGGGGTGCCTGGATGGCCGGAGCAAAAATGGCGGTTACTTCAAACGGGCTTATCAGGCTCAGCAATGTCGGGTTTAAAAACAAAACATCCGGGGTTGAGGTCAGCAACATCAACGGTCAGTTTGAGTTGAAAAATGGCAGAATCTACGTTGATGAACTCAGTAGTAACGTGGGTGAAACTGACCTGAAAATGCACGGTTTCTTTGACAATCTGATCGGATATCTGCTGTTTGAGGATCAACCCCTGCACTTCGAGGCACAACTTAGCTCTGCAAGTTTCAGGCTGGAAGATTTTATCGATATTTCCGGATCATCGGATGATTCGGTGGGCGGGCAGTCACTTTTTCCGGAGCGGCTCAGTTTTACAGCCGGATTCAACATCGGGAAGTTTTCCTATAAAAAATTCTCGGCAACATCTGCTACGGGAAAGTTGTCGCTTGAAGACAATGTTCTGAGGGCCACTGAACTTGCTTTCAATGCCGTGGATGGGAAAGTTGCGGCAACCGGACTAATCAACAGTCGCTATGGCAGTCACGCCCAGATTGTATGTGATGCACGTTTGATGAATGTGGATATTCCCCGCCTGTTTTATGAATTTAACGATTTTGGTCAGACGAGCCTTCAAAGCAGACATATGAAAGGTCGCGGGGATGCTACGGTGCAATACGCCTCGACAATAAACAACCGTTTCGAAACGGATGAAGGTTCTGTAACCGCCGTAGCCGATGTTGAAATACGAAACGGCGAGCTTATAAAATTTGAGCCTTTCCAGGAAATGTCGCGTTTCCTGGATGAAGATGAGCTTAAAAATGTGAAATTTTCGACCATGCGCAACCGGATCGAAATCGCCCGGAAAACGGTGGTCATCCCTGAAATGGAAATCCAGACTTCGGCCCTGAATGTGAAAGGCTATGGTTCACATACCTTTGGCAATGAAATAGATTATCATTTCAGTGTACTGACTTCTGAGCTCCGGAAAAACAAACGCCGGAAAACACCCCCACCGCCAACAGCCGTAGAAGACGACGGGCTTGGCCGCACCCGGCTGTTCCTGCATATGACCGGTACGGTAGATGAACCGGTTTTTAATTACGATCACAGGGCAGTGGCAAAAAAAATAGCAACCGATTTTAAATCAGAGAAGAAGGTTTTCAGGGATGTCATCCGGAAGGAATTCGGGAAAAACAAGACACAGGAGGAACCAGCCAAAGCAAAATCATCCACGCAGTTTGAGATCGAATGGGACGAGGATAAGTAAGAAGATAGAGGGAGACAAGGGGAAGGGAGACAAGGAGAGTTGGGGACAAGGGGAACTGGAGACAAGGGGAGATTTCAATCTTCAGAAGAATAAAAAAAGTAAAAGGTGGCTGAGTGATTTGCATTTGCCGGTTGGTTATCCGGAAGAACAAATCTTCAGGCAAATAGTATCTTATCCGGGGTTCGTCAACGGACATTAAAATCAAAAAGCGTTAATCGTAAACGAAAAAACCGATCTTTGTATAGTCTTGCCAAGCGAATATGAATATCCGTAAACTGATCAGGCCGCGCGTTACCAATATCTACCAGCAGAAAAAAACCTGGAAAAGATGGCTTTTTCTTATTGCGCTGGTTATCGTCGGGGTTTCTCTCTGGTACACCAATACACTGGTGAAAAATATTGCGAGGGATGAACGGAACAAGATCACAACCTGGGCCAACGCCATCCAGCAGCGGGCCAATCTCGTCAACTATACCGGTCAGTTTTTCGATTCAATCCGCAACGAGGAGCGCGACAGGGTTGAACTCCTGGCTGAAGCCACCGTTAAAATGGTTGAAGCAGGCGACAATGAAGACATCAGTTTTTACCTGAAGATCATCTCCAACAATACCTCCATACCGGTTATCCTCACCGATGCAGAGGGTAACATCAATGAGGCAAAGAACGTTGGTTTCAGCACCGATACCGTTAAAAAACTGACGCCTGAACTGTTGAAGGAGTTTTCGGTATATCTGCCCATCGTTCTCGACTACTACAGCGGAAACCTGATCTATTTTTATTATAAGGACTCCCACCTGTTTTCGGAACTGAAAGTGGTGCTTGATGACCTTGTTCAGTCGTTCTTTATGGAGGTGGTGAATAATTCTGCTTCGGTGCCCGTAATCATCACCGACAGCACCCGCCACGAAGTGGTGGCCTGGGGAAAGCTCGATTCAACGAGGGTTAATGATACAGCATACATTGCCTCTATGGTCGAAGATATGGCTTCGGGTAATGAACCAATAGAAATTGAAATTACAGGGAGCAAGCATTTTATTTATTATCAGGATTCCTTTTTGCTTACCCAACTGAGGTTCTACCCCTACATTCAGCTGGCCATCATCAGTATATTTCTTCTGATATCCTACCTGCTTTTCAGCGTTGCACGTCGTTCCGAACAGAACCAGGTATGGGTCGGGCTGGCCAAAGAAACTGCGCATCAGCTCGGCACACCACTATCCTCAATGATGGCGTGGGTGGAATACCTCAAGACCAAAGATGTTGGCAGCGATACCATTGATGAGCTGCAAAAGGATGTCAACCGGCTGAATACCATCACCGAAAGGTTCTCCAAGATCGGTTCTGCTGCCAATCTGAAAACAGAGAACGTTGTGGAGGTGGTCTATAATTCAATAGCATACCTTAAAACCAGAACGTCCAACAAAGTCAGTTTCAGTATCTCCCCACCACAGGGCGCCATTGTCCTTACACAGCTAAATTTTCAGCTTTTCGACTGGGTTATTGAAAACCTGGTGAAGAACGCCGTGGATGCCATGGCCGGCAAGGGCTCCATCACCATCGATATTCAGGAGGAGGACAGGTTCGTGGTTATTGATGTTTCCGATACCGGGAAAGGTATCCCGAAAAAGATGCAGCGAACCATCTTCAACCCCGGATTTACAAGTAAACAAAGGGGCTGGGGGCTGGGACTTTCACTGGCCCAACGCATCATCCGTGAGAATCATGACGGAAAGATCTTCGTAAAATCTTCCATTCCCGGCAAAGGCACCACCTTCAGGATTATATTGCGGAAATAGTTGCCATTGTCATTACAAAGACGGTAATTAGTCCCGGTTTGTTTTTGACAGACCAAATGGTATTTTCAGGTCAAGCGAAAGGTTCCGCCCCGGATTGAAATAATTTACCTCCCTGAGTGTCGACAAATGATCGGTGTATTTTACATCAAACAGATTGCTGACTCTGATTCCGATCGAGATCATCTGTCGGGATGCCCTGATCCGACCGCCAATTCCAAGATCAACCAGCGTGTATCCGCTTGTTTTTTCCTCCTGCGGTGATGGCCTGTTCTGATCAAAGGTCATCTGTACATTCATGCTGACGTATGACTTACGAAGAAATGCCAGTTTCTCCTTTTCTAACCGGAGATCGGTCAGTACTTTGCTGGCAGGAATGAAAGGCAGATTTTCACCATTGGCTTTTTCCCCGGTAACATTTGAGAGGGTCGTTTCAAAGTGTAACCATTCGTGGTGTTTCGGATGGAAATGAATGCCGGCTTCGAACCCGTAAAGCCTGGCATCCGACTGCGAATACCTGTAAATCCTGCTACCACCGTCAGTGGTGTCCGATCCGGGTGAAATGTAGATGTATTTATTCAGGATGTTATAATAGGCCGCCACATCAAAGCTTATATTGTCGGTATGGTAATGAATACTAACGTCCGATTCAACTGATTTGGTTGGTTTAAGGCCGGCATCCCCAACTTCATAGCGCTCTTCATGAAGGCCATTGGCTGTAAGTTCGGGCAGATTTGGGGTACGATAGGCAGAAGCAACATTGAACCTGAAAAGTATTTTTTCAGATTCATTGAAAGTAGCACCCAGCGAACCACTGAAACTGCCGTAGTTCTTCTCCAGTGAAGGCCGGAATGCCGGATCTCCGGGATGGCTTACCGGATCAGACTTCATTTGCCTGTAATCGTACCTCACCCCGGCCTGCAATTTCAGCTTGTTAAAAAAAGTTTGTTGCAGTAATCCGAATGCAGAGGAATTAATGATTTGTGCATCAGGCAGCAGGATTGTTTCACGGTTGTTGCTGTTGGTGTTGCGCTGACCGCTTCCCTGGAAACCGATGATATACTCCGATCCTTTTCCCGAAGGCAGATACAACCTGGTTTCATACGTTAAGGTTTGCAAAGCCATTTCAATAGAAACCTCACTGGGCCCTTCAAAATGCATCAACCCGGCTTGTTGCCAGGCTGAATTTACCTCGAGCCTGAACCTGTCCAGGAAAAAGTTGTTACGCGCCGAGATAAGATTGTTGTTGATGAGCATGTAAAAAATTTCGGGCTTCCGGCCGCGCCCCAGCGCATTGATCGTGTCAATGGCATCTTCCTCTGCGATACCAACCTTATAACGGCTGTAGTCGTAGAAGAGGTTCAGCGACATTTTCCTGTTGTGATATCCTGCGTTTGCCAGAAATGAATTTCCGTTGAAACGGGTGTTCGGAACAAAAGTGCCTCTACCCTGAAGGTAATCTTTGTGACTCTTGTTGCCAAACCTGATTCCCCCGTAAAAATTGCCTGTTGAACCCTTGATTCCCAGATTATTTACAATCCCCTGTGAATTCGAAAACAGTTGCAGGTTATAATCACCTTCAACCTGCCCCACTGGTGCCGGTTTTTCTTTAATGAAATTGATGACTCCGCCGATGGCATCTGAGCCATACAGGAGTGAAGCCGGACCTTTGATTATTTCAACCGTTTCAATCCCGAATTCTTCAATGCCGAGCGGATGATGATCGGAGAACTGGTAATTTTCAAAACGTACACCATTACTCAGAACAAGGATGTCGTTCAGCGACAATCCGCGGATTACCGGCCTGGAAATCCCATTGCCTTTTGAAATCATATCCACACCGGGAACACTGGTTAAAACACGTGTAAAATCAGGAATGCCTGACGACCGGTTGTCAGTGAGATTCAGTACATCGATTTTCACTGCGTTCTCATGCTGTGTGGTGTTGTAACCTCCCGAAATCACGATTTCGTCGGCTTCAATGGCCGTCTGCTTCAGTGTAATATTGAGTGTTGTGTTTCCTGACCCTGAATCTACAGTCTCAATGCGGCTTGTATAGCCGATAAAGGAAAACTGAATTCTGATTTTTCCGTCGGGAAGATTCTGTAATTCATAGTTGCCATGGTTGTCAGAAACGGTTCCCTTGCTCAGTTCGGAGATGAATACCGTGGCTCCCGGTAAGGGATCGTTGTCCTGGTTGGTAATTCTTCCCGATATCCTGTGTTGCGCACCCGCACAAAAAAAGGCAAGCAGCAGGGCGCCTGAAACAAATATTTTTTTCATTTTGCATTGAATTAATGGATTTTTAAAGATTTCTCGGAATTGTTTTCTGATCAGCACAATGAATTAAATACAGCTGATATTTCTACCGCAATGTTCATTTTGCATTCAGACCAGTCGTTCCGGAAACGGAACCTCCCGGCGGCTGAATCAGTAACCCGTTCGGGCATTCAGAAATCCGCAGCGGAATCATTCATCCTCTACTGTCTTACAAAACTTTGCCGTCACGGCAGATGGCTGATGATCGGAAAATTATTTCAGATGATGGTGGGCGGTGCACGAAGGGGAGAGAAATAAGCGTTTGAGGAAGGGGCTGAAACAGTGGCTGCGCACTGCGATTCACCGATAACGGCCCTGAATACCCCGTTGTCATTAACTTCTTCAATGAAAGCAATTACGTAATCATAACTACAGATTTCGCAATACCCCTGGTGCTTACATAATGGATTAACCCCTGGCGCATTTTCTGTTCCGCAGGCAGAGAGCCTATTGCTGTGCCTGTGTAGCGACCTGACCAGCATCGGGTTAAGCAGCAACAGGATCAGCAGGATTGAAAATGCGGGTTTGAACCGGGGAGACATTGTTAAGTAAAAAGTAAAAAGTTAAAAGTTAAAAGTCTGCCTGTCGGCAGACATGTAAAAAGTATTAGTTTAATGAAAATCAGTATTTTAACTGCATTTGTTGCACAATCCCTTAATGATCACTTCCGATTCGCTGGTTTGAAATCCGGCTGGCAAGCGATAGGGCCCGGGATGTATTTCTTCAAGACAAACCAGTTTTTTACAGCTGTTGCAATAAAAATGAGCGTGATCGGTCTGGCTTTTTACGTTTGGTCCGGCAGGGTTCAGGGCATATTTCACAAGCTGTTTGTCCACAATGATCCTGTGCAAAATTCCGGCTTCTTCCAGGGTTAGCATACTCCGGTAAAAAGTGGTACGGTCGTAATGACTTCCCATTGTTACACTGATCTCAGCTTCGGCAAGCGGCTCACCCGATGATTGCAAAGCCTCAATAATAGCCAGCCTCGGAGAGGTTTTCTTTAAGTTATGCTGTTGTAAAATTTCCAAAGCCTGCATAAAAATTCCGGTTTCAGATGCATTAACGTTCCAAATGCAACAATGTTGCAAATATGGGATAATTTTTGGGATATTGGGATGTTGGAATGTTGGAATGTTGGGATATTGAATTTTGAAAGCTATCGCAAACCGGCTCTTGTAAGCCCGCCTTTGGCGGGAAAGATGCGCGCCAATGGAGGACGCTAACCGGGCATAGCAATCCGGCTTAATGCATTGTCTGAGTCTTGAACAGTTTTATAACCAGTTAGTATTTAACGATTTTAAATGATCCCCTAAAACCGGCCTTAAATAGTTTTCCGATATAAATTCCCGAATTCAATTCATTGATATGAATGACTGATTTGTTCGCATTGATTTTGAATTGCTTTACAAGCTGTCCCGACAGATTATACATCAATAATTCACCGCCTTCTATATTTCCAGTTTGGGAAAATATGGTAAAATCACCATGGTTAATAGTCGGGGAAACCTGCATTGATATAACATTTTCGTGAGATGAAATACTGTAAATAATGTTGTTAATATCAATTTCTCCGATAAAAGATTGACAGGATTGGCCGGAAGGAACCAATAACAAACTGTCACCGAAATATGCCGCATTATTGATGAAGCCAGCCAGATAAATGGTGCCTGATGAATCGGAAACGATTGAGGTTCCAAAACCAAAATTATCAGCCAAACTTTCAGCCATGAAATATATATTTTCAATTTCTCCCGAGCTGTTAATTTTATATATCATCGGATCAAAAGGATAAGGATTTGCTATTGCACCTGTATAAATAATGTTTTGATCTTTATCTACACAGATATCCGAAACAATATCCCCGTCTATTCCGGTTGATTCGCCTATCTGGGTAGCCCAGACAATGCTATCATTAACAAGTTTAATTATAATTGCATTGCTCTGGTTATTGATTGCCTGATATAAAATCCCGTTTATGTAAATCTCCCCACTAAATTTTGCAAGCAATATAATATCATTGTTCTGATCGGTAACCAATCTCAAACCTCCATCAAGTAAATCACCGCCAATGGTTTTGGTATTAAGAAATAATCCGCTGCTATCAAGTTTTGTAAGGAAAATATCGCCGGTGCCAAGACATGGAAAATATGTACCTCCGAAATTGAAAGGTCCGCGAAATCTCCCGGTAATATAAAGATCATCATTCTGGTCAATAACAATTTCATTGCCTTGTCCATAAGTCAGTTCATCACCTTGATTGGTTCCGGAAATAGTCCGGGCCCAAATGGCAGTTCCTGCTGTGTCATACTTCGCGATAAAAATTGCTGAGCTGTTATTATCAGTCAATTGATAATTGTCAAATTCAATAGAATTGGTATAACTTCCAGTAATGTATATGGCGTTATTCAGGTCACAGGTTATGGATGTTGAAAAGTTTCCCGGTGAATCATTGACCAGTGTTTGAGTGTTGGTTTTCGATATCCAGATTTTATTACCTGATTTGTCGTATTTGGCGATATAGACAAATGAGACTAATGTGAAATTAAACTGGCCCTGGTAAGTGAATCTGGTGTTGGTACCAGTAATGTAAAAGTTATTTTCATTATCAACAGCAATCCCAACTATATCCTGTAATGTGTCAGCAATTGACCATATCGGATTTCCATCAAGGTCAAATTTCTTCATATTGCCGCTCTTGGAGGCAACAATAAGGTTATCTTCTTTATCAATTATTGAAACAATATTGAATGAGCTATCAACAGAACAAATCCACTTATAATCAACTCTTTGAGCTTTTGTAGAAATGTTTATCACCAGAACCAGCAAAGGGATAATAAATATAAAACGGGTTGCTTTATGAATATTATTCCGAATCCGGGTTTTCATACTTAATTCATGTTTATAGGTTATTATTGTTGATAATTAACATTAATGATATTTTTCTATTATACCAATAAATTACATTTGTTAATAATTGTGATCCGTTATCAAAGTTAATACGTATTTCCGGGAAATCAACCGAAAAGACATTTTTTTAATTACGTAGTATAAACGCATGGTCATTAAAAATATAAAAAGGAAATCATTACAGGAAAGGAAATCAGGGCAGATCAGAAATGCCACCACCTTCAACGAGGGAATATACGAAAAAATGGAACGTTAACCGCTATCGCAGACCGGCTCTTGAAAGCCCGCATCAGAAGGCCTGCCCGCTTCTGTCGGGTACGATGCGCGCCATCAGGGGATTTTTTGGAATAATGGAATAATGGAATGATGGAATAATGGAATAACGTATGCCTCCAATCATCTAATATGCTTATAATAAGCGCAATCCGAAATCTGAAATCCGAAATCTGAAATCCGAAATAGACAATGCCTACCTGACTTCACTTCCATTCTTCATGGCCGCGGTGGGGGCCACAAAGCCCAGCCTTCCATCGTGGTCTTCAGCCATCAGGATCATGCCCTGGGAGTCAATGCCTTTGAGATTTCTCGGAGCCAGGTTTACCAGAATGGTCACCTGTTGGCCGATGATGTTTTCGGGTTCGTAATATTCGGCAATGCCTGAGACGACAGTCCGTTTGTCAATACCTGTATCGATGGTGAGTTTCAGTAGTTTCTTGGTTTTCGCTACTTTTTCGGCAGCGATGATCGTGCCGATACGCAGGTCAATTTTGCCGAAATCGTCAAATTCAACCACCGCTTTGACCGGATTGGCTGTGGCATTCTCAGCCTCGTTGGCCTTTTTGGTGTCGAGCAGCTTTTGCACCTGGGCTTCAATGGCGGCATCTTCAATCCGCTCAAACAACAACTCCGGCTCACCCAGCAGGTGACCATCGGGGAGCAGGGCAGCGCTCCCGGCCTTGCTCCATTTCGAAGTGCTGAGATTGAGCATTTTGTTGAGCTTCACCGCGCTGAAGGGCAGGAATGGCTCACATAAAATGGCCAGGTTGGCGCAGATCTGAAGGCAGATGTTGAGGTTGGTCTGAACGCGCTCAGGGTTTGTCTTAAATGTTTTCCAGGGCTCGGTTTCGGTCAGGTACTTGTTTCCCAGCCTCGCCAGGTTCATCAGTTCGTTCAGGGCCTCCCTGAACCGGTAAAGTTCGATGCTCTGGGCGATTTTTTCAGGGTAACCGGCCATCTCGGCCAGCACCTGCCTGTCGTAATCGTCCACAGGTCCCAAGGCCGGGACTTTGCCTTCGAAATATTTCTGCGTAAGCACCAGCGTACGGTTTACAAAGTTGCCGAAGACCGCCAGCAATTCACTGTTGTTGCGTGCCTGGAAATCGCGCCAGGTAAAGTCGTTGTCCTTGGTTTCAGGGGCATTGGCTGTCAAAACATAACGAAGTACATCCTGTTTTCCGGGGAAATCCTCCAGGTATTCGTGCAGCCATACCGCCCAGTTGCGTGAGGTGGAGATCTTGTCACTCTCGAGGTTCAGGAACTCATTGGCCGGAACATTTTCCGGAAGTATAAAGGAACCTTCGGCCTTCAGCATGCCGGGAAACACGATGCAATGAAAAACGATGTTGTCCTTGCCGATAAAATGGACCAGTTTGGTATCAGCCGATTTCCAGTAGGATTCCCAGTTTTTACCGGTTTGCTCCCCCCATTCACGGGTTGCCGAAATATAGCCGATGGGCGCGTCAAACCACACATACAGCACCTTGCCTTCCGCCTCTTTCAGCGGCACCTTCACACCCCAGTCGAGGTCGCGGGTGACGGCACGGGGTTGCAGGCCATGATCGAGCCACGATTTACACTGTCCATAAACATTGGTTTTCCAGTCGTCCTTATGGCTTTCGAGAATCCACTCACGCAGCCAGGGCTCGTATTTATCGAGGGGCAGAAACCAGTGTTTGGTATCGCGCATCATCGGAACACTGCCGCTGAGCGCCGATTTGGGGTTAATCAGGTCGGTTGCGTTCAGCGAAGTACCGCAGTTTTCACACTGGTCACCATAGGCCCTTTCAAAACCGCAATGAGGGCAGGTGCCGGTAATGTAACGGTCGGCCAGAAAAGTCTGGTGTTCCTCATCATAGTATTGCTGCGAGAATTTTTCGATAAACTCCCCCTTGTCATAAAGGTTGGTGAAGAATTCCGAGGCTGTCCGGTGGTGGATGGCATTGGATGTGCGTGAATAGATATCGAACGAAACACCAAAGTCCTCAAAGGACTTCTTAATAATGCCGTGATACTTGTCAACCACCTCCTGCGGGGTAATGCCTTCTTTTCTGGCTTTGATGGTGATGGGCACTCCGTGTTCGTCAGAGCCACCTATAAAAACGACATCTTCGCCTTTTGAGCGCAGATAGCGCACATAGATATCGGCCGGCACATACACCCCTGCCAGGTGACCGATGTGGATGGGGCCATTGGCATAAGGAAGGGCTGAAGTTACGGTGTAACGTTTAAAGGCTTTGGCGGCAGAATCGGACATTGCATAAGGTTTTGAAACAGGGTGCAAAGATAAGGAATAGAGTGTGTGGAATTTCCAATATCTGATTTCTAATTTCCAATGGTGCTTACATTATGTACATTAAACAAAGTTAATCATGTGAAGCAGGCAGTAACAATACATAACATATTCCGGCCTGAATAACGGGATTTGTGGTTGAATGAGGGGAGCTCAGCTACGTTATTATGTGGTCTCGACTACGCCCGACCACCTTTTATCAGGTGCCTTCGGCTCTGTTCACGTACCTGATAATGAAACAGACATTCATTTTCTGGTGATCACGATCCTAAACCCTGTGGTCGGGCGGAGCGGGGATCATCCGTTAAGCAAGGTGAAAAATCAAAAATAATCCTGTAAATCCTGTCTGAAACAAATAACCCCAATTTGTCCGACATGAAGCAGGTCAGGTAATCAGATATTATGAAACACCAAATAGCCGCTAAATTTCAAAATAAAGCGATGATAGGGAGGGTGTGCGTCAGAAGGGTTCCCATCCTTTGGTGGAGAAGATGCGTTCCAGACATTTAAAAATATAGCAGGAACAAAACATGTCTTGTCCCTGCTATATTTAACCAGGAGTGAAGCTGTTTAATAATTCTCCTGTTTCTGCTCAAAAAACGCCTGGGGATGTTCGCATGCCGGGCAGTTTTTAAGGGCTTTTTTGCCTTTGTAGTGATACCCGCAGTGGCGGCAGACCCAGATGATCTCTTCGTCTTTCTCGAACACCTTGTTTTTGTTCAGGTTTTCAAGCAGTTTCAGGTAACGTTTTTCGTGTTCCAGCTCAATGCCGGCAATCAGTTTAAAGGTACTCGCCACCCTTTTGAATCCCTCCTCTTCGGCAATCTTTGCAAACTCAGGATAAAGCAGGGTCCACTCTTCATTTTCACCTTCGGCTGAAGCATGCAGATTTTCTGCAGTGCTGCCTACCATTCCTGCGGGATAAGTAGCGGTAATTTCAAGCATGCCCCCTTCAAGATACTTAAAGAACATCCGTGAATGAGAATCTTCCTGGTTGGCGGTTTCTTCGAAAAAGGCCGCAACCTGTTCGTATCCGTCTTCGCGTGCCTTTGCGGCAAAAAGGCGGTAACGCCGCGCTGCCTGTGATTCTCCTGCGAAGGCTTTCAGCAGGTTCTTTTCGGTTTGACTTCCTTTGATGGTTTTTTCCATGTTTTTTGATTTTATGGTTGGTATGTCTGCGTGTTTTTCTATCGGATGGTCAAACCTAAGATGGTTGGGACAATGGTTAGTTTGTAAGCCGGTTTTCGGGCCTCCGGAAAATTTTCAGCCTTCAGAATGGTGCTGGTATATATTTCAACCTTCTCAAAATCACTCCAATCATTCATGGCCGAGTTTTTAACAAAAATACTCAAGCTGGCATTAATCAAAGGCAATAAGGGCAATAGAATCATTCTAAATTAGATATTGTAAGGCGAGCAGTTGATGTAACTTTTAAGGTGGAATGGTACATCAATCGCCGGCAATGAATAGAAGGAATGATGTATCTTTGATCATTCAATCTGTAAAATATGATTACTCCTCCCTATCTGAAGCCAGGTGATCAAATCGGCATCGTGGCCACTGCAAGGAAAGTTTCACCGGAAGAGATGAAACCGGCCATTCAGGCGATCGGATCCTGGGGGCTGGAGGTAAGGTTGGGGAAATATCTTTTTGAAGAAGACAACCAGTATGCCGGCTCCGACGAACAGCGAACCTTTGATTTGCAGCAGATGCTTGATGATCCTGAGATCAAAGCGATCATCTGCGCGCGGGGCGGGTACGGAACGGTAAGGATCATCGACAGGCTTGATTTTTCTGAATTTGAAAAAAAACCCAAGTGGATCGCCGGTTACAGCGATATTACGGTGCTGCATTCACACATTCACCGTCATCTGGGGATTGAAACCATACATGCCACCATGCCCCTGAATTTCCCGTCTGATGGCAGCACTTCGCCGGCTGCTGAAGCGCTGAGGAAATGCCTCTTTGGTGAAGCGCCTGAATACCGGATTACTGCCGGCCCATCTTCAAAGGATGGAAATGCAAGGGGTCTGGTTACCGGGGGGAACCTGTCCATCCTGTATAGCCTGTGTGGAAGTCCGTCGGATGTTGAAACTGAGGGGAAGATCCTGTTTATTGAAGACCTCGACGAATACCTGTATCACATCGACCGGATGATGATGAACCTGAAGCGCTGTGGCAAACTTGAAAGGCTTGCCGGTCTGGTGGTCGGAGGAATGACCCAGATGCGTGACAATTCCGTGCCGTTTGGGAAAACAGCGGAAGAGATCATCGCTGATGTGGTGAAAGAGTACAAATACCCGGTATTGTTTGGCTTTCCGGCCGGCCATCAGGCTGAGAACATGCCCCTTCTCCTTGGACGGGAAGCTACCCTGGAAGTTTCCGGGCAGACAGGGGGCCTGTCGTTCAGTAAGAAAACAAATACACGGGGTAGGACACAGTTTCAGCTTAAACCCCTGGCATACATTGCAGGATTCTATGGATTGTTATACCTTTTATATGCATTATTAACCGGTAATCTCTGATCAATATGGCTGAACACAATGACCTTGGCCGCCTGGGAGAGGAAGTTGCGTTGAAACATCTCCGTGAAAAAGGCTTCACCATCCGTAACACCAACTGGCGTTTTGGTAAGGATGAGATCGACATCATCGCTGAGAAGGACAAATACCTGGTTATTGTTGAAGTTAAAACCCGCCGGTCCGCATTTTTCGGTGAGCCGGAAGTGTTTGTCAATGCAGGCAAGCAACGTTTCCTTGTAAGGGCTGCGCAGGCTTACATTGAGAAGAATGATATCGCACTCGAAGTCCGTTTTGATGTCGTGTCAATTATCCTGAACTCCACCACAAAAGAGGTGAAGCACATCGAGGACGCCTTTTATCCGGTGCTCTGACGCTTATTCTATGGCTTTAAAGATAAAGAGTGGCTTCGAAATCCTGTTCAGCACCTTTTTGGTAATACTCGGGGTGAAGAAACTGGAAAGCAGGCTGCGGTTGTGGTTGGTGAGGGCGATCACATCGATGCCATTGTCGCGGATGTAGGTTTCCATGCCGTTGATGACATCATTACTGACGATGATTTCACATTTAACCGGGTATTTCTTATACTCTTTTGTGAGAAATGCACTCAACCCTTCCATTTTCACCTTATCCCACGATTTCTTGACTCCGACACTGATGTGCACACAGTGCAGGCTTACGTTAAACGGATGCAGCAATCCGATCAGCCGGCTGATGGCCAGATGGTCAGACTGATCAAAATCCGTGGCATACATCACGTGTTTGATCTTTTCAAGGCTGGTAAAGCGGCTGTTTTCCGGAATGGCCAGCACAGGTGTTTTGGTTTTTTCAATCACTTTTGCGGTGACACTTCCGAGAAATCCGCCTGTCTGGTTTCCGATGCCCCGGGTACCGAGAATAATCAGCCCGGGTCTGAACCGATTGGCTGCCAGCGCAATTTCTTCCGCGGCAAGTCCATTGGAAAGGCTGGTGGAAATTTTGAGATCCGGATTTGAACCCTTTACCTGTTGTTTCAGGTCCTTCGCAAGTTTAACCAGCTGGTGACGGGCATTCTGTTCTGATTCATGCAGGTAATTTACCAGGTTGATCTGGTAGGCGTGGCTGGTATCAAAGGGGGCGATGTCGAGAACCGGATTATAATAAACATGGAGGAGCTTGATTTCTGCTTTTAGTTTACCGGCAAGTCCAAGGGCAAAGCTGCATGCCCTGAATGAAGCATCTGAGAAGTCGACCGGGACGAGGATCTTCCTGACACTGCGGAGTGATTTTACCGAGTCTTCCTTTTGTTTGCCATGTTCTTCCTTTGATGACTCAATGACCCTGAGGGCTTTTTCGACATCCGATCTTCTGACTTTTATTTCAACACCTCCTGAAACAGCGGCCTGAAGTATGTTCTGGTGGGCCAGAAAACAATCGATCCCTTCTGCTTCGAGTCTCGATTTCAGAAGCAAAGCCCTTGAATTGGAATATCGGGCGATTACAATTACTTTTTCATCTGAAGTATCCATAGCTGTAATTTTTTCGTGAACAAAGAACGGGATAGCTGATATGCCTGAAAGTACTACGAATATACGAAAAAATTAGCCGTTTACCGCGTGTTTCGGCAAAAAGATTCGCAACAGGAGCGACTTTTATAAATAGTAACGATATTGATATATGAAAATATTTGATTTTCAGTATTCTGAGAATTGTGGAAGCAATGTGAGAATCTTCGCTACCTTTGCAGGCTAAACTGGTTATAAATGAATGCAATGAGAAAATTCACCGGAGAAGGAAGTCCGGAGAAAAGAAGAAAGCCCGATGGAGCCCCCGATAAAAGGCGCGCCGGTAAGGGCAGGCCGGATGGGAAACCATCAGAAAGGGCCCCCCGTAGTTACAAACCAAAAGAAAGCGAAGCAGGAACTCCTTCGGGAGCTGACAGGCCCTTTAAAGGCCGGAAACCTTACGGGAAAGCAGAAAGTTCCGATACCCCGCGGCCATCATACAGGGGGAAAAGGGATGAGAAACCTTCCGCGCCATGGAAACGCGATGAAACATCCGGTGCACCCAGGGAAAGACGCTTTACAGAGAACAAACAGGAAGGAGATCGTCCGTATAAAAGCCGCAGACCTGTTGAAGGAAGGGAAGAAGGAACTTATAAGCCCAGGCCTTACAAAGGTAACCTGGAAGACAAACCATCCGGTCCCTGGAAACGTGATGAAAATTCAGGTGCTCCACGGGAAAAACGCTATGCCGGCAGCAAACCATCGGATGACCGTCCATATAAAAGCCGCAGACCATCCGGAGAATCCCCGGAGGGAAAAGATTCAGCGGGAACCTACCGAAGCAACCGTGACGATAAACCAGCCCGCCCCTGGAAACGCGATGATGAATCCGGAGCCCCCAGGGAAAGGAGATATTCGGACAAACCATCGGGCGATCGCCCATATAAAAGCCGCAGAGCAACCGATGATTCTCCGGGAAGTACTGATTCACCGCGCACCTATAAGGGAAGCAGGGATGAGAAACCTGAACGGCCATGGAAGCGCAGCGAAGAGTCCGGAGCACCGCGCGAAAGGCGCTTTTCGGACAATAAACCCGCCGGTGACCGTGCATACAAGGGCAGAAAGCCTGCAGATGAAAAGGAGAGGGAAACAGGGTCATCCGGCTCATACAGAGGCGGCAGGGAGGATAAGCCTGCCAGGACACATGCCAGCAAATTTTCGGAAAGAACCCCCTCTGAACCCAGGACCAGGATAAAGACAGACGAAGGTGATATCAGGCCCAAAAGCAGGTTTGCCGATAAGGATGAACCCCGCAGGTCTGGCACCTTCAGTCGTGATAAATCACCCGAACCTAAAAAACAGGGAGGTAAAAAGGGTTATGCCAACGATGGAACCATCCGTCTGAATAAATATATTTCGAATTCCGGCATATGCTCACGCAGGGAGGCTGATACCCTGATAGAATCAGGAGCAGTATCCGTCAACGGTAAAATAGTGACAGAACTGGGCACCAAAGTTACGCGGGAAGATAAGGTACAGTTTGGAGGTGAAACCCTCAATATTGAAAAGAAGGTTTACCTGTTGCTGAACAAGCCCAAAGGTTACATCACCACGGTGGATGATCCACAGGAAAGAAATACGGTGATGATGCTGATTAAAGATGCCTGCCGGGAGAGGGTTTACCCTGTCGGACGTCTCGACCGGAATACATCAGGGTTACTGCTGTTCACCAACGATGGAGAAATGGCCAAAAAACTCACCCATCCGGGTCACAAGGTGCGGAAAGTGTATCATGTTGAACTGGACAAAGCGCTCTCCAAGGCCGATATGATTCAACTCTCGGAAGGTGTAGAACTTGAGGACGGTCTGATGGCGGTGGATGAGATAGCCTACACCGGAACAGCCAATGATAAGAAAAGCATTGGTGTGGTCATCCATTCCGGGAAAAACAGGGTAGTCAGGCGGCTTTTCGAAGCACTTGAATACGAAATAGTTAAGCTCGACCGTGTTGCATTTGCCAACCTTACAAAAAAGGATCTTCCCAGGGGAAGGTGGCGTTTTCTGGATCAGAATGAAATCAATATGATGATGATGATCTGAAATTGAAAATAACTCAGGAATACAAGTAAAACTGCTGAAAGGCAGTTTTTTTTTGTTTCATATCATACATATAGGGGAGTAATATATAATTATTAGACAGACATATGAAGATAATCATCCACGAATGAGTATAAATACTTATTGGTGGGTAATCCTACCTATCTGATATCAAGTGGTTCCGAAGCAAAAGGGGTATTAAACCGTATTGCGCTCCCCTCCATACCGCTATAAATTTGTATCGATATTTTCCTTGTCATTATGCAATTAGCCTGCAATATCAAAGAATCAGTTTCAGCGGTATTGAAATCTTGAAAAGGCTTGATTTGTAAAGTTCTTGTTTCTTAAGCTAATTCGGGGGAAGAAGCATAAGTGAGATTGCAGAGAAGTGGAAAATTTTACTGCCGCCCGGCAGAAAAACGGAAAACAAATTGATAGTTAAATATAAAGTTATGAAAACAATTACTGTGAGCATCAGAGCCAGGTTTATCCTTACGGCTTTTTTGGCAATTATAGCAGTTGCCGGTGTTAAAGCCCAGTTGGGAACCAATCATGATATCCTTCCTGAAAGGACTCCTGAAGTAAAAAAGCCAGGTCTTAAAGAAGCACAGGGCGGTGTTGCACCAATGGCTCCATCCGGATCCATTGCAGTAAATGAAAACAGCACATACGCAGCATATAATGCAGCTGGTCTGGTGCAGAATCTCCTGGTTCAGGGCTGCCTGCAGGCTTCAAATGTAACCTATGCCGGGCTTTGGAACAATTCCAATCCTGAACAGCGCGGGCTGGGTTATTTCAACAGGGGGAACTCCAATTTTCCCATTGAAGAAGGACTTATTTTATCAACCGGATATATAGCCGATGCAGAAGGACCCAATGAAAGTTACAGCACGACCAGGGAAGTCGGCACTTCGGGTGATGCAGACCTCACTTCTATTGCAGGTTACAATACCTATGATGCAGCAGTACTTGAATTCGATTTTGTACCCGCTGGCAATGTAGTCGAGTTCCGGTATGTTTTTGCTTCAGAAGAATATCTTGAATGGACCTGTTCACAGTTTAATGATGTTTTTGCATTCCTGTTATCAGGCCCCGGTATAACAAACGACCCTGGTCTGACCGGCAAGAATATCGCCAAACTGCCCGACGGTGTTACGCCGGTTACAATCAATAATATACATGCACAGGGCAGGTATTCACCATCCAGTCATAACAGGAACTGGGGTCCCAACCCGAATTGCCCGGCACAGAATGCCGCTTATTATATAGATAACGGTGACGGTACAACCAGCAGTGGTGGTAACGGCGGTGGCATTTATATGGAATACGACGGATGTACCGTTGTTCTCACTGCATTTCACCAGGTAACACCTTGTCAGACCTATCATATTAAACTTGCCATCGCAGATGTATCCGACCGTAAATGGGATTCGGGTATTTTCCTTGAAGGAAACAGCTTCTCATCAGAGCAGATTGCATTAAACCAGATCGGTAACAACATTCCGAACAACAACAATATTTTTGAAGGTTGCCTCAATAACAGCCTCACCATCACCCGCCAGACAACAGATCTCACCCAGGATTATACAGTTGATATCCTGATCTCAGGGTCAGCCGTTAACGGTTCTGATATTCTGACCACGGACGGACAGCCTTTCCCGGCCCAGGTGACCATTCCTGCCGGACAGGCCTCTTATGTAATCCCTTACTATGCTGTAAGTGACGGACTGGCTGACAATGGAGAAACCTTCATCGTCAGGGTCAGAAACTCCTGTCCCTGTGATGAAAACATTGTTTATGTAGAAAAAGTGATCAATATATACGAGCAGTTGACCATAGCCTCTGTTACAGCACAAAATGTCCAGTGCAATGGCCAGAACAACGGAGTAATCACTGTAAATGCTACCGGTGGCAGCGGCAGTTATGAATATTCAAGGAATAACGGAAACAACTGGCAGACATCCAACACCTTCACAGGACTTTCAGCCGGGAATTATACTATATTGGTCCGTGACCCCGAAAGCTGCAATGATCCGGCTTCTGCATCTGCTACCATTGGCAGCCCAACACCGCTGGTTGCAAATGCCGGAGCCGATGTTGCCATTTGTTCAGGATTAACCACTCAGTTGAACGGTTCAGGCGGTGTGCTCTATTCATGGAGTCCGGCAACAGGCCTTAACAATGCAGGCATAGCCAATCCGATTGCCAGCCCGGATGTCACAACCACTTATACCCTTACCGTAACCAATGCTTCCGGTCAGTGTTCTTCAACAGATCAGGTTGTGGTGACTGTAAAACCATCTCCTGAGGTACAGGTTAGCCCGACAGAAACAGAGATTTGCCGTGGTACTGAAACTACACTGGTTGCTTCCGGAGCCGACAACTATGTATGGAATCCGGGTGGAGCCGTTTCTTCGTCAATTTCAGTTTCTCCGGTGTCCAATTCTTCATACACCGTAACCGGAACAGCTTTGAATGGTTGCACCGGTGTTGCCACAGCTACCGTAATTGTAATGCCTGTGCCATCAGCAGTTAATGCAGGTGCTGATGCTTCCATCGGATTATGTGGAACATTTCAGCTTCAGGGCTCGGCTTCAGCATCCGGATCGGGCGAACCATTGTCCTATTCATGGAGTCCTGCTTCAGGTCTGAGTAATCCTGACATTTCCAATCCTGTATTCACCCCGGTAAACAGTGGTACTTTTACTTATACCTTAACCGTAAGTGGTACAAACGGATGTTCATCTACGGATGAAATGACCATAACTGTCGCTGAAGGATTATCGGTCAGCGGTATTACAGGGAATAATTCATGCCAGAGCACCCCTGATGGTTCAATTAACATCACCACAGACGGAGGAACAGCTCCTTTCACATACAGCTGGACGGGTCCGAATGGTTATTCAAGCAATGATGAGGATCTCCAGAATATTGTAGCCGGAAATTATCAGGTAGTGATTACAGATGATAGTGATTGCACTTTAACCCAATCATTCACTGTGGCTACGATCAATGACATCCTCGCTCCTGTGCCTGATGTTACAACTTTACCTGAAATAACAGGTGAATGTCTGGCAGCTGTTTTATCAGCTCCTACAGCCACAGATAACTGCTCAGGTACAATTACAGGAACCACTTCTGATCCTTTATCCTATAATGCACAGGGTAACTATACCATCACGTGGATTTTTGATGATGGTAATGGCAACAGCAGCACTGCCCAGCAGTCTGTAATTGTAGACGACGTAACCGCTCCGGTTGCTCCGGTTCTTGCCGATGTAACCGGTGAATGTTCAGCAAGTGTAGCTGCCCCGGTAGCAGAAGACAACTGTGCTGGTTCCATCACCGGAACTACTTCAGATCCTTTAACATACAACGCTCAGGGAAACTATACCATCACCTGGACTTTTAACGATGGCAATGGCAACAGCAGCACTGCACAGCAGACAGTCACTGTAGACGATGTAACCGCTCCTGTTGCTCCGGTTCTTGCCGATGTAACCGGTGAATGTTCTGCCGGTGTAACTGCCCCGGTAGCAGAAGACAACTGCACAGGTTCAATCACAGGAACAACTTCAGATCCTTTAACATACAATGCTCAGGGAAGCTATACCATTAACTGGATTTTTAACGATGGTAATGGCAACAGCAGCACTGCACAGCAGACTGTCATTGTAGACGACGTAACCGCTCCTGTTGCTCCGGTTCTTGCCGATGTAACCGGTGAATGTTCAGCAAGTGTAGCTGCCCCGGTAGCAGAAGACAACTGCGCAGGTTCCATCACCGGAACTACTTCAGATCCTTTAACATACAACGCTCAGGGAAGCTATACCATTAACTGGACTTTTAATGATGGCAATGGCAACAGCAGCACTGCCCAGCAGACTGTAGTTGTAGACGACGTAACCGCTCCGGTTGCTCCG
The DNA here is from genome assembly GCA_009773455.1 of Bacteroidota bacterium. Classification (GTDB taxonomy): domain Bacteria; phylum Bacteroidota; class Bacteroidia; order Bacteroidales; family Lentimicrobiaceae; genus Lentimicrobium. Next base: position 1,667 of record WSXU01000008.1, on the reverse strand, counting down.
GTTCTTGCCGATGTAACCGGTGAATGTTCAGCAAGTGTGGCTGCCCCGGTAGCAGAAGACAACTGCGCAGGTTCAATCACAGGAACTACTTCAGATCCTTTAACATACAACGCCCAGGGAAACTATACCATCACCTGGAATTTTAACGATGGTAACGGCAACAGCAGTTCCTCCATTCAGCTTGTAGTAGTAAATGATGTAACAAATCCATCAATCATATGTCCGGCCGGTATTGTGGTAAATCCTGATGCAGGAAGCAATACCGCTTCAAATGTTGATCTTGGACTTCCCCAGGTTTCTGACAATTGCCAGGTAGGAAATATTACCAATGATGCGCCTGAGACCTTCAATACAGGAACAACCGATGTTACCTGGACTGTCACCGATCTCGCAGGGAATACTTCATCCTGCATTCAGACAGTTACTGTTGTTGATGCAGAACCTCCGGTAATCAATTGTCCTCCGGCTGTAAATGTAAATTGTACAGTTGAGGTACCGGCTCCGTTTGCTGACTATGCCGCTTTCATCAATGCAGGTGGATCTGTAGATGACGGCAACGGAATTAATCCCGAAAGTTTCACCATGATCAGTGAGAACACTGATGGTAACAGCTGTTCACAGACCATTACCAGGGTTTATTCCATCTCTGATAACATCGGAAATGCTTCACAGTGTTCACATGCGATCATAGTTTCAGATACTGTTGCTCCCGGATTCACTTTTGTACCTGCAGATATCACCCGCGAATGCAGCGGTGTGCCTGCTCCAGGTACCCCAACAGCCGTAGATAACTGCAGCAGCAATGTAACCATCGTATATAACGGTCAGGTCCGCACTGACGGAAACTGCCCGAACAATTACACCCTGACCCGCAGCTGGACTGCAACCGACGACTGTGGAAACAGCACTGTTGCCAGCCAGTTGATTACAGTAAAAGACACCAAGGCACCGCATCTTGCAGTACCTGCAGCTAACCTCACCGTTGAATGTGACGGATCGGGCAACAGCGCTGACCTGAATGCATGGCTTTCGTCCAATGGCGGAGCAATTGCTACCGATAACTGCGGAGAGATCAGCTGGAGCAACAATTTTATATCACTGAGCGACAACTGCGGACTAACCGGTTCAGCAACTGTAGTCTTCACAGCAGATGATGGATGTGGCAATATTAAAACAACTTCAGCTACTTTCACCATCGTTGACAGCAATGCTCCGGTATTCACCACCGTACCTTCTGACCTTACCGTAGAATGTGACGGCAACGGCAACACCGCTGCTCTTGAAAACTGGCTGAACAATGTAGCTGCCAGTGATCTCTGTGGCATGGTTACCATCACCAACAACTTCCAGAGCCTGAGCGACCTTTGCGGTTTAACCGGCTCAGCCCTTGTAACATGGACAGCAACCGACGAATGTGGAAACTCAGCAACGACCAGTGCAACTTTTGCCATTGCCGATGTCACAGGACCGGTCTTTACCTATGTACCTGCAAATATGACCCGCGAATGCAGCGGTGTACCTGCACCAGGTACCCCAACAGCCATAGACAACTGCAGCAGCAATGTAACCATCGTATATAATGGTCAGGTCCGCACCGACGGAAACTGTCCGAACAATTACACCCTGACCCGCAGCTGGACTGCAACCGACGACTGTGGAAACAGCAC
>WSXU01000007.1 GCA_009773455.1 Bacteroidota bacterium | reverse complement strand
GCTTACCAGCGTCCATAAACCGGTGCCTGGGGTCGGATCATTGCCAGCAAGTGTCGTATTGTTTACGTTACAAAGGTTCTGCGCAACGCCTGCATTGGATGTGACTGCTTCATTCACTGTAAATGTAATTGTAGCATTTGTGCACAGGGATGGAAGTGGAGTACCGTTATCACAAACAGAAACTACTACTATATCAGTACCATTATAGCCTGCATCCGGAGTATAGGTATAATCACCGTCTGATTCAATGGTGAAAATTCCATGAGAAGCATCACTAACCGGTGTTGTATTTACCGTAAGGGCTGTGCCATCAGGATCTGCATCTCCGTTGGTAAGTATGTTGCCCGTTGAAACAGCAGTACTGCAAATGGTATATGCATCATCAACAGTCACTGGTGCATCATTCGCCGGGGTAACAGTGATGATGAGGTCTGCTGCATCACTTCCTCCGTTGCCATCGCTGATGGTATAGGTAGCTGTTGGAACTGTTCCGTTATAATTAGTTACCGGAACAAACTGGAAGGAACCGTTTGCATTGATCACCAATGTTCCGGTATTTGTTATGGTCACAGTAACACCAGCCAGATAGGTAGTGCCATCAACGACAAACTGGGTTACAGTAAGGCCATTGCCTTCAGTATCGGTATCGTTGAGGGTAACTGAACCACTAAGCGGTGTGTCTTCAGGTGTTGATACAATATCATCAACCGCAACAGGTGCATCATTTTCAGAAGTGATGGTTATGATAACCTGGGCATCATCGGCAGCCCAGTTGGCACCGTCGGTAGCGTTGTAGTCGAATGTTGTCGTTCCATACCAGTTGCCCGTCGGGGTGAATGTCAGGTTATCAAGCTGAGCCAGTACAACAACCTGTCCCGCTGTTACAGGAATACCACTCAGATAGAGAGTTCCGTTTGCAGGCAGGCTGACCACCTCGATGCTGTTCAGAACATCGGCGTCTGCGTCTGTAAATGCTGCTGTAAAGTCGGTATCTGCAAAGAGAATATCACTGTCTTCCGGACCTGATTTGAGGATATCAACAATAGACGGTGTATTGTCATCATTGTTGATGGTTGCCGTAGCTGATGCTGTTCCAAGGGTAATTGTGTTACCGTTGGTCACCAGATTTGTCAAACCAATCGTAAAGGTCTCGTTGGTTTCTGTCCTGGCATCGCCATTGACAAGAACTGTCACGGTTTTACTTGTTTCTCCGGCTGCAAAGGTAATTGTACCTGAAACGCCTGTATAATCTGCATCTGCTTCCGTTGCCGTTCCATCGGCTGTTGCATAGTCAATCGTAACAACATCATCTGAAGCAGCGCTCAATGTAAGGGTAAAGGTAAATCCGGTTGTTCCTGAATCTCCTTCAGCCTGTGAAATATCGCTGATGGCAAGTATGGCAGAATCATCATTGGTGACGGTACCAAGACCTGTGGCATCGCTGACTGAAATGTCCCTTCCATTGTCATCAAGATTACTCAATCCGACAGTAAAGGTTTCATTCTCTTCAACTTTTAAATCTCCGTTAACCAGAACAGTAATGGTTTTACTGGTTTCTCCGGCTGCAAAGGTCAGTGTTCCTGATGTGGTACTGTAATCACTGTCGGCAAGGGTAGCAGTGCCATTGGCCGATGCATAATCAACCGTAACGGCTGCATCAGATGCATGGCTCATGGCTACAGTGAAACTGAAAATGGTTGTTCCGCTGTTGCCTTCAGCCAGTGTTACATCGTTAATGGTTATTGTAGCTGCATCGTCGTTGGTGATGGTTCCGGTTCCGGATCCATCGGCAATGGTAACATCCAGACCACTGGTAAACAGGTTGCTTAAAGAAACGGTAAAGGTTTCATCCGTTTCAACTTTCGCATCACCATTCACTGGTACAATTATGCTTTTACTGACCTGACCCGGGCTGAATACCACGGTTCCTGCAGTTGCAATATAATCTCCGTCAGCAACTGTAGCTGTTCCATTGGAGGTAGCATAGTCAACTGTTATGGTTGATGCGGAAGCGTCTGACAGACTTACGGTAAATGTAAAGCTGGTGGTTCCTGTATTGCCTTCGGCAAGAGTCACATCATTGATGCTGATGGTTGCGGCATCGTCGTTGGTAATGGTACCAGTTCCAGAGGATAACCCAAGGGTGATTGGCCGGCTGTTGGTAACAAGATTACTCAGATTGGCAGTAAAGGTTTCATCGTCTTCAATTCTGGTGTCACCATTGACAGAAACCGTGAAGGTCTGACTGGTATTGCCGGCGGCAAAAGTCAGTGTACCGCTCGCAGCACTGTAATCCAGATCAGCAGTCGTTGCTGTGCCATTGGCTGTAGCATAATCCACAGTCACAACAGCGTCTGAAGCTGCACTCATGGTTACTGTAAAAGTATATGTGGTTGTTCCGCTATCTCCTTCATCCTCTGTAACGCTTGCAATACTTACTGTGGCAACATCGTCGTCGGTAATGGTACCGGTTGCCTGACTGTCAAATGTTACCAGGGCATTGGAGATGCCGGATAAATTCACAAAGTATGTTTCGGTAATTTCAACAATACTGTTGCCGATGATCGGAACCGTGATTGTTTCCGTTTCACCGGTGGTTCCGGCAAACGTAAGGGTTCCGGAGGTGCTTGTATAATCACCTGGTTGAACCGCTGTGTTGTTTGCAGTTGCATGGTTGATGGTAAACCCTCCCTGCACATTGCCTGTAAGAAGTACTGTAAAGGTTGCTGTACCGTCTGATTCATCCACTGTAACATCGGCAATACTCAGGCTGGCTGCATCATTGTCGGTAATGGTAACGGTGGCAGTTGCAGGTAAACCAATGGTAATATTGGAATTGCCGGAGGTAATTGCAGAAAGTGTTGCTATCACGGTTTCGCTGGCCTCAAGAATAAGATCATCATTAACGACAACCTCAATGGTAGCTGTGAGGCTTCCGGCCGGAATGGTTACCGATCCGGAAAGGGCATTGAAATCATCACCCGATGTTGCAGTTCCTGTTATATTATAACTGATCTGTGTATCCGTATCTGAAGCACTGGTCATGGTTACAGTATACTGCCCGTTGTTGGATGGCTCCGAAGCATTCGGATCACTGGCTGCAATGCTCACTGTAGCAACATCATTATCTGAAATGGTAACGGTAGCTGAAGCAGGGGTTCCGATCGAAACATCGGCATCTCCTGAAGTTATAGAAGCAAGTGTAACGATCACCGTTTCAGCTGATTCCATAATCAGGTTATCAATAACCGTAACATCAATGGTAACAGATGTGCTACCGGCGGGGATCGTAACCGTTCCTGTGAGGGCGGTATAATCAGAACCGCTAGTTGCCGTTCCTGAAATGTTGTAACTGATTACAGTGGCTACATCCGAAGCATTCGTCATGGTCACGGTAAACTGACCGTTGTTTGACGGTTCTGCTGCAGCCGGATCGTTGGCTGTTATGCTGACAGTAGCCGCATCATCATCGCTGATGATTACACTGGCAATATAAGGAGCCCCTAATGAAATTCCGCTGTTTCCGGATGTAATGGAAGACAGGGTGATGGTTACGGTTTCGTCATCTTCGAGGATATCATCATCAATAACCGGCACTTGTATGGATACACTGTTACTTCCTGCCGGGATGGTTACCGTTCCGGAAAGAGCAGTATAGTCAATTCCGGCAGTTGCGTCGCCTGTAATTGTATAACCGATTACTGTATTTGTAGAAGAAGTCAGACCCATGCTTACAGTATACTCACCATGATTGGATGGCTCTGCTGCCACAGGATCATTTGCCACAACAGAAACTGTTGTTATGTCGTTATCGAGAATGGTACCCTGTCCGCTGTTATCTGTAAATGTGATGTTGCGTCCGCCAAAATTGTCTTCACTCAGTTCTATGGTGAAGGTTTCGGTTGGTTCCACTACAATGTCACCGTTTACAATCACAGTGACCATTTTGGTTTCACCTGTTGTACCGCTGAATGTAACTGTTCCGGTAGTTGCATCGTAATCGCTCGCAGATCCGGCTGTGCCATTGGTTGTGGTATAAGCTACGGTAAATGGTCCATCGGTACTGCGTCCACTATGGGTAATGATAAATACATACTCATTGGTGGCCCCATTGTCGGGCTCTGCGCTGGTTACGTTATTGATGGCAAGGGTGGCAGCATCATTATCCTCAATATAGGACGTTGCCGTTGTGGTTGCTCCTCCACCGTTCAGAATCACATTCTGGCTGTTGGCCTGAAGATTGCTCAGGGTTCCGGTCAGGGATTCAGTTGGCTCTGCGATTATATCCTCAAGAATGGTTACTGTCACGACTTGTGAAAGAAGTTCACCATTACCAAAGTTCAGGGTGCTGGCATACGATGAATAATCAGATGCTGCCAGTGCTGTACCATTGGAGGTGGCAAAATCAACAGTTATCGCATTCTGAATTACTCTGTCAACCGCAACAGTAAATGTTCCGGTACCATCACCTTCGTTGCGTGTAAAACCAACAATAGTAAAGGTTGCCTGATCATTGTCTTCAATGGTTCCGGTATTTGTGGGTGTTGAACCTATGACTATCTGCTGGCCGTTTGCATTTACCAGCGCAATAGTTCCTGTAAAAGCTTCGGTCGGTTCAACCACAAGATCACCAATTACCGCAACCGGAATATTTACACTCAGGTTTCCGGGAAGAATGGTATATTGAACCGTTGTCTGCTGAGTAATGTCACTAACATGCTGAGCGGTTCCCTGTGTTGTGGTAAAGGAAATGATCACGGGCTCCTGAGCAATGTAGTCCAGGCTTGCGATGAAATTGTGCGAGATTGTAGCATCCGTTTCGGTTACGGTAAATCCGGCCAGATTGATCGTATTCGAGAGATCATCATCTGTAATTGTTCCCAGGCCTGTTGCATCGGTGAACGATGCTGTACCCGTGGTAACAATATTGCTAAGTGTTATGGTATAATACTCTGAAGTTGGTTCAGCGATAGTATTCTCAATAATTGGCACAGTAATGGTCCTGGTAGATCCCGACAACGAACCTGCCGGGAATGTAAGTGTATTGCTGGTCAATGTGTAATCCGATGGCTGTGTAGCTGGAGTGGTATAACCCAAAGCGCCATCACTGGTGGTGAAACTCATTGTAAGCGCATCCTGCAGATTATCACCTGCCATGGTCACGGTAAATACCGCAACACCTGCAACTACATTCTCAGCCACCGTTACATCATCAATGGCAAAAGTTACAGCATCGTTGTCAAAAATGGTTCCGGTTGCCGTAGCATCACCAATGGTAACAAGTCCTCCGGTAATATTACTCAGTGTCAGGATGTACGTTTCTGTAGGTTCAGTATAAGTGTCATCATTGATAGGAACGGTAAAGGTCCTGGTTGTACCGGAGGTTGATCCGGCAGTGAAGGTCAATGTTCCGGATGACAGTGAATAATCATCTCCGGCAAGTGCGGTGTTGTCGCTGGTAGTATAATCCACATTAAATGCGTCCTGTGTATTACCAGTAAGCGTAACCGTGAACGTTGCCAAACCGGCATCTTCATTTACCGAAACATCGGCAATGGCAATGCTTGCTGCATCGTTGTCGTTGATAATTCCATTGGCTGTCGCGGTTCCTACACTGGCCTGCTGACCGTTGGCTTCAGTTAAAGAAATGGTTCCGGTGAAGGCTTCCTGTGGTTCAACAAACAGATCACCCAGAATATCAACCGGAATATCGGTGAACAGCGTTCCTGCCAGAATGGTCAAACTTATGGCTGTACGGGCAGTGTAATCGTTGCCATCGAGGGCGGTTCCATCGGATGTTGAAAACTCAAGAATGATGTTGTGCTGGGCAGTGGTATTCATGCTGGCTCTGAAATTCCGAACCTGAGTACCATTGGTTTCGGTTACGGTAAAGCCGGCAAGATTGATGGTAATTATATCATTGTCTTCAATTGTTGAAGTAGCTGTCGGGGTGTCAATGGTAACCTGCTGTCCGTTTACATTACTGATGGCAATGGTTCCCGTAAAGGTTTCCGTTGGTTCAGCAATAAGATCTCCAAGTACACTGACCGGGATATTTACACTGGTTGTTCCACCCGGAATTGTCACCACAGTATTTGTCTGAGCAGTGAAGTCTGAAGCACCAGCTGACCCGTTGGTTGTGGTGAATGTCAGAACAACATTCTCCTGTGCGGCAATACTCATTGTAGCAGCAAAATTTGCCGTCTGGGTGCCATCGGTTTCGGTAACGGTAAATCCGCTCAACACCAGCGTGGCCGGGTCATTGTCGTTAATGGTGCCAATACCCTGCGCATCACTGATGGAAGCACTTCCGGTACTTACAATACCACTCAGGTTAACCCTGTAGGTTTCGGTGGGTTCGGCAATGTTGTCATTGGTTATCGGCACAACTATGGTAAGTGTTGAACCGTTCAGTGAACCGGCAAGGAAAGTTAGAGTTCCGCTGGTTGTGCTGTAATCACTGGCCGAAAGGGCCGTATTGTTGGCTGTGGCATAATTCACAGTCAGGTTATCCTGAATGTTACCTGTTAAGGTTACGGTAAAGGTTGCCGAACCGTCAGCCTCATTTACTGTTACATCATTGATGGCAACACTGGCCGATTCATTGTCAAGAATCGTTCCTGTTGCCGTTGCTGTTGCAATGGTTACATTCTGTCCGCCTGCATTAAGATTGCTGATTGTACCGGTCAGGGTTTCTGTCGGTTCAACATAAGTATCGTTGGCAATGGTGACTGTAACTGTCTGAACCAGTGGGTTTCCTGCACCGAAATTCAGGGTGGTGGTCGGAATGGCTGTATAGTCAGATCCGGCCAGCGCTGTATTGTCAGAAGTGGCAAAATCAACCGTAAAGGCCGTTTGAACCGATCTGTTGAGCGTTACTGTATAATTTGCAGTTCCCGCATTTTCATTCACGGTAAATCCAGTAACAACAAGGGTGGCTGCATCATCGTTGGTGATCGTGCCAGTACCTGAATCATCAGCAAAAGTAATCGTGCCTGCTGGTGCACTTACTGGTACGATATTGCTCAGATTAACCAGGAAGTTCTCATTCAGTTCAACCTTCAGATCACCATAAACTGTTACACCCATGGTTCTTGTTTCATTGGTGTTGCCGGTGAAGGAAAGGGTACCGGTTGAAGTTGCATAATCAGAGTCGGCTGTGGTAGCTGTTCCATCTGCAGAAGCATATTGCAGACTCAGACCATCTTCAACAGCCATACTCAATGTAACGGTAAAAGTCAGCGTCTGGGAACCTGCATTGCCTTCCACTATCGAAACATCATTAATGGCCAGGGTCGCATTGTCATCGTTGGTTATGGTTCCTGTACCTGTTTTTCCGGCAGGAAGTATGGTAACGTTTCTTCCGGGAGCAGTAACTGTGTTGAGGACAAGACTGAAAGTCTCATTCCGCTCAACCATCTGATCTCCGTTTACTGTAATGGTTATTGTCTGCGTTTCACCAATTGAACCGTTAAATGTTACCGATCCTCCGGTACCTGCGAAATCACTTGGCGATCTGGCTGTACCATTCTGGGTATAGTAAGATACGGAATAGGATCCGATCACTTCCTGACCTGAATGTGTTACCGTGAATACAAAGCTGGTGGTACCTGCATTGGTTTCAAGCTGGGCTATGCTGTTCACCGAAAGGGTGGCTGCATCATTATCGCCATTGGTAACATTTACATCTGACGGATCAAGCGGATCATACATCGGGTCGGTTGTCAGGGTCTGATCAACGGTGTTGACAATTGTGTAGGCTATATTCCCGTCTACAACAATATCGTCTACCCCTGTAACCGTAACAGTCTGAGGTGTATTCCAGTCATCAGCAGTGAAGGTAAGCTGGATTGGTGAAACCGTCCCTTCGGTCGCATCACTGCTGGTAACATCAACTACAACAACATATTCCGTCAGATCTGTAGCGGGCATGCTGGTGAGAACAACGGTAAACGTAGCTGTACCACCGGCTTCGGTGGTGTTCAGCGTAAGTGGGGTTACAATAAAACCAACCGTATCGTTATCGTTGTTGATAACAGGTACATCGGCAGCAACCATGGCTGAGTATTTCGGATCAAGTGACGTGGCATCGCTTGTTATAATTGTATAACTTACATTTCCGTCATCTATCTGGTCATCAATTCCTGTCACAGTGATCGTCTGGGGAGTATCCCAGTTGGCTGGTGTGAAGGTAACGGTCAGGGTTACGGGATTGGTAACATTCCCCTCGGTGAGGTCACTGCTTGAAAGTGTAAATGTTACATTTTCCGTAGGTTCGGTGTTTAATACCATGGTAAAGGTTGCTGTACCACCGGCCTCTGTTGTAGGTCCGCTGATGGCTGATACCGTTACACCGGCAACATCATTGTCAATGTTAACAGCATCCACATCCGTAGGATCAACATTGTAATATCCCGAAAGCGGGTCTGTTAGTGTGGTATTGGTTGTGAGGATTATGAGGTAAGGAATATCGTCATCATCCACATCGTCGTTCACACCGGTGACTGTCACTGTCTGAGGGGTGCTCCAGTTGCCCGCATTGAATGTCAGGCTGCTGGTCGAAACAGTTCCTTCGGTAAGATCATTACTGACAACATCAAATACAACGGTACCTGTCGGGGCCGTCGGCAACACAACCGTAAAGGTTGCTGCAGGAATGATATTCTCGTAGGTGGTGATGTCTGTAGGATTAACTATAACTGCATTTGAAGGCAGTGCATTGATGGTGATGGTGAAATTACAGCTGTGTGAATTTCCTTCTGCATCATATGCAATATAGGTAACAGTGGTTGTACCAAGGTTAAAGGTACCGCTGTTTAACTGGTTAATACCGGCACCCTGATGCGCTGAAGTGGTTGCCCCGCTTAGTGCATAGGTAAGCATGGTAACTGAGCAGTTATCACTATAGGTGGCATTGGGAATACCAACAACAGAAGCATTCAGGTCGCCCGGGTTGGCAACATTTTGTGTTATGTTTGAAGGACAATTAACAACCGGATTCTGATCATCGGTAACAATAACGTCAAATTCAACGGTACCGGTATTGGGCGGTGTAGCGTGATCAGATACTGTCCACGTTACGGTTGTTGTTCCCTGGTTGAAGATCTGACCGTTCAATGTGGTGTTCGGTGGTGTTACTACTGTTGTAGCTCCGCTGAGCGTGTAAGTTATGGTTGGATTCAGATCACAGTTATCGGTCGGATTCCAGAGATCGTCAGTGTGTGTGTATGTACATTCTCCGTTATCTGTTACTTCATTCCTGTCGGCAAGGTCATCCAGGGTTGGCGCCTGGGTATCGGCAACAGTCACTGTAGTTGAGCAGGTTGAGGTGTTGCCTGCGGCATCGGTTACTCTCAGGTATGCTGTAGGTGTACCGATATCGGAGCAGCTATAGGTAATGGTCGAAGCCCATGTTCCGGCTCCACCTGTTTTTGAAATTTCATAAAGGACAATTCCACAATTATCATCTGAACTGTTGTCAATGTCAGCAGGTGCCACAACAGCCTGTCCGTTGCGCTGGAGTTGGGCAGTATAAGCCTGACATGCAGCTGTCGGATCCTGTTCATCATTAACAGTAACAGTAAATACGCAGGTTTCGTTGTTCCCTGACGCATCTGTAGCTGTCCAGGTAACAGTGGTCAAACCATTGTTGAACGATACACCAGCCAGCGAAGTGCCGGTTCCGGTGGTAACTCCGGTCAGATTATAGGTAAGGGTGCTGACGGAGCAGTTGTCAGAAGCAAGTGCATCCCATGCTGTTCCACTGTGAAGGTGGGTACAAACATCCAAATCGGTGGTTACGGTCTGATTGGCCGGGCAGAAGGTAAAGGCCGGGTCAATCTGATCCCTTACTGTAACCGTGGCATTGCAGGTTGATTGATTGCTGTTGTTGTCGGTTACTGTCAACGTAACGGTATTTGCCCCGAGGTCGCTGCAATCGAATGCAGTCTGGCTTGCGGCCAGGCTGGCAATTCCGCAGGCATCCGAAGAACCATTGTTGATGTCTCCGGCTACGATAGAAGCATTGCCCGAACCATCCAGCTGAATGGTGATGTTGCGGCATATGGCATTGGGATCAACATTATCCTCAACAGTAACCGTAGCGGTGCATTGATCGGTATTGCCAGCCGGATCTGTCACCGTCAGGGTAACAGTTACCGGTGTACCGATATTCGTGCAGTTGAAAGTGTCAGGTGTTACCGATCGTATTGCAATACTGCAATTGTCGGTTGATCCGTTGTCAACGTCAGCTCCGGTAATGGTAACAGTTCCTGCAGCATTTAACTGAACGGTTATATCCCTGCAAACAGCTACCGGGTCGATGTTATCTTCAACGGTAACGTTGGCATTACAAGTGGCCGTATTCCCGGCTATGTCGGTTACGGTAAGCGTAACGGTATTTAAACCAAGGTCTGTGCAGTCAAAAGCAGAAGTGTTGACTGCAATCCCCTGTATACCACAATTGTCAGTTGAACCATTATTGACATCAGCTGCCACGATGGAGGCCGTACCTGAAGCATTCAGTTGTATGGTTATATTCTGGCAAATGGCATCCGGAGCCTGTGTGTCATTCACAGTGACTGTGAATGAACAATTGGAAATATTGCCTGATCCATCGGTGGCTGTCCAAGTTACAGTGGTGATACCCCTGTTAAAGACAACGCCATCAAGTGATGTGCCTGTACCTGTTGTTAATCCTGAAAGTGTATATGTAAGAGAAGCGATGGTTGTACATCCGTCGGTTGCACTTGCATCCCAACCCGTTCCTGAATGTGTATAAGTACATTCATCATTATCTGTATTTACTGTCTGGTTCGGAACCGAACAGGTTACAACCGGATCAACATTATCCTCAACCGTAACGGTTGATGTACAGGTAGAAGAATTACTGTAATCATCAGTTACTGTAAGTGTTACAGTATTCGGGCCAAGATCGGCACAGGTAAAGGCCGACTGGTCTATACTGTAAGTAAGAGAAGCATCACAATTATCGCTTGATCCGTTATTGACGTCAGCAGGAACGATTGAAGCATTTCCGCCGGCATCCAGTTGTACCGTAATATTACGACAAATGGCTATCGGAGGTGCAACATCCTGAACCGTAACGGTGGTGGTGCACTCATCAAAATTTCCTGCCGGATCTGTAACCCTGAGGATTACAGTATTGGCGCCAATATCATTACAGTCAAAATCGTCAGGTGTAACGGTTTTGTTCAGTGACCCGCTGCAGTTGTCGGTTGATCCGAGAGAAAGATTATCAATGTCCGTTGCAGAAAGAGTCAGATTGCCGGTTGCGTCAAGCGAAACGGTGATGGGGTTGCAAACAGCACTAGGACTGTAATTATCATAAACAGTAACTGTGGCGTTGCAGGTAGATGTATTCCCGCTGTTATCGGTAACCGTAAGAATTACTGAATTTGCTCCTACATCGGTGCAGTCAAACAGCGTCTGGCTGGCTGAATAACCCTGGATACCACATTCATCGCTTGAACCTCCGTTGAGGTCAGCCGGAAGTATGGTTGCCAATCCGAGTACGTCCAGTGAAACCGATATATCGGTACAGACTGCATCCGGTGGGGTATTATCAATAACGGTAAGGGTTGCATTACAGGTTGCGGTATTTCCGCTGTTATCGGTTACTGTAAGTAAAACAGTGTTGTCACCGGTATCAGCACAGTCAAATACATCCGGTGTAACGGTCATTGAGGCAATTCCACCTGGATCAGTTGAACCTGCGGCTATGGCATTGATATCGTCGCTGTCAAGCAGATAAATTCCGTTTTCATCAAGATAAACGGTATATGGGTTACACACAACAGTAGGATCATCTTCATCTTCAACAATTACCTGGTAACTTCCCGTACTGATGTTTCCATGAATATCCGTTGCGGTCCACAAAACAGTATGGGTTCCAATGGCAAATACTTCGCCGATAATTGAAGTAAGTTCATCGGTGCCAACAGGTGTACCACCGTCAATCGTATAGGTAATAATGTCAACTTCACAATTGTCACTGACGGCAGGATTCCAGTCATCATCGGCCGGGGTCTTGGCAGTATAGGTGCTCACACCGGCATCGGTACTCCTGGTTTGGGTTCCAACGGTAACAACGGTAGGTGGCTCAGGATCGGTAATTGTAAATATAGTCTGGCAGGTATTGCTGACATTACCATTCACATCATATAACCTCCAGATTATCGTGGTTGTTCCAACCGGAATATGCTGACCAACAAGTGTGGTATTCAGGTCTGTTCCGACTTCAGCACCACCGTTAATAGAGTAAGTGAGTTTGTCTAAATCATCATTATCCGAGAATCCGTAAGGATCATATTCAGAACCCGGAACGAGATAAAAACATTCACCCGATTCTGCGATTTCGGCGACTGTAGCATCGGGACAGTTTGTAATTAAAGGATTCTGATCATCCTCAACAATCACCTGTATTGCACAACTTGTTACATTACTGCTGGCATCGGTGGCGGTCCAGGTTACAGTGGTAGTCCCAACCGGAAAGGTAACCCCGGCCAGTGATTCCGTACTGTTTCTGCTGTTGGTAAGCGTTACAGCACAATTATCAAAATATTCTGTAGGATCAAATTCTGTCCCAGAAGTTGTATAATAAGCCTGATTTAGGTCTGTTCCCCGGTGGAATTCATTTCCGGGGCTTCCTGATGCACAGGTTAATGTCGGATTAATATTATCAACCACGGTAACATCAAAAGTATAAACCAGTGAATTTCCGGTTTCATCAACTACCGTGTAGGTAACTTCGGTTACTCCGACCGGAAATACATATCCCGGTAAGGCATAGTCAGGAGATACAGTTATAATCAGATCTCCAATAAGTGTAACATTATCAATGATTACAGGAGGTGTATAATTCACCGCAACACTGCATCCGCTGAGTGTATTTACCGTGATGTTCTCAGGCAAATTTGTTACCCTCGGAGGTTCCGTATCGATAACATAGGCATAAAAAACAGCCTGACTGCGGTTACCCATATCGTCTTCAGCAAACCAGGTAATGGTATTTTCTCCCATTTGCAATTGAAGGCCGGCAAGTGTCGGAACATTGAATTCATTTACAAGTTTGGTAACAATACCGCAATTGTCGGTGGCGGTAACATCATCAAATTCACCACCCTGAACGGTATAGTAATTCTGGTGCAGGTCGGTGCTGCGTGTCTGGTTGCCCGGAACCACGATAACAGGTGCTTCTGCATCCACAATGGTTAAAACAAATGAACAATCATCAGAATTCAAATTTTCATCGGTGGCAGTCCAGGTGATCGTAATCTCTCCTGTACCGGGTCCGTTATTGCTTCCACGGGGAATGGCAACTCCGGACAAAGTGTTGTTACCTGTTACAGGCAACCCCGTTTCAGGATGTATAAAACTCCAGGTGATGGCCGGGGTTGAACAATTATCGTCAAAATCAAGCGGGTCCAGTTCATTACCCAACACGAGGTACGAACAGTTACCTGAATTTGTATTTCTTGTCTTGTCTCCTACACAAAGTATTGAAGGCGGCGTGTCATTGACAACAACATTGAAAACACAGGTTGAAACATTGTCTTCATTGTCGGTTGCGGTGTAGGTAACAACGGTTGTCCCAACCGGGAACAAGGTACCGGGTGAGTGGGTAGATGTAAAACTGGCAACACCCGAACAATCGTCTGTTGCTACGAGCGGTGGCCATGAAACAACCGCTTCACAGTTTTCACCTGCTGCTGTCCCTGTTACATCTGCAACAGGACAATTGGTGATTACCGGCCCTTCATCATCATATACGGTTACCTGCTGGGTATGTACTGTCTGATTGCCGCTGGCATCGGTTATGGTCCACCTGATATTGGTAACACCTACCAGGAACGGGAAATTCATAGCTGCATTGCTGGTGATGGTTAGGCTGCCGGATGCTGTGCAGTTATCGGTAGCTGTCGGCGGTGTTAGCGATGCTGTGGAATAACATTCTCCATTATCAACCGGAAAGGAAACATTCGGGAAAGGAAGATCAACTACCGGTGCAATGCGGTCTCTTACAATAACATCATAAGTACAGGTGCTCGTATAGTCAATTCCTCCGATGGTCTGGGTGGCCGTCCAGGTAACTGTAGTTGTTCCGATGGGGAATGCCGCTCCGTCAAGAGTGGTATTCAGAGGGGCACTTCCAAAATTATGCGTAAGTGTTCTACCGGGAATAACCGACAGATTGGTAAATACAGGATCTAGGTCCGTACCACTGACGGTATGGGTACACTGATCCGAAGGACTGTCAAGATAGGCATCTTCCGGACAGCTGAGCAACGGTTCAAACGAATCAACAACAGTAATATTAACAGTACATTGATCGGTATTTGAACTGGCATCAGTTGCTGTCCATACAATGGCATGATTACCGATGGACAGCTGAACCCCGTTCAGGGTCGTCCAGCCGTTTCGGTTATTGATATAAGAGGAAAGCGAACAGTTTTCAGTAACTCCCGGCCTGAATTCTGCACCAACCACCGTATAATAATTGACGGTTGAATTGTTGAATTCGCGGTAATAGGTCGTTAACGGACAATCGATATCAGGAGGAATATTATCAACAACTGTTACGGTTTGTGTGTGATAAACGTAATTACCGTTCAAATCATGAACAGTCCAGTAAATGTTTGTTGTACCTATGCTAAAAGTTGTACCCGACGGAGTTCTCGTCGCTGTTATCGATCCGGATGCGGTACAGTTATCAGAGGCTGTCGGAGATCCTACAACCACTCCGGTTGCTACGCAGCTCCCTAAGTCTACATTCACGGTTATATTGCCAGGCCAGGAAACTGAAGGATCTTCATCGTCATATACATGGACAGTAAAAGTACAGCAGGTATTCACATCTGATCCTGATGTGGCAGTCCAGACGATCGTGGTTGTGCCTGTCGGAAATTCGGCACCGGCCAGTGAATTTGCATTCGGCGCATAAGGCAGGGTTCCGGGTGTTGTCGTCTGGATATTGTGGGTCAGTACGACTGCCGGGGATGATTGTGTTGTGCTGACATCAAATTCTCCGCCGTTTACAATATAACTGCATTCTCCGGGATCGGTAGTTCTGGTTTCATTCCCGCGACAGGTTATCGCCGGCGGATCTGTGGTCCTGATATCAATGGCAATGGTACAGGTCGAAACATTGCTTGCATTATCGGTTACTGTCCAGGTAATGGATGTTACCGTAGTGGGAATCTGGGCTCCTGCCAGCGATGCATTGCCGTTAAAATCATTGGAAATAGAGAGGATACCCGAGCAATCCCAGGTACCATAAGGATCAAATTCATGACCAAAAACAGTATAATAACTCTGACCATCATCTACCTGACGGCAGATTGAACCCGGACAACTCAGATACGGATCATCATCATCGGTTACTGTAACTGTCTGCGTGGCAGATGATGTGTTTCCATGGATATCTTCAACCCACCAGGTAACGGTGGTGGTCCCTATTCCAAAATAATAAGGAGCATTGCTCCATGTAGAATATACCGAGCAGTTATCTGATGTTGATGGTGTGCCCAGATCAACACTGGTGGCATAACAACCATTATTGGTAGTTACCGATACATTGGCTGCTGGTGTTATTACCGGATTCTCATTGTCAACTACAGTTACATAAAAACTGCAACTGTTGCTGAAATTGGTTCCGTTAATCACCTGTGTTGCTGTCCAGGTCACAAGTGTAGTTCCTACAGGGAATACAGAACCTGACAGCGAAGAAGTATTGTCATAATTATTCAGAAGTGTTGCAGCACCTGAAGTTGAAGTTGCATCAAATTCTGTACCCGTAACTGTATAACTGCAGACACCGGTGCCGGCTGATTTTAGCTGGTCGCCAACACAGGTAACCGGTGGATACAGGTCGGTTACTACATAAACTGTAAAAGTACATTCTGTGTCATTTCCGGATCCATCGAGCGATGTCCAGGTTATGTTATGGGTGCCAGTGGGTAAATGGTAACCATTCAGGCTGGAACCACTGTTTATGTTATTGGTATAGGAAATAACCGCGCAATTGTCGGTGGTTATCGGAGTAAATTCATTTACCCCAACAGTATAGTAGGTCTGGCCGTCATCAACAACCCTGACATAGGCATTCGTAGGGCAATTGATAACAGGATCTGTAACATCGTTTATAGTAATTGCAATTGTTTCATTATGCACATTGCCGTGAAAATCCCTGACAGTCCACACAACATTGGTTGTTCCGACCGGGAACTGTTCATAAGCAAGCGACCTGTAATTATTGTAATTGTTGGTGATATAAAAGTTGGCATCTGTACAATTGTCTTCAATATTCTGGGGGTCAAACTCATCGTCAACAACAGTATAATAGCAATGTGAAGTAGAAGCACTTCTGGTTTCAGAAGCTGAAATATCATAATCCGGAGGAATATTGTCGACAACATTTACTTCAAATTCCATCGTTGCTGCATTTTCGGATGCATCAGTGGCAGTCCATACAACCACGGTGATTCCGACCGGAAAAACAAAACCATTAAGTGTTGAAAGTCCGTTCTGGTTGTTGATAAGCAAAGGAGAAGGACAGTTATCATTTACCACAGGATCGAATTCTGTTCCAATGGCTGTATAATCACATGAGGTAGAAGGGGCAAACCTTGTCTGGTCGGCGATCGGGGTAATTGTTGGAAATACAGTATCCCTGATGGTAACCGTAAAAGTACAGGTATTGATATTGCCCGATAGGTCTGCTATTGTCCATACGATTGTATGAACACCGGCCGATAATACGATACCGGCCATGGTTGTACCCACGCCCGGAACACCATCCAAAGTATATGATAAAGTCAGATTTGCAGCAATATCGCAATTGTCGGTGAGACTGGTCGGGTCAAATTCGGTACCTGAAATCGTATAATTGCAGCTGCCGCCCGGAGCGGTTCTTATTTCATTTCCATGACAAACAAACTGTGGAGGCTGGTTATCCAAAACCTGGATCGTAAATGCGGTTCCAGTGACAATGTTTCCGTTGGCATCTTCAAGTGTCCAGACAATTGAATATGGGTAGGTCTGATCCTTCGGCAATTGCAGGCCTGCCAGGGTTCCTGAACCCGTAAAAACGGTGGAACCGTTCTTCGTAATCACATAAGTCGGCGTTTCTGTAGTACAGTTATCGGTTATATTTCTCAGGTCAAAATCGGTACCCGGAATGGTATAATGGCATACCCCGGGATCTGTATTCCTTGTATAGGCATAACTTCCTGCCGGGTTTCCGGTGGGTTGGTCAAATGTTGGATTCTGATTATCCGTTACATTAACCTGTACAGAACAGGTTGAAATATTTCCGGAACCATCGGTTGCGGTCCAGTCGATGGTGTGATTTCCGGCTGGTAATTGTTTCCCTGCCAGGGTATTGGTTCCATCGAAAGAGTTGATGGCAGTTACAGGACATCCGTCATTGGTCGTTGGATCAAACTCAGTTCCTGTTACTGTATAAAAACAAACACCGGCTCCGGTTACCCTTGCAAAAGGACTTCCTGAAGGACAGGTAAGATCGGGAGGTGTCAGGTCATTTACGATGACATTGAAACTCATAAATGTTGAATTACCGGCTGCATCCAGTGCGCGATACCTGATCAGGGTGGTCCCGATCGGGAAAGTGCTTCCGCTTGCAAGTCCGGTAACCTGGCCAAAAACTGTCACGGCACAATTATCACTTGCTACCGGCTCAGTCCAGTTAACCACTGCTCCGCAACCTACCGATATTTCTATGGTTATGTTGCTGATGGAAGTAATTGATGGTGCATCATCATCGGCCACAGTTACCCTGAAGGTGCTGGTGCTGCTGTTAAGGCCATCACTGGCAGTCCAGACAATGGTATTGATTCCTGTTGAAAGCACGACGCCGGCGAGGGTATTCGATTGAACGGAACTTCCTCCGTTTATGGTATAGGAAATGATGAGATTACCGGCACCGCAGTTATCGCTGTAAGTCGGGTTAAACTCTGTTCCCGAAACTGTATATCCGCATCCTGTATTTGTATTTCTGTTCTGATTACCGATACTGGAAATCGATGGTGGCTGGTTGTCAATAACTGTTTTGGTAAATGTCAGCGGAGCTGTTACAGTATTTCCAGAGCCGTCTGTTGCACTCCAGGTGATGATATTTGCTCCTTTGCTTAATTGCTTTCCGGCCAGTGAACCTGTACCACTTAAAGTAGTGGCTCCTGTTACCGAATAGGATAGAACCGTTCCCGAACAATTATCAGTCACAGATGGATCATATTCAGTTCCGTTTACAGTATAATAACAAACACCGGAACTTGCGTTCACATTTGATGTCACAGTACCGGCCGTTGCAGATATTACAGGAGGTGTATTATCAACGACAGTAACTGTTGCATTACAGGTACTCTGATTGCCTGAAGCATCCCTTACGGTCATGACAACCGTGTTGGCTCCCAGATTGGAACAATTGAAACTTGTCTTACTCAGGGTAATAACGAGACTCCCCTGGGCAGTACAGTTGTCGCTCGATCCGTTATTAACGTCACTGATGGCAAGAGTGGCTGTACCTGAACCGTTAAGATATATGGTTGCCGGTTTGCAGGTGGCCGTTGGTGCTATATTATCTGTTACGGTTACTGTAAAAGAGCAGGGATTACTTATATTTCCGCCGGCATCGGCAACTGTGTAAGTAACTGTTGTAGTTCCGGTATTGAAGGTCGCACCCGGTAAATGTGATTTTGTCCAGACCAGCGATCCGGAAGCAGTGCAGTTGTCAGCAGCCGTTGGTTCAGTCCATGAAACAACCGCAGTACAACTGCCCGGTGCTGTTCCGGTATTTATATTGGCGGGACATCCGCTGATTACCGGCTTCTGGTTATCAACAACCGTTACAGTGAAACTGCAGACATTGCTGATATTTCCGGCTGCATCTGTGGCAGTATAAGTAACATTGGTTGTACCTGCTGAAAATACACTGCCTGGCAGATGTGATTTGGTCCAGACAATATTTCCAGCGCTTGTACAATTATCTGTTGCTGTTGGCTCAGTCCATGATACAGTTGCGGTACAAACACCGGCACCACTCGTTCGGGTGATGTTGGCCGGGCATCCGCTGATTACCGGAGCCTCATTATCAGTAACAGTAACGGTAAAGCTGCAGGTTGCAGTATTTGCAGGTGAAGCACCGTCAGATACAGTATAATTTACAGTAGTAATGCCCACATTGAAGGAGCGGGTACCAATCTGACCATTTCCGGAACCGGTCGTTGCACCACTCAGTGTCCAGGCAATAGCCGGTCCGCTGCAGTTATCGCCGAACGTTACAGCCGGTACCGCAATACTGGCCGAACACAATCCGGCACCATTACTGGCTGTGATGTTTGACGGACAGGCTATGGTCGGATCTTCGTTGTCGGTGATTGTAACAGTAAAATTACAGGAAGCCGTGTTGTTGGCTGCATCGGTAACTGTTACAGTAACGGTTGTAACCCCGGCATTGAAAGTCTGCGTACCTGGTTGACCATTGCCGCTCATTAAAGTGACTCCGGCGGTGCTCCAGGAGATAGATTCACCAGGGCAATTGTCATCAAAGGTTATTGATGGAATTGCCACAGCTGCTGTACAAAGTCCGTTACCATTGTCTGCGGTAATATTTGATGGACAGGTTATGGTTGGATTTTCAGTGTCATTTACAGTCACTGTAAAACTACATTGTGCTGTCCGGTTTGCTGCATCGGTAGCAACAACTGTTATGGTGGTTGTTCCAATATTAAACGTCTGGGTGCCGATCTGACCATTGCCACTTAGTGTTGTGGCACCGGCCGAACTCCAGGCTATGGAAGAACCGCTGCAGTTGTCTCCAAAAACAATTACCGGAACCGTAACACCGGCCGAACAGTTTCCAGCGCTATTACTTACCGATATATTTGAAGGGCAGGTAATGCTCGGATTCTGGTTGTCGTTTACAGTCACGGTAAAACTGCAGGAAGCAGTGTTGGGAACAGGAGCACCATCAGCTACCGTTACTGTAACAGTAGTCAATCCAATGTTGAAAACGGCCCCGTTAAGGGTTGAAGGTATGGTAGCGGTAGTTGCCCCTGAAAGAACATAACTTATTGAAGCCACTGTGCAATTATCATCTGCGGTTACATTCCATGTGGTGCCGCTGTGGGTATAGGTACAAACTCCTGCAGCAGTATTTACCGACTGATTACCAGGACAACTTACCGTTGGATCCTCGGTATCTTCGATGGATACATTAAAACTACACTGTGCAGTGCGACCTGCACCATCAGTTACTGTCCAGGTAACGGTTGTTGTTCCCGGCTGAAAAGTAACACCATTAAGGTTGGTACCAGTACCTGTGGTAGCACCCGAAAGTGAATATACAACCGAGGCAACGGTACAGTTGTCTGTACCGGCAGGATTCCAGGCCGTCCCGGAGTGTGTATAGGTACAGCTTGCACTTGCAGGAACCGTCTGGTTGCCTACACATGAAATCTGAGGATTGATGTTATCGACCAGCGTAACATTAAAATTGCAGGAATTTGTGTTTCCTGCAGCATCTGTTGCGGTAATGGTAACCGATTGAATGGTGTTGTGCCCGGAGATAACTGTTCCGGGTGCCGGACTCTGGCTGAGCGTGATTGACCCGGATGGGGTGCAGTTATCACTCACGGAAACGCTTCCCCTGTAATCAGGAAGCGATGCGCTACAGGTACCGGCTCCGGGATTAAGGGTTTGATTGCCCGGACAGGTGATTGACGGTGGCGTACTTTCAAGATTCACGGTCAGGGCCTGCGAAATTGTGCACCCGAAGGAACTGATTGCCCTTACGGTATAGTGCGTAGTCGAAGTAATTGAAGTTGTATATGGCAGATCGCCGGTTTTTACAGTATTGGCCTGGTTCCATAATTCATAAGCATTACCATTGGTAGCTGTTGCCGAAATGGTAAAGTTAACCGACGGACAAACAGGGGATGCCGGATTTACTGTAACCGCCAGGTTGGTGGGCAACGGATTTACAGTAATGGTGATGGTGGCAGAACTAACAGGTAAGGAATTGTTGCCCCCATCATGAACGCTTACCAGCGAATACGTCGTGGTAACAACAGGTGAAACAGGGATGGGATCCCCGCCATAATTCGGATCTTCCGGGTCTGCAATACTCTCATAATCGGTTACAGTAAAATTACTGGTGCCATTAGAATAGACCACCGTGTAGGGCCCTTCACTTGCTCCGATAATTACCTGAAGGGTCGTGCTTTCACCTTCACAGATGGTTGTAGGACCGTCGCTGGTTATAAATGCATCCTGCGCATTCGCACGATCAATAAATGCCAGTTGACTAAAAGCAGCCAATAATAATAAGCTGACTGAAATCCCGGCAGATCTCTGTACTTTCTGTCCGAACCCTGAATGGAGTAAAGTTCTCATAATATGAGGTATTAAATCAATTACTTTGATTAATTTTTACTTGAAATTGTGTCAATTTTATTTAGGGCAATGCAACGAATAATGGCAGAAAAAAGGGCTTGATCCTTTTTATCTGATCTAAATAAATTGCCTGTAGAATTAGGAGAGAGGAGAGTGCAACCGGAATGGCCTTTACTTTTGCTATTGATTCAGGAAGTACTCCTGAATTGGCTGATCCTGTTTTAAGTTTAGATGAAGTCCTGAAGTAATGTCTATTTAAAATGTAAAATTTTTTAACACATTTACGCCGGGACTGCATTGTGCTGGGAGTTTTTTTCAGGCAACTGCTTTAGTTCCATTTTAGAATTGAATGTTTATAGCCAACCGGACAAAAAGTAATTTGCTGATATATAGGTTAGGGTATAGGGTTATTGCGATTCAGGTTGAAATTATATCCTTATTATGCGCTTTCACTTCCTGCTGATCGATTTATGTATTTAAATTTATTTAATATGTTATGAGATTGGTCTAATATCCGGGCATATTCAATGATCAGTTCATTCCTACAAAATCTGATTGCAGTTTAAATCTTCCGGAACGCGACATTGTTCTATAAAAAACCAAAATTAGGTCTATTTCTCTGTATTTGAGATATTTACAATAATGAAAGAATGTCACGCCATTATGATTTATAAAAAGTATTTTTATTTTATATTATATTACTAACAATGCGTTTTATTTGTTATATATATAACGTAAATTTATTATACACAAAAATTTGTATTATTCACATTTTGCCGAAAATGAAAGGAATTTATTATTTAGAATTATTCTAAATTTGTGTCCCGTGGGCGGAAAATTGAAATTTATGTCCCAAACCCGAACAAAAGTATAGAATGGGGACTTAAAAACTTATGAAGTAAACCCTTGTTTTCGTTTTCTTCACATCCATCGCTTCTTCTTAAAATAGAAGATCATCGAACCAGCAAGTAAAACCATGAAAACAATCAGCAACCAGAATGAATAATGCGTATCCTGTAAAGGAAGTCCGACGTTCATTCCATAAAGGCTGGCTATAAATGTTAACGGAAGAAGGATGGATGAAATCAGGGTAAGCACCTTCATAATCTCGTTGGTGCGGTTGGTCTGCAATGAATCAAATGTTTTTGAAAGGCCTTCAACTATCTCCTGGTAATCCTCGGTCATATCCCACATTTTCTGGTAATAGTCAAGAATATTGCCCCAGTACTCTTCCATATTCTCGGCATATCCTTCAATCTCACCCGATTCAAATTTGTGAAACAATCTGAGCTGAGGCTTGAATACTGTATTTACCAGAATGATATTCTTCCTGGTAAGCGAGATCCTCTCAATGGTACGTTCTGCTTTTTTATTAAAAAGATCGCGGTTGATCAGCTCAACCTCAACACCCAGCTTGCTGAGTAAAGACAACGACTCCAGCATCAGGTGCTCAAGAATTTTGTAAAGCAGGGCATCGCTGGTTCCAACCTGCCTTACCTGGTAATTGTCTTCAGGTTCACGACCACTGTTAAACAGGTTTTTTACTACCCAATGAGATTTTCCAATGGTAATTATATAATCACTGCCCCAGAATATCTTTACTTCTTTAACCTTCAGAAACCGGTTCCAGCGATCAAAATAGGGGAAATGAAGGATAAGGAAATAATAATCATCGTAAATATCGATTTTGGGCCTTTGATTGGTCCGGCTTCGGCAGTCTTCGATATCAAGTGGGTGAAAATGGAAATCGTCTTTCAGAAATTGCAGATCTTCGTCGGTGGGGTCAAGTATATGATGCCACTTTAGTGTACCTATTTTAATGGTTTCAATCATTGGGCCCTCCCGCTTTATTGATTATATTAATCTTTGTCTACATTCCCTCAGGATATTTTTGGTGCGCAAAAGTACTAAAAATTACCGTAAAATGGCTCTATGACCTTTACATTTTCGGCCTTACAACTTCTATGGTGCGCAATCCGGCATAAACATTCATCTTTTAATTCTCAGTCGGTCCAATATTCAAACTATTGCTGCAGGAGTTCCCTGTGTGTTTGACATTTTTGCATAAATTTGAATCGTTCAGTCATAACGGGTAATATACCCATCACTGATTCCACGGTTATGGATAAAGGTAAAAAAGAAGGCCGGTACCTCAGATTGTATGCCCAAATTGCTGATTTAATGGTTAAAAGCCCTGATCAGACTTCGAAAATGGCTACAATTGCAGCTATACTTTATAACAAAATGGACTATTTTTTCTGGTGCGGATTCTATCGTCTTGACGGATCCAGACTGATTGTAGGGCCTTATCAGGGACCGGCAGCCTGCCAGATACTTGAAGGCCGTGGTGTTTGTCTTGCTTCCGTTGAACAGAAAAAGACAATCATTGTCCCCGATGTTCACAGCTTCCCGGGACATATTGCCTGCGATTCACGTTCTCTAAGTGAAATCGTGGTTCCGGTTTTCGATTCAACCGGCAAAATCACTGCAGTCCTTGATGTCGATAGTAAAGAACCCGCTTCATTTGACGAAACGGATGGCTTTCACCTGGAAAGAATCGTCGGCCTTCTTACTTAAAATCAACAAAACAAATCAGCGCCGGTTTATTATAAATTCAGAATTCACTTTTTGACCAATCACAAATAAATCTATTCTTATGACCCTCGGGATTATTCTGGTTATCAACCCTAAAAACACCTCCTCAAAAATAGCAGTCTATAAAGACTCAAAAATGTGTTTCCTGAAAACCATTAAGTATACCGATGAGCAGCTGGCGGCCTGCGGGAGTATCCCTGGCCAGGTTGAGATGCGGAAAAGCGCCATCCTGCAGGAACTGAAAGAAAATGATATCAATGTTAACAAACTTCAGATCGTGGTGGCCCGGGGAGGCCTGGTGAAGCCGGTAAAATCGGGGGTGTATGAAGTCAATGATCGGATGAGGGAAGACCTTTTGAACGGGGTTATGGGGATGCACGCCACCAATCTTGGCGGAATCATAGCTTCTGATATAGCAGCACTGACGAATGCAAGAGCAATCATTGCTGACCCCGTTGTTGTTGATGAGCTGGCAGATGTTGCCAGAATTTCAGGTCACCCGCTGTTTGAACGTAAATCTGTTTTCCACGCCCTGAACCAGAAGGTCGTTGCAAGAAAATATGCAAAATCAATCAGCAGAAAATATGAAGAACTGAACCTTCTCGTTGCTCATGCCGGTGGAGGAGGAATCTCGGTTGGCGCCCATAAACTGGGAAAAGTTGTCGATGTTAATCAGGCATTCGACGGAGATGGACCGTTTTCTATGGAAAGAACAGGGACACTCCCCACAGGAGACCTTATCCGTCTTTGCTTCAGTGGTAAGTATACAGAAGCAGAAATTATGGAAATGGTTACCGCCAAAGGTGGATTGTATGCCTATCTGGGCACCACCAACCTTAACACCATTGAAAACCGAATAGCTGCAGGAGATGAAAAAGCATCTTTTATACTTTCAGCAATGGCTTATCAGTTAGCCAAGGAAATAGGGGCTATGTGTACAGTTCTGGAAGGAAAACCGGATGCCATCATACTTTCCGGTGACCTCTTTCACCACAACGAATTTACAAAGAACCTTACCGGGAAAGTGGAAAAGATTTCCGCAATAGCCATTTATCCTGATGAAGACGATGTTGATGCCCTGGCAATGAATGCTATTGGGGTCATCAAAGGTGAAATTGAGGTTCTGGAATATGTTTGATGCCATGCCGTTCTGACTAACCATAACAGACCGGATGCCGGTTTTATATATGCTCATCTTTTTGCTATCTTTACACCGTCTGCATTATAAATCAGGCATCTAAAATTTTTGCATTGGTTGAACCCAAACTTGAACCATCTTTTCAGGTGTTGACAATATTGCTCGGCGTTTATACAGGCCCGGTTACTCCCGGAATAATAACCGGTTTCATTATGATGGCTTTGTTGCTGATCCTTTCAGCAGCCATCAGTGGTTCTGAAATTGCATTCTTTTCTCTTGGTCCCGCACAGCTCAGCGAGTTGAGAAACGATCACAGCAAATCGGGCCAGTTGATTCTCTATCTGCTTGAACGACCAAAACGACTATTGGCAACAATATTGATCGCCAATAATTTTGTTAATGTAGCCATTGTTATAATCTCCTCGTTTATTATGAGAGGGCTCTTCGATTTTTCCGGGTCCCCGCTATTGGGCTTTTTGATACAGGTAATCATAGTAACGGCACTTATCTTATTATTCGGCGAGATAATGCCGAAGATTTATGCTTCCCAGAATGCCATTACTACAGCCCACCTGATGGCGCGGCCAATGCTGATTATGAGAAAGGTATTCTACCCGCTGAGTTCAGTCCTTGTAAAATCTACTGCAATCATAGATAAACGAATTGCCAGAAAAGGTCATGATATCTCTATTGATGACCTGTCGGAAGCGCTTGACCTTACCACTTCAGACAACAGTACTCCCGATGAAGAAAGGAAAATTCTGAAAGGAATAGTCAAATTCGGTGATATCGCAGTTAAAGAAATCATGCGCCCCAGGATTGATGTTACCGCAGTTGAAGATAATATCCCATACTCGTCCCTGCTGACAGCCATTCTTGATTCCGGATATTCCAGAATCCCTGTCTTCCACGAAAGCTTTGATAATGTTACCGGAATCCTATATATCAAGGACATTTTACAGCACCTGAACAGGGATGACGATTTCCAGTGGAAAGATTTGCAGAGGACTGCCTTTTTCGTACCCGAGAACAAGAGAATCAATGACCTTCTTCAGGAATTTCAGTCAAAAAAAATTCATCTGGCCGTCGTAGTTGATGAATATGGTGGTACTTCAGGAATCATTACACTGGAGGATATTCTCGAAGAAATCGTAGGAGAAATCAACGATGAATTTGATAACGAAAGTGATTCCAGCAGCTACACAAAAATTGATGATCTGAACTACATATTTGAAGGGAAAACATTGCTGAACGATTTTTGCAAGGTGATGGGAATTGAAGACAGGATCTTTGAAGATGCCAAAGGAGAATCCGATACACTCGCCGGATTAATGCTCGAACTGGCTGGAAAAATTCCGGAAACAAATGAAAAACTGCAATTTCAGCAATATGTCTTCAGCGCTGAAACTGTCGACAAAAGACGGATCAAACGCATCAGGGTAACCATAATCGACGAATAACCTGCCTTTCTCACAGAACCTATCCTAACAATGAACGAAACAACCCATGCTAAGTCCCGTCTTGCTAATCTGATCCCTTTAATCGGGTTTGGCTTCATGTTTTTTCTTTCATGCAGCGAGAACCCAACTCCAAAGCCAAGGGGCTACTTTCGTATTGATCTTCCACCAAGGGAATACCGGCTTCTTGACAGCATCTTTCCATACGCTTTCGAGGTTCCTGTTTATGCGAGAATTACGCGGGATATTCATGCTCCCGCTGAAGCCAACTGGATCAATGTAGATTTTCCCAGGTTTAAAGGACGCGTTCACCTCAGCTATAAAAGCGTGAATAACAACCTGGGTACCTTTACCGAAGACGCTCACTCACTTGTAGTCAAGCATATTCCCAAAGCTTCAGCCATCGAAGAGATCCGGATAGAAAACAGCGCACAACGGGTTTATGGCCTGGTCTATGACATCAAGGGAACGGGAGCGGCGTCCCCTTATCAGTTTTACGTAACAGACAGTACAACCCACTTTCTTCGTGGTGCATTGTATTTTGATGTTATCCCGAACAACGACTCCCTGGCCCCGGTCATCGATTTCATCAAAGTCGACATTCAGCATATGCTGGAAACCATGAAATGGAAATAGTGCCGGAATTCAACTGATAACGGCTATTTTATCCATTTACCCGCTGAATATCCAGGCTGTTTTGGGAATTTTTCTAAATTTGTTTTGATCTCTCACATATGAAAAAGAAAGACATAAGCAGCCGGCGCGATTTCCTTAAAATTGCCGCCATCGGAACCGCCGCTCTGGGCCTCGGATCTGTCAGCAATGTATTCGCATCATCCTCTGATCCGGCAATAAAAGAGAGTATTCCCTCCTTCGGATTTGAAAATGAAGAACCCACCGGGAACCAGTCTGTAATGGGACTTGCCTGTGAACCGCTGGATAAGGTCAGGATTGCAATCATCGGTATTGGTATGCGGGGTAGTGAAGCTGTTGAGCGGCTTCTGCAAATTGAGGGTGTACAACTTACAGTCCTTTGTGATCTGGTGCCCGATTTTGTCAAAAAAGCAAATCAGAAAATTCAGGAAGCTGGTCATCCGGCAGCAGCAATCTATACCGGCATTGACGACTGGATGAAAATCTGTGAAAGAGAGGATGTCGATCTGGTTTATAACTGCACGCCATGGGACTTACATACACCAATAGCAGTTTATGCAATGAAACACGGCAAGCATGCAGCCATTGAAGTGCCTGCTGCCATTTCCATTGAGGAGTGCTGGCAGCTGGTAAATACATCCGAGGAAACACGCCGCCATTGTATGATGCTGGAAAATTGTTGCTATGACTTTTTTGAACTGGCAACATTGAATATGGCCCGTCAGGGCGTTTTTGGCGAAATTCTTCATGCCGAAGGGGCCTATATTCATGATCTGCGGGAATGGAAATTCCTTGAACTGAAAGACGGGGGATACTATAACCACTGGCGGCTTGAATTCAGTAAAAAACACAATGGCAACCTATACCCTACCCATGGATTGGGCCCCATCGCCCAGATAATGGGCATCAACCGTGGCGACCGCTTCGATTACCTTACTTCAATGTCGACCAAACAGGCGGGAATCAGTCTTTATGCAGCACAAAAATTTGGTCCCGATTCTCCGGAGGCACACCAGACCTACCTCCTTGGCGATATGAATACCACCCTGATCCGTACAGTAAACGGCCGTACGCTTAAAATTCAGCACGATACCACCAGTCCCCGACCCTATGATCGTATTCACCTCATCAGTGGAACCAAAGGGATGGCCAGAAAATATCCCCAGCAGGCAATAGCACTGGAACCTTCATCTGAAAGGTTTATGAAACCCGAAGAGCTGGATGCACTGCTGCAGAAATATGAGCACCCGCTTGCACGCCAGATCGGTGAAAAGGCAAGACTGGTCGGCGGACACGGGGGCATGGATTATATCATGGATTACCGCCTGATCTATTGTTTGCGGAAAGGTCTCCCACTCGATCAGGATGTTTACGACGCCGCTGCATGGTCATCCATCGTTTACCTGAGCGAAAAATCAGTGACCGACAAAAGTAACAGTGTCCGGGTCCCTGATTTTACCAGAGGGGCCTGGGTTTCAGCCGCTCCTTGGCCTGTTGTTGAAATTGAATAATGAAATCTTTCAAGTTGCCGGTACCTGGAAGGACTTAATATCATAGCCCGGAGAAACCATATTTATGAATCCATCGCACAAAGAATATATTCACCGCATCAATAAGGTGATTGACTATATTGATCAGCATCTTGACGAGGAACTGAGCATTGAAAAACTGGCAGGGATTGCCAACTTCTCTGCTTATCATTTTCACAGGGTTTTCAGTGCCTTTGTAGGTGAACCCTTGTACAGTTTTATAAAACGGCTGCGTATTGAAAAAGCAGCATCCCTCCTGCTGAATGATCCCGGAAAGCCTGTGAATGAAGTAGCTTATGAATGTGGCTATGGAAGTGCTTCGGTATTCTGCAGGAATTTCCGCGATCAGTTTGGTGTAAGTGCAAGGAATTTCAGAACACAGAAATCCGCCGAACTGAGCAAGATTCGTCAATCAATAAGCAAGAACGGTAAATCCGGAAATGGAGAGGTTGGTTACGTTTGCAGCGTAGAAACCATAAAAACCATTACGGAAATGAAAAATTTTCAGATTAAGGAGATGCCTGCAATGAACCTTATTTATTGCAGGCACACCGGCGCCTTCGATCAGATAGGAGCTGCTTACGGAAAACTGATGAAATGGGCCGGCCCCAGGGGTTTGCTCGGATCATCCAACCTCAAAACCGTTACTGTTTATCACGACGATCCAACGGTTACCAATATTGACAAAGTAAGGCAGAGTGCCTGCATAACCGTTGACAAGGATGTGAAAACCGAAGGAGAATTCGGCAATCTGAGTCTTCCGGCCGGTAAATACGTGGTCGGTAGTTTTGAAATCGGCCCCGAAGGTTTTACCAATGCATGGAACCAAACCTGCCTTTGGCTGTCCGACAGTGGCTACCAGCCTGCCGATGGTAATCCGTATGAATTGTATCACAACAATCATGAAGAACATCCGGAAAAGAAATTCATTGTGGATATCTGTATTCCTGTTAAACCAATGTAAAGAGGTCCACGAAAATCATTCAGGAGGCATCCGTTAGGGTGCCTCTTTTTATCTATATCCGTAGTAATACGTAGAAAATTTCAACATTCATCGGTATCTGTTAATCAAAATATCCATTTTAAATTTGAAGAATTAAAAACTGTTTATACGTGAATTATGAAAAGTAAGTATTCTTTGCTCATGATTGTATGTTGCTTTTTGATAGCCGCAATGTCTTCCTGCGAGGCAGTCGAAGAACTTACCGAAACCGAAACTGAAAAAACCATCCGGATCTTTTCAGATGGCATATGGAATGTTGATACCCTTGTCACTAAAACTGATCTTTTTAGTGGTGGCATCAGCACAATACAAACAGATTCAACTTTCAACAATTACGGTTCCATTGAGTTTCAGAAACCCAATCAGACAATTCCCGGATATGGTGCAGGTTATATGATTCATCGGTACATGAAAAACGGAATCAGCTGTGTTGATACATCGGCCTGGGTTCCATACAACTTCAACTCAGGTAACAACAATTACATTACCCTGTTTTTTGCACTTCCGGGGGAAGATCTCGTAGTCGATGGTTATGATATGTATCTCGACCTGGTTGAACTCAGTGAGGATCGCATTCGCATTTCCGGATGGCGCCGCGAAACCATTCCCGGCGGCTCAGGTGGCAGCTATGGAAGCTACCGCAGGTACCATCTCACCCGGTGATTCTCTCTTCCCGTTTTAAAGAGCTAGGGCTTGCAGCCTATGGTCTGGGCAACCACAGCATGCTGCTCCGGTTTCAATTCAAGCAGTTTGTGAAGTGCATCCCGGTCAATGTATGCCCTCACAACGGTGTTCAACCCTTCAGAAGCACAATAGAGATATACATTCTGTGAAATAAAACCGCTGTTGATTCCTGAATAGAACTCCTTATCAGAATCTTTTGCCTTTGTCATCCGGCTGTAATCTGAAACATAAACCAGGTTAACCGGCGCGCTTGCTACAAAATCCTGACTGCCGGCTGCGGCCCTGTAATCGCCTTCTTTTATCAGCGCCAGTTTGTGTTCGACCTCTTTATAGAGGTAGATTCCTGTTTTCAGGAAAACATATACCTGTACATCCTGCCAGTTCATGGCAGAAGGAGCTGTTCGTTTTCCGGTTTCGGGCCTGTTAATGCCGCAGGCGGCCCAAAGCAACCCTGAGATTTGTTCAGGCGTGAGCTCCCGGTCACTGAATTCCCTTTGTGAGCTTCTTTCATTTAAAGCAGTCATCAGAGGTTTTCCGGAACTTATATCAGGTTTTGACAATTGAATATCGGCATTTTGTGCAAAAGAACTTACGGGAATAAAAAGTACCCATAAAGTCAGAATTGGTAAAATGAAATTTCTCATAACAGATATTTTGAGTACTGATAATTAGAGGTTGGCCTATTCTGAGAACTCAGGCTTGATTTTTATCCCGTCGTATTTCTTCTCTGTTCCGTTCTCGTATGAGATTACCATAAATACAGTTCCATCGGCATTATATTGTATCCAGTCGCCAGTTTTCATTCCGTTGATAAATTCCCCTTCATCCTTTTTCCTGCCGTCAGGCCAAAACCAGATATGCCGGCCATTGGGATTATCGTCAATATATGAACCCTGAAATGCAATCTGCCCATCATCGTAATAATAATTCCATTCTCCATTACGCATTCCTCCCCGGTAATTGCCTTCTTCGCGGTGATCACCCAACTGGTATTTCCACAAACCTTCTTCAAGCCCGTCAACATACTCACCCTGGACAATCGCTTTTCCATTCTCATCATATTCAGTAAATATTCCCTCTAGTTTTCCGTTCAGATAGCTCTCTTCACGCAACAGGCTGCTGTTGTCATAATACCATTTCCATGATCCATCTGCATTGCCCTGATTATTAAAACTACCTTCCTGCTCAAGGTTACTGTTTGGATGATAGAAACGCCATTTACCAATTCTGTTCCCATTCCGGTAGCTGCCTTCCGATCTCAACTGCCCATCGTTGTAGAACTCTTTCCAGGGCCCATCTTTCACACCTTCGTCATCAATGATACCTTCACCGATAATTTTTCCGTTTTTATATATGAACGATGAAGTAACCTGCCCGTTTTCGGCATATTCGCGTCGTACACCTTCAGGAGTACTTCCTTTGTAACTGGCCACAGTCTTAACTTTACCTGTAGGATAATAATCTGTTCTAACATCCAGTTTTGCCAGTTCCGGAACTTCTTCCTGCCTCGCGTCGTTTACAAATTTTCCAACATCAGTCAGCACACCTTTTTCATCATATTCCTTAAAGTAGCCGTTTCGCTTATCATCACGATAGGTACCTTCAGTTTTTACTTTTCCATCGGCATAGAAAAATTTCCACCGCCCTTGCTTCAGGCCGTTTTTATCACGCCTGTTGATATTTTCCCTGTCAACCACAAAACCCCTGCGGTATTCAATCAGGGTTACCACAGTTCCGTCAGTTGCATACTCACGGGCGAAACCGTTTTCAAGGCCATTATCAAAATTTACTGTCCGCAAAATTTTTCCATCCGGATAGTAGGTTATGGTCAATCCCTGCTTTACATCATTAGAGAAGTTTTCTTCTACCTTTTCATTCTCCCTGAAAGTGCGACGAATGCCCTCTTTCTTTCCATTAAGATAGCTGATTTGCAATGTGATTTTTCCGGATTCATCATAAAAAGTCCATACGCTGTCCAGTTCAAAATTCTTCCTGTTTCCCTCTGCTTTAACAATTCCGCTCTCATAATAGGTCTTCCAGTATCCGTCAGGCTTTCCATCGCGCATCATACCTTCACTTGATACCTTTCCATTGGCATAAAGAAATTTATTGTAACCATTGGGAACAACTGTATTTTCCTGAGCCTTGACAAGTAAGACACAGAGCAGCAGCACTAAGGAAAATGAAATTCTATGCATTCTGTAAAGTTAGTTAAATCAAAAATATTGCACCTGAATTATTTTATCAGTTTCGCAGCCCTTGAAATTTCAAGCATCCTCAAAATTGGTTTTTTGGCTTTTTCAATAATTTCACGATCAATCACTATTTCGGGGGTTTCATTTTTCAGGCACTGGTACAATTTTTCCAGCGTATTCATTTTCATAAAAGGGCAGTCATTACAAGAACAGGTCTCATCTGCCGGAACAACAATAAATTCCTTATCGGCTGAGGCTTTCTTCATCTGGTGTATGATTCCTCCTTCAGTAGCTACTATATACCGACGGCTGCTGTCTTTTTTGGTATATTCCAGCAGCGCTGCGGTTGAACCGATAAAATCAGCCAGGGCAAGAATTGGGCCACGGCATTCAGGATGAGCTATTAATTTTGCATCCGGATTATCGATTCTGAGCTGAATTACTTTCTCATCACTTAATTGGTTGTGAACATGGCAACTACCATCCCAAAGCAGCATATTTCGGCCTGTTGTATTGTTAATATAGGCACCCAGGTTTTTATCAGGGGCAAATATAATCTGCTCATCCACGGGAAATGAATTCACAATCAGTTTCGCATTGCTTGAAGTACAGATGACGTCAGACATGGTTTTAACAGCCGCAGAGCAATTAATGTATGAAATTACAGTATGCCCCGGGTTGGCTGTAATAAAGCGACTGAAGGCTTCAGGAGGGCAACTGTCGGCCAGTGAACAACCGGCCGACAGATCGGGTAACAGCACTTTCTTCCCGGGACTGAGAATCTTTGCTGTTTCAGCCATAAAGTGAACTCCGGCAAAAACAATGATATCTGCGCTTGTTTCGGATGCTTTTTGCGATAATTGAAGGCTGTCACCTACAAAATCTGCCAGATCCTGAATTTCCGGCACCTGGTAATAATGTGCAAGTACAATTGCATTTTTTTCTTTCTGCAGTTGTTTTATCTTTAAAATCAATTCAGCGTCGGAAATGTTCTTGCTCCGTTCGCTTCCCGGATTCTCCATGTTTTCAGTATTTAATAGTAATTTATTTAAATAAACATTATTATTATTAAGCGCTGTTAATTGTGTTGACAAATTCATGCATTTTTTTCTTGCATTATTAATTTTCAGTGGTTTGTCAACGGGTTATTAACAGCGTATTATTTTTACTCATCCGGAAATTCAGCGACTTCCGTTATTATCAACAACAGGTTGATAATATTATTTTAACAGGTTAATAAGTGATTATTACCCATTATGTATGGTTGATGAATTGTTGAATTCTTCTGATAAAAACAGGACTTAAGAGGTATCTGATCATAATGATGAAAAACGTTTGAGTTATTATTGTCTTTATCAGAACTTGCAAACAAAATTACACCGGAATTAACACACAGATGTTAACAAAATCTAAAAATCTGAAAACTAAACTGATGTATCTTTATCTTTTCAGTTGGATTTTTATTAAGTGGCTAATAATAAAAGCCATTCGTAATCAAGCATGATTTATGATTAATTTTGTCATTAAATTTTATTAACAATGTGGGATAAGTCTCAACCTTTGGCACTGGCAAGTGATCATGCGGGCTTTGAATTAAAATCGTTCCTGATAAAAGTACTGTCGTCTGAAGGTTATCAGTTACATGATTTTGGAACCGGTTCAACCGAGAGTGTTGATTATCCTGACTATGCACATAATTTGGGCAAAGCTGTGAATGATGGTGTTTTTTTACGGGGTATAGCAATTTGCGGAAGTGGAAATGGGGTTAATATGGTTGTAAATAAATACCCTGGTGTCAGGGGAGCTTTATGCTGGAACAGTGAACAGGCTGAACTTACACGAAGGCACAACGATGCAAATATACTTTCATTACCCGGACGTTTTATCGACTATGATGACGCCATTAAAGCAGTTAAATTATTTCTGAATACCGGTTTTGAGGGTGGACGGCATCAGATGAGAACTGAAAAAATATCACATCTTTTATGATCAGTGATGACCGAAATATATAATAAGTTCAGGCAGGATTCCGAAATCAAAGCGTCAGATCACAGCCACAGGCAAAAAATCGGATATAATATAAGCCGGTATGATGAAGCTGTTGTCAGAGGTAAACAACAATATGTAAATATTGAACTGGCCCGTCAACGGGCTGCAAACATCAAATATAAGTCAATCAGCGAACTTGAAAAAAATCTTGCTGATTTTGAAGCCAATTTCGAACGGAATGGCGGAAAGGTAATCTGGGCCCAGGATGCAGCTGATGCCTTGCGTGAGATTGATACAATCATGGTTAAACACAATGCAACCAGGGTTGTAAAATCAAAAACAATGGTATCTGAAGAAATCGGACTCAATGAGCACCTTGAAGGGAAAGGAATAGAATCGCTCGAAACGGATCTTGGTGAATTTATCGTTCAGCAGGCCGGAGAACCTCCATACCATATTGTTACTCCTGCAATGCATAAATCAAAGGAGGATGTAGCAAAGTTGTTCCAGGATAAATTTGGCATGCCGGCCAACAGTACTCCCGAACAAATCACAGCATATGTGCGTAAACTGCTTCGCGAAAAATTCTTCTTTGCGGATGTCGGTATCACCGGGGCTAACTTTATCATTGTAGATACTGGTTCAGTATGCCTGACTGAAAATGAGGGAAACGGTTTGCTGAGCATGTCCTTCCCCAGGGTTCATATAGTTATTGCAGGTATCGAAAAAGTAATCCCATCTTTCAGGAACCTGGACCTCTTCTGGCCACTGCTGGCAACTCATGGTACAGGTCAGAATTTAACAGCCTACAACAGCATCATCAGTGGTCCCCGCCAGGATGGTGAAATTGACGGGCCGCAGGAAATGTATGTGATTCTGCTCGACAACGGGCGGAGTGATTTACTGGCAAGAAAACACCAGCGCCGCGCTTTAAGCTGCATCAGGTGTGGCGCCTGTCTCAATACCTGTCCGGTATATAAAACAATTGGCGGACATACATACGGATCCACCTATTCCGGCCCCATAGGTTCGGTGATTACTCCCTGGCTGAAGGGAATGAATGATTTCAAACATCTGAGCTACGCATCATCTCTGTGCGGTAGTTGCAGCGAAGTTTGCCCTGTTAAGATTAATTTGCATGAATTATTGTTGTACAACAGGAACGATAGCATCAAAATGAGAACTTATTCAGTTTTTGATGCCTTTTCTATGTACGCCTGGAAAAAGATCATGCTGAACAGAAAATGGATGGATACCGGGAGCGGCAAATTAAAAAATCTGGTACTGAACAAGGTATTCGCCAGAGCATGGGGTCAGCGCCGGCAATTACCGGTCATCAGCGAAAGAAACTTCAAACAGCTCTGGGAAGAACGACGGGAAGGAAAGGTTAAATAGGCAATATCAGGCTACAGGTATTATATTGAATCCGGGATTATATTGTTTATTTTCCTTTAACATCAGGCATGCCATCAACAGCGGTTATCCGGCAGATTAAAAACGGCCGGTTATCTGCCTTACCTGAGAAGTATAACTTCTTCCGAAAAGATTAACATGTACCAGTAGCGGATAAAGTTGGTTATACTCTACACGGGCTTCCCACCCTTTTTCCATAGGCAATGCATCTTGATATGCATCATAAAACTGTTTGGGAAATCCTCCGAACAGTCTGGTCATTCCAATATCAGTTTCCCTGTGTCCATAGTAAACAGCAGGATCAAAAATACAGGGAAGACCATCCCCACCAACCATAAAATTGCCACTCCACAAATCCCCGTGGAGCAACGCAGGTGGCTCCTGGGGCAATATTTCGGGTAGCTTTTTATAGAAATTATCAAACCTGCGGGCATCGGTCAAATTAAGCAATCCATCATCAATGGCCTGTTTAACTTGTGGCTCAAGCCTTTCAGAAATCAGAAATTCATACCAGGAAGCATGAGGGTGATTTACCTGTTTGAGTGATCCGATGTAATTGTCATATTCCAGTCCGAAAACGGGCGAAGAATTCTGGTGCAAAGCTGCCAGTTGTTGACCAAACACCTGCCAGAAGTTATTCTCTGGCTGAGAAGAATCAATGTAACTGAGCATAAGGAAGTCAAATTTTCCGGTTACAGCCTGATGAAGGACAACAGGAATCTGTATGCAGCCTGATTTCCTCAGTAAATTCAGGCCCTTCGCTTCACATTCAAACATTCCAGGATATCGGTCTGCGGAATTGTATTTAATAAAATAATTGCCCGAACTGGTCTCAAGGCGGAAAGCCTGATTGATTGAGCCCCCGCCGGCCGGAACAAAGGAAATAATTTCTGTAAAAGGCGATGTTTCAATGTGAAGCCAGTTTTCAAGGTATTGACAGATCTCATCAGGGATCATGGCTCAGAAATCAGAAAAGAAAGGAGCTTTTTTGAGTAATTCCTCGTCTGAAAAACCGTTCAACAATAAGAAGCAGGGTAAGGGAAAAGAAAATAATAAGCATGGTTGATGAGCCTTTAAGGTAGGTCAAAAACCGGCTGAAACCTTCAAAAAACCCTAATGTAGTGTGCAGGATGTTGAGGAGTTGAACCTGCTCGGTGGGGAGGTTTATTTTTAAGAAAGGCCATTGGGCAAACATCATTATCAGGAAAATGATTATAGCTGCTCCGATCGCAAGATATGCCCAGATCATTTGCCTCCTGTATTCGGGTGATTCAGAAACAGGCTCAACCCCGGCGTATACCTGCTGCATAATTCCGGATGTAAACCCCTCAGGAGCTTTTTCAACCGGAAGTTTTTCCATCAGTTCAAACAGAAACAGATCGTCGGTATGGTCAATATTTTGTTGGGTGTTCATCACTGCAAAATTAAAATTAATTGGTTATTTGTGCGATACCGGTTTTTTGTTGTGACTGCATCTCAAAATAAAGTTTTTTTCTTATCCTGTGAAGCTTCACTTTTACATTGGTATCAGATAAACCGGTAATTGCTGCAATTTCTTCAACACTTTGCCGGTTTCGGTAAAACAATTGTATCAGCAACTGATCATCCTTTCCCAGAATCTGTAAAGCCTTCTGAAGAACCCTCACCTGGTCTTCGGTGTCCATCTGACCCAGATTCTCCCTGATTTCATCGGTACTGTAATTCTCAATCAGTTTATCGTCAATAGCTGTTGTTGTAACCTGCCTGCGCCGGGCTTTTGAAATGGCCGTATTATAGGCAATGCGGAACAACCATGTACTGAACTTGGCCTCCCTTTTAAAACCAGGCAGTGCATGAAATGCTTTCAGGAAAGTGTCCTGCGCCGTTTCCTCAGCCTCTTCCCTGTTTTTAACAATTTTCAGAACAACCGAATACACCAGATCTTTATATCTGTCAACAATAACCGAATATGCTCCGGTATTGCCTTCAAGTATCTTCTGAATGATATGATTGTCGTCTGGCTGGTTCATCGTTTCACTTTAGACGTAACCGATGCGATCCGGTTACAAAATCCGGATTTTCAAATCTGGTCAGAGTTCTATGCGCTAATTTACAGTATTTTAAAATGAGAGTGCTATGTTTTGTAACCTGTATAACAGAATTGCGTCAAAAATGCAACAAACAGATTAAAAACCTTAAAAACCAGACCCATGAATGAATTTCTGATTCCCGCCACCATTTTTGCTACCATATATGGTATTGTCTACCTGCTTATCCGCAGAAAAGAAAGGATGGCCCTGCTCGACCGTGGACTGGATCCTATGTCGTTTGAAAAGAAAACCAATGATTTTTCTTCTCTCAAATATGGCTTGCTTTTTACCGGAATAGGCTGCGGCCTGATTATTGCCAATATACTTGTCAGTTCGGGAGTAATGGAACGTGAAGCTGCTTATTTTTCTCTTGTTTCACTTTTCGGTGGAATAGCTCTGATTCTCGATTATATCCTGGAAATCAGGCTGACAAAGAAGCAGAAAAAAGAGGATATAAAGGGAACAGAAATACCGGAATAGAAACAATAATCAGAAATGATAGGTTTCCAGTTCATTGTATTGCGGACCCTCACGCTTCAGAATACTCTCATATAAAGTGAATCCGGTTACAGCCTGACTTTGCAGTTCCACTTCATTGAATCTTCCCATAAGTTGCTGAAAATACTTTTTGTCCTTTATCTCGCGGATTCGTCCGATGGTAAGATGAGGGACAAAATTTTGCCGGTCTCCCAGGATGCCCACTGTTTCAAGTTTTGATGAGACATTTTGAGCAAGGCTTGAAAGCATTGCATTGGGTGTAATGCCAAACCAGATAACTTTTGGATTGTAATTGCTTCCAAATACACCTGTATTTGCAATTTCAAGCTGGAATGGACTAATTCCCTCACAGGCTTCTGAAAGTGCTTCAATGATTTGTGGAACCTCATCGGGAAGAGTATCGCCGATGAATTTAAGGGTCAGGTGGATATTCTGAAGTTCAACCCACTTAATAATGTTGAAATCAAGCGCCTGCTTAAGGAATCCGTATGTGTTCAGGAATTGTTCCTGCGGATCAATTTTTATAGCAACGAACAACCGCATATTTTCCATGCCCATGCTGTTTCTTTTCATTGCAAAGATGCAAAAGAAATGCGAAAAATATTTCTTTTAAAATAACGAAAAAGTTATAAATTTGCAGTCCCGATTTTACAAACATTCGTTTTAACCGGGGCGTTAGCTCAGTTGGCTAGAGCGTTAGACTGGCAGTCTAAAGGTCAGGGGTTCGACTCCCCTACGCTCCACTACCTTTCTTCAAGTTCTTTAAAATCAATGGATTAGATGAAATTTGATTTTCTATTGATCTGAAAAACTTGTCTGAATAGAAAAAAGTGACCTTGTTTTATGTGTGGGGACGCATAAAAACCAGGTTATGAAAACAAAAATCGCTTCAGTACCGCGCGTTGTAGAAGGTAGCAACGGTGACTGGTATGTTTATTTTTCAGTCAAGAATCCATTGACTGATAAAATGGTTCCAAGAAAAGTTTATGAAGGTTTTAAGCAATGTGAAACCACTGCTCAGAAAAGAGTATGGGGTAAGAAGTTGGTTGCTGAATTAATTAAAAAGTTGAAAGCAGGCTGGAACCCGCTTGATGATTCAGAGAAATTCATTTACAAAGATGAAACGGATTACGAGCTTCTATCCAGAAAGTTCAATGCAACCAAGAAAACAGTAAAGAACACCCGTTTCTATATCTCAGAATACCTGCAAAGCAGAAAGAACGGACTTAAACCCAAAACCTATTCCACCTACCAGAGCAAATTGCGGATATATATCCAATGGCTCGAACATGCCAAATTTGGGGAGTATGATTTGACGGAGATTGACAATAAAATCATTCTCCGGTATTTTGATTTCCTTATCATAGAGAGTAAGCTTGATAGGGTGACTATTCTCAGGTATGAGCAGATCCTGAAGGACTATTACAATTACCTGGTTAAAAAGGGAAAAATCAACGTTAATCCTGTTTTTGACGTTGTCAGACCTCCAAAATCAAAAGATATGGCTGCAAGGCCTATCAATGACAGGGATTTGAAATTGCTGTTAAGTATTATTCAGGATAGGAACCCTCAACTTTACCTGGCCTGTATGTTTCAGTACTACCTGGCCATCAGACCAGGACAGGAATTGCGTTTTTTAAAGGTTAAAGATATTGATGTTCACAGCTACAAGGTAGTTGTTGATGATGTGAACTCAAAAATAAACAGGCGAACCGTTGATATGCCGGTGGATTTAGCAGAACTCTGCATCAAATATCAGATAAACCTTTTTAAACCGGATTTCTATGTCTTTGGTAGAAATGGGGTACCCGGAATTGAACCACTTGGACAAAATACATTACGTGAAAGATTCAATAAATTCCGGGATGAACTTAAACTACCCAAGATCTATAAGTTTTACTCAATGAAGCACACTGGTGGGGGAAAACTGCTGGAGGCCGGCTTAACCCTGGAGGAAGTGAAGAACCACTTCGGCCACAAAAGCATTGAAACAACGGACCATTATGTAAAGCGGCACTTTGGCAACCGGAACAGCCGAATTATTCATGGTTTTCCGAAGCCTCACTAATCCTCAGGATATTCCTGTTTCCCAATAAACTCATGGTACCGGGTAACCATTTCATGGGTATAAATTTCATCCGACCGGTCCATATAGCCCAGTTTGTAGCCAGATGCGAATTTCAGCTCAGCATATGCTTCTGCAATTCTTTCTATATCATCAGTACGGATGAATTTTGCCCCCACTTCGTAGGTTAAAGAATTGATGATATTCTTTAAGGCAGGATCCATCCGTCTTTTGCAGGCTATTACAGGCTATCTATTTTTTCAATAAGGCTGAGGTTATGCTGGGTAACCCGGTTGTTTTTATCCAGGTCTGAACTGGCTTCCTTCAGGACGATTACTTCAGAATCTGACAGCTCAAGCTCAAAGGTTTCTGAAGCAGCCTGCTGATTCCACCTTATTTCCTCACGCAATATCCTGATCTCAAATTTTTCTATTTCTTCCGGAGTGAATTCTACCTTCCGGATGAGAGATCTTACAATAATCTGCTTCAGCTTGTTTGCTGCGGCCGGGAGGATTTCAGGCAGCATTGCCCTTTCTTTGAATGTGAGTTTTAGTGTTTTTGTTGTCATGAAAGATCTATGTTTAAGTTTTGTTCCGG
Source organism: Bacteroidota bacterium (assembly GCA_009773455.1). Lineage (GTDB taxonomy): Bacteria > Bacteroidota > Bacteroidia > Bacteroidales > Lentimicrobiaceae > Lentimicrobium. The sequence continues at coordinate 121,522 of WSXU01000007.1, read as the reverse complement.
ATTAACACTGGTCACAATACCACCAGAGATGGACATAGACGAGCGGGTAAATACAAGGGTTTTGGTAATGGAATTATATGAAACCCCGGTAATGACAGTTGAAGAACCGCTCAATCCATTTGTACCATTGACTTTGTAACCGGATTTCACATTTAATATTCCGCTTCCGGAGAGGTCCATCACAATATCAAAAAGTCCATCGTTTATTAAAGACCATTCAAAATTGCTTGTGATGTGAAGATTCAGAGCGGTTGTGAGTGTTGAGGCGAAACGAGAGTTAAGAAAGGAAGATCCTGAGCCCTGAATATGAAAATCGATGGCCGCACCTATTCCGTCTGAAGCTTGCCCTCCAGCGTAATTCCGCTCCAAACGTATCATTTCATAAACAGTATTACCCAGGGTATCATGGTTGCAACCAACGGCCATGGGTAAACCATTCTTACTGTAAATGCTTGCACCAAAACCCCGGTCCCACGCCACTGCTGAGAACGCATTCCCTAATTCTCCGGTAGCGGTGGCTGATAAGGCATGTCCGCTTTCTGTAATGATTTCCGCTCCAACTCCATTAAAGCTTGTTGCAAATAGTCCTGTTGCGCTATCACCTCCATCTGCAAATACACCGTATAAACCACCTCCCCCATAAACTCCGATTCCAAAAGGAGTCCATGATGATATGCCGACGGTGGTTCCACTGGAGCCGTCATTAGAGCAGTAAATATCCAGAGCAACATTCCTGTTTGTCTCAAGATAAATACAGTCATTTGGAGTTGCCGGGCTAAGGAAGTATGAATTTTTTGACCAAAACTGAATACCAGCAGCCACATTTACCCAGTTATCAGCTGCAGAATCATAGCTGAGCACATCTCCATGTTCCAACGTATCAATAAGCACATCTGCCAGGCTTGTCAGGTAATGGTTATGCCCATAGGGTGCATACTGGTTATCGTGGTTATGGTCGCTTCGGGCCACAGTTACTGCCTGGCCATTACCGGCAAAATCCACCGCCCAGGAGACCGGGGCAGATCCATCATAATTACTACCGGTTAAACCATTTCCCCTTGTATGAAGTGCATGAGCATGAGAAGCCGGTGCAGCTCCGATATTGGCCGGTGTGAGGCTTCTGGTATTGATTCCTGTTATATGCCCTTCGCTGTTTACCAGTATCCTGGAGATCACTACTGCATTTGCCAGGTTTGATGTTGGGGGTTGGCTGGTAAAGCCACTGGGGTGCACATAGGTTAAGGCCGAGAACTGAACAAAGCGGATTGTACTGGTACCAATTACGATGGGAGGATCTGTTGAACACACCCAGGCCGTATCTGCATACGTGGTGCCCTGGGAAACGAAAACTGCAGCATTTAGCAGTTCATCTGAAGTATCAGCATCTTCAGCACGGGTCCATTGATCTCCCGAAACAACGTAAATACCATTCTCATACCTTGCACTCTGATTGTTAACCAGCACCCGGTCACCGATTAAAACAAAAACGCCATCTATTTCCTGTTCCCTTGCCAACTCGATACTGCGGGTAGTGATTACCTTAACCGGCGCTTTCCACCTCAGTCCCTGCAATAGATGATCTATCTCGACAATACTATATACCTCAAGGTTCTGCCTCGCTTTCGATTTTTCAGGAACATCAGATAGGTTTAAACCTGTCTGCAGGTAATCATCGGGATTGAAATTATCGGAGACCTTAACCCTTTCATCCGTTGAAATGCACATCCACAGACTCCGGGTATCGATGGCAATGATCAGCTCACCGGCCTGGAGCCCGGTAGTTGGGATATCTTTTTCCCTCTGGTACCTTTTTGTGAGTATGGTTGACATTTAAAACTCCCCGCAGTCTATGATACCACCATCTTTTACTGTAAGCTCATTCAGGATAAGGTCGTCACCGGTGGCAGGTTTAACCTCGTTGGCCTTTACCGGCTGCAGGAAGGTTTTTACCCCATCCACCACCTGATCTCCGAATATCCTTACATAGATATCATCCCATACTGAGGGCATGCCGGAGAATTCAGCCATCATTCCCGGGAGCTGGCCGGCTGCCGATGAGCTGCTCAGGTATTTGCTCTGCCGGGCAAAGCTGTAAGTAAAATTGTAATGGCTGAGCTCTGTTTTGATATCCTTTGCCTCAAAGCTTTTTACAACTATACGAACCGGTAAGCCGGAAACATACAGATGCCGGTTTAAGCTGGCCATGAAATCTGATGTCCACATAAGCTCATAGCCATTTTTGAAATACCCGGTATTCTTCGAAAACGACCGGTTGAATATGATATCATATTCACGGGTTTCTTCACCAAATACGGCGCTTTTAAATTCATGCCCCAGCTGGTGCTCCAGTTCACCGGTGAAGCGGATCACATCTACCCCGCCCAGGGAATTTTCAAACACGAAAATGTCATCGAACTCATGGTATTCATCTGAGAGGACATATCGCTGGGTGTAGGTCTTTTTATCGTTCCCCTCATCTGCGATCCAGCAATCGATGAAATATGGTGCCCTGCCTTCCTGAGCAAATCCGGCCCACAGGCGCTCAAACTTTACATTCATGGTGCACTTCTTATATACAGGCAGGGTGTAAAGTAATACCGGGTCAGAAGTAACAAGCTCATCAGCTTCCTGGTAAGTTGCCTGTATCATAAGGCGGGCCTCCTGAACGGAGTAATAAGTGAGCCACTGCGGATCCAGGTACTTTACTTTCTTTACCTGAGGTTTCCAGGTAAGGAAATTGCCCCACAGGAAAGTTGTGCTGTCTATGATATCCTCTGAATCTATGCCCCCTTTTACCAGGCGAAATGTGTAGGTTACCGGTCCTCCCTGCTCTTCTACCTGTATGCCGAAATCGGCCACCGAAGCTTCCTGGATAAACACGTCGCCGGCTATCGGAATAACGGTTTCCAGGAGTGAATTGAAAAGGTCCCTCAGCTTCAGGTGGATGGTGTAATTGCCATCGTGCTCATAGGTTTCCTCCAGAAGCAATTCCCCATTCATAAAAATTGAAACCGGGGCGGAACTTCCCTGGAAGGTGACTTCATCAGGGAAATTCCCGCTCAGCATTAAGGCGGGCAGGTTCTGGATGGCAACAACGGTCATTTAGTAGCCCTTTTTATCCTGGACATTGCCATCATTGAGCCGGTACAGGAATTTAGCTGTACGGCGATCACCAAACCACCAGGTAACAACCGATATGGTGAGATAGATGATCACATCGCTCACCTGGTTAAAGAGCTCGCGTGCCTGCTCCGGGCTGAGCAGCGATTGTTTTACCGAGAGTATCTCGATGGCTTTGAATGTGAGAATGGTTGTAAGCACAACCAGGTAAACTGTGAGGCCCGGGCGGATCGATGCCCTGAAGGTGTCAACGAGGCCCATAAGGAAACTGAGGATCTTTCCCGCTCTGCCGCCGGTCTGCGAAAGGACCTGAAGCTTTTCAGCGGTGAGCACATCGAGGTTGGCTGTCTGCAGGCTGGCAGTGTAGGCGGCTGCTTCTGCGGTATCGATGGCAGCTTCAGTACGGGCAGTTTCAACGGCGATCTGAAGCTCGGCTTCCTGTTTGCGCTCCTGGATGTCAAAATTGCGCATCTTCAGCTCATGCTCATTTTTGAGCTTCTGGGTTTTCAGGTTGGTGAAGCTGGTGAGGATGGTTCCCAGAAAACCGGTGGCCACTCCCAAAACTGTTTCAATCATAGCTCAAGTATTTTAAGTTTAAAACTATTGCTCAGGCCTATTTTTGTTGCCATTTCATTGAATGCCCGGGTTGAATTCAGGATAGCCCGCTGCGCCCCGATTTTCCCCTGGTACCAGCCGGGCAGCAGGCACCCGCGCGAATGGGTCTTATAGCCTTTGCGGGTATCACCGGCAAGGTTACCTTTATGAAAAAGGACTGCACTTCTTCCGGGAACATTTGTAACCAACCAGCACCGGCCAAACTTTGGGCTCTTGTAAGGTTTACAGATGTAATCCCCGGCGGGTATGCGCGAGAACCCGACTTCATTATCCCGGTTGGGGAGTTCGATAAGATGAATGCTGAGGGCAACCTCCGGAGCTATCAGCCGGCCGAAAGTACCCTGATCGCTTTCATCAGTACGGATAAGGAAAACATCCATTTTATTTGGTCCTTTTTTCAAGCATTTGCTTTATTTCACCAAGCTGCTCAGAGATGTTCTTCAGCTGATTTTCCACAAGATCCTTATTGGCTTTTTGCTTCAGATCCTCGTTCATTTTGTCGATGTCTTTTTTCATCTCAGCCATTTTTATGCTGCCACGTTCCAGGCGCACGGTTACCAGCTTGTTTTGTGCACCGATCATTTTAAGCACAGTTATAATTAGCCCGATATAAGCACTGGCCACGGCAAGGATTTCATAAGCACTCATTCTCAAAGGTGTTTTCCGGCAAATCTATGCTCTGGGGGGTAGATAGGTAAAGGACAACTCAACATTCAATGAGGTCCACATCTACCAGGCTGACGCCCTTATTGGTGAGAGAATAGTCCAGTTTTTCAATATAAAAAAGTCGACCTTGAAAATATACCTTAACCCAGATTTTAAGCTGTATAATCTCCAATAAGGTCAACCTGAATGATCCCTTAACTCTCATTTTATCTTTTTCCACCCAGGCTTTCATGCTTCCATGAAATTTTTCAATTAAACCTTCAGGTCCGTCCGGATGAAGAGATGTATTCAGATGTTTTGCTCCATACTGATCAGTATGATGTGCCAGTAAACAAGGATAAGTAGTTATTCCGCCAGAATCGAATGTATATTTAAATCCTGCCCAGAACATTATGTATGGAGCTTCAGTTAGTGCGGTGTTACTTATCTGTGGAACAAACCAATATTTTCTGGGTATAAGTTCACCGGTGAGGTCCTTTTCCCAGTAATCCTGTATATTCATGGTAGCTGGTCTTACCCTTGACACTACCTCTAATTTGTCCAGTTCACTATCATCCTCTTTTGTTGCAAGAGGGTCATTTTTTACTTCAGAGTACAAAAAAACAAATGATTCTTCACCCCGTAAAGTTCTGGTAATACTATATTGTGCCCCAGTACTTTCGTCTTCATAAACAACTGCATCATCGTTCTCAGTCTCATAGGCGGCATCAAAAATGGCTTTAACATTACTATATTTATTAAGAATAACATCCTTATTACTTGACTCTACACCGCTGTATTTAAAAACATACTTTTTTGCTTCTTCTTTTGTGAATACCGGCAAGCCAGTTAGTTTATCGTCCCAGTTTACTCTTTCCTTCCATCCCATCACTGTATTATTAAACTCCATTTTATATTTTATTCCTGGAAACGTTGTCATACAGAAAATTTTCATCAAATCCTTCAGGAAATCAGCAAAAAGATATTGTTGCATAAATGATTGCATCTTATATTTAAGTGGTAGTAATCCATCATTATCGACATCATCATAGCTATCAACCAAAGGAAACATTACTGGATATTTCCTACCAGCAGGACCAGGAACAATGTAATAACCCAACAATGTGCCCATTGTATTATGTTTATGGTTCATAGCAATCGTAACAAGTCGTGCCAGATCAACATCATTTTCAAATGGATTACTTTCAAGAGTTTCTCCAAATGCACTATTGATAATATCCTTTATGAATGGAAAAGGCAGAACTGGTGTCCTGGTATATGCACGACTGGTTCCAGCAGAACCATTGTCCTCAAAGAATAAATTATCACGAGATGGGTTCCAGAAGTTAATGTATTGCTTCATGGCGTTTAAAAACCCGTTTTTAAGTTCCTTTCCTTCCCACTCAGTTCCGAGGATTTTCACAGGAGCAATTGCATATGGATTTGCACTATATGCAATGCTCCGCATTGAGACGGTATATTCTTCAAGAAGAGGGGAAGTGTAATCAAGGTCTTCCTGGTTCTTTGGAAACTGGCCATATTCATGCTCACCCATATCAATATTATTCAACTCTTTCCTTAGATTTCCACTTTCTCTGCTTCCTTTAAATTGAACTTTTAGTGATTGCGATGTTTCAAGCAGTATTAATTCACCCCTTGAAACTACTAGTCCTGAATGAATAATTTCAGCCGGTACAATCCTCTTGACTGATATTGACGAAACACGGTTTGGGAAACCAAATGCTTTTAGATTTAAAGCAGTTGGTGGCAGTTCAAATGAGAGCGTATATAACGACGGTATTCTGTCAGCAACTAGTAATGGATTCTCCTCTATAAACTGCAAAGTCATATCGATTGGGAGCTGAAGGTTAAAGCTTCTATTAACAATAATTTCTATCATAATCTAAAGATTTGCATTGTTCTTTAATTCCTGGTCTTCATCCATGGTTTCATAGAGCCCACCCCGGCCATGCAGGGCAACCATGGATTTAATAGGCTGGTCCAACCGGGTTTTGAGGGCAGCAAATACACTTATGGCCTGCTGAAGTAATTCCTGCATGGCAGGATCCTGTCCTGATGGTTTTTCAGCCGGGATCTTTCCGGATGAGCTGCCGGTAATATCGCTTATATACCCACCCTGCTGCCTACCCGGGTAGGTGCGTGTACTCTCCAGTATTGCCGGCAGGTTTATGGTTGCCAGGTTCCCGCTGATACGGGCCATTTCAAGTATGTCCAGGATAGGCCTTACGGTTGGGTTATTCACCCCGGCATCTGAAACCACATATTCAGCAGATCCCGGCTTCTCACCCGTGATCACGGTGGGGGTGCTTACATAACCCCGTTTCCAAGGGTCGTTTCTCGCCCTGAAGTATTTGCCATCCTGAGACCTCTCAACATCGATATAACCTCCAGCCTCCTTTCCCGGGAGTGTTGGTAATGGAGTTGACATAATTTTACCTATTTGGAAAGCACCAAGGCCTCCCACAATTGCCGCCAATATTATTCCTAATGGAGGTTTTATCTTCAGGGCTGAAGTTACTGCAGTAGCAGTATTAACAATAGCTTCCATAATAGCTGAATTGCGGGCCCTGATGGCATTCTTTCTTTCTAATTCCGCTTTTCTCCTGTCTAAATCCTTGTCTAATTCTGCAACTGCTTTATGATATGCTTCCTGGCTTATTCGATTTCCATCCAGGCTTTGCTGTAGTGTTTCTTTTTGATAATTTACACTTTCTTCAAACTCCTCAAGTTTAGCTTGTTCTTGTTTCGAAACGGATTCGTAATATGTCTTAAATACTTCTGTCAATGCTTTACCAACCATAATGGCAGCAGCAAGTATCTCACCTACTGACATTTTCCCATATTCAAGATTATCGAACAAAAGGTTCCAATCATCCTGGCTAAAACCAAGTATATCAACCCCACCCCTTTCATCCAGATTCTGAGGAACAGAATTATCAGTACTGGTTTCTCCTTTCAACTTGGCCAGTGCTTCCATGAGCTCCTGAATCCGATCCAGAAGTACCTTTTTCTCTTCTTCACTCAGTATATTATCACTGAGGTTAATTCCTTCAAACTCTCCGGAACTCATCACTTTCTGAACAATCTCCATTAGTTCAGTAAGATGTTTCCGGGCAAATTCTTCCTCTTCCGCAGCTGATTGTTTTGCAATAAGCTTTTTGGCCTTGTCAAGGCTTTTTACCTTCTCCAGCTCTTTAGCCGACATTGTTTTCGAGAGGATCTGCTTTGCCTGGTCGAGGGTGGTAATCGCATTTAGTTCATTGGTGTGCTGTAACTTTAATTCGGCAAAACTGTATTCAAAAGCTTTCTGTCTCCGGTCAATTTCATCCTTCATGGCATCGGCATCGAGCTTGGCAAGTTTCTCTTTGTGCTCCTTTTCCAGGGCTTCAAGTGCTGCCAGTTCCAGGGCTGACATGTCTTCGCGTTTCTTGCCGAAAAGCTTCAGCAGTATGAGCCTTTCTTCATACTCCCGGTTTTCCTTTTCAACCGGTGATTTGCCGGTATCTGCAGCCTCCTGCAGGTCCTTTTCCCGTTCGTTGCGCTCCTTACGGATTTCGATGTACTTTTCTGCCAATTGCTCCTGGATGCTCAGCAGCTGCTCTCCTGATTCCTTTCCCGAGAGTATGCGTTCTTTCAGAACCTTTATGGCAAGGTCCCTGAGTTTTGCTTCCAGCTCCTGTTCTGTTTTTATTACTCCCTTACCATAATCCTGTTTCATCTGCAGGGATTCTTTGAGGTAGGTAAGGTCGTTGTTGAGGGACCATTTAGATTTTGATTTCCCGGGATCTGCTCCGGGTTGAAAACCATCAGGCTTTTCTTCCCCATTATCTTCAACTGCAATAGGCTGCAGTGGATCCAGTGTTGCCTGGTACTCCTGAACCGCTTTTTTAACCTCACCGCGCATTGTTTCCAGGGCTTTAAGAGCTTCCTTGTGCTTCTTTTTTGCATCTTCCAGGACACTTTCTGAGCGAATGTTTGAATCAGATTTGGCCAGTTGGCCTGCCATTCCGGCTTCACCTCCATAAATTACCTGTGATTGGTTCTGAGCTACTGTGCTAGCATATTCCTTCTCTGCTTTATCCAGTGCCCTTTTAGCCTCCATTTCCTTTTTAAGAAGATCCAGCAATTCTTCCTCGGCAGCCTGCTTCCGGTATTTCATCTCCAGCATTACGAGGTAATTTTTGATGGCCTCTGTATTGTGGTTGATGAGTTTACCTTCTTCTGTCAACTGGGCATTGTAACCGGGCATTATTTCTTTCAGATCGTTTATTGCTTCCCTTCTCAGTTCATTTGATACATTCTCATCCCCGATACGCTCAACCAGGTATTTAATTTTAGCTGTCTGTTCATCATACATTTTATTGGCACGGTAGGTTACGTTTTCAAGGGCTTTTTGCTCTACTGAGGCTTCTCTTAACCTTTTAGAAAATAAGAACAACGACCCGGCGGCAAGAGTGAGTAAGGAAACCAGCAGTCCTATGGGGTTCGCTTTAATTGAAAGGTTAAATAGTTTCAGCGCTGCAGTTGCTCTCATTGTATTACCGGTGAGGATTGCTTTTGCTGCAGCATAGAGCAATGTTACACCTCTTCCTATACCCATAGCTATACTATTTGCTTTAACTGCAAGAGTATTTATTATAGCGCCTTCTGTGTGCCGGTTCTGCCAAAGGGTGGCCAGCTTGGTTGCAATAGTATAGGCTGCAATGCTCACAACCAGGTTTGCAATTGCCCCGGCATGTTTAATTACAAAATCAGTCATTATAAGCCCTGCCTTTACAAAGTAGGTAAAACCCGAAGTTGACACTGTAAGTGCCGGCATAAGCTTCTCTCCCAGCTCTACGGCAAGGTTGCTCAGTACCTTTCTTTTCTTCTCCAGTATTGCCTGGGCGTTGTTGTTTTTTACATTAAACTCTTCCTGCAATGAGGTTCCCTTGTCGAACTCCCGGTTACTGATGGCCTGTTGCTCCCTTAACAGGCCAACGTTGTTTGACAACACCCCAATAACAGAAATAGCCCGTTTCCCTTCCATATCAAGGTTTCCCATGCTATTGATGAGCTCTTCCATGCCGGCGCCATTGTTATGCAGGCCTTCGAGCAACTTCAAAAAAGCTTCATTGGAATCTGTTTTTAGTAGCTTCGAAAAATCCCCTACACTCATGCGGGCAGCTTTTGCGTAAGCTGCAGTATCTTTAAACATACCTGTTATTACCTGGCTGTATGCAGTGGATGAAACCTCACTTGTTTGCCCCAGGTGATCTAGCGTGGCAGCCAGTCCCAATACATCCTGGAGCGAAATCTTTGCTGATGGCGCCACCCCGGCTACTCTTTTGGCAAAGCTCACAATATAGCCTTCATTGGCAGTACTGGCCATGCCAAGTTCGTTTATGGCGCTGCCGGTTTTGGTAATGGCATCTTCAATTCCAAAGCGCTCCCTGATGCCGAAGACTGATACCAGCTTTCCAATCTGCCTTACGGCTTCTTCTGCCTCACCCCCCAGATCTTCCTTCAGGGCAACAACAACCTTATCAGATGCCCTGATAAACCCTTCAACATCCTCCTTTTGTTTGATATTCAACTTACCGGCAATTCGTCCAAGGTCCAGTAGTTCATTTTGAGCTGTGCGGGTGTCCACTTTCTTCAGTTCTTCATTCATGGCATATACCTGCTCCCTGGAGAGCCCGGTTGTTTTGCGAACGTCTGAAACCTTGTCATCGAACTCGGCAAACATGGTAATGGCTTTCTTGCCGGAATAAAGAATCCCTGCAAAACCTGCCACAAAGGTTGACACTGCAAGGAAGTATTTATTAAAAGCCTGGCTTATGCTCTCGAAATTCCAGGATTTGGAAACAGAGCGTACCTGCTCCCGGTGTTGCTGGATGATGCCATCCAGTATTCTGATTTTCTTACCCGCTTCCACATACTCCCTGCTTCCGCGGGTCATGCGGGTCTGCTCGTTAACGAGCTTATTCATTTCGGCCCGGATGGAATGGATATCATTCTTTACCTCTTTGCCGTTGATGTATAAATTAATGCGCCTGGTGTAACTGCCTGCCATTTCTTTTGAAATTTCGGGCAAATTACATCCAGGCGCACCCCGGGCGAAAGGACAACTAATTTAAGCGTTAAGTACCAGCCAGTAAATGGTCCCTTCTATCGTTTTAGATCCAAAACCCATATCGGTCATTTTCGTGAACACTGCACCGGCTTTAGCCTTTGGCAGTGCTGAGCGGACCAATTCAACAAGATCTGCATGCGAGATAAGTTCATCAGCAGAGGAGGCAGAGGAGGCAGGTAAGTACATTTTAGTAATTACAGCCACCAGTTCTTCCGGGGAGAGACCGTCCTGATCATCATCATCGCCCGAAAATCCGAAGAAAGGAAACATTTTCATGGCCTACCTCCGTTATTTGACAGCTAGGCTTTTCAGAAAAGCCACTGTGTTAGAAATAGACACTATTGACCGTATTGCCTCCTGGTCATCTGTGCAGGCAGGATCGAATCCATCCAGATCCTTACCTATCCAGGTAGCTACATTTGACAAACGGTTTATATGCTCTTGCAAAGCTTCATTATCATTTTCCTGCAGGTTTTGAATAGCTTTAAGAGCATGAGGCGTTAAATGAACGCCTCCCAGGTTGATCGAGTCTTTCATACGATTGCTTCCTTTCCTTTTGTTACATGGATAATTTTCCTCCTTTCATGTATTAAGATGTCGATCATTTGATCAGGACTGTCCACCGCCCAGATTTCCCTGTGGCCATTTTTTAAGGTGACCGTGTAAATAAGTTCCCGGCGCCTGCTGAGGATTGCAATTCTGATTGCACGCAATGCCACATGCGAGGCCGTACTTACGAATATAAGAACGTCCAGAAGTGAAATTTCATGCTTTGGAAATGGATTTGCCGCTAATTTAGAACGGCGGCCCTGCCTGAGCAGGCTGAGCTGAGATGTTACATTCATTTGTTTTCTCCTTAACGGCGAAGCCCTGAGTGTTGTTCCGGTTGCTAGCAACCGCCTGCCACCTCGCGATAGCAAGACACTCAGGGCTTCGCCCTATAATGTTGTTAAGGAAAATCATTTAATCTAGCATTTGAACAGTACAAAGATACTGTACTAATTCAATACAAACATGATGCACCGGTAAAAATATATTTTTACCTGAGGGTGGCAATACAGGAAAATGGGGACAGAGGGGTTATTGGTAGCCTAGCATTTTGTTTACTTCATTCTCATTAATTATTTTACGACTCTCATCAGTATTGATATTAAATAACATTTTCTCCATTTTCTTCGGGCCCACATCATTTCCAGCAACGAGAATGTGTGTTTTTGTGGTTACACTGGTATCGATATCGGCACCAAGTTCTTGAAGTTTTTTTGCCAGTAGAGTCCTATCAGGCCAAGTATTAAATGTTCCTGTAATAACAACTTTTTTACCATAAAATGGATTTGTCTTATCCTCTACGGAATCTAATTCAGGTTTAAGAATTTGTCCGGTGATTCTCTGATGATCCGTATATTGAGATGGATTTAATCTTCCCCGCCCCGGATTTGTTGTCCTCAGTTCGATATTATTTTTCCTCAAAAACAATCTAGCACAAGCTTCAGCATCTGATAATGAATCATGATGATTAAGCTCTATTCCACACTCAGAACAACAATCATTTAAGCTTTTGCCATAATAATCTAGGGTATCCGAAACTTGAAAATTTAAATCCCTGTAGCTGATTCCATTATACTCCATAGTTTTCATTAACACATCAATATCAAAGGAAGCATTGTGGCAAACTACATGTGCCCCATTTAGAAAACCTTTGAGAATTGGATACAACTCTTTAAATGTGGGGGCATTCTCAGTATGACCAGGCTCAATTCCATGAACTCTGGTATTGTGTTCAGAATAGATATTATCAAGAGGTTGAATTAAGGTCTGAAACCGCTGAACAATAACTCCATCGATTACAACAATAATTCCAATTGAGCATGCAGTATACCTAGCCGGTTGAGCGGTTTCAAAATCGATAGCTACAAAATTTTTCATAATAAGTGACTAATTTGAAATACGAGATAATAGGAACTTTTTTATTAATACTGATCTGATACAGTAAAAATACATATTTTTGATAACACAATACCTTGGTTTGGACAAAATCAGCCCTGCGATATCCTTTAGATACTGTTCGGGAACTGGGTATCAACGGGCTGGTTTTTTCTTCAATTGCATAAATGACCTGATACCTGTCAAAATTCTTCAGGATGGAATTATACGAGTTTAATGCCCTCGACATAGATTCAAAGGTCATACTCCTGGCTAAAAATGGCGTCTACCTTTTAAACCGGGTAGAAGGAAACTATCTGATTAATTTATACACCCTGTACAGTTTCTATGTGGAGCTATGGTATATAAATGAAACAGAGGAACTCGAAACTATAAAAACTTTTAAGAACCATAGCCAACTGGATCCTTACCTGGGGCAGATAGTAATTAAATAAGCCAGATTTTTTCCTGGATTCAACTATACTAACTATAGCAAAAAGATATATTTTTGAGCTCTGCTAAACCCTCTCATTGCTATGCATTTCGATCTTGTTAAAGTTGATAGAGTAATAGGGCTGTTTCAAAATTACTATCCAGTTGGAAGTGATTTTTCAAATTCAACATTTGATTTTCTTGATAAAAGGGAAAAAGATTCAATTTTGAAATTTCTACTATTGGAAGGTATACTTGATCCCTGGGATTCTGCAAGTAAATACATTATTTCAGCTCGTGGGCTTGAAATATCCTCAGAAGCCGGTGGAATCAAGGGTTACCTGGATCAGAAGCTAAAACAAACTGAAGAAAATTATAGAATGGAAATTATTCATAGACAAAAACTTAGAAAGGAAGCCAAACGTGCCCAAAAGAAAAGCTGGATAACCAGGCTTTTTGGGAATAAGATTTAATAACCAATAGAACCTATATATTATCCAGGTAATTTTTATTCTCAGCAATACAATGCTATGATTCAGCGATTGCCGGCATCCTGCCCACAGTGCAGCTCCACCGACCACAGGATGATCATTATAATGAAACGCCGTACCCCCATGAAAAGAATGGGGGTTTGGCTTTACCTTAAGCTCCTGATCTATGGTAAGATTGAGATTCGGTTTTGTAATGGTTGTGGGAGTGTGTTGAAATAATCTGATATCATGACAAAAAAACAGCCTAGCCAAAAGACAGACTGTTTTTTATTTTTGGAAAATCCATTTTAATACTACTTAATATATTCCTGACGGCTTCCGTAAGTGTCGAGTTGATAATGAAAATCAAATTCGATAGCACCTGCATTCCCGGAATAAGTATCTGCAGGATTGGAGCCCCTCCTGGCAATGCGGCATACCAGCATACTGGAGATCCCTTTACCTGAACCATCTATCCCTTCAGGAGGACCAAGTTTTGTAATATAATGTCTGTGAGGCACCAGATCACCAACCAATTCAGGTGTGGTAGTTACTCCGGAAATAACAGTAGTAGTAGAGGGGAATGTTTCTGCATTGTTTGCCCAGACATATTCCAGTTCCCAATAAACCCCATTATCATCTTCTGACCCTTCTGTCATAGGGGTCCAATGAATATGAGGAAAAATATTTGTACCAGCTTTCCAGGAATGGGGTAATTGGACTGAAAAAAACAATGCATCATCACCGGATGGTTTAAATACATCCAGATAGGTTACGCCGACGAATTGCTGCCAGGTTGTCGCCAGGGTATTACTTGTTCCGAAATTAAATGGAATTCTAAGATCCTCCCAAACGGTTGCTGTGTTATCCATTCTGATGGTTCCATCAGCCTCGATAACAAGGTTTGTATTAACTTTAACTTCCTGTGCGAAAATTCCGATTGTAATGAAAAGGAATAACAAGATTGTGTTAATGTTTTTCATATCCGTTATGTTATTGATAGCTGAACTGAAGTTCAATCATTTGTTGAATATTTATCCTGAAATAGTTTAAAAGTAATTTTTAACATCAAATTACATTCTAATTGCGTAAAAAATGTAAATAAAATTTACAATTTAATCATTATTTATTGATTTATGGAAAGAATAGTGTAAAATCATCGTCAATTACCCCAATTATTAACTCTCATTTTGACAGAGCCTGAATAGATCTGTCGCTGTTCATTTGTCAATTGTTAAACTATTGCCCAATTTCATTCAACAAATGGATAATTTCACCAGTTGTAAGAATACTCATGTTCTGGTTTCCGCGAGAGATATGGATGATGAGAATCTTAATTCTTTAAAAATGAGTTAATTGAAAATAGATGGTTAAGTATTTCAGAGTATTTCAACTAACCTGTGTTACTTGATTCTATATTGGAAATCAACTACTTTTAGCGCACTATTAATAACGTAAATAATATCTTCTTTTAATTCCTCTTTGGATTTGTTTACTGGTTAGAACTTTCAATTAAAATTCCAAGCAAGATTTTTCAATATGGAAAATTCAATTTTTACCGGACTGCTGCAGAACACTGCTATATTGCTTTCTTTCAGCCTGATTTATAATAATTTCTGGGTCGAAAACGAGGAGCATAGAAAGACCCGGTACAAAATTGTAATGGGTTGCATTATAGGTGCTATTGGGATTGTGCTCATGCTCAGTCCGTGGTCATTAGTCCCAGGGATCGTTTTTGATACACGATCTGTTATGTTATCTATATCGGGACTCCTTTTCGGACCTTTGCCCACCATAATTGCCATAGTGATTGACGCGGCATTCCGGATATATCTTGGAGGGGATGGTATTTACATGGGAATAGCAGTTATTCTCTTTTCCGGTTCTATTGGAATTCTTTGGCGCAAGACGAGATCTGAAAAAGTTCAGCAGAAACCATTGAAAGAACTCCTTCTTTTAGGGACGACAGTGCATATTGCAATGATAGCATGCACATTTCTTTTACCTCAATCATCAATAATAAAAACCCTCTCTGTTATCAGTATTCCTTTGATTTTTGTTTATATTCCTGCCACAATGCTGCTTGGAACATTAATGTTGAGACAGAGGAAAAACTGGAAAAACAGGAAAGCACAAGTTTTACTGTTAGAGGTGGAAAGAAGATTCAAGAGTATACTTGAAAGTACGAATCTCTTAACTGTTATTTTGAATAAACGGGGATTAATAAGCTATTGCAATGATTCACTTTTACAATTAACAGGCTACGAGCAGGATGAAATTATCGATGGGAATTTTTTAGAACTTTTTATTCCTGAAGAGAGAAGACTTGAAATCAGAGACTTATTTCTCAACTATTTATTTAGCAAGGAGTTCAAAGATTCCATTGAGACGTATATAAAAGGCAAAAACGAGAAGGTATTTATAATTTCATGGAATGTTACCATTTTACATGACGAAAGCGGTAATCCAGAATCAATTGCTGCTATAGGTGTAAATATTACAGAGCAACGGACATTTGAGCAAAATCTTATTGAGAAAAATTTAGAAATTAAAGCCAACAACAGAAAATATGTCAGGGTTAACCAGGCTCTCAAACAAGCAAAAATAAAGGCAGAAGAATCTGAGAAATTAACATCGGCTTTTCTGGCAAACATGAGCCATGAAATCCGAACACCTATGAACGGCATTCTTGGATTTGCAGAACTTTTAAAAAATCCGGAACTATCTGGTGAAGAGCAGCAAGAGTATATAAGTATTATAAAGAAAAGTGGTGATAGGATGCTTAATATCATCAACGACCTGGTTGAACTATCAAGACTTGAATCAGGGATGGTGCCCATGAATTATACTATTACAAACATTAATGATCAGATCAGATTTCTTTATAATTTCTTTTTACCTCAAGCAAAAGCAAAAAACCTACAGTTGAAATTAAAAGAGGTTTTGCCTTCTGAAAGCAATTTAATTTATACTGATCAGGAAAAGATTTACGGAATTTTGACAAACCTGATTAAAAACGCTTTGAAATTTACAAAGAAGGGGGTGATAGAGATTGGAAGTAAAATTTCCGAAAACAATCTGATTATTTATGTAAAGGATTCAGGTATTGGTATTCCTCAGAGCAAGATTAAGGCAGTTTTTGAGCGATTTGTTCAGGCAGATTCAAGCTTCTCAAGTCAATTTGAAGGTGCGGGTCTGGGGCTATCAATTTCAAACGCTTACGCAAAACTGCTGAAGGGGGAATTGACAGTTGAATCAACAGAAGGGGCAGGTTCTGTATTTCAGTTCAAAATGCCTATTCAATTGACCAAACTGCCCAAAACATCAATTACTGTTGATTTCCAGAAGGAGGTAGAAAACCCGGGCAAGTTAATAAATCTGAATGCTTTGCTTGTAGAAGATGATGATACTTCAATGAAGTTGATTGATATGCTTATGAGGAAATATACTTCTACAATTTATAAAGCAACATCGGGACAGGAGGCGATTGATGTTTTTAAGTCAACCCCTGGAATCAATTTAATTTTGTGTGACATCAAGATGTCTGGTATGAGCGGATTAGATGTTGCCCGAGTAGTAAGAAAGAGTAATAATCAAGTAATCATAATAGCCCAGACGGCCTATGCTTTAAAAGGTGACAAGGAAATAGCAATTTCAGCTGGATGTAATGATTATCTAACAAAACCGGTTTCAAAAATTGAACTCGAAAGTTTACTGAATAAGTACTTTTCGGTTTAAAAAATGAGGGTTCTCAATAACGTTTCCACGTTACCAGGAGAATTCATCTTAAACTATTCTCATCCTCATTGCATTCACGGTGGCATCTGCATTCATTTGGGCCACCTTATCTGCCAGCTCCGGAATGTGCTGATCCAATACCGGGTTAAACCATTCCGCCGGTTTACGGCGTGATGGGCCCGCCAGGATTATACTTTTTGCCTCCCGGTTCTGAGATTTTGCATATTGCTTTTCTTCATTGCCTGGTCTTCTCCCTGGTACCACTACATCACCAACTATAACATATCCCCGACCTACGCCTTTATGCACAAATACACCATGCCTTTCAAACTGGTACCCTACACCATCCACCTGGCCAAGATCCTGATGGGTACGGTATGAAATATTATCCTTCAGCTTGTATTCAGTGCGGCTCTGGTGGCGTTTTATCCCGCGGGTAACAGCTCCTTCCTTGCCATCGGTAAACCGCAAAACACTGCCCACCAGTTTTCGCCGGACCATGGCCGACCAGCGGCGGATCATAAGGTTATAAGCTGTGATTTCCTGCGGGGTCATGGCATCCACTTTTCAGGGTTCACATCCCAGGTAAACCGGCAATCCACGCTAAAAGTGTAGCGGATGCCGTAATGGTTGCCCAGTTCGGTGGCTACCAGCTGGCCATTTACGCTCTCGATGTCAAAATCCCTCACCGGTGATGCCGGGTCCTTTTTATCAGCTTTGATCCTGGCCAGGATATCATCCCCGATCTCTTCCATGTGATCCCACACCTGGTGGATCTTCTCATAGTCTCCGGGATCACCAACATGATCAATGAGAATGAATGCCCCTTCGCGCTTTTTAACCGGGTTGTCCGATTTCTGATCGGCAAATGAGAACCGGTACCCTTCCATGATCATGGCCGGGTAATTCATTCCGGAGATACCGGAGAGGACTTCATCTACTTCAAAGCGGTAAAAATGCTTATCTGCATCAGTATGCCGGATATCCCTGTGTTTTACCGCTATTTTCCTGAAGTAATCCACCAGGGCGCTGAACTTTACATCCTTTGGCATTGTCGATTGTTTTTAACGAAGAAATGATTAATTTTGGGCTCCATTGTACTACTTTTGTAATGAACCCGGGCGCATGGCAAGCCGTTTTGAAAACGTTAGCTTCCAGGTCCGGGTTCATCATTTTATCCCCAGGGCAGTCAAAAATTCATTTTCTGTCTGACAGATCCCCAGCCATCTCAGCCCACCGGTGGCATTTGTATTTGACCTCCAGGCCCAGTTGGGATCCTTCACAAAATCGAGCGTGGTTCCTGAAGCTCCGGTAAACTCCAGCAGTTCCCAAACCTTAACTGTTCCCATAACTGTTCCCACAGGGCTGGCGTCCGGTTGTCTTGATTTTATTACATAATACCTGAGTTTGTCCACCTGTATTACGATTCCATTCTGGATGGCCACATTTTTTATTGTTATCCTGGATGATAGCTCCAGAATATTGCTCAGGTACCTGAATGCCTGTATCCTTACCACCTGGGTTCCCCGCTGATCGGTTGAATGTCTCAAGCCCATCTTCACCCTTTTGCCCCGCAGGGGATCACTCATCAGCTCGCCCATCAGCCGGCGCTCATTGTCATTTTCGGGAGTAATTTCCAGGTACAGCCCGTTGATATCGGTTTTAAATTCTGTTTTCATAATCTTACTTTTTGCTGTTTTCCTTGATTTTGCCGGTAATATACCGGAGCATGATGTGAAGCTGCAGACCGGCGTATTTATCCTGGTTCACGATATCATCCCCCACAACAGATTCAAACACCTTTATCCAGCCATCATCCCCGGCAGTTTTGGAGCCCGGTTTTGGTTTCTGGAATATCAATGGGTAGGCATGAGAGAGAAACTCTTTTACCAGCCTGTAATTGATCGATATGGCGCACTTCACAATAACCGGGATCTTGCCGGCAATGAGGGTAATGGCCGGGTGGTTCTCACTTTTAAAAACGGAGTCTTTCGGCAGGTACATGGCTGCAATGAACTTATCCAGGTCTTCATCCTTCTGGCTTTTCAGCCAGGCAGAGTAATAGGATTCCACAAACATAAACTGCCCGAAGGTCATCCCCTGGAGCCTGGGCTTCGGTGCCCTGAGCGCACCAGCCTTCCGGATGATAAAATGGCTGTAGGGTTTATAATCTGTAAGGAATGCAAGCTCCTCAGCCAGGGTTAATTTCTGATAGGCGTCCAGCTGGCGGATCACCCATTTTCTTACCCCACACATAACCGAGAGCAATTTGTCTTCAGAGGTTTCCCCCAGGTAATTCTTTGCAATGGCAATAAGCTGCCGGGGTGATACTTCATCCCATTTTTCCGGGACACTGCTTTGTGCTTTGCTCCGGATCCAGAAGGTCCGGTATTCTATTACGACCTCTTTCATGCCCACCATGTTTTTTTTCCGGTATTGTCACGGTTATGCAGGCCCGATGGTGGAGCTGTGTATCCTCCCCAGTCTGCAGCGTTATCCTGAAGGAACTGTTTGAGCAGTACCAGGTAACTTTCACCCAGCCCCCGGGCACGCCTGACCAGGTTGTTTACCCGCTCAATTTCGGCTGGTTGTTTTATGGTGTCGCTCATCATGTTCGGCATGCGCCCTTCAAAATACAATCCCTTGTCCGAAAGGTCCGCCCCGGATTCTTCCATGAGCATTGCCACTGAAAGGAATGCGATGGGTTTACGCACCACCGGCAGGATCCTGGTCACATGTGGAGCAGGTTCCGCTCTCACCATCTCAGCTTTGATAAAAGCGTAATTCTCGGCCCCCAGTACCAGTTTGATACTCAGGTCCTCGATAACCTGAAAAAAGGGCTGTAACCTGAGGAAAACAAGCCTGGAACCCCCGATAAAGTAGATTGAGTTGAATGTACCGGTATCAGGGATAAATGATCCCTGCATTTGCTTCCAGGTATCCGATTCTTTAAACTTATCCAGGGCGGTGATATTGGCCTCGATGATCTCCAGGGCAGAGTCCAGCCCGTTAAACCCGGTTATTTTAAAATACTCCTTCAGGTTTTCTTCCTGGTATTTGAAAAGCCCTTTTATTTTCTCGGTTTCAATCCTACGGAAGCCACCATCTGAGATGTAGGCATTCAGCACCTCATACCCATGCCAGTAGGCCAGATGGATCTCCGATCGCTGAACCGACCTGAGGAGCTCTTTTAAGGCCTCAGAGCGATCTTTAAGCGCTGAGGGTACCGATGTGCCGTTAAACTGCTCCAGCTCCCTGAAAAGGGCGTTTCCAAGCAATGGGCGGATAAAATTTTCCTCTGCAACTTCAAGGTGAGGTTTTAACCGGGTGAATTCAACACCGGTACTTACCGGCAGCAGCTCCTTTACTTCATCTATGTTCTTGATCAGCATGATTACGAAAGTTTTTTGGTGGTACCGGCTCCGGTATCGAGGGTGGTTAAAATGGTGTTCCTGAAGCGGAGCTGCACATCCTTCACCCCGTTAAACTGCAAAAAGAGCTCGAGCGGGTCCAGCAGGTTCTGCCGGTCTAGCCAGCAGTTGGCAATATTCACCAGGAAAGCTTCGCGGATGTTGCTCCCTCCCTGGTTCCCTGAGTAGGTCCCCCCGGGCATACCGGCGCCCAGGACATTGGGGTTGAGCATGAGTGAAAAGAGGATTTCAGAGTTTGCAGCTGCAGAGGTGATCAACTTGTCATTTTCCTTGTACTTGTTATCCAGGGCAGTGATGATCCACTGTTCTTCTGCCTTGCCGTTCTGCGGGTTGATTTCGAAGAAAGTAAAAATGGGTTTATCTGCATTGTCGGTGCCACAGAGGTTCTCTTCAACTTTATCCATGTATTCCTCGATGGCCTTTTGCCTGGCTGCGATATCCCGGTATTCAGCTGATGGGAATTTCCTTTCCCAGAATGCATAAGGTATCTGAACATGCCATTTCCAGGTAATCTGATTTTTGAAGGCTTTTTTCAGGAATGCCGGCACAAGGCGGGCCACTTCCACCCATCCCGCCAGGTAGGCAGCAAACCAGATGGGTTCTGAGTAGTAATCGTTATTACTCCAGGAATCCCTGATTGAATAGACAAATGACTTCCCCCGGATCTTGCCCGTCAGCCTGCGGCTTTCCAGGTCAAAGAACGGATCATACTCATCCAGCAGGTCATAAGATTCGAATTCACCTTCAGGTGGGGTATCCGGCCAGCGGCCAGAAACAATGCACTTTTCAATTATCCCGGATTTGGCTTCGGTGTAGCGGCTGTACATGGTGTTGATGGTACTCAGGCCCACCATTTCGGTTCCGGCTTCATTGGGTATCATCTGAACATCGGCTTTGCCGAATTTGAAATAATCACGGGCAGCTTTCTCAAGGTACCGGCGTACCATCCTGCCCTGGCAGAAGTTTACAATTTTGGGATCATCAAGTACCTGAAGCTGCTCATTTCCCTGGTCATCATACCCGGTTACCCGGCAGGGGAAAATACCCTGGCCAAGGGTAAAGTTCCGGATAAACTTAAGGCCGGTGTTGAGCACTCCCACGCTCCGGATGAGTTCGTTTGCCCTGGTTGGAAAGTCATTGTTTGGCCCCCAGGCCACCAGAGTTTCACCTCCCACGGTAACTTTATCATCCTGCTTTTCGAGCTGCTTTGATACTGCCGGTCTGGATGCCGGCGCTCCTTTTGTTTCCGCGTAAAACCTGGTGCCGAAAGCCAGCAGCGGGGTACCATCTTTGCTATACAGAACATCACTCATAAAATCACCCGTTTACCGTTCCACTCTGTGATATTATCAATCCGGACCGGGTAGACATGCCCTGCCTTCTCCCCTTTTGCATCCACCGGCATTACTCCCCTTTGCCTGCTCCTTGCCACATCCCAGGGTAATCCACACGCCACAGCCCGAGGCAGAAACACCAGCTCGCCGGTTTTTTTAACAAACCTGATTGAGAAAGTAACCTGTTTGCCATCAGGGGTCTCCTTCACATCATACTCCCTGAGCACATCCACTCTCCGGATCCGGATCATATCACTTGTTTTCCGGCAAATCTATTCCTGAAGGGTTCCAGGATAAAGGACAAATGAAAAGCCCCGCCAGGGGCGGGGCTTAGATAGCAACAAAATAATTAACCATTAATGTCAGGGAAACGGAGGAGTCAGGCCTTTTATTGTGGACTATTAATAGAATTCAGAATTTTAAATTTCCTTTTCTCACAGTTTCTGCCACCGCTGAATCAGGCAACTGCAGAAAGGGTGGAAAAGTCAGACCAGTCCGTGAGGTTGGTGGGCTATCCCTGTAAAAACAAAACAGGCGGACCATAGCCCACCATCCGAACACCGATTTCCCGGTGGCCGGTCATGTATATACATGACCGACATATATTAAATATGGTTACCGGTTAAAGGGTTCCTTCATCCGCAAAGCTGTAATATTTCCCATCGGTACCGATGATAAGATGATCTAAAACGGGCAAGTCTAAAAACGCTGCACCCTCTTTAATCTTCCGGGTTAGTTTTCTATCTGCCTCGCTGGGTGTAAGGTTGCCGGATGGGTGGTTGTGGCAAAGGATCAAAGATGCGGCATGCGATAAAATTGCAGACTGCAGGATCATTTTAGGATCTGCCACCGTTCCGGCTTGCCCCCCTTCGCTTACGTTCATTATTCCTATTACCTTATTAGCCCTGTTTAATAACATCACTTTAAAGCTCTCACGGTAGGCAATTTGTGACAAGTCCCAAAAGTTGTAAAACACTTCAAATACCTGACGGCTGTTTGATACGATTGGATTTTTATCTACATCCTTTGCCGGGATGTAAGAGAGTTTAACCTCTGCTATCTGATTAAATAGTGTTACCATGGTTTTGAGGGGTTAGAAAACTTCATCCGTTATCGTTTCGGCTTCCTGCAGAACCGGTGCCGGATCTTTGCCTTCGGTTTCAGGTTTTACCCTGTCTGCGGCTTTTATTACCTGCTTATCGGAAAACAGGTAACACAGGGGAAAAAACAGGCTGTCAAAATCTTCGGGGCTGATTCCTTTTTCCTTCTCTTCCTCACGTGTTCCCAGTGGCTGCCCCCAAATTAAAAAAGCCTTAGCGCCTTTTTTCACGGTTGCGCCTTCCTGCTTCCATTGCATGAAGGTTTTAAACTCGGTCGCTCCCTCGGTTTCGTAAATGTGATTTAAGAGCATATAATTAATGGTCTTACTTGCCCAATACAGAACTTTATTATCCTGTCCGGCCTGCTCCGCGGCTCTCATAAATCCCTCTCTTACTGCTTCTGCGTCCCGGCTTAACTCGCTTAATATTCTCCTCTTTTCCCGTGTGGGGTTTTCGTCCTTTGTAGTATCTTTGTCTTTCATAGCTGCGTTTGTTTTGACGTGGTTAGACTTGAATTTTGAGCGGGGGCGGCTACCCCCGCTCAGCTTTTAATCAGGCTGCAATTTCCTGCTCTATCGCTTCCCGCTTTTCCTGCATCCTTGCCAAAACAAAGGATATCAGTTCAGAAATTACGGCAGGGTTACGGAATTTGAAAATATCCTCCTCGCTTGAATAGCCTTTTTTAGCACTCAGTTTGAGGGCGAAAACCTCAGAGGCGAAAACGTCCTCTTCTGCTTCCTTGCGTACATCTTCCCCGTGTTTCTCGAGTAAAAAAATAGAATTACTTATCCCGTTTAATCGGGTGATAAGGTCCTGTTTGCGCTTGAAATAATTAATCTGATCTTCAAGGCTTGCGGGGGCTTTGGCAATTTGCGCCCGTAATTGTTCTACCTCTTGCCGGAGTGCGTTAACTTCGGCGGGGTCTGTTTCCTGGCTTGGGGCTGGGGTTTCGTTTTCAGCCTGTTGGGCTGCGGCTTCGATTGCGGTTTTTGTTTCCTCCGGAAGATATCCGGCAGGGCTGCCCATAGTCTGGGCGGGCTTCGTCTTTTTTGACATCGCTGTAAATGTTTGGTTAAACTTGAATGAAAGCGGGGCGGCTACCCCTTTAATTATGACACTAAGATACAACCAAAAAAGCAGAAAAGCAAGAAATAAATTAGGCTAATAAACTGATATACATATATATACAGAATTCGGACAAGATACCAAAGCAATAGAATAAAGCAGATCAACCAAAAATATTTTTATATGTTTTTTGCTAAATTTCTGCTGATAATTCTGCTAATGGGCTTTAATTAAGTCACTTATTTAGAATGAATATAAATTACAGTTTCGACTAATTTTCTTTTCCGGTCTAAAATTTCTCAACTATCTGATTTTCTTTTTTATACCCGGAATTTTGAAAGAAATTCCGGTGTTCTCACAGAGTGAATGCCGAGCCTGCCCTATCCCGGAGGGCAGAAAAAGGAGCAGAAAAAGGAGGAAATATGAATGGGCAGCCCCACCCACACCCGACCAGCGGCCGCACCCAGCCCGACCGCCTGCCCTGCGGGCAGTCCTGACACGACGCAAAGCTGGAGGAACGCAGGCTTTGCACCGAATAGATACTGCCGGGGCAGTCCTATTGTGACAACAGCCTGGAGGAACGGATGGCTGATACCGATTATCTTTTCTGCTTGATTTTGTATTCTATTTGCGGGCAGGATGGATGCTGAGGAATGAACGGTAATGAGAAATGAAGGAGGAAGGGAATGCAATTACAGTGAGCCGCCATGTGCGAGGGGAAGAAACACTCTGTATGCAGCGCAGCGGAATGCAGTGTGTTTGAGCGGCTCTAGTATTTGCATGGACTAACGACTGACTGACGAATGGAAGCGAATGGTATAGTAGCCAGGAGAGGGGTATTTATGCGGATGTCAAATGTTTCAAAGAACACGTAAACCCTGCATTTGCTATAGCGTTGGTTGTGTGCAGCCTATTTTATCCATTTTATCTTTTCATTGATCATATCTTCATAAAACCAAATCAATTTATGTTCTGAATGAAATTTCCAAAAAGTCGACTTGTTTATTTGAAGCCAAAATTCATTTTCATCGCGACCTAATAAAGTGATCTGTTTATTTTTTACTTCACCTTGTTTAAGTATAACAGGTGATTCTATTCTATAATTTTGCTTTAATTCAGGAAGTTGATAATTTGGCTTTATCTCATCTGGAAGCCAATCATGAATTTGCTTTATAGTAATTCTTTGATTGCTATCAGCAACAAAAAGTAATTCTTTGCTAAATGAAGTATCAGAATATATAACAGTTGTGTACATTCCTTCAAGAATCAATGCTTCAATTAATGGCTTAAAATCTAAATCTCCAGTCAATAAAAATGCTTTATCCATGTTTTTCCTGAAAGAGTGACGAAGCATATCGACAGATATCATTATATCTACTGTCTTTTGACGTATTTTATTTTTTCTGCCAAATGTTACGCCTTCAAATACATGAAACTTGTCCAGCATTTTCAATTTCTCATAAAATTCAACTGATAGATTTATACGACATTCATAGTCAGTGTCATTTTCTCCATTTTTTCTACCTGGTAAGCAATTGTAATAAAAAATTTTATCAAATCTAAATCCGAGTTTTTGATAATCAATAGGAAGAGAATCTGAATTCCAAAAATTTTTCCCAACTTCAGAAATCACTTTATCTAAATATCCCCCATCAACGAAAAGATATTCAATCTCAGTTTTTTTATTATTGTTTATTTGATAAGTGAGCATGTGTAATTTTTTTTAGGTAGCACACAACGTTTCGGGGGGGTGCGATGGCGGGGTTTATTAGCACTATACTTCATTCGGAGAAATGAACTTCCACCTTGCACAAAACTATCTGCGAAGCACGGAACCCCCGCTATTTCAAACCCCTTGTTATGCGCACCACCCGAATTCATGTCTATTTGATTAGCTCTATTCTGCTCCTGTCAATCCATTTCAGTAAAGATGGAGTTGTCTTTGGAACAGTTGAAATGATAAATGCCTTCTTTTTTGTTCGTGTCAATGCAACAAGAAAATTGCAAATGTCTTGGTCAGAAATATTGCTACCGTCTTTTAGAAAGAATCTGTCGTCAAAGTTCGCAATGAAAACCACATCAGCAGCAAGTCCTTTTGAACTTTGAATTGTAGTTACCTTGATTGGAATGTTCCGCAATGCAGGATGTCCGTTTGGTGGATTCAATGCGTAGAATTCATCATATAAATAATCGGATGAAATTTTATTAGGGTCAAGTCCAAATTGTTTGAAGGTTGCTTCAAGTAATTCGGGAGTAACAGTTTTCTCTTGCAAAATGTATTTAACTGTTTTAGCGGTTTGAAGAACTGCCTTTACAAAATCAACAGAGAGAAATTTGTAAAGATTTATCGATAAATCTTTGGCTGACTTTTTAAGTATCTCGTCGCATTCATCAGATTTGAGCAAAAGAGAAATAATAATTCTCCAACCAAGATTGTCTACTTTGTTTTGAATCAGCATATCAAATGCATCGAGTAGATTTACTTCTCTGTCTTTTTTCTTTTCGGGATAGTCAACATTCCTGAAACCTTTTTTTATGAGTGAATGTGCAATTGTTCTTACCTGATTGTTGTTTGAAGTGATAATGAGAACTTCAAATTTATTCTTAAGAGCATTGGCGGTTTCACCAATGCACTTTTCAATAAACCAAGGAACTTGCGTTGAGAATTTGTTTGTGTAACCTATTGCAGGAAACTGACTGCTGATTTTGTCTTTGTCTTTATTTGGAAGATAAATGTATGGCTTCTTGATTCTCTCTTTCAAAAATCCATTTGCTTTTGCATTCTCAATTAAATCATTTGTCGCAGCAACAACTACTTCGGGGCATCGTGCACAAAACGGAAGGTTGAACGATTCATACTCTGGCATTTCTTTGCTGTGACGCAAGCGAATGTGATGAGCACTTGCATTTTTTAGAAACTCGTAAAGTGCTTGGTCATCATCACCTGCAAGAAGTATCGGACTTTTTTCTGCAAGCATGTCAATCAATGAAACTTCAAGTTCGTTGAAGTCCTGAAACTCATCAATCAAAACTTGTTCGTAGGTAGGAACATTATTCTTATTCGTTTCGAATGCCTTTACTGCTGCATGAACTACATCAGTGAAACCGTAGCAGTCATAAAACTTTCTTCTTGTTTCGTAAAATGCAAGGTTAGCATCAGTATCTTTTCTTTCATGAAACAGGACATCAAATTCAATGTCGCCTCCTGTTAAAACTTGAAAGTCATGTCGGATGATATGAGAGAGTTTGGAATAAATATTTACATCCTTCTTTAGAATTTTAGCAAGCTCACTTCTGCCGAAACTGTGTAGTGTTCTTACTTCTGATATGCCGTAAAGTTCAAGAGCCAAATCGTCAACAAGAGCATTGACAAAAGATAAAGTGAGGGTTTTGGTTTTTCCATTCAGAACCTTCTTGAATAAAAATGTTTTCCCAGTCCCAGGTCCCGCAACAACAACCTTCTTATCCGCTTTAGAAGTAAGAATCTTGTTTACATATTCAGTCCTTTCCGCTTCGGCTGCCTCGTATTTGTCGGGCGCTTTGGGTTCTACTGTCTTTATTTCCATCATTTTGATTATAATTTTTTGCACTGTCCGCTCAAGTTAGCACTGTCGCCAACGGATTGCGCATAACTTGTTTATAGGTCTTAAATTTTCAGTGATAGCCACCCAAAGCAGGTTGAACAGGTCTGATAGTTATAAGTACAATATACTTCAATAGATACTCAATTTGATGCTGATTCTTTTTAATCAAATGTAAAGGTATTTAGTATTAATCAAATACCAAACAAATACTAAATAAATCCAGTTATTTCTCCTGTAAGAGATTATAGCAGTTTCTTTCGGTATTAAGATACTGAAAAAAGAGCTCCCTGAAGAGAAACGGACAACTTCTATATCCTTGGCTCCACAAACGTTGAAGTCCTGTATAAACGGTTGCCGTATTTGGTCCAGATGCGTTTGTCGACGGCATCGGAGAAGTGGGTGGCTTCCTCCGGAAGGATGGTTTTTTTGCGCTCGGAGGATTTGTCTTTTTCATACTTACCATCTTTCTCAATTACCCTGGTGTTGTTCATTGAGATGAGGGTGTATTTGCAGTTCCTGCCGTTAAAGATTACTTTGGGATATCCGGGATTGGTCCCTTTGAGGATGTTGGACCATAACAGATACTTTTCATGCTGTGGGGGCTCCTGGCCTTTGTGCACACGGGGGAATACATTCCACCCATTCTTCTGAAACCTTTCTATTGCCTGCTCATTGTAAGGCTTGCTCTTCTTGGCGTTGGGCTGCTTACTGTCCCCGTACCGGTCCCGGAAATAGAAAATATCCCTGCAGGTGTGATGCTCATAGTAGGCGCTGACTTTGTCCACGACATCGTCTATGACTACTTCAGGAGATTCATCGGGCTTACTGTAGAATTCATTGATGACACAGTCCACCGGCTCAACAATGCGTGTTACAAAGTTATAGTTCCGCTCCTGGCCGATGGAGAACAGGCAGATGTGAGCTCCCCAGTCCGGAACCACCTCGAGGGGCTTGGAGGAGTCACAATCGAGGTCAAACCTACTGTCATGTTTTTCGAGCTTTGCAAAATCCCAGTTGGTATTCTCTGCATAATCGCGGATGAAGCTGTCATTGGTGGCATCGTAATAAACATGTTTCTGACTGTCTATGTGATAGTAGCAGTCCTCAACCCGGTCTATGATCCAGTTCATGATCTCGACCAGGAAGGTGAGCAGGGTTTGCTTTTTGTATTCCCGGGCGATGTAAGACATGCCCAGGTTGGTGATGTTATCGAAGGCATTTGCCAGGGTAAATAGGATTCCGTCTTTACTGACAAACGGGGTGATTTGCCTTTTCAGGCGGACCACTTCATTCCAGATGTCTTTGTAAAGCTGTGGCTTGTTATCCAGGTAAGCAGTGATTAGCTCCAGCTGGAGCTTCACTATGCGGTTCCAGATATCGAACAAAAGGATGCCGGCTTCTTCTTCGTAGTACTTACCATAGTCCAGCAGCCATTTCTGCTCCTGCATAAACGGCATACTGGACACATACCGGAAGCCGTGATGCTGGCGCACCGGGGCGGGTGATTTAAAGCCAAAGTATTCTTCATTCCCGCGAGAGGTTGGCGAGACCTCCTGATCATACTGAGTTTTATCGATTGTAAGGGCTTCATCCACTATTTCCCGGTCCACATTAGGACCACGGGCAGAACCGGCTCTATCCTGGGAAAGCATGAGGTACCCATTCCCGTTTTTAAAGCTGATGAAGTTGTCATACTTGAGGATGCGTTCATAAGGCGATAGCCAGCCTTTAGGCGGCTTTTTGCCTATGAGGTAGTCCTTGTCCTTCTCATAGCCCAAAGACTCCAGGAATTTGAATGTAGAGGGCAGAGTACGGGTAAGGAGCTGGCCATAGGTCTGTCCGGTGATGCTGGTAACTGCCCTGGGCATACGCCGGTTTATCTCGTTGATTTCCCAACCGACAATAAAGGATTTCCCGGTACCACGCCCCCAGATATCTACTTCAGAAATGGGGTTGTTGATAACGGAGATCTGCTGAGGGTTGTTGAGGGTGATTAACTCGTTAATCATGTTTTGAAGATGTCTTCTACTTCAGCATCGGAGATTTCTTTGCCACCGAAAAGGGCTTTGTTGAGTTCCTGGAGTGTGCCAGCAGGGAGTTTTTCCAGGTTGTTCATGTCGATCTTAACGGTTGTATTGTTGTTCTGGACCAGCACATAGAATGAGTGTTTCTCGGTTCGGCGTGGATCGTCCATTTCCTCCGGACGTTCTCCCAGGGCTTTGATAAGGTTGGCATGTTCCATGGCTATTACCCGGTATGCCTGAGGGGTGCCGTTGTTACGGCAGCGCTCGATGTTCTTTACAATATCGTTTATAAGCCAGGTTTGCCAGAAGTCGAAATCGAACGTATGGATGGTATTGAAGAGCTTTACCGCCATGCGGATATCCTCATAAGCCTGGGTTTTGGACAGATGAGGATGTTTTGCCTGGTGGATGGCTATGGCCTGTTTCTGTATGGGGTTTTTGTCCAGGATCTTTGCCACGGATATTACCCGCTCCATTATTTCCTGATGCTCCTCACTTAAAGGGGAGCTATCGGGATCCAGGATGTGGGCTTTGATGAGTTCGTACCTGGTATCTTCAAGTGCTTTTCTGCTCATTAGTCGTATTTTGAACGGTTGTGCCAGTCGCGCATCATTTGCTGAGCGGGGGTGGATCCATGTAGGGCAGCCTGCTGGATGGCCCTGCGCAAATCAACTTCACTTCCAAGCCGACCTCGCATATATCTCAGGTAACCTTCTCCTGTTTGGGATTTGATAAGCAATAAAAATTCTTCCGGATCAACTTCAATATTTTCAGCAATCTCCTCCGGAGAAAAAAAAAGAGCTGCCATACTCTCGATCTCTTTAAGCTGATCCTCTGTCAAATTCATCGGATAGTGTTTTATAGTCAAATTCAAAAACATCAGGATCTGTAAAAATGATTCCCCTTTCCAACTTGGGGTTATCTGTGGCATTCTGACTGGTAATGACACTGATTTTCCAGTTTTCATTCCAGATCAGGGCAACCTTGGCATGAACTGAGGTACACCGGTACTCAAAGGATCCTGCCAGCATCTGAAAAGGTTTAGGACTCATTACTTTAACCCGATTATCAACCAATACGCGCATGCTCCGGATCAGTCCTGTTTGCTTGCGGGCATTGAGCGCCTCGATGCTTTTCTGGGAAAAGCTGTAAGAAGTCATCATCAGGTTTGCTGGTCCGGTTTGCTTAAGCAGGTACAGGATCAGCTTTACAAGGTTAAAGTTTGCCCAGCTGTAGAAGTGTATATTCCTTCCATTTTCAAGCTTACCGATTGAACGGGTAATCAACTCATCCGGATCGGCCAGGAACCTGGCTTCTCCGGATGGCTGAAACAATACAGCCGGCACCCTGGCATCATCCTGCCATTCTGGGGTACCGGTATTCACGGGTCGGTCGGAGGTTTTAACCAGCAATTTCCAGGAGTTTAGAGTCAATCAACGTGATTTTATCAAGCCGTTCCTTTATCCTGGCTTCAAGCTTTATGCGCTTTGGGCCTTTGGGCATGGGGTTTGGCTTTGAAGCTTTCTTTTCTTCCTGAAAGTCCAGCATGTTCTGGTCCTTTGTGTTGGCAGACTGAAGGTTTTTCTTCATTTTCTTCAACTCCTTAGGATCAGCAGGTAACTCCTCTACTGCAGGTGGCTCTACTTTTGGTTCCGGGAAGAGAACGGACATTTCAGGAAGCCGGCCTTCATTGTAATAAACCTCTTTGGCGGCAAACATAAGATCTATGCGGGGAGAGATAAGGGCGATAGAATCGGAAAGGTTTTTACGCTTCTTGATGTTCTCTTCCGTGTTATCCTCCGGCAGTTCGGCCATTTGCTCGTGGAGCTGGGCGCGGAGTTTGAACAGGTCTGCATGTTCCCGGATGACCTTCTCGACATCTGCAGGGAGCTGCCCTTCCTTTTCCTGGCCCTGCTCCTTAACGGTAGCAGCTGCAGAGGGGACCTTCACCGGTTCTTCCTGCTCCTTTGTATCCTGGGCAGGTTCTTCAGAAGTGACTTCTTCCTTTTTTTCATCTGCGGGGAACGGTTCTTCAGCACTGGTGCCGGTGGTATCGGGATTATCCCCGGTTGACCCAGTGGGAGGATCATCAGCTGGTGGATCATCAGCCGGCGGGTTATCCCCGGACTGGTTATCCAGCTTGTTTACGATATCCTGAAGGGTGTCCTTGATTTTCTGATATTCTACCATGGTATAACCGGCAGCTTTACATAGCTCATAGAACAGTTTACCGGCATAGCGTTTTTCATGACCGGCCATTGCCCTGGCAATTTGTTTGTTTTTGCCGATGGCAGAAAGCAGGGTTAGTCCTTCATTGAAGTCGCAGCCCTGTTGGATCCAATTAAATACTTTTTCTTTCATGTGAATTGGTTTACCTCACCCCCTGCCCCTCTCCAACTGGAGAGGGGAGTTGGAAAGTTGTTTTTCTTCAGTTGATTAAAAAAAGCCCTGCTTTCCAGGGCTTTTGGTTATTGTTTCGGGGCTAACCGTTTTTCGCCCTCTTTGGTCAGCTCCAGGTATGGAAACCCGGCCGCGAAGAGTTGTTTTAGTGTTTCGAGTGGGATTTTCTCCCTGAAATCTATTGTTCCGAACTGCTGAGTGACAACGCGACCGGGTTCGATACCCTTTAACCGGAAATACTTGTGCAGCGACATGTTACGGTTCTACGGCAACAGTGAGAGGAATTGAGCCGGTGTAAACATACAGGTTGGAGGTCTTGTATGTAAACTCCATGCTTATTCCACGTCTGCCGGCAGTTTCCTTGCCGGTACCGGCTCCATCAGGGGCGCCTGAGTAGATTGCGGGGCGAAGTGCATCGCCCATGACATACATATTGCCGTTGTTATCCGGCACGATGAGCACCAGGTTATCGTTTTTGGCTGCATTCATGAAGCCGAAAATTTTGGCCGATAAGCCCGGATGGAAGATGGTAAGACGGAGAATGAATGATTTGCCATCCATTTCACCGACCGGCTCAATTTTGAATTCCCCGGTATCATCGGTAAAATAGAACTCAAACATACGTTTGCCGACTTTCATAAGCAGATCGCCGGTGAGCTTACCGGCAGCCTCCATGGTGAGAATTGGAGCTACCGGTTTTGCAGGCCAGGTTCCGACATCGGCCTGGTAGCCGAAGTAAAACTTCTGAGGAAGACCGCCCATGTTCTCGCCATCCTTCAGTTCTTTTAAAATATCTGTGAAATCCACGTTTTGAAATTTTAAGGGTTAAACAGCAGGCCCCTCCGCCAGGGCAGAGGGACCAGGGTTAAGTTATATGCCTCCGCCGGCAGGTTTCCGAAGGTTGGTCCAGACGGCTGCATCCATGCCAAAGCCAAGACCTTCCCACCAGTCGCAATAGAAGCTAACATTCCTGCGGTACTCTTCTATTTTGATGTTGGTTTTGTTCTTTGACTTTTTGGTAAGGTGAAGCAGGTTAACCTTTGGGGTTGCAAAAATGGCATCGGTACCACTGAATGAAGGCAAAGCTTTTACAGCCTGAGGAGTGAAATCGATCTCGGAATTGATATCGCGGGATGATTTGTAGTCGTAAAAACCGTTGGCACGTTTGTCGCGGAAATAGGCACGTACCCATTTCGGGGACATACACAGATCCATGGCGATGTGCTGGTAGGTTTCGGCGATATTGTCGACGAAAAGTTCAACCTGATCGAAGATTGTAGCTTCCTCAAGCGCTCCGAGGTTGATTGAATTCATGGTCTCGGCATTTACCCCGGCCTGAAGCTGGGTGATAAGACCATTCATTGATTTACCGGTATCACCGGCGACACCGGCAGCAGGTTCCTGGTAAACACCTTTACCGTATTCCTCGAGCTCCATATCGGAATTGATCTTGGCAAGGTAGCCCTGATCGGGGTGCTCAATGAGGAACTTGATGAGCGGCCATTCCTGGCGGCTGACAGAATCAGAGGAAAGGAACCCCAGCCAGGTTGCTTCAATGTCATCGGGCCAGATGTCTTCGTCCACTTTGAAGTGGTAAAGCTTCAGCTCGTTTGGCGTGAAGGCGGTTGCATGCTTGGGGGTCCATCCTTTCTGGAATGACTGAACGATTTTCTGAATGGTAAGCTGTGCCAGCTTGTAGATTGTGTCGTCAGTCTTGATGGGGGTACAGATGCCAGGGGTTACCAGTCCCTGGGTAAGCATTCCGAGTATGCGGTTTTTGTTTTGTCCTGAGCTTTCATAGTAAGCCCCGAACGCGGTTACAATTTCAGATACGTCCATGTTTGGAGAATAAGAGGATTAATCAACTTCTTTCATGTGGGGCAGGCTGTTCAGGGTATCCCAATCAACACCTTCATCCTTAACTTCGGGATCCTTTTTCCCCTGAACACCGGAAGGTTTAGAACCGGGTTTCTGGGCCAGGAGGGTCTTAATGGCAGCTACTTTATTTTCGATGGTAACTGCATTCTTTACAGAGACATCGATAGAATCCAATGCTGTTGTAGCATTGGTAAGGGAGGTTTCAGCGGTGCTGCGGGCAGTGTCTGCCTGGGCACGCGCTGAAAGGTCCTGCTCGATGGATTCGAGCTGCTGTTCATTGAGGAAAACTCCTTCATCAGAGCTCTCGAGTTTTTCCACCTTCAGCACCTTGTTAAGGTTTAAGAATTGCTTCTTCATTGAATTATGTTTGGGTTTAAAAATTTCCTGAAAGCGGGTTGACAGCCGGTTGAAGAGGGATTCTTCATCTACCTGTGTTGCCACCGGTGGCTTTGCACCCTTACGCTCCGGAACCGGGTAGCCGTTGGCCTGGAGCATGGCAACCATGGAGAGATCCTCAGCATAGTTGATGACTTTAGAAGGGGCAAATACTTCATCGACAAAACCCCACTCTTTTGCCTCATCGGCAGTGAGCCAGGTTTGTTTTTTCATCAGATCCAGGATTTCCTTAACTCCTTTCCCGGATTTTGTTGCATACATTTTCGCGATGACCAGGGTAACCTTGGCAACCTCGTTTTTCTCCTTCCCGAGTTTGGCGATGAGTTCATCGATATCGTCCTCATTCATGGTGCCCCATTCATCGATCCAGATCATGGCTTTATGGATAAGGTACATGGAGTTCTGGCTCATGCGGGTATAGGTACTCAGGGCAATGACAGTTCCGGAGCTGGCTACCATACCGGTAAGCACTGAGGTTACACTGCCATGGGAGGCGAACCGGTCATGCATGGCGATGGCATGATCTACGGAACCACCGAGGCTGGAGATCTGAACTTCGATTTCATCGTTATCAGCCCCGTTAAGCATGTAATTAAGCCACTGCTTCGAGTAGCCATAGTTGCCGATAGAACCATCGATTATTAAGATTTTCTTTGCCATTGAAGGAATTTTTGGCAATGATACAGAGGGAAAACGTGGATAATAAAGGACAAGGCCTCACCCCCCTGCCCCTCTCCAGGTGGAGAGGGGAGTCAGTTATGTAGGAAAGTTTACTTTATTGAGAAAGGAAAAACGACAGGTTTTTGGGTGGTGAGGGTTGTGCCGGTGAAGGATATTGAGTAACCGGTGGATCCTTCGGCCTGGGGATCCGTGGCATAGGTAAAACTGAAGGCAAGGCCTATGACCTGGTCGCCGATGCGGGAGTAGTAACCATCAGTATTCTGCAGAACAACTACAAACCGGTGCCTGAGCATAGATTCCAGGAGCCGGTCGTTACTGATGGACCGGCCCCGGATAAATCCATTGACCTGGTGACTGAATGCAGTGCCCGCAGCGTTATACTCCGACGGGCCGGAATAGCTGATGGATTCCTTTGAGCAGTCCAGCTCATAGTTTAAAGCAGGATCTTTACAGTAAATGATGTCCCCTTCTATGGTGGTGATATTGGGGATGGGAACGGCGATGAGTGAGAGATGACCGCTAAGCTGATCTCTTTGCTTTTTTATTTCCGACATGGTCCTTTAGTAGTTTTTGTGAAATTGTCCCCAACTCGGACAAGTTTTCCAGAATAATTCTTTCTGTTTTTTCTGTTATTTCTGCCCGGAAGTCTACTTTGTGTGTGGGGCCGTTGCGGCTAAAGTCCTTCCGAATTGAATCGAAGCTCCACACATCATCGGTATACCCGAATTTCTCCTGGAACAAAAGGATGGCATTTTTCTGCGACATGAAGGCCATGTAAACCGATACGATGCTACGCATAAGGAACTTTGCCCTGTTCTCGAGCTCGCGGCCAAAGTAGATGGTGTTGACCTTTGACATTTCCCAGCCATAGCGGTAAAAGTCGTCCTCAGAAATGATGATCTTAGACTGGGAGGTGTATTTGACCAGGCGAAGGGGTTTGTATTGTTTGGTAAAGCGGGCGGCAGGTTTTCTCAGGCAGCGGCGGAAAAGGTTATGCAGGCGCGGATCTGAGGTGAGGTTGGCAGGGTTTCCGAAATTTGAAACCAGGTAATGATGAACATAAGGCTTAGTCTGGAGCAACAAAGTGAACATGCGTAAATATATTACGCATTTTTAAAATTCCTTTTTTCGGGGAGTCTGCAATTATCGACATGTCGATAGAAAAAGCAAGCCCCTGTAGCGCTGCTTAAAAACAGCCCTTTTTTGTAATTTTCTCTTTTTTCTATTGTAATAAATTAAAATACAATTAATTACAAATTACAGAGCAAATTACAGGCTTTTCCAACTATTTGATAATGAGCAATTACAAAAACGTACAATTCTGTAATTTTCTGTAATTTCTATTTTTCTACTGTTGAGCAAAAATTACAAACTACAGCGAATTACAAATTTTTCGCCGGATTGTAATTTTTTTGTAATCTCATAAACTATTTTCATTCAATTACTTATCCCTTTTAATTACAAATTACAGTAAAATATAAGAATGGGGGAAGGGGGGTTGGTTTTGGACAAATGAAAGTTTTTTAAATGTGTGCAATGGTGTATGTGTTCCGGGCAAATGGAAGCCCTTGAGAAAGGGAAAGGTTGTTAAATGGTATTCGCTGCGCTCATAAGTGTTTGACGCTTCGCTGAACGGGGCTGAATGGTAGAGTAAAGGTAATTAGCTGCCTGGGGAGGGGCAATATATAAAAATGAATGTGGCAGTTCTTTGATTAATGCTAAGTTTTTCTGTTGATTATTGCCCTAAATAAACTGTGGCAGCTTGAGTAGTGCATAATAATTATTTTTATTCCATCTCATTTATAATACTAATTGTATTATCTATATACTTTCTTGGTCCTCCTGAAGTCTTCTCTCTTTGTTTTTTCATAAGAGATAGTGCTATATCTCTTTTTGAGAGACCTGCTTGAGGCTTTAAAAAGTTTAACCAATTCAACATTATATGATTTATTTTCCCAGATTTGAAATGAGCAGAACATTCAATATATAAACCAAGAAACTCCGCCTCTATTTCCAGTGAATTATTGTTTAAAAATTTTTCCAGAGTATCATGAACAACAATACCATAGAATGCAATTTCTTCCTCTAATAAGTAGGCATCAATCAATGGTTGACCAAAGAATACTTGGCTAGTAATATTTATACTCAATTCCCCATGAGCTAAAGCACCTTTCATCGGTATTTCAAATTCCATGGCTTTTGAAAATAGAAAATTGGACGCAGATGTTATTGCCTCAAAGCAATCTATTGAATCATCCTTTGTAAAAATAATGATTGAATCAGAAAAACTCACTGATTTAAGAGAGTCTTTCTGATTATCAAATGAAAACTCTTCTTCAGCAATGGTTCTTAATTTGGATAATGTTAATAGTAATTTATAAATCTCAGCATGGGAATTTCGCATGACCATATTCTTGAACCCCATAATATCTATAAAGCAAATAAATCTATTTGCTGTAAGAGCCCATGGTTTTTTAGTCTTAATGTGTTTTTTTGATGAATAGGCCATTATTTCCCTGTTAGGTTCGTTGATTGGATGAATTATTGACTGCAACTTACGTCTTTAGTAAATGTAATTGTCAAACTAAAACTATGTGACTTGGTCTTGCTTTCGGTTCATCAATGTCCCATTGTTTCTTATTAATCAACATTCCAATCGTATTACTTATTGTTACTCGTCCAGCTTGCAAATTTTCTATATACGGTTGTATCTCCCTTCTGATTTTTACATCTTCGATTACTGGAATTATGATTTGTTTTGCATCATCAATGGAAACTTCAGCTAAACCATCAGAGCCTCTAGCCATTGAACGAAGTTGAGCTGACCAGCCTTCTGAATTCATATAAGAAAGAAGATCTAACAAGTAATTTTCTTTCCCCATTTTAATTCTACAACGGTGGCAACCATTTGTAAGAACAATATTTTCAGTCCCTTTGCCTATATAACACCATTTTGAAACACTTCCCCAAATGGAACCGAAGTATATATCACCTTCTTCTGCGAAATGTCTTGCTCTGCTAGGCAATTGCCACCCTTTCAACTCGTTCACATTATAGTCACCATATCCAATATCTTGTATCTCTACATACTTGTATAGATTAGAAATTACTATTTTGTTAGCTTTATTGGTTGATGAAAATTTTTCTGGAATAAAATCAATTATGTCTCCAAGCAGAAGATAATTTTTCTTTATTAGCGTCTGCCTTAGTTGCATCACCTTTCGACAATATCTTTTAGGATCTAAAGTTAAATCACCATCTTTCGTAACAGTTTTAATATTTAAAGCCCAAGATTCATTTGTTGCAATTGTATCTTGACCTTCAACTAACCATTCAAAATCTTCTGAAGCTTTGCTCGCTCGGATTTTATCTATTGCAAAATTGAAATCTGAATCTATTATTAAATCACCATCATCATTTACAATGAAACTTCCGTCATCTTCATTTCTTTTGAAAATTGGGGCTGCCTTTTTATTGCCAGCATCCCAACCAACATTTTCAATCATTTCAACTGCAAATGAATAACTATCATCAATCACTTTTTTAAGCGGTTTTTTTCTCTTTTCTAAAAATATCACACTTGCGCTTACATCCGCTCCACTTGATTTAAAAGTGAAGCGGGGGAAAGATGCAATGGCTGCAACTTTTGTGTTTTTAAGAAGCCATTCTCTGAAAAACTTGAATTTATTTGACCTATTTCCAAGATAACCATTTGGTAAAATTATTCCCATCCTTCCACCTGGTTTGCATTGTTTTACGCATACCTCAACAAACAAAAGGCCAGTTTCTTGGCTATCTAAAAGTTTACCAGTTTTATTAATTACATTGTTTTTAACATTGTATTCATAACCCAAGTCGAAATTTTTAAGTACAGCTTTTCGCTTCTCAACTATCTTACTCCCAAAAGGAGGATTGCAAATAAGAATGTCGTAACGATTCAAATATTTATTTACGTTCTCTAATGAGTCATCTTTTTCGATATTCGTTTTTCCATCACCATTTAAAAGCATGTTTAATACAGAAATTTGAACAGCATTAGATGAGTTGTCAACTCCCCAT
This sequence comes from Bacteroidota bacterium, assembly GCA_009773455.1. Taxonomy (GTDB): domain Bacteria; phylum Bacteroidota; class Bacteroidia; order Bacteroidales; family Lentimicrobiaceae; genus Lentimicrobium. The sequence continues at coordinate 82,491 of WSXU01000007.1, read as the reverse complement.
ACACAGTCTGCATAACCTGGATTTATCTTTCTCCCAATTCTAAAGGCTGCAACTAAAAAGTCAGCACTTCCACAAGCAGGGTCGCAAACATGTTCACCGAATTGTGGATTCAATATATCAACAATAAAGTCTGTTACCGTTGTTGGGGTAAAGTATTGAGCTAAGTCCCATTTGTAAATGTCTTTTGCAAACTTCATGTAGAAAGTTTGAACTACATCTCTTTTAGAGTGTATAATTCGTATAGGTGCGAGGATTTTTAGAATTTCAATTAATGTATCAGCTTTAATTGAAATAGTCTTTGGAATTTTATTTGGCAGGTGTTTCTCATAAAATGAAATCGCCCTTTCTACAATTTTCTCGAATTTTTCTTTTGCTATTGCTGGTGGTGTTCCTAAAACACTATAATCTTGAACACCTAACGGTTGTTTCGGTCTTGCTTCAAATGCATGTTCATCAAAGATTTTAGTTAGCAATAGTTGCAAAATAATTTCATATCTTTTTTCATGGTCAAAAGCTGCTTGATGCAATATATCTTCTATTCTGCTGAATAACTCAAGCAATGAATCAGATGGATTTGTATCTGAAAAAGTCAGCGGTTTAGTTTTAATGTTGTCTCCGAAGGAAGGGATAAATGAAATTGGCCCTTCCTTTATTTGCCTTTTCCCCTTTTCCTTCTCATACCAGAAAACTCTTTGTTCTATATTATCCCAATATAAACCAACACACTTTTCGAGCTTTGAAAAGTCAAGCATAGGTTTGACTTGTGTTGTTTTTACATAGTCGGATTTGGAGTTATCTCTCTTTACTTCGCAGATTAAAAGTGCATGGTCAAGCAAAACATCTATGTCGTATGTATCTATTGATGTAGCAGGAACATCTAAAACAGCAAAGTCACTTCTAAATGAATTTCGTCCACCATTTCCAAATTTTTTAATGATCGGTTCAATTTTAAAGTTGTCAGTAGGATAACCAAGTTTGACAAGATGCTTGATTGCTTCGACCCTAAAATATTCTTCTGTTGGAGTAAGTCCGTCATTGCTTTTTTTATATGCCTTTAATTCTCCTCTTACAGGACACCTTAAAGTAAGCTTATTTCCTAATTCCATAATGTCGCTTCTTTTGAAGTTTTTCGTCCGTTTAAATTATAATTTTCAGCATATAGATGCCTTTAAATCGTTTAAATAATCACAATTTGTGTTCAAGTCTAATGAGAGTCAGAAACCTTGTTCACATTCACCTCTTTTAATTTTCTCAAATGTAGTAAGTAATTTTAATGTACTAAAGGAGTACCATTGATTTTTCTCAATACCCGGGATTCAACAACAAGCCATCCACAATTGAATGCAGCGGGCTTGTTATCGCAAAAGGCTAGTAAAATTAATCCTGGATTGTTTTATTTTCAAGTAGAAGTTCCTTGAAACGCCTATCCCTAGCAGCTTTTGTTTCAAATTTCTCCAGGGTTCGCCATTCGTAATTTCCGTTTTCTTTTACTTTAATTCTGGGCGAGGGCTGGTCATCGGTTCGCAGGATGCGGAAACCAGCGGCCATTACTTTCATTTGTGATGATTGGTCCATGGTATTAAATTGATTTAATGAAACATCTTCCTTTTTCAATAAACACCCTCAGATCGTCCTGATCTGTCCTGAGAGAGGCTGTATAACTCTCATAGTGTCCGGAATAGAATGAATGAAGCAGGTACTTCACGCCAGGCTTTATCTGATCTCCTTCAAAGAAGTCCCTGATGGTTGCCGGCCGCATTCCTTCCGGAAGGGTGCGATACTTCCAAAGCCCTTTCCAGTGTGGGCATTTGATGGCATTGAGCTGCGGATCCTGAACCAATTTCTCTGCCGGCTCACAGCCCCCAAATGCACAATTGGGGCAGAATTCCCGGTACTTGACCTCATCCGTCCTTCGGACACCTTCTCCAGAGGAGAAGGAAGAGCGGTTTATTTCATTTTTCATAAAGGGGACAATTATATAATTGTGAGTTGAAGTGCATAATTGTGTTTTTTGATTAGCCGGTCGATTCTTTCCCTGAGGATGCCATCCAGGGATTCATATTTCTCTGCCGGCAAGTAAATGGTACATTCCGGACCAGATACCCGGATGCCTTCCCTGGCAATGAGAAAATGAAGGTTGTAGCGCTGTTTGAAGCGATCTATCTCATAGTTGTTGTATAGCTCAATGCATTCCAGCACCTTCTGGCGGAAGAGAGGATCAGTCTCAAACAAAGCTGCTGCAGTGCGGTGGGCGCTGTGGCAGGTTGAATGGGCTTTCTTGCCAAAGTACCGGGCAATGGCCGGGTATGATTTACCCAGCAGTTCTTTCTGCAGGTACATGGCCACCAGGCGCGGCTCTACCGAAATGCGTTTTTTTGATGGGTGGTGAAAGTCCCTGGCCCTGATATCGAACACCAGGCTTACGACACGGTCCAGCCTGATAAGCTCCCTGCTAGAACGGCATTTCGTCTTCATGGTTTTCCTGGTTTAAGTCTGAGAGGTTTTGTCCTTCCGGATACTTTTTGGTTGAGATGTAGAAACATTCAACGGAGCTGCCACCAATGGTTTTGATGATGCGTGGATTCTCCTTCAGGGAGCTGTTACAGATCTCCTCCGGGTTGAGCTCGAAGCCTTTGTAATCGCACCAGGCTTTTATATGATCCTTGAACTTGCCAGAGCGGTAATCCAGCTCCTGTTTCTTTGACAACCTTGATTTCAGTGATTTGAAGGCATCTTCACGGACAATGTAAGTATTGAGATATCCAAACTCCGGGGGAGAGATTTTAATTTCATCGCCTGAAGGCGGAGCAACAAAGTATTCATTTGCCCATTTAAAGAAGGATTCATCTTTACCCAGCCCCTGGGCCATGATACGGCGCAGCTGACGTTTCTCCAGGTTAACCATGGGCGGTTGTATTTTATAAAACCTCTGTGTGAGCTGGATGCAATAAGCGATGAAGTTATAGAAGCGGATCCATTCTTCTGAAGTAAAATCTTCATAGATCCTGCGCCCGAATTTGCTCATGGGTGAGCGGGTTTCCTTATAATCATCCTGCTTGGTTTTCTCGTGATAGTAGTCCGAAACACCGGCATTCAGCAGACGGGCCAGGGCGCTGGGATCGTTCAGCATCAATTCATAGTTTGAGTTGATGAGCATTTTACCAGAGTCTTTATACTCGAGGGTGATTGCTGAGTAATTCTTGGGGTTTACTTCCCGGGGGCCGGTGATGTCGTTATAGAGCTTTGAGAACTCAGCATATTCAGCGTAATCATCGATGTAGAGGTAATCATGGAATTCAGTGAGGCCATCATAAAAGAACTTGTATTCATCGTTCTCATCGAGCCGGCGGCCACCCTTATAAAAGGTGGTACGCACGTATTTAGGACCTTCGCTCAGGATCGATTTCCCGCTTCTTCCGGAGCTCTTGCCCACCTCACTGATTTTCATATCCTGCAGGAAAGTAAGCCAGGCTTTTGCCGGATCCTTATACTGGGCGCAATGGTAACCCAGGATAAACATAAGGTTGGCCAGTGCCAGATTCTCTTCTTTTATTTCCTCTTCGGTTAACCTTTGTTTTTGCTCAAGTTCCTTACGCCAGTGGATTCGGGAGATATCATTTAGGAAACGGACGTAGATGAAATCTTCATCGTGGATTTTAACCTGGTATTTTTCTATTTCAGGGAAAGTGGCCAGTCGAGAATTTACCTGCTCTCTTTCCTCTTCGTTTTTTGCCGCTGCGAGCTGATCCAGCAGCACCTGAAACTCCTTTGTTGCCTGAACTGATATGGCAGGTTCGCTGATATGCCTTATTTCCCTGTCAATAAGGTGACTTAATTTCTTGCCGTTTACTGTAATTGTGCCCAGGATATAATTGGGAAGTTCTTCATGTTTTACCTTCTCAATTTTATCCCTGGTTATGCGGAGCGATCCGTTTCGGAAGTTCAGGTATTCAGTAAAGCGGTCGTAATTTTTGAAGTTCAGGCTGATTTCATCAATTGACTGAAGGTTTGCTTCAGTGATTTGATTGCTGGTATTGATTTTATTGAGCAGGTGTTTGGCATCCATAAGGTTTTTACTCTTGATCCAATCGCGGGTGAAGCGTTTCACGGTGCGCTTGATGGTGTCCGGGTCGATGAGATCCACTACCTTTCCTTTTATCCAGGCGTAGCAGAAATCAGCATTTTTGTGGTAGGATGATTCGATTTGATAGAAGCCGTTTGCCTTCAGGAAGAAGTAATAATCCTCCAGGTTGAGCGAGTAGGACCATTTGCCGGTTTTCTCATCCAGTGACTTGTGCCAGAATTTGATTCGGCCGGCGCTGTTTTTAAGTACCAGGAAGTTGTAATAGGTTTGGTCGACACTGTCGCCGGAAAGGTTAACGAAGTCCTTGAGGTCTTTACAAGGATTGCCCCGGAAATCCTTTTTAAAGGCCAGCCAGGGGGGCAGTTCGATGGTGTATTGGTTGATGTGCTTCAGGGCATTCCGGAGCGCCTGTGCCTGTCCTGTGCGGTCCAGGTCCATAATCTGGTAATGGTTCTCACATAGCTCATCCATTTGCCGGAACTGCTCATAATGGAACTCTGAGGATTCACTGTTGAGCCAGTAAGGATGAAAGCCGATGGAATGAAGGTTCATGGCATCGCTCTCTCCGGCGCACCGGAACAGGTCCCGCACCTTGGCCATGGGTTTTTCCTGGGGTGGGGCAAGGTCTGCCTTTTCTTCATCGAGGAATTCATTTTGACACTCGAGGATCTGCTGCAGACCATAGATGTATTCCTTTGGCTTCTCCCCTATGTACAGGAACCGGTTTTTCTTTTCCATTTCATGGGGCCGGTAGAGTTTCTGGAAGGTGCCGTAGTCGAAAAGGAATATGGGATAGTCCTTGTTTGATTTGAAGATGTGGACTACATCGCGATTAAGCTTTTTAGACGTGCCACAGTATTCATATTTGTCTACTGATCTGCAGTAGAAAAAATCCAGCGTATCCTCAGTGACATACCGGCCAATTGCGGCCAGATCCTCTTTGGAGGGTTTCTCCTTGAAAATGAAGTTATAGGCTCCTTTTTTATCTGAGGGGAGCATTTCGCGCATTTCATAGTCCGGGGCCCACTTAATTTTCTGAAACTCTTTGCCTTCAACAGTGCGGCCAATGATGACCTGTTCACAAAAAAGCATGGCTTCATAAAAGCTCAGGTTTTCTCTCCAGATAATGAAATCTATGGCTTTGAGGCCCCGGATTTCGTTCTGGTTGCCAAAGTCGGTTACGCGCCAGTAGCCATCGTAGTAGGTTACCCGTGCGGAGGCTGTTTTTTCCTCCGGACGGATTTTGAAGTAGTTTTTGGTATTGTTGAAGTCGACATCAGAGAAGTAGTATTTGAATACATCCAGGCCACCATCAGTAGCTTCATAAATTTTATCCTGGTCTATATATCGCATTGGGCAGAATAAGAGGTTTACCGCTTTCAGTAAGTAATTTTGAATTTTCCGCCAGAGTAGAGCGGATCTTGTTTAAGCAGATTCTTGCGGCTGTTCAGCAGGGCGAAGGGTCCACTCAGGATAAAATGTTCTTTTCCTGTTTTGGAGTTGATCCATATAAGCCGGCCCGTGCTGACTTTAACTTTCATACCTGCATTTTGATCTCCTGCTCTATGAGTGAATTGAGTTTGCGTAATGATCGCTTATCCTCTTTTGTAAGTTCATCATCGAACAGCTTTTCAGATTGGTTGTGAAGAGCTGTTTGGATGGATTGGAGCAATTCTCCGGGAATGTCCATTATGTTGAACCCCTGTGTTGTTTTCTCTACGTACATGTTCAGAAAATGAGTAAAATGGTTACCAGTTCAGCTATGGCCAGAGCGATGAAAAGGAGAAGGAATCTCTGTTTGGCTTTGGCCCGGCTGGTCATTGCGGCATGGTTAAGGTATCTACGACAGCATACAGTTCAGCCTTGATAAGGGCCAGGTTTTTGCGTTCATCCTGGAGCCTGCGCAGGCGGATGAGGTGTTGCTGTTCGGAGAGCAGGTCCCGGTCCTGGCAGCGGATGATCATTTCAATTTTGCGGACAAGCTTCTGCTGGTTGCGGAGGCGGATGGAGATGGAAACAAATGATTCGATTACTTCTTTAAGCATGGCGTATGGTTTTATGCGTGGGGACGCTGGTTTAAATTCCTTTTTGCATCGCCCAGAAGGCGATTTCTATTCGGTTGTTGATGCAGAGCTTTTCCCGGATGCGTGCCAGGTATGTTCTTACCGTACAGACTTCAATAGAGAGCTCTGAGGCGATTTCCTTGTCCAGCTTACCCTGAGATATTAACCGGATTACAAGGTATTCCTGGCGTGTTATATGGCCATTGGGGGCCGGAGGGACTTTACACACGATATCGAAACCGGGACAGCTTGATATGATATCACAATGAGGACAATCCCGGACGGTTTTATTGCCAACAAGATCGGGAGCTGTGTCCAGTGCCCCGTAACGGCACCCGACAAACTTCTTTTCGATCTGATCAGGATCAGCGATTCGCATTTGTAACTTGATGCAGTCTATGGCCGGTTGATCTGCAATTAATTCAGCCTGGAAGGGTTCCCTGAGGATACAGGGCAGCTCGAGATAATCTATGCGATTCCCATTAACCAGTACACGTACATCCTCTCCGGAGCGGTATACTTCTATTGAAGCCTCCAGACCTGCAGGTAGATTCCGTTTCATAACTGTGCCAATCTTTCTTCGCGTTTCCTGGCTTCATTCTTACGGGTCTCGACAATTTCCAGGGCTGCATCCACAACCTCAACGACGACGAGATTGCTGTTTTCGTTGAATGTTTTGAATATGGAAGCATAGGATTTGCCTGTCATTTCTTTGATTTGTTTTGCGTAACGCTTTGGTAGTTGTTCCTTTAAGCGCCTCAGGGAAGCTTTGTCCATTTTTTTATGTATTGAATTAGTGTTTACTTTGCCTTATCTTAGTACATCAAATTGTCGATAAAAGTACAAATATATTTATGTACTTGTCAAGTAATATAATGGATTATTTTCAAATAAATTGTGCAACAACATGGAAGGGACAGTAAATCAGAGAGTTGAAATTTTGCTCAGGGAGAAAGAAATTTCACAGACTGAGATTGCCAAGAAGCTGAGTGTTTCGAAGCAGACGGTAAGCAATTGGATATCGGGAAACGTACAGATCCCTCTCCGGCACATAGTTTCTCTACTTACTGAATACGATTGGATAAATGCCCGATGGCTCCTGGTTGGAAAAGGGAGCATGGAAGATCTTCAGGGTAAAAAACAAAAAGACAGCCCCGATCAGCTGAAATGTGAAGGAATGGTGGATTTATTGACCAGGCAATTGAAGGACAAGGATGATTTGATTTTAAGCCTTCAGAAGGAAGTGGGTAAGCTGGAGGAGAGGCTAGAAAATAGAAAGCATTAATGACTCAGAATTGAGTAGAAAAAACAGAAACGCGAAAAACATGCGTTAAACAAGGCATACAGAGGGTCGGGTGACTCCCCTACGCTCCACAGGGAATAAATATAAAAAGCCTGTAAACAAGAGTTTGCAGGCTTTTTGTTTGACCTTGTGAGTGATCAGAAATTTTAATCAGGACACGGTTCTGCTCTTCAGCATTATTACCGGACCGGTGAAATCATCAGAATCTACTCCTTTTTGGGAGCTTCATCTTCCTTGTTGTTCATCTCATCTTTAAAATCCCGGATACCTTTACCCAATCCTTTCATCAGTTCGGGAATTTTTTTCCCGCCAAAGAGGAGTAATACAACGAGCAGGATGATAACTACCTGCCAGGGTCCTACAACACCCAATATTATGCCTGTTGTCATGTGTTTATGGTTTAATTGGGTACAAAGTTACTCATTTCAAAATAGTAACATCAGTAACAGATAACTTTTTACCTTGATTTCAGAATCCACGACTCCGGATTCTGAATGTTCTTTCCCTGCCACAATTCAAAGTGAAGCCTGGTTTTTCCTGAATCATCGGCCTGTATATTGCCAATTTTCTGTTTTATCTTAACCTTATCACCTTTCTTTACATAAAGCTGGTCAAGATTTGAATAAACTGTCAGAAATTCTCCGTGCCTGATTATGACTACATTGTTGTAATTTGGAAGAGTCATTGTTGATGTAACATCTCCGTCAAATACCGCTCTTGCCGATTCACCATTCGAGGTTGTAATATCAATACCATTATTCCTGGTCTTTATGCCTTTAAGCACCGGATGCGGATGTTCGCCAAATGTGGAAGAGATAACCCCTCTTTCGGTAGGCCAGGGGAGCCTTCCTTTGTTTCCGGCAAAACTGGACGATAGCTGCAATTCAGCGGGTGTCAGGCCAAATTTATTCTCCGGCTTTGGTTTTGTACCCGACTTTTTAGCCGCTTCAGTGGCTTTACGCAATTCTGCAGCAATAAGATCTTCGATGGCCTTTTGCAGTTTACGTGCCGCTTTTTCGCTATCCCGTAGCTTTTTCAGCAATTCCTTCTCCTTTTGTGAAAGATTTTTGATAGTACGGTCCTGTTCATTTTTTTCCCTGGTCAGCTTCTGCTTTTCAGTTTCTTCCGACTTTTTAAGCGAAAGCTTATATGACTTCTGCTTCTGCAAAAGACCGATCTTTTCATTCAGAAGGGCCTGATTTTCCTGAATAACCCTTACCTGGTTTTTCCGGTAACTACTGTATTGCTGGAAATATTTGAGCCTTTGGTAAGCCTGATTAAAATCTCTGGCCGAAAAAATAAACATTAACCGGGAATAGGCATTTCTGTTCTTGCTGGCAAAGTAAATCATCCGGGCATATTCTTCCTTCAGCCGTTTGATGGTTTGCGTCAACCGGATGATCGTATCATTTGTCTCCCCGATCATTTTATCTAGCGTCCCTATTTCACCACTGATGGTAGAGATCAGTTCCTGACGTTTGCCGATTTGTTTGTTGAGTAACACAAGCTGATTCAGTGAAACCTGTTTGTTCTTCTTTGTTTCGTTTAACAGCTTATTGGTATAATTGATCTCTTCCTCAATCTTTGCCTTCTTTTGCTGGAGCTGTGTCTTCTTATCCTGACCATAAAGCCCGGGCGCAACAAGTACCATGAAAAATGCTGTAAACGCCATAATCTGGCTACATCTCATCAGCAGTTTGTGATATCCGGATTTTTTCATGGTATTCCTGATTAAAACTTGTCGACTTTCTTGTATTTTTCGGGAATCCTGAATGGAAATGCCAGTGAATCGGCAGTATTGATTTTTGTGTACAGAACAGAAATCTGGTTCTTATTTTCAGCCATTTCCAGGTCAAAATTCAGCTTCTCAGGAACCAGCTGTTTCCCGTCATTCAGATATATATACCTGCCTTCGAGTTTTCTCCCGCCGGGATTTAGTTCACGAACCATCACCCTTGAAATTTTAAAGGTCTCCGGACTCAGCCAGATGTGTTGTATCGGAATATTGATAAACTGGTTATTTCGCACATATTTCTTCAGTTTCCGCCTGTCGGTTGTAACCAGTTTGTATTCCAGATTGTCGATGGCTGCCCTGAATGAGCTGTTTTCATAAAATGAGAAATCGTTACCGGTCAGAAAAGCCTGCAACATATCAAAATCGAGGGTGCTGTTGATCAATGAATTGATGTAGTTGAAATCACTGATAAAATAGTTGTTGTCAATCCGGTTTATATACTTGATGGAATCATTGGTAATTAACAAACGGGCCATTTCAATTCCCAGAACCGGGGAAATCGAAATCCAGATTAAACTGTCTTTTTGAATTCTGATCTGCCCGCTGAAGGAAGTTTCATTTTTATCGCTGTAATACGATGCGGTGAAACGGGCTGAAAAGTATGAATATTGCAATTCATTCATTTTAAGATGACTGAACAAATATTCAGCCCCCTGCTCTTTTAAAGGCTCCCTGATGGTTTTTCTAGATGTTGCGCAGGATGATGCGATAACAAAAAGAAATAGTATCAGAAAAAGATTGACCAGGTTCCCGGGCTTCTTTTTATTATTCATAGATTTTGCCATCTTTTACCTTTTTATCAAGGAATTCAGAGCCTTCTCCGGCATCTTTAGCTTTAAGCCACCACTCTTTTGCTTCCGGTATCCTGTTGAGTTTGTAAAGAATGTCGCCATAATGCTCTATTACAACAGCTCCCGGATTTTTATCCAGCTTCAGAACATGTTCCATTTTGACCAACGCCTGTTCAAATTCACCCTGTTTATAAAGAACCCATGCCCATGTATCAAGATAAGTTGCGTTATCCGGACTTAAAAGGTTGGCTTTTTCAGCCATCTGAGCAGCCTTTGAAAGATTTTCGCCGGTTAATGACAGGTAGTAGGCATAATTGTTAAGAACAGATGCATTTTCCGGATTGTATTTCAAAGCCGATTCATATGAATTGAACGATTCCTGGTTCTTTTTGGCAGCATGATAGATATCGCCCGTAAGGCTGTAAAAATCAGAAAGCATAGCGTTGTCATTCAACACGAATTTAACTCCGGTAGCCAGCGACTTTGCTGCCGTTTCATAGTCTTTCAGCAAATAATTCGCGTATCCGTTAAAGTAATACGGCAGAGGCTGAACCGGGAAGAGTTCCATTGCCTCACTGCTTTCAATAGCCAGCATAGTATAGTCATTATTGATGGCATTAATCCTGAGTATATTTTCCCACACCTGGTATTTTCCCGGATCAAGGGTATTCACTTTCCTGAATACCCCGAGGGCCTCGGACCATTTCTCAGACATCATCAGCATTTCGCCCCTCAGCATAAGTACTCGGGGTTCATTTGGATGCATTTCTGCAAGAATCTTTGATAATTCAAGGATATCCTGTTGCATCCCTTCATAGTCGCCCGTTTGGGAATAGTAAGTCATCATGATCTGAACCTTCGTATTTGCATCCAGATATGGGTTTGAAAATCCGGTTTTCAACGATTCGGTGGCTTTCCTGAGATCCCCCCTTTTGCGGTAATAATCGGCAAGCGAAATATGAATATATGGATTCTCCGGATCAACTTCCTGTATACTCTTGTAGGTTTTCAGCGCTTTGTCATCGTTGCCCTGTATAACGTAAAACTCGGCAAGCAAGGAAAGAATACGGCTGTCACCCCGATTGGCTTCTGCCAGTTTTTCAAGCTCTTCCAGCGCTTTTTTATCTTTACCCATGGCCAGGTATATCCGGTGTTTCTGCATCGAGAAATCTTCATTGATTCCGGTCTGCAATTCCAGCCTGTCATATATATCTATTGCTTCCTGGGGTTTATCCAGCTGTAGCCATGTATTGGCCAGTTCTATGGCATATTCCGGGTTTTCAGGATTTGAAGCACAAAGACGTTCATAGATTTTCCTCGCTTCGGCCGGTTGGGAATTGTTGTTATAAAGCCCGGCCAGTGTGAGGCTATACCATATGTTGTCAGGATCAAGTTCCCATGCTTTTAATGCATGGGTAATCGACTTTGGAAGATCATTCTGATTATAGTATAAAAGCGAAAGTTCGTACCAGGCAGCGTCGTTTGAGGGATCGTTTTCAATACATTGATTAAACAATGAAAGTGCCTTTTCCGGATTATCTGTGATTTTGGCCTTGTTTGCTTCAAAAAAGATATCCCTCGTATGCTGTTTTTCTTTGGAAAGACGGGTCTCGGCCTGACTGGAATTTCCTTCCACGCCTTCCGGAAGTTCCTGGGAATAGCTGTTCAGATTAAAAAAAACCAGAATAGACAGATATATTACTTTCGAAAACTTCATCAGGATTGGTTTAATTAATTTCTCTGCAGAAAAGAAAGATCAGTTTTTCCCGGTATGTCCAAAACCACCTGAACCCCGTTCCGAATCATTCAATACTTCCGTTTCGATCAGTTCTGCTTTCTCATGCCTGGAAATGATCATCTGGGCAATCCGGTCACCGGTATTCACTGTAAATGGCTCTGCCGAAAGATTGACCAGAATAATCTTTATTTCACCCCTGTAGTCAGCATCAATGGTGCCCGGTGAATTGAGTACAGTAATGCCGGAACGGGCTGCCAGACCACTTCTCGGCCTGATCTGTGCTTCAAAACCTACGGGTAATTCAATAAACAGACCTGTTGGTATCAATGCCCTTTCCAGCGTCCGGAGTACGACCGGTTCTGCCAGATTGGCCCTGAGGTCCATTCCGGCAGAAGCATTCGTTTCATAAGCCGGCAAAGGATGTTGTGATTTATTTACAATTCTTATCTGCATGCTGATCCGGGTATTCGTATATAAAAATGAGAATTCCGGAGCAAAATTAAGCATTAATAGCCTTTGTTTGCTATCAACCGTAACCTTTGACGTTCTGTATGGAATACATAAGCGGAAAATAAAACGAGCATAGCCGAATTTATGACATATTTCTGCCAGGGCATTTCTGTCAGAGGAACGACAGATATCGTATATATTGCAGCCGTGAGGAGGCTGTATTTTAAAGCACTTTTAAGGTTATAACTGACCGGATAGTGTTTTTGACCTGCCAGATAGGAAATTACCATCATTGATGCGTAGCAGATCAGTGTTGCCCAGGCAGCACCCATATATCCCATAACCGGTATCAGGATAAAGTTGAGAATAAGCGTTATGGCTGCCCCCGCGAGTGAAATGGCTGCCCCTGTTTTTGTCCGGTCGGTAAGCTTAAACCAGACACTCAGGTTATAAAATACACCCAGGAACAGGTTAGCCAGCAGCAGGATTGGCACAATGCCCACGCCTTCCCTGAAATCCTTCCCAACAAATACCATAACTAAATCAATGTAGAGCATGATCCCCAGAAAAATGAAAAGGCAGACCAGAATAAAATAATGCATCATGGTTGCATATGTTTTCCTTGCATCGCTTTTGCCTGCCTGGTCAAAAAAGAAGGGTTCTGCGGCATAACGGTAAGTTTGGACAAACAATGTCATGAGTATGGAAACCTTATAACAGGCTCCGTAAATTCCCAGCTGCGCCATTGCTCCTGCCTTGTCGGGAAGTAAATGCTTCAGGATTACACGATCAAAGGTTTCATTAACGATGCCCGCCAGTCCGAAAATCAATAGGGGCCAGCTGTATCTGAGCATTTGTTTCAACAGATTCCGGTCAATGGAGAGACCCTTTATCCGCACTTCCGGAAAAAGCATGACGAAGGTCACAAGACTGGCAATGAGGTTGGAAATAAAAATATAACCAACACCGGTTTCAGGATTGTAGATGTGGCTGAGCAATCCGGAAACAGTTGATTCGGGGAATTGTCCTATTATGTATGGGCACAGAAGGATAAAAAACAGGTTGAATCCGATGTTGATGACTATATTGGATACCTTGACAAAAGCGAAACGAATGGGTTTGTTTTCGAGCCTCAGGTTGGCATAAGGAATTGTACTTATCGCATCCATAGCCAGAATCAGGGCAAACCATTTTACATATTCTGGATGCCCTGTATAACCAAGTTTTATTGATAGAAATGGCGCTGTTCCGTAAACGATAATCAGAAAAATGATCGAAGTTATCATCAGTGATAAAAGCGAAGTACCAAAGACTTTTTTTCTGAATTCAGCCTGACTGGCAAATCTGAAAAAAGCGGTCTCCATCCCATAAGTAAGTATCACAAAAAGGAAGGCTACATAGGCATACAACTCTGTTACAATTCCATATTCTGTCGGGACAAAAACCCTCGTATACAGAGGAACGAGCAGATAGTTGAGTAACCGGCCAAGGATGGTTGGCAGCCCGTAAATGGCAGTTTGGCCGGCGAGTTTTTTAAGTGGATTCAAGAATAAATTATTGTCTGATTGAACATCTATTCAGCCATTGCGGGCAATTCTATAATAAATGTTGTTCCGGCTCCTTCCTGTGAAACAAATGATATTTCCCCTCCTATGGTGTCAACAATATTTTTTACCATGGCCAGCCCGAGACCCATTCCCCCTGATTTGGTTGTAAAATTAGGTGAAAATATTTTTGATTTCCTTTCCTCTTCGATACCGGTTCCATTGTCGGAGATTTCAATGCGGTGCTTATTACCCTCGCTCATCAGCCTCACACTTACCAATCCCTTTGATTTTTGCGGAATTGCCTGAACCGCATTGTTGAAAAGGTTGATAAACACCCTCGAAAGTTGCTTTTCGTCTGCAAAAACATAGCATGGTTGATCAGGAAGAGTAAAACTGAAGTTAATATCCGGATCCTGATTAAAAAGCGCTATGGCTTTACGGATGATCACGGTAAGTTCGGCTTTGCTGTTTGAGGGTGAAGGCAATTTTGCAAAATCAGAGAATGCAGTAGCTATGGCTGCAAGTGAATCAATCTGTTCAACCAGGGTTTGAGTTGTTTTTTCAAGTTTGTTTTCCCAATCGGCAGCCTTTTCATCCCACGATTTGTGCAAATGCTGAATGCTTAGCTTCATCGGGGTAAGCGGGTTTTTAATTTCATGGGCAACCTGACGGGCCATCTCACGCCATGCGCTTTCTCTTTCTGATTGAGCCAGTTTAACAGCGCTGTCGGCCAGTTTATCAACCATGAGATTGTATTCGTTGATCAGGTCACCAAGTTCATCTTTTCTTGAATAACTTATTTTTTCATTGGTCTGACCCAGATTCAGCCTGCTGAACCTGTTCCGGATAATCTGAAGGGGCCGCATCAGGTAATTACCTGCCAGTATGGAGATGATAACTGCCAGGACGGTTAGAAGCACATAGATGTTTATGAATGCAACCAGGAAAGCCGATATCTCCTGGCGAAGTTCCTGTTCCCTGGCGAAATAGGGTAAGTTGATATAGGCAGTCAGCTTATTCTGCTCATTCCTGAATGGCAGGTAGGCTGAGAGGTATTTGTAATTTCCTATCTTTTCATCGCCTATGAACAGCGTACGCTTGTTTCTCGCCAGCTGTTCATAAGGAAGAGTGCCCATCAGCTCCGATTTCAGGCCTTCTTCAAAAATCTGTGGGCGCGAGGATGCCAATAGTCGTCCGTTAATATCGTAAAGATTGATATCACTGAAGAATACGAGCGAAAACTTGGTCAGCAATTCTTCGAGGTAGGATTTCTGACTTTTATCAAGAATGTCCATGGATGCAAGCTTATGCTCAAGTTCAATAAGCACAGAATGCGCCTTTTCACTAAGCATATCACGGTTCTTCTTGTCGTTCAGGTTCCTGATGTTTATTAACGTTGTATATCCTACCGAAAAGGAGGCAAACAGGACAAGGATAACAACCATCAACTGAAGCCTGGTTTTGAAATCAAGGGTCCTCTTATGTTCTGAATGGCCAAGATTGAATATCCCGAATGCTATTAACAGCAATAAAATATGAAAGATCAACTGATAGGTAAAGGGAGAAAGCGTATCCAGTAAACCTTCATTTTGTTTGCTGATGACAATACAGGTATCTTTATTAATGATATGGTGAAGATGATTGTATCCATTTTTATCATAAAAGGTTAAATCTTCAGGAGTCCTGATTTCCCTGGTTTCATTCACACCAAAGTTATAGTCACCTACATTTTTTACAAGTTCATCTTTGAAGAAAATGGCATAGGAATAATCGGAGATATCGGTTCTGGTTGAATTTGTTTTATCCATCAGAAGTTCGGGGTATCCAAGTCCTTTCGGAACGTATTTCGGACTAAGCTCTATTACCAGAAAAGCGGATGGCTGTTTACCTTCGTTTGCAAGCATAGGTATTTTGGCAATATAACTGCTTGCATCATACGATTCACGGATAAAGAAAAGCGAAGGGCTGGAAGTGGGTTCTCCCAGACGGTTAATAATGTCGGTAAAGTATTCCCGGCATCCGATAATGTAATTTGATGGACGTATCTGCAGGGCTTTATCCTGAAAACACAAGGTAACCTGAATGTTATATACTGACCAGTAGCCGCTGAAATATTCACTTTTCACATAATCTATGCATCTGGTTTCTTCCACGGGATCTTCCCAGGCTTTCAGATAAAGCTGCCTGAGCGTTGAATCCTTTGGTCCGATGACAGCCTTAAGGCAATAAGCTTACGTTCGTTCTTCTCCTTCAGACCTCTGTTTATGAATAGACTATATGAAGAAACAAGCGTAAGAATCAATACCAGAAAGCTGATTGATGTCAGGTGCGGAAATCGCAGAACTTTCGTATAAATAAGCACAAGAATAAAGAAATATGCGCCCTGAAGAAGCAATAACATTAGCTGTGGCCTGTAGTAGCCAAAAGGCTCTGAAAAAAGGAAAAAAATCAGGTTAATCGTAACAAAGACCGTGGAGCCGGTTTTCCAGCCGGCACCCAGAACAAGGTGTCTTAAAATAGTGTAAGAAATAAAGAAATAGCCAGCCAGTATGAAAGCAATAATAAAGTATGCCATGATGGCATAAGGCGAAAATCCGGGGACATTACCGAAGTCAAGACTGAAAGACGAATTGTTGATCAGTACGTTCAGAAGATAACAAACAAGGTAATAGAAAAATACAGCAATTGAAGTAAGGAAAACCTGTAAAGGAAGTCTGAAAAACGGTTTTGGGGTACTTATGAACCCGCTTTTCTGAATCAACCGGAAAGACAGGTATAAAACCAGTGCGGAGATCAGCGCATCGGTAAAGAAATCTCCCAAAGAAGGCAGAAATGAAGAATAGGCAAAATAAAGCGGGCTGAATAATTCAGAAGTATACAGCGATGAAGGGATACGGAAGTAGATCAGCAAAGCCCTGATAATCAGAATATCCAAAATAAGGAGAATAATAAGAACAGGATATTTTTTCAGTGGTGTAAACCGAAGATAGATCAGATAAATCGAGATGATAAACAGAATAAAGCCAATGAGGTAAAGCAGATACTGAAGCATGGTGAATTGTGTTGAAAACACAACACCCTTGTCTTTGGACTGCAGGGAAAAAAGATACCTGCCATTCTTATCAAGAACCGGATAACCCTGACGGGCATGTGATATTTCATAGGAAGAGGGAATCCCGTACTCAGGATTAAAGGCCGGAGAGAGATAATCATTATGATAACTGAACCTGGATTTCACAAGGTCGGTGATCAAAAATGTATAGTGACCGGCACGTTTTACCACTACCTGGTATACACCGTTACCCGATATGGTAATCCTTGAACTTGCCAGGGAGTCAACCGATGAGATGTAAGGATTTAATGAATTATCGGACCAGTAAAGAAGTGTTTCGTCGTAAAATACATACAGGCTGTAGAACTCCGGAAGTTTAGCTCCGGATTCGCTGAGACTACCAAAAGAATATTCTATTTCCGAACTGATGAGTTGATCCAGCAGCAATCGGGATTTTTCATAACGTTCATTCAGCTTTTCAGTAAAAACAGGAATAAGTTTGCCTGGGCTGAGCGAATTCTTATGGTTGATGCTATTTAAATACGCGCAGAAAAACAGAACTCCTGACAGTAGGATCAGGATCCAGGGTGATTGTCTTCGGACAAATTCTTTTAACATACGACAACTGTCTTATTTGTTTGCAGGAGAATCGGGCATTTTTACGTCAATCTCAGCGGAAGACCGCTCCGGCAAGGCAATAGAAAACATAATGCATTGAATATCAAGGCACAAATGCCAAAACCAATTTCCTACCCCAGTCAATTGGAAGTAAAATCGCTTCAGGTGTTGCCGTTGGCTTGTAAAGATAGTAAACGGAATTGTTTCAGACGGTTCGGGATTTAATTGTTCCGTTTTTTTTTATCACATAAATAAGACTTGAGTATTCGCCCCTGCCGGTCATTGCCTTTAAATTAGATCTGAGTCCTACCAGCACTGCATTGAGCACCGATGATTTCCCACGACGGTATTTCTCACTCAGCATTGACACATAAAAGGCATCAAAGCGCATGGGAAGTATATCGGTGACAGTGAAATTATGTTTCTCTGCGAGATGTCGGAAAGAAGTCCGGTCGAAATGAAACAGATGGCGGGGTACATCCCATGCTGCCCAATGTTCACTATAGTATTTTGCATCGAATGATGAATGATTGGGAAGTGCAATAAATGCCGTACCATCTTCCTTTAATAATCTGGAAAGATCCATCATCCTCCGGTTCAGGTCAGGTACATGTTCAAGCACATGCCACATGGTAATAACATCAACTGAACCCGATTTCAACAGTTCAATTTCCTGCTCATCCTTTACATCAAGATGGTATTGTGACACAGCATAATTTCTGGCCTTCGGATTTGGTTCTATGCCGGTTACCGTCATTCCCCTGGCTGAACAGAAATTCAGAAATTCTCCTGTAGCACAACCGATGTCAAGTATTGACCGACCCCTGGAATGCTTATTTACAAGTCTGTATTTTCGGGCATGGGTATACTTCCTTACACGAAGATAGACCTTACCGATGAGGTTGGTCTTTTTGCCTGAATGTGAAATGTATTCTTCCGATGCATAATAATCGGAAAGCTTTGAAAGGGACGGCACAGGAGTCGTGTGCACCAGGCCGCAGGCGTTACATTTATAAAGTGTGAATTTCTCCTGGGTGAGAAAATAATCACTTAACTCCATGGATTTTGTAAATGCCTTATTATCACATAGTAAGCATGTGAATGCAGGCGTAAAGGCAGAGTGTTCCACGTGAAACAATTGGTTTAGGAGATGGTATTTAGCGGCCCAAATATACAACTAATACAGAGATATCGGAAGGGGAAACCCCGTTAATTCTGCTCGCCTGACCAATGGTCCCGGGTTTGATTTTGCTGAGTTTTTCTCTGGCTTCGAATGAAAGAGAAGTCAGGGATTTATAGTCAAAGTCTGCTTTAAGGGGAATGTCCTCAAATTTTGAGATTTTTTCTGCAATCTCTTTTTCTTTACCGATATAACCCTCATATTTGACAAGTATCTCGGTTTCTTCAATCAGTTCAGAACTCAGCGAGAGGTTCGCATAAAAATGTTCCCTGACATCGGGAAGTATCCCGATCAGATCGTTAAGACCTACCTGGGGCCGGAGCAACAAACCGGAGAGTTTAACCTTCTGGGAAATGGGTGCAGTGTCCAGGTCCCCAAGCAAATTATTAACCTGATCGGGCGAAACACTATAATTCGCGAGGAAATGAATTGCATTCCCGATGGACATAAGTTTCGACTGCACCCTCTGGTACCTTTCGGGGCTGGCCAGTCCCAGTTTATATGAAAGGGGGGTGAGACGGAGGTCGGCATTATCCTGACGCAGCAGTATCCTGTATTCGGCACGTGAGGTAAACATCCGGTAAGGCTCATCGATTCCTTTTGTAATTAAATCGTCGATCAACACTCCAATATAAGCTTCCGATCTGGATAGGATGAAAGGTGGATTGTCATGAACTTTTTGATGCGCGTTTATACCGGCCATCAATCCCTGGGCTGCCGCCTCTTCATAACCGGTAGTGCCATTGATCTGACCTGCAAAATAGAGATTCTGTATAAGTCTTGTTTCAAGTGAATAGTTTAATTGTACAGGAGGAAAATAGTCATATTCAATGGCATATCCAGGTCTGAAAATTTTAGCATGCTCAAATCCGGGAACTTTCTGCAATGCCCTGAATTGAATATGGTCGGGCAACGATGATGAAAATCCGTTCACATAATACTCAACAGTATCCCATCCTTCGGGCTCTACAAACAGCTGGTGCCTGCTTTTATCACTGAAACGATCAATCTTATCTTCTATGGATGGACAATAGCGGGGCCCCCGGCCTTCAATCCGGCCGGCATACATGGGTGATTCAGCAAAACCAAGTCTGAGAATATCATGAACCTGAGGACTGGTGTATGTCAGATAACAACTTCTTTGTTTTTCAAGGACAGGTGTTTCTGTAAAAGAGAACCGGCCTGGATGAGCATCCCCTTTTTGCTCTTCCATTCTGCTGAAATCTATGGAACGTCCATCTACCCTTACAGGTGTTCCGGTCTTTAACCTGGCGGATTCGAATCCCAATGCAAGCAGGCTCTCGGTGAGACCATGTGATGCCTTATCCCCCATTCTGCCTCCGCCGAAATTTTTGATTCCAATATGGATGATACCATTCAGAAAAGTCCCATTGGTCAGTATGACCGATTTACCGTTAATATTTTGACCCATGGAGGTTGTTACACCTGTAACCCTGCCATCATCTGTGATCAGACCCGTAACTGTATCCTGCCAGAAATCAAGATTATTTGTTTGCTCAAGCATGTGGCGCCATTTCTCGGAAAAGCGCATCCGGTCGCTCTGCGCACGTGGACTCCACATGGCGGGACCTTTCGACCGGTTCAGCATTCTGAACTGGATCATGGTGCTGTCGGTCACAATACCGGAATACCCTCCCATTGCATCGATTTCCCGAACAATCTGTCCCTTTGCAATTCCTCCCATCGCCGGATTGCATGACATCTGGGCTATGGAATTCATGTTCATGGTAATCAGCAAAACCGAGGATCCCATATTGGCCGCTGCAGCTGCTGCTTCACAACCCGCATGTCCGGCGCCGACTACAATTACATCATATTCTTTAAACATTTCAGATTTGTTTCACGTGGAACATCCGAAAAAATGTTCCGGAAATTGACCATGGTCAGGATTAAACAAAATTTGCAGCCCAATGTTGGAAAACAGAAGGGCTGCAAAAATAGCAAATATTACGGCTTTTTTGAGGGTATCCGTCAGCACTGGAGGAACAATGCCAGGTAAGTCTCTTCTTTATGTCGCATAATGGCCGAATCTTTCTTTGTTTTGTCCTTGAATCCACAGAGATGCAATACTCCATGGACCATTACCCTGTGAATCTCCTCGTCAAGTGGTTTCGTAAAATTTACAGCGTTTTCCCTCACACGATCTATGCTTATAAAAACATCTCCCGAAATCCTGTTTTCTTCACTGTAATCAAATGTAATGACATCGGTCAGCGTATCATGGGAGAGATACTTAACATTCATTTCATGAAGGTAATTGTCATCACAGAAGATGAAACTGATTTCACCTGCGGATTTTCCTTCAGCAAGAATGACCGCCAGAATCCATTCACGGATTTTTTTTATTTGTTTCGGTTTGAACCCTGAATTCTCGTTATAAAAGCCAATCGTTGAAAAAGCCATGACAATAAAATTAAGACTGCAAAGATATTAATATTGATTCCGTAAGTCTCTGTGAAAATAAAAAACCGGTCATCGACCGGCTTTTTGTATTATGCAAATTATTTCGTGGGTGGAATACTGATAAAATATTCGTTTACTTTATTTTTATAGTACAATCTGAGCGAAGGTGGTATTGTTCTTAATAATTCAGTTTCACGGGAAGGGATTCCCAGATGATTAAAAAATGATGCCGGATCCGGCTTCGGGAGTTCTCTCCCCTGATTCGATTCACGACGCTCTTCCTGTTCGCGCTGCATTTCTGCCTTTTCCGATTCAAGCATCCGGGTCAGAATTTCTTCCTGCCTGCGCATCGTTTCCTGATTAATAATTTTATTGACCATCTCGGTTTCGGTACGCTCCATTTCTTCAATCATCTTATTTAATCCCTGCTGGTTAAGCGAGCCTTGTTTCTGAAGCTGATCCCGGTATTCCTGTAATTGTTTTCGGAGTGCTCCCTGTTCTGCAGCCATTCTGGCCAGTTGTTCACTCATTGAACCCTGACCCGACTTTCCTTTCTCCCCTTTCCCTTCCTTCATGCTCTTCTTCATGGCTTCCATCTGCTGATTCAGCTTCTCCTGCATCTGACGCATCGATTTCATCGATGAAGGTTTGCCCGCGCCGGGATTTGGACAACTTTTCCCCGATTTGCCGGATTTTGATTTCATCGACATGTTCTGCTGCATTTGCTTCATCGACTCAGCCAGCATTAAAGCAAGGTTGTTGACAGAGGTCATTACAAACTGCTGCTTACCACGGGCAGTAGGTATTACCCGGTTATTCAGAGCCTCCATCGCCTGGTCAACATTGTCGTTGATAGCGGATATCTCCCGGTTTACAAAGGACTCAATCATTGCCTGTCGTTTACTCAGCGCAAAAAGGGAGTCTTCAACCATGGCCAGATTGTCTTTCAGCCCCTTCTGTTGATCAAGTATTTTGGTGTATTGTGGATCATTCCTGCTTATAGTTGCCAGTTTATTTATCAGATCTTCCTGATCGAATGATATACGAACAAGGTTCTCCAGGATAGCCCTGAGAGCTTCGATATCTTCCCCGTCCGATTCCTCTTCCATTTCCTGCTGCATTTCAAAAAGCATATCGCTCATCTCTTCCATTTTCTGAGAGGCGTCCTTTTGGGATTTCGACGCTTTTTTCATCTGATTTTCTTTCAGATTTTTTTCAGATTCATTCAGGTCTTTCTGTATATCCTCTTTTTTCTCTTCCGGAACGTTAAAATTGTTGGGTTCTTCCAGCTTATTATTGATTTCTTTTAAATCCTGAAGATCCTTTTTTAAGTCATTAAAATCCTTGTTGATTTTTTCCTGCTCGCCGGCCAGTTTTTCCTGACTCTTTTTATCTGCATCGGCAGTTTTTTCAGAGAGTTTTTCCTGTTCTTCAGAAAGTGCCTTGAGTTTATCGATGGTTTCGGTGAGTTTCTTGTCAAATTCAAGCTGTTTGAACAACTCCAGATTTCGGTCAAGAGCCTTTTCTAAATCCTCAGCATTGAATTTCATTTTTTCCATCACTTCATTCAGCTTATCCTTGTCAAGGTTTTCCATCATTTTCTGAAGTTCCTCCATGAGTTGCTTCATTTCGTCAGACATGATTTCCTCAAACAGCTTCTCCAGCTGACGCTGCTTTTCAGCAATGGATTCATTCATTTCAGTATACTGCGATTCCTTCCTGTTGGCTTTCTCATTCTGCTGTTTCATCTCTTCAACCTGCTTCTGAAGGTTCTTCTGCCGTTCGAGCAAATCCTGAACCTGCTTTTTTTCCTGATAATTGAGACTTTTCTTATCAAGTAGCTTTTTATTCAACTGACTGATGTCTTTTTGAATCTTCCGGGCTTCATCAATACTCTTTTCAAGCTCACTCTTGACATTCTCCTGGTTCTTTTCCACCATTTTCTCAATCTCACCAAGGGTAGGAATTTTAAGCGACATTTTCTGAGAAATGGAAGATTTACTGCCATTAACACCATCGTTGTCCCATACGATGAAATAATACTCTACCTCATCACCGGGAAACAAACCAGCTCCGGCTACATCGAAGAAATGGTAAAACTGTTGCTGCGTGTTATCTTTTTGAATACCCACCGGCAGGGATGTCTCAGCAGATAGTTCTCCTCCGGTCGATTTGCGTGCCAGACGGAATTCAAGATTCCTGAAACCATAGTCATCTTTAATTAAACCCCTGAAATACAAACGGTTATCATATACAGAGTCGCGATATTCCTCCACAGTGATCACCGGAAACAGATCTGGTATAACATTGATAAAGAACGACATAGAATCCGTTCCCTTCATATATTGATTCTCTATACTTACCGAATAGGGTGTAGGAACCATCAGCCGTTTTGAAGCAGTGATGGTATTGGTGTTTTTTACTTCAATCCTCTGCGAGGTCTCTCCTGTTGTGAGGGTAAGAAAGCGGGTATCGCGTGTGTAGAATTTCCAGAGAACACTTGTTCCCTGTGGTACAGAAATATCACCGGTATTTGACAACACTTCTGATTTCTGACCGGTATAGGGCGGATAAATCAGTTCAAGGTCAAAGTTGAGAATGATTGGCTTTGGCAGGACAACAAGCTCATAATCAGATGTATAATGTCCTGCAGCAAGAAACCTGAATTGCTGGTTTTTCTGAACTTTCCTGAAAGTGTAGGAATAGTTGAGCTTATCGCTGGCATCCATGCGGAATTCGATTCCGTCAATTACAATGAATACCTGGTCGGGAATTTCTTCCCCTTCTATATTTACCAAAAGGGTATAATCTTCCTGTTGAACTGCCTTTAAGGCTTTATTTTTAATGTTCAGACTGAATGGCAAGGGCTTCTGAAAAGCGACAGAATGATGGATAAGCCGGTTTCCCGGGCCTGTAATGGCGTTTGGGGAAAAGATCAGAAAAATAAGCAGGATGAATAAAGGAGGTAAGGCATAAACAAGATACCTGCGGTTTCGGCTCAGGTCGATCGCAGATACAAATGGAACAGGCTTGAGTTTTTCAGCCTTTTGATTGATGCTGGCCACGATCAGCTCACGTTCTCCGGGATGGCTGTTGGCCAGAGCATTAAGCTGTAAAGTATTCAGCAGGGTGTCACGGACTTCAGTGAAATGTGTGCCAATGATGCCGGCGGCCATTTCATGGGAGATTCGTTTTCCGGCTTTGCTTAGCTTTAGCAGCGGATAGATGATAAAACGCGCCAGGATCGTCAGGGCTCCGGCCAGATAAGAATAAAACAGGATGGTTCGCACCTGCACAGAAAACCAGGCAACCGATTCCATTAGTGTGAAAATCAGGAAAAAACTTCCCAATAGGGCAATGCTGTATAGCCCACCCCGGATCAGCTGATTCGCGTAGTACTTCCTGATAAAGGCGTCGAGTTTGTCGATGAGCAGGTTATAGTTGTCGTTCATTTCCTTTCACTGAAACTTAAAACATTTCCGGATGGGTTTCTTCCGGATCAATCATTTAAACGAAAAATAGAATGCAAAGTTTTCTTTGCTTAATCAATACCGGAACTCCGGTTCAAAATGAACAAAACAAACGGGTTCTTCCGATCGCCTATTTGGCATCAAAAACCTCAATTCCGTTCCAGTCATCCGGAATTCCTCTCTGAATATTGTTCTTACAACGGTTCACATAGAACGCAGCAACAGAATCAAGCTGATTTATCCTGACGATATCACTGAACACTTTTAGTGCTTCCTCGAAACGTTTGTTTTTATAATGATCTATTCCATTGCCAAACAGCGACTTAGTCTCTATTTTGAGCATTTTTATCTCTTCAGGTTCACCGTCCAGTACTTCAAACACATACACGGCTTCTTTTTTTCCCTTTACGCGGGCGATATCGAGGAAGCGGAAGTTGAACTTTGCGGGATTTTCAAGTTTGATCAGGGTGTCTTCGCTGATGATGATCGGAGTGCGGTAAATTTTTGAAAGACCCTCAAGCCTGGATGCAAGGTTGACCGCATCAGAAATTACAGTTCCGTCCATTCTTCCCTCCCCCCCTACTACACCAAGCATGAGATTTCCGGTATGAATACCTATACCCGAATCAATGGTCGGTTTTCCCTGATCGATGCGGTCAAGGTTAAACTGATTCAGCTTATAGCGCATTTCAATGGCAGCATCAATGGCATCATCGACCTTTTCATGGAAAAGAGCCATAATAGAATCACCGATAAATTTATCGATGAAGCCATTGTTCTTCCTGATGACCGGTTCCATGTAACCCAGGTAGTGATTGATAAAATCAAAGTTCTCCTTAGGCGTCATATCTTCCGAAAGTTCGGTGAACCCTCGTATGTCAGAGAACATCACGGTCATCTCCTTCTGAACCTGATCACCCAGCTGAATGTCAACAAAATCATCTTTGCCCAGAAATTCAAGGAACTGATTGGGCACAAACCGGCTGTAAGCTTCATTCATCTGTGATATCCGGAAGATATATTCCCTCAGGCGTGAGGTCATCATATTGTATCCTTCAGACATCACCCCGATCTCATCATTTGTTCTGACGATGGTATAATTATCGAGCATACCCTCCCCTGTTTTGCGCATGCTTTCAACCAGTTCATTGACCGGACGCACGATATCGGCAGTAGACCAGTTCACAAAAAAGAGAATGTAAATAAAGGAAACAAGAATTCCGCTGAAAATCCCCCCAAACATCAGGGTATTATCAAAAGCACTGATATAGTATAGATTCGAAAATCCGGATTCTTTGGTAAAATCAACATCTGGCCCCATCACATCCGATAGACGTCCAAGCATGATCCTCATCTCTTCGGGGCTGACATCCCCCATATCCCGGATGGGTGTGAGGCTTAGAATAAGGTATAGCAGAACAATAGTGAGCGGAAGCAATGTAGTCATTGCACTGGCAATGTAGAGCCTGTTTCTTATTTTGCCGGTGTTTTTACCGAAAATCCTTTTCTGAAGTTCATCACGCGTGAAAATATGTTCAATATAACGGATGTGTACACGGTGTTTTTGCCAGAAATAGATAAACAGTACTGTGAGAAGTGAGGCTACCAATGAAATAAAAAGGTAATTCGAAAACATCCTCCGGCCGATTTCATCTGTGAAAGCTTCCGGGGTGCGGATCTGGTAGATCATGATTCCATGCACAACGGTAAAAGCAAGGAGAACAATCCCGCTGTTGATCAATGGGGTGAAAAGCAGAAACTTCCGGCAGTAACGGTAAAGTCTTGGTGATACGGTTTTCCCGAGCCTTTTCCTCCGGAAATAACGTTTGAAGGGAATATTAACTGCAAAACCAAGGATGGTACTGAAAATAATCACAAACCGGAATAAAGCAGTTATTGAATCAGAGAATGCGTTAGAACTTCCTTTTTTGGAAGAACTTGCAGGAAAGCTAATGTTTACATCTTCGGTTGAATCTGCCTTCGCTGATTCTATATCATTTGTTAAACTGTCTACAATTGCTTTTATACTATCCCGTTGAATATCAGCAAATTTCTTTCCGACGTCCAATCCATTATTAAAATGATCAACGGGGTTTGTGGTGCTGTCAGAAAAGGTTATCAGCCTGGTTGAATCTATACTTATTACGGCTTTATATCCGCTTTTGTCCTTAAGCTCAGGAAAGCTTTTCAGGATCATGAAGGCAAGAACAGGAAAAACAAGCATAAAGTAAAGCAGCACGGGAAAAAGAAAAATCCTTCCTATGCGATACTTCGGAATACGAACCCGGATGGTGGGCTTTTTAGCCATAAACTGGAATTTGCAGACAAATATCAGTATATTAATCTAACGCTGCAATTATTACAAAGTTACATCAATTTGGTTCAGCAGAATGTTAATAAATTCAAAAAGGAACATCCTGCCTGGCCGGTGCAGCCAATTACTTAAAACCGCCGAAGTCACTTTTACTATCTTTGCACCGCTTAAGAAATGCATTATGAAAGAAATCCGCGTACGATTTGCTCCCAGCCCGACAGGACCACTGCATATAGGTGGCGTAAGGACAGCCTTGTATAACTACTTGTTTGCCAGGAAACACAATGGTAAGTTTTTATTAAGAATTGAAGACACCGATCAGACCCGTTATGTACCCGGGGCAGAGGAATACATAATTGAATCATTGAAGTGGTGCGGCATTGATTATGATGAAGGTGTTGGCATTGGCGGTCCCCATGCACCTTATCGCCAGAGTGAGCGGAAGGAATTGTATAAAGCTTATGCAGCAGAGCTTATTAATAACGGACATGCCTATTATGCATTTGATACTCCGGAAGAACTGGATCAGATGCGTGAACGCCTGAAAGCGAAAGGGGTAGCTACACCCCAGTACGATGCTTTTACCCGCAGCGAAATGGTCAATTCCCTCACATTAAGCGCCGATGAAACGAAGGCTAAACTGAATTCCTGGAGCCCTTATGTGATCAGGATTCTGATTCCTGAAAACGAGGAAATACTGGTCAATGATCTGATCCGCGGAGAAGTGAATGTGCACTCCTCACGACTGGATGATAAAGTGTTGTTCAAGTCAGATGGAATGCCGACCTATCATCTGGCCAACATTGTAGATGATCATCTGATGGAAATTACTCATGTGATCAGGGGGGAAGAATGGCTGCCTTCGGCACCCCTTCACGTCTTGCTGTATCGGTATCTCGGTTGGCAACCACCGCTTTTTGCTCACCTTCCCCTGCTACTGAAACCCGATGGTAACGGAAAGCTGAGTAAGCGGGATGGCGACAGACTTGGATTTCCAGTGTTTCCACTCAAATGGACCGATCCCTTCAGCGGGGAAATTTCCTCAGGTTACCGTGAATCGGGATACCTGCCCCACGCATTCATCAATATGCTGGCTTTACTGGGCTGGAATCCCGGCACCGAACAGGAGGTCTTCAGCATTGATGAACTGATCGGAGCATTTTCCATTGAAAGGGTAGGTAAATCCGGGTCTAAATTCGATCCGGAAAAAGCCAGGTGGTTTAACCACCATTACATGTCGGGTCTGCCGGATAAAGAAGTTTCAATTCTTCTGGGGAACATTCTGAAAGAGAAGGGGATAGAAGTTGCCCATGAGTTTCTGCTCAGCGTTTCAGCCATGATTAAAGACAGGGCAGTACTGATTCCCGATTTATGGGATCAATCGCATTATTTCTTTGTAGCCCCCGATTCCTGGGACGAAAAGGTGGTACAGAAATTCTGGAAACCCGAAACCCCTGCCCTGCTTCAGAAACTGTCTGAAATACTGACCAATACAGATGATTTTACCGTTGATAATATTGATTCGGTTATCAAAGGTTACATTCACGATAATGGCCTGGGTATGGGGCAAATCATGAATACCCTTCGCCTGGCGCTGGTGGGTGGAAGTTTCGGCCCCGGGGTTTCAGCCATTATATCCGTGCTCGGCAAAAATGAAACGCTGACCAGGATTGATAAAGCCATTGCAAATGTGGGAAATTAGTTTTGTATGAACATATTCACAGCCTGCAAAGTAAAAACCCGGACTTTTATTGACGAATAACTCTGGGTTTTGAAACACCAAAAAGGCAACTTATCCTGTTTCATCGTAAATACCAATCAGTCAGTTAATAGTGAATTTGCAATCCGGCGGTTTTTAACTTTTTACCTGTCTGCCGATATACCCGCCGAAGGCAAGCAGGCAGGCTTTGAACTTTTTACTTTTAGCTTCTACCGATGAACGGCGATCCCCTGCTATACCGAAAACTGGAGGAACTTGGAATTCCCTTTGAATACCATGAACATCCGCCCGCACCAACCATTGACATAGCTGTTCAATACTGGAAGGATATTTCCGGAACCACCCATTGCAAGAACCTGTTTTTCAGAAATCACAAAGGCAATCAACACTACCTTGTAATCTTTGACCACCGGCAGACCCTGAGCATTCACGACCTGGAGAAACGGCTCAGGCAAGGTAAGCTTTCCTTTGCCTCAGAACAGCGGATGGATAAATACCTTGGGCTGAAACCGGGTTCCGTTGCTCCTTTCGGACTGATTCATGATAAGGAACAGCATGTACATCTCTTTCTGGATGAAAACCTGAAGAATCTCCCCAAAATCAGTTTTCATCCCAATGATAACACGGCTTCCCTTGTTATAAGCTTCCCTGATTTTATCAAATTTCTGGATGCAATGGGAAATGGCTATGAATTCCTGACATTGTACGATCTTTAAAGCACAGGAATACTTCAGAATCCTTCTGCTTAATATTTCTTACTGCTTCTGCGGTAGAGGTGTAGGATTGGCCTGGCTTTCAGACAATGCGACCACTGCAAAGGTAGCCAGCCAGTGTTCTCCTGCATAATCGCCATCGGCCACATTCGGAAGGGCTGCCTCGATGTGCCGGCGGGCTGCCCCTGATAATGCATCATGGTTCATCCCGTCAATGGCAGCAAGACGTTTCAGGCACCATGCCCTTGAGAAGTTTAATCCGTCAAGATGCACCAGCTTGCCATCGCTGCGGTCGCTCACCCGGGCTGTTTCATTCATGATTTTCAACCCGCCGGAATTTATTCCCGGAAGAAACGCATTGATCCACTTCACAAAGTCTTCAGCAGGAAGAACCCTGGCCATCAGGTCTGCTTCAGTCAGACAGGGAGAAAGAAAGTCATACCCGCCCGGTTCCCACGATTCAGGGCAATTTTTGTCGTTGAAGAAAAAATCCCTCGCCCGCGACACCAAAGCCTCTTCAAGGGGCTTATTCTGCGCAATACGGGCATAATCCAGGGCAAATGCCATCCCGAAAGCGGTATTGGTGTGCTCCCCTACCCTGATCGGATACAGCAACCTGGGAAGAAAATCGATGTAATAGTTACAGATCAGATCTGAAAGAGGTTTCAGACAGGATTCCCAGTACTTTGCGTCAGGATCGTTCCAGGTATTCAGCTCACCGGCCAGTTTGAGAAGCCAAACCCAGCCATAAGTACGTTCGAAGCTCTTATTGTTGCTGTCGAGAAAGAATTTTACTTCAACAGCAATGTTTTCGGGGGTAATATTCCGGCCGATGGCCGTCCTTATTTCTGTTTCTTCAGGTAATCCGGGGAATGTCTTCATCAGACTGACCAGCATCCAGTGCCCGTGAACCGACGAATGCCAGTCAAAACAGCCATAAAAGGCAGGCCTGTATTCACGGACAGGCTTTACATCCAGAACACTTCCCAGCACTTCACCGGGTTTGTTGGGGTATTCCTGTTGTATGCATTTCAAAGCCAGTTTTGCAAAATGAGAAGCTCTTTCCTGCGTAAGCATTTGCTGAGCATTCAGACTTAATGTTGAAAGCAGGATAAACAACGACAGGATATTTTTCATAAGCGCTGGATTTACTGCAAAATAAGTGTTTTTTCAGCAAGGAAAGTGAAAGCATCGACCATCTCACTCATATATAATGTCCGGTGTTGACCAAAATGAAGTGGAATGGATACATGGATGTGACGATTATGTATACCATGGTTTTTTTGGCCGTGTTACCGGGTTACCTGAGCCATAGTTTATACATTAAGTAAAAGTGAGCAATAAAGGATGGTTTTCCTGAAGCCTTACATTAACTGAGATTGTGATCTTTGTTGTTACCAGCATAATCAGCAAGTTTTCAATCAATTGCATTTTTCAGTTTTAATCCTCGTTTATTGCAAAAAATACAGAAAATTGTCAAAAGTCCGGATTATGGACCGATATTGACACAATTTGGTTTTTATAATTGATAAACAATGAATCAGAATCAGTTTATTGTTTTGGCAACAGAATAAATGATTGTATTAAAACCTGAAACAATGATAAACAAACTTTTCTTTCTCCTGGCCGTTGCACTATTCTTTACTGGTTGTCAAAAATACCCGGATTTCCCGGATGAGGACACTGATGTACCAGCTTCTATTGAGGAATTGAATGTTAGTGATTCGTTCTCCTGGAATACAGGCACTTCTGTAAAACTGATCATTCAGGGTCTGCCTACCATCGTTCCTATAAGGTCTACACTGAAGATCAGCCTTCCGGATAGCTCAGTTATTTACAACCGTATGCATTCTATGAGTGACAACCTTACTGTTGACCTTACGATTCCGGTAAACATCAGTTCTTTGATTCTTAGTTACGGATCACAAAAAGAGGTTCTTACTGTGAATCAGGGCGAGGTTTCCTTTTCATTTTTTCCAGAGGTCAATGAAGAATAATTAAGCCGGATAAAACTAAAATCATGAAAAAAGTATATCTATTCCTTATTGTTTTTCAAATTCTTGCGGTGCCATCAATGGCGCAGTTGTCGTTGAATTTTGAATCCGGGAACAGGGCCATTGAACAGGGTAATTGCTGGGCATTTGGCAGTGTTTCCTATTCAAACCTTGCATTACGCATAAGTGGAAACTGGAGTGGCCGAACCAATCAACTTACAAACCCCTCCACATCTGCCTGTTGGATTAAAACCCCCTGGATCCTTCCGGGCGAAGGCAATATCACCATGAAGGCCAGGCTTGAGAATACAACCGGGACAAGCAGAGGAATTGTGCTGGGTTATATACCCTATGATCCTTCAGCCCCCAATCCCAATCTGGAAGGTGAGAAAACAACGTTTTCCACTTATACCTTTCCGACACCATACAATACCCTGGTTCAGGACATCACCATTGCCCTGCCTCCCGAATTGGTCAATTCACAGGAATCCTACAAAATTCTGATCAGTTTTATTGGCCAGGGTGGTAACAGCAGAGCTTTTGCAGATGATATTCTTATTCCGGGTACATACAATTCAGACCCCTCGGCTGGTTGCCTTCCTATGGCAAATATTGAAGATTCCGATGGAGACGGCGTTGCGGACGCAGATGACGCTTATCCCCAGGATTTCTACAGGGCATACAACAGTGTATTCCCATCGGCCAATAGTTTCGGATCACTTGCTTTTGAAGACCAGTGGCCGAGCAGGGGTGACTTTGACTTTAATGATGTTGTGGTTGATTACCGCATTACCACAGTGACCAATGCAAGTAACAATGTGGTGGAAATAACCGGCCTGTTTAAACTTAAAGCTTCCGGGGCCGGTCTGGCGAATGGTTTTGCTTTCCAGCTTGATGGCATTGAGAGCAACAAAATAATATCTGTCAATGGTAACAACATCAGCAACATTTCAAATTTCTCATTCAGCGAAAATGGTCTTGAAAATGGTCAGGATTATGCCAATGTGATTGTTTTTGACAATTTTTTTAGTGTAATGCCTAAGCCAGGATCAGGAATTGGAGTCAATACCAGTCCGGATGCTCCATTTGTTGATTACCAGACCCTGACAACCACCATTACCTTTATCAGTAACGGCACAGCAGCTCCCGGAGGTACGATTCACATCAACCAGGTAGCTCCGGATATTTTCAATTATTACATTTTTTCAACCCAGCAGCGTAGCCGCGAAATACACCTGGCCGATGGGCTTCCGACAAATCTTGCCGATATTTCTCTATTTGGGACGCAGGACGACGATTCTACCCCGGCCCAGGGCAAGTACTATAAAACATCCAATAATCTTCCCTGGGGACTTCATGTTTTACAAGGATTTGACTATCCTTCAGAAAAGAATTCAGTTGATGAGGCTTACCTGTATTTTAATGAGTGGGCTGCAAGTTCCGGAAGTAATTATTCTGATTGGTTTCTTAATAATCCAGGTTACCGGGAAGGCTCAAAGATATATTAAGGCATCAATAAACTATGTCGCCCTGCGATGGTATCCCGTATTTTTCAACGGTTATCTGTCAGCAAATAGTGTAAAAAAAACACTGTTCTTGAATGTTCAGGAAGTCTGCAGATGAACATCGGGCGGAAGATAAAATGAAAACAGCAGGTACAAATTTCTTCGTAACTGCTGTTTTTTCTGTTGTCCGACTAGGGCTCGAACCTAGACTCTTCTGATCCAGAATCAGACGTGTTGCCTATTACACCATCAGACAATAATTGGTATAACGTTGCAAAAGTATACATTTTTTTAAAAATCCGAACAGAAAATCAAAGAATTTTTATGCCTGATTTGATTTTGTCCAGTTATCTTTCAGTGCAACAGTGCGGTTAACACTATTTTTGATGATGTGGAGTCCGGATCAACACAGAAATAACCCAGCCGCTCAAACTGAACCCTGTCGCCTACAACGAGTTTTAAAACAGAAGGTTCAGCCATGGCCGTGATGGTTTTGAGTGAATCCGGATTCAGATTGTCTTTGAAATCCTTGCCTTCTTCTACGTTTTCAGGTGTTTCTGTTGCAAAAAGACGGTCATAAAGACGGACTTCAACCGGGATGGCGTGCTCTGCCGAAACCCAGTGAAGTGTGCCTTTGACTTTCTTGTTGCTGTTGACCATACCACTACGGGTATCTTCCTGGTAAGTGCAATGGATTTCGGTAATATTGCCCTCTGAATCCTTTACAATTTCCTCGCATTTGATGATAAATCCGTACTTCAGCCTGACTTCACCGCCGGGTTTTAGCCGGAAGAATTTGCCGGTAGGATTCTCCATAAAATCCTCCCGTTCAATATACAATTCTTTGGTGAACCGGATCAATCGGGAACCTGCTTCCGGATCTTCCGGATTATTGATGGCTTCCAGTTCAATCACTTCTCCTTCCGGGAAATTATCAATGACCAGTTTCACCGGGTTCAGCACCGTCATCACCCGGTTTGATCGTTTATTAAGGTCTTCCCTGACACAGAATTCCAGCAGGGCAACATCAATCACCTGATCACGCTTGGCAATGCCGATAACATCCGCAAAGGCCCTCAGCGATTCGGGTGTATACCCCCGGCGACGCAGTCCGCAGATGGTTGGCATACGGGGATCATCCCATCCGTTTACCACTTTTTCGTTCACAAGCTGCAACAGTTTCCGCTTGCTCATCACCGTATAGGTCAGGTTTAACCTGGCGAATTCAATCTGACGCGGGCGGTAGCTACCCTCAGCAACCTGCTCAAGGTACCATTCGTACAATGGCCGGTGTACTTCAAATTCCAGCGTACAGATGCTGTGGGTAATACCTTCCAGATAGTCGCTCTGACCATGTGCATAATCATACATCGGATAAATACACCATTTGTCACCGGTGCGGTGATGGTCGGTATGCAGGATGCGGTACATAATGGGATCACGCATCAGCATGTTCGGATGGGCCATATCGATTTTAGCCCTTAAAACCCTCGAACCATCAGGAAATTCACCATCTTTCATCCGGGTAAACAGATCCAGGTTTTCTTCAGGCGTGCGGGTGCGGTAAGGGCTTTCCTTCCCCGGGCGGGTAACGGTGCCACGGTATTCGCTGATCTGCTCTGCATTCAGGTCATCCACATAAGCGTGACCTTCCCGTATCATTTTAACAGCCCATTCGTACAACTGGTCGAAATAGTCGGAAGCATAGTAAAGCCGGTCGTCCCAGTCAAATCCAAGCCAGCGGACATCTTCCATGATGCTGTCGACATACTCGGTATCTTCCTTCACAGGGTTAGTATCATCAAACCTGAGGTTGGCAAGTCCGTTGTATTTACTGGCGGTCCCGAAATTGAGACAAATACTCTTGGCATGGCCAATGTGCAGATAGCCGTTGGGCTCCGGTGGGAACCGGGTATGAACCCGTCCTTCGTTCTTACCATTGCGGATTTCCTCCTCGATGATGGCATGAATAAAATTGGTCGGTGATTTGCTTTCACCTGAAAGATCAGAGGTTATTATGTCTTCGCTCATGCGGATGCATTTTTATTAAAACATGCAAAGATACGAATTCAGATTTGTTGATGGACAAGGTTGATGGATTCATGGAAAAAGGGGAGAATGCGATGATGGAATGTTGGAATGATGGATTATGGGGAGAGCCAGGGATATACAGATGATTAATCAGGACTTGGAGACAAGGAGAGCGGGAGACAAGGAGCAAATAGATCATTTCTCCGTGTCTCCATTTCCCCAGGTCCCCGTGTCTCAAGGTTCAGCGACGGATTTCTCATTAGCAGTAATTCTTCATTTCCCCATGTCCCATGGTCTGAAAGCTCTATAGTGAAAACGTATTAAGATTGACTGGGAGAACAGGAGAGTAGGTGATAAGTAGAATTAACAGGTCCCCATGTCTCCATTTCCCCTTATCCCCTTGTCTCAGGGTTCAGTGACGAAATCCTCATTAGCAGGAATTCTCCATTTCCCCACGTCCCCTTGTTTGCCGGTAAAAAGACGAGACTAAAAGGCTCACACCCAGAGGTGCTCCACCAGGATCTTGAGTCCGATGGCGATCAGGATAAATCCGCCCAGCATTTCCATGCGTTTGCCAAGCCTGATGCCGGCCTTTTTACCGAAGAGAATGCCAAGCATGGATACAATAAAGGTAACCCCTCCTATGATGATCACCGGTAAAATGATCGCCGTGGTATCGGGTTTCTGTATGAAGGCAAAGCTGACGCCTACGATCAGGGCATCTATGGAGGTTGCCAGCGACATGGTGAGCAATACCGAAGGTTTCAGGGGGTTGAAACCATTCCGGTGTTCTTCTGCCTTCAGGCTCTCAATAATCATTTTTATGCCCAGTAATGCAAGCAGACCAAAGGCAATCCAATGGTCGATGTGGGCGAGTTCATCGCGCACCGTCAAACCGGCGAACCAGCCCAGCATTGGCATCAGGGCCTGAAAAAACGCCAGAGAGAAAGCGATGATGCAGGCTTTGTAGAACCGGATTCCCGGAAGGATCAGCCCACTGCTGACAGATACGGCAAATGAATCGAACGACAGGCCAAAAGCCAGCAGCAACAAGGTCAATACTTCCATCAGTCCGGTTTATAAGCCGGCAAAAGTAATTGATTTGGGCTGTTTTGCAAAGTATTCGTGAACGCTTATTTCAGGAGTCCGCCCTCCTTCAGCTTTTTGAGCACCCGAAGAGAGGTTGAAACCGATCCGGTAAGATTGGTTCCTGATATAGTAGAGCCCGACAGGGCATCAACATTGGCTCCGAAAACGGGCAGGCTGTCGGGTGAAAAACCCCGGAACCCGGTCAGCCATTTCCGGCTGGTTACCGCATTGCCATGGGAAGCCGGATAACTCAGCACGGAAACATTGATGATTCTGCAGGAGGTATCCACAATCAGGGCATATTCGAATTCATGGTACCGTCCCCATATCCTGTCGGCCATCAGCCAGCCCAGGGTTAACCCCTCTTCCCTGATCGCGAACCATTTTCCGTCTGCATTCAATATCTCCGTATCGGAAATATCCTGATTGTTCAGTTCAAGTTTCTCAAAATGAGTGATGTGGCCTGCATAGATTCCGGCCATGGATTTATTCAGCTTTTTCACGCTTTCGTGCGAAAGCCGCAGATCACCGGAACCCGGGATGAAAGCAGCCATCAGAAATATCAGCAATACATAGACCGAAGGTCGGATTGATTCGGAGAAAAAGTATTTTAACATGAGGGAATCATTTAACAATTATCCATTCTGAAAGGAAAAGTAATTCCGGTTGCGTTTTTTGCTTAGAAATTGAAACCGATTCCGGCATTGATCGTTGGGTGGAATGCACTTTCGCTTTTGTCACTGATCAACTGCACATCGGCTTTGATAACAGCTCCTTCAGCGATGCTATAACCCAGCCCTGTGGTTATTTCAGTCATGTTGTACGCCTTATTCCGGGCTAAACCGTTCTCAGTGGCGGCATGCAGGTCGTATTGTTCGATTCTGGCAAACAGGGTAAGCGGCCGGCCTGCTGCTTCAGATCCATGAAGCAGGTTCCAGGCTGCTTCGGCATACCATCCCCCCATCCGCGACCCCAGGTCTTTTCCGGTAAAGTTATTGTATGCAGCAGTATTGCCTATCATGTTTATAATATATTGTCCCCTGAGTTGCAGACCTCCAAGGGTATATCTGGCATCCACACCCATCATGGCAAGGTTTACCACCGAGGAGTCAGCCCTGTCATTCAGGGCTTTATCGTCTTTTTGAAGATCCTGGTACAAGGTTGACTGGGTGTTGCCGAAGTACCCGGCCAGTCCGATGTTTAACCCGCTTATGCCATAGAAATCAACCTTGGCCGATAGGTTAGGGGAAGAGATGAATGATTCGGCACCCCGCTGCCGGCCGCTGCGGAAACCATTGGGACCACCAAGATTGGCTGTGCCGTCATAACTCTTAAAGCCATTCACGAGGTAAATCTGATATTTCAGGTAAGCCTGACTCAGGTTACCCGACAAGCCGAAACCTATTTCCCTCCATGTGGTTGGGACAATCCGGGTGTCGATGGAGGGGCGTTTCACACCGTTGTAGGTGGTGGGCTCATGGTATTCATTGACGATACCCATGGGAATCACCATCAGACCACCCCTGAGCATCAGTGCATCATTGAAACGGTATTGCAGAAAGGCCTGTTCAACCCACAACTCCTTCACATGTTCGAATTCAACTTCGCTGAAAAAGTCAAGATTATCGCTGAACTTATAATTCATAAGCATCACCAGGCGCGTAACATCAAGTTTACCGTTTTTACGGAGCGAATCATCCAGTGGCTGGGTATAGTCAATATGACCATACATGCCCAGCGAAAGCTTCTTGTCGGATGGGCGGTTTATAAAGGTTTCAGACAGGCTTTGAGGCGGTTTGTTCTCCTGAGCCGGTACTATAGAGAAAGGAAATAAAACCAAGAGCAGAGATAGTAGAGAAAGATTTTTCATCTGGAAGAAATTGATTTTAACGATTAATTCAGACTGAATAAAAACAGTGCAAAATTATGCAATAATTATTTCGGTATTCGGATACCTGATTATATTTTATTCAGAAGGGGTGGAGGGGAAATAAAAAAACCGGCTCCTTCAGGAACCGGTTTTTGAGGTCTCGAGCGGATTCGAACCGCTGTACAAGGTTTTGCAGACCTCTGCCTAGCCACTCGGCCACGAGACCAGAATCGCGGCAAATTTAGTAAAATTCCTGATTTTTATTCAAATTTTTCACTGATGGTTAAGATTCAGGCAATCAATAATTTATTTGATTCAACCGTTTTCCTTTGTCTTTTTAACCCCGTACAAAGGCAGGCATTCGGGACAAAGGCAGTTGTTGTAGGTGTTTTTTAATTTCTCGGTATTCTCAGGCGAAATGACAAAGTCAAAACACCAGCATCCTTCCGCATGCAGGCATCCGAAGGTTCTGCCGCAACGGGGACATATTTTCTGTGTTGGTTTTAATGGTTCACTCATAAATATCATCACTGGTTAATGTAACACAAACCCGGTCGATTTTTCCGCCCAGGGGTGGGTTGAGTTTCGCTACCTTCACCTCGGCCTCCGATACATCCGGGAAACGGGCATGTACGGCCTTTAAAATACGGTGGGCCACATGCTCAAGCAGGTGCGACTTCTGTTCCATCTCCTTTTTAACTGTTTGATAAACGGTAAGGTAATTCACCGTATCGTGCAGGTTGTCGCTGCGCTCTGCCTGTACAGTATCGACTTCAATGTAAAGATCGACCATAAAGCGTGTGCCTATGACCTGTTCTTCCTTGAAATGGCCGTGATATGCAAAGAACTCCATGCCTTCGATTGAAATCAATCCCATATTTATATTGGTTTTTGACAAAAGTAACCAAAGTCGTGAAACCGGAATAGGAATATTATATAAAGTTGATAGCGGTTTGTGTAAAAAGTAAGGAGTAAGGAATAGGGGAGGGTTGTGTATGGAACGAACCTGCCTGTCCGGCCTACAGGGATTCTCCCAGATTACCTTTTTTCGCAAATTCGCTTAAGTTGCCTCGTCGCTCCCTCGCTTTATTGAACGCGGATGACACGGATATAACCGATTTTCACGAATTTCTTTTTCGCCTGGTCGCTGTCTTTCGCTAAAGTCGCCCAGTCGCTCCCTCGCTTTATTGAACGCGGATGACACGGATATAAACGATTTTCACGAATTTCTTTTTCGCCTGGTCGCTATCTTTCGCTGAAGTCGCTTCGTTCGCACCCTCACGCCATCGCTATTGAACGGCGAAGCCATTGAACTTTTAACGTCCAACGTCCAACATCTTCTTTTAAAAGTTCTCCGACCTCCCTGTCAGCCATCGCTTGAAATCGCCCGAACGTTCGGTGCTGGTGACCGTATCCAGGGTGGTGGGAGGTTTGAGGGTCAGTTTAACCCGTGACTTGGACCAGGAAGTCATCTTATCGATGGCCGCATAGTTCACAATAAAGCTCCTGTTGACCCTGAAGAACATCTCCGTGTCGAGCATCGTTCCCAATTTGTCGAGACTGAATTCAGCCGGATAATTGTCGCCCGAAAAGGTGGTGCAGAACACCTGTTTTTCAATGGTATAGAAATAGGCTATCTGGTTGTATTCCACCGCTTTAATGGTGTCGCCATACCTTACCACCATCCGCTTCAGCACTTCGGGTTTGGCCTGCAGCTGAATCAACGCGGCCAGCCTTGAATAATCAAATATGGGCGTTGCCGCTGTATGAAAACGTTTGTATTTCAGGAGCGCCTTCTCAACCGCATCTTTTTCAACCGGCTTCAACAGGTAATCGATGCTGTTTACCTTAAAGGCATCAACGGCATATTTGTCATAAGCTGTTGTGAAGATAACCGGACAGGCCACTTCCACCTCATCAAAGATATCAAAGCTCACCCCATCGGCCAGCTGGATATCCATAAATGCCAGATCGGGGGCAGTGTTTTGTTTAAACCACGCTACCGTGCTCTCGATGCTGTCGGTAACAGCCAGCACTTCAATGGTGGCATCGGTTTCCTGCAGCAGTTTCTGCATCCGCCTTGCGGTAGCAGGTTCGTCTTCTACAATCAGTATTTTCATGGTTTCTTTGTTTGGGAAAAGATCAGGGGAAGGGTGATGCTGAACAGATTTTCTGTCTGGGCAATCATTATTTCTTTACTTGTGAAAATCCTGTACCTGCTCCTGATGTTCTGCAATCCCATGCCTGTTGAAGGCTCCGGCGACTTGCGCGGCTGCAGGGCATTTTCGATCACCAGCATTTCCTCATGGCTGTATATCCTGATGTTCAGGGGCTTTGAGGCAGATACCACATTGTGCTTCACCGCGTTCTCCAGCAACAGCTGTAGCGTCAGCGGGGGTATAAAACTCGACAGGTGTTCAGGCCGGATCTCTGATTGTACGCTCAGATTGTCACCGTATCTGTGTTTCTGAAGGAACAGGTAATTTTCTACGATCACCAGTTCTTCCGAAAGAGGGATAAGGTCCTTGTCGCGGTATTCAAGGATATACCTGAAGAAAGCCGAAAGCTTACCTACATATTCGATGGCGAGGTCTTTGTCTTCTTCGATAATTGCCATCAGGGTGCTGAAGTTGTTGAAAAGGAAATGGGGATTGACCTGGCTTTTCAGCATCTGAAACTGCGATTCTGCCTTTTCTTTCAGCAACTGGTCTTCCCTTCTGATCCGTTTAACCCTGGTGGTGAAGAAGAACCAGGCCATCGTTGAAATCAGCAATAAAACAGCCATAATAAACCACCAACGGGTATAGAAGGGTGGTCTGATGCTGAAGCTGAATATTGCTTCACGGGCAAAGCTAAAGTCGTTGTTGACCGATGACTGCACCCTGAAAGTGTAATCACCCGGCCTGAGGTTTGAATAAGTGGCCAGGCGGTCGCCGGTATAAATCCAGTCGGGGTCGTTGCCCTCGAGTTTAACCCGGTAGGTTACCTTTTCAGGATTGCTTAACCAGAGGCCGATATAGGAAAATGACAAATGGTTGCGGTTGTGCGGGAACACCTGCCCCGGCCGGGCTTCTTCATCCGAAAGGTAAACGGAAACCCGTCTCACCGTAGTCAGCGGCGTGGCCATGGTATTAAGGTAAGCCGGGTTATAGTGTACAATCCCGTCACGGGTCCCGATCCATACCGATCCTGTACTGTCTGTTGCAATGGCATTCAGGTCAGGACTGATGTCGGCGATCCCGGCCTTTACACCCAGATAGGCCACCTGACCCGTCCTGGTATTGATGACATCGATTCCCTGATTGTGAACTACAATCATCTGATTTTGTGAACCACCGGCAATAGATGTGATGCTGAGGTCGCGCAGGCCCGATTTGAGTGTGAAGTTTGTAAAAGTCCTTCCATCATATCGGAAAACTCCCTCGTTGGCCGAACTGAACCAGATGTTGCCGTCGTTGTCTTCGGTAACCGAGTAGATCACCTTGCCGCGCATGCCCTGAACAGGGCCATATCCGGTAAACCGGCCATTATCATACATGGCGGGACCCTTGCCATCGGTGCCGAACCATATCCTTCCTTTCCTGTCAGCCAGCACAGAATAAATATAATTGTTCCCCAGCCCTTCGGCCGAAGAAAAATGATCGAACCTGAAGGCACCTCCCACATCGGGTTTTGTGGCGCAACGAAAAGCACCTCCGAGGGTCGCCAGCCAGATATCGGTTCCTTTACCTGAAATGGCAAGAATATTTTCGTTCAGCAATCCTCCGGGATCTTTGACTTTTTTCAGTTCAGCAGAACCATAACCAATGCGGTACAAACCTTTGCCAAACGTTCCGATCCAAAGGCTTCCGCCGGCATCCTGATGAATGCTGGTGATGCCGGGCCCTCCTTTATTCTGCTGAGGCAGTCGCTGCGACAGGGTAACCTGTCCGCTGATGCTGCGGCTGTAATAAAACAGCCCTTTATCATTGCCGAACCAGAAATCACCATTTTTTCCTGCGCGGATGGCATGAATGTTTCCAAGGCTCATTTCACCCGCATTTTTATAGTGCCGTATTCCCGGCCCTGATGTCCACAACAACGATCCGGAAGTGACCAGCCAAATGCTGCCTTCCCGGTCCTGCAGCATACCTCCGGTGCGTTTACCGGTTAATTCAGCCATACTTATGCCGGTCGTTTTATATTGTCCCAGCGGCAGCTCAACCACGCCGTCACTTTCGGTGGCAATCCAGAGCAGGTCGCCAAAGTCGATAATGTCATTGACTGATCCATGGGTCCAGGGACCATTAAAAGGAACTTCGAAACTGTTTTTCAACGGATTGAACAGGCAGATGCCCTTCTCCTGCATGCCTATCCAGTATCCCTGAGATTTTGCTGCGGTAATGGTTTGTACAATAATGTCGGGCAGACCTTCTGCTGTTGAGTAATGTTTTATAACCTTTTTTTTATTCGCTGTGCTGCACAGGCTGATACCGGCATCATTTCCAGCAAGGATGGTTCCGTTGGCCCCCATGGCAAGGGTATAAACGTAATTGTCGCCCAGCCCGTCATCGGTATTGATGTTAAAAAGCCTGTTCTGCCTGAAGAAATAAATGCCTTCGCCATATGTGGCCATCCAGATAGTACTGTCGGATCCAAAGAGCAATGCGGTCACAGCAACCCGGGGCAATCCTTCCTCAGGCAGGAAACGGGTAAATCCGCTCTCATTACCACTGGCTATGCTTCCATTGCTGAAACCAGCCCATATCCGTCCGGAATTGTCAACAGTCAGGGATGTTACTTCCTGTAAATTCAGTGTATCGGGCAATTCTGCTTCCCGGAAACCGAAACCATCGTAGACAAAGAGTCCCCTGTTGCTCCCGACCCACACCAATCCCTGCTGGTCCTGTATCATCCGGCTTACCATGCCGTTGTTCAGCTGATCTTTGCCCGCAACCGTATTAAATACCGGGAACTGTGCATGAACCTGAGCAGTTCCACCTGCCAGAACCATTAACAATACAGTGACCAAACGGGAAAGAAGAGGGTAATTCATCCTTGCTTATTTGTTCTCAGGTGTAAAAGAGGCATTCACCGTTACATTGACCTCTTCGGCAATCTTCTGGTAAACGATCTTCGGAATGGTGATGTTGTGGTCAGACAAGGGTACGGTAAATGCAGATGAAGCCTGAATGACTCCGTTTTTAACTTTTACATCAACCTTGATGATCCGCTCCTGTTCAACACCATGAA
The DNA here is from genome assembly GCA_009773455.1 of Bacteroidota bacterium. Classification (GTDB taxonomy): domain Bacteria; phylum Bacteroidota; class Bacteroidia; order Bacteroidales; family Lentimicrobiaceae; genus Lentimicrobium. The sequence continues at coordinate 39,508 of WSXU01000007.1, read as the reverse complement.
TAAAGAGCAATCCTTTTGCCCTTACCTGGTAATTACCGTCGGTGGTCAGGTCAACCTGCTCGATGATCTTTCCCTTAAAGCTAGAGGAAGGGAATTTGTTGGCTTCAATGTAGTTTTCATAAAAATGTTCCTGTTGAAGCGGGCTGTTGAACCCTTTGAAAGAACGGTTCTGGATCGAGAATGAAAAGGTCTTCTTTGATACATCGATCACCCCTTTCAGCTCTCCCGATGCGGCTTCTATCAGTTCAAGCGGAGCGTCGGATCTGATGCTGATCGAGCCATTCCTTGTTGAAAACAGGGGGTTGTTCTGGGCTCCTGCCAGAACCGGTAGAAAACCGGCAACGGTAACAAGCAGGAGGAATTTAATTCTCATCATTGGTCAAAAGTTTTTTCTTTTCCGGGACGAACTGTCAACCGGAAATTAATTGCCTGACCATTGCTCATGATACAGACTTTCCGGAAATTTTAAGCAAACCGGCCTGCAGCGAACCATTCCGGAGCGTACATCATGACAATCGGACCGGGTTTCTCTGCCCAATAAACAAGTTCGATGCACTATTGTTCTGATTACCTGACCATCTGAGGCCTGATAAACAGTTCAACGTTCTGCGGAAGTGGAAGTGAGATCGCGCTTTGCTGTTCACGCATGCGATCGGGGAAAAGGAATCCTTTCAGATGGTCGGTTTCGTGCTGAAAGATCACCGAAGTAAAGTCCTCGATCAACTCATGGTGCTGAGCACCATCAAATGACTGGTATTCAATCAGTATGGCATAACTTCTGAGCAAAAGGCCCCGTTCCTCGGGAACAGAAAGACAGCCTTCGCCCCCTTTCCGGTTGAGAATGGAGTATTTGGTGATCCGCGGGTTGATGTAGAATTCAAAAGGAGATCCTGATTTGTCGAAGCGTTGCACCCAGATTGCATTCCGGTTGATGCCCACCTGTGGTGCAGCAATGCCAACGCCTGAATTGGCTGAATCGCGCATGGCCATGTACATCCTGCGAGCCAGCAGGGGCAGCAGGGGATCGGCAGGGTCAATATCGGTGCTTTCCGAATTCAGTACCTTAAGGTCGGCATCGCTGTTATAGACCAGCACGCGCATCATTTTTGACGTGTCACCGGCCATGATCAGGCTTTTTTCGGCAGGGGTAAAATTCTGGGCTGACAGCAGGCAGCTGATCAGCAGGCTGCAGGCTAAGGCCATCAGGATCTTCATGTTCATGTTCTTATTTTTTGTAAAAGTAGTCACTTGCCGGGAATAAACAGCCGGGCAATGATTTTTCTGATGTATTCCGGATTGCATGGAGAAAAACTACATGGGACACCAGGAGCCACTAAGTTTTATTGTATTTGAACGAATTATTCCGATTGCCCCCATTTTCTCAGTGTTTCTGGGTGATCTCATTGCCTGAGTGGTAAAAAACGGACTGGTTAAAAGAATAACCACATAGGCACATAGGACACATAAGGCCCATAGAAAAACCAGGACAAAATGTCCGGGAGAAAAAATCCTTAGTGCGCCTCAGTGATCTCAGAGCCTGATTTGTAAATAAGTTAACCTGAAAAGAAAAACCACTAAGGCACTAAGGACACTAATAATCAATAAGTTATATTGATTTGAACGAATTTTTCTGATAATTACAATTTTCTCAGTGCGTCTTAGTGATCTCAGTGCCTGAGTGGTAAAGAATCCACCGTGAGGAAAAATGATATATTCCTTTCACTCTGCAACAGATATCTTTCAACCGGAAGGTGGAACTTACCGGTCATCGGTTCGTTTATCTTTCATGACAAATCAACTTCATCCGCTGATAATTGTTGTTATTACAAGAATACTGTATTTGGAACGCTTTTTGCAAACCGGATATCAAATCCATTGGAATGACCATCAAATCCTTCATTATATTCTGCATCCTTATTCCTGTTTTTGCTTTCCAGGGAAAACCGCTTGCTGCACAACCGCTGAGAACCATTGAGAACACAGCCTTTACCAACGGTGAGAACCTTACCTTCAGGGTATATTATCATTCAGCGATAACCGGAAAGGTCACTGCGGGAGAGGCAAACCTGGAAGTCAAAAAAAAGAGCGTTACCAAAAATGGCAGGGAGACATACCATATTGCAAAAGGCGCTTTCAATTTCTTTTTCAAAGTGGATGATAAGTTTGAATCCTTCATCGACGAACAGGCCCTGATACCCTGGTATTTTACCCGCCGCACCCGCGAAGGGGGCTATAAGAAGGACGATGAAGTGTCGTTTCATCAGAACCATGGACTGGCTGTCAGCCGAAACTCCGTTAAAAGGATACCGGAAAACACGCAGGACATCATGTCTGTCTTCTACTATGCACGGACACTCGACATTGCCGGGGTGAAACAGGGTGAATCCTTTCCGCTTTCCTTCTACCTTGATGATTCATTGTACACTTCCAAAATTGTTTTCCTCGGACGGGATCAGATAGTAACGGAACTGGGTAAAATCAACTGTTTGAAATTCAAACCCATGGTATTAAAGGGCGAGGTTTTCAATGAGCCCTACCCAATGGAACTCTGGATAACCGATGATCTTAACCGTTTGCCTGTATTGGTGAAGTCGGCTGTTATCGTCGGATCGGTAAAAATCGAACTGATTGGTTATGAGGGGCTGAAAAATCCTTTTTCATCAAGGGTTATCAATGGGAACAAGCCTGCTTCCGCATCAAAAAAATAGGATGGCTTTATGGAATTAACTGTTAACTTGCATCTGTCTTAAAGGAATAAACAAGAAAACCGGACCATTTCCACGTTTTCCGTATTCAAATCAAGATCAATATGAAGAACCATTTATTGGTGATTTTCACCATCCTGGGCCTGATGGTCCTGGGAGCCGGACTGATACAGCAGCCGTTGACATTTTTTCAAAATTCAAAGCATATGGAAAAATCGCCAGACAACAAAGACCTCTGGAAGCAGGTAGATTCACTGGCTGCCCAGGGCCTTCCGCAATCGGCCCTTGAACTGGTCGATGGTATTTATTCCCGTGCGCTTGAATCGGGTGATACGCCCGAATTCCTTAAAGCAGCCCTTTACCGGCTAAAACTCAGAAGTGAATTTGAAGAAGATTATATTCCGAAGTATATCGGCGAAACCGAAAAACAACTCAGTCAGACACCTGAGCCTGCCCGGCAGATTTTACATTCTGTACTGGCCGACCTATACTGGCAGTATTACCAGCAAAACAGGTACCGGATCCTTGACCAGACGGCCGTTTCCGGAAACACCTCTGACGACATTGACACCTGGGATGCTGCCATGTTTGTTAAAAAAGCATCCGCACATTACATGGCTTCACTGAAAGAAACGGCAATGTTACAGGCCGTTTCACTGAAAATGTACGACCCGGTGCTGCTTACCGCCGTAGGTTCAAAGAAATTCAGGCCGACCCTTTTTGATTTTCTTTCCCACCGGGCCATAGATTTCTTCAGAAACGAAGAAGCCTCCCTAACCAGGCCGGTAAATCCCTTTGTCATGAGAGACCCCGGGCTGCTTGACCTGCCTGAACAGTTTACAAAGCTTGAGATCATAACCTCCGACAGTACCGCTTTTCATTTCAGGGCAATCCTTCTGTTACAGCAGACCGAAATATTTCATCAGAACGACAATGATCCGGCTGCGTTTGTGGATGTAATCCTGAAAAGGCTTGAATTTGTCAGAAGCCACATTAATCTCGCCGGGAAGGACAGCCTGTATCTTTCCACCCTTACCCGTCTTGAATCAAAGTACGCCGGGAATCCGGCAGCAGCCGATATCATAGCAAAAATTGCGGATTACTGGTATACAAGTAATCATGACACTGGTCCCGGCAGGTCATCTTCAGGTACCATCACCCCGAAAAACACCGGCCTTGTCACTGCCAAAAGCTGGTGCCTCAAAGCGATTGAGGGCTATCCCGGCACCGATGGCGCCAGAAACTGCCAGGCCCTGCTACAGTCCATTGAAGAACCTTCCATCGGATTCAACATCGATCGGGAAGTGCAGCCGGCGAAAGCATTTCCCATACTGTTGAATTTCAGAAATACAAAAACGGTATGGTTCCGCCTGATAAAACCAGACTATGACAGCGAAGCCAACCTGCGCCAGGAACTCTACGGTGAACGCGGCCTAGATAAATACCTGGCAATGAAACCGGTGAAAGAATGGAGCGTGAACCTGCCTGAAACTTCCGACTACCAGCCACATTCCGTAGAAGTGATTATCCCTGCAATTGAGCCGGGGTATTATGCCCTGCTGGCATCGGGATCCGGATCATTCGACCGGGGCACATCACCGCTTGCCGTTCAGGACTTCTGGTCTACCTCGATCAGCTACATCAGTAAAAGAAATGAAGATGGATCCGGAATGTTTTACCTGCTCGACCGCAGCACAGGCCTGCCTTTACAGGGTGTCAGGGTTCAGGGTTTCAGCCGGGAGTATAATTATCAGACCAGGAGTTATATGAAGAGGAATGCGGAAAGCTATCTGACCGGAACGGATGGTTCATTCAACATTCCGGTATACTCCGGCCGTGATTATTCAACCCTTTCGTTTGATTTCATGCTGAAAAACGATCGCCTGGTTGCCGAAAATTACTTTTCGCGATACCGCAACAATGAACCTCAGAAGGGAGAAAAGGTCCGCACCTTCTTCTTCACCGACAGGTCCATCTACAGGCCCGGTCAGCCCGTCTGGTTTAAAGGCATTGTCATCGGGACGGATGAAAACAAAAACAGGGTCATTCCTGAAAACAGTTCTGTGGTAACATTGTATGATGTTAACGGACAGAAGGTTGCCTCAGTTGATGTGGTTACCAATGATTTTGGCTCTTTCAGCGGTTCGTTTGTATTGCCGTCCTCAGGTCTGGGCGGACAGTTCCGTATCGATAACAATTCGGGCAGTACCTACTTCAGTGTGGAAGAATACAAACGACCGAAATTTGAAGTTACCTTCCTGCCGGTGACGGGAAGTTACCGTGTAAATGAAAAAATATCCGTACCCGGGAAAGCTGAAAGTTACTCGGGTGTACCCTTGAGTGATGCCTCAGTCAGTTACCGCGTTGTGCGTTCCGCCTTTTTCCCGTATTTCCGCTATGGATGGAAAATGTGGCCGGGTATCATGGCCGAAAGTGAGATTGCCAATGGCAGCCTGGTCACACTGCCCGACGGGACGTTCACCTTAGAATTTACTGCGCTGTCCGATCCCACCGACTTTGGAGAAATGGAGCCGGTTTACAATTTCACAGTTTATGCCGATGTAACCGACATCAATGGTGAAACACGCTCTTCCGTTGCCTCAGTCCAGGCAGGTTCCAAAGCCCTGATTCTCGGACTTGATCTTCCTTCTGAACTAAACAGGGATTCAGTGAAACCATTCAGGCTGAGTGCCACAAACCTGAACGGGAAAAACACACCTGCCGGAATAACGGTTGAAGCATTCAGGTTAATCGATGATGCCCGTCTGACCCGCCCCCGTCGCTGGAACGACCCCGATCTCTCCTTATATCCGAAAGAGGAGTTTGTAAAACAACTCCCGCTGGATGTCTATATGGACGAAAATAACAGGGAATCCCGGAAGGGAAAGTCAGTATTTAAAAAGGTTTTCAATACCGCTACCGACAGTCTTATCACGATTCCGGGCCTTAACGTCTGGGAGCCGGGCAGGTACCTGATTGTTTTGGACGCAAAGGATACTTTCGGTCAGACAGTCAGTACAGAAAAAGAGGTCATTGTATTTGCCGCCGCATCAAAACGCATCCCGGTAATCCAGGCCTTCTGGTGCAGTTTACTTACCCCTGAAGCCAAAGCCGGGGATCACATCCGGTTGCTGGCAGGTACTGCCGCCAGGAACGGCCGGATGCTGTTTGAGGTGAGCCTGAACGGAAAACCGGTTAAACAGGAACGGATCACCTTCTCTCAGGAGCAGAAAACTATGGATTACCAGGTGCCCCCTGATTTTGCGGGGGATGTTTCGATCGGCCTGACCATGGTTTCCGAAAACAGAAGCTATACTTATACCGGCAGTGTCAATATTCCCGATACACGTCACCGGCTCGACATCACCTTTGAAACCTTCAGGAGCCCCTTGCTGCCCGGAGGTACGGAGCAATGGAAGCTGAAGCTTACCGGCCCGGACGGCAAACCGGTTCCGGCGGAATTATTGGCCGGCATGTACGATGCTTCCCTGGATGCCTTTACCCCACACAGCTGGTATTTTCAGCTGGCTGAGCAAATGAACGGTAACAACCCCTGGGAAAACATCCAGGCCTTTCAGACCGCCACCAGTTTCTCATCCGGGTATAACCGGCCCGGCAGGGTGACGGGTGTTTCGCGGAACTACGATCAGTTAAACTGGTTTGGTTATTATATGAACCTGGGCCGTTATTCGGGCAGGGAGATGCACAAAGGCGGGGTTCTCATGAATGAGGTGATGGCCTTGCCGGAGGCTGCCGTGCAGATCGATGAGAAAACGAAAGGATTTTTCGAAGAGACCATCGCCGACTCCGGTGTCCAGGACAAAGCACCTGCCCCCGAACCTGCCATCCGCCGCAACCTGAACGAAACTGCTTTCTTTTATCCCCAGCTCACCACCGATGCGCAGGGTGGGGTCAGTGTGGAATTTAAGGTGCCTGAGGCGCTTACCCGCTGGAATTTTATGGGGCTGGCCCACTCGAAGGATCTCCGGTACGGTCAGTTTGTCAAAGAGGTGGTTACCCGCAAAGAGCTGATGGTGACGCCCAATCTCCCCCGGTTTTTCAGGGAAGGCGACCGTATTGTGATAAAGACAAAAGTGAGCAACCTTACATCGAACCCGGTTCAGGGTGAGGCGAAGCTGCAGTTGTTTGATGCAGTTACCCTGAACCCCGTCGACCTGTTGATGAACAATCTCAATGTTACAAAAGCCTTCAATGCTGAACCTTCAGGGAATACTTCCGTTGAATGGGAAATCACCATACCCGGTGGCCTCAGCGCTGTGCTGGTGCGCATTACCGCACAGGCCGGAAACCACAGCGATGGGGAGGAGTCGATGCTGCCGGTGCTGACCAACCGCATGCTGGTCACCGAAACACTGCCCCTGCCCGTCAACGGAAATGAAACAAAAAATTACACTTTCGGCAGTCTGATGGATCAGGCCGGGGGAAGCACCACCCTGAGGAATCAACGCCTTACACTGGAATATACCTCAAATCCGGCCTGGTATGCGGTACAGGCTTTGCCTTACCTGGCAGAACAAACGGGAGAGAATGCCGATCAGACATTCAACCGTCTTTATGCCAACCTCCTGGCTGCCTATATTGCCAACAGCAGTCCGAAGATCCGCAATGTCTTCGAAAGCTGGAAGAACCTCTCACCCGATGCCCTGCTTTCGAACCTTGAAAAGAACCAGGAACTGAAAGCCCTGCTGCTCGAAGAAACCCCATGGCTGATGGAAGCCCGGAATGAATCGGCCCGGAAGCAACGCATTGCCCTGATGTTTGACCTGAACCGTATGGCTGCCGAAAAGGAGGCTGCCGCAAGGACGCTGCAGCAATCCCAGTCATCGAATGGAGGATGGCCATGGTTCGAAGGTATGCCCGAGAGCCGCTATATCACCCAGCTGATTGTGACCGGGTTCGGTAAACTGCATTACCTGAAAGTTATTGACCTGAACAGGGACGAGGCTACGCTGGGAATGCTACAGCAGGCCGTGAACTACCTGGGAATCCGTCTCAACGAGGATTATGAGCGCCTCCTGAAGGATTTCCCGGATGATATGGACAAGAACCACCTCAACCAGGATCATATCCAATACCTCTATGCTATGAGCTACCTGGGCAATGTGGTAAAACCTGCCGGTATAGCCGGAAAGGCAATTACCTATTTCAGCGGACAGGCGCGGAAATACCGTAACAGTCAGGGGCTTTACGCACAGGGGATGATTGCCCTGTGGGCCGGACGCAGCGGTGACAGCAAGACTGCCGGCGCCATCCTGAAGTCATTGCGCGAAAAGTCATTGAAAAGTGATGAAATGGGCATGTACTGGCGCGATAACCGCAGTGGCTGGTTCTGGTACGAGGCTCCGGTCGAAACCCAGGCACTGTTGATTGAATTGTTCGAAGAGATGGGCAACGATCCCCGGGCAGTTGATCAGATGAAGACCTGGTTGCTGAAACAGAAACAAACCCAGTCCTGGGCCACTTCGCGTTCGACCGCCGATGCGGTGTATGCCCTGTTGCTCCGCGGGGGTGACTGGCTTCGGACAGATGCCGGTGTTAAGATCTCGCTCGGCGGACAAACCATTGATCCTTCTGTTCAGGATATAGCCACAGAAGCCGGAACTGGTTATTTCAAAACCTCCTGGGGCGGACAGGAAATCAGGCCGCAGATGGGCAATGTCACCGTTGTTAAAACCACAGAGGGACCAGCCTGGGGCGCACTTTACTGGCAGTATTTCGAAAACCTTGACAAAGTAACGGCCCACGACAGCCCGCTGAAAATCAGCAAGCAGTTGTTTATAAAGAAAAATACCGATTCAGGGCCTGTGCTTGAAGCCATCGGTCCTGACAACCCCGTTACAGTCGGTCAGCAGCTGGTGGTCAGGGTTGAATTGCGCACCGACCGTGATCTTGAATATGTACACCTGAAAGATATGCGGGCGGCAGGTTTTGAGCCTGTCAACACCCTGTCGGGATACCGGTGGAACGGCGGGCTCGGCTATTATGAAAACACCCGCGATGCTGCCACCAATTTCTTCTTCAGCTGGCTGCCGAAAGGCACCTGGGTGTTTGAATATCCGCTGACAGTTGCCCAGCAGGGAGAGTTCTCGAACGGTGTAACCAGTGTTCAATGCATGTACGCACCGGAATTCGCGGCTCATTCCGAAGGGATCAGGGTAACGGTGAAGTAAGGGAGATTGAAGGAGTGGGGGAGCGAAAAGATGCGACTTTGGCGATTTTTTAACATATCCGTTAAAATCCACTAAATCTTTGTCATCCCTGCCAGATGGTTTACCCGCCAAAGGCGGACAAGCCTGCCGGAGGCGGGAAGGCTGGTTCGTAACCAAAGCGGGGCGGTGAAAGAGCAACTTTGTGCGTGAGCGAAAAGGGGCGAAGGAATGTGTTGGACATTTGAGGTTTGAATACACTCATTAACTTCGTTGGTTAATAGCCGGCATTGGTTTTGTGCCTGGATATGCCCAATTCTTATACCCTCACAGTTTTTTACCACTAAGGATATTCTTCTTCAATACCAGCCATCCTGAGATATTACCTGGCCCGGTTTTAGTAGCCAGAGAAATGATTGTTAATAAAGTGTTAAAGTAATGTATTGAATATCAATAAAATGAACATTTGCGCCCGGTGATGGGTTAACTCTCCCGACGTGATGGAAAAATATTTTTATCCTTCGGACTGAGAATCTGGTCATGGAATAAACCGGGATATTCTGTCCGGTAAACTGAAGATATTTTCAGGGTACAGACTTCTTTCACGGCAGTGTACTTTCTGATGATTATCTAAAACCTATTTATGAAAAGGGATCAGTTTATTGCATCACTCATTACCCTGGCAACTGGTCCGCTGATTGCCTTCACGGAGATACAGGATAATATCAGTCAGACAACAATGGATAAAGGTTTTAAAATCAATGCAGGGGAGGGCCGGATTCACGGTCATATTCAATTAAAAGGGGTAAACGCCAATATTCTGGATGTTAAAATATCAGGTAACGATACCAGGGGGGAACTGGCCATATTTGAGCAGACTTCGCTTTCACCCGGAAAGGGAACGCCCCTGCATATGCATTTTGCACAGGATGAGATCTTTTATGTGCTTGAAGGTTCCTATTATTTTCAGATTGGGGATGAAAAGCATAAATTAACGACCGGCGACAGTATCTTTTTGCCCCGGAATGTTCCCCATGCGTGGACACAGGTATCCGAAAAGGGGAAAATGAGCGTGGTACTTCAACCCGCGGGGAAACTTGAAAACTTCTCAAAGATCTTTGCCGATAACGAAATGAAGGTAGTCGGGCCTCCGCTGGTAATTGAATAGGGTATTCAACCGGTCTGATGAATTATGGCTTTTTCGGTTTGTTCCACTCAACCAACAGAGCCCGGAGGTTAATGATGGATCAGCGGTTACCTGATAAGTCGGATGACTTCTTTATCAAAGAAAGGGATACCAGACCACAGATATCCGGAATTGTAAAAAATGGGGATTCATCCCGCATTTACCAACCGTGAACTCCGCTTCAGTCCGGTTCGGATTTTATCATACCGGTTTGCCCGATTCCCGCCTTTTATATTTTTACCATCTTACTCCACCTCCTTTAGCTCAAGCCGCCATCTGAAGCAGGAGTAGCCCCAGCAGTCGTTGCAGCTGGCGCCGCACACCGCTTCGGCCAGCAAAGCGCTCTGTATCCTGAACGCCATAGGGCATTCCACCGGATTTTCAAGGGTGTACGGCTGCTCGCTAACGATTACCCAGCGATATCCTTCAAATGAGGTTACGGTCTGGGTACCCTCAAGCCGGCAGTCCATCGTTACCTCAAGGTAATCCCTGCCATCGCGCCGGATCCAATAACCCGAGAGCGAGGAGATGATGATTTCACCCTGCTCCCTGATCTTTATGCGTTCCCCTTCGATCAGCTTTTCGGCTACTCCGTCATAGGCCACCTGTTGCGGATTGCTCAGGGTAACGGTGCCGTCGGCCGCAATATCAGAATCAATACTGACTGCCGCCTCAAATGTGGGGAAAGACCGGGAATAGGTGAGTGAAAGTGTGCCTGTGTAGTCCTTGCCGGGATTGTTGTCATCCTCTTTCTTATCGCAGGCCATCAATAAGGAAAGAAGCAATGACACCAGCACGATACGTGTTGCCATGATGCCATAATGAATGGTTCGATTCCGAAATATACGAAATATCCCGTTAAAAACCAAGGAATTACGACACTAATTTACTGGTTGGGTTTAATGGGCCGCTTCAGGAATCCCGCTGTATTCGATGATGGTGCGGTAGCCGGTCTGCTCAATCTCCTCAAAGCAGAGCAGCCAAAGGTTCCAGCTGTAATCACGGGGGTTTTCGGGCAGCATCACCGGCCCGTCGTAGCGTGATGCCAGCATCTGACCCGACTGGAGTTTGAGTTTGGAATAGTACTTCTGGAATACGACGGTCATTTCATTCACCGTATTGCCATTGGCATCGGTAACCTCCTTGTAATAACGGGTGGCAATTTGCTTATACTGGTTGTATAATGCTGTGATGTCTTCTTCCGGGTAACCGTAATTGTGTGCTGCTGCTTTTAACCCGAGAAAGGGGGCTTCAAGCAACGCGGGATTGCTCTTTTCAAACAGTTCGATGCTTTCACGGGTGTCAACGGTAAAAACCTGTATCCATGCTTCCGGACCGTCGGGATTGTTTTCGGAATTGGGATAGTAAAAACGGTAACCATGGTGATGCCCCTGATCGATCTTAATAACCCTCAGTGGCTTGTTATTTACCTGGTGTTCAAAGAAAGCCCTGACAACACCGGCATCCTGGTTGGTTAAGAAGGTTTTGTTAAATTTTTTTACACTGTAAGGGACTGCATCATAAAAAGGGTCGACACCGGGCGGTTGTGCTTTTGCTGCGGAAACGATGAACAGCAGCGATATCAGAAGGATTGCCAGTCTATTCATACCCTTGCAGTTATGATCGAAAAATCCTCGTTTACCGGACCGAAATTTTCTTTCGGATTTGCATTAATCAGGATTTCATGAAAAGGTAACTACCATTTTTGAAAATATTTTCATCCGAGATGTAAAATAATTATCATTCCCTTTGACATAGTTGTATGAATAATACTATAACACGCTGAGGCGGAAAGCATTATGCTTCCGCCAGGATTAAAAATAAAATAATAAATCAGGAAATATTTTTCGTGAAATTACCTGCTGCCCGGTATCGGGGCATCGCTGTATTCGATCAGGGTCGTGTAGCCGACCACATCAATTTCTTCGAGGCATTCAATCCAGAGGTCCCATTCATTCCGTTCGTTGTTGCCCGGCCTGAGCATCACGCCCTCGCCGCCCGAAGCCAGCATCTGGCTTGTCTCCAGGTCTATCTTATCAGAATATTTGTGAATCACCAGCGCCAGTTCATTTGCCATCACGCCTTCATGATCTTCCGATTGCCTGTATAATAAACACGCAATGTGTTTGTAGCGGTCGTATACTTTGCTGAATTCGTTATCACCAGGCCATTGTTTCCCTGAAAGGGTCTTTAACCCCAGGAATGGGGCCATCAGCAGCTCAGGATTGTGCTCCTCAAAAAATGACAGACATTCGGCAGCATCGATGGTAACCACCTGAATCCAGCTGGCTGGTTGATCGCTTCCACTGCACGCTGAATTGTTGTAACAAAGACGGTATCCATGACTATAACCTTCATTAACCGCTATAATGCGGTTGGGTTGCACTTTACCAGCCTGCGTGAAAAATGCTTTAACCTCATCAGCATCCCTGTTGGTCAGGTAGAGATTTGAAGGTGATTTCAGGCTGTAAGGTACGGCATCGGCAAAAGGCCCAACCCCCTCGGGTTGAGCCTTAAGTTCGGTTGAAACAAATGTCAGCGAAATAATCAGGATCAGTAACTGTTTCATAGTTCCCGGAGTTTAAGTAGTGTGACGAGTGATCCCAGACGGGGTGTTGCCCCTGATTATTTATTCTTTATCATGATTCCGGCAAAAGGTAATACCGGAAAAGGAATAATTAACAAAAACAAATCCGGGTAAAAGTTTTCCTTCCCAAACTGAAAATGCGGAGCCTTCATATTCAGTTGATTACCGTCCGGACAGCCCATATCTGAAGCCCCGTTTTAAACCCACCCGGCCTTTAACAAACGGACCTTGCCAATAAATATTACATCACGGTCTCTTTGGCTGAAAATGCTTAATTTTGCGCCTTCCAAAATCAGATTTTATGCTACGTTCACACACCTGCGGAGAACTTAACCTTACACATAAAGGACAGACAGCTACCCTGAGCGGCTGGGTACAGCGCTCACGCGACCTCGGCGGAATGACATTTATTGACCTGCGCGACCGCTACGGCATCACCCAGCTGGTATTCAATATGGAAACCAATGCGGCACTCTGCGAAGAAGCCCGGAAACTGGGCCGCGAATTCGTGATCAGGGTTACCGGTCAGGTGGCCGAACGCAGCAACAAAAACCCGAAAATGCCGACCGGCGACATCGAAATCATCGTGGATGTACTTGAGATCCTCAATACCTCCAAAACCCCGCCCTTCACCATCGAAGACAATACCGACGGGGGCGATGAGCTCAGGATGAAATACCGCTACCTCGACCTGCGCCGCAATACCGTGCGCGACAACCTGATGCTCAGGCACCGTATGGGCATCGAAACGCGCCTGTATATGAACAACATCGGGTTCATCGAAGTGGAAACCCCGGTGCTGATCAAATCGACCCCCGAAGGTGCCCGCGACTTCGTGGTGCCTTCACGCATGAACGAAGGACAGTTCTACGCCCTGCCGCAGTCGCCGCAAACCTTCAAGCAACTGCTGATGGTGGCGGGTATCGACAAATATTTCCAGATCGTTAAATGCTTCCGCGACGAAGACCTGCGTGCCGACCGCCAGCCGGAGTTCACCCAGATCGACTGCGAAATGTCGTTCATCACCCAGGAAGACATCCTCGATACCTTCGAAGGACTCACCCGCCATCTTTTCAAAACCGTTAAAGGCGTTGAAACCGAAAAGTTTCCCCGCATGACCTTTGCCGATGCCATGCGCCTTTATGGCAACGACAAACCCGATATCCGCTTCGGAATGACCATCGTAGAACTCACCGGTCTGGTGAAAGGACACGAATTCAAGGTTTTCGATGACGCGGAACTTGTGGCCGGCATCAATGCCACCGGATGTGCAGTATACACCCGCAAACAGCTGGATGCCCTCACCGATTTCGTAAAACGCCCGCAGATCGGTGCCGGCGGACTGATCTATGTGCGTTACAACGAAGACGGCACCCTCAAATCGTCGGTGGATAAGTTCTACAGCGAAGAAGAGCTGAAAAAATGGGCGGTGGCTTTCGATGCCAAACCGGGCGACCTGATGCTGATCCTGGCCGGGGCTCCAAATAAAACCCGCAAGGCCCTGTCGGAACTGCGCCTCGAAATGGGCGGTCAGCTGGGGCTGCGCACCCCGGAAGTGTTTGCCCCCCTGTGGGTGGTTGACTTCCCGCTGCTCGAGTGGGACGAAGATACCCAACGCTATTATGCCATGCACCATCCCTTCACCTCTCCCAAACCCGAAGACATCTCCCTGCTCGATACCGACCCGGGCAAGGTGCGTGCCAATGCCTACGACCTGGTGATCAACGGGGTGGAGATCGGCGGCGGATCCATCCGTATCCACAACAAGGAGCTGCAGAAAAAGATGTTTACCATCCTCGGCTTTACCGACGAAGATGCCCAGGCCCAATTCGGGTTCCTGATGAATGCCTTTGAATTCGGCGCCCCTCCCCATGGCGGCATCGCCTTCGGCTTCGACCGTATGTGCTCGCTTTTCGGCGGTTCCGACAGCATCCGCGACTACATCGCCTTCCCGAAAAACAACAACGGCCGCGATGTAATGATCGATTCACCCTCTCCCATCAAACAGGAACAGCTTGACGAGCTCAGGCTGATCGTTAACCTCCCTGGCAAATGATCAGTTAACAGTTAACAGATAACAGTTTGGGTTGGGCGTTGGGCGATAGAAGTTCAATGTGTTCAATGGCTTCGCCGTTCAATTGCGGTGGAGTGTAGGTGCGACCGAAGCGACTTACCAACCACTGGCAATAAAATGATCATAAGTCTAATGTGCCCTATTCCCGGCAAAGTAGTCGGGACAAGTTGTGTCTATGTGGTGAAAAACTAGCTAAGTTCAATGCGCTGCGCGCGTCCCAGGTGCGACTGAGCGACCGAAGCGACATACCAACCACTGGCAATAAAATGATCATAAGTCTAATGTGCCCTATTGTGTCTATGTGGTGAAAAAAGAGCTCAGTATATTCGGGCGATTGTTCGAATGGCTTACCACAAGTGAAGCGACCAAAGCGACCACTGAGACATGTAGAACACTAAGATCCACTAAGAATAACAAACCTTGCCTAAGTGCTCCTAAGAGATCTAAGTGTCTTAGTGGTTATAAGAAGGAGTGGTTAATCAGATGGTTCGACTTCGCCTGCCTAGCTGATGCCAGTCAGACAGGCTCACCAACAGGTTCGACTTCGCTCACCACAAGAGGGGCGACTTCGGCGAAAGCGGGCTTACAGGCGATTAATGATCCGGATATTGGTTTTTTTGCTAAACTTGCAGGACAACAATCCGTGAAAAACCCCGCCCATGAAACCTGTTAAATCGCTGCTTCCCGCTGCCCGGTGGCTGCTGCGGATCACCCTGCCGGCTTATCTTTTGCTGCTGCATGGCCCTACCGTGCTTGCCCTGCAGTACGAAACCCGGCCTTTTTTTATTGCCCTGGCCTTTGCGCTGTTCGGCTTGCTGCTCTTTGCCGGCGGCTTTACCGCCAAACCCGCGCTCACCGTGGTATCGGCCCTGCTGCTCTGCCTGCTGATGATATACCAGCTCTATCTGGGCTTCGAACCCGCCGTAACCACCGCACAGGTACTCAACCTGATGCTGCCCTCCGTCTCGCTCTACTTTATGTCGTCGGCCAACAAATAGACGTCCCTGTCCGTGGGGCGATGAATGAACCGGACCCTCTCTGCGGTGACTGGAATAATCCTGCTTTTTACCTCAGAACCATTGCATTCAACAGCCGGATTCACGCATTTCCGCCGTATCTTTCGTTGGGTTAACGTCTTTTGCCAACAACCTGTAAATCCAGCCAGCCATGAGAACCTGCTGCACCCTCCTTTTTGCTGTTTGCCTGGCTTTTCCGGCACTCAGTCAGTCCACCGGCTCCGAAGGGCCCGTCATACGCCTCACCAGCCACCACGGCGCCATGCTGATCCTGCAGGAAACCGATTCAGCGGGCTTTGCCGGCTTTACCAACGACAGCTGGCAGGAAGAGAAATACAGGCTTTACAGCGACCCCGAAGCAGCCGAAGGTGAGCTGACTGCCGCTTACCCGGCACTGTTCGGCGCTCGCCTCGCCTTTGAAAACGGGGATACGCTGATCCTGAAAAGGGTACCCGCCTCCACCGATCTGAAGGGGCAACTCGACTACCGCCTGATTGGCCGCTACGAAAATTGGGTGGTGGTTTATGCCTGGGGCTTTGAATGGGAGCAGTACCTGCTGCTTGACCTTGATGGCGCCCGCCTCTACGTGCTGCCCGGCCCGCCCGAGTTCAGTTCATTCAGCGGCAGCGTGTGGGGGTGGGGCTATGCTTATGGCGACTCCGCCTTTACCCTGATCGACCTGGAAAACCGGCGCGACGCCACCCTTACCTTCTACAATGTTGAAATCGGGGCGCTGAAACAGTTCAGTAATGGCTTTGTGCTTCAGCTGAACGATGGCCGCGGGGGGAGCGGGAAGGGGTATTACAGGGTGGGTTGGGAGAGGATAATGAATAAAAGTTAAAATTGGATCAGCAATATCGGATAAATTAAACATCAATCTATACTCTGAATTAAAGATAGTTTCACTAATTCAGCAATCTAATCAAGGCATTTGTGATGTCAACAATATTTTTAGTTTCTTTCGTATATTTGGTTACATTAAATTGATTTTAATGTACTGATAGAAGTTATGAATCAGGTTAATCGATTAAGAAAAAACTATAAACTACGGCTATCTTAATTTCAAACTAAAGGTAGAGTGAGCAATACGAAATTATTCTACAAGGACTACCATATTACTAAGAGTTTTTTGTCGATGACTTAATGGTTCTCTTATTTATATTTTAGGATATTTTAACAATCGCGTCAATGAAAACAAATCAAAAATGTAATCGAAGCCATTTCTTTTTTCAGTTAACAATTATTTTGGTTTTCTCACTGATTTCAACCATGAGGTCATTTTCTCAATCAATTGGAGACTGCCGAAGTGTTACCTCAGGAAACTGGACAGATCCTTCAATATGGGAAGAGTATTCAAATGAGAATGGGAATATTGGTTGGGTGCCAATGAACTATTACCCTTCAGGTGGAACTATTTATATAATTGAAGGTCATATTGTGACTCTTCAAAGTAATGATGAAATAAGCATGTGGTTTGGGACGCTTAATATAAATGGCACACTTGACGTGTATGGGGTAATTCAATATGGAAGCTGTGAAATCAACAACTGGGGTACTTTCAATTTCAATGAGGGTTCGATATCTTTTTCTGAGATGGAATGCACAATAAACAACTGGGGGACTATTCATGTTGAAGAGGATAATATTATTGTTGGACACATTAACAATAACGATGGATTAATTCAAGTTGAATCTGGTAGCTTTGAAAGTAGAGGCATTGTGAATAATGCGGGTACTCTTCAAATAGAGGAGGGCTCATTTTCTAGTACTGATACTTTCAACTGTAACCAAGGTTCGGAAATTAGTGGTTCTGGATTTGTAAATTGCTATATTCTTAATTTGAATGTTGACCTTATGACTAATTGTAATTTAACAGTTTCTGGTGGTATACAAGGCCCAGGCAATCTGACAATGAATGGTAATTTTACAATGTATCCTAATTCATGGGCCATTGGGGCCGGAAATTTAGTATTAAATCAATCAAGCACTCTTTATGGCTCAATAATAGTTCGGAATACTATAGTTGGATATTCATGTATATTGCATATTAATCGGTATGATCAATCTTTACCTTATCAATATTTTAATGAAGATCTTACAAACAATGGGACAATTAATTGGAATTCGGGTATAGTTAAGTTTGATTCATTTGGGAAAAGCTTTATTAATAATGGAACTTTTAATATTAATAATGAAAGCAGTAGACTAAGAAATCGTTATGGTTTTCTAATTAACAATGGCTCAATCGTAAGTAATGCTAATAATTATATCTCAATTGACATCCAGTCTTTTGAAAATCAAGGCTATATTAATAATCACCAATCTATGTATATAAGTACCCAAGCTTTTAATAACAACGGGATTATAAGTAATTATTCGGATTTATCAATATCTTCATTAATCAACACTGGAACACTTAATCTATTTGATGGCAATCTTTGGACTAGTGGTACCGTAGATTTTAACTTTGGTACTGAAATTAATGGACATGGAATCATTGGTGTTACCGATCTAAACATAAACTTAGATATTGAGTTACCATCTCAAATAGAATTACAATGTTATGGCACTATTAATGGTGACGCTGATCTTACAATTAGTGGTAAATTAAAATTCTATTTTGGCTTAATTACTGGTTCGGGAAACCTAATAATTAATAATACCTTTAACTGGGAAAGTGGGACACTAAACCGAAATACCACAATTTCAGGACCGGGAACCTTAAATATGACTAATACCTCATCTAAGAACTTATCTTGTACTTTAAACAATTATGGAACAACGAACTGGGATGCAGGTAAAATTAATTTTAGTCAGGATGATTGTACTATTGTTAACAATGGCTATTTTATAATAAATGGCAATGATTCAACCCAGAACAATGGAACAAATGGTTCATTCATTAATAATGGTACAATCAGGAAACTAAACCAAGGTACGACAACGTTTAATGATTTTGAATTATTCATTAACAATAATAATGCGATTATTGAAGGGGTAGGTACATACATTATTAATTCAGAAAATTTTACTAATTCGGGAGTTTTGTCACCGGGGTTATCACCCGGTAGGCTTACTATTAACGGGAATCAGCCATTCTCAGAGAATAGTAACCTTAAAATTGAATTATTGAGCGGATTTGGAGAAGGCTTTGGTTATGATATATTAACAAGAGATAGTGATGTTATTTTAGGTGGAGTATTGACGGTCATAGAAACAGGGATTGTTCCAAATGGCACCTATACAATATTATGCCTTTCTTCAGGAACAATTAGTGGAAATTTTAATGAAGTTATTTTGCCTCCGGGCTATTCTTTACATATTTATTCGACCTTAATTCAAGTTATTAAACAGAGTTACTACATAAAAAATTTAAATGTGAATTTTTTCCTGGAGGGCTTATACAATGGGAACAATACTTTACGAAAAGCTCAGAATTCTTTAGGTGATCAGTACATTGGCTTAATTGCTGACCTCGTTTCCATCGAATTACATAATGCCAGTGATTATGAAACTGTCGAATATTCAGTTGACAATGTAGTTTTAACCATTTCTGGTGAAGCAATTATTGCTATACCAGCCAATCTTCAAGGCTCATATTACTTAACTATTAAGCACAGGAATAGCATCGAAACAACTTCAGCAACGCCTGTGTCATTTGATGGAAGCACAATCAATTATTCTTTTGATTCCCCAATGAAAGCTTATGGAAGTAATTTACTTCGAATGGTTGACTCCGTCTATGCAATATATGGGGGTGATGTAAATCAAGATGGAGTAGTGGATACTGGTGATATCACTCCGATTGATAATGATGCAAATAATTTTGTAACTGGATATGTATCAACCGATGTAAATGGGGACGGGACAGTTGATACAGGTGATTTTACTATTGTTGATAACAATTCGTCATCATTCATATCATCTGCTTTACCATAAACAGGCAATTCAGCTTGACTTTAAGTATTAAGAATATTGTATTATCCTCTTTCTTTCTTTCTTTCAGAGAAGCATCAAATTTCATAACCTTAAAGGCTAGTTTGTATATGGTAACTATGAGATGGTCTAATCCCTTTGGACGGTACATTATACAAATACAGGACTCCCCCCCATTCAGGCCAAAGCGCAGTAAAAATTTGATATTAAATAGTTCTCCCTTAAACCATTTTTGAATAAGGGCGTTTAATGTAACGGATCTATTAAAACCGTGAAACTATGTTTAGTAATACTTCACAACTCTCTTTTATTATTGGTAGTACATTTCTTATAATATCACTTGGTTGGGTTATATTCATTTATTATCTGATTCGAAAAAAGCTGATTGAAGATGCTCGCCTTGATAAAATGATTGATCTGGGCAAATGGTTTATAGTGTCTGTAGGAATGGTGTCATTAGCTGCAATTATAACAGATAGTTTTAAGGAGCGAGAGCAAGACATGAAAGAAATAGAAGTATTTGATAAATATGTCAGCACGATAACTCAAGTTGAAGGAATAGAAGAACGTTGGCTACTATGCGAGTATTTTGCGGCAGTTTCGCCAGAAGGGCAATTAAAAGAATCCTGGCAGAGTTATCAAAAGATATTAAAACACAATCGTGAATTGTTTAACTCAAACAATGAAAAAATCAAGGTTATTGATAGTAAGGATAGTATTACACCTGAGGATGAAGTGAAACGGGATATTTTGGTAAGGCAAAACACGGCCCTTGATAAAAGTTTAGTTGTTGTTCCTCCGGCTTCAAAATCAAATGATGAGGTTATTAGAATTGATATTTTTTATCTTGAAGGGAATGATGCATTACTAAATCGGGCTAATGATCTTTCAAGCCAAATAGAATCTTCATTTTATACCGTAAAAGTGAAAATGCTGAAAAAGACTACAAATGATCAAGCGGGCTATCGCATAAAAGAGAACCAGTTTCGTGTTGACTCCCCAAATGAAAGGGAAATTGCTAATGAATTGAACAATAGTTTCGACCTTGGTTTTAAGATTAACCGAGGTGGCCAAAACCCTACGCCTTCCTATATAAGTATCTTTATTGTCAGCTAAATAGTACAACATATGATGAAATTTATTCCTAGCGTATAAATTATATTCTACTGCTATCGCACGTTGATTTGGTGGCATCCAGGTTTTTTAGTAGGGAAATATTGGTGTTAAAACTCATTTCTGCTTTAGTTGAAAATTCATCAAATAGAATGACAGGGCTGTGACCATTTTCATCAAATGTATATTTTTAATATTTCGAACACCTGCTCATCAAAACCCACCGCCTGATAATTAAACCCATACACTTATACATTACTTCAGCGAACGCGTTTTTATTTGATTAAATTTATTCCATATTATAGCTTGTGATCTATATCTATTCGTTATCCGTAATTAGCTATTTACTTTACCCCCGCACTATCTGATATTTACTAGCCTTCGATTGCGCCTGCAACAAGGAAATTGGTTTTATAACTTATTAATAACCTATGCGTTATGGAAAATGATATTCATTCCCCTGAGCAGGAAAGGATTCTGCTGGAAAACCAGAAGCTGAAAAGGGAAATCGAGCACAATTTCGAACAACAGCGGCTGGACATCGAAAAAAGTAAAATCGAAGAAGAACGTGACCGGCAGAAAAGAGATTACAAAAGAAACCTGACCAGTTCGGTTCTTACAGCCTTCAGTATCCTGGTCACGGCCATTATTACCATCATTTCTTTTCTTTCAACCCGGAGCACCAACGATGCGACCAATCGTATCAATGAAGAAACCCTGCTGCTGACCAAACTCGAAAGGATAGACAAGCTGAAAAGCGAGTTTGATGATAGCCTGGCTACCCTGGAACACAAATCGAGCATCGCCTACGAATTGATCAGGGACTCCCTGCTGCTCTCTCAGTACGATCGTGAACGGTTAATCCGGTATTATCAATCCTTCCTCCAACTGGAGAATGCCCGAAGGGAAATCAATAGCAAACAGGATAAAATCAATTCCAGGGATCTTGCAAACCTGAAACGGGCTGAGCTAAACTTGATTTTACTTGAAAACCAGCTCAGTACCGAAGAAAATGAGGGGAAACGGACCAAAATCAGACAGAAAATCAATGCGTTAACTGAAGAACTCCGTGTAACCAAAGAAACTAGGGCAGTGGTGAAACAGATGGACACCCTGAACCAGGTGCAAAAGGAGATCACCGGCAATGGCAGGAATTCACCATTAATTGCTGAGCAGGTAACCTGGTTAAAGGTTGGTTATTACCGTCCATTTGGTGAAATCATGGTAACACTGGAACAACTGAATGAACTGCAGGGAAGTGGCCTGATCTCGGTCAGCGGACAAATGGTAAATACTAAAAAGCAACAGATGACCTTCTCGGTTCCGGGAATCCGGACAGCCATTTTTAATGACCAAACCTATGAATTCCGGTTTATTAAAATTGACCGGGCAGGGAAAAACCCTTTGACAAAGGCTGTATATTTTTCACTAAAAGCACAACCCAAAAAGCAAAACAAGAATCCATGACAGTAAAATATGATTCTATTAAGCCGATGAAGGCAGAAAACAATCAAATTCGGAATGCACTTATAATACAAACCAATACGCTGGATAATTAAACTTGGGCACTTATACATCAATCAACTTCAGGGCCTCATTGGAAGACCTGGCTGAATCAATAAGAGATACTTAGTAATTTCAATAACCAGGCTAAAGGTTGTAAGAATAAATCTATTTAAAGTCTTTATACGATAAAATGACCATAGTGTCAGATTCAATCAATTATTAACCATCAAAATCAAGTATTATGGCAACAAATGAAAAAAGCAGTGTCATTGTAGAACTACAGGATCTGGTTCTTACAGAAAGAAAAGACGATCGCTTCGGAAGGGTTGTCACTACCCGCTCCCTCAACGAAGATGATCTTGTGAACATCGCGGTATCGCGGCGCACCGATCTGAGTGCCACTACCCTGAAGGCCTCGCTCGAAATGTTGAAACAACTGGCCATCGAGCAGATTGCCAACGGCGCCTCGGTTCGTTTCGGGCTGGGCTATTTTAACCTTACGGTCAACGGCGTATTTATCGGTGACAATGCCCGCTGGGATCCGAATATTCATGCTTTGAATGTAAATGTAACACCGGTTGCCGAACTACGAAACTCTGTTCGGGCTACCTCGGTTGAAGTACGTGGTTTGTCTGCTTCAGGTCTGGCAATCAATTCGTTGATTGATGTGACCTCCGGAGAAGAAAACAAACGACTAACACCAGGAGGAGGAGTTAACCTTACTGGCAGTAAGATGAGGATTGAGGGAGAAGCAAATGGTGTTGGAATTTCACTTATTAGTCAGGCAAACGGTGAAGTTATTCAGATACCCATGAATTCAATACTTACAAACGATCCTTCACACATCTCCTTCGTGGTACCGGCCAACCTTCCAGCAGGGGATTATAAAATCAGCCTGACAACACAGTTTTCTACTTCAATAAGTAAATTAAAAGAAGCCAGAACCTTTCTCTTTGATTACATTTTGAATGTAGCTTAGTCTGATTTCGTGAATAAGCTAAACCCGTTTAGACTGAAAAAAGAGATAAGCGGGTTTTTTATTGGCATTCCGATAACTTATTCTGATTTTTCTATACTTAATTATAAGGAGTCAATGCGCATTACTATGCGAGGGTGCTCCGCATTACTATGCAAGGATGCTCTGCATTACTATGCGAGGATGCTCTGCATTACTATGCGAGGATGCTCTGCATTACTATGCGAGGGTGTTCCACATTAGAATAAGGGACAATATTACAAATAAATCTAATTATGCCTTTTTATTAAATACGCAAATTTGAGTATTTAGCATGTTGAATAGATTCCAATGTTTGGTAAATAAGAAATACTCATTACATTTGAGCTGAAATTGAAATTGTTAGTCAATAAATATTCCCAATGCCAAGTAACCAATAAATAATAATTTGTCTTTTGGGGTGCTAAAAGTATAGAAATCTTGGGTTTGGAAATTTTACAAATTGGTGGTAAGTAGTATTTCCGTGAAAACAAATTCATTTCTACTGTTATTGTTCATGTTTTAAAGCAGTTAAAATTACTTTTGAATACAACTTTGATATTTGAAATCTGAAAAAGCATATGAGGTGAAACAATTTTATTTTATTTTTTCTCAAGGCAAGCGTATTAGAATTTTCTCAGACCCTCGTGAGTTAAAATGATTTGCACCAATTATGGAAGTATGAATTGTAAAAGCACCTGAAGATAAATCCGTAGATGCTCCAGACAATCCTTTTGAATTACAAAAAATCGTTACGAGAATATTTATCCAAGCTGAAATTTGAGACAGGAAGATGAATCCAATACTTAGTAAACAAAACGACCCAGAACTCATTAAATTACTTAAGGCATCTATAGTAGCGTATTCTAAAGCAAAACGTGGTGAAATAAGCATAACATATTTTCTAATGTTTCTTGCTATTGCTTATCCTTTTTCCTATATAATAATTTGTAATGACGGAGTAAAACTTACCTTATTTGGTTGTTCTTTTCTTCTTACCGTAGTAGTTCTAATTTTTACAAATAGTTTTAAAGGGAATACAACAATGGGTGCAATATTAAAGGAGGAATTCGACACAGCACTTTTTGATTTACCATGGAAATCCACATTAAAGAAAGCAGACTATGCAGAAGTTTCTAAGTTTTCTTTACAATATAAAGGGAAAGAGATTAGAGATTGGTACTCACCAATCCTTTTAGAATCTATACCTAAGAAGATTTCAATAGCAATTCTGCAGCATACAAATACGAGATGGGACATTGAATTGAGAATTGAATTTCGCAAATGGTTAACGGTTCTTTTAATTTTATACACCATAGCTCTTTGGATTTTCCTTATTTCTATAAATACCGATAGTAAAACAATATTTTCAATTTACTTTTCTATTCTATCTTTTTATTCCCACTTCATAACACTTATATTTGGACACACTTCAACTATAAATAAAAGAAAAACAATCTCAAGTCATTTGGATGAAATAATTCGGCACAAACCTCATATTAGTATAAATGAATTAAGAGACATACAAGACGAAATTTATTCTACAAGACAAGAATCTGCAAAAGTTCCCGACTTTTTCTTTGGATGGTATCAGAAACGGATGAATGCAATAGCAGAGGATTATTTGCAGTCAATTAATAAAAAATACTCATGAAAGTCGCCAGTATATAATGAATAGTTGAAACATCGTAAATCAGAAAACAATATGAATATTTAATTATACCGTATCTAAAAATCCCGATTCTTAAAGAAATGAGTATCTACTAAATTATAAAGTAAATCTTGAAAAAGCGTAGGAGAACTATTATTTTTTTAAATCAAATAATTTTAAATATCTAATGTCAGTAATATTATATTTTGATTACTTTAGTGAATCCATTTAGAAACAATTTTATCATCGTTTAGAAAAATTCATATGAACATTGAACTTAAGGAACTTTTTGAGCGAACTTTGCGAGAAGGAGTAAATCTTTTCTTGGGCTCAGGCTTCTCAATTTTTGCTAAGGATAGTGGTGGTGTTGATCTACCAACAAGCAATACTCTTTGTAATGAGCTTGCAACTAAATTCAACTCGTACAATCTTGATGACTTAACAAAAGTATGCACAATAATAGATTCTTATGACAGTGAAGGACTTAGAAAATTTTTGTTAAATAGATTTAATGTAAAAGAATTTCCGGATTTTTATAAAAACATAGTTGAAATAAACTGCCCGAGAATATTCACAACAAATATTGATAATTTACTCAGTAAAGTATTTGATTCCGTCTCAAAAAAATACTTAAATAATATTTTTCTTAATGGTTTAGGTTATCAAGATTCTAATTGTATTGACTATATTCCACTGCATGGTAGTATCGAAGTAGAAGGAAGTAGATTTTTATTTAACATGCAGGATGTTTCATCCTCATTTAGTTCACAACGTAATGGCTGGGCGAATCTAAGTATCTCAGCTAATCAAATTCCATCATTATTTATTGGTTATAGTTTGAGTGATGTTGGTGCTGTTCAAGCATTATTTGGAGATTCGAAATTTATTGTGAACCAAAAAAACAAATGGATAGTATTACTGAAATCAGATCCTGGATCGGAGGCATATTTTAGAGCATTAGGTTTTAAAATAATAATTGCTGACATACAAGAACTTCTTGAATATTTTGGCACTATTGAAATTTCATCAAACCAAACTAAAGATAAATCAAAGGATTCACTTGAAGAACTTTATCCGGATGCTTGCGTTCCCAAAGGAACAAAGAATATTAGCATAAGAAGTATCGACGAATTTTTCTTGGGAGCTAGTCCCATTTGGTCTGATATAATATCAAACAGGATTTATAAAGTATCACATCATGATATTATTGTTAATCTAATTGAGAAACAAAAAAACATTGTAATCACAGGAATTCCAGCCTCAGGTAAATCAACACTTTTGCTTCAAATTGCAAAGCATATAAGTTCATATCGTCGTGCCTTTGTTTTTAATAAAATACTTACTCTTAACAAAACAAATATTATTAAAAACGAAATTAAATCGCCTACAGTAGTTTTTGTTGATAATTTCACAAATGATATAGATGCATTTGTAAATTTAGCTTGTAACAAATTCATAAAACTTGTTGGATTTGACAGATATTATAATGTTGATATAAATGTACATAAGTTACCCAAAAATCTTTTTGAGTTTTATGACGCAACAGACTTAGTTCCTCAAGATATTCAGGGTATTTATGATAAAATACCACAAACATTGCGGAAAACCCCAATGACAACTCAAAATATACCTTCTGACATTCCAAGTGTTTTCGAAATTGTTAATTATAATATTAATCGAACTGAAATTACAAATAGGTATAAGCCTGTTATTAAAGATTTGAAGGAAAAGGATCCTATATTGTCTGAGATGCTAATTCTTTCATGTTATATGCATGCATGTAGGACGCCAGTTTCTTTTGAGGTTGCGAATTCATATCTTTTTGAAGATGTTGATTCTTATGACGAAGTATTGGAACTCCTTGAATCATTGAGAGGTCTGGTTAATGAAGTAGTTGGTAATATAGTTGACGAAGAACAGGATCAGGATTATTATCAACCCAGATCACAAATTTTAGCCGAAACTATCATTTCACAAGCGAGTAATGCTGATTTTGGTGTTGTTTATGAAAAGTTTCATATGAACGTACCTCAACACGTAATTCCAAATTATCACGTATTTAAAAGATTTGCCTATGATAGTTTTTATGCAGTAAAAGCTTTCCCAAAATGGGAAGAGGGTCTTGAATTTTATGATTCTGTTTTTGTTCGGGATAGGACTCCATTTATTTTACAACAAGCGGCTCTTTATTTATTAAGAATGAAAAAGTACCAAGAGGCTGCAATAAAAATTGACCTTGCATTACAAATAAGTAAAAAGAGATTCTTCTCAATTGAAAATACGCATGCGATTATATTATTTAAAGCAAATATAAATTCTACAAGTTCAGAAACTGATGTTAGGAGTATTCTTGATAGAAGTATGCAGATATTAAAAAGTTGCTATTTAGATGATCAAAGAAAAACGTATCATGCAATAACGTTTGCCGAACAAGCGATAGAATATTATACACGATTCACTGATTCAACAGCTCAAGAATATCTTGAACTATCAAAAACTTGGCTTAGAGAAATTGGGGTGGAGAGAAAATATGATATTCGTGCAAGACGACTCTTAAAAGAAATTGAGAAAATTCTTTGATCGTAAGTTGTTCACCCTCTCTATTTGCTAGAGCAGAGTTAATTAATGCTAATTATCTCTCACTTATTATTATTAATTGCCATTAATAATTAATCTTGGGAAAAATGATTTAGAGATTGTATTAGTAGATATAAAATTATAGCTGTATAGTTTTCAGCATAACTTGCAAGCTAAAAAGTCTTGAAAAAAGTTAAAGCAATTCATCAATATACTTCATTTTGTCTTGATCATCAAGAGTGCCTTTCTTTGCTATAATGATCACATTATGGGGCTCTTGTGTTACTTTTTCATAATGATGCATTGAATTTTCTTTAGCTCCAAAAGAATTCAGATACTTTAATAATCCTTCAGAATATTGATTCCAGGAATTTGTACTTTCTTTTTCTTTAATATCGTTAGCCGGCTTTATTTTTATTGCGATAATATTTCTTTCAGATAACAAGTGTTTTATTTTTTGAATTGTAGCTTCGTCTTTATCCGATAGGACTGTATAGAGTCTTACAATGGTTCTATTTGTAACAGGACATAAACTACAATACTCATAGATAATATTAATCAATTTTTCATCAAGGTTATTTCTCAAATCAATTTTGTCCCCAATCATTAAGAAATCAGCAAGACATACAGCGAGAGCCCCTGGAACAGATTCATTATTAGCCCATATTTTAATTGTAGCTAAAGTAGTTAGACGATCCGTTCCTTGTGCAATAGTTTCAGGAACATTTCCGATCCTTTTCTTATCAATTGTATGATTGTAACTGATTGGACATCTTTGATTAAAGTGCCCACAATTCTCACATGCCGCAATTGGAACCTTTCTTTCTAATATTTTTTGAATATTCTTTTCAACCTCATCGGAGCTATTAATATAATATGATTTTATGCTTTGTGTGTTGTCAAATTTTTGATTATTTATTAAAAAAGAGTCGACTCTAAGTATAAATGTATCTTCGTACTTTTTATTTGGCGTTAATATTGGGAATGAATAATTGTAATAGAGTGAAGGTACAATATCAGAATTGGGTATTGATTCGCACATCGATAAATTTGATGTTTGTATAAGGGCTTTCAAGTAAGAATATGGTGCAGATTCACAGCAATAAATGATTTCACTGCTTAATGCCTCACTTTTAGGTTGAACATTTTTATTATAGCGATCAGTTAATCCGGCCATTGCAACAATCTGACTTCCGATTATCGCATTCTTTTTAATTATCAAGTCTTTAATTTCAAAAGGGAATCCATTTTTCACGTTTTGGACATTGATACTTGGTAAATCCTTGATAATTTTTTCTATTTCATCTTTAATTTCATATGCAACACTTATTAAGATTGAAATATCCATATTAATGTTTTGACTTGAAATCTGTTTAACATGCTCGGCTATTCTTAGTGTGTCATAAGAGTTTTGGGTTGATACGACAAACAGTGAGTCAAAATTTCCCTTCATTTTTTTAGCATTCAATTCCTCTCGAACCATTTTATTCGCCAAATTCCAAACTTTTATAATGCTACTGAACTTCACCGGATCCAGGTCAATAACCTTAAGATCTACTGTTTGTCCATCATGAAAAGCGATTTTCCAAATCTTGTATTCTGTACTATTGTCATAATAACATTCTTGCAATATTGATTTGTCAATGGTGACAATATAAAAAACATCTTTTAAAATTTTATCAACTAAATCTTGTGTTTCAAAAATCTTTAAATTTCGCCTAAAGGTTTCAATAATGTAATAGATTGATTTACCATTCCCAGCGATGAAGGTCTTCTTTAATTGATACTTATCAATTAGGCTTTTATTGTAAAACATGAAAAGTCTGTTACCTAATGCAGATCCTTCAATCCTGCCTGTATGAACAGGATAAATTGGAGTATTACTTGCACTTTCAAGGAAGGAATACGAAGTGCTATCCTCAACAGTTGAAATCAATATAGGTTTGTAATTTATTGTTCGGGTCGATAAATTATCGATGATTTTCTTCAATTTAAAACCCATATCCAAATCCGAAGAAGTATTCAAAATCAGGCCAGCATTTTCAATTCCTATTTCATGCAATAATGACATGTTAGAACCTATTCCACACACGCCCAATAAAGCGGTAGAATTCGGAATAGATATTTTATCATCTTCAATAGAAATTGCATCACCTCCATTTAAAAACCCATAAGTGAATCCACTCATTTCGTCTATTCTTACCTCTTCAAAAAGCGCCCTATCCTTTTCAATCACTAGTAAACTTTTAGGAACTACTCGTAACTTTAAGTTTTTATCTATAATTACCTCAACTCTTCTATACGGCTTATGAAAATCGAATTTTCTTTTATCAAAAAGAATCGGAAGAACTAGACCACTAATAATTCTTGAAAGGTTACCGAATCCAATTATCACTAATCTGAAATTTCCATTGTTATTGATGTTATTATGAAGCTGAAAAGTGGTATATTCTTCAAAGCATTTATAAATTCTAAAATAATCTTTAAGCAAGTCGTTGATAATTACAATTACTGTTGTTATCCAAACACCAAGAATCGTAACTAGTAATGAAAAATTCGAAACATCAAATAAATTATTGTGCAGTTCCTGCCCTGTTTTTTCAGCGGCAAAAGGGAAAAGAATGATAGTCAAACTACTAACAATAAATAAGGGAAATAGCAAGTAGGTTAGTACCGGACTTGCAGTTAATTTGTGAAGAAAAAAATAAAACCAATATATGTACGGGTATTTTACGGTTTCCGCCTGGTTGTTGTGACTCTTTACCTTTTCCGAAATAGAACTTGGTAAAAGAAACACTGAATAACAAATGATCAAGGTAAGAAGAATAAGTACCAGGTAAATGCCTGAAACTTCCGGTATGGCATATAATATTGAATTGTTCAGACCATTTCTTTTTGTCTGTATTAGAATGGAAGGTAAAATACTAATTATAGAATAAAGAATGAATGATAGAAATACTAAGAATGTTCGTAACAATTGGACTTGAATTGACTTATTCGCAGAATCATAATTAAGGACATCTAATACTGCGATTTTTATTAATATCTTGTTTTTCGAGAATGCAATCAGGATAAACCAAGCAAGAACACCAAAAATTCCCCAAAGGCTTTTTACTATAATTAATTTATTCTCAATTCCCGTCAGATAGATATTACAGAGTACAGGATATAAAAAAAGAACTAGTAAAAATACTAAAACTATAAAAATGGAGTAGCGGTAGTATTTTCTATTGAATTCAAAAAGTAAGAGATCTATGATAGTTGCTAGGCTATAATCTAAATTTGAATTTTTCATTTTATAAAATTTAAAATATAATTATAGTGATTGGACAAATCTAAAAAAAATTTCTTTGGTATTACATGTATGAATAATTTTTGAACAATAGATGCTTTTTTACCGTCTCTGCGATTATTATTTTCAACAATGAAAAGGCATTAAACCAACTATTAAAATAGATCAAAGCGAAAATCGAAGCGTAGTAATTGACCAATGTTCGGTTCATCTGAAACCCAGATAAAGGGAAGCACCACCGGTGTTGAACTGGCAGCGCTTTTCACCGGTCTGAATGCGTATAAAATCAACAATCCTGGGGTACTGCCGCGGACCGAAATGGATGGCTGGCGATCGTGGAAGCGGTTTATCCAGTTGATCCTCCAGATTATAACCGGGACCGTTTATCTGTAACCAGCGGCAGGGTGGCTGTCTTTATAGCTCAAACAGATGAACGAAGGTAATTTTCATCCGCACCATCGGGTTTTGTCTTCCCCGGATTTCTGCTTTGCCGGTGCATTCGAAGGCAATTCCGGTCAGGCATAAAGACAGTCAGCCCTTATCCGGTCGCGCTGAATCATTGGTCATCCGCTCAGCACAGATCTTCTGTTCAAAGGGTTGATGGCCGGATCGGCCCCATCGCTCCTCAGATCATGGCTGAAGGCGGTGTCTCCCGATTTATAAATCTTTTTTTCGTCTGTTGAACAGTCGTTCAATCAGCTTGTTGAATATATGCCGGCGAAAGCGTTGCATAACGATTTATCGGTGGACGATAAGTTGGCTGGTCATCCGGGCCAGGCGCCAGATAAACCTAAAAACAGAGAATATGGCCGAAATCAAAACAAAACAAACCGATGCCGATGTGCGGGCGTTTATCGAAGCCTTTGCCGTTACGGAGCAGAAGCGGCAGGATGGTTTAGAGCTGCTGAAGCTGATGCAGGAGGCCAGCGGCTGTGAGGCGAAGATGTGGGGCCCCTCCATCATCGGTTTTGGCACTTACCATTATAAATCGGAACGGAGCCGGCAGGAGGGCGACTGGCCGCTGGTGGGGTTCTCGCCAAGGAAGGCCGCCATTTCGCTCTATGTGTTCTCGGGAACCGAAACGCAGGAGCTGCTGCTCAAAGACCTGGGCAAATTCAAAATGGGCAAGGGGTGCATCTATGTGAACAAACTGTCGGACATCAACCGTGAGGTACTGGTGCAACTGATCAGGGAAAACATGGCCTTTTTGAAATCGAAGTTTAAATAGTGCGGTAAAGGGCTATATGCCGGGGAGGCAGGTTGGTGAGGGTATCTTTTTAGCCACCATCCCGATAGCTATCGGGACACCAAACCACCAAAATCAGCACGAAAATTATTTTCCTGTTGATCCGGACATAAAAGGAGTTTTTAGCAGACCATAAACAGTAATTTATCAAAGCATGGACAAGGCGACACAAACCATGATGGAGAACCTGCACCGGAACACCGGCAGGACCCTGGAACAATGGATGGACATTGTAAAGAAGGAAAATTTCGCGAAGCACGGGGAGGCGATGAAGTTCCTGAAGGAGACCCACGGCCTCACACACGGTTTTGCCAACCTGATCGCGCTGAAGGCCAAAGGGTCTGATGCCGGATCGGCGGAGAACCCCGATGACCTTATTACCGGCCAGTACAAGGGCAAGGAGCACTTCAGGCCGTTGTACGACCGGCTGATGTCGGAAATCCTCTCTTTTGGCGGGGATATTGAAGTCGCACCCAAGAACGCTTATGTCAGCCTGCGCCGCAAAAAGCAGTTTGCCACCCTGCAGCCGGCCAGCAAGACCCGGTTCGAAATCGGGATCATTCTGAAGGGTCATCCCCCGCAGGGAAAGCTTGAGGTGGAAAAACCGGGTATGATGTGCTCGCACAAAATAAACATTGCCGGCGACGGCGACATCGATGCCGAGGTGATGGGCTGGCTGAAAGCGGCCTACGACAATGCCGGGTAGGGGCTGCCCAACGGAACCTCCGTTCATTTATCACATATCTGAAATCCCTGACTTCCGGTCCGGGTTTATCTCCTGCCGTTTCAAACGATCCTGGTTAGCAGAGCTCCGGCAGCAAACGGATATATAGCAATCGGTTATGCTGAACCGGCAGTTTTAAGTCTTCTCCTTTCAGAACAAAAAGGATTGGCCCAGGGGTATAGTCCGGGCACAGAAGGCCGGGAAACAGTCCTGTGGATTTACTAAGGTATATAAAGGATTTTACGTATCCACTTCCGGTGGTTGACCTGTATCCTGCACAAATAGAATCCGGCAGAAAGATTTCCGGGCAGCCATACGGCATGATGGTCACCAGCCGGTAAAACCCGGTTCAACAGGGATGTCACCACTACACCCGGTCCATTGATTATATCCAGTTTTACCAGGGCTGATTCAGACAGACAGAACCTGATCAGGGCAGATTCCGTTACCGGGGAGGGGATGATCTGTATCCCGTCACCGGCGAAGCCCGAATCATCGCCAAGCGTTTCGCATTGGGCCAGCACCTCATAATCAGAGTTACATCCCGGGGCATTCAAAGCTATATTGGAGAACCCGGGATTATTCTGCAGGTAGTTGCAGGTACTCTCATAGGCGCATATCGAGAGCAAAGGATTACTCGCTATTTCAAGAAAATAGACCGAACCTGCATCAATGTTCCGTATACCGGAGATATCGGTAAGTGAGGCATTTGAAGTGATATGGATGTTATAATTGTTAATGTGGGTGATGGAGTCAAGACCTGAAATGTTCTGCAGGCTTGCATTTGATTTTATACTAATACCAAAGGCAAGGGTTTTGAGATGTCTCAGTTCATCAATATTGACCAACAGGGGATTTTCCCTGATATAAACCCCGCCGCCCAAATCTTTCAGGTTGTCGAGGCCTGTGAGGCTACGGAGACTTTGGTTGTTGGTCAGGATAAGGTCTTCCGCGATCGTATCAATGGTTTCCAGTCCATGCAAATCTGTCAACAGGGGAAGGTTTTCAATCTTTAAATAGCCGGAAATTTTTTTGATCCTGTCCATCCCTTGCATACTGGTGAACTGGTAGAGATAGCCAAGGAGTAAGTATTGACCGATATAGGAAAGGGAATCCAGTCCGTTGAGGTTTTGAATCGGACCGCAGGACATAACGGCAAGTCCGTCACCTACATGCTGAAGCCGCTTCAGTGAATGCAGGTTCTGCATGGAGCTGTTTTGAGCAATCTGCAGACTTTCACCTACATATTGAAGGTTATCCAGGCCTGCCACGGAATCCAGGGAGGTAAAAGCTATGTACACCCTGCCGCCGACACTCGTAATGCCTTCAAGTCCCTGCAGGGAATTCAGTTCAAAAGTGTTCATAATGGTCAGGTCTCCCTGGATTTCGGTTATCCTGAAGAGGCTGTGGAGTGAAACGATAGGGTCATCGCCGGCATCCCAGCCGTCTATTGCAAGATTTCCTTCAATAACCCTGCAATCAGGATAAAGAATCGGGAAACTGTCAATTTGGGACTGGGATTCAAAAAGGATGTCAAAAGGCGGGCACGACTGAGCTTTGAGTCCGGATTGGAAGGCCAGAAGGACAATAACAATGTATAGTACAGATCTTTTCATGGCATGTAGATTGTGTAATCAGACTTTTTTTATTTTTTAACAGGTAGAGGGATTAAATAATTATGACATAAATATACAAAAGGTAGTTAAATTTAAGTCTTAAAATAATGTTTACCTGGCTTCGCAAGGGGGGCGGAAAGGATCAGACTTCTAAAGGACAATCATGATTTGTCAAAGATTTTTAAACAAAACAGCTGATCGCTGTGGAACTGACCAGTACCTTGCTGACATCATTCTTTGTGGATAAATTACTTCAATGTTGCCATCATCGCCTGAGTTGGTCCGATCAATTCCCGGAATACCGATGCTTTCAGTCCTTCACAAAATACCCGAAGGGGTTGTAGCTGATGCCGGTATCGTAGGCGTCCACCTGTTCGTGTTTTTTCAGGAAGCCGACGATGCGGTAGGTGAGGGGGGTAAAGAGCACCTCTACGCCCGATTTGAAGATATAGTTGGAGATGATAATGGAGATCAGCAGTTCGTTGGGCAGGGTGCCGTAAAAGGCCACCAGGCAGAAGATGGCGGTGTCGATGCCTTCGCCCACCAGGGTAGAGCCGATGGTGCGTACCCACAGGTGGCGGCCTTTCATCCTGACCTTCAGCCGCGATAGGATCACGGCATTGGAGAAGGCACCGCCGAAATAGGCAAGCAGGCTGGCCAGCACAATGCGGGGAACGAAGCCCAGCAGCGATTCATAGGCCTGCTGGTTGGGCCAGTCGGTTGCCGGGGGAAGCACCTGCACCACCCACAGCACCAGCGACATCAGCAGTGCCGCCCCGAACCCGGTCCAGATCACCTTGCGCGAGCGCTGGTAACCGTATACCTCGGTGAGGATATCGCCGAAGATGTAGCTGAGCGGAAACAGGATGGTGCCACCGTCGAAGGTGAACATCCACAGCGAAAGGATCTTGGTGGAAGCCAGGTTGGAAATCAGCAGCACAGCCACGAACAGCGCCATGATGATGTCGAAATAGCGGAAATTTCCGCTTTTAGGGGATGGGTTTGCCTGCATCGGGAGGGTGGTTTGATCGGTTCCGGCAGCAAAAATACGATTCTCCCCGGATTGGGCTGACTGTTTCTGAGCGTCCTTATTGAGCGGTTATTCTTTTACCCGGCCCGTTTTCTTCACCACGAAGGCACTGAGAGCACTAAGGTACACTGAGAAAATGGGGACAAGGGGAAAAGGGGACAAGGGGAAATGGAGACCTCCTGCTGATGGGGGTTTCGTCGATGAACCCTGAGACACGGGGACACGGGGAAATAGAGAAATGGAGAAATGGAGACCTCCTGCTAATGGGGTTTTGTCTCTGAACCCTGAGACAAGGGGACACGGAGACACGGGGAAATAGAGAAATGGAGAAATGGAGACACGGAGACCTCCTGCTAATGGGGGTTTCGTCTCTGAACCATGGGACAAGGGGACACAGGGAAATGGGGAAATGGAGAAACGGGGACTTCCTGCTAATGGGGGTCTCGTCGCTGAACCGTAAGACACGGGTACCGGTAAATTCGCCTTGTCCACCATTCTCCCTGCCTGTATGCTGTTTCGGCGGGCAGGCTTGTCTCAAGATCAATCTTTTAGATTTTCGTCAATTAACCGGAATCACTGCCTATACCACGATGTTGACAATCTTGCCGGGGATGATGATCACCTTTTTCGGTGCCTTGCCTTCGAGCCACTTCGCCGACTCAGGGGCAGACAGAACAGCCTGTTCTATCTCCTGAACGGCCATTCCGAGTGGCAATTCGAGCAGGAATCGCATTTTGCCGTTGAACGATACCGGGTATTTAAAGGTGTTTTCAACCGTGAAGCTTTCGTTGTACTCAGGGAAAGCGGCTACCGTCACGCTGCCGGTATTGCCCAGCAGGCTCCAGAGTTCCTCGGCGATGTGGGGCGCGTAGGATGAGATCAGCACCGTGAGATCGCTCAGGATGCTGCGGTTGCTGCATCTGAGTTCCGTCAGCTCATTCACGCAGATCATAAAGGAGCTCACCCCGGTGTTGAACGAGAACCGTTCGGTATCTTCCTGAATCTTACGGATGGTTTTGTGCAGTACCTTCAGCTCCGCGGCGGTTGGCGGGTTGTCGTTCACCGAGAAATTGTTGTCGGCATCGTGGTAAAGTTTCCAGAGTTTCCGGATAAAACGGAAGACCCCTTCGATGCCGTTGGTGTCCCAGGGCTTCGACTGCTCCAGCGGGCCGAGGAACATCTCATACAGGCGCAGGGTATCGGCCCCGTAGCGTTCGATCAGGTCGTCGGGGTTCTGTACATTGTATTTCGATTTCGACATCTTCTCCACTTCCCATCCGCAGACATATTTACCATCCTCCAGGATAAACTCCGCGCCTTCGAACTGGGGCTGCCATTTCAGAAATCCCGCGATATCGAGGATGTCGTTGTGAACGATGTTTACATCCACATGGATGGCCTGAACATCATAGTTGCTGCGCAGGCTGTAACTCACAAATTTGTTGGTGCCTGCAATCCGGTAAACGAAGCTGGACCTGCCCTGGATCATCCCCTGGTTGATGAGTTTCTGAAAAGGCTCATCCTTCACGGTAAGTCCGAGATCATAAAGGAACTTGTTCCAGAAGCGGGCGTATATCAGGTGGCCGGTGGCGTGTTCCGCCCCGCCCATGTAAAGGTCGACGTTCTGCCAGTATTGGTTGGCTTCTGCTGAGAAGTATTCCCGGTTGTTGCGGGGGTCCATATAGCGGAGGTAATAGCCGCTGGAACCGGCAAAGCCGGGCATGGTGTTGGTTTCGAGCGGGAAGCCGTCCTTATTGAACCAGTTTTTAGCCCGGGCCAGGGGAGGTTCCCCGGTTTCGGTGGGCAGATAGGCATCCACCTCGGGCAGTTCGAGCGGAAGTTCTTCTTCAGGAAGGGCACAGGGCATTCCATCCCTGTAATATACGGGGAAAGGCTCACCCCAATAACGCTGGCGGCTGAAAATGGCGTCGCGGAGGCGGTAGTTGACCTTGCCGTAACCTATGCCAGTCTCTTCAACCTTCCGGATGGTTGTGGTGATCGCTTCCTTTACCTCCAGGCCGGTGATAAAACCGCTGTTGATCATCACCCCTTCTTTCGAATCGTACGAATCTTCCCATTCCGAAGGGTCAACCGGTGTTTCTCCCTTGCGGGATACCACCTGTATAACGGGCAGGTTGAAATGCCGTGCGAAGGCAAAATCGCGGCTGTCGTGACCTGGAACGGCCATGATGGCCCCTGTTCCGTAGCCCATCAGCACATAGTCGGCCACCCACACGGGGATCTCCTCTCCGTTGAGCGGGTTGATGGCATAAGCCCCGGTAAACTCACCGGTTACCTTTTTTACTTCCGACATGCGTTCCCGTTCAGAGCGGTTCTTTGCCCAGTGCAGGTAGGCTTCCACCTTTGTGCGGCATTCCGGAGTGGTAATTGCGGCTACAAAAGGATGTTCCGGGGCCAGCACCATAAAGGTTACCCCGAACATGGTATCGGCACGGGTGGTGAAGATCTCAAGCTTCTGATCAAAATTTTTGATGGCAAACTGAGCCGAGCAGCCTTCGGAGCGACCGATCCAGTTGCGCTGTATCTCCTTAATGGATTCGGGCCATTCGATGCGCTCGAGCCCTTCGAGCAGTCGGTTGGCATAGGCGGTGATGCGCAGCAGCCACTGTTTCATTGATTTGCGTTCAACAGGATGTCCTCCGCGGACCGAAAATCCTTCGCTCACCTCGTCGTTGGCCAGCACGGTGCCGAGTGCCGGGCACCAGTTGACCATGGTATCGGCCAGGTAGGCCAGACGATAATTCATCAGCAGTTCCTGCTGTTCCTTTTCGGTGAAGGCATTCCATGCTGCCGCGGTAAACGTAGCCGTTTCGCTGCAGGCTGCATTGACACCGTCATTGCCCGAAACGGTAAAAATTCCGGTCAGTTTCGTGATGGGTTCAGCCTTTTGGGTGTCGTTGTTGTACCACGATTCAAACAACCGGATAAAGGTCCATTGTGTCCATTTGTAATAGGCGGGGTCGCTGGTGCGTACTTCCCTGTCCCAGTCGTACGAAAAACCTATTTTATCGAGCTGTTCGCGGTAGCGGGCTATGTTTTTCTCTGTGGTCACCGCCGGATGGGTGCCGGTCTGGATGGCATACTGCTCAGCAGGCAGGCCATAAGCATCGTAACCCATGGGATGCAGCACATTGAAGCCTTTCAGTCTTTTGTAGCGGGCATAGATATCCGAAGCGATGTATCCCAGCGGATGGCCCACATGAAGCCCGGCCCCGGAAGGGTAGGGGAACATATCCAGCACGTAGAATTTGGGTTTGCTGTGATCAATTTCTGTTTTGTAAGTCCTGTTGTCTGCCCAGGCTTTCTGCCACTTTTTTTCGATATCCCTGAAGTTGTAATCCATTGGGTCTGCTTTGTTTTTAGAGGGCGCAAAGGTACAAAGGATTTTGGAATGGATGAGTCACCGCTTTAAAAGGACATAGGGAGTGAAGAGGGGACGGGGGACGGGGGACGTGTGACCAGGATTCTGCTTCAAAGGACAATGAAAATTGGACAAGGAGACAAGGGGACAAGGAGACTTCAGCGATGGTTCGACATGGTTCGACAAGCTCACCACAAGACGCTCACCACAAGTGGAGCGACTTCAGCGAAAGAAAGCGACTTCAGCGGTTCGACTTCGCTCACCAACAGGTTCGACTTCGCTCACCAACAGGTTCGACTTGGTTCGACATGGTTCGACAAGCTCACCACAAGACGCTCACCACAAGTGTAGTGACTTCAGCGATGGAGCGACTTCAGCGAAAGAAAGCGACTTCAGCGTTCGTCGTTAGCCGTTGGTCGTTGGTCGTTGGTCGTTCAAATTGTTCAATGGCTTCACCGTTCAAGGTTTCAATGCGCTTCGCGCGTTTAATAGTGATGGAGCGACTGAACGACTTCAGTGAAAGATAGCGACTTCAGCGACAACCAGCTAATATAAAACTACTAAAAGAATATGTGCCCTACTGTGACTATTGTGGTGAAAAAATGCGATGGTTCGACTTCGCTCACCAACAGGTTCGACTTCGCTCACCAACAGGTTCGACTTCGCTCACCAACAGGTTCGACTTGGTTCGACATGGTTCGACAAG
>WSXU01000063.1 GCA_009773455.1 Bacteroidota bacterium | reverse complement strand
CCGGTTCCAGTTCAGGCAATAGCTTTCAGAGAGTTCAAGGCGGAGGAATGATGGGAACCGTACGCGCAGCGCCTGCAGGAGGACCGGGAGGTTTCTAGGCAGGTCCTCGTATAAATAGCGTTTATGACAGAAACCCGGAGGTAATAGAAATGATAAGGCTAGATAACATATATAAAACATATAGCATGGGAGAAAATAGTGTCAACGCTCTATCCGATGTATCACTGAATATTGCAAAGCATGAATTTGCAGCAATCGTTGGTCCATCCGGTTCAGGAAAGTCGACATTGATGAACATACTGGGATGCCTGGATGTGCCCACCTCGGGCAGATATGTGCTGGACGGCAGGGAGATCAATGGTATGAGCGACAATGAGCTGGCGGAAATCAGAAATACTAGAATTGGCTTTATATTTCAGGGCTTTAACCTTTTAAGCAAGCTTACGGCCTTGGAAAATGTCGAGCTTCCGCTGGTGTATCAGGGCGTAAGTCAGAAGGAGAGACACAGGAGATCGTTCGAAGCGCTGGAGGCAGTTGGCCTGGGTGATCGGGTGAAACATGCTCCCAACGAGCTTTCGGGCGGGCAACAGCAAAGGGTGGCTATCGCCAGAGCACTGGTAAGCAACCCGCCTATTTTGCTGGCTGACGAACCGACCGGTAATCTGGACTCCAAGTCAGGCATGGAAATCATCAAAATTATGAATGATTTGCATCGCAACGGAAACACAATCATTCTGATAACCCATGACAATAATATTGCATTACAGGCAAAGAGGGTCATCAGGATGATGGATGGGCAAATAACAGAAGACAGGGAGGTGAGCTGAATGGGCTTTATGGAAGCATATAAAATGGCCATTAAAAGTATTCTCAGCAAAAAAGGCCGTTCCATATTGACCATGCTTGGCGTCATAATAGGCGTATGCGCTGTTATAGCAGCTGTTGCATATGCCCAGGGCACCACCAAAAACATAACGGATTCCATTTCAAGTATGGGTGCCAACCTGATACAGATCAACATCACGGGCAGGGGAAGCAATAGACAGGTAAACTATGAGCAACTGAGAACCTTATCTCAGAAAAATAGTGATATCATCAGTGGGATTGCACCTCAATTGTCTTCCTCAGGCACAACAGTCAAGAAAGGTTCATTGAGCATGCAAACCACTACCATGCTGGGGACTTCTCCTGAATATGAAAAAATTAACAGCAGACCGGTTTCCACAGGTAGATTTTTAATGGATAGCGATATTGATAACAGGTCAAAGGTCGCAGTCATAGGAACGGCTGTAGTAAATACACTTTTCCCCGGTGAAGATCCCTTTGGGCAAAAAATTAAAATCAACGGGACAATATTTACAGTGATTGGTGTGTTGTCGGAGCTGCAATCCGGACAGACCAACACACAGGATGATTACATCATTATTCCCATAACAGTGGCTCAAAGGCTTGGCAGAAACACTGCCATCAGAAATTTTTCCGTACAGGCTGTCGATGCAGAAGATGTAGCTGCGGCAGTAGAAAAGTTGGATGTTTTTCTGATGGATATTTACAAAAGCGAAAATGCCTATAGGGTAACAAACTCGGAACAAATGCTTGAAACTCTTAGTGAAGTTACCGGTACGATGATGGCAATGCTGGGAGGTATAGCTGCAATATCGCTTGTAGTAGGTGGTATTGGCATCATGAATATCATGCTGGTGTCCGTTACGGAAAGAACACGTGAAATAGGCATCAGAAAGGCAATAGGAGCAAAAAGAAAGAAGATAATGGTTCAGTTTCTGATAGAAGCAATCATGATAACAGGCTTGGGTGGTTTGTTGGGTGTTTTGCTCGGCGCCGGCGTCATCAAATTCATCTTTGGTGGTTTTAACCTCGTGCCTGAAGCATATTCACCATTCTGGATGATTACTTCCTTCGGCATATCGCTGGTGGTGGGTGTTGTTTTTGGCATGTTCCCTGCTGTGAAGGCAGCGAATCTGAATCCAATAGAGGCATTGAGATTTGAGTGAGAAAAAAATGAATGATACAAAAAATGGAGGGTTTCCAATGAAAAAATTACTGGCACTAATACTTGCATTATCATTATTATCTCTTT
>WSXU01000159.1 GCA_009773455.1 Bacteroidota bacterium | reverse complement strand
AGTACTTCAAAATGTATGTTCTTTATTCGAACCCAATCAAAATCTGCATTTTTCACTCGATACTGGTTCTCTTTCCGAATTGCGGGTTTATGCCGATAAAGAACAATTTTCAAGAGCATTCCTGAACCTGATAAAAAATGGAATTCAAGCCATCCCGGCCGATCAGATTGGTGAAATGAGAATTACAGTTCGATCCAAAGATTCGATAGTCCTGATAACAATCAGCGATAACGGGATGGGAATTAGTCAGGAAGCACAGGATAACATGTTCCAGCCAAATTTCACGACCAAAACCAGCGGAATGGGACTTGGTTTATCCATCGTAAAAAGCATAGTTGATAATTTCGGGGGGAAAATATGGTACACCTCCGAACCAGGCAAGGGAACCACATTTTATATTGAAATGGCAGTTTATAAAAATGGGAACAATCTAAATCATTAAATCATGGAATATCGGAAATTGGGACAATCAGATTTGCATCTTTCAGTAGTTACATTTGGAGCATGGGCCGCCGGGGGCTGGATGTGGGGCGCGGGGGCTGGATGTGGGGCGGAACTGAACGGTCGGAAGCGGTGAAAGCTATTCGTGCCGGTTTCGATTATGGAATGACATCTATCGATACTGCACCTGCATATGGTCAGGGAACAAGCGAGGAAATTGTTGGTGAGGCTATCAAAGGAATACCTCGTGATCAGGTTCAGATTTTAACCAAATTCGGACTGAGCTGGGAAGGAACCAAAGGCCAGTTCTTTTTCAGCAGTAAAAACAATCAGGGTAAACCAATTGAGATTTACCGGTACTCCGGAAAAGATAGTATCATCAGGGAATGCGAAACCAGCTTACGGTTGCTGGGAACGGATTACATCGATCTTTACCAGATCCACTGGGCTGACCCGACGACCCCTATTCAGGAAACCATGGAAGCCGTGGCCCAATTAATTAAAGAAGGCAAGGTACGATATGCCGGTGTTTGCAATTATGATGTGGACCAGATGAAAGAGGCGGCCAAATATATTGAATTGGTGTCCGATCAGGTTCCTTACAGCATGATCAAAAGAGATATTGAGCAAGATCTTGTTCCTTATCTGATGGAAA
>WSXU01000062.1 GCA_009773455.1 Bacteroidota bacterium | reverse complement strand
GCTTACCAGCATACTTGCCTTTGGCTTCCCGCAGCTTTTCTTGAAGTTCTGAAGCAATAGGGTTCAGTTGGAACTTTTTCTTCATCAGTTCATCATATTTTTCATCCAATGAATTCATGTCAGATAATCCAACTTCATTCAGGTCTACCAAACCCCGCCTTGCTTGCTTCAACTTTGAAAGTTGACTTTCAACTTCTTCAATGCCAGTTTCTTTGTATTGCTTTTCAAGGGCATCAACTTCAGCTTTCAAGTCAACCCGCTTCACCTGAAGTTCTTCTTGAACAGCTTTGCCAGCGTTTTGGATGTCAGCTTCTTCAATTTTACCACCATTGGCTGCAATTGTATCCTTCACATCCTGAATCTTTTCTTTGAAAGTCTTTGCTTTCATAACAGTTTGCCCAGGAAGAACTTCTTTTAATCCTTCCTTTGAACCACCATCCACAAAGCGTTTCTTCCAATCAGCATATTTCATGTTGCCTGGTACATAGTAGGTCTTTCCATCAGCACCCCTTGCAGCACGTTCAGTGTAATTGTCATCAAAGAAGGGAACAGTGGTTGTTCTACACCAAGGATGGAAGGGGGGTGCTGTCACACCAACTTGATAATCCTTCATGTCAAATACTTCACCGTCAAGATCTTGGCATATTTCTGAAGTGTTGTTGTCCAGGGTTGCCACTATTTCAAACCGTTCCACATCCAGCGCATTGAAGCAATCCTTCTGTGAAGCGGATG
The DNA here is from genome assembly GCA_009773455.1 of Bacteroidota bacterium. Lineage (GTDB taxonomy): Bacteria > Bacteroidota > Bacteroidia > Bacteroidales > Lentimicrobiaceae > Lentimicrobium. The sequence continues at coordinate 1,428 of WSXU01000062.1, read as the reverse complement.
CAAAAGCAGCGGATTCCGTCATGACCAACCTTCCAGCCTTCTTTTTATCCACATTGAACTGTTCTGATATTGCCTTGATTGCTTTGTCAGGAGATTGCCCCCTGATGACTGACTGTGAAAGCTGTGTTTGCAGCGAACCAACAAGCTGCTGCTTATTACCCCAAAGCCTATCACTGAAGGTCTTGTTGTCCAGTGTCCAAGGCTTTGAAAGCAGCTTATCAAGCTGATTGCTGTTCAGGTCATGCAAATCCCAACCAATATTGAACCCCTTTTGAATTTCCCAAGCTGTATGATAGTAGCCTTCAGAATAAACATTCCTTAAAAGCTTATCAAGCCCATCCTGCTGGTTACCATAGAGAACTTCAACCTGTTGCTGCATCTGAAGCTTTAAGGCTTCCAGCTTGGAAACATGAACCCTTGCTGAAGCGTTTTCAAGTTCCTTCATCCATTGTTGGTTCAAGGCATTTTCTTCACCAAACTTGATGTAATCCTTCACATTCCATTTGAATTCTTTCAGTTCCTTGGTGTTCAGCAGCTTCTTGGCTTCAGCCATTGTGATGTTGTTATTGATTGCAAATCTTGAATACCAGGTTGATATTTCCTTTTCAATGTTCTGTGAAGCAACCCTGTACTGTTTTTCAAGGTCTTGAACATAAGCCTGACCTTTCTTCAGTTGGGATTCTTCAAGCAGTTCCATCCTTTTCTTCCAGTAATCATTATTCTTCAACACCACCACCGCCTTCATCACCTGAAGGGTTTACAGGGTTGAAAGCAGTGGCATATTCATCAATGGCTTCCTGCTTTTCATCCTTAACCCGCTGAAGTTCCTTATCCACATCAGAAGTCCAAGGATGCTGCCCAATGATTGTTTCATTTGACAGAATACCAACTGACTTGGAACAGTTGTCAATGGTTTCAGATTCATTGATAAGAATATCCCTGTTGAATAGCACTTCCACTTCCTGACCTTCAAAATTACCCTGTCCAGTATTGGCAAAGTGGGTGTTGATGAACCAAAGCAGTTCTTCAAAGGAAGCCTGGTATTCAGTTTCCATTCCGTTTACATCCAGGTCAATATCTGAATACATGCTTTGAATGTTCATCTGATTAGGATTCTCATTCATCCTGTCATCCTTGGCATCATAACCCCTTGCATTTTCAATCAAGGCTTTCTTGAACAGTTCCAGGATTGCTTTGTAATTTTCAGCATTGACTTCAACTGTAAGGGCATCCACTTCACCCGCTTGACCATCAATGGTTTTGACCTTAACCGCACCATAGGTTGCCAGGTTATGCCTGAATTCAGCCAGGTTTGTTCCATCCAGGTTCTTGATGACAAGAATTGTGTTCCTGGAATCTTCCTGCATGTTGTTTTGGAAGTCAGAAAGCATTTGGTTGATTCCATCCTGTAAGGATTTCACCCTGTTG
>WSXU01000061.1 GCA_009773455.1 Bacteroidota bacterium | reverse complement strand
CATTCTTTAGATAGGATTGTCTTAATTTATCCATATCCTGAACCCTACCCCTTACCTGTTCCAGCCGATCTGGAATAACTATTGATTTGCCAGGGATACTTTCTTTCGGATCTCCGCGTCTCACCTCTATTCCATTATTGCGTGCAAATGAAAGCTGGCTATTGTGATGTTTGCCAGCTCCGGTATATTCTGTCTCCTGAACAACCACTACCTGATCACGATCCATTTGGCGGGCAAGTGTTACCGCAGCGGTTAAACTGATGTTACCTGCCGGACCTCTTTCCAATCCCTCTAATTTGGTAAGTAACTCGGTAACATAAAAAACTTCTCCCTGGCTAACCAGTTGATATTCATCCATATATCGCAGGCTACGCGCAGCATTTCTGGGAACATCGACCCTGTCTGGCCAGGTGGCGAATGGTATACCAAATCCTGTATGACCTGTGGTGAAAGATTTTTTGTTAAAATCGATATCCGAAGCCATATGCAACCCACCCAGATCCACTGAGCAGGCAACAATCCTGGTCTGATTACAACCAGCAGCCAGCAGTCCTCTTGCCGTGCCTGTTAGGTTACCTCCTCCAGCATGCGTGATGACAACCGCATCGGGATCTTTTTGATAACTTGATCGCACCTGTTCGGCAATTTCCCATCCCAATGTTTCAACTCCACGGATTCCGAAAGGTGTATAGAGACTGGCATTAAAAAATCCGGTTTCTTCCAATGTCCGCAGGAGCATATAGAATAGTTCCGGACCAACACTCAATTTGAGTGTCTCAGCTCCATAGGCTTCACAAGCTCGACCTTTCTCAATAATTTCTGGTTGACCCACCCCACGGCTATCAAATACTTCCTGAAGTATGATACATTTTAATCCCCGTTGGGCAGCCTGAGAAGCAACAGCTGCTCCATAATTTCCACTCGATGCTGCGATTATTCCCTTATAACCGCGTTTGGCGGCTTCATAAGCACTGATTGATGCACGCCGAGCTTTGAAACTTCCGGAAGCATTGGCAGCTTCATCTTTAACCATGATCATCGCGCCTTTTCCTGGTTCAGAAAACTTGCGCACTTCATCCGTCAGGCGACGCAGTTCATAAAGAGGTGTATTTCCAACTTTTGTTTCTGTCTGGATCCTGGCTATATCATCAATCGAATAACCTGTTTCATGCATCATCCGATCAAAATCGAATGCAATTGGACTATGAATATAATCATTGAAATCAATCCCAAGGGAAGCTTTCATGATCTCATTCTTACGAGCCATTACTGATAAATAGGATATATCTTTATCACTCATAACCCTCCCTCCATCCCAATCATCAATAATTCAGGAATTGTATCCCCAAAGCTGTGAGAGTATCCAGGGTTGACTACCAATAATATTCCATTCAGTTCCCTGCCAATGATTGTTTTGATGCAGGTTTCGTGTCCAATTTTTGCATCTTCTAAAAGAAATCCTGATACCCGTAAAACATAAGGAACCTTTCTGGTATCTTCCGGTAATGATGGAGCACGTTCTTCAGGAGTTAATACAATTTGTTCGATTTCAACCCAGGTATCTTTTTTTATTAATTCCATTTGTTTTCCCTTTCCTCATAGTAGAAACGAGAAAGCACAGGCTGAACAATATTTTCTACCTGTGTATTTTCACATTCATCACATGGTCATACCACTTTGAACTCTTTTTAAATGCGCCGATGGTAAGCACTATCACCCATCAGTGCAGCTGGCACAGGCAAATCAATCATTCGTTTTAGTCCAGGAGTTGCTGCAACAACAAGCGGGATCATATTCACTGCCACACCCATTGTAGCAATCCCTCCAGCAATTTCAGGTTTGATTGCCATATGAATTTCAGGTTTTCCAAATATATTAATGTAGTCACCTGTATCCTGATTTTCCAGATGTGGATGTATTTGTTGAGGATGGATCAATTTCACAACCTCTTTCTCTCCCCGGTATCCAATCCCGATATGAGCACAACCAGCCACCATGCCCGGTTCAACTTTCACATGGAGTGTTTCTCGATATACTTTACTGATAATCGGTTCCCGGCTTTCCTCAATTCGGTCGACACCTAAACCAAGCGCTTCGCTGATCATATGAATTGATTCCGGAAAGCCTACATGACCAACGATGGATCCATCAGCAACACCAGCATGAAATGCTTCCGGTGTTGTTCCCACGCCTTGTGTTTTCATCACTGTTGG
>WSXU01000060.1 GCA_009773455.1 Bacteroidota bacterium | reverse complement strand
CCCATCAAGCTCTAATTCCGTCTGCTTCACTTCATCAGGGTACTTTTCCCGGGCAATCTCAATCAGGGCTTTGGCCTCGCTGATCTGGTAGAGAGGAGATCCGGTGTTCAGGTTCTGATAGAGCCATTGACGCATTATCCGTGTTTTCTGGTCAGCCGTTAACTTGAGTGCTGCCGGCAGCTTGAGTTTGTTATCTATCCAGCGACCATGATCCTTTCCATAAAGCTCTCCCTCAAGCTCATCCTCGATCCAACCACCCATCATCACTACAAATAGGGCAGTCATCTCGGTTTCAGACAAATGGTCTGCTATCCCTTTGTACCCTGAATTACTCAAGAGCTCCTTGGCCGAAACATAATGCTTCTCAAAGGAGAGTTCCTTATTCCGCTTATCCTTCTCCTGAAGTTCAATGATCTGCTGTTTTGTAAGTTGCTCCGGAGAAGTGCCGGTATTAGACTGGTTATTACCTTTAGCAGACCTCTGCTCATGGAGCACAATCTTGCCCCTGTTATCTCCGCCAAGAATGAATACCTTCCTGTAATTCCCGGATTCAAGCTTCTCCTTGTATTCCTTTTTCTCATCTTCGTAGTCTTGAAGCATACCCTGGTAATCCTCCAAAGCATCCTTATAATCCTCCCGATCTTCATAATCAGCCTCCACTGGTGCTTCAGGTGCTTCAGGCTCACTTATTTCGTAAAGACCTGTGTTATAGCCAAGCTCAACCCCGGGTACTCCCTTTTTGATTAGTTCCTTGACATCCTTTTCAGCCTGGCCATAGATGTGAGAAGGGTATCCAAGAATCCCATCGGGCTCCTGCTCCTGGATCCTCTTTAATTCCCGTTCAAAATGGATATCGGTTTTGTGTTTGAAGCACGATCGGTCCAGGCAAATACCTGAGCTTGGTGAATCAGGAAAGAGAATCAGGTTCGAAGCCGTATTCTTTGGACAGGTAATACAAGAGCCGGCCTTTTTATCAAGAGTTAAATCCTCCAACAGGAAAGCGGCCTCACTGAGTTTCAGAGTAAATGACTGTTCAATTGACCCTTTAAGTTGTTTTACCGAAGGGCATGACCACCAGTTTCTTAACCTGTCACTCTCAGAGAATTTACTTTCATAAAGCTCCCCCTGGTCCTTCTCCTGCAGTTTGCAGATCTCGAGAGCATGGCCGATGCCGATTATCTCCTGCTGAAGTAAGGTCCTGAAGTTCGGAATCAGGTCGTTCAATTTCAGCCGGTGACGAATGTAATACTCAGATTTTCCAAACCTGGCCACCAGCGTTGGAACATCATATTGCCGGTGAACAATCAGGTTCATAAATGCCTCAGCCTCTTCCAATGGGCTGACATCCTTTCTCTGCAGGTTCTCGGTGATCATCATGTCCAGTGCTTCTTGATCCTTCAGCTCCCTGATGATGGCCGGGACAGTCTTCAAGCCGGCCTCCTTGGCAGCTCTCCACCTGCGCTCTCCGCACACCAACTCATAATTCTCGGTCCCTTTTTTGAAATGGGAGAGCCTTACAATAATGGGCTGCAGAATGCCTACTTCAATGATTGACTTCGAAAGCTCAGTGATGGCATTCTCATCAAAGGATTTCCGGGGGTTCAAGTCGCTGGACCGGATGTTCATCGTTTCGATGTACTCAATTGTTTGCATAGTCGTATTGGGTTTTGTGAATAATTAGGCTGCTTCCTGGTTCTGATTTTCTTCCTCATCGAAAGGAATCTCAAGCTGCTTGATGGCATACTTATCCTCAAACAAGTACTGCTCAACCTCATATACAGCTGCATTTACAGCATCTGCTAACTCAGCCGAGAATTCATAAGGATCCACCTCTTCAGCGTAGCGGATGAATGGTGTGATGATATTCAGGACCTTCCCGGAGGAGAATTCCCGGGAACCGATCAGGACAACTCCCTCGCTCTCATCATCCCCCCCGATGGAGAATCCTTTAATATGGTAGTCCGAGAGTAAGGATAGATCAAGGCTTTCTATCGACTCGGATGTGATCAACTCACTCTTCTTAAAATCGCAAGCCTTTACCATGTGAATTTTCAGCCGGTCGAAAGCTGCGAGAAGGTCATCATGGACCAGGGTGTTGCACTTTTTCAGAATTTCATTTGTAACTGATCCTCCCCCACTCGTGTTGATGGTTTCATCGAGGTTGACCTCGAGGGATCGGTCTTTGAGCTTTGCTTTTTTGACTGTGAATGTTCCCATTGGTTGAAAGTTTGATGTTTTGATTT
>WSXU01000033.1:38970-44307 GCA_009773455.1 Bacteroidota bacterium | reverse complement strand
GAGTTCGAGCAACCCTGCTTCAATATCAGCGGCAAGTATACCCGATGGCGCAGAGGGATAGGCACCCACTGAAACAATGTAGCATTTGCCTCCTCCGTTTGCATAAAACAGCCGGAGACTATCGAACAGATAGAGCATGCTTTCTGCCTGACTCCTGACGAAAGCATTGTCCCCGTTAAGGAATACTTCCACATTTTGCGAAGGGGGGCCGCCGAAAAGCTCTTCATATTCGGCCAGGGATTCAATTCTGGTGGGCTTTTTCAGGAGCGTTTCTCCGTTGCGGACAGCCTTTTCCGTATAACCGACAAATGCCGGTATTGCAGTCTCAACCGGTGCAATTGAGGGTGGAAATTTTGGTATCTCTTCCACATATACCCCCGGGGTTTTGTACGATGTTGCCATGCTGATTGGGTTTTATTTGTTTTTAACTGTTTCTATTCAAATATTTCTGTGTAAATGCGATCAATTCTTCCTGCCGGATCACCTCCTTCATAGTCTGCTTTTATCAGACCAGCCGAGGGTTTCTGCCCGGTACCTGCATTGCCTGAAAATGTCAGGGGCAGGGGCGTGGTGCTTTCCGAAACCGGCAGACCGGTATTTTTATTCATGTATTTCCAGATCACAGATCTGTTTTTTAACCGGATCTGAAATACCGGGTAGTTATCTTTTATAAAACCGCCATTGGTGCAACTGTAATCCGGATCGCCAGGCTTAACTGAAGTAATGCTTATAATTCCGAAGACATTGTCAGGTATTTCGGGTGTTAGCTGAATTCCCCGTCCGGGAGCTCCGGTCAGCCCCGGTGGAGCCACCAGCACAGGCGAATCCAGCTGATTGTAATAGACCGGCACCGATGCTGCGCTGGTGCTCAATTCAACTGTTCCTGCACCGGGTTGACTTCCTGTAAGTTGAAGGAGGGCTCCGCCGGAATTAACCAGGTATTCAACTTTGTCAGAAGCAGTGATTGCCGGTATTTCTTTCGATAAAAAAAGTTGTTTTCCGGCACCGGATCCCCTCGGAGCACCCGTCAGATTGGAGAATTCCGGAACATTTTCCTTATATCTGTAAAGAATATCCTCACCCGGAGAATAACAATCCACGATCTTATGGTCCTGCAGGGTGAGTGAACTGTATCTGAAAAACCCCGGATCTGTTATTTCAATCGTAAACTTAAACAGGGCATCATCTGGCACCGCAATGTTTTTGGGAATTGCAACAACCAGCCCATGGGTGGTTTGTCTGGCAAAGGCTTTCAAACCTCTCAGCAATAAAGCGGTTGAGTGTAAGGGTTTTATGCTGACGATGCCGTTAAGACTATAGCTGAGCAACTTTTTCGTTTTCAGTGCTTCGGTAAGGCTGTCAAAAACGATCGATCCTTCATCCAGCCAGTAATGGTGCAGAATCCGAACCTCGAAGAGGCGTTTGTAGCCGGTGGTTACGCGTTCAGCCATTTTTTAGTTCCCAATGGGGTTTTTATGACTGAAACTGCTTACTACCTCCGTAATCAGACTGCTTTCGCTGAACACTGCCCTGAATTTAAGATCAACCACCCGGAGCATATACATTACAAATGGATATTGTTTTCCACCCAGTGTTCCCCAGAGATGGTTCACTTCCTCCATGGTGGGTGAATAGAGATCAAACACCAGCCTGAAGCTTTCCAGCTGATCCAATGGATTGGGTGGTGCGTTGGTGGTGATGGACAGGGGATTGACAGTGTCCTGTGTGAATGTATTGACCGATTGGAAAAACCTTATGGTTCGCGACAGTACAAGCAGGGCATTGCTGTAATCCGTGTGGGTCGCCGTGGCAAGAATCAGGAAATTGAGATAAACCGGTGGGTTCTCATAGGTCGCACGCAGGGTGACATCGTTGCGGACGTAATGAGGCAGATTCTTCAGCGACTTTTCCTCGCGGATATTCACCATCGAAAATATAAGCATGTTTCTTGGTACACCGGTACCTCCGTTGCTTGCAACAAGCCCTTCCGATAAATTACCGATACCCGCCTCTTCACTGGTAGCAGGTACGCCATAAACATCGGTGAAATGTTTTTTTAATTCATTGGTAATGATTGTCAGGGCATGTGAAATCATAAAGTATGGCAATTCGTTATGTAAAATTTCTTATTCTTATTTAAACCAAATATAGATAGTGCCTTTGCCGGAAAGCAAGGAAAAATTGCTATTTAACAATTATTTGTGATTTGATCCGATTTCTCCGACACGGCAAATAGCCTGCTTTTGGAGGAATCCGGGAAGTATTTGAATTTAGATATCTGATAACCTGATGAAATACAACGGAGTAGAATAATTACCCGATGATTTCTGCTATAAAATTAATGACTGCTTGGGAAACAGAATATGTAAAACTTATTTACATTATTTCTGAACATTGAGTAGGGTAGCTTCGAAGCTGGTTATGTTTCCGCAATAATCCTCTATGGTTAATATAAATTCATTTTCTCCGGGTACAAGTCGCTGATCACGGGTATATTCAAGCAGCCGGTTTTTGGGGTCATAATCCATCAGTATCCAGTTTCCGTTCAAAGTTGCCCTGTACGAGCTGATTCCGGAAAAATCATCACTGATGCTGATTCTGATGGTTTTCTGGGAAGAAATATCCTTACAATCGCTGATATTTAATGGTTTTATAACCGGGCAGATGGTGTCGGCCATCACTGCATACTGACCGAATTCACGGATTCTGGCCCTGAAAACACCATTCTCAACCCAGCCTCCGGTTGAGTTGGGCGATTTTCCCGGCTTCAGTGATGCCAGAGTCAATTTCTTACCCATCGGAACAACTGAGGAATCAAGCGCAATGCATAGCCCGATGTAATCGTGCAGGGGTACTTCAGGATGATGAATGTTATATATTTTTGACCAGGTATATGGCAGTTGATCCGATGTTGTGAGATCAAATGCTATATCCTCATAAAGGGCGGAAACCGGAACATCGATTTTGATGCCTTCTTCTGACCAGGTATTGGGTTTCAGACAATTGAATATTGGCCTGGTTGAAACAGGCTGTCTTTTGGATGTTGTGATTTTTTCTCCCTTTACGACAAACCGGAGAACAGATTCATTTTTGCCGGCATCGGTGATGATAATCCTGATATGATGCAATGAATCCGGCACAACATCAAATATACCGCGGCTCCCGGCATTCCTGTACATGCTAAGTTTATTGTTCCGGTCGATCCTTGTCCTGAGATAACGGTTACCGGTTTTGTAATAATTGGCATAATCAATAAAACTGTTCACATACCTGGATTCTGAAAAGCTGAATGTTTCAGCCTGCCAGTCAAATTTTAATACGGAATCGATGAATACTGCATAACGACTGATACCGTTTTTGTTACGGCTGCCATTGAGCAGATCATAACAACCGAGTCCGAGTGAAAAACTGCCCGCTATATGAACGGTGTCCTGCTTCTGCAGCCGGTGAACAGGCCCCCAGCCCGCAATTTCCCTGTCCAGGGGAACATTGCTTCCATTGATGGTGCTTCCTTCTCCTTCGGGGTAGATGCGCGCTGAAGTAATTGCCGGCCTGATAAAGTCTTTCACAGGAAAGCCAAATAACTGCGGATCAATAGGCATTTCGGATTTGGTATCACGGACTTCGAAATGAAGGTGAGGTCCTTCGGATGATCCGGAATTTCCCGATAGGCAGATTAATTCTCCTTTGCTGACGCGGAGGAGGTCTTTTGGCGGAAAGAGGTCAACATCGAATTGTTCCAGCCTGTATTGTTCCGATCTTACCCAGTTGTCAATTTCGGTGTTGAATCCCTTCAGATGCGCATAAACAGTTGTATATCCGTTGGGATGGTCAATGTACAATGCTTTTCCGAATCCATACGGAGAAATCTTTATGCGGGATACATATCCATCGGCACAGGCAAACACTGATTTCCCTTCTTCCTTTTGTGTGGTTATATCGATACCGGAATGGAAATGATTGCTCCTGAGCTCGGCAAAATTTCCGGAAAGAATGATCGGAAATCCTACCGGTGAACCGAAATAATCCTTAGGATATTGCTTTGTCTGTGAAAATAGTGACGAAGCGGAGAAAATAAATATAATAATGAAGCCAATCCGGAGGTCACCCCTGTGTATCATAGTTCTTCTGTTGTTTTCAAAGATAATCCTTTTGAAATCATTGCCTGTATACCGGATTGATTAACGCTCGGATGAACCTATTCTTGTCTGATACGGATAATATTCTGCTAAAGCAGAAATTTAACGTAGTGTTGCCATGGTTTGTCTTATACGCTCAATAAGGCGGCCGATATCCTGTTCAATCTTCCTTTGGTTAATCTGTAAGTGTTGTTCTTCTGCATTGAAACTGTAAAGAGATATTTATTTCCTGATCCCGGATTACCTTTTAAGTCAACAGGGATTAATATTTAATCAACAACAGCCAATCAGAGAACAGAGGGCAAACAATGATTTCAGAAGGTATCCTGCTTAAACAGCTGGGCATATTGATTATCAGCGCTGTTAAATTTTTACTCGCAGCACCTGCTTCCTACCTACTGGGGTATTCCTATCTGCATACGCTGTTCAACACAACGGCCGGTGGATTGTTTGGAGTGGTTTTTTTCTTTTTTCTTAGCAGAAGTATCTTCAGATTATACCGCAGGTACTCACCCGGATTTTATAATTTTATTCTCAGGACAGCCGGAGTTCCTTTAAAAATGAAAATCGCGGGAAGCCCCGGGGTCTCATCCGGAAGAAAATTTACCCGCATCAACAGATTGATCATCAGAATAAGAAGATCATATGGTTTCCCGGGTATAGTCATTCTGACACCGGTAATCCTCTCCATTCCTTTGGGAACTTTCCTCGCACTAAAATACTATTCCTCAAAGCGCCATGTACTCGCGTGGCTTAGCCTGTCGGTTATAGCCTGGGCAGTGGTTCTGACAACTTTCATGGAAATTCTGTGATCAAAATCTATTGCAAAGGCTCCAAAACAAAACCAAAATCAAATTCCGCTGTTATTGAATATCATTACTCCACAGTAACATGCAATAAAATCAATCTTTTGTGGTTACTAATATCAATCTTGCCAATTACAACTTAACGACAGGCAATATTGTTGTGCGTTATCCGTTTGTATTGCATCATAATAACAAAAATATCAATAACTTTGCACCTTTCAATTAAAAATTACTTTATGCGGTTTAATTTCCTAAAGCAGGCTGTCCTTATTTCAGGGCTTTCTGCTGTTTTATCTGCAACTGCTGTTGCCCAGGACAATACTTACATTGGTCAGGATATCAACACCATTACAACAGCTGTTCCATTTTTACTTATAGCCCCGGATGCACGT
>WSXU01000033.1:0-38958 GCA_009773455.1 Bacteroidota bacterium | reverse complement strand
TAGCCCCGGATGCACGTGCCGGTGGAATGGGAGAGGTTGGGGTTTCATCAGACCCGGATGCCAATTCATTACACTGGAATCCGGCGAAATATACCTACATTGATGGTGATATGGGATTTTCTCTGTCATACAGCCCCTGGTTAAGGGCGCTGGTCAGTGATATCAACCTTGCTTATCTGACCGGTTATAAAAAACTGGCGAACGATCAGGTTATTTCCGGATCACTGCTTTACTTCTCTTTGGGTGACATTACTTTTACCGATATTCAGGGTGAAACTATAGGAAATTTCCGGCCGAACGAATTCGCCTTAACCGGAGGTTATTCAAGGAAACTAACCGATAACCTGTCAGGGGCGATCACCGCACGATACATTCATTCCAACCTTACCCAGGGCCAGGAAGTAAGCGGCTCTGCCACTAAGCCCGGGAATACATATGCTGCTGATATTGCCGTTTATTCGAGGCATGACCTTGAGTTTAAAAATATGGAGGGTTATTTCGCCTGGGGTTTGAACATCAGTAATATAGGTGCAAAGATTTCCTACTCAACCAATACAGAGCGCGACTTTATCCCCACTAACCTCCGGATAGGTCCATCGCTGACACTCGATGTTGATGATTACAACAGGCTTTCGTTTATGGTTGATATCAATAAACTGCTGATTCCGACCCCTCCGGTTTACTACCTTGATTCAGTTGATGGTAATGGCGATGGGGTTATTAAATTCGGGATGAATCCCGATGTTTCAGTGCCTGCCGGTATGCTTCAGTCATTCTATGATGCTCCGGGCGGATTCAAGGAAGAGATGCACGAAATTGCCATCGCTGTTGGTGTGGAATACTGGTATGACAAGCAGTTTGCCATCAGGGGCGGTTATTTTAATGAGCACTCAACCAAGGGTAACAGGAAGTTCTTCACACTTGGTGCCGGTCTTCGGTATAATGTATTCGGACTTGATTTTGCTTACCTCATTCCTACAGGTGGTCAGGCCAATAACCCACTCGAAAATACACTCAGGTTTACCCTGCATTTCGATTTTGATGCTTTCCAGAAGCAATCGGCAAAATAAGATTTGCATTGATGAAGATTATAAAGCCACATTAAGTGGCTTTTTTTTGTAGGTTTAACAGGGTTCGGATCTTGGAGATGCCGGACATTGTATAAATAAGAAAAAGCCACGTTAAGTGGCTTCTTTGTGGGAGCAACAGGGTTCGAATCCCGAAAATCCGGGACAGGCTCTGTGACCCTCCCGACTTCCAGTCGGGATGCACTGAACCAGCTTATAAAGGATTAATCAATCGTTCTATCATTTTGCGACTCTTCCACCTTTTTATCTCTTTCTCCCTTAACAGCGCTGCTGGATAGTCTGTAAAGTATTCCGAATATGCAGGATGCCAGTCCGAAGCTACTGAAGTGAATCCTTTATGACTGTTGTTGTGTTTGTATACTCTTTCCTCAACAGTATCATTGGTTGAACCAACATAATACTTGTCCAGATTTTCAGAATATAAAATTATTATTGTCCGGTAAAAAATATATTTCGTCCCATACGGGACTCTACCCCCGCCATGGCGGGGTCCCTAACGGGACAGTCCCAGAGGGACGATATTTTGGTAGAATAAAAAGTAACCCCCATTTAACATAAGTCCCTTAGGGACGAGATATATCAAGCATTACAGAATATTCAATAAAATTTAACCGGACAACAGTTATATAATATATATAGAAATGGCATAAACGGAAAAAAGCCACGTTAAGTGGCTTCTTTGTGGGAGCAACAGGGTTCGAACCTGTGACCCCCTGCTTGTAAGGCAGGTGCTCTGAACCAGCTGAGCTATGCTCCCATTTATAAAATTCCCTGACAATTCAGGTAATCCGGGATAAGTCGTTCTCCCAAATGAGGCTGCAAATTTACACACATATTTCAATACTGCAATAGATTTCTGAAAAAAAAATCATCTTTTTTAAGTTTGCAGGGATTTACCAATAAAACTGGACCTTTTTTCAGCCTGAAATACACTCTGGTCTGCAGAATTCGTTAGTTTTACACTTCCTTACCACAACTGACACCATAACAGGTTAAACAAAACAATGGCTATGTTCCCATACAGGATAGGATTCGGATATGATGTGCATCAACTGGTTGAAGGAAGGCCACTGATCATTGGCGGAATCAGGATTGAACACAACAAGGGAGCACTTGGACATTCAGATGCTGATGTGCTGTTGCATGCCATTTGTGATGCTTTTTTAGGTGCTGCAGGTCTGAAAGACATCGGACATCATTTTCCTGATACTTCAACTGATTATAAAGATATCGATAGTCGGGTACTGGTTGAAAAAACAATGAAACTGATTGGAGCAGATGGATGGAAAGTTGGAAACATCGACTGTACTGTTGCCCTTCAGAAACCCAGAATCGCAGGGTTTATTGATGAAATGGTGTTACAGATACAGCAGCTTACAGCTTCTGAAGAAGGAACGGTTTCGGTGAAAGCCACCACTACCGAACATTTGGGTTTTACCGGTCGTGAGGAAGGTATACAGGCCTGGGCGGTAGTACTGTTATACAGATAAACTGAAAAGCGCATGGATATCCGGCTGGTAGAACACAAGGATCTGGATAAGGCGGCCTGGGACAACTGCATCGGGCAGTCAGTCAATGGAAATATTTATGCCTTTTCATGGTACCTGGATATTGTGTGTGATGAATGGGATGCCTTGATTTCTGGTGAATACGAATCTGTTTTTCCACTGACATTCAGGAAAAAATTCGGAATCTGGTATCTTTATCAGCCATTTTTCACACAGCAACTTGGCATATTCTCAATCCTGCACATTACTCCGCAGATTGTTGAAGAGTTCCTTTCGGCGATCCCAAAGAGATATAAGTTCGCAGAGATCAACCTGAATGCTTACAATAAGCCCGACCGTATAAAATGGCAACTCGTGGATAATCTTAATCATGAGCTCGATTTGATTGAGCCTTACGAAATACTGAAAAAAGGTTATTCGCAGAACACAAGCCGGAACATCGCCAAGGCAATCCGGAATAACATCAGCATTTCCTCAAGCATTAAACCAGAAGAGATTGTCCGGTTATTCAGGGATAACAAAGGGAAACAATTCAGGAATCTGACCGAGAATGATTACAGGAGGTTTATCAGGCTTGCCTATGAATGTATTGTTAACAGGAAGGCCATCTGCTACGGTGCCTATACTTCAGAAAATACCTTGTGTGCAGGTGCAATTGTTGTTTTCAGCCACCGGAAAGCCATATTTCTGTTCTCAGCTACCAATGAGACTGCAAAAGAAAAAGGAGCAATGTTTATGCTGATTGATCATTTTATCCAAGACCTGTCAGGAAACCATCTTACCCTCGATTTTGAAGGATCAAACGATCCCAGTCTGGCCAGGTTTTATAAAAGCTTTGGTTCTGTATGCGTCAGTTATCCCGGATTGAGATTTAACCGGTTAAGTCTTCATTTCAAGATGTTGAACAGGGTATACAAAATAGTCAGAAACATAAATTTCACATTACCCATGGTAAAAGAAAGGCCCTGATGCTTTTTCTCGTTTAATAAATGATTGATTGTAATACATGCAGGTTCTTCAACGTATGAAACGGTAAAGTAAATATATCCAAACTCTATATTCAGTTAACGGTTTCATTTATGCAGTATTAAAAATTCTGGTAAAATATCGGGAAGATATAAATGAACTTTCCTAAACGCTGAATCCTGAATAGCAATCAAAGGCTTATCATTCGCTGGCTGGCCTTAAATTCCTGATATTAAATTGAATAGCTGCACTTGTACACTAATTCCCGGTAAAAGTCAGGAGTGTGACAAGTTTGCATTAAATTTGCATGTTATTCCCCGATATGCCAACATCCGCCTTCAGATACCTTTTTCTGATATTCCTGTCTGTAACTTTGCTGCTGCTTGTTTCTGCCTGCAGCTCATCGCGCAGGGTGCAAAAAAGAGGTGGTTACCTTCTCAGCAGGAATGTGGTTAAAACCGACAGGCCGGGAATCTCAACCTATGACCTGACCAATTTCGCACAGCCAAAGCCCAACAGGAAATTTCTTGGTCTTTTCCGGCAACGGGTATGGATCTATGATGCATTCTCAGGCAAAAGAGATTCAAAATTCAAAAAATGGGTGCGAAAACAAATCGGCGCAGCCCCGGTTTTGCTCGATTCAGCACTTGTCGACAATTCGCTGGTGCCCATGAAAGTATACCTGAACAACAAAGGTTATTTCGGTGCTTATGTTACGCGAACAATCAGGTTCAGAGGAGCCAGGTCCAGCGTGGAATATCAGACCCATACTTCAGAGCCGTTTAAATTCGGAAATATCAGTTATTCAATTAAGGATGACAGCATCCGTTATTTTGTTGAACAGATTAAGTCAGGCACTGTCCTTAAATCCGGAGGACAATATGACGCTTACCTGATGGGAAATGAAAGGGAACGGATAACCCGGGAGCTGAAGGATCTGGGGTATTATGCTTTTATGCGGGATTACATTTTCTTCGAGGTTGATACCAGCTCAGGCAGCAGAACAGCCAATCTGAATATTATCATCAAAAATGTAAGGAACAGCATTCCTGGAATCAGGGATTCTGTTTCAGAGGTCGCTCATCTCCGCTATTATATCAATAACGTATTTATCAATTCAAATCAGCGGACTCAGGTTTCAGATACGGCGGTAGTTTATGATACCCTTGCTTATTACAGGCATCAGGATTCGACAGGCAAACGCAATCCGGACTATTATCTTTTTTACCGGGATAAGCTCAGGATCAGACCGGCTGCATTGGGCAGGTCGGTATTTATCAGGCCTTACGAGCCGTTCAGTCAGAAAAATATCAACCTGACCTACAACATGATGCAGAACATGTCGCTGACACGTTATGCCTCTGTTAATGTCGTTCCTTCAAGGATGACAGGAGTATATGTCCCGGCCGGACTGGCCCTGCTCGATTGTGAAATAAAACTGGTAAGGGCGCCTGTCAATATGTTTACCGTTGAAGCTGAAGGGACCAACTCGGGAGGATTTGTTGGGTTGGGAGGAAGCTTAAACTACCGTAACCGCAATATATTCAGGGGTGCTGAAACGCTGAAACTGAAACTGCACGGTGCATTCGAAATTCAACCTTCACTTGGTGTCGGTGGAAATGAGGGTCAGGCCCTGTTTAATTCTCACGAATTCGGCATTCAGACCGGCATCGACTTTCCCCGGATTGTAAGCCCGTTCAGAATCAGAAAATCAATTGAAAATGCCCGCGCTAAAACAAGCATAGCACTCGGGCTTAATTCACAGAATAAAGTGGAATATCTCAGGTACATTGCCTCTGCTTCTATTGGCTATGAATGGAATTCATCGCTCACAACCAGGCACATTTTTTCTCCTGTTGACATCAGTTCCATCAGCATCGACCGCGATAGCCTCTTTACTGAATATCTTACCGGATTAAATGACCCGAAGCTGCTGACCCAGTATACCGACCACCTGATCATGGCGTTGAAATACTCTTATATTTTCAATAACCAGAATCTGATGGCAAAGAAGAACTTCTTCTATTTCAGGATTAACCTGGAATCCGCGGGGAATGTTCTGAACCTGACAAGCAATCTCAGCAAAGCTGAGAAAGATGAAAACGGAGATTATACCCTGTTTGGAATACGCTATGCACAGTACCTGAGGAGTGATTTTGACTTCCGTTATTACCGTCCGCTGACTGAAAATCAGAAGGTCGTTTACCGGGCCGCTTTCGGAATCGGCGTTCCTTATGGGAACTCTTCCTCACTTCCGTTTGAGAAAGGATTTTTTGCCGGCGGGTCAAACGGATTGAGGGGATGGCCGGTGCGATCACTTGGGCCCGGAGGTTATGTTGCCAACGATTCCGTTTCCTATGAAAACATCGGGGATATCTGGATTGAAGCCAACCTTGAATATCGTTTTCCGATTTATAGTTTTGTTAAGGGAGCACTCTTTACAGATGCGGGAAATGTATGGCTGCTTAAAAAGAATGAGGATTTTCCGGAAGGTGAATTCCGGTTCAACAGGCTGGTTCCGACACTGGCATTTGATGCCGGCATCGGGTTCAGGTTCGATTTCAGCTTCTTTATCTTCAGAATCGACGGGGGTATGCCGCTTTACGATCCCGGAAAAAGCAGCGACAACAGATGGATAAGCCTGAGGCGGTTCCAGATTAAGGATATTAACTGGAACTTCGGAATTGGATACCCGTTCTGATGAACCTGATAGGGATGCAACGCATGGGTATGAAAACAGATTAAATTCGCGGACAGATCATTGAACCGGCAGTCTGTCCGGAAGAGTGAGCCAGTCTTTCAGGTATCCGGTAATCAGGTATCCTGAAGTATTAAGATGAATAAAGTGTTTTATGATTGAACTTAACAGCAGGCAGATAGCCGAAAATATATTACTCGAACTTGGCCATGAGCCAACAACGGGTCAGATGGAACTGATAGGCAGACTTTCGGATTTTGTTGCACTTCAACCAGTCCCGAATCAACAGCCTTCATTCCTGATCAAAGGTTATGCCGGAACAGGAAAAACAACACTGGTCAGCGCGCTGGTAAGGGTGTTGCCATTGATTGGCATGCAATCGGTACTGCTGGCTCCTACAGGCAGGGCAGCCAAGGTTTTGGCCGGTTATTCGCGGAAGCAGGCAAATACCATTCACCGTAAAATCTACCGCTCCATTCCCGGTCATGATGGCAGACTGAGAATGTCCCTCGCGCCGAATCCGCACAAATTCACGCTGTTCATTGTTGATGAGGCATCTATGATCCCCGGGTCTGGCGCATCATCCGATCAGGGTATCTATTCAAACCGCGATCTGCTCGAAGATCTGGTCAAATTTGTCTTCAGCAGCGAGGGGTGTAAGCTTTTACTGATCGGCGATACAGCCCAGCTGCCGCCGGTAGGCACCGACCAGAGTCCTGCACTTGATTCTGATATTCTTCAGCGGACCTACCATCTTGATGCAGGGTCATACGAATTGACTGAAGTAGTCAGGCAATCACTCGAAAGCGGTATCCTGTCCAATGCGACAAACCTCCGCATCCAGGCGGGTGCTGAAAAACCGGTATTGCCATTTTTTAAACTTGCCGGTTTCAGCGATATCAGGCAGATCGATGGTTCCATGTTTGAAGATGCCCTGAATTCATGCTATTCACGTTTTGGATACGAAAATACCGTCATCATTACGCGGTCGAATAAAAGGGCCAATCTTTTCAACAATGAAGTCAGGGCTCGGCTGCTTTTCCGTGAAACCGAGCTGTCAGCCGGTGATATCATCATGGTAACCCGCAATAATTATTTCTGGCTGCCATCCGGAGCCAAAGCAGGATTTATTGCCAACGGTGATATGGCCGAGGTTCGCAGGATACTCAAAACCGGTGAAATGTATGGATATAGGTTTGCCGATGTCAGTATTCAACTGGTTGACTACCCCGATCAGGAGGTGATAGAAATAAAGCTTCTCCTCGATTCTATGGTTATTGACACACCCTCACTGCCACAGGCTGAACATCAGAAACTGTTTGATGAGATTATGCTTGATTACACTGAAATTCCATCAAAACAGGAACGGATGTCCAAGGTAAAAAACAATCCTTATTACAACGCCGTTCAGGCTAAGTTTGCCTATGCGCTTACCTGTCATAAAACCCAGGGTGGTCAGTGGGATGCTGTTTTTATTGATCATGGTTATCTTACCGATGAAATGATAGATACAGGATTTGTAAGATGGTTGTATACTGCTCTGACCAGAGCTTCGATGGAAGTCTATTTTGTAAATTTCAACAATGATTTTTTCAGCTGATCGTTATAAGAAAATACAGATTTATATGAAAATATCCCGGAACCGGATTAAGGCCCTTTTCGACGAGTTTGACGGTAAAAAAGTGATGATCCTTGGCGACGTAATGATTGATGCTTACCTGTGGGGTAAAGTGGATCGTATTTCTCCTGAAGCCCCCGTTCCCGTTGTGTCGGTGAAGAAACGCGAAAACCTGCTGGGTGGGGCCGCCAATGTAGCCCTGAATATAAAGGCTCTTGGCGCTGTTCCTTTGCTTTGTTCCGTTGTGGGTAACGATATTCGTGGCGAAGAGTTTGCCGCACTCCTGCAATCTGACGGAATTTCTCAGGAATGCATCATCAGGAGCAGGGAAAGAATCACAACCACCAAATTCAGGATCATCGGCAATAAAGCCCAGATGCTTAGGGTTGACGAAGAAATTGATACGGATCTCAGTGCCGAAGATGAAGATAAGCTGCTTGCCGGTATCCTGGGGGTGTTTGA
The DNA here is from genome assembly GCA_009773455.1 of Bacteroidota bacterium. GTDB lineage: Bacteria > Bacteroidota > Bacteroidia > Bacteroidales > Lentimicrobiaceae > Lentimicrobium. Next base: position 30,618 of record WSXU01000033.1, on the reverse strand, counting down.
AAAACACGACATTGGAGCGGTCATCCTGCAGGACTATAATAAAGGTGTTTTAACGGGTAGGGTTATTCGTGAAGTGAATGCCATGGCCTCATCACGCGGCATCCCGGTTGTGGTTGATCCGAAAAAGAAAAATTTCGATGCCTATCGGAAGGTTGATCTGTTTAAACCCAATCTTAAAGAGTTGTGTGAAGGGCTGAAGATAGAGATGGATCTCAGGGATATTGACAAGATACGGGAGGCCGTTGTCCGTTGGCAAAAGCAGCAGGCAATCAGCATTGTGATGGTGACTTTGTCGGAGGCTGGTTTGTTTATCCGCGATGTTTCAGACGGTGAACCGGTTGAACACCACATTGCCGCACATTTACGAAATATCACAGACGTTTCCGGGGCAGGTGATACTGTGATCAGTGTGGCAAGTCTGTGCCGTGCAGCTAAAGCACCTTCATTCCTGATGGCTTCTTTATCGAACCTGGCAGGTGGGCTGGTTTGCGAGCATGTCGGGGTGGTACCCGTTGACCGTGAAAGATTACTCAGAGAAGCCCTTGAATTTATCGCTGAAGAGTGAAATCAGACTATATTTGCTATGGGTGAAATTACTTCACCTCTGGTGAATCCTTCAAAATTGCCGGAGGATGAAATTTAGATGTATCTTTGTGCACTGGTTGCCAGCTTAAAATAAATACAGCATTCTGTCGTTAGAAGAAAAAAGTTTACTGTGCGGTTATCATTTCTGAAATATATTATTCTTGCTGCCATATTATTGGTTTTCCTGAAGCCGGATTCCCATGCCCAGCGTGCCCGGGTGCGAAACCTGCCCAATTACGATCTTGCACCCTATCACTTTGGTTTTATTCTGGGTATGAACCAGATGTTGTTTTCACTGAAAACAAGACCTGGTTATCAGGATGTCAGTTATTATGCCTTGCAAACCCCCGACCTCTATGCTGATTCTTCCAAACTTTTCAGCCTTACCCATAACCCTTCGCTCGGATTTACCATTGGCATAGTCTCTAACCTCCGTATAAACGAATACCTCGACCTCAGGTTTGTGCCTTCACTCTCCTTCGGAGAAAGGGATCTGCTCTACACCATCAGAACCAATTTCGAAGGTGTTGACAAATTGATCGACATCAGAAAAAAGCTGCAATCGACCTTTGTTGAATTTCCCCTGCACTTAAAGTATAAAGGCAGCCGGATGAACAATGTGAGACCTTACTGGCTGGTCGGGGCCAAGTATTCCATTGACCTGGCCAGTGATTCAAAGAAAAAGGAAGAGAATAACAACATCTACGTTGCTTTGTCGCGAAGCGATGTCTACGGTGAGATGGGTGCAGGCCTTGATTTTTACACCACTTTTTTCAAATTCGGTGTGGAGCTGAAAATGTCATACGGTTTCTTTGACGTTCTGAAGAGGGAAGGCAATATCTACACCCTTCCGGTTGATCGGTTACGTTCCAAATTATTTCTTCTTTCCTTTACCTTCGAATAAATTCACGAACTTTAACCAGCGCTTTTTGTTATTTCAGGATTACCGGACCTGTAGCTCTAACATGCTACCTGTTCTCCGGCCATATCGTTTTTGTTAATACCCCGGATCAGGTAGTTCTATCTGTTGATTGTGAACCCGTTTATCTGTGGAAAAGCTTTTTTAATGCGGAGAGAAATTGAACTGAAACTTACCCCTGCCGAAGCATTTGACCCGCAACGCTGGAAACAGATTGCCGCGTCGCTGACAGGGGTGCCGGCAGGAAGAATATACCATCTGAGGCCGCTGAAGCGTTCCATTGATGCCAGGCACAAGGTGTTTTTCAGGCTGAAGGTTGAGTTATTTATAGGAGAGCAGTTTCCATATTCGGAAAAAATACTGATTCCTGCTTATCCGGATGTGAGCCGTCGTCCTCCGGTTATCATCGTAGGTGCAGGTCCGGCCGGTCTTTTTGCGGCACTGACATTGATTGAGCAGGGTTTTAAACCGGTTATACTCGAGCGGGGAAAGGATGTCAAAGCCCGTAAATTCGACATTTCAACTTTAAACAGGGGAGAGAGGCTGAATCCGGATTCCAATTATTGTTTCGGTGAAGGAGGGGCCGGCACCTATTCCGATGGCAAATTGTATACAAGGTCAACCAAACGGGGTAATGTGAGTGAAATCCTCAGGACACTGGTTGCCCATGGTGCATCCGAAGATATCCTGATCGATGCCCACCCTCACATCGGGACCGATAAATTACCGAACATCATTGCTTCTATCAGACGTTCCATTCTTGATGCCGGTGGTGAAGTGCTGTTCAATAAGAAGGTAACCGGGCTGATCATAAAAAATGGCCGCGTTAAGGGAGTCACTACCGGTGATGGCAATGAAATAAGGTCTTCGTCTGTCATTCTGGCCACCGGGCACTCAGCCAGGGACGTGTTTGAATTTCTTCACAACCAGGGCATCATGCTGGAGCCAAAACCTTTTGCATTGGGCGTCAGGATTGAACATCCGCAACAGCTGATCGATTCAATCCAGTATCATATACCTGACAGGGGCCCGCACCTGCCTGCTGCAACATATAACCTTGTGACCCAGGTAGAGGGAAGGGGTGTGTTTTCTTTCTGCATGTGCCCGGGAGGTGTGATTGTGCCGGCTGCAACCGCAGAGATGGAAACAGTAGTTAACGGAATGTCAAATTCAAGACGAAATTCGCCATTTGCCAACTCGGGCATAGCGGTGGCCATCGAACCAGCCGACTGGAAAGAATTTGAAACTGCGGGTCCTTTTGCTGCCCTGAACCTTCAGCAGTCAATTGAGCGTAAAGCATGGGACGCGGCCGGTAATTCAATCAAAGCACCCGCTCAGCGCCTGACCGATTTTATGGAAGACAGGCTATCGGTTACCTTGCCGGAAAATTCATATAACCCCGGACTCTCCAGTGTGCCGCTTTCCGGAATTCTTCCGGGTTTTCTGTCATCAAGGCTCAAACAGGCTTTCAGGGATTTCAATGAAAAGATGAAAGGTTACATGACCTCCGAAGCTGTTCTTGTTGGCGTTGAATCCAGGACTTCATCACCGGTGCGGATCCCGAGAAACGAAGATACCCTGCAGAATCCACAGGCGGCAGGATTGTATCCGTGTGGTGAAGGTGCAGGGTATGCCGGTGGTATTGTTTCTTCTGCCATAGATGGAGTCAGATGTGCTATGGCCATTGCCGGTAAATCATCTGTCTGATACCCTGAATCCATCATGATACTTTCCGTTAGCATTGAATGATTTTGATCAGGTTTGAAGCATTTGTCATCATTTTGCTCTTCTAATTTCATAAGTTTGCATAACTCTATTTTTTCATTAAAGCATTCACATCACCATGGATCAGGCCGAAGAAAAACCGGATATTTTTGAATCAGTGCGAAAAAAAGCACTGTTGAAACAGGATGTTTACCGTAAAACCCTCGGCTCATTCGGGCTGTTTAAAACTATTATGCAGGAAATGGTAACCGAATACCATTCAAAGTATAATGGTAATCCGGCTCCGGTTCCGTTTGAATTCCGCGATACCGGTGAATTTGAGCTGGAACTGAAATTCGGGGGCGATGTGCTTTTCTTTGTTATGCACACCAATATATTTGAGTTTTCACGCATGCATGAAGTGATGAAAACAGCCTATATCAGGGACGATACCGATCGGTCCTACTGCGGAGTAATCAACGTCTACAACTTTTTGGCCGATTCTTTTAAGTATAACCGTGTAAATGACATTGGCTATCTGATCGGCAGGGTATTCATCAATAAAGACCTCCATTATTTCATCGAAGGAAAGCGGGAGATCGGAATGTTGTATAATAATTTCGCTACTTCAATGATGACGAAGGAAGCGGCAAGGGGAATCATAGAATCTTCTGTTATGTATACCATTAATTTTGACCTGCTTACGCCTCCTTACGAAGAGGTGAAACAGGTATCTGTTTATGATATGCAGACATCGATTGAGAATCTGAAAATCCCGACCGGAAAACGCCTGGGCTTCCGCTTTCAGGCTGATCATGAAGAATTTGGAGCCTCCTGAGAGAATTCTGATGGCTATGCAATAGTGTAAGGCAATGGATATCAGGAAAATAGAATTGGATTGCTGAAAAGATGTAAATATTTCAAAAAAATTAAGGTGGGATTTGGAGTATTAAAAAATAGTTGTAAATTTGCAGTCCTTAATCAAACGACCTATGGTCCGTTCGTCTAACGGTTAGGACGCCAGGTTTTCATCCTGGTAATAGGGGTTCGATTCCCCTACGGACTGCAAACAAAGAATAATAAAATGGCAAATCACAAATCATCATTAAAAAGAATCAGGGCTAACGAAACCCGTCGCGTCCGCAACAGGTACTATGCAAAAACCATGCGTAATGCTGTTCGCAAGTTCCGGTCTCTGGATAACAAGGCCGAAGCCGCTGAGAAACTTCCCAAGCTCATTTCAATGATTGATAAGCTTGCCAAGAAAACCATTATTCACAAGAATAAGGCCGGCAACCTCAAATCGAAACTGACCCGCCTGGTTAACAAGATGGCATAATAATTCAGAGATTATATGTTACCCCCGTGCTTTTGTGCGGGGGTTTTTTATTTTTGCTGAAATTGATTAACTTAGCAGATGAAAACATCTTTAATCATGGATGAATCACCTGAAAGGTTACCCATCAGCCAGTGGGCCGAAGATGACAGACCCCGTGAGAAACTGGCCAGAAAAGGGAAAAACTCACTGAGTGATGCCGAACTCATTGCCATCCTGATGCGTTCAGGCTCACGCGATAAATCGGCCGTTGAACTCGCAAGAAGTATGCTTCAACATTGCGGCAACAACCTTATCCTTCTTTCAAAGCTGGGTATCGATGATCTTATGAAATTCAAGGGAGTGGGGGAGGCCAAAGCCCTGAGTATACTTGCCGCCCTTGAACTGGGCCTGCGCCGGCGGCATGCCGAGGCACTGGCCCGGCAGGTTGTAGGTTCCAGTAAGGATGCATTTGAGCTTTTCTATCCATTTCTGGCCGACAGCCATTATGAAGGTTTCTGGGTGTTGTTTTTAAACAGGGCCAACTGCAAACTTGCCGTAAGGCAGATCAGCGAAGGTGGTCAGGCCGGAACCGTCGCCGATCCCAAAAAAATCTTTAAAATGGCCCTTGAACACAATGCCGCCTCAATGATTCTCTGCCATAATCACCCTTCCGGTAATCTTAAACCCAGCGAGGCCGATGTAAGGCTGACACGTAAACTGAAAGAAGCCGGACAAGTGATGGATCTGCCGGTTCTGGATCACCTGATCATTGGCGACGAAAAATATTATAGCTTTGCGGACGAAGGGATGCTTTAATATTAAATCAGGAATTTATTTCAGATGATCAGGATAGTTACCGTTATTGGCGCCAGGCCACAGATTATCAAAGCGGCTGCGTTGAGCCGCATTATAGCATCAGATTATTCGCACTCAATAAGTGAAATCATAGTGCATACAGGCCAGCATTACGACACCAATATGTCGCAGGTTTTCTTCGATGAACTCGGGATTCCGGTACCTGACTATAACCTGGCCGTAGGAAGTGGCTCTCATGGCCGACAAACGGCCCTAATGATCGAAGGAATTGAGAAAATACTCCTGGAGGTAAAGCCTGATTACCTTGTTCTCTATGGTGATACCAATTCGACCCTGGCAGGCGCCATTGCCGCTTCCAAACTGCGGGTTCCCATCGTTCACATCGAAGCCGGACTGAGGTCATTCAACAAATCAATGCCCGAGGAAATCAACAGGATTATGTGCGACCACGCCTCAACCCTGCTGTTCAGCCCTACGGCGACAGGTTTCAATAACCTGGTGAGCGAAGGCTTCAGAAAAGATAACCGGGCACCCTTTAACAGCGATAATCCGGGGATCTTTCATTGCGGTGATATCATGTACGACAACAGTCTATTCTTTGCCGGGCTGGCTGAAGAGAAATCTGATATACTTAAACAACATGGGCTCAATCAGGGAAAATTTATTCTTGGTACTGTCCACCGCGATAACAATACCGATGTTCCGCAACGACTCAATGCCATTTTCAGTGCATTCGACCGGATCAGCCGTGATCACCGGCTGCTGATCGCTTTACCGTTGCATCCCAGAACTTCTGGCCTGCTTGAAAAAAATCTCACTCCTGCGGTCTTTAATTCGGTAAAGGCCAATACCCTCATCAGGATGATGCCACCGGTTTCGTTTCTGGATATGATAAAACTCGAAAAGCATGCGGAAATGGTCGTAACCGACTCTGGGGGTGTTCAGAAGGAAGCCTATTATTTTAATAAACCCTGTATCATTGCCAGGCCGGAGACAGAGTGGGTAGAGATTGTTGATGCCGGGGCAGGCATGGTAACCGATGCGGATGAAAATGCCATTGTAAAGGCTGCCAGTCAATTCCTGAAAAACCCACCGATCTCCTTTCCTCCGGTGTTCGGTGATGGAAAAGCTGCCGGATTTATCTGCAGGACAATGATTGATTCAGCCGAAGGGTCAAAATACTGATTCCCGGTCAGCACGGCTAAAACCCTGTTTCCGGTTAATGATTGCCGCTGCAAAGGATCAGGATTGTGGTTACCTGTCAAACCGGAAGAGCAGAATATTTTAAACCGGTACACCTGCCACCATGCTTGCGGATGCCCGAACCTGTTATATACTAGTGGTGTAGCTGCCATCTGACCTATCTGGACCGGATGCGAAAATCTCAATAAAAATCCTTACCAGAGGGCTTTTTTATTTCAAATAAAGTTATACCTTTGCAGTCCGTTTAAAAATTCGTATTGAATTAATAATCAAACCTTAGAACAGATGTTGAAAAACTATGAAACCGTTTTCATTATGACTCCCGTTTTGTCTGATGATCAGATGAAGGAAGCGGTTGGAAAATTTCAGAAAATTCTGAAAGACAAGGGGGCTGAGATAGTCCATGAAGATCATTGGGGCCTGCGTAAGCTGGCCTATCCCATCCAGAAAAAAACCTCAGGATTCTATCACCTGATCGAGTTTAAATGTGAGGGAACTGTAATCAATGATTTTGAAGTAGCATTTAAACGTGATGAACGGATTCTCCGTTTCCTCACTGTAGCGCTCGATAAGCACGCAGTTGCTTACAACGAAAAGAAACGCCTTAACAAGGCTGCTGCAGTTGCTGCTGAACCTGTAACAGAAGCCTGATAGGTCTAATTTTTAATTCATTGTACAATGGCAAATCAACCCAATTCCGAAATCAAATATTTGACACCGATCGCGGTCGATGTTAAGAAAAAGAAATACTGCCGTTTCAAAAAGAGCGGTATTAAGTATATTGACTACAAAGACGCTGACTTTCTTATGAAGTTTGTGAATGAGCAGGGTAAGATTCTTCCCCGCCGTATCACCGGTACATCAACCAAATACCAGCGCAAAGTTGCGCAGGCGGTAAAAAGGGCCCGTCATATTGCCCTGATGCCTTACGTGGCTGACTTGTTAAAATAAGGAGGAAAAGCAATGGATGTAATTCTTAAAAGAGATATCCCAAGTCTGGGTTATGCTACAGATATAGTTAAGGTACGCGATGGCTATGCCCGTAACTACCTTATTCCTCAGGGAATTGCCATAATGGCTACAGAATCGAACCGGAAAATGAATGCTGAAACACTTAAGCAGAAAGCATTTAAAGAAGATAAGGTTCGTAACGAAGCTGAAGCTATGGTTAAATTACTTGAGAACGTTACCGTTAAAATCGGCGCCAAGGTTGCATCAACCGGTAAGATTTTCGGTTCTGTGAATTCTCTGCAGATTTCCGAAGCACTGAAAGATCAGTTTAACTATGACGTTGATCGTAAGAAAATTCATCTCGATGGCGATTCAGTCAAAGAAGTCGGTGAATACAAAGCCAAGATTATGCTGCACAAAGGTGTCAGTGTTATGGTGAACTTCGAAGTTTTTGCTGAATAGTTATCATTCAACAGATTTATTAGTATTTTTAATCCCGGCTGAATGCCGGGATTTTTATTCTGTATATGCTTTCGAGAAACCAGCTTAAGTTAATCAACTCGCTTCGCCTTCAGAAGTTCAGGCACGAAGAAGGTCTGTTCGTTGCCGAAGGAGTTAAACTTGTTGATGAACTGCTGCGTAGCAGCTTTCCTGTGACCCGGATATTTGCTACCATCGAATGGATCCGCGCCGGCCATATCCCTCAGGACCGTTATCTGGTTGAGATCAATGAAATTTCTCAGGCTGAACTTGAAAAAATCAGTTCGCTGACTACCCCCAACCAGGTGCTGGCCCTGGCGAAACTTCCTGTTATAGCTCCTTTGCCTGATATTTCCGGTGAATGGGTGTTGCTGCTCGATCAACTCCGTGACCCGGGGAACCTTGGTACGATCATCCGCACGGCTGACTGGTTTGGGTTTAACAGGATCATCGCTGCCCATGGCAGCGTTGACGTATGGAACCCGAAAGTTGTTCAGGCAAGTATGGGATCGGTATTCAGGGTGCCGGTTCATTATTCTGATATTGCCGCTTATCTGAAAACCATCTCCGGGAAAATACCTGTTTACGGAACCCTTCTTGAAGGAGAATCGCTCATGGATACCCGGTTTGGTAAGAATGGAGTTGTGGTAATCGGGAACGAATCACATGGTATCTCGGAACAGATTAAACCCTACATCACGACAAAAATTACCATACCTGCATCTTTTTCAGGCCCCTCAGGTCGTGCTGAATCGCTGAATGCTTCTATTGCAGCGGCAATCATCTGTTATGAGATCAGAAAGCAATGCCCGGATTGATGACTTTTATGAATTTACTGGCAATGCAGCAACTTTCCTGAAATATTCGTGTTTATTACTGGTTGTCTGCGGTAATGGACCACAATTACAAAAACTGACTTCAAAACAACTGAAATGATAATAAAGGTTATACTTATTGCAATTTTTCTGATCGGCCTCTCTGTGGCAGGAATCGCTGTTAAAATGTTCTTTAAAAAAGGAAGTGAATTCAGGAAATCATGCGGCAGCATCGACCCCACCACCGGATCAAAAATCGGTTGTAGTTGCGGTGGTGCTAATGAGGAAGCCGGAACCTGCCGGAATAAATCCGAATAAACTATTTCACTTCCGAAGGTGCAGCTTCAATCAGCTGGCTTAAACCATCACTTGACCAGGTTGACAGTTTTCCTGTGGCGTCCGAATAAATGATATAGGCGTTGAGTTCAGGGTGCAACGCGAGAAATTTCTTTGTTTTGTCCAGTCCCATCACCATAAATGAGGTGGCGTAGGCATCAGCCGAGATACAGTCTCCGGCCAGAACTGATACGCTTAAAACGGTGTGGTTTACCGGGAAGCCGGTTTTTGGATCAATGGTATGCGAATACCTGATACCATCTTTAACGAAGTACTTCCTGTAACTGCCTGAAGTTGCCAGGGCCTTGTCGCGCAGGCTGACCACTGCATTCAGTATTCTTTCATCGTCAGCATTCTCAGCCGGCTTCTCTATACCAACTTTCCACATTTTATTTTCCGGTTTGGTCCCTCTGGCCAAAACCTCTCCACCCACATCAATCAGGTAATTTTCAATTCCGTGCGATTCAAGTATCTTCCCGATCAGATCTGCTGAGTACCCCTGGGCAATGGCATTAAAATCGACCATGATGGCCGGATTTGACTTCACCAGCCTGCCATTCACCAGTCTGACATTCCTGTAATTAACCAAAGGCAGCAAGCTGTCGACCTGAGCGGAATCGAGCTTCATTGGGTCAGTGAATCCGAATCCCCAGGCATTAACCAGGGGCAACACTGTGATATCGAAAGCGCCATCTGTTTTTTCAGATACCTCCATTGATTTGTTAAAGACATAGGTAAATATCTCATCAGCTTTGGCCGTTGAATCATTGTTGTTGAGTCTTGTTATAATCGATTCCTTCTGATAAATGGAAGCCGATTGATCAAACGCCCTGAAAAAGCTGTCGATGGCCTGCTGATAACTGATGCCTTTGCTGTCGTAGTAAGTCACAGCATAATATGTGCCCTGGGCTTCACCTTCAAATTTGACTTCAATCAGGTTCTTATTGCCGCTGCATGAAGCCAGGATAAGGACCAGTAAACTGAGCAGGATTGTGTGATTTTTCATTTCTAACAGAATCGTTGGTTGTCAGCAAAAGTACTGATTATTCCATCCCTCTGAAAACGGAAATCGCCCGCATTACGGGCGATTTCACTTCATCAGTTTTTGGGATATTATCCGCCAAAGTCATCGAATGCGATGTTCTCTTTAGGAACGCCAAGGTTGTCAAGCATTTTAAATACGGCTGAATTCATCATGGGCGGCCCGCAGAGGTAAAATTCAATTTCCTCCGGTTCAGGGTGTTTGCTAAGGTAGTTATCCAGCACCACCTGGTGGATGAATCCGGTAGCCCCTTTCCAGTTATCTTCCGGCATGGGTTCCGAGAGTGCCAGGTTAAATTTGAAATTCGGGAAGTTCTTTTCAATGGTGCGGAATTCATCGTCATAAAAAACCTCGCGCAGCGAACGCGCACCGTACCAGTAGGATACTTTCCTGTTTGTTTTTTCAGTATTAAACAGATGGAAAATGTGTGAACGCAGCGGGGCCATACCGGCACCACCTCCGATATAAATCATCTCCTTGTTGGTGTGCTTGATGTGGAACTCGCCATAGGGTCCCGAAACCATCACCTTGTCACCGGGTTTACGGGTGAAGATGTACGAAGAGCAGATGCCGGGATTTACATTCATAAACTGATTTTTAGCCCTGTCCCATGGTGGAGTGGCGATCCTGATGTTCAGCATCACGATGTTGCCTTCAGCAGGGTGATTGGCCATAGAATAAGCCCTGTAGATCGGTTCCGGGTTCTTCATCTTCAGATCCCAGATCTTCAGTTTATCCCAGTCTTCGCGGAATTTGTCATCGACTTCTATGTTCTTAAAATCGACTTCTATTTTTGGCACATCTATCTGGATATACCCGCCTGACTGGAAATCAAGCGATTCACCTTCCGGAAGTTTGACAACAAATTCCTTGATGAAGGTGGCCACATTGTGGTTGCTTATGACTTCACATTCCCATTTCTTGATGCCGAAGACTTCTTTCGGGATCTCAATCTTCATGTTTTCGCGCACCTTAACCTGGCAGCCGAGCCTCCAGTGATCCATCTGCTGTTTACGGGTGAAAAAGCCTGTTTCGGTAGGAAGAATAGATCCGCCACCCTCTATCACCTGACATTTGCACATGCCACAGGTTCCCCCGCCACCACAGGCTGAGGGGAGAAAGAGCTTTTCGTTCGAGAGTGTCGAAAGAAGCGAAGAACCGCCATTGACATTGAGTTCTTTCTCACCATTGATACTGATGGTTACCGGGCCCGAAGGGGCCAGCTTGGCCTTGGCTACCAGAAGCATAACGATAAGTGCAATGGTTACCAGGAGAAATATCAGGGTACCAACAAGCAGTGGTCCGGTCAGTGCACCAAGAAATAATACAGTTGATGTTATCATAATCAAAGGTTATTCATTAGATTTTAATTCCCATAAAACTCATGAAAGCAATGGCCATCAGTCCGGTAATGATAAAGGAGATGCCAAGACCACGAAGGGGTTTGGGAATATGAGAATAGGTAATTTTTTCGCGGATGGCAGCCAGTGATGCAATGGCAAGGAACCAGCCTATACCTGAACCTCCTGCATAAACGGTTACTTCGGCAATGGAAGTATATTCGCGTTCCTGAACAAATAGGGCAACACCCAATATAGCACAGTTCACAGCAATAAGAGGCAGGAAGATTCCCAGCGCGTTGTATAGTGAAGGAGAAAACTTCTCAACCACCATCTCAACCAATTGAACAATGGCTGCAATTACAGCGATGAATATCATAAAGCTCAGGTAACTCAGGTCAAGGTCTGCAAGATCAGCACTAAGCCAGGCCAGTGCACCCGGCTTCAGCAGATAAGTGTCGACAAGCCAGTTAACAGGGGCTGTGACCAGGAGTACAAAGGTTACAGCTATGCCCAGTCCTACCGAGGTCTTTACTGTTTTTGAAACTGCCAGGTAAGAACACATCCCCAGAAAATAGGCAAAGATCATATTGTCGATGAAGATGCTTCTGACAAACAGGTTAAAAAGGTTTTCCATGGTTCGGTATTTTCAGAATAAGTTATTTTCGGTGAATGCCAGCTATTTCTCCTGTAATTCAGGTGTTTTGCTTCGCTGCACCCATATGATCACACCAATGGTAATCAGGGCCATAGGAGGAAGGATCATCAGACCATTGTCCATATAACCACTGTCGTACAAAGCCTGAGGGATAACCCGCATGCCATAGATTTTTCCCGATCCGAGAAGTTCCCTGAAGAAGGCTACGATTACCAGGATCAGACCATAACCGAGTCCGTTGCCGATACCATCAACAAACGAAGGCCAGGGCTTATTGGCCATGGCATAGGCTTCAAGCCGGCCCATGAGTATACAGTTGGTGATGATCAGTCCGACAAAAACTGATAGCTTCTTGCTGACATCATACACATAGGCTTTCAGAATCTGGTCAACGATGATTACCAGGGCTGCTACCACAACAAGTTGTACGATGATCCTGATACGCGAAGGAATGGTATCGCGCAGGGCAGAAATAATCAGATTAGAAAAAGCTGTCACGATCGTAACCGACAAGGCCATAACAATGGCCGGCTTCATCTGAACAGTTACAGCGAGTGCTGAACAAATACCGAGTACCTGAACAGTAATCGGATTCTCCAGATTAAAAGGGTTTTTAAGGAGCCTCAGCACCTTGGCAGAGAACATCGGTTCTCTTTCTTTGGTCTTTTTATTTTCGCTCATTGTTTCTTCTGTTTATTGATGTAAGCCTGGTAATTTGACAGGTTGTCGAAGATCATTTTCTCAACCCCTTTGCTTGTAATGGTCCCTCCTGAAATGGCATCAACACCATGTGGATTGTCATCCGGGGCACCACCTTTCATTATTTGAATGGAGGTGAATTTACCATCCTGATCAAAAATCGTCTTTCCTTTAAATGGATCCATAAAGAAGGGCTGGTTAATTTCAGCACCCAGACCGGGAGTTTCACCTTTATGGTCAAACATGGTTCCGACAACGGTATTGTAGTCGGTCCTGAATGAAATATAACCCCATACTGGTCCCCAGAGTCCCTTGCCGCGGAGTGGCATGATAAAGGCGGTATCGCCATTATCCAGGGTAGCCGTATATACCGGCAATACCTGTTGTGCCGCAGGTTTTTTGAACTCATTGGCAAGTTCTATGGCAAAGAGTTTTTCGGCATCTTTTTCAACGACATCACCGTTCAGGTTGACACCAACCACATTGGTAATGTATTTATGATACACATCAATGACCTGTTTTTTAGGTACTTCAGCAGTAGGTACATTGACCGATGCCAGGATGTTCTGCATCTTTTCAATGCGTATATTGTCCTCCTGCGCAGGTTTGAGCTGTACGGCCACCACGGTGAGCGAAACAGCAATCACTACCACCATAACAATGGAGTAGATGAAGATATATTTGTTACTATGTTCCATATCGGCAGCGAAAATTAAGATTTAACAGCAGTAACTGCTCTTTTCAAACGTTTACTGATGTTGGCTTCAACAACATAATAGTCGATGAGTGGTGCGAAGGCATTCATAAGTAAAATGGCAAGCATCGTACCTTCAGGATATGCCGGATTGAATACCCTGATCATGATTGCGAAGAATCCGGCCAGGAAACCGTAGATCCATTTCCCTCTGTTGGTCTGGGATGCAGTCACCGGGTCAGTGGCCATGAATACCATCCCGAAAAGGAAACTACCCATCATGATCTGTGTCAGCGGACTGAGTGTCATGTAATCGTTGACAGCAAATGCATTAAATATAAGGGTCATGGTTATACCACCGAGAATGCCAGAAACAATGATCCGCCAGCTTCCGATTCCGGTTACAATAAGAATAATTGCACCGAGAATGATCGCAATTTTGGAAGTTTCGCCAATAGAACCCGGAATAAATCCGAAAAAAAGATCGTACATCGAAGGGATTTTATCCATTGCACCCGCGGCTGCATTGCCAAGTGGCGTAGCACCCGAGAAACCATCAACAACGCCTTCGCCTTTGGTCAGCCCACCGGTCCAGATGGTATCTCCTGTTATTTTGGCGGGATAGGCGAAGAATATGAATGCCCGCGCCAGCAGCGCAGGATTGAATACATTCATTCCTGTTCCCCCGAAGGTCTCTTTGCCAATGGTTACGGCAAAAATGCTCGCCACAGCCACCATCCAGAGTGGAATATCAACCGGCATCACCAGCGGAATCAGCATTCCTGAAACAAGGTATCCCTCATTTACTTCATGCCCGCGGTATTGCGCAAAGATAAATTCAACCCCCAGTCCGGCTACATAGGATACGATGATAATGGGTATGACTTTCATCAATCCATAGCCTACAATAGGCCCGAAACCGGGCTGCTGTCCAAGCGAAAGGTAGTGCTGATACCCGGTGTTCCATATGCCAAACAACAGGGCAGGTACCATCGCAATAATCACCATCGACATGGTTCGTTTCAGGTCAATGGCATCCCGGATGTGGCTTCCGGAACGGGTGGTTTTATCAGGGACAAACAGAAATGTTTCAAACGCATCAAACGTTGATTGCAGTTTTTCAAATCTGCCTCCTTTCTCAAACTGAGGTTTTATCCTGTCAAGATAATTTCTGAGGGCTTTCATTCAGTAGTGGTTAATTTCGTTTTAAGATATGCTTTTGTGTTCAATCCTGATGGGTCAGGTGAAATCCGGAAAGATGAATTACGACTGACGAACAGTAACCCGTAATTCAGTTTTCAAAATTAACTCATCTCTTTCCTCACCAGTTCCAATCCATTTCTGATGATGGTCTGGATTTCCGTTTTTGATGTATCGATGAATTCGCATAAGGCGAGGTCTTCAGGCTCCACTTCATAAATGCCAAGATTCTCCATCCGTTCGATGTCTTCGGCGATGGCAGCTTTGATCAGCTGCATGGGATAAATATTCATGGGCAGTACTTTCTCAAACTGACCTGTCATAACAAAAGCCCTTTCTCCGCCGTGGAGGTTGGTGTCGACGGTAAACTTTTTTCCGGGCATCATCCATGAGAAAAAGGATCTCGAAAAACTGAGTTTGTTTAAACCCGGGAGCGCCCAACCGAGGAATTCATGGTAGTTGCCTTCAGGTATAACAGTAACCATTGAATCATAATAGCCGGCAAAACTGTCGTGCCTGATCTGCGTTCCGGTGAGTACATTTCCGGAGATGTAACGTACATTTCCATCTTTAACATTACCCTCAACCATTTTGTAGATGCAGGCACCGCGGCGGGTTTTAAAATATCCTGTTTTCAATACCTCAGAACCGGCCAGCGCCAGAATAATATCGGGGTTGTAAATACCCTCCCTGAAAAGTCGCCCGATGGTGATTACATCCTGAACACCGGCAAACCAGACGATATCGCCTTTGTTGACCGGGTCTAGGTGATGAATCTGGACTCCTACATTACCGGCTGGATGAGGGCCTTTGAATGTATTGATTTCGACATTGCGGCTGTTAAGGAATTCAACAGCAGTGGTTTTGTGACTTATATTAAGATGTAGTTTACCGGAAGTGAGTTTAGAAAGTGCATCAAGTCCTACCTGAAAAAATTCACCCTGTCCTTTTACAATAAAATCATAGTCGGGTGCCAGGGGAGCAGTGTCAAAAGCCGAAACATGAATGGCTTTGGGCGATTGCTCCGGGTTGGCAATGATACCGTACGGCCTTTGCCTGATGAGTAGCTTCGAAGGGTCTGCTGCCCCAAAATCGATTTGCCCGTTTTTGCCATCCGGTTCAATCCTTACTTCAAGCAGCAGCCTTTTATCACCCCGCCTGATTTCAGCAACAGTCCCGCTGACCGGGGAAGGAAAGCATATATTATCGCGGTATTTATCAACAAAGACCGGGGTGCCTGCCAGTACGGTATCACCTTCCTTGACAAGCAAACGCGGAAAAACTCCGATAAGATCGGTAGGTTTAACAGCATAGTGCAGTGCCGTTACTTCCCGTAGGGTCTTCTCAGCTTCACCTTTAAGCCTGATGTCAAGTCCCTTTTTTAATGTGAATGTTTTGGGCATATTCCTGTAATTTCAGAGTAATAATGAATCAAACAGTAAGAATTGACCTATGTCTTTTTATGCATGTACAAATAATGACAGGCAGTTACTGCAAAAAACGCTGGCAAAAGTAACAATTAATTAGGTTTTTCAGAGTTAGTTTTAGTATAAACTTTTACCTGATTTTGAAATCAGATCAATCATTTGTCTGTTATCCTTCCCTAATCACAAAAAGCTTTAAAACAGAAGGCCGGGAGAGGGATTTTTCAGATAAAAAATTTTTCGTCATGAATGAAAGCATTCAATTGTTAACTTTGTTTAAAGTCAAGCCAATAACAAGCACATGGGATCTATTGTTCACCGATTAACAATGAAGTTTTTTATTTTCTTTATATTTCTCTTCAGTGCCCTGATGGTGCAGGCTCAGAAAGATCAGAAGGTAGTTTCAGGTCAGACTTCAATCCCTGAAAAAAAGGCAAAAACCAAAGACAGGAAGGACAATAATTTTGATCCCGCATTTCTTCGTTACACCGACTGCAGTTATAAAGAATCCATCACATCAGTGATTTTTCACCGTGAGGGTTGGGAACTGACACCACCGGTTATTACCTATGGTACCGATGAAAGGCTTGTCCTTTCTTTTGATGACCTTGAGGGTGATTATTCAGTCTGGCAATATACGGTGCTGCACTGCGATGCGGAATGGAATCCTACTGACCTGTGGCAAAACGAATATATAGACGGATTTACCGATGACTATGTGCGCGACTACCGTTTCTCATACAATACCTTACAACGCTTCACCAATTACAGCCTTGTTGTCCCGAACGAAAACCTGAACTTTACCCTTTCGGGGAACTACATACTGAAAGTTTATCCCGATGGCCAGCCGGAAAACCCCATTCTGACCCGGCGGTTTATGGTGGTTGAACCCCGGGTAACCGTAAAGGGGGTAGTTAAGGCCGCAACCCCTGTCGACCTGCGTTTCACCCACCAGGAGGTGCAGTTTTCGGTTTACACAGGCAGCTATAAAATAAGCGAACCATACCGCGACCTGAAGGTTGTGGTGCAGCAGAATTCCCGTTGGGACAACGCTCTGTGGGGCCTGCAACCAATGATGCTTCGAGGCGAAGAACTGGATTACCGATATACCGATGGTACCAATACGTTTGAAGCCGGAAACGAGTTCAGGTATTTTGACATCAAAAGCCTTCGGTACCAGTCGGAACGGGTGCGCAGTTTCGACAACAGGACCGATGGATTTCATGTTGAGCTGCAGCCGGATAAAAACAGGGCAACCACACCATATATTACTTATGGCGACATCAACGGCCAGCGGCTGATCAAAACCGAAGATGCCAACGACGCCACCATTGAATCGGAATATGTGTGGGTAGATTTCTTCCTGCCCTATGCAACCCCGGTAACCGGTGGTGGCATATACATCATGGGGGCACTCACCGAATGGCAGTTTGCTGCCCCGGGCAACAGCCCGGCTTCTGCCTCGGGTCCGGGCCGGATGGAGTACAATTTTGCCCGGCAGGGTTACCAGGCACGACTGTATCTGAAACAGGGCTACTACAATTACCTGTATGCTTACCTCCCCGACGGAGCCACCAAAGCCGAAACAGCCCTGATCGAAGGCAACCGTTTTGAAGCGAAAAACAGCTATACCGTGCTGGTGTATCACCGCGAACCCGGATCGAGGTATGACCGTTTGGTAGCGGCGGAAGTGGTGGGGAACTGAAGAAGTGAGAAGTGAGTAAGGAGTAAGGAGTAAGGAGTAAGGAGTAAGGAGTAAGGAGTAAGGAGTAAGGAGTAAGGAGTAAGGAGTAAGGAGTAAGGAGCCCTGCCAGCCCGAGGTGGGTAAGGAGTGATCTGTTCCCGTGGTTTTAAAGTATCCCAAAACTTGACACAGGATAATTAGCTGGTTCTTATCAGAAAAATCCAGGGCGCATTCAATTATTTTGTCAGGTTTTTAAGGCAGATTTCATTCTATTTGTTCCATTACCAGCCGCCATGCAGGTTTACCGGCTTCACTGGGATCCATATCTCTTCCTCCGAATCAGGGTCATTGTTCCTGTACTTTGCCCCCAATACTTCAAAATGTGGTCTGTTGTCAGGAACATACCCTGAAGAAGGCATCCAGGTTTCGAAAATATACCTGAACGTCGCTTCTCCTGTGCTTGCCGCCCCCTTGTGAAAAAAAACGGCATAGAGTCCGGCTGGCAGCACATAGGATTCCATCCCTTCAGGTACCACGGTAAAATCAGCAACCTCAGCAACCGCCCATTTGTCGAAACGGGCATGAACATCAAAATTCCTGAAATCCATTGCCTTGCCATAGTCCTGCATGGAAATGAGGTCACTGTTCAGGTTGTTGACTATTTCCTTACGCCTCGGCATAAAACTGCGCCAAAGCAAGGGTGTAAGGTTCCCTGCAAAGGACATGCTCATCCTTAGACCAACGAGTTCCCTTGCCGGAGCTTCTTCAAAACGGAGGAATGGACCCATAAGTTTATTCTATAACAATATCAAATCTGGTCAGCAATCCGGGAATCCCGTCCAATGAGAACCTGGCTTTTTTTATTCTGTTATTCTCCGGGTCGATCGAATAATTGACAGTACTGCGGAGATCGGCTTTTTCAAGGTTGGTTTTTTCGAAGGAGGCATCTGCCAGATCGCAGTTTTCGAATACCGCTCCTGACAGATCACTTTCGGTGAAGTCAGTTTCGCGGAGCTGGGAATTGCTGAAAGCTGTCTTTCTGATTTTGGCCTGAAAGAACGAACTGTGGTTCAGCAGGCAGTTTTCGAAACTGAACGACAGGCCAAATCCATTGCATTGTTCGAAGCGAAGACCCAGCATTTTACAGTCAATAAACCTGACATCGCGGAAAGCAGTGCCGGTCAGATCAGCAAGGCTGAGGTTGCATCCGGTAAATGTGCATCCGGTGAAGAGGATTCCGTTTAAATCCGACTGATAGAAATCGCAATCCGAGAAACTGCAGTTTTCGTATTCGCCTTTTGGCAGACCGGATTCCTTGAAATCAATCCTGGTATATGTTTTGTCAGGGAAAAAAGGGTGATTCATCGCTGAAACTATCTTTGATAATGATTGCCGGAACAGCATATGCGTGAGGTCTTTTCCCCGGATATTCCCCGAAAGGTTTAACCATACTGTTCCACTTCAAAATTAAAAACTTTCATCGGATACATAAAAACCTGGGATGATTTGTTTGTTTATACAACCATCTGAGCTTTGGACACAGATTTTTATTCAGGGATAAACCGGCAAGCCAAAAAAGTTTAATCTTTGTGAAACAAACCCATGCCTGAGTAACTATGATGAGGTGCTGTATTTACGGTTTTATTTTACTGATGGTACTTGGGCCTGCCTGCACCAGGGAACATCACGACTATGAACACCACCGGACTTCGTATTTCAGGAATATCCATGATTCGTTATACAACGATTCCATCCTTGTATGCGCTACCTTTAATATTCAGCTTGGCTTTCCTGCTACAAAAAACCCCTGGGATAAAAATATTTCCGGAGCCGGCAGGGTGCAGGTTGAGCGCATTGCTGCCATGGTCAGGCAGGTGGATGCTGATATTGTTGCGTTGCAGGAGGTGCCACGAAACCGTTACAATGCGGTAATCAAGGATTTTATTGAGAAACTGGCCACCCGGCTTAATATGAATTATGCTTTCGGGGCGCATGGGTATAATGATCCTGAGGGCATCTACCCGGTTCACGGGGAATGGGGGAATGCCATACTTTCGAAATACCGGATTGCAGGAATTGAAAATACTGAAGTTTCTTATGTTGACCAGTGGCAGAAAAGAAGCATCCTTTGTACACTGCTCGAAATCAATGGTTCCTTCCGTCTGAATGCCATTTCATATCATTATGACAATGGGTTGGGCGAAATGAATGAAGCCATTGGTAATACAAAGCTATATCTCAGCAGGCTTAACGATCCCGTGATTATGATGGGTGATTCAAACTACCAGTGGGCAGTGGATGAGTATTATCTGGAGTTTGGCGAGGCCGGGCTGGCCGACGCTGATTCAACTTATTTAACCGGCATCGACAGAATACTATTCAGCAGGAATGCATTTCAGTGTCTGGGAGCCGCCAGTTGGTACGATACCATCAATTTTACTTCAGACCATCCGTTGAACAGTTGTCTGCTGAAGATTCCACGCCCGTAAATCTCAGCAGGGCTAAACCCTTTTGACCAAAAAAGGTATTGACCACTTCGGAATTACTTTGACTTGGTTGTCAGACATTAAAACAAGAAACATTGTTTATCCGGTTTTTTGATAACCCTGAAAATTTCTGCACTGGCTTCCCGGATATTTATTTCATAATGAACCATGTTTTCTCATATTTCATGCTTAAATTTGATTACATCTCATGTTAATCATGATTAACTTCTGTTGCAGGATTCGCAGCTGATTATTAAAGCATTCAAGCATTCTCTTACCGTCTGACATTGCGGGTTTTTTCAATTCTGATTAAGCGTTTTGTTCAAAAACTACAAATAATGGAAATAGAATCATCAAACTCAGGTGTATTGGATGAATATTCCGGTGAGGTCAGGTTTTCTGATCTTTTTGAACAGGAAGAAATTCAGCGCTTGCAGGATATGTTCTCGGATGCTACAGGTGTTGCTTCGATAATATCAGATACCCTGGGAAATCCGTTAACCATGCCGAGCAACTTTACCCGTTTGTGCAGGGATATCATCAGGCCGACTATAAAGGGGATGGAAATGTGCCGGCAGTCAGAAGCTGCGATCTGCAGCAAAGGATCCGGAGAGCCTCCGGTCAGCATTTGTCCTGGTTGCGGACTTTGGGAGTCAGGGGTTCGCATATATGCCGGAGGAAAGCACATCGCCAACTGGCTTATAGGTCAGGTTCGTGACGAAAGCATTGATAGCGGGTTGACGGCTGAGTATGCTGCTGCTTTGGAGGTGGATGGAACAGAGTTTAAAAAAGCACTGGAAGAAGTTCCTGTAATGCCTTATGAAAAGTTTGAAAAAATAGCGAAGATGCTTTACGAATATGTTAACGGGCTCTCCGGGAAAGCATATGATGGTTATCTGAAGAATAAAAAGATTGAAGAGCTCGACAAGACTAAAACTCAATTGTTGGAAAGTGAAGTCAGGTTCCGGAACCTGCTGATGGATGTACATTCCGTTTCGGTTCAGGGATATGGCCCCGATGGGATAACTCAGTATTGGAATAAAGCTTCTGAAAAATTGTATGGATATACGGCTGAAGAAGCCATCGGACGCAACCTTGTTGACCTGATTATTCCTCCTGAAATGCGAAATTCAGTAAGGCAGGCCATTACTGAAATGGCTGAGTCCGGGGAGCCGGTTCCTGCTTCAGAAATGATGCTGATGCGTAGTGATGGCTCTCTTGTTCCCGTGTTTTCAAGTCATACAATCGTGAAAGTACCCGGGAAAGCACAGGAACTCTTTTGTATTGACATTGATCTTTCCGAACTGCGGAAGACAGAAGAGAAGCTGAGGGAAAGTGAAGAAAAGCACCGCTTTTTAACCGAAAACATATCTGATGTAATCTGGATTTACAATATCACTCACAATAAATTTACCTACATAAGCCCATCTGTTTTTCACCTGCGTGGCTTTACTGTTACCGAAGTCATGGAAGAGGGATTAAGCGATTCACTTAAACCTTTTTCAGCAAAGAAGCTGATTGAAAGAGTTCCTTCCCGTATCAGGGAATTCCAGGATGGAATTTTTAAAACTTATATTGATGAATTTGAGCAGGTATGTAAAGACGGCAGCATAATCTGGGTTGAAGCTTCCACGAAATTTCAGATTGCCAGAGACGGTACCCTTGAAGTCCATGGTGTTTCACGCGACTTAACAGCGCGGAAACTGGCTGAAGATGCACTGCGTGAAAGTGAGGAAAAGTACAGATTGCTGGTCGAAAACGCGGGAATCGGGGTTGGTGTATACAGTCCTGATGGTAGGATTTTATTTTACAATCAGAAGGCGGTTCAGCAGATGGGGCACAAAACTGAAGACCTGATCGGAAAAACGCTGAAAGAAGTATTTGGTGATCATACAGCATCTGTTTATGCGAAAAGGTTTCAGGAAGTGGTCGGAAGTGACCGGAATCTGCAGTACGAAGATTTTGTAACGCTCCCTACAGGTAACTACTGGTTTCTCACCAACAATACAAAGATCACAGGTCCGGATGGAGAGGTTACGGGAGTATTGTTGCTTTCGCATGACATAACCGAGCGAAAGCTTGCAGAGGAACAGCTCCATAAAGAACGTTTGCTTTTCAGGACCCTGATTGACAATATTCCTGATGCTATATACAGTAAGGACCTTAATTACTGTAAAACACTGGCCAATGAAACCGAAGTAAGGTATATGGGCGCGAAATCCGAAGCGGAGGTGCTTGGGAAAGACGATTATGCTTTTTATCCTGAAGATCTGGCAGCAAAATTTCTTGAAGACGATAAACAGGTGATTGAAACCGGTAAACCGATCCTCAACAGGGAAGAGTTTATTTTTGATGAACTGGATCAGAAGCGGTGGTTGCTTTCTTCAAAAATACCTTTACGTGAAAAGGGAGGTGAGATCATCGGCCTTGTCGGAATTGGGCGGGATATTACCGATCGGAAAAAAGTTGAAGAAGCCTTACGCGAGAGTGAGGAGAAATTTCGTTTGCTGTTCCGGCATCTGACCACAGGATTTGCCCATCATGAAATCATTCTGGATTCAGCCGGGAAGCCGGTTGATTACAGGTTTCTTCAGATTAACCCTGCATTTGAAGCGATGACTGGTTTGAAAGCTGCGGAAATTGTCGGTAAAACAGCCCTTGAAGTAATGCCTGATACTGAGTCATTCTGGATTGAAACCTATGGTAAGGTGGCGTTAACAGGCAATCCTGTTACGTTTGAGCATTTCAGCCAGGTGTTGAATAAGCATTACCAGGTAAATTCATATTCGCCAGGAGCCGGGTTATTTGCTGTTATTTTCCTTGACATCACCGAACGAAAAAAGGCCGAAGAAGCTTTGCGGTTCAGTGAGGAAAAGTACAGGTTGCTCTTTGAAAACGCCAATGAAGCAATCTATGTTGTTCAGGATGAGAAAATCGTTTTTGCCAATCAGGTTTGTGAAGATGTTACAGGAGTCAGTCCTGTGAATCTGTTGGGAGTTTCAATATTTGAGTTCGTTGATGAACAAGACCGTAAGGAAATTGCCCTGCATCATTCGAATCTGATTGAAGGCAGTATAAAGAGCCATAATAAGACTTTTTCTGTAAACCACAGGAATGGTGAGAAGCACTGGTTGTCGGTAAATTCAGTCAGGATTGAATGGAATGGCCGGCCAGCTACCCTTAACATGGGGACTGATATTACTGAAAAAAGACTGATGGATGAACTACTGCGTGAAAGTGAAGAGCAATTCAGTGCCATATATGAGAATGTCCAGGATGTTTTCTTCCAGACCGGGCTTGATGGGATTATCCATAAAATCAGCCCATCAATCAAGCATTTTGCACAATTTGACAAGGAGGAACTTATCGGCACTCCGGTTACTGATTTATATGCCAACCCTGATGAGCGGGGAGGATTACTTACTGCTTTGCTGAGGTCAAGGGAAGTACGCGATTATGAATTGAAACTCAGAACAAAGACTGGGGAAATCATGTACGTTTCCCTGAATGCACGGCTTATACTTGATGCCGAAGGCAGACCTCTCCATGTTGACGGGGCGCTCAGGGATATTACAGGACGTAAACTGGCAGAGGAGGCACTTCAGCAAAGCTATAACCTGCTGAATAACCTTACAGCTATGGTGCCCGGTGTTGTGTATCAATACCGCCTTTACCCTGACGGGCATTCCTGCTTTCCTGTATCGAGCCGGGGAATGTATGATATTTATGAGGTTACCCCCGAAGAAGTCAGGACTGATGCTTCCATCGTTTTTTCGAGGCTCCACCCCGATGACCGTGAGAGTGTAGTTGAAACGATTCTTAACTCTGCAAAAAACCAAACCCTTTATCATAGTGATTTCAGGGTTATTCTGCCTGAAAAGGGATTGCGCTGGCGGCACTGCGATGCCCGTCCGGAGTTGCTTGAAGACGGAAGCACATTGTGGTATGGAATAATTTCCGATATCACCGAAAGTAAACTTGCTGAAGAAGCACTTGTTAAATTTCAGACTGCCATTGAAAATTCAAACACATCTATTCTTATTACCAATGGAAATGGAATTATTGAATATGCCAATCCTTTCTGTCTGGAAATATCCGGATTCACCTGGGAGGAAATAAAGGGTAAAGGCCCGGGTATCCTCAGCTCAGGATACCATGACAATGTGTTTTATGATGAATTGTGGAAAACGATCCGGGCAGGTAAAACCTGGGAAGGGGAATTTTACAATAAGAAAAAAAATGGTCAGTTCTTCTGGGAAAACGCCATTATTTCTCCCATTCACAATGCCAGTGGAGAGATCACACATTTTGTCGCCATCAAAACCGATATAACAGCTGCTAAAAAGATTCGTGAAGAACTGATCAATGCCAAAGATCGGGCGGAGGAAAGTGACCGGTTAAAATCGGCATTTCTGGCCAATATGAGTCACGAAATACGGACTCCAATGAACGGGATTCTCGGATTTACCGAATTGCTTAAAACACCTGGACTCACCGGAGAAGAACAGCGGGAATATATTCAGATTATTAAGAAGAGCGGCGACCGGATGCTGAACATTATCAATGACATCATTGATATCTCAAAAATTGAATCCGGACAGGTAACGGTCTCTATCAATGAAACCAATGTAAATGAGGTTGTTGAGTATATTTATAATTTTTTCAGGCCCGAAACTGATCAGAAGGGAATACAGTTCATGTATTCTGTCGGGTTGCCCTTCACCGATGCAGTTCTGAAAACTGACCGGGAAAAGGTTTATGCCATTCTCACCAATCTGGTAAAAAATGCGATCAAATTTACGAGAACAGGATTCATCGAATTTGGATATGTCAGAAAAACCGGAATGCTTGAATTCTTTGTTAGGGACTCCGGAGCCGGAATTCCGGAAGAGCACAAATCATTTATTTTCGAACGGTTCAGGCAGGGAAGCGAATCATTGAGCAGGAATTATGAAGGTGCTGGTTTAGGATTATCCATATCAAAAGCCTATGTGGAATTGCTGGGTGGGGATATCTGGGTTGAAAGTGAACCCGGCAAAGGATCAGCTTTTTATTTTACACTGCCCCATAGCACTGAAAACAGTGGAAGTAATCCGGTCAGGGTAGTCAATCCTGCGGAAGATATGATTGACAATGTAAGTGGCCTGAAGACACTGATTGTGGAAGACGATGAAATTTCGGATATGTTTCTCAAAATTTCAGTCAGTAAAATCAGCAGGGAGATTCTGCATGCTGTTTCAGGTCGGGAAGCACTTGATATCGCAACAAAATTTCCTGATCTTGATCTGATACTCATGGACATCAAAATTCCCGGGTTTGACGGATATGAAACCACCCGACGGATCAGATTATTTAATACCAACGTAATCATAATCGCGCAAACAGCCCATGGAATGGCCGATGACAAAGAGAAGGCATTAAAAGCCGGGTGTGATGATTATATATCCAAACCCGTCAACCAGAAAAAGCTGATTGAACTGATAAACTATCATATACACAACCGGCGCTTGAAGAACCGGTGATGACAGGAAAATGGTCATAGGTTGTTCATTGCCCATGCTGAAGTTTAGCATATGGGAAATGTATTCAGGTATTCCCGGTCAGGGAATAATTGAGGATGCCGTGTGAATGATCTTAAACAAATCCTGCATTTTTTCAGTCAGACAGCAATGTATGCACTGGCCCTATTGGCATCCAGGTTCATCCGTCTGGCCGTTACAATTATCATCAGTACCATTTCCGCATAATTCCGGTGCGCCAGGATGTACCCAGTATTTGGAATCATCGCAATCTGTATTAAGTGTTGAATAACCGAAATATTGATTCGGATCGCATGTTATAACCGGAGCGACACCGGCATCGCCATACCCGTCGCTGTCAGCATCTATGTACAAGGTGTAGGTATTTATTGCATTATCATCGATCTGGCCGTTGCAGTCGTTATCGGTTCCATCGCATAACTCCGGTGCTCCCGGGTGTACATCAGGATTGGAATCATCGCAATCGGAACCGGTAGCTATATATGAGCCGCCCGGGGAGAAACATGCTGAAATTGTATAGGCGGGACTTCCATAACCATCTCCATCATAATCAAAATACCATACAGTAACAGGCAGGCCTTCATCAACATACCCATCACAGTTGTTGTCCTGCCCGTCGCAGGTTTCAGGTGCACCTGGGTATGAATCCGGGTCATTATCATTGCAGTCGCTTCCATCTGATGTGTAACCAGGTTGCAGGGAACATAAAAATACTATATTGCTCAACTCTCCGAAACCATCACCATCATTATCAAAATAATAAGGTGTCCCGTTTGTTGCCTGTCCCTCATCAATCTGTCCGTTACAATTATCATCAATGCCATTGCACGTTTCGTTTAACCCGGGATTTATAGCAGCGTTGTTATCATCACAATCGGTATTCACCGGAGAGTATCCGGCAGGGGGGTAGCATCCGGCTATGGTTACCGTAACATCAGAAACACCATAGCCATCGGCATCCACATCAATAAAGAAGGTGTTGAATTCAATGACATTATCATCAACAGCGCCATTGCAGTCATTGTCTATCCCGTCGCATATCTCCTGTACTCCGGGATGAATGGCGTCATTATAATCGTCGCAGTCATCAAAAGTCCATGCATATCCGGCAGGGGGTGGTTCGTTGCAGCTCCATGGAATCGGATATCCCTGCAGGCTCCCGTATCCGTCCCCATCATTGTCAACAAAAATAAAGGTCTGTGCTTCATCAATCAGACCGTTGCAGTTATTATCGATGCCATCACACAACTCATACTGAATGCCGGGATTGATGTTGGGATTCTGGTCATTGCAATCAGCGTTGTTCAGAATAAAACCTGCAGGAAAAGGAACGCATGACTGAATTGAATTATTGGGGTCGCCGAAATTGTCATGATCATTGTCGGCAAAGAGGGTGACCGTTTCGTCAACCTGGCCATCACAATTGTTGTCAATTCCATCACAATATTCAGGATGACCCGGGTAGATAAGTGCATTTGAGTCATCACAGTCGTTCTGGTAATAGGATGCATAGCCCGGAGGCGCCTGGCAGGCAAAAACCGGGATACCATTGGGGTCGCCATGGCCATCGCCATCGGCATCGGGGTATTTTGGTTGCGGGGGCAAACCTCCTGAGTTCGGATTATTGTCATCCGAATCACAATTGTTATCAACAAACCCAAAGGGCGCACGCCTGGTATAAATCACCGAGAAAAAATCTCCGAAACCATCCTGATCCCTGTCGGCATAAAAATATCTGAAGGTTACCGGTTGCCATTGCGATCCGTTCCACTCCAGCAGATCGCCGGCGGTGTTGCCCCCGGGCAATGAAGCACCCAGACTGAACCAGCCGGTACCTGTAAAGTAATCGAAAGATCCGGATGAAGTATTGAAAATCAGAAGTCCGGCGGCAGGGTTGACAATGGCATCACGTTGCACCAGCGTCAAACGTGGTATAAGCAATCCTTTTCCGGTTGATTTTACATCCAGCATGGCTGAATTATCAGGTAAAGTGCCGTCGGTATTGATGGCTACCTGGGCATCAATTTCTGATACACTCACAATAAGAAGGATCGCCAAAAGGTATCTCAGAATCTGCATAATTGGTAGTTTAAAGGTTTCTGACAACCCGGCAAATGTTTTTGCCCGGATTTTTTCTTTCTTCAGTAATTTATAATCAGTTCAGTAGGCTTTATCACCGTTTTGTAGTTTTGGAATTCCCGGAATGAATCAGGATAGCTAATCTTTTACACACCGCACTGAAAGTGCAGCCGCTTTTTCAAAAATGCTGTAATATATCCCCGCCTCATTGGTATTTAGTTCAAAAAAAATACCATTGGTTGTTGAACCCTGAGTGCAGGCCCAGAAGTAAGCACTCTCCCCTTTTCCTCCATAGGGTACAATCAGGTTTGTTTTACACCCACCGGCAAGCGCAGTAAAGCCGCTCGAATTGGTTGCTCCAGTATTGGGAGCGTTCCAGTGCGTTGTTCCGGCTTCCTTCATTTTACTTCCGGCATCTCCCATCCAGTTTAAATCAGGACAATTGGTTACTGTTGCGTCCAGATTTGTGATCAATTCGCACCATTCGCTCTCAGATGGTAAATGCCAGCCCGCCATACAAATACCCCTGACTCCACTTGGATTTGCATTGGAAGTGCCCCAATAATTCATCATTTCATCCCATTGGTATAAACCACCGTAGGTTGTGCAGTTGGTTTCACTGTTCAGATAACAGTATTTATCAATGACGCCATTATTTGATTGCGCAACACTCTGATCCCTGCGGATTCCTTTATTCAGACTCTTTGCCATCCAGCATTGTGTGCCGATCAGTGCTGTTGGATAGGAAGCGCCGTCTGATTCATCAATAACCGGGTCCTGACCGCATATCCAGAGGCATAAAACAGTGGTTCGTACCAGGGGGGTCGGAGTGGAATTACCACAGGCGCTGTATGCCCATACATATCTGGTATATTCCGTACCGCAGGTAAGCCCGGTCTCTGTTCTGAAAATTGCACTTCCTACATCCGTAGCCGTTGCATAATTATTCGTTGTATTCCATTTATATCCGATTGCTCCGCTTACTGAAAGCCACCTCCAGGTTACCGAGGTTTGTGTATAATTATGAATTCCCTCAACAGGTGCTGCAGGTATAGATGCCGGGGACGTGGATTGTGTTAATGTTATGGCAGGGGAGGCGCCACATGAATTATATGTCCATACATAACGGGTATACTGGGTATTGCAGTTCAGACCGGTTTCCGTCCGTGTTGTAGCCGCACCCGTATTGATGGAGGTCGCGTAATCGTTTACTGTATTCCATCTGTAATTGTTTGTTCCCGGAACAACACTCCAGTTCCAGACAATTGAATTAACTGCTGCTGTGTGTGTTGTAGCGGTAGTTGCAACAGGATTTGCAGCAGTATTTTGTGTAAGAACAGTAACTGGTGAGGCTCCGCAACTGCTGTAAGACCAGACATAACGGGTGTAGGCAGTATTGCAGACCAGGCTTGCTTCTGTCCGGGTAATGGCTGTTCCCATATCTGTGGCTGTAGCATAATTGTTCACTGTATTCCATTTATATCCCAGGACACCCGGAACTGCATTCCAGTTCCATACAATCTGGTTCGATATCGGAACATGAACACCAGCAGTAGGTGCTGCAGGGGATGAAGAGGTTGACTGGGAAAGGATAACCGGAGCGGTTGAATTTCCACAGGCGTTATAAGACCACACATATCTCAGGTATGGAGTGTTACATGTCAGTCCTGTTTCTACCCTGGATGTTGCATTCGACATATTTATGGCAGTAGCATAATCATTTACCGTGTTCCATTTGTAATTTGTTGCCCCTCCGGGAATCGCATTCCAGTTCCAGGTAATCTGAGTTGTCAGAGGCACTGCTGCTGCACCGGTCGGTGAAACAGGAAGTGAACCGGTGGTAGCTGTAATAATAGTGGGTGTAGAAACGGCACAATCATTATAAGCCCAGATATATCGGGTATAAGTCGAATTACAGGAAAGGAAGGTTTCGAGATACTGAGTAGTTGTCCCCACATCAACAGCTTGTAGATGGTTATTAACAGTAGCCCATTTATAACCGGTAGCTCCTGGTACAGAATTCCATGTCCAGAAAATCTGGGATGATGCAGGATAAGAATTTCCCGCAACCGGTGGAATTGGACCCTGGCAGCTTGCATTGAGGTTATACCAGGCGCCGGCCATGAACATCGAAAGTGTACCCTGCCCGTTCGAACCGCAATCGGTACAATAAACAACCAGTCCTTCATCCGGAGAAGCAATTCCTACCATTTGAACATAAGTCATACGGGGAGGGAGAAAACCTTTGCTTGTCGATTTCACATCGAGCATGGCAGAATTTGCAGGAGCTGTACCATCGGTATTTATAGCTACCTGGGCAAAAGAGAAGACACTAAGCATAAGCGAGATAAGAATCGTGCTGATCAGGCTTTTCATAAATATCAATCTTTTCATAATGTGTTGTTATCTAATTATTTATTATTCTCTAATTTTTCAATACGTTTCAGAAGTTCAGCATTTTCTTTGCTCAGCTCCTGGATGGCTTTTACCATGGGCGCGATCAGATCGTTGTACCGCATACTGTATAATCCTTCATCATCGATGGAAATGATGCCGGTATCAGATGCTCCGGCTTCGGTCAGCGCTACTTCTACTTCCTGGGCAATAAAGCCGAACTCTTTTTTTCTGTTTTCATCGTTGATACG
>WSXU01000006.1 GCA_009773455.1 Bacteroidota bacterium | reverse complement strand
TCAGTTGAACAGGTTCTTGATTATTGGAACGGTTACAACAATTGTCCATCACTCCCGCTGATCGAAGATCTGCCTGATCTTGTTGCTGAAGGATCCACTGTTCAACGCCAGACATGGAGTCCGTGCGAAGGATCAACCGAAGTGATGTTACTAAAAGTAATTAATGGAGGTCATACCTGGCCGGGGTCGGTAGGCGTTACAGGAGTTGGTATAACCAACCGCGATATAGTCGCCAGCAGTGAAATCTGGAATTTTGTCAGCAGGTTCTCGCTTGAATCACCTACGGGTATCGATTCACACGGATCACACACCCTGAAAGTATATCCAAACCCGGCAAACAGCGATGTACTTGTCATTGAATCAGCATACCCGCTAACTTCCCCTGAGTTGATAATTTATTCCATTGAAGGTAAAACAGTGGTACGTCAACATGTGGCAGTCGGAGTAAAAAGTGTTTTAGCTGATATATCCGGCTTAACCCCCGGCATCTATTTTATCAGGACCAGTATTACTGGCAACTTGTTGACAACCAGATTTATAGTTCTGCCAAGGTAGAATACCCATGATAAAGAGCCCGAAGCATCAAATGAGGAGGAAACGCCTATGATGTCAGTCAACGGGCTGGTTTACCATGATTTCATCTAAAAACAACCAGGCCTTACCGCCTGCACCGGGATGACCCTCCGGGCATATACCGCGATTTCTGGCAAATACTTTAATATACCGGGCTTTTGTGTTGATCTGTATCTGATTGAAATCGATGGTCATTGGTTCACGAATGGTTAGCAACTGAGGCTGCATTCCTTCCGCAGGTCTGAATATGGTTCCATCCGACGACAGGGTTATTTCAACTCCGGAAGGAAGAAAAATCCAGTTTGCCGGATTGTGAAGAAACCCGATATTGATGTTCTTAATGTCAATTTCCTTTCCGAGATCGATCAACAGTTCAGCGTCGTTACCATGAAAACCCAGCCAATCATTACGAAGTGACAATGGATGTGCACGGCATCCATCGGTAAGGGTTACCGGTCCGCTGGCTTTGTATTTATAGCTGATTGCTGTGCTGATCTGTGGAACTTTTCCGAAAGCATCATGTACATAGATTGTCCTGCTGGTGATATTCCCGGGTTTTTGTCCGTTTACCACCACACAGGCCGAAATATTCTGATTTTTATCTATTCTGAATGGACCTTTGTATTTTTTAAAATGATCACTTTCTTTAGGATTATCCGTATTGTATACGATTTTGCTGCCCGGGAATTCAGATTTCAGGTTAACTGCCATTTCATTCCTCAGGGAATCCCTTTCTACAGAAATGGAAACATCGTAGGAACTTCTGCTGAAATTCAGATCCCTTTTTCCGAGTCTTGACAGGTGATTGTTAAACCGTACCATAAAATCACTCCAGTTACGGCTTTCTGCTGCCGACCAGTTGACCTCAGCCAGTGCAATTGCCCTTGGGTAAGCCATGTATTCAACATGATCTTCCGTCTCAATATATTCAGTCCAGACATTTCCCTGTGAGCCCAGAATAAATTTTGCTTCGTCCGGTGACAATACGGAAGGTACAGGCTCATATTTATAAACACTTTGAAGCGGATTATAACCTCCTATTGCCAGAGGTTCACTAGCAGGCACTCCCTGGTAATGATCGAAATAACAGGGTGTTCCGGGGGTCATAATAACAGAATGGCCCATTTGAGCAGCTGTTACTCCACCCTCCGTTCCACGCCATGACATTACGGTTGCTCCGGGAGCCAGTCCTCCTTCCAGGATTTCATCCCAGCCGATGATCTGCCGGCCATTCGCGTTAAGGAACTTTTCAATTCTGCGGACGAAATAACTCTGGAGTTCGTATTCATCGCTGAGGCCCAGTTCTTTGATTCTTTTCTGACACAACAAACAACTGTCCCACCTGGTTTTAGGCGCTTCATCACCACCAACATGTATATACAGGGATGGAAAAATATCCAAAACTTCAGTAAGCACATCTTCAAGAAAAGCAAATGTTTCTTCTTTGCCGGCGCAAAAGATATCATCGGTTACACCCCATTTTGTCCAGACTTCGAATGGCCCACCTGTACATGATAACTGCGGATAGGCTGCCAATGCAGCCAGGGCATGGCCAGGCATTTCAATTTCCGGAATAACATTAACATAACGGGCAGCCGCGTATTTAACTATTTCTCTGGCTTCGTCGCCGGTATAGTAGCCACCATAAGGTTTCTCATCGCTGCGAAGATTCCGGCCTACCGGCGTTCCCGATCTCATTGAACCAATTTCGGTAAGCAGTGGATATTTTTTGATTTCAAGCCGCCATCCCTGATCATCCGTAAGATGCCAGTGGAAATTATTCATCTTATACATAGCCATCAGGTCGATGTATTTTTTGATAAACTCAACCGGAAAATAATGACGGCATACATCGAGGTGCATGCCCCGGTATTCGAACCTCGGGAAATCAACCATTCTGCATACCGGAACCCTCCATTCTCCAAATGACAATGAAGGGTTTCTGTCTTCAATCTCAGCAGGAAGCATCTGAAAAAGTGTCTGCAATCCATAAAAAATGCCATTTCCTGTATTGGCGCTCAGGGTAATGGACTTTTTTTCGACAATAAGTCTATATCCCTCTTTACCAAGTTCCCGGGAGTCAGTTAATTCCAATTTAATTGTATTGGAAAAACCATGAGTACTTTTTATTCCGGTATTTTCCTGAACGACCAGCAATCTTAGACGTTCTTTCAGAAGATCTGAAAGTTTTGATAATTCCTTCGAGGAAGGAGAAATTTTAATCTGTGTTTGCGGTGTGATGATGAAATATCCTTTACCAGGCTCAAAACTTTGTGGAAGGGGTATAATGTTGTATTTGTTGCCCTGTCCGGATGCCGGCATGGCAAAGTGTAAAAGCAAAACTGAAAGGCTGATAGCAAGGTAAAAACGAAAACTTTTCATTCCAGCAGGTTTAATATGATTGATTTTATTTCCCGGTTTACCGACGGTGATTTTCAATGATTGTATGCATTTCGTTCAGGTTCAGTTCCATTTGTCTGAGCAGCCTGAATTGCACCCTTGCCCTGACCATGTTATGGGATTCATAATCCGTGTGAAAGTATTTATCAGGAACCGCAATCCGATCATATAGGTCATCAGTAGTGCAGATTCCGGCAACAGGTCAATTTCTTTTTTCAGGAGCAACGAACCTGTCGATTCAAGGTATCCCTTTGAAAATGCATCAAATAGTCCAATCTCAAATTTCACTTTTGTCAGGTCAGGCTCATCCTCACAGGCTGCATTGGCACATGAACGTATGGCATCTCCAAAATCGAACAAAGCTGAACCTGCCATAACCGTATCCAGATCAATCACACCCTTATAGGTTCCATCGCCTGAGAAGATTACATTCGAAAGTTTTGTATCATTATGGACTACCCGCAGGGGAATTTCACCCGAATCCAGACAATCCGGAATCTCCATCAAAGACAAATGCCGGCTTGTAACAAACCTGATTTCTTCTTCTGACAATGATTTACGCCCAGCCGGATCCGATTGAAGGATGCTGAGAAAATCACCATATCGTCTGTTCATTGAATGGAAATCAGGCAAAATCTGATGCAGACTATTGTGATCAATTTCAGACAGACCGGTAAGAAATGTCCCGAAGGCGAGTCCGCCCTGATAGGCAGTTTCGGTGTTGCGTGGGACTGCAGAGCAATCAGCCCCGTCGATGAAGGTAATCAGCCTCCAGCATGTGTTACTTTTTCCGGAATAAAAGGTTTTCCCCTCTTTGGTAATGATCAGTTCCGGGATTGTAAGATGAAATCCCGATGGCCATTTGTAACCGCTAAGTGTTTCAGAAACAAGGCGGTAATTGGCCATTAACTGATCAATGTTGCTGAATATTCCTGTGTTTACCTGTTGCAGTATATACACTGACCTTCCGCCTGATGTTACCAGGAAAGTATTGTTGATATGCCCGTGTTGCACCCGTTCAACAGAGTAGTCAGTTGAAGGAATGCAAAAAACATCATATAGCTTTTTGAAATCAAGATCCATAAAACAGGAAATCCTAACTTTTCCAGAGACTGGCAGGGTAGGAGCCAGCGTTTACCAATTCATTTATTTTGCTGATGACCATAGGTTTGTCTTCCCGATAGGTAATTCCGAACCATTGACCGGAATTGCTCAATACCCTGACTTTCTCCTTTTCGTTTTTTATAAGTTTGTCGACCACTGAAGGGATATAAAATTCCGATTTGAGATTGCCATCGTTGGTATTCATGAAATCAATAAATTGTTCTTCAAGGTGTTGAAAGAATCCTGGAGTAAATCCCCAGAAATTCATGGAAACAGGAGTCTTATCGGTCAGTTGAACTTCGTTTCCCGATGGTTCGCGGTAAACAATTGTTTCACCGATTCTCTCAATCTGCGTTCTCTCTGTAACACTCTTTAACCAGCCATTTTCATCTGCGATGCAAACCCCACGTGAAACCGTACCGAAATCAGACAGTGTATTTTGCAATTCGTAGGCAACCATCGCATAGTTGTTGCTTCCGGTTTTTTCCTGGGAACCAAAATAGTCTGACAGTGTTTTAAAAGCATCATATCCGTAAAAATCATCCGCATTAATCACGGCAAATGGCTCTTTTACCTTTCCGGCAGCCATGAGCACTGCGTGGCCGGTTCCCCAGGGTTTGGTTCTTCCCTCAGGTGCAGAAAATCCATCAGGTAAATTGCCGGTTTCCTGAAAAACCCAATCAATCTCAATATGTTTCCTGAACCGGTCGATGAACAATTCCCTGAAATCTTTTTCAATATCCCTTCGGATAACAAAAACTACCTTTCCAAATCCTGCCCTGATGGCATCATATACGGAATAATCGAGGATTGTTTCGCCGGAAGGCCCGATGGGGTCTACCTGTTTTAATCCGCCATAACGGCTTCCCATGCCAGCTGCAAGAATAACTAAAGTCGGTCTCATAAAAATCAGGTTGTTAAGTTCTTATTTTATGCCCTGCCAGGGCATAATAAAGTATAAAAATATAAAACGGAATCATGATCCAGTATGCCTGCTGATTGCCGATAACATCAACCAGTGAACCATAGAGCAGCGGAATCAGGGCGCCTCCGGCGATGCCCATGATGAGCAGGGCTGAGCCTGCCTTCGTAAATCTGCCCAGGTCAGCTATTGCCAGGGGCCAGATTGAAGGCCACATCATGGCGTTGGCAAGACCCAGCAATGCAATACAGACTACACTGGTAAATCCGCTAGTAAACAATGCGGCGAGTGTAAATAATACACCCAGAATGGCCGAAAACGCAAGCGCTTTATCCTGTCTGATTATTCTGGGTATGGTTATAATGCCAATGATATAACCAACTACCATTGAAATCAGGGTAAGACTGGTAAAATAACGTGACTGATCGAGCGAGATGCCCAGTGATTTTCCATAGAGAGCAATGGTATCTCCAGCCATTACTTCCACGCCGACATACAGAAAAAGTGTGATGAACCCAAGGATGAGATGTGGGAACTGATACCATGCTGTTTTCTTTGAATTCCGGTTGGCTGTTACCGTTTCTTCGTTATCGGTATCCACTTCCGGAAGGTGGGCATAACGAATCATAAAGGCCAGAAGGACAAGTACGATGGCCATGATAACATAGGGAAGTATAACTCTTTGGGCCAGGTTGTCAAGGATGATTGTTTTTTCCGGGCCGGTCATCAGTTTTGCACTTTCCATTAACTCATTGGCTCCCTGAAGGATCAAAGCGCCAAGAATGATGGGGCTTATGGTTCCTGCTACCTTGTTGCAGATACCCATGATGGCTATTCTCTTTGCCGCTGACTCACGTGGACCTATAATGGTAATATATGGATTTGAGGCTGTTTGAAGCAACGCAAGTCCGGAGCCCTGGATAAACAACCCTGCAAGAAACAGGCTGAAGTCACGTGTATATGAGGCAGGGATGAAAACGAGTGAACCGATGGCCATGACCCCAAGTCCGGCAGCCATTCCGTTTTTGAACCCGATTTTATGCAGTACCCAGGAGGATGGCGGAGCCATTACCAGATAGGAGATATAGAAGGCAAAGGTCACCAGATACGCCTGCAGATTGCTGAGTTCACAGGCAATTTTCAAAAAAGGTATCAGCGTACCGTTTAACCATGTGACGAATCCGAAAATAAAAAAAAGCGCACCGATAATACTGATTGATGTGATATAGGACCTGCGTTCGTTGATGGTACTGGAATCAGCCTGCATAAAAGTAATTTTTGTTAGGTGTGATTTTTTAAATCTGACATTCCGGATTTGAAATGTATTTTAAAATGGCAATTAAGAAAAAATGTGAAAAATGTCATCAAACCACTGATATGCCGGAGTTCAATCCGGTTAATGCCCACATCGGACAATAGGGGCGTGGTTACAAATACCGGAATACCGGATCATGTTTTTCCCGGAAATCAGGTAAAAATCCGGTTCATCACCAGTGCAACGGTTCCCATCAGCCGGGCATTATCACCGAGGTTAGAGGCAACGATTCTGGCATCCCTTCTGATCCTTGATATTGTATAGACGTTCAGGTTGCTTTCTATTGGTGAGATAAGGTAGTCGGCAGCTCTTGACATTTCACCACCTATGATAATCAGTTCCGGATTGAAGAGGTGTATCAGCATGGCCAGCCCTTTGCCCAGGGCTTCGCCGATTTTTGCAAGCAAATCGATGGCAAACTGGTCGCCTTTCCTTGCCGCTTCCATGATCATTCTGATATTAAGTTTTGAAGGATCTCCCTCCAGCATACTGCTGATCTGGGAGATTGCTCCTCCGGCGATTTCGCGTCTTGCTTTGGCTACCATTGATTTACCGGAAGCCAGTGTTTCAATGCAGCCAATTTTACCGCAATGACATAATTGCCCGTTGGGTTCAATCTGAATGTGGCCGAATTCGCCTGAATAACCGGAATGACCCAGGTACAGCTTGCCGTTGAGGATCATGCTCAGACCAATTCCACTCCCGACATTCATGCACAGTACATTCTGATGTCCGCGGGCCAGGCCGAAGGCCTGCTCACCCCAGGCCATGGCCCTGGTATCATGCTCGATGAAAACAGGAAATCCAGTCTTTTCGCTGAGAATCTCTGCCGCTGGCCGGCCACTGTTGAGATAGGTATAGGAAAGCCCTGTTTTAACATCAATCAGACCAGGCAGCGAAATTCCGATGCCAAGCATTTTGTTCTCATCGATGCCATAGGCTTCCATCAGTTCACTGACCTTTTCAGCAATAAACTGAAGAATATCGGGATGGGTATCCAGCCCTTCATTCAATTCATGAATTTCAGAGACAGGCTGATTT
Source organism: Bacteroidota bacterium (assembly GCA_009773455.1). Lineage (GTDB taxonomy): Bacteria > Bacteroidota > Bacteroidia > Bacteroidales > Lentimicrobiaceae > Lentimicrobium. The sequence goes on along the minus strand of WSXU01000006.1, from coordinate 308,934 downwards.
GCAAAATCAAATATACCCATTCTTACAAAATAACGCTCAAGGTCAATACCAAGAACATATCTTGAAGAAGGGTTAATACCGAAAAGACTGGGACGACGCCCGCCTGTGGATTCACCTATTCCAACCTCCCTGATCAGTTGCTCTTCTATCAGCTCTTCGACGGCCCTGGTAATGGTGGGCGTGCTCATCTTTATTGTCTGACTGAGCCTGAAGATAGACAGCTCACCGTGCTGATAAAGCTCTTTAACAATGGACTGTTTGAGCGCAATTTTTCTGAGGAAATTGTTCTTTACCGGCTCTTCACTTTTTCTTGTCTTGAAAAGGTAGGTTGTTCCCGTCATATACCAGAATTGATGTTAATGACGTAAAATTAAAAAAAAATCAACATCAATCATATGAATTTGAAAAATTGTTATAAAGATGTAAGTGTTACTGTTTATTTAATATTGCAACATGCTTAACCTGTTAAATATCAATTAAATAATTAATAAATGATTAAAAAGGTAAATTTGGATCAGTAAGGTTCCTGCCTTCCGGTCAATCTATTTTATATGCAGAACTGAAGCTGATCCTTTTCGGTTTCCGGCAGTAACAGTGACACAGTACATACCCGGTCTGAGTCCTGAAATTTCATCTGTATCAGGAGTCCAAATAAAGCTGTTGCCCTGCAGTGATGATGAACTGAAAACCATCCTGCCTGACAGATCAGAAATGCTGACCGAGCAATTTCCATAGTATCCGCTCGGAAATATTACCGTGACTTTTTCATGAAATGGATTCGGATAACAGAGAATCCTCAAATCCTTATTTAACTTGCCTGTTGCTGTTAAACCAGACTGGTTTTCATAACAACCCTGATCGATGATATTGCCAATAATCCGGATATTTCCTGCAAGATCTGATTCGGGAAGCATCAAACCTGTTGTGTCGGGATTGCCCGCGTTGATGCAGGGTGAATTGTCAGAAAGAGCGTAAGGGAAAGGGTAGATCCCTGAAAATAAAGGTAAAGTGTCGGTATTGTTCATATAGGGTGAATTGAAACCAATCCCTCCGGTGCCGCCAAATGCAGCGGAATCTCCCTGTACATTGCAATAATAAAATGAAGGGGCCGAGTTCACATCCCAAATGTACACCTGCTCTCCTTCAGGGGCAAAATTTCCAAACAAAATTGTATTGATCAGTACTGGAGCAGCACTGTCGTTGCAATAAAACCCGCCTCCGTATGAAATGGAATAATTGCCAGTAATGGTATTATTTATAAATGAGGGATTCGCCTTGTTGCATGAAATTGCTCCACCAAAGAAAAGTGAAGAGTTGCCGGTGAAAAGGTTATCTGAAACCGGCTTGTCAGGGTTTGACCTGAGGTAACCCAGGGCGCCACCCAGCCCGCTATAATTGTCCTGAAATATACCGGAAGAAAGCAAAACATCGGAATACTCAAAAGATGCCGCTCCTCCAATACCAGTTGAACTGTTCCCGTAAAACCTGCAGCCGGTCATATCAGCACCGGAATATCTGAGACATACGGCTCCACCATACCCATAAGGGGGGCCGGGAGTGCCACAAAAATTGTCTGTAAATTCTGAATTCTCAATTTTCAGGTCGCTTAATTCCGCAAAAACAGCTCCTCCCCAAAAAACCGCTTTGTTATGGCTGAATTCACAACCGGATATTCTGATTTTGCTAAAATTTCTGATGTTGAAGATTCCTCCCATTTTCACGAGTGAGTCGCCGAAAGCCTTTCCATATTTAAAAGTGCAATGAATGAACAGGGATGAATCGCCGGCCGGGTCTGTTGAAATGAAATGAATACCGTTCCACCCTCCGCGGCTGTCGTTCAGATTATAAAATCCTGCTGTATCAGCCACAGTAAATGTGATCCAGTTATTTTCATTTCCTTCAGCCCTGAGGGTCCCCCCGACATTGATGCCATAAAATCCCGTGGAAATTACAGTCGTTCCGGGTTGAATGATAAGTGTTTCACCTGCCGGAACATTAACATTTCCGGTAATCATAATTGTGTCCGCTTCCAGTATGCCGGTTTGATCTCCCTGGATCATTATGGTTTGCCCTTTCCCGGTAACCGGCATGGCGAAGCAGATTATGCAAATTTGTAAAGAGAGCCTTGAGAAATAATTCATGAGAAACATTTAATCTTTGATAGGTTTACACTGATAATGAAAAGCGTTGACCGGGCTCAGGAAATTTTTCCGGATTATTTTACGGCCAGTTTTACAGTATGTGATTCCTCCCCGGATTGCAACCGGCAAAAATATAATCCAGTGATGGCCAGATCTCCGGTAAGTGATATCCTTGCTGCCTGACGGCCGGTAGAGAATATTCCAAGATTCCGGCTACTTAACGTGTTTCCAAGAACATCAAATATTGTCAGGGTGATATTGCCTGGTTTCTGAACAGTGAATTCCAGCATTGTTTCACCGGTTGCAGGATTTGGGTAACACTTCACACTTTGTAATGATTGAATATCGTAAGCTCCATTGATCAATTCCGATTTGAGTAGTTTCCCTGAGGTAAGGTCATCGTTTACAATTCCCAGGAAAACAATATAAGGCGCATCTTCAGTGACAGCAATCTGGGATGTGGTCATATTCAGAGGACTGCCAAAATTTTCCCATGAAGTTCCGCCGTCAAAAGATCGTTTGACGACTTTTTCAGCTGAAGTAGCATATACAGTCAGGTTATTTTGTGCAGAAGGTGCTATGGCCAGTTTTACCGGCATACTCTCCATCTGAAGTTCCGATTTTGTCCATGTAAGAGGATTTCCGGCATGGTGATTTATCCACACATTTTTCCAGTCAGAAACATAGAGTGTACTGTCTTGCGAAAAAGACGGAGAAAAAGCTAAATCGCTGAATGCGGTTTCAAACCCCTGGTTGAATGAATTATAAAAATTCTTTCCGCCATCAGTTGATAAAAGGATTTCATTTTCAGCGAGTATGGCAATGATCTCAGCTGAAGCAGCTTCGGATGAAATCTTTAATTCAGGATACCCATCGGACTGAACAGCCACATTTTGAACAAGATTCCAGGATTCCCAGAAGTTCTCAGTAGCAAAAAGATCTTCAGGACCGCCAATTGCTGTCAGGGCGTAAGTGTATTTAAACTGATCAGTTACCGGCCTGCTGGCTATATCAGTAATTTTGGATGGAATGTCAGTCAGAAGGTTCCAGGTAGTCCCTGAATCAACCGTTTTTAGCACCTCTCCATTTTTTTTTATAATAAATGCTGTACCATCGGCCGAAAATTCATCGGACATCTCAAAGCGCAGGAATTCCGGTGTGGACATGTCTTGTGCGACGAGTGACTTTGTCCAGGTGAAGCCTTCATTGGTGCTACGCCATAGCACCCTGCTGTTGTCCAGAACAAAGAGGGTTCTGTCCCTGTCATAATCCGGCGAAATGTAAATCCCGGAAGGAATTATATCGGTCATTACGGTTTCCCATTGGGCGAAAGCTATATTGACGGAATACAGACAGCCGAATGCCACAATTGTAAATAGTAACCGGACTTTTTTCATAATCTCAATATTCACGGGTGAAAAATTCATTACGTAGCACTATCCCGGAGTCGATGGTTCATGTTCCCAAACCAACCAAATATATGACGATTTTCAGAAACAGACAGTAGATGATCAAATATTTCAGAAATGCCGTTTTCCTGCCTGACTTTTTAGGCGTCCATAATATTTGTATTAGCCGGCAAAACATTATAACCGGTGCGCAACTATTGATCAATTATTGTGAAAATTAGTCTATTTTTGTTTTTCAGTTGAAAGTTATGCCGGTTTCAATAACTATTATTAAAAGTTTGATAAATAACAGGATACGTTTTCTCCGGGCTGACCAATAACAAAAAAAAGTCATTTCATTTTAGTTATCCCTTTCGGGATATTTTTATATGAACTGCCGGAAATAACTGTATATTTTATTTACAGTAATGGTGAGATTATTTTACACTGCTTTTTAAAAATCTGAATTGAGGAGATATTCATGTTCCTTTCATTCATCAGAATTGGGATTGTTAAAACTGGGCAAAAGGTGAATTCTGGGCTTCAGGGTAAAAAAAATGGTTGATGCAGTTACTTTTACAATTAATATAAATAAATATTTGACAACTGAGAAGGCAGGCCGATGGCCTGTTTTCGATAAGTTACAGCATTGCTTGATGAGACTATCTGAAACTGGGTTAACTAAAACCGATCCGACCGTGTTGACAAAATGCACGGTTTGTCCCCGCCACTGCCGATCAAACCGGTATTCAGGGAAACGTGGCTATTGTAATGCCGGGGCAGGGTTTGAAATAGCATCGATTTGCATACACCATGGAGAGGAGCCTTCCGTCGGAGGGCCATCGGGTATCTGCAATGTATTCTTCAGCCGGTGTAACCTGCAATGTATTTATTGCCAGAACTGCCAGATAAGCTCTAATTCTGAAGATATCATTCACAGGGAATGGAGCTTGCCTGAAGTTGTGGCTCAGATAGGTCGTTTTCTGGATGATGGGTGTAAAGCAGTGGGGTTTGTTTCACCTTCACATATGGTACCCCAGATGCTGATCATCATCGATGCCATACGCAACACCGGAAGAAACCCTGTAATTGTCTATAATACAAATGCTTATGAGAAAGTTGAGGTTTTACGAAACCTTGAGGGCATAATTGACGTTTATATTCCGGATTTCAAATATTCTGATCCGGAACTTGCCGGGGGGCTGTCGGATGCTCGGGATTATCCCGAAGTGGCTGAAAAGGCTATAAAAGAAATGTTCAGGCAAAAGGGTGCCCCCCTGATTACCGATGATGATGGTCAGGCTATCAGTGGTTTGATTATCAGGCATCTTGTTATTCCCGGACAAGTCGAAAACAGCCTTAACGTACTTCGTTTTATCTCAAGCGAGCTTTCGCCAAAGATTCATGTTTCCCTTATGTCGCAGTATCATCCGATGCCAGCGGTTAAGGGTCATCCTTTTTTGGGCCGTTCGCTGACCGATGAAGAATATTTTACGGTAACTGAAGAACTGGAAAGACTAGGACTTCATCATGGATGGATCCAGGATTTGGAAAGTAATTCAAATTACCTGCCTGATTTTAATAATGAACACCCGTTCGAAAAAAAAGTAAAATAATATTACAAAATCGCTAATTTGGTTGACTTTTTAGCTACCGGAATGAAAATTATAAGAATGACCCTGATCGTGGGTTTAACTGCTGTATTGTTGGCATCAGGCAGTGCCAATTCACAGCAGAAGGCTGACAGTCTCAGGCAATTGCTTGAGAAAACAGCCGACCCTGTGATGAGGGCTTCTGTATTGAAGCAGCTAACCCGATTATCTTTTGAATCGGGTGACTATGTTGCAACCATTCAATATCTGAATCAGGAAGTCAACACCCATTTAACCAACAGGGATTCAGTTTCATGGTCCAATGCCCAGTACAGTCTGGGGATGGTTTACAGTGTTGTCCGCAATTTTGAAGAAGCTGCACGGCATGGGCTGCTCGCCAAAGAATTTTTTGAGAAAAACAGGATGTATCCCCAGGTAGCCAATAGTTGTATCAACCTCGGTTATATCTACAATGAGTTAAAAAGACCCGATAAATCCATCGAATTCTACCAGCGTTCACTGATCATCCTGGAAGAGCAGAACAGTCAGCAGGGAATGGAAGCCTCCTATCTCAACCTTGGTGTTCTGGGTGATAAAACGGGTGCCATTGACAAGACCAGGAAGAATTATGAAGAATCGCAGGATGTTACCAGGAAAATCAACAGTGCTTCACTAATAGCGGTTTACACAAACCTGGGAATTCTTTATCTCAACAAGGGGGATATGATCCAGGCTGAAGCATTCCTTGACAAAGCCTTCATCATGGCCCGTGAAACCGGAAATTCAGAATATGTTGCAACTGCCCAGATTTCACTGGGCTCTGTTTATTTCAAGACCGGAAGAAAACCGGAAGCTTACAGGGCTATAGAAGGCGGTATTACACTGGCCCGGAAACTTGGCCTCAGGAAACTTACAATGGAGGCTTATGCTGAACTTTCTAGAGTATCAATGAGCCTGAATCAGCCTGTGCTGGCCTACAATTTCCTGGAAGTCTATTCCAGACTCAAGGACAGCCTGTATAACGAACAGCTGGCCAGCCAGATTAACAACGTTCAGACCAGATTCGAAGTCGGTCGGAAGGAACTTGACAGTGAACGGCTCCTGCGCGAAAACCTTGAGCAATCGCTCAGGCTGGAACGGGACCAGAATTCAAGGATTGCACTTATTTCAGCACTTGTTGTAATCATTGTTTTACTGGGTATTTTCTTCAAACGCTATTATTTCAAAGCCAGATCGGCCAATGACCTCCAGGAAACAAACCAGTTGATCGAAGACCAGAAGTCGGAACTGGAACAGCTGATACTGACCAAGGACCGTTTCCTTTCGATCATAGCCCACGATCTGAAAAATCCGTTTACTTCACTGCTTGGCTTTGCAGATCTGGCATACACCGAATTTGATGAAATAACCGACCAGGAGAAAAGGTCCTACCTGGGAATTATCAGGCAATCGAGTCAGCATATTTATTCGTTGCTCGACAACCTGTTAACCTGGTCCAGAGCACAGTCAGGCCGCATTGATTTCAACCCTGAACCGGTTAATCTGCTTGAAATTGTTGATTTCTCAATTGATCTTGTGAGAACTGCTGCTGAAAACAAGCAATTATCGCTTTATACCGACTTTACCAAAGATGTTGTTGTAAAAGCAGATAAGAATATGCTCTCCACCGTACTCAGGAACCTGCTGAGCAACGCAATCAAGTTTACCCCCAATGGTGGTTCTGTAACAGTAAGTTGCAGCACAGTGAACGGCAAGGCCAACCTAAGTGTTTCTGATACCGGAGTTGGGCTTGATCAGGATGAGCTTTCCCGTTTATTCAAGATTGATGGTAACCTTAAGAATCCGGGTACAAACAATGAAACCGGTACCGGTTTGGGTCTTATTCTTTGCCAGGAGTTTATGAATATCCACAAGTCAAAGATAACTGCACAAAGCACACCAGGCAAAGGAAGTGTATTCAGCTTCAGCCTTGATATGGTTTAATTCAGTGTTTTCCGTTTTTTCCGTCTGTTTTACAATTACATCATCTGAAATAGTGATGGATGTATACCGTCAGGTCATCAGGAAACCACAAACAGCAGTTACTTTAGATTTGGATTATTCCGGGTGCAGATCAGAATGGAAGATCGTTCGAAGCATCCTCTGTCAGGTCAGGTAAAGCGCTGATTTCAGGAAGGTTATTACCTGTAGCAGGGGCGGATCCTGAAGCATTTTCAACTTTCCATGCTTCGAGATTGGTAAAGTAATTGACATTTCCGTCTTTTTCCCACCGGCGTCCCTTCAGGTTGAATGAAACTTTAATGTCCTGTCCGATCGTATAGGCATCAATCAGGTTGCAACGGTCCTGGGTAAGCTGGAACTTGAGCATTTCTGCAAAACTCATATTGGGATTGTCGCGGTATTCAATGACAAATTCGCGTTTTTTAAACTTATCTGAAACATTCTGGGTTTCAAATCTGTCGATCAGTTTTCCTGTGATTTCAAAAGCCATTATTCAAAATTTTTAATTAGTAAGGTACTTTTAAGTCAGATTTTTTCCAATTTTCAAAAACATCCACCGCTTCATCACGCATTATCTGTGTGGCAGGGATTGAACGCCTGGAAGGATGAAGATCGAGCTCCCTGTAGATAAAATGATCATCGAATCCGGCATCGGCGGCATCTTCTTTTCCTGCAGCGAAATATACTTTATCGGGTCTGGCCCAGTAAATGGCTCCCAGGCACATCGGGCATGGTTCACAGGATGTGTATATCTCGCATCCGTCAAGCTGAAAACTGCCGAGTGAGTTGCAGGCTTCCCTGATCGCAACGACTTCTGCATGGGCGGTAGGATCATTCCATGTTGTTACATGATTGCTCCCTTTTGCTATAATCTTTCCATCCTTGACAATCACTGCTCCGAAAGGGCCTCCGTTTCCGCTGGTTATATTTTGCCGGGCAAGCTGAATTGCTTCAGCCATATATTTCTTCTGATCTTCAGTCATGGGCTCTGGATGTTTTTCCATGGTCCTTTTAAAGTTGTATGCTCCATAGCTTCGTTCAGCATTTTCAGATAAATGTCCCTGCTGACGGTAAATGCACCAAGGCTGACAAGGTGCCTGGTTTCCATTTGTGCATCGATAAAATGGAAACCATTTCTGAGAAGCCAGTTGCAAAGATAATGCAATGCAGCTTTGGATGCATCGGTAACCTTGTGAAACATTGATTCTCCGAAAAACGCTTTTCCCATGGAAACCCCATACAAGCCACCGGCGAGGTTACCCTTGTGCCACACTTCAACAGAATGCGCATATCCGCTTTTATGCAGCTGGGTATATGCGTATATCATTTCCGGCAGAATCCATGTTCCGTCTTCCTGTTTTCGTCTGGTATGTGCGCATGCTGTGATTACTTCAGCGAAATTCTGATCCATTGTAAAGGTAAACACCTGATTGTTGAGTTTTTGCTTCAGGCTGTGAGAAACTATAAAACCATCAGGCCTGAAAATACATCTTCGTTTTGGTGAGTACCAGAGAATGGGTGAATATTCATCATACCAGGGGAAAATTCCGCTTTTATAGGCTGTTAAGAGCCTCTTTTCACCCAGGTCGCCGCCAGCTGCAAGCAGACCATCGGCCAGGCTTTCTGAAACCGGAGGAAAGGATTCATCATCCTTCAGATAAACGACCCTTTTGTTGCCTGGCATGATTTTACTGAATCTCTGAAACAAAGATACCGAATCGGATTGTATTATAAATGCCTGTTTTATTAACTGATAACCGGTGTAAATGAAAAAGAGCAGCCGGAAACAAAACCGGCTGCTCTTTCCGAAATACGCTATACTATGCGTTCAGTTTCTCAAATTCTTCCATGCATTCAATCAATGCATGCACACTTTCCATCGGAAGGGCATTGTAGGTTGATGCCCTGAAACCACCCACTGAACGGTGACCTTTAATTCCGATCATTCCCCGGCCTTTGGCAAATTCCATAAATGCATCCTCTTTGTCTTTGTATTCTTCTTTCATGACAAAACAGATGTTCATCAGGGAGCGGGAATCCTTTTCTGCAGTACCAACAAAGATTTTGCTTCTGTCGATTGCATCATAAAGAAGACCTGCTTTTTCAATATTTATTTTCTCCATTTCCCTGACACCACCGATGCTTTTAATCCATTTCAGTGTTTCTTTAACAGTGAAAATGGGGAGACACGGAGGGGTATTGAACATGGAGCCTTCTTTAATGTGTGTGCGATAGTCGAGCATGGTTGGTATGGGTCGCTCATTTTTACCGAGAATGTCTTCGCGAACAATAACAAAAGTGACGCCTGCAGGTCCGAGGTTCTTCTGGGCGCCGCCGTAGATCAGGGCATATTTTGAAACATCAACAGGGCGGCTGAGGATATCTGATGACATATCAGCAATCAGGGGAACCGGGCTGTTGATGTCAGTGCGGATTTCGGTTCCATAGATGGTATTATTGGTGGTGATGTGGAAATAATCAGCATCCGCCGGAATGGTATAGCCCTTCGGAATGTATGAGAAATTTTTGTCAGCAGATGAAGCCACAATATCAACATCGCCGAAGAACTTTGCTTCTTTCGCGGCTTTCTTGGCCCAAACACCGGTTTCGAGATAGGCGGTTTTCTTGTTCATCAGGTTGAATGGCACCATGCAAAACTGAAGACTGGCACCTCCACCGAGAAACAAAACCTGATAGCCCTCGGGGATGTTGAGCAATTCTTTGAAAAGTGCAACAGCCTCGTCAATAACAGCCTGAAAATCCTTACTGCGGTGAGAGATTTCAAGAATGGACATGCCGATTCCATTCAGGTCAAGAACTGCTTTTGCCGTGTTTTCGATGGCCACCTGAGGCAGGATGGAGGGACCGGCATTGAAATTGTGCTTTTTCATGGTGTTGTTGATTTTTTTGATTTAAGATTTTATAATCCTGTATTCATTTTTATGACGAAAATCCCAACAAAGGTATAAAGTTTTATATAGCTGCAAAGCAAACTTCCATCATTTTGAAAATATTGCTATATTGAAGTATATCAATGATTTACGATAGTAAAACTATTACTTTTTTGCAGGTGGAAGAAGATCCAGCTCTGTGTTTTTTGTAGTTTTACCTGCTGTTTTGCCCGAAGGTTTGTTCCTCGCGGTGATATCTTCAGTCAGGGTCCAGTATCCTTCAAAATAAATATAAGCATCATAGGTATTACCAGCCGGTACATAAGCCCAGCGCTGGCCCTTCAGATCTTCGTTCAGGGGGATCAGCCTGTCAAGCACAATCATTTCATCATCGATGTTCCTCTGTGATCTGCGCACACCTGAAAGCGTTACTTTCTGCCTGTTATACTGCATGGAGAAAGATGCTGATGATGAATACTCGTTCACAATCCTGTTGCGGATGCCTTCTTTGATCTTGAAAACAGGGGCGCCGAACACGGCTTTACCCTGTTCATCAAACGACAGCGATTCAATCGATTTTCGCGTAATTCTTCTGTCAAAACCATCCCAGGAGAGCAGGGTGTAACTTGTCTGTTTGTTGAATCTGCGCTGAATGATTTTGTAGATGATTCCTGATGGCCAGTCACCATCCCGGTATATTTTCCCGTCTGACAAGGCAGGTTCTGATTTTTTCATCCCGAGCGGGATCACTGAATTCAATTGTCTGTTGATGATGAGCCCTGCATAAATATTCTCGCCTGAATTCTGCTGTATATTCCAGCTGAGGATCCGCACATTGCCATCTTCGGATATTACATTGCTAATCCTTAGAGAGTCCGGTATTCCACCCCCCTCAGGGTTATTCACAGCAATGGCCCATATTTTTTTATTAAACTCAATATTCAGCTGCAACCTTACTGAATCATCTTTAACCTTATGAATGCTGTCGAGCAATTGAACAAGGGGGTTAATTGCCTGCACAGTGAGATTCTCCTGAGCACCTGAATGAATGGAAATGGCAATCAGAATTATTATACAGGCTATTCTGCGCATCTTTAAAGTGTTTTCAATGTTGTTCACCGATCATCTGTTGATGAATGATTGGCAGTTGGCACGATTAAATTTAACTTTGCATCAAAGATACAATACAACCTGATGAGCAACCAAAATTTCAATGCTGATTTAATAACAGAAGCACTTTCTGATGAAACCGGGAAACTGATCGGGACTTTTGCTGATTATGAAGCAAATAGTTTTAAAGAGGATAGCGCAGGTAAAGATGATCCGGTTGGATGTTTTAAACAGGACAATCCCTGGTTCACGCACGGGAATGTGCTGAGTTCACTTGAAGTGCTCAGGACCGGACTGAGAGCAGGTTTAAAACATATATTACCGGATGCTATACCTGACAATGACAAGACCATTGCATTTGTTATAAATCCCGGAGCTCCTTTTGAAGGAATGGGTGAAATACTTTTTGCAGCTGTTCATGGATTCAGGTGTGTTGTAAAATTGCCGCCCGACTCAAAAAAAGCTTTTGAATGTTTGTTGGCCTGTTTCGGAAAAGTTGATGGGCGACTGCAGAAAAGCATCATTTTAATTGAAGGAAATCTGCCTCCCTATGACGGTCTGATAGGCATCAATGCTTTTGAGAATAAGACTGCGGCTGCTTATTTGTCGCGTAAACCAAATCTGATGTTGTCTTTCAGAGGATGTACTGTCACATTGACAGGTGATGAAAGTAAAGGCAGGCTGATTCATGTGGCAGAAGATATCTGCAGGTATTACGGAAGATCGTTTTACAGCCTGAAATCCCTGAGGGTTCCTGAAGATTATAATTTCAATGACCTGTTCGCTGCCATGGAACATTTTAATGCAAATTCAAACAATCACAGGTATTTTAACCATTACGAATATCACAAATCCATTTTTCTGATCAATGGGATCCAGCACCTTGACAATGGCTTTATATTACTGACACCAGACCTCGAACACACCGGAAAAACAGCTGTTGTGACCTATTCTCATTATAAGTTGCTCCTGGAGGGAAAGCCTGTCAGTAATGAAGATATAACGAAACCGGTTGGTGGAAATAATTCGCTTCATCAGGCACTGATAAATGGAACAGTGAAGGAGGAAGACAGGCTCTTTTATAATTCAGCGGCCATTTCAGGATTCCTGTCCGCAATATGAAGTGCAGACGGAATGCCTGTTAATAAAATATCGTATAGATTTTTTTGTGAATTCGAAAAATGTTTTTACTTTTGCAGTCCCCAAAACGATGGGTTTCATATTAACATATTGATTTTAAGAATTCATCCCGACCTTATTGTCAGCCGGGATTAAATACAAAATAACTGAATCATGAAAAAAGACATTCATCCCAAAGATTACAGACTGGTGGTTTTCAAAGACATGTCGAACGATTACGTCTTCATGACCAAGTCAACCGTAGCCACGAAAGATACCATTGTTTGGGAAGACGGAAAGGAATATCCGCTGATTAAGCTTGAAATTTCAAATACATCGCATCCTTTTTATACCGGTAAGATTAAACTTATTGATACAGCCGGACGCGTTGATAAATTCAAGACAAAATATCAGAAGCATTTCGAGAACCGCAACAAAGCATAACAAGTTATCAGCAATCTGCTGTTAATAAGATTTGAAAAGCCCTTTATTCCTGAAGGGCTTTTTTATTTATTTTTGAGCTATTCAGCAATACAAACAAAATTCAGACTATATGAACTATGTTCTTTTTGACGAAGCAAGAAGAAATAACCTTTTGCCGCTGACTTTTCTGAGGCCTGTTGCAGATATCCGTTTTGGTATACTTACGATACGCGAAAAATGGGAGAAATATCTCAAATGCAAAACTTCAACGCTTACTGAAGAATATCTGGCTGCCAGGTATCCACTGGTAAAGGAAAAAGATAATGTCATTATTAACGGGGCCATCTGCCCCAATGACGATCTAGTAAAAGAGATCGGGAAACTCAAACCTGGGCAGGCACTTGTGAAGGGTGATACCGTGATAGCCATGTTCCTGAATGAAAAGGATTTTGAAGTTCAGTCAGGGGCCATCGAAGAAATTGAAACTGAAGCCGATTACCTCGAAATTTTCAATACCTGGGATGTATTTACAAAAAACGGGGAGGCCATCAGCGCTGATTTTGAGTTATTAACAAAAGGAAGGAAATCAAAAGCAATTCCTTCACATTGCTTTGCAGTTGCTCCGGAAAAAATCTTCATCGAGGAAGGAGCCGAAATACTGGTATCTACCCTGAATGCCTCAGAAGGACCGATCTATATCGGTAAGGATGCTGTTGTTATGGAGGGAACCAATATCCGGGGACCGGTTGCATTGTGCGATTATGCCCAAACGAAAATGGCTGCCAAAATTTATGGCGCAACCACCATCGGACCCTATTCTAAAGTAGGCGGTGAAGTTAATAATTCTGTAATTTTCGGCTATTCCAATAAAGCACACGATGGATTCCTGGGACATTCGGTTATTGCTGAATGGTGTAACCTTGGGGCTGATACCAATACTTCAAATCTCAAAAATACCTACGATACTGTAAAACTCTGGAATTATCCTGATGAAGCGTTCATTGATACCGGTCAGCAGTTCTGTGGCCTGATCATGGGTGATCATTCCAAATGTGGAATCAATACCATGTTCAACACAGGAACAGTGGTAGGTGTCAGTTCCAACATCTTTGGCTCGGGCTTCCAGCGTAATTTTATTTCGTCCTTCAAATGGGGTGGTGTTGCGGGTTTCACCACTTTTCAGCCACGTAAAGCCATTGAAGTGGCCAGGGGTATGTATAAACGCAGAAATCTGGAATTTACAGATACTGATGCCCAACTGATCGAGGATGTTTACAATCTCACCCATAACTACCGAAGAATGTAAACTTTTCAATCCAACACTTGTTTATCCGGTACTACAACAAAGTACCGGTTTTTTTATTTTTTGTGCTGTCGGCATGAATTTTGACATTACAACTGCCCGAATGTTGAATTAACGAATATGACACCCTGACACATTTGTCAGGTTTAAGATAACTATTATGACGAATGAAGGAATCAGGCTTACTGACCTGATAGAGAATGAAACTGAATTTATTCCGCTACTTTCATCAGAAGATGAAGAGCAAATGAATGCCGAGATTGTTCCGGATACACTTCCTATACTGCCTTTAAGGAATACTGTGCTGTTTCCAGGTGTTGTTATACCCATTACCGTTGGAAGGGATAAATCGATCCGGTTGATTAAGGATTTTTACAAAGGTGACAGGATTATAGGTGCTGTTGCTCAGAAAGATGTAGAGATTGAAGATCCTTCATTTAGTGATCTGAATGAAATCGGTACCATTGCCTACATCATCAAACTTCTGCAGATGCCTGACGGCAGTACAACGGCCATCATCCAGGGAAAGAAACGTTTCAGGATGATGCAGATGCTTCAGGAAGATCCTTATTTCATTGCCAGCGTACAGCAATTTGGCAATCAGAAACAAATGATCAAAGACAAGAGATTCAATGCCCTGATGTCTTCCATTAAAGATCTGGCGGTTCAGATCATCAATCTGTCACCCAATCTTCCTTCCGATTCTGTCTTTGCCATCAGGAATATTGAAAGTCCTGTTTTTCTGGTAAATTTCATCTCCTCCAATCTCAATATATCGTTGGAAGAGAAACAAATGCTTTTAGCCATTGATGATTTGCTCGAACGGGCGAACACTGTGTTGGGACTTCTTACAAAGGAGTTACAGATTATTGAGCTTAAGAATCAGATTCAGAGCAAAGTAAAGATAGACCTGGATAAGCAGCAACGTGATTACCTGCTGAACCAGCAGTTGAAAACTATTCAGGAAGAACTCGGCGACAATCCGCATACACAGGATATAGAGGATTTAAAAGCAAAAGCCGGCAAAAAAAAGTGGAATCAGAATGTTGCCGAAGTTTTTGAAAAGGAACTCGGCAAACTTCAAAGAATGAATCCGGCTGCCATGGAGTATTCGATGCAGCTGAACTATATGCAGGTACTGATCGATCTGCCGTGGAATGAATGCACCATTGATAACTTTGACCTCAACAGGGCTCAGAAAGTGCTCGACAGGGATCATTATGGTCTTGGCACTGTGAAAGACCGCATTATAGAATATCTGGCAGTTCTCAAGTTAAAAGGGGATATGAAATCGCCGATACTTTGTCTTTACGGACCCCCGGGCGTCGGAAAGACATCGCTTGGTAAATCGGTAGCTGAAGCTGTAAACAGGAACTACATCAGGATGTCGCTTGGTGGATTGCGCGATGAGGCTGAAATCCGCGGGCATCGCAAGACCTATATAGGCGCCATGCCGGGCAGGGTTCTTCAGAGCATCCGTAAAGCCAAAGCTTCCAACCCGGTATTTGTTCTTGATGAGATTGATAAGGTAATCGGGGCCAACATCAACGGCGACCCTGCGGCAGCCCTGCTTGAAGTGCTGGATCCGGAACAGAACAGCACCTTTTACGATAATTTTGTTGAACTGGAGTATGATCTTTCAAAGGTGATGTTTATCGCCACAGCCAACAACATCAATACCATTCATCCTGCCCTGCGCGACAGGATGGAGATCATTGAAATAACCGGCTATCTGCTGGAAGAAAAACTGGAGATTGCACGGAGACACCTGGTCCCGAAACAGTTGAAAGAACATGGTGTAAAGGCTGAGCAGCTTTCATTTCCTAAAAAAATCATTGAAAAGATCGTCGACGGGTACACCCGCGAATCCGGGGTGCGATTGCTTGAAAAACAGATTGCCAAAATAATAAGGCATCAGGCCAGATTCATTGTAACCGGAGAGAAATACAACCTAGAGGTTGATGAAAAAGATCTGAACAAAATACTCGGCCATGTAAAATATCATCATGAAAACGATGCTGCACCCCATGCAACAGGTGTCGTTACCGGATTGGCCTGGACACCGGTAGGAGGGGAAATATTATATGTTGAAACCAGCCTCAGTCATGGTAAAGGCACCATGGGTGTAACCGGTAATCTGGGTGATGTGATGAAGGAATCGGCCACACTGGCTTATGAATACCTGAAAGCACACAGTCACCAGCTGAATCTTGATCCTTCTGTTTTTGAGAAATGGAATGTTCACATTCATATCCCTGAGGGAGCAACGCCCAAAGATGGTCCTTCAGCCGGGATTACCATGTTTACAGCACTTGCTTCCGCTTTTACCCAGCGGTTGGTAAAACCCAAACTAGCCATGACTGGTGAAATAACCTTACGGGGTAAGGTGCTGCCTGTTGGCGGTATCAAGGAGAAGATCCTTGCAGCACGCAGGTCCGGAGTAAAAGATATTATCCTTCCATCCGAAAATCAGAAAGACATAGAGGAAATCAAACCTGTTTACCTTCAGGGTCTGAACTTTCATTATGTTGATCAGATGATTGATGTAATCAATATAGCACTGACCGATAAGAAGGATCGTAATCATCTGAAAATTAACTATTAATATTTTGGAGCCTTATGCTGATCGCATAACAGGCCATTTACTGATGAAGAATATACTGATCATACTCGGACATCCTGTTAAAGATACTTTTTCCGATTCCCTCAGGGCAGCCTATGTGAAGGGGGCCTTAGCTTCCGGTGCTCAGATCAGGGAAATCGTTCTCCGGAAACTTCAATTCGATCTGAATTTCAGTGAAGGCTACCGTGGTAACCAGGAACTGGAGCCTGACCTGATCAGGGCACAGGAAGACATTACCTGGGCCGATCATCTTGTATTTATATATCCCAACTGGTGGTCAACTTTTCCCGGACTACTGAAAGGTTTTATTGACCGGACCTTTTTGCCCGGATTTGCATTTAAATATCACAAAGGCGGTTTGTTGTGGGATAAACTACTGAAAGGACGTTCCGCCAGGGTGATCGTTACAATGGATACTCCACCCTGGTATTACTGGCTGGTTTACCGGCGTCCCGGACACAATGCCATGAAACGCGGAATACTCGGATTCTGTGGCATCAGGCCGGTGCGTATTACCACCATTGGATCCCTCAGAATTTCTTCTGAAAAGAAACGCGAACAATGGATTTCCAAAGTGGAAAATCTTGGAAGAAAGATGAAATAGAAGCCGTTACCGGATTCAGGATTTCTCTCCTAAAACAACCATTATTTTATTACCATCAGTTTGGCCGACATTGTACCACCGGATGTTTCCATGGTTACAATGTAGGTACCATTGCTGAATCCTGACAGGTTGATGTTATGCCTGTGGGAACCTGCTGCCAGGTTTTTCAGCTGAGATGCATAGCATTGTTTACCGGTGAGGTCACGCACAATCATATTTACATCTCCGGCTTTCGCAAGATCAAAGGGAATGATTGTGGTATTACCGGCCGGGTTCGGTTCCGGCTGATACAGAAATGTTCTTGTAATTGCCTGGTTTTCTGTTGAAACAACCGTAGTTGCCTGTTTCAGAATGATCTGGTTGTGCGGATCAAAAGTAAGGCTTACCGGGTGCTTGTCGAACTGGAAAGTAAAGCCCTGTCCGTTGATGTCGTTCATTACCTGTACGATGGTATCGCTTGCATCGCTGAAGCTGATCTTAAGTTCAACAGGCATAATGAAAAAGTCAGCACCCGTCTGTACCTGCTCAGTATAGAAATGAACATTCCACAATCCTCCGCCCATATTCTCGAAACTATAGCTATTGTCGTATACCGGATGATTCGGCTGATACAGCCATTCCTCGAAGAACCAGTTCAATTCCTGACCGGTTGACTGGTTCATTTTATCGATAAAATCGGGAATGGTGGCTGTCTGGTAACGGAAGTTCTCCGTATCATTCGCATAGTCATACAGACTGCTGAAGAATAACTCATCTCCTACAACATAGCGGTACATATACAATACACAGGAGCCTTTCATGTAGGTTATCGCATAATTGAAAAGCACGTCGTTTCCCGGAGGATTTGTTGCCCAGTCAGGGTCAGAGATTGGCCAGCCGGGATTGGCTGACAGGTAATACGCGGCATTACCTTCCAGTTCATCTATGTAAGCCTGCTGACCACTAACTTCGCCGGTCCACAGGGCTTCAACATAGGTTGCAAATCCTTCGTTCAGCCAGAGATCGGCCCAGGTGGCGCAGGTGATCATATCCCCAAACCACTGATGAGCAAATTCATGGGCTATGAGACTCGAATACCAGCAACCCTGACAAAGGCTGGTGAGGGTCTGGTTTTCCATTCCACCCCATTGAAACTGTGGATTCAATGATGCAAAGCCGTTTTTCTCAAAGGGATGATCACCAAACAATGAATAATAGAAGTCAGTCAGTGGAATGATCATTTGTTCCATCGCAGCCGGATTCTCATTCGGATTATAATAGAATCTCATGGGAATACTGTCAGATGGGTTATCGGGATTATGCCAGTAAACAATATCGAGGTTGTAATTGACCCTTGAGGTCATCACCATCAGGTATGTCGATATAGGGTCAACACTCACCCAGGAATACCACAGAGAGTCGGCAACCACAACAGAATCTGCAAGGCTGCCATTTGATCCAAGCTTTACATTCAGGGGCACTTTGGCTCTGAGGTTAAGTGTAGCCTTGTCGGAAGGTTTATCATAACAGGGAAACCATTTTCTGGCACCTTCGGGTTCACAATCGGTGAATACGAATCCGTTGCCAACATTGAAGGCATAATCAATCACATTCAGGTGGTTATACCTCAGGAATACATGGGCGGTATCGCCGGTGTGGTATGTTCCGTCAAGGCTGACCGTCAGAATATTATCCTCATGGCTGAATGATGTTCCATTCATCCCGACGGAAACAATCTGAAGGGAAGTATTATCGGCATCCAGTTCAACGGAATTCAGGGTACTGTCGACCCTGAAAGTTATCAGGCATGAGCCGGTAAAACTGCGTGGGTATGGACTGGTATAGCAATGGAAAATATCAAGGTCAAGGTCATAGTTCAACACATCAAACTTATGACGGGGAGAGTTTGGGGAACGCAGACCAATAGAGGAAAGGTCAGCCCTTAACTGTTTGCCTTTGGCGCACATTTCACTGCCACGTAACTGATTGTTTTCCTGGGCAACCATCTGAAGGGAGAGGAGCAGGGTAAGTGTCAGGAAAAGTGAAGAAAGTAATCTGTTTTTCATGATTTCATCAACATTTAGGGGATAAAAGTAGTACAAAACTCTTTAATGACAACAGCGCAGACATAAAAGAACACTGGCTGTGGGCAATCTCAGAATCCTGAAGTGAAAACCTTCAATAGTATTATATTTGTGCAACGAACATTTACTATGCAGAAGGCGATTAAATTGCTGATATTAATTATCTTGCTGGGAGCATCCTCATGTTTCAGGAATAAATCCGGTGATGATGGTAAGACCGTATTCAGGTATAACGAATCAGCCGGAATAACATCCCTTGACCCTGTATTCGCCCGCAATCAGGCAAATATATGGGCTGTAAACCAGTTGTTTAACGGCCTGATACAGCTCGATACAGCACTTCTAGTGAAGCCCTGTATCGCCAGAACCTGGAAAATTAGCCAGGATGGAAAGGAATATACATTTTTCCTCAGGAATGATGTTTTTTTTCATGATAATCCTGTATTTCCAGGAGGAAAGGGGCGGAGGGTAAAGGCTGAGGATTTCGTCTACAGCCTGCATCGGCTTGCTGATAGAAAAATCGCTTCTCCCGGGGCATGGGTTATGGGGCCTGTGAGTGAACTCAACGGACAGCCCGATATTATTGCTTTTGATGATACTACGCTGATTATCAAATTAAAAAAAGGATTTCCTCCGTTTCTGGGAATGCTCGGCATGCAGTATTGCTCGGTGGTTCCCAGGGAGGCTGTTGAGTATTACAGGGATGAATTCCGGTCAAATCCGGTTGGTACCGGACCTTTCAGATTTAAACTCTGGAAGGAAGGCGTTAAACTGGTGATGTTAAAAAACGATCGCTATTTTGAAAGTGAAAAAGGGAATCGCCTGCCATATCTGGATGCTGTTGCCGTTTCGTTTATCATCGATAAACAGACCGCATTCCTGGAATTTGTTAAAGGTAATCTTGACTTTATTTCCGGGCTGGATGCCAGCTATAAGGATGAAATTCTAACACCTTCCGGTAGATTGAATCCTAAATATGCCGGCAGGATAAGGATGTCAAGTCAACCCTATCTCAATACAGAATATCTTGGTATTCTTGCAGATAAGAATAATGCTGTGATGAAAAACAACCCATTGCTGAAACGTGAAGTGCGGCAGGCAATCAACTACGGGTTTGACCGTAAAAGAATGATGCGCTATCTCCGCAACGGAATTGGATATCCCGGTACACAGGGGTTTATTCCTTCCGGATTGCCTGGTTTTGCTGAAAATCCCGGGTTCGGTTATCATTATGATCCTGTTAAGGCGCGTCAGTTACTTTCACAGGCTGGCTACCCAATGGGAAAAGGAATGCCTCCGGTCACACTGTCAACCAATGCCTCCTATCTTGATCTTTGCCAGTTTATTCAGAGTCAGCTGAGTCAGATCGGAATTGATATGAAAATTGATGTAAGCCCTCCTGCGACCTTACGTGAGAATATTGCCCAGGCCAGGGTGCCGTTTTTCAGGGGCTCATGGATTGCTGATTACCCTGATGCCGAGAATTATCTGTCCTTGTTTTATTCTCAGAACCATAGTCCTGAAGGGCCCAATTATACCCAATATAGTAATCCTGCTTTTGACAGGTTGTATGATGCTGCAGGCATGGAGAATGAACTATCCAATCGAAGCCGGATATACCGTGCTATGGATAGCCTCATAATGCAGGATGCTCCTGTAATTGTCCTGTATTATGATCAGGTCCTGCGTTTATCGCGCAGGAATATTAGCGGATTGGGAAGTAATCCCCTGAATCTGCTCGAACTCAAAAGGGTTAAAAAGACAGAAAAATGATAAACTTCATTAAAACAGACCCTGCCAGAATACAGGAAAACGCCATTGATCTGATCGGAAATCAATGGATGCTCATTACAGCCGGTACCCGGGACTCCTATAACACGATGACAGCCAGTTGGGGCGGATCCGGCATGTTGTGGAACAAGCCGGTGATGTTTGTTTTCGTCAGACCGCAACGATATACCTATGGGTTTTTAGAAGCCAACGATACATTTACCTGCTGTTTTTTCGATCATAAATACAGGAATGCGTTGCGTTTTTGCGGTGCAAACAGCGGCAGGGATTTTGACAAAGCAAAGGAAACCGGATTAACTCCTGCTGAAACCGAATCGGGTAGTATTTACTTTAGTGAATCCAGGCTTATCCTGGAATGCAAAAAGTTATATTTCCAGGATCTGGATCCTAACGGATTTCTGAGTCCTGTTATTCAGAAAAATTATCCGCTGAACGACTATCACAGGATGTACGTCGGTGAGATTACCACTTGCCTGATTCAGGATAAATAATGTAAGAAATATTCATGAAGCAGGCTTAAAGTTCCTTTTGTTTTATAATTTTATGGCTTCATTGTCATAGTGCCTTTTCTGGCAGGTCCGGTGCATCAGGGGTAGCCGGTTGTTTTATTTAACAACAAAAAAAATTACATTGGGATTCATCACCAATTTAAGGATAAGGCTTGGTAAAAGGTTTCTTAATAAAGAAGCTGCGAAGCTGTACCGCAGGCGAAAAGCTGTTAACCTGGAAGCTACCCGGGAAATCGGTATACTCTTTCATATGCAATCAGAGGTTGATTATGACAGGGTTTGCAGGTTCTCAAGAGAGCTTCAGGAAGTGGGAAAGCGTGTTCAGGTGATCGGTTTTTACGATTATCGTAAACTGCCACCATATTATGCCCAAAAACTTGCTTATGATATTATTCTGCCCGGTCATCTGGATATCTTTTACAGGCCTAAAGTTGATTTTGTAGCTAAATTCATTGAATATGAATTTGATATGCTCATTGACCTGGGCACTTCAGACGATTTTCCGCTTCATTATATTGCAACCTTGTCAAAGGCGGGATTTAAACTTGGACGTTCATCGGGTGAAGGAGGCCTGCCGTACGACCTGATGATTGAAACCGGGAATCTGATTGAAAGTGACGAACTGATCAGACAAATTGTTCATTATACAAGTGCCTTTAAATTAGAATGACCGGGTTATCACAGAACAAAACCAGTTATTAATCATGATAAAAGCATAACGATGACATCAAAATTATCCGGAACCGGGGTAGCCCTGGTTACACCTTTCCATAAACAGGGAACCATTGATTTCGGTTCACTTGAATTGCTGATCGAACATACCGTCAGCAATGGTGTTGACTATCTGGTTGTTTTGGGCACAACAGGTGAAGCAGCCACGCTTTCGAAAGATGAAAAGAATGCATTGGTTGGTTTTGTAAAAGACATTGTGAACAAGCGGGTGCCGCTCGTTCAGGGTATCGGGGGATACAATACACAGGAAGTGGTTGATCAGCTCAGAAGCAGTGATCTTGATGGAATTGATGCCATTTTATCCGTTACTCCCTATTACAACAAGCCAACCCAGAGGGGATTATACCTGCATTATAAGCACATTGCCAGTGCCAGTCCGGTACCGGTCATTCTTTATAATGTGCCCGGCCGAACCAGTGTTAATATGAAGGCAGAAACAACCCTTGAACTGGCCAGGGAGTTCGAAAACATCATAGCTGTTAAAGAAGCCTCCGGAAACTTTGGCCAGATCATGGAGATAATCAGGAACAGACCAAAGGGGTTCATGGTAATTTCAGGTGACGACGCTATCACAATGCCGCTCATTGCAGCAGGTGCCGATGGTGTAATTTCGGTTGTCGCCAATGCTTATCCGCTGACATTCTCCAAAATGGTCAAAGCTGCCCTGAAGGGAAATCTGGAAGAAGCCCGCAAGCTGCATTATCAGCTGTTACCCTTTATTGATTCGCTTTTTGCCGATGGCAGCCCCGGTGGAATCAAAGCCGCTCTCGATGTAATGAAACTCGTACCCAACAATCTCAGATTGCCTGTGGTTAAGGTGAACAAAGCCACACAGGGCCTTATATCAGGCTTCATAGCCGATCTTAAGGAAAAGGGGATTGAATGCTAATCAGAACAACCAACGATAAAACTAAAATGAAGACTCTTTTTACAATTGCTTTTTCGTTTATTATACTTTGCGCAACATCGCAGGTTTCATTAAAGAAGGCTGATGCTGACCAGGTTTTTGGTAGCAAAGGTGAAATTTATTTTGCGTTACCCGGATCAGCTATTGATGCAGGAATACTGACAAAAGTCATCAGCATTGATAATCTCCGCGGCGATACCGTTTTTGCTTATGCCAGCAAAAAACAATTTTTGAGACTGCAACAGGGTATTGAGCGCAACTTTATATTGCTGAGGCATCCCGGTACCCTGATTGATCCGCCGATGACATCCGATCTGAGAGAAGTACTGGAATGGAATTATTATCCAACCTATGAGGCTTATGTGCAGATTATGCAGGACTTTGCTACCGCTCATCCGGATATTTGCTCACTGCATACCATTGCAGTGCTTCCGAGCGGAAGAAAACTGCTGGCCCTTAGGATTTCCGATAATGTGAATGTGGAGGAAGATGAACCGGAATTCCTGTATACATCTTCTATCCACGGGGATGAACTGACTGGTTTTGTCAATACTCTGCATCTCATTGATTACTTGTTGTTAAATTATAATCAGATCCCGAGAATAACGGATATGATCAACAACATAGATATCTGGATCAATCCGCTGGCCAACCCTGACGGAACTTATGCCGGAGGTAACAATTCTGTCAACGGGGCACAGCGATACAATGCCAATTATGTTGACCTGAACCGGAATTACCATGATCCTGCAGATGGACCTCATCCTGATGGGGAAGATTGGCAGCCGGAGACAATCGCTTTCATGAATTTCGCCGAAGAGCGTGATTTTGTTATGAGCGCCAACTTTCATGGAGGAACTGAGGTTATAAACTATCCCTGGGATACCTGGAGCCGGTTTGCGGCTGATGATGAGTGGTGGCAATTTGTCAGCCATGAATATGCCGATACCTGCCAGGCACACAGCCCGGGCAATTATATGAATGAATTCGATGACGGAATTACCAATGGTTATGCGTGGTACAGGATTACCGGAGGCCGGCAGGACTATATGAATTATTTCCAGCAATGCCGCGAAGTAACCATGGAGATTTCAGATGTCAAACTTATTCCTGCCAGTCAGCTGCTCAATCACTGGAATTACAATTACCGCTCAATGCTCAATTACATGGAGCAGGTAACCTATGGTGTCAGGGGAATTGTTACCGACACAATTACCAATCAACCACTTGAGGCACAGGTATACATCAGTAATTTCGACAAAGACAGTTCCATGGTATTTTCATCGATGCCGGTTGGGAACTATCACCGCCTGCTGAAGGCCGGTACCTATAATCTCACATTTTTTGCCGAAGGTTATTTGCCAAAAACCATTCACAATGTTGTGGTTACTGATAAGGAATCAATCCGCCGTGATGTAAAATTGTGGAACGGATCGGCGATCCCGGCATTTTCAGCCAATACACTGACAACACATGCCGGAGGATCGGTTCAGTTTACCGACATTTCAGGGGGAAACCCGACCAGCAGGCTCTGGACTTTTGAAGGGGGAAATATTGCCACCTCTACGGCGCCCAATCCAACAGTGATCTATAATGTTCCGGGAACATACAATGTCAGTCTGTACGTGTCAAATTCTATCGGAGGCAATACTTTGGTGAGGGAGGATTACATCACTGTAAACCCCGATTATTATATCGGTACCCTTAATCCGACCACCTGTTATGCGAATTTCTTTGATAGTCAGGGCCCTGATGCTGATTATACCTCAGGTGAAAATCTTGTAACTACTTTCACATCAGCCGACCCGGAGAAAGTAATGCGCATCAGTTTCTCTTCATTTGATCTTGAGAATACTTCAGGATGTACAAGTGATGTGTTGAATATCTATGATGGACCTGGTATTGGCTCACCCTTGCTGGCCAGTCTTTGCGGAAGTGAAGTTCCCGAAGATATCTTCTCAAGTATTGCCGGCGGTTCTGTTACCTTTTCATTTACATCAGATGCCATCAATAATTTTGGAGGATGGAATGCCATTGTACGATGCGACAGTGGTGTAGGTATTCATGAAAATAAGCCAGGGAATGTCAGGATCTATCCGAATCCCGTCAGATATGGTAGTTTTGTGGTTGAATCACGCGAAGCCATTCAACAGATTGACATCTGCGACCTTTCAGGCAGGCTGGTATACCGTGAAAATTCAGATTCAAAAGTACTTCAGATTTTTACCCATGAGATCAAACCCGGTACATATTTTATCAATGCCAGGACTGACAAAGGAGTCGTCAGGGGGAAGGTGCAGATTATAGCTGAATAGCTACAACCTGACAGGATAATGTAATCCTATTCTGTAAATTACCAGAATTATAATTGCAGCAGCTATCAGGCTGCTGCTTATTTTTATTTTCCTGGGGTCCTCATCAAAGAAGAAAACCGGGAAGCCGGCGCTGTTGAGAAAAGCCGGGAGAATTACCATTAAAGGAGTGATCAGCCTCAGACTTTCATAATAGTTGAGAGGGAAACGGAAAGCCGCTATAATTACAGTACCAAGAAGGAAGGGCAGGAGTACCTGGTGAAACAGGAATACAGGCCTTTCAGAAGGCTCTTGTTTGTTGAAGTAACTATTGGCCGAAAGCAGGAATAGCCGGGTAATGGCGAATCCAACTGCTGCCAGGCTGAAAAGGCCGAGCAGCGTGATGATCATCTTTCCCGTATCGGGCATGAACATCCAGATCAGAACATGACCGAAGCCTTCACCCAACAAAGCTCCGGCAAGGGCTGAACCGAGAAACAGGTTAATGCTGTGTACAAACCCCCAGAGAAAAAACATCTTGAGCAATCCGTCGTATTCTTTAAACCTGACTGCTACAACCAGCATGAATATCGAAAGAATCATACAGATCACGGGCCCGGTGCTGTAAATGATTTTCACTGAATCAAAAGTCCAGGCATATCGGTAAATGAGAAAACTGACTTTCGTATAATCAATTTCAACCGGGATACTGAATATTAATGCCGATAATATGGTGAATATCTGATGGATAAAAAATACAAACAGGTACGACAGCAGATAAAGTGCAGTTGAATTTATGGTGATCGATAAATTATTGGTCAATTTCATAATTACAAATTTACGCTTACTACTATTCGGTCTTACTCAATCTGTTATGTTTTTATTTTTTTGCATGAAATAAACCTTCCGGTTACTTTTATTAATGAAATGAAACCTGAAAAGTAATGTCAGTTTAAGTACATGGAGCAATGTTTTTTTCCTCATCATGGTTCCTGAGCCCATGAAAAAGCAAGTTGATTCTAATCAGAACCGGCAAAA
Source organism: Bacteroidota bacterium (assembly GCA_009773455.1). Taxonomy (GTDB): domain Bacteria; phylum Bacteroidota; class Bacteroidia; order Bacteroidales; family Lentimicrobiaceae; genus Lentimicrobium. Next base: position 282,408 of record WSXU01000006.1, on the reverse strand, counting down.
AAGTTAATCTCAACCATACATCACTTAACATTAACTTCAGATTGACGCTAAAATCTGCGTGTGACATTGCCATGGATTTATTTTTTAAGGTGAATCAGATGCTGATCTTAGTACAAATATATTTTTAACTAATTTATTATCAATATAATATAAAATTGGCTTCTCTAAATTTGGCTCCTTATCTGAGTTATATAAAATCATTCATCCTTAACATTAACTTAATGATATGTTAAATATGAGTTAATCTGGTTGTGGAATGCTTGCGGTTACTTTGCTGCCATCAATCAACCAAATCAAATTGTTATGAAAAAAATTATTTTGTTTTCATTTATCACCACACTGGCAATTTTAACTGCCTGTAAAAAGGATGATGAATCTTTTAAATCCCCTGAAATAACTGCTCCGGCTAACAGCACAGCTGTTATAGGAACTGAAATTGACATCACTTTTGATTTTACTTCTGAAGGAGGATTCAGCACTTCTGATGTATCAGCAACAAACGGATCAGCAGCAATCAAGACCAACGGAACAGCCGGGTCAACTTCTGGTTCAGTTGTTGTAACATATACTGCCGGGACAAATATTGGTGCAGGTTCAGTTACACTAACTATTACTGACAGCAAGAATCAGACTGGTTCTGCAACGGCTGTAGTCAGTGTTGTTGAAGAGGAACTTGTGGTAAATGTAAACGGAAATATCACATCAAATACAACCTGGGAAACCGGTAAGATATATGTTCTTGAAAGTCGCATCGCTGTTGTTTCAGGGGTAACCCTGACAATTCAGCCGGGTGTTATTGTAAAGGGCCAGGCTGGGACAGGCGCAAACGCCACGGCTTTACTTATTGCCAGAGGTGGAAAACTGATGGCCGAAGGAACAGCATCATCTCCGATCATATTCACTTCTGTTGCCGATGAAATTTTACCTGGCAACATTGCAAGTCCGAACCTTGATCCCACCCTTAATGGTCTCTGGGGTGGTCTTATCATCCTGGGCAATGCACCCATCTCAGCCGATGCAGCTTCTGTACAGATTGAAGGTATTCCCCCTTCAGACCAGAACGGATTGTATGGTGGTTCCGATGCTACCGACAATTCAGGCGTTATCAAATTTGTTTCAATCCGTCATGGTGGTGCCAACATCGGAGAAGGAAATGAAATCAATGGTCTTACCCTTGGAGGTGTCGGATCGGGAACAATCATCGAAAACATTGAGGTTGTGGCCAATCAGGATGATGGCATCGAATGGTTTGGCGGAACGGTTAATGTTAAGAATGTTATCATCTGGAATGCCGGTGACGATGCAGTGGATACCGATCAGTCATGGGGTGGAACACTGGATAATTTCATCGTTGTAAATCCGGGCGATGAGTGCTTTGAGCTGGATGGTCCTGAAGGAACAATGGAAGCCGGGCACATACTGAAGAACGGAACTGTTTACGCCGGAATCGCTGACGGATTGGTTGATCTTGATGACAATTCAATAGTCGAAATGTCAGGTATCTACTTTTTCGGATTAAAATCAGGTCAGGATTTTGACCTGAACCCGGTTGCTTTGGTTGCATCCGATCTGCAGGCCACGTTACCCGATGGAGGCATTGTGACCGATTATTTCAAAGCCGGTTCAGATGCTTTTGTCACTACTGTTACCACCGGTGCAAATACTGTTGGGGCAGATGTTACGAAATTTGCTACATGGTCGTGGGCTTCGGTTTCAGGCGCACTCACTGATTTCTGAATGATTGCTTCAGAATGAACATTTACTGGCCCGCAGGTAAAAACTACCTGCGGGCTATATTTCGATAATAACAGAACCATAATACACTGATATGCATCCAAGAAAACTCACACTGATTGTAATTTCAATTTTTTCATTCTTTACACTGAGTGCCCAGAATGGATTTATCCGGGGAACCGTTTACGACAATTCAACCGGTGAATCCCTGCCGGGGGTTACCATTTTCCTTGAAGGGACTACCACCGGCACCATGACCGATTTTGACGGCAAATTTAATCTCAGCGTTGCTCCGGGAAATTACAACATCAGGGTTTCATTCATTTCATATGAAACCGTTAACATAAAAGGACTTGAAGTGAAGCCGGGTGAGGTCAGCCTGCTCGATAACCTCAGGTTGAAAGAAGCTAAAATTGAATTGTCCGAAGTGACGATCACCGCAGAAGTCGTGCGCAATTCTGAAATTGCCATGCTGACGATGAAACAGAAGTCTGCTACACTGATGGACGGTATTTCAGCGGTCAATTTCAGGAGGATCGGTGATTCAGATGCAGCATCGTCGATGAAGAGGGTGCCCGGCGTTTCGGTTGAAGGAGGCAAATATGTTTATGTACGCGGCCTTGGTGACCGTTACACAAAAACAACCCTGAACGGTGTTGATATTCCCGGACTGGATCCCGACAGGAACACGGTACAGATGGATTTGTTCCCTACCAATGTGATTGATAACATCATCGTGCATAAATCTTTCAGCGCCCATTTGCCGGCTGATTTCACAGGTGGCGTTATCGATATTGAAACCAGGGATTTTCCTGAGATGAAAACAGGAAATATTTCTGTATCAATGGGATACAATCCATCCATGCATTTTAACAGCAATTATCTTACTTATGAGGGAGGTAAAACTGACTTTCTGGGTTTTGATGATGGTACCCGTGATATTCCGGCTGTCACAAACATACCGCAGTTCTCTGAGGTAGTCGGTAATCCGGATGGTCCGAAAGGAATCCGTTACCGTGAGATACTGGAAGGTTTCAATCCGGTTATGGCTGCCATGAAAGAGACCAGCATGATGGATTACAGTGCGGGAATTTCACTTGGGAATCAGCTGGTTGGTAAGAAACTGACCTGGGGATATAATGTTGCCCTGTCCTATAAAGTGAATACCGAATTTTTTGAGGATGCCGAATACGGTCGATATGGAATATCAAGCAATCCAAACGATTATGCCATGGAAACCAGGGAACTTCAGTCGGGCGACTATGGCGTACACAGTGTCCTGGCCGGTGGCCTGGTAGGTCTGGCCCTGAAAACCGGTAAATCAAAATACAGGATCAACATTCTGCACCTGCAGAATGGGGAATCGAAAGCCGGGGTTTTCGACTATAGCAAAACCAACCAGGGCACCGTTTTTCAGGGAGTGCAGCATAACCTTGAATACAGCCAGCGATCACTGACCAATTTCCTGGTTAACGGAAAGTATTTCATTAAAAAGTGGGAAGCCGAGTGGAAGTTCTCACCGACATTCTCAAGGATTGAGGATCCGGATATCCGTTTCACCCGCTATGAAGTACGCGATGGCATGTATTCGATCAGCACTGAGTCGGGTTTCCCTGAACGCATCTGGAGAAATCTCGATGAAAAGAATTATGTCAGCCAGATGCATTTTGCAAGGGATTTTAAACTGCGTGGTGAAAAGGCAAGGGTGATGTTCGGAGGATCCTATATATACAAGGAACGCAGCTACAGCATCCTCAACTATGCCATCAACATCCGTAATCTGTCTCTCACCGGCGATCCCAATGAAATATTCAGTCCTGAGAATTTATGGCCGTCAGGAGAGAATGCCGGTAAAGGCACCACCTATGAAGCCCCATTCATTCCTGACAATCCAAATAAATTTGATGCCAACAATCATAACACCGGCATTTATGTCTCGGCCGAGTTCAGTCCCTTCAATCACCTGAAAGCGATTGTCGGGATCAGGAGTGAGACATTTGTGCAGCGGTATACAGGGCAGGACCAGCTGGGTACCAATGTGCTTGATAATGGAAAAGTACTTGACAATTCTGATCTGTTCCCTACGGTGAACCTCATCTATAATCTCTCAGGTTCACAAAATCTGAGGGCCTCCTATGCAAAAACCATTGCCAGACCATCGTTCAGGGAGTTGTCCTATGCTGAAATTTCAGATCCGATTACCGGACGCACCTTTATCGGCGGATTGTTCCCGGATGCCAATACACAGGCCGGTATTACCTATTGGGATGGAAATCTGGGAAGTACCGACATTCAGAACTTTGATTTGAGATGGGAGTTGTTCGGCACGAATGGCCAGACAGTTTCACTGGGTGGATTCTACAAATCATTCAGGAACCCGATTGAAATTGTTCAGTATGCCACCACCACCAATGCCTTCCAGCCAAGGAATGTAGGTGATGGCCAGGTTGCCGGAGTCGAATTCGAAGTCAGGAAGAACCTTGATATACTCAGCACAGCGCTTTCAGGGGTGACCTTCACTTCAAATGTAACTTTAACCACCTCCAGAATCAGGCTGAGTGAGACAGAGTATGCCTCGAGGGTTGAAAATGCCAGAAACGGGGAGAAAATCAGGGAATACAGGGATATGGCAGGACAGTCACCCTACATCATCAATGCCGGTCTGGCATACAACGGTGGCGAAAAAGGATTCTGGAGCGGGTTCGAAGCCGGAGCTTACTATAATGTTCAGGGACGGACCCTGGAATTTGTAGGTATCAACGACAGGCCCGATATTTATGCCAAACCTTTTCACAGCCTGAACCTAAATACCAACAAGAGTTTCGGAAAAGAAAAGCGGATTCAGGCCGGGATCAAGATTGAGAACCTGCTCAACAGCAGCAAAGAGTCTGTATTTATGTCATACCAGGCCGATGATCGTTACTTTACACGTTTAAACCAGGGGATGACTTTTCAGCTTAGAATCAGCTATAAGTTTTTCTAACACCCTGATTGTGATCATTATTCAAATACTAATTATGCTGCTGACATCATCATTCTGAAATGTGAAATGAAATACCGGAAGTGGAACTGATTTTTTCATTACGGTTTATTATCTTTATACAATCAATCAGATGAACAGACTGTTTTGCAGCACCAATAACCTTAAAAATGAAAAAACTACTGATTACTTCTTTGCTGATTCTGACTTATTTCTCGGTTTTCTCACAGAAACTTGAGTACGAGAATGGCTTGTATTATAAAAAGGGGATGCTTTACACAGGCACCAATCTTGAGTACTATGACAGTGGTAAAATAATGCTTGAACAATCGGTAAAGAACGGACTGGTTGACGGTAAAATGACCCTGTATTATGAAAACGGTAAAATTCAGGAGATCCGTGAATACAGTGAGGGTAAGAAGACCGGCAAATGGGAGACCTGGAATGAGAATGGTGTAAAAACAGCTGAAGCCGGGTATAAGGATGATGTTAAGGAAGGCAATTGGTTTGTCTGGGACAACTCCGGCCGGTTATTGTATGAAATGCATTATACTGCCGGTAACCGCTCCGGTATCTGGCGAAAATGGGATGAAACCGGAACACTGGTGATGGAAAGAGCTTATTAGTTAATAGTTAACAAATAATAACTAATAGTTAGCAGTTTGACGTAGGGAGTTAGGAGTAGGGAGTAGGGAATAGGGAGTAGGGAGTATCAGGTACTTCTATGTTCTGATTGAGTGGTTTGCCTATGGAGCTATTGCCTTTTTTCACTCCGTCGCACTTGTTGGTGAGCTTGTCGAACCTGTTGGTGAGCTTGTCGAACCATCGCCTTTATTGTCCCACGTCCTCCGTCCCTCGTCTTTCGTACATTAAAAAGTTGGCAGTAAGCAGTAAGCAGTAGGGAGTAGCAGGTACTTTCATGTTCTGATTGAGTGGCTAGCCTATGGAATTATCGCCTTTTTTCGCTCAGTCGCGCCCTCGCTTTTATCGTCCCCCGTCCCTCGTCTCAAGTCCCAATTTAAGTAGGGAGTATCAGGTACTACTAAATTCGATTGAAGGTTTTTCATTAGGAGTGTTCGCCTTTTTTCGCTCCGTCGCACCTGTTGGTGAGCTTGTCGAACCTGTTGGTGAGCTTGTCGAACCATCGCCTTTATCGTCCCCCGTCCTCCGTCCCTCGTCCCTTATAAAGTAAAGAGTTGGCAGTAGGCAGCTTGCCCGCCGGAGGTGGGTAAGCAGTAGGGAGTAGGGACTAGGGACTAGGGACTAGGGAGTATCAGGTACCTCTATGTTCTGATTGAGTTGCTAGCCTATGGAGTTATCGCCTTTTTTCGCTCAGTCGCTCAGTCGCGCCCTCGCCTTTATCGTCCCACGTCCTTCGTCTCTCATAAAGTAAGCAGTAGGCACTAGTCAGTCGGCAGTTTCGTCCCCCGTCCCTCGTCTCAAGTCCCAATTTAAGTAGGGAGTATCAGGTACCTCTATGTTCTGATTGAGTTGCTAGCCTATGGAGTTATGAGTTGCTAGCCTATGGAGTTATCGCCTTTTTTCGCTCAGTCGCTCAGTCGCGCCCTCGCCTTTATCGTCCCACGTCCCACGTCTTTCGTCCCTTATAAAGTAGGCAGTAAGCTTTGCAGAAGTAGGGTGCATAGTTCATAGTCCTTTAGCAATGAAAGAATGAATGAATGATGAAATATGGAATCCTGAACCTGATTCATCAATTCCTGGAATTGAGTACCAAACGTTTTATCCGGAAGCAAAAAAAAGCCGTGTTGAATACACGGCCCGGAAATTATATACAAACACACTACATTTTATTCATTATCAAGCTTAACGTTCATGCTTTCAGTTTCGTTGGCCTGAAGTTTCACATTTTCAACAAGGCTGTTTTTGTAAGAGATCATGGAGAGGATCAGATTGTAGGTTCCCGGTTCAATGCCCTTGATGGTAAAGTTTCCGTCAAGATCGGTATAAACTTTAACATCGGTTCCTTCAACAGAAACGGCAACACCTGCAAGGGCTTCGCCCGAATTGATGTCAAGCACCTGTCCGCTGACAGAGGCTGTTGCTACCGGAGTGCTGGTGGATTTTCCTTCAGCAAAGGTTAAAGCGCTGAACACTAATGTAAATGATGCAATAGCTGCTATTCTGATGAATTTTTTCATGGTTTATCTTTTTGTGATGATGCAAAAATATTGCCTCATCGTTACCTGAAAGTTAAACCAATGTTAAATCAATGTTAAGTTTTACTGTGAACGAATTATAAATTACCTCTCACCAAACAGTGCCGTTCCTATCCTCACCATGGTACTGCCTTCTTCTATGGCCGTTAGGTAATCGCCCGACATGCCCATCGAAATGATGTTGAAATATTCCGACTGCCGGAAGTACTTCTGTTTTATAGTTTCAAACATCGATTTTAATCCGGCAAATTCCCTCCTGACCAGCGAAACATCGTCGGTAAAGGTTGCCATTCCCATCAATCCGCAGATCCGGATGTTCGTCATGGTTTTATATACCTCAGATTCCAGCAGCGCTTCTGCTTCAGACTGATCGAGTCCGAACTTGGATTCTTCGGTGGCGATGTATATCTGCAACAGGCAATCGATGGTTCTGTTTTGCCTGGCTGCCTGTCTGTTGATCTCTTCCAGCAGTTTCAGGCTGTCGACGCTGTGAATCAGGTGCACGAAAGGTGCAATGAACTTTACCTTATTGGTTTGCAGATGACCAATGAGGTGCCAGCGGATATCGGCCGGGAGGATTGGCTGTTTCTCAAGCATTTCCTGTACCCGGTTTTCGCCGAAATCGCGCAGACCAAGGTCGTAAGCCTGTTTCAGAACATCAACCGGCCTTGTCTTGGTCACCGCCACCATAACAACATCGGGCGGAAGCTGTTTGAGAATGTTGTTGATGTGTTCGTTCAGGATTTCCATGGTAACGGGATGTACTGCAAATTTATAGTAATTTGAAGCCATATCAATGGAATTATTAGCAAGCTGTTACGATAATTGCTGGAAAGCACTAACATGATTCTTGTTTTCAGGCTGCCGGCAGTGGTAAGAATTGTATTCACTTAATTCCTGAGAAGGCTGTTTAATATTATTTTTGTGATGACATCATAACTGAAAACAATGCGTAACTATTTGAAAATTTTACCCTTAATTTCTGGTTTGCTGATTTTTCTGTCATCCTGTGATGATAAAAAGGACACTAACGATCCTGAGCCTGTGCCTGCAGGCCCAACGCTCAGTGGGATCAGCCTGAGTTATGACAATGAAATAGTTACAATTGACTTTTCGGAGGGCGTTTTTAAGGGCGGTGTGTTGAATATGCCTGTCGGGACCGATGATCTTTCTGTATCCTTAAATGGTGGCAGTGCTTTGCTGGATAGTTTCAGGGTAAACCATACCGCAGGACAAAACCGGGCCTCCATCCGCCTGTACCTGGACGGATTGGCCGATGGTACCGAGACCCTTCAGGTGAAACCTTCCGGCCCGCTGGCTATCGTAAATTCAGCTTCGGTGGCCATGAAAGAGACCGAACAGCTGGGTATTGCCCTGACCGATATCGGGATCATTGGTGGCTGGGTGTCGGTAGGGGAGAACCTTTCACCGGTATATCAGCAGTTTGGCTTTGATTCGGTTTATATGAAATACCGTGTTGACGGTACTTACCTGTTTGAATCTTTTACAACCGGAGGCATCCACAATGTCCTGACCGGAACTTACCAGCAATCCATAAGCCCGGTTGCCGGGTTCAGGCTGATTACCCTCAGCCAGACGGCCCCGGTAACGGCCACCATTTCAGGCATTTTCAGTCTTTTTGACGAAGATAATATCAGGATGGTCTATGAAACTGTACAAACAGATCCGGCAGTAGCGGGTCTCACTCCCCCCAATCCTGAAGCAGGATTCGGCAGTACCGGCAACCTGGGCAGTGACAACACACAGGTATTCCTGAGGGTTAGTGGATCCGGAAAATAACCCTGATTTTCAAAACCTGGTTTAAACCGGTTTTCGTTTATAAATAAGGATTCTTTCTGTTTTCTCTGATTCCTGATTGCCAGGTACCGGAACAAAGCCAAGTTTCTCCAGAATTGCGGCCAGTTCCGCTGTGGGCAGTTTGCATTGTTCTGATCGTTTCCGCGCATATTCAGGAAAAAGTTGCAGTAACGGACTGAGCATATGGAAGAGCAGGTTTTGCCTGATATTTCCTGAAAGAGTATTATAGATTATCAGGGTTCCTTCCGGCCCAACCGTTGATACATAACCATCTATGAGCGGATATTTATCTTGTCCGATTCCGGCATTCAGCAGATTACAGAGAATCAGGCAACGGGCAGGTACAAGTGGATCTTTTTCGATGATTTCATGACGGAAAAACAGGTTAGCAGGCCGATTGTAGCCGTTGACTGCGATCTCGTGTTTTTCAGCGTCTGCTTCATAGCCGGTTACCACCCGGTGAGGACTGTAACAGGCCAGCATAAATGGCAAAAACCCGTAACCGCTGCCGGTTACCACAACATTACCTCTGGCCGGGACAAGGGCATTGATGGCCCCGAAATTATTTTCAGTTTTTAAAACCGATCTCATCGCCCGCTCTATGCCGGGCCCTTTGAAAATATAGCTGCTGATGAGTCTCTTTTTGCAATTACCGGGTGTAGCAAGGTCTTCAGTGAGCCGGTGCATTTCATTACTATAAAGCTGCAATAATGTCTCTGATAATCTATCATTTACTGTTCTATCCGACAATTCAGGGAGACGCAGACTTTCAAGGACTTTTATGGTAAGGATGTCAGTTGTTGCAGTAAAACCAACGGGACAGTTACTTCCATTATGGATCAAAACCGGAATGATATCCATGTTGAATTTGCGGGCTAGTTCTGCTATCCGAGGTGTCACTGATATTTCAATTCCATCGGCTGTAGCCGGATATCCGGTCATGATGACTACCGTTTGACCCACCGATATACTATGCTGTATGATATCAATGTTTAAATCGTCAATATCAGCTGTATAACAGTGGCCGGCCCACCTGCTCAGAAAGCAGGGCAAAGGCAGCTTCTGCCTGTTTTTGTCAGCATATATGATCACTGAAGGGCCAAGTGAAAGAACGGCAAGCATACCGGTAAAAGAATGCTCACCTGCAACCACTGCAATTCCGGCAGGCAAACCCTGATTCCCGGGATCAGCATATATCCTTCTGACAGGCCTAAGGAAAAACAGCAGTATGGAGGCTGCTTTAGCAAGCATCAGATTGAATAACCTCCGCCCGTGTCTTTTGCCGGAAATATTGATGACGGGTAAGATAAAACCTGCAAAACTGAGAATAAGAAGGAATACTCCGGCCAGGATATAAGCTGGTATCGTTCTGATAAAAGCCGCCAGTGTGACCGGGGTGTAACCCTTACTGACCGGTTTTGTTACGAAAGTATTGAAAATCAATGGGATTAATACCTGTGAAATCACCAGAACCGAAGATATTCCGATGACTGAAACCAGGGCAATGGATTGAAGGGCGGGATGCCGGGCAATGATCATCACCCCAAATCCGATGAAGGCGGTGAGTCCCGATAACACAATGCCCATCCGGATGACCGGCAGTTGTTTTTTGTTGTTCCGGTATCCCTGAAGCAGACCATCCATGGTGAAGATGCAGTAATCATCACCCAAACCGAAAATGAAAGTAGAGAGAATAATATTGACGATGTTAAACTGAATATTGAAAAGACCCATCAGCCCGAGTATCCATATCCAGGAAACAACCATCGGTAGGAATGCAGCCAGGGCAAGTTCAATCCGTCCGTAAGTCAGCAGCAATGCCACAAATACCAGTAAAGAAGTAAACAGGGCGATAAAATTGAAATCATCTGTTATAATTGCAGCCAGTTGAGATGAGAGGTATTTATTGTCGAGCATCCTGGCATCGGGTTGAAAACCCAGCAGCTTTTCTATTTCAGGTCTGGATCCTGCCGGGATCGACATCACGGAAACGATGGTAGTCAAGTCCTTATTGACGGACACGGTTTCTTTTCCGAACACATTTTTCAGGAGCTCATAATCTACACTTTCAATGCTTTCTGAAGGCGCACTGAGTGTCGTGTAGAAGTTCCTGAAAGCTGACTCCTTAAAGCCGGCTGAATTACCCGAGGCAATCAGGTTGGTTTGAATCTCAGCTATTTTCTCTTTTGTAAAGTAATTTCTCCATCGGTTCAGACGTATTTTCTGCTCTTTCTCTGAAATCAGGAAATCTCCGACTCCTGTGTATCTGATGTCCAGGCCTGACCGGCTGAGTGAATCGGACAATCGTTTGATGTTGCCTGCCGAAGCCACGGCCCCCTCGAAGTTCTTGCCATAGGAAATAACATAAACAGGATGTTTCCGGGTTTCATTCCCCCGCAGAATTTTTTCAGTCTTCTCGAGTTGAGGTGACACATAATTCAGGTGCATCAGGTCACTGTCGAATTGAATAAACTGAGAAAAATAAAGAAAAACCGGTGTAAGGAGAATTACAGTCCAGATGAGAAACGGGTTTGATTCAAACCGGATGTTTGATGTTCTTTCGAGCCATCGACCCGATACGTTGCCTTCCTGCCGGCCAATCAGATGTGGCATAAAGACCAGGGAGAAAATAACAGCTCCGATGAGTCCAAAGGCGCCAAGCAATCCGAAATCATGAAGTATTTCAGCCTTTACGAACAGCAGGCAAATGAATCCGCCAATGGTAGTGGCGCTTCCGATGGTCATGGGTTCCACCAGGTCGCCGATGACTTTCCGGAGGTTGTTTTCCTGCAACCGGTGCGTCAGAATGTGAATGGGATAGTTCACAGCAATAGCAAGCAATACCGACGTAGCACCGATGGCAATCAGGGAGATATTTTTTTCAATCAGTGAAATACAGGCTAGTGAGAACACCAGGCCAAAAGCTACAGGAAGGAAGATGATGAACGGAGTTCTTTTACGGCGGAAGACCGAGGTGATGAGCAGGATAAGCACAAAACACATCACACCCAGTGTGATGATGGTATCACGCTGTATCTGCCTGGCATTCCCCACCGACATGGCCGTGGCACCATAATAGCTGCATTCAGTGTCGCTGAATGACTCATGCTGGCTCAGTTCTTCAATAAACCCTTCAATGGCTCTGATCAGTCTTGTATTTTTTCCGGTTTCATTCGCCGGATTGGCAGGTTCTACAAAGAGTACAAGATTTTTCCTGTCTTTGGTAAAAAAGTACCCGTTTATTATTTCATAGCCGGTTGCATCGCCAAGTTTCCTGAGCCGGAGGGTTACCGGATCTGAAATTCCGACCGGATCAAGGGGCAGGGTCCGCTGGATCATGATCCCTGTCAGCGATGAGAGCTGCTTGGTCTTCTGAATCAGATGGCGTTGCATGTTATCCGGATTGAAAACCGAATCAAAACCAGCGTAATCCTTTTCCTCCATGAAGAATGGCAGATTCCTCAACAAGGCTTCATAAACATCAAAATAGGGGAAATTATCGGGGGTATGTGTGATTTTTCTGATCAGACTGGTGTCAATTGTTTTTAACCGCCCGACCAGGCTGTCGCAATAAGCCATCTTAACCTCAGCCGGACTCCCGGAAGGGGAGTGGTCAGAAATACAAATAACCAGTTTATCGACAAGATGGGTATTCTGTATCAGTTTCCGGTACTCGCGGGTCTTGCTGTCCATCTGGAGCATCCGGCTGATGTCTTCCTCAAAGGAGATGCGGGAAGCCATTGCGGCCAGAAGACCGAAACCAAGCAAAAGCACCACCCACATAACCAGCCGGTGGTTTGAGAAATAGTCGTATGATTTTAAAACCAAACCCTTCATATGTTCATTCCTGTCTGTCCCGCAGCTCCTGATCCTGATTTTTCAGGCTCTTTTTTCAGTTAATCCGGAGTTGGAAACAATCTGATTTCCGCATTCAGTAAAGGTATCAAATTGGGTTTAACACATCCCCTGATCGGTGAACATCTTCTTCAGGCCTTTATCAACAGGATATCCGGGATGATAACCGAGGAGCAAACCTGCTTTTGAGATATCGGCAAATGTTATATCAACATCGCCCGGCTGCATGGGTTGCCATTCGATGATGGCTTTCTTACCCAGGGTTTCTTCGATGTTGTGAACAAGATCGATAAGAGAAATGGTATCGCTGTTGCCGAGGTTCAGGATTTCATATCCCTTAAGTTTGTCTGATGCAGCCATAATGCCGGCAGTAATATCGTCAACAAATGTATAATCCCTCCTGGTTTTGCCATCCCCGAAAAGGGTAATGGGCTCACCGTTCATGATTTTCCGTCCGAACTGCTGTATGGCCATTTCCGGGCGTTGTCCAGGTCCGTATACAGTAAAAAACCTTAAGCAAAAAATATTGAATTGATGAAGATGATGATAGGTATAGCAAAGCAGTTCACCGGCCTTTTTGGTGGCTGCATAGGGAGAAATGGGGTTATCTACCGGATCATTTTCGCAGAAGGGAACTTTTTCATTGTTACCATAAACAGAAGAAGAGGAGGCAAACAGCAACTCCCTGATTCCTGCCTTTCGCATGGCTTCGAGCAGTGTGAGGGTCCCGGTCACATTCACGTCATAATATAACTGCGGATCCGCTATAGAAGGCCTAACCCCTGCCCGGGCAGCCAGATGGATCACCAGATCGGGTTTTTCATTACTGAAAAGGTCATCAAGCAACTCAGAGTCGCGGATATCACCTTCGATCATCCGGAAACCAGGTACGGCCGCCAGTTTTTCCGCTGCCTTCCTTTTGATCCGGGGATCATAGAATTGATCGAAATTATCCAATCCGGTTACCCGGAAGCCTTCCAAAAGCATCCTGGCAGCAAGATTAGACCCTATAAACCCGGCAGCTCCGGTAATCAGGACTTTTTTCATAATTATTTGGTTTCTTCAGTAGGGAGCTGATTTTCGGCCAGATGCAGGTCGAGCGCCTTTCCGTTAAGACTGAAATAAATACCTGCCAGCGAAACAAGGGCAGTGATCACATAGAACAGCAAACTAAGGGCAATGGATTGGTGCACATCGAGGTTCATGACCTCAGCACCAAACAGAAAGGTTATTTCGCGCGATCCTATACCGCCGATGGTGATGGGAAGGGTGGCAACAATGGATGAAACCAGGAAAAGGAAAAGGTATGACAATGTGTTGTCAGTATTGTGATTGGCAAAAAGAATAAACCAGGCGGAGATAAGCTGCGAAAGCTGGACTGCGAGAGAAAGCAGGTTTGTCTTGTGAATTCCTTTGCGAAAATCTTTGAAAAAGAAATGTATGCCCGAATAATAAACCACAACGGAAACCGGGATCAGCGAAATTGCCAGGTATTTATATAGTTGAGGAATGGGGATAAACGGTGCAAGAGCCATAGCCAGAACAAAAAGGGCAAGCACACCATTTACCCTGTCAAGTAAAACAGCCCAGAAAAGTTTTTTGGCTTTTACCTTAAACTGCTTATTCAGGAGGTAGATTTTATATCCGTCGCCGCCGATGCCTCCGGGTAAAAACAGATTGTAATACATCCCCAGCAGATACAGTCTGAGGTTACTTATCTCTGACAACCTTGAACTGATGCCTGCGAAGAACAGATTCAGCCTGAATGAGGAGAATACTTTGGAAAGAATAAACAGCAGGGCTGCAGCAACCAGCCACAGATAGCTTACACTACCAAAGATCAGCATTACCTCGTTCAGGTCTATTTTTGTATAGACATACCACAAGGCGGCTATGGATAGCGCAATCTTGAGAAATGCTTTGAGGTAACCGGGCATGCTATCCTTTGAATGTGTGAATTTTCCGGACTTTATAAGGACGTTTGTTCTGTGATTCGTAATAGGTACGCATCAGTACATCCGACATTATTCCTACGGTAATCAGCTGAATTCCGGCAATCAGCAGCAGGATTCCAAGCAACAGCATCGGTTTTCCCCAGATGTCGTGACCTAGAATCTTCTGGATAAGAAAATAGGTATTGATGATGGTTCCTATGATGAAAAATAAAAGTCCGAGGCCACCAAAAAGGTGCATGGGTTTGCTCATATATTTCTTGAAGAACAGCATGAGCAGCAGGTCGCTGACCACTTTAAAGGTGCGGTTGATGCCATATTTCGATTTCCCGAACTCACGGGCGTGGTGTTTTACATCAACCTGGGTGATTCTGGCTCCTTCAAGGCTGGCAAGCACAGGAATAAACCGGTGGAGTTCACCATACAACCCGATATTTTTAGCCAGATCACTTTTAAAAACCTTCAGTGTACAACCATAGTCTTTAATATGGACACCTGTACTGTTACGGATAATGGAATTCGCAATTTTACTTGGTATTTTACGGAAGAAGACACCGTCCTGCCTGTTTTTTCTAACACCGGCAACCAGGTCCCAGTCCTCATCCTCGGCCAGTTTCAGCATCATGTGAATATCTGAAGGGTCGTTCTGCAGGTCTCCATCCATGGTGACCAGGTATTCGCCCCGGGCCTGATCAATTCCGGCGTACAATGCCGAACTTTGTCCGTAGTTTTTACGGAATTCAACCAGAACAACCCTGGGATCATTTAATGCGATAATCTCCTGACGGGTACGGTCGGTGGAGCCATCATCCACGTATATGATTTCATAGTCAATGTCTTTGATCGATTCATTAATCCATTTATTCAGCGGCTTAATGTTCGGTTCCTCGTTGTAAACGCAGATTATTATTGATAATTTGGGATCACTCATCTTATCTTCTTATCAGGTAAAGTCTTGATTCATTTAATTTAATGCTGAATTTATGCAGAACTTCATACTTCCTTAACTTGTCTGCAAAATTAGCCAGATTTTTCTCATCGGTGATATAACAGGTTCGTTTATCGGATATTTCCCAGGTCCTTCTGACAATGCTGCCACGTTCACGCGAAATATAGAAAGATGCATCGTGGTTGAACGGGGTATCGCCCAGGATAAAAAGATCGTGTCCTCTTGAAAGCCGGCCGGTTGTAACTTCACCCTGTCGGTATCCGGCATCCGGGTATGAGTTGTACCTGGCCGGTAGATTAAAGGCATTGAATCCAATCCTGACGGAAAGCAGCGCGATGACCAGGAACCATATTCTGAACTGTGGCAGCTTAACCGCAGCAAAAACAGAGAAACCGGTAACAATGAACAGGACAGGGATGATAGTTGCGATGCCGGGCAGATGCATGGTTTCTTTCCAGAATGGATAAATCAGCAGCGAAAGTAAAGCCGCAACAATCATCAGCAGGAACAACAAACCAATGAAACCTGACATGCGTGTTTGAAGCCTCAGGGCTTCCCGCCAGGCTTTTGTGAGAATGATAAACAGCAGGGGGAAAAGCATGAACAGGTATCGTGGCCTCATGTCGGCCGAAACCCAGTATATGATGATGTTTGACAAAAATATCAGCAGACAATAACGGAAGAATTTCTGCTCAAAGGTTCGTCTTCTCACATCCCTGTCAAACAGCAGAAGTAACAGCAATGTCCATGGAGCAAATTCGTAAGCCATTTCAAAAGGGAAAACAAACAGATGGCTGAACCAGCTTAGCGGGGTACCATCCTTGTCGTTGATTCTGTTGGACTGATCAAGCAGCGTTGAAAATACATCCTGAAGGGAGTTTGTCTGCAGATAGGCATAGTAATAGGTTCCGGTAATCAGCAGAAAAACTGCGATACCGGCCAGGTGCTGAAAAGTAAACAATTTCCGGAACGATTTCTCATGCATCATCCATGCGAGCAGGCTGATGCCCTGAAAGGCAACGGATGGCAGCCCTTTCATCAGGTAACCTGCTGCAGCCATGGTATAGGTGAAGAGGAACATCAGCAGGTATTTCTTTCCTTCTGAAAAATGATACAGCGCGGCAAAGGAGCCGAAAGTGATCAGGGCATAGGTAACATCTATCAATCCCTGAAAGGAATCCCAGAAAAGGATACGGGCTGAAGTCACCAGCATCAGGGCAGCTATCACAGCATCGTATTTACCAAGTGCTTTGCGTGAGAATAAGAAAATGGAAAATGCTGAGAGTACCAGTGAAATTATAGTAGGTAGTCTGAAAATGAATTCGTCCTGTTTCCCCGAAATCTGAACAAAACCAGCAAGTATCCAGTTAAAGAGGGGCGGTTTGTTATAATAGAATTCTCCGTTTATGGTCGGTGTGATATAATTCCCCGATAAAATCATTTCGAGTGTGACAATGGCCCTTGTAGGTTCATCAGAGATGAGAGGCATCAGGCCAATGTTCAGCAACAGGGCAAAAGGCAGCAACAGGGCAACAGCAATCAACAGAATCCCGGGATGATTCTTCAGTTTGTCCAAAATTCTGTTCATATTAGAATACCAGTTGATGCTTTGCTGCAAAATTAGGGATATTCAGCCACGAAATTCAACTGTAGTCAGTTAAGGAATTATTAAACCTCTGTTACCACTGAAACTTTGAGTATTTTTGCGAATCGTTTTGATTGGAATATTTAAATTATTGATAATGAGACAAATACTATTATCCTTTTTAAAACAGTTGCTTTTCTGGATGTTACTTTTTGCTTTTTCAAGAACTGTTTTTCTTCTGTTCAATTATAATCTGTTGATGGTCGAAGGAATCGGATTCAGCGAAGCTATGGCTTCATACTGGCATGCACTTCATCTTGACCTTTCAACAGCAAGCTATTTCCTGATTTTTCCCTTTATAATTCTGCTGGTGCAATCATTTTATAGTCCCCGGTGGCTGAATAAAGTGAACAAGGTTTATGTTTTCATCGGAGTTTTTCTTTTCTGCCTGCTGACCGTGGTTGAACTGGGGATATATCCGGAATGGAAAACGAAACTTCCCTTCAAGGCTTTTACCTACCTGAGCAACCCGACAGAAGTTTATGATACCATTTCGACCCGGTTGTTCTTCACTTTGCTGGGATTGTTTATGGTTAAGTTTACCATCAGTTACCTGGTTTATATAAAATGGTTCTATAAGGATATTGTGAACGCCGTCAGGAATTACCTGTTTATTGCGGCTTTTGCGCTGATCACTCCGGTATTGTTGCTGATTGGGGTGAGGGGAGGGGTTCAGCAGATTCCCATTAACCAGAGTGAATCCTATTACTCTCACCATAACATTCTGAACCTGGCATCGGTCAATTCAGGGTTCAACCTCTTTATCAGCGTTATAGAGAACTATAAGAACTTTGGAAAAAATCCCTATGCATTTTATAGTAATGAAGAGGTCAGCAAAACAATTCAGGAAATTTTTAGAACAGAACGTGACAGTACCATTGCTGTTCTTACTACTCAGAGACCAAACATTGTACTGCTGATCCTGGAAAGCTGGTCGGCCGACCTGATTGAATCGCTTGGCGGTGAACCCGGTATTACACCTGAATTTCACCAGTTGGAAAAGGAAGGCATTTTATTTACAAGCTTATGGGCCACTGGTCCCCGGAGTGAGCAGGCCATGTCGAGCATCTTCGGTGGATTTCCTGCGCATCCGATCTCATCCATTACTGTTCAGCCGGATAAATTCTCAAAGCTCACAACAATTACACAGAAACTCATCGGGCAGGGATACAACACATCATTTTACTTTGGAGGTCAGCTGATTTATGGAAATATCCGGGGTTTTATCCTGCAAAATGGATTCCAGCGGATCACAGAACTTGAAAATTTCGGCAATGATGTAAAGAAGGGCAAACTCGGGGTTCACGATGAATTTACGCTGGCACGTCAGTTAAAAGATCTGAATCAAGAAAAGCAGCCTTTCTTTTCAGCCCTGTTTACCCTGAGTTCCCATTCACCCTATGATCAGCCGATGGAGGATGTACTTGACTGGGGTGAGAATGAAAAACCATACATCAATTCTGCCTATTATACCGATCGTTCAATCGGTGAGTTTATCAGGAATGCAAAAAAGCAACCCTGGTACAAAAACACGTTGTTTATTGTAGTAGCTGACCACAGCCATAATTCCTACCGCAACTGGTCATTTACAACACCGCTTTACCATAAGATACCTTTGTTGTTTTTCGGTGATGTCATCAAACCTGAATTCAAAGGTACCAGGAATCCGAAGCTTTTTAACCAGTGTGATATTGCTTCCACTTTACTTCATCAGCTGGATATAGATGCCCATGAGTTTCACTGGAGCCGGAATATGTTTAACCCTTACTCCCCGGAATTTGCCTATTATTCTTTTGAGGAAGGCCTTGGCTGGATCAGGCCGGCCGGCCATGTGGTTTATGATGCAAGGGTCAGGCATTTCAACGAAGTTTCTGTGCCGGAAAAATACCGTGACTCAATTGTCAGGGAAGGAAAATCATATTTACAGGCTGTATTTGAAGAATATATGTCCTACTGATCTGCATCCGTTACTTTTAATGAAATTATTCTTTGATTGGCCTGACATTTTTACTATGTTTGTTAGGGGTTACTAATTGCGGAAAAAGGGATAAACGGTTGTTGATTTAATCTTAAACTGGGTTCTGTTCCTGTTAACGGTCCTTGTTTTTTCGTGTTTTTAATTGAGCCAATCAGATTGAAGCTACCATCAGGAATCGTTGAAAATTTACGAGGCAGAAGCCTTGTAGGACTGCTTACCTTAAGCATCATTGGTCTGTCATTTGTCACCGTATTGATATTTGGTATTTTTTCTGCTGTCAGGCAGTCAACCAGATTCAGGGATGAGTCTGAGAATCTTCGGAATTCCTTTACTGAAGCCCAGAAAAAACTTGTCAAAAATGAAGTGGACAAGGCCATTGAGTATATTGAATACAACCGCTCCCTATCGTTGGATAAGATTAAACTGGGGCTGAAGACAAGGGTGAATGAAGCATGGGCGATTGCCAACAATATCTATGAGGAAAATAAATCAACCAGGTCGGATGCGGAAATCAAAAAAATGATCAAGGATGCCCTCCGGCCAATCAGGTTTAATGGTGGTAGGGGAGATGTCTTTATCTATACCACTGATGGCAGATCCGTAATGCTGCCAAGAAGCAGGGGATTTGAAGACCGACTCAGTCTTGATTTACAGGATAGCCTTGGCAATTACCTGGTCAGGAATGAAGTAGCCTTATTGAAAGAGGTGGATCAGGGTTTTCTCACTTATCGGGCTCCTATCCAGAATCAGGCCGGCGATTCCGCTATATTTAAATACACATATATCAGGAAATTTGCACCGTTAAACTGGTACCTGGGTTCCAAAGATTTTCTGAGTAATTATGAAGGCGATCTAAAACTCGAACTGCTTGAATGGTTATCTAATGTCAGGTATGGAAATGATGGATATATCTTCATCAATACAACCGGTGGAAAAGCATTGCTGACCAATGGTACAAGACCTGATCAGCCGATTGAAATTTACAATTCAGGTGACAAAAACTGGATAGATGTTTATAAACGACAGATTCAGATAGCCCGAACTTCCGGATCCGGATTTCTGGAATATCAGTTCATTAAACTGGCATCCAAAGATTTTGAACCTAAGGTTTCTTATATAAGTACGGTAAAAGACTGGGGCTGGATTGTTGGAGCCGGATTCTACAAGCACGACATTGAACATGAAATTGCCGGGAAACAAAAAGCACTGAACGAAAGGGTAAACGGGTGGATCCTAAGATTGGTATCGTTTACATTTCTATTCCTTTTGCTTGCATTTCTGGTCGCCAGACTAGTCTCCGGCAGGCTGAAGAAGGAATTCAGCCGGTTTACAAGGAATTTCCGGAAAGCCAGTCTCGAAACCGACCTGATGGATACTGCATTAATCTCATTCTCAGAATTTCGCGATCTGGCCGAATCGGTTAACAATACCATTTCAGAAAGGGACTATGCCCGACAGGCATTGGAAAAAGAACAGGCGCTGCTCAGATCCCTCATAGATTCTATTCCGGATTTTATCTTCTTCAAAGATGTTCACAGTAATTATATTGGCTGCAATATCGCCTTTGCAAATTACCTGGGAAGGACAGAGCCGGACATTATAGGCAGGAATGACTTTGATTTCTTTCCGGCTGAGTCAGCTGAATTGTACCATACCTTTGATAAAAAGATTCTGAGCGATCGTATTCCGATCCGATCAGAAGAATGGAATGTATTTCCCGATGGCAGCAGAAGATTGCTGGATACTGTTAAAGTATTGTTTTATGACAGGAAGGGAAATGTTCTTGGCATCATGGCCATCAGCCGTGATATAACGCAAAGGGAGGAGATCCAGCAACAGTTCAAGGAAGCTAAAGAAAAAGCTGAAGAATCCGACAGGTTAAAAACAGCCTTTCTGGCCAATATGAGCCATGAAATACGGACGCCCATGAACTCGATCATCGGATTTTCGACGCTGCTCACCGAAGATCATTTAACCGAAACTGATAAAGCCGAGTATATCCAGCACATCAACCATGCAGGTGAGTCGTTGCTGAATCTTATTGATGATATTATTGATATTGCCAAGATTGAAGCCGGTCAGCTGATGGTTACTTATGAAAGCTACAGTCTGAATGAGCTTATGGATGAGTTGTATGTAACCTATACTGATCTTATCCGGCGGAAATATAAAACCGAGGTAGCCCTTCTGGTTGAGCATGTTAAATTGCCCAATGGTAATACAATTCTGACCGACCCCTTCAGATTAAGACAGGTAATTTCGAACCTTCTTGTCAATGCAGTAAAATTTACCAATCAGGGTATTATTACCTATGGTTTCAAAGCAGAGGGTGAAAATATTTTGTTTTATGTCCGCGATACCGGTATCGGAATCTCAGAGGAAAATCAGGAAATAATCTTCAACAGGTTCCGTCAGGCACAAAACAATGGTAAACGCCATCAGGGTGGAACCGGGCTTGGCCTGGCCATATCGCAGCACATAGTCGGTTTACTTGGTGGCAGAATATGGGTTGAATCAACTCCCGGAGAAGGTTCTGTATTCTACTTTACCATACCTTATAAACCTGCTGAAAAGTCAAATGCAGATGCCGGATCAAAATTGAAGGATAGGCCACTCTTTTTCGACTGGAGCGATAAAACCATGCTCGTTGTAGAAGACGTTGATTCAAATTTCAACTACATCAGTGCAGCGCTGGCAAGAACCGGGCTAAAACTTCTGCGGGCAACCGATGGCTATTCAGGGGTAGAGATGAGCCTGAATGATGAATCCATAGACCTTGTACTGATCGATGTTAATATGCCGGAACTGGATGGATATGAAGCTACCCGGAAGATTAAGTCGGGAAAGCCCATGTTACCGGTGATTGCACAGACAGCTTATGCTTTTCAGGATGAAGTTGATAAGAGCCGTGATGCCGGATGTGATGACTATGTTTCAAAGCCGGTCAAGTTCAATGTGCTGATGAATGTACTGGCTAAATACCTGGATAAGAAGAAATAAAAAACGGGGCTTAGCCCCGTTTTTTATTTCTTTGGTTCATAATAGCAAACCTTCGGGGAAACGATCTTCTCCTCTTTTTTGAGTTTTTTAATGGCATTGTCGACATCCTTTTTATCAATTCCTGTCAATTCTGCGATTTCTCCTGCTTTCATTGGCTTACCGGCATCACTCATTGCTTTGAACACTCTTTCGGTTGTTTCCATATGTTTTTGTTTAATCAAGTGAATGTACAATCAGTCCGCTTCTTAGCTTAGGTTCAAACCAGGTAGTCTTGGGTGGCATGATATTACCTGAATCAGCAATATCGATCAGTTGTTGCAGCGAAACCGGATAAAGGGCAAAAGCAACTGCCATTTCACCGCTGTCAACCCTTCTCTTCAACTCGCCAAGACCCCGGATACCACCTACGAAATCAATTCTTTTTGATGTCCTGAGATCGGTGATGCCCAGGATATTATCAAGAACAAGTTGTGACAGTACAGTTACATCGAGTACCCCAATCGGATCATTGTCATTATAGGTGCCTTGTCTGGCAATAAGTGAATACCATTTTCCGTCATGGTACATACTGAAATTGTGTAGACGGTCGGGTTTATAGATTTCAGAACCTTTTTCTGTGATTTCGAAAACTTTCTCAAGGCTGCCCATAAAGTGTTCCTTCGAAAGACCATTCAGGTCTTTAACAACCCTGTTGTAATCAATAATGGTGAGCTGATCCGACGGGAAATGCACCGCCAGAAAATAGTTATACTCTTCTTTACCGGTATGGCCGGGATTATTCAATTTCTTTTCATTGCCAACCAGGGCTGCTGCTGCTGTCCGGTGGTGACCGTCGGCAACATAGGTACACGGTACCTTTTCAAAAAGCGATACAATCTTTCCTACAACAGAAAGATCCCTGATTACCCAGAAATGATGCCCAAAACCATCGTCGGCAGTAAAGTCGTAATCGGGTTCATTGCCGGTGACGATCTCTTTGACAATCTGATCAATTTCAGCAACGGCCGGGTAAGTGAAAAACACCGGTTCCATGTTTGCATTGGTGATGCGTACATGTTTCATCCTGTCTTCTTCCTTGTCTTTCCGGGTGAGTTCATGTTTTTTTATGATACCGTTCAGGTAATCCTCTACGCCAGCACAGCCAACAATGCCATACTGCGTTTTTCCATTCATAGTTTGTGCATAGATATACAGGTATTCTTCAGCATCCTGGATAAGCCACCCTTTCTCCCTGAACTGTTGAAAATTGTCGCGGGCTTTGTCATAGACTTCCTGCAAATGTTCATCAATTCCGGCCGGAAGGTCGATTTCAGGTTTGATAATATGCAACAATGAATAAGGATTTCCTTCAGCTTCAATTCTGGCTTCCTGTGAATTAAGCACATCATAAGGTCTTGAAGCCAGTTTTTGTGAGATTTCCTTCGGAGGCCTCAGCCCCCTGAATGGTTTAAGGATTGCCATGTATATATTTTTTGGTTAGTGAATCTCAGAAACAATGCCGGTTAGAAAAAACAATCCATCCGGCAGATCAGGCTTCTGGAGTCAACCTGGTTGCCGGATGAGGCAAAAGTATTGAATAAAATGCTAACTAAAAAAACTAACCTGAGGCTTTCAGGTTAAAAAATTTCAGACCGTTAAAGCTAATCAGGATCTTCCATATTAAGGTCGGTAGCGCGCTGAAGAGAACCGATGAGGGCACCGATCATCTTGGTCATTTCCATGAGCTGTCCGCGCGATTCTTCTACATCATGTTCATTCAGGTAACCAAGTTTGTTTGCCAGTGTTGTAAATACCACACATTCCCTGACGGCACTCTTGGCCATCTTCAGATAATAGATAAACTGGCTTTTGTTCCTAGCAGAGCCTTCCGAAATATTGAGGGCTATTGCCTGTGCTGATAGATTAAATCTGGTTCCGATACTTGCCTGGGTATCATTGGGAAATAACCCGGTTTTTTTTGTTACCCACTCGATATAATCAAGCGCCTTATGATAAATTCTCAAATCTTCAAACCTGAAGAATGTTACTGCTTTTTCGAGTTCAGAATCCATGTGTACAAGTTTTGTTGGTTAATATTCCTTAAGCTGGTGTTTCTGTATAATCCGGCCTTACCGAAACACCGGTTTCTATAGCTGGTTATGATTGGTCAATAAATCTGAACCCGATAAAAACAGATCCATAAGTTAATGTTCAGGCCTTGATATTATTTGTTTACCTGGAATGTGGTTACACCATTTTCAAGAAAATCAACAATCTGCCTTGCAGCAGCGAGTCCTGCATTGACATTGGCTTCAGAGGTCTGTGCCCCCATTTTCTTTGGTGTAAAAAAGAATCTGCCGGCATATTTTTCTGCAAATTCTGCTTTACAATCGGGTTCAATATCGCTCAGATATTTGAAGTCAGGTCTTTCGGCAAATATTTTCAGCAAACCGTCCTCATCAATAACTTCTTTTCTGGCTGTGTTCACCAGGGTTGCACCCTTGGGCATCTTTGATAAAAGGTCAAACCCGATCGATTTTTTGGTTTGTGCATTTGCCGGGATATGAAGAGATATGTATTGGCATTTGCTGTATAATTCCTCAACGGAGGTCAGTGGTTTTACTCCGTCCTTTTCTATTGACTCAGAAGATACAAATGGGTCATAAGCGAAGATTTCCATTCCAAATCCCTTAGCAATCGCTGCGACGTATTTCCCAACATTGCCATATGCATGGATTCCCAGGGTTTTACCCTTCAGCTCAGTTCCTGATGATCCGTTAAAACAACTCCTTGCCATATAGACCATCATTCCAATGGCAAGTTCGGCAACGGCATTTGAGTTTTGCCCGGGTGTATTCATGGCAACTACTTTATGCTCTGTAGCAGCAGCCAGATCGATGTTGTCGTATCCGGCACCAGCACGGACAATGATCTTAAGATTTTTTCCGGCTTCAATAACAGCCCGGTCAGCAATGTCGCTGCGGATAATCACAGCATCAACATTTTCGATCGCTTTAACAAAGTCAGACTGCTCGGTGTATTTCTCAAGCAGGATCAACTCGTATCCGGCTTTTTCTACAATTTGTCTGATTCCATCCACTGCAACTTTTGCAAACGGTTTGTCGGTAGCAACAAGAACTTTTTTCATGTTTGGGAGTAATTTTTAGAAATTCACAATAAAAGTAAAAAGGATAATTGATCTAAACAAATTTTGATTCATTTTTCTGTTCGTTTCCGATCAAAAATAATAATTTCCGTACGATAACGGACAGTTGTTCGTTTGGGAAAGTGAATTTATTATTTTTTTCGTAAATATTGACTCAGCAATTTTATATTTTCCGAAGATAATGGAATGGCCTTGAAATTACTCTTTATCAGAATAGTGCATGCAAGTTCAAAAAACACCGCCTTTTGTATGGTTTCCCTGAACCCTGTTCCACAAACAACCTGCCCATGATTGGCAAGTTGCACGAGGTCTGCATCAGCCATTATAACACCGGCAGCATCGGCCAGTTCTTGCGACCCCGGCCCGATATAGGGTATGTGTCCAATTTTACCAATGTAAAGAGGAATCTCTATGATGACATTGTAATCCGGTTTCATACCCATGCAAGCTATGGTAGTGGCAGAAGGTGACTGAAAATGTAGTATGGTGTCTATATCCTTCCGTTTCCTGTATATTTCGCGGTGAAGCCGGAATTCAGCAGAAGGTTTGGTGGAATTGAATATCTCAACACCTTCGATGTCGATGTGAGCGACCTGATCAACTTCTAAGTCCGAAAGCCACGATCCGGTGCCTGAGATCAGCATCGAATCTCTGTCGGGCCGATGCGAAAGGTTGCCGCTGCTGCAGCCGACAAGCCCCAGCTTACCACATTCGCGTGCCCACTGTACAAATGTTTCCGGATTCGCAGGATTCATACTCCGAAGATAATCTATTTCAGAAACCAATGCTTATTTCATCTGTAAATATCCAGGTCGGATTTCCGTTCCCCGGATGCCATGCCGGACAAACCCCGGCATTTACAGCCCTGAGTTTTATATACCTGTTCTTTAAGTCCAGATTGTCGAATGTGAATTCCTTCACATAAGAACCCCATTTATCAGATGGAAAATCATTAAAAAGTTCTCGTGCTTTCGAAAAGTTCAGACCATCGTCTGAGGTCCATAATTCAACTGATGCAGGGAAAAAAATCCATGAGTTGATGTCCTGGAAACAGCCCAGAGAAATTGATCTGATTGTCCGGTCATCGGTTAACCTGACAACAGCCTCAGCGTCCTTCCCCTCAAAACCTTGCCAGCCGCCCAGTCTGAAGTCAGTGCTTCCTTTCAGTCCGTCAATCATGTTGTTTCTGCCACTGCCCGAATACTGGGATGCATACTCACTAACAGAGATGATCTCAACGCTTTCAGGCATTTTAGTGTAGATGGATACCTGTGGTGATGGAGATATAAATCCGGGTTTCGCCGCAGTGAATTTCAACGAAGTGGTTTCAGTAATCCTGATGGGCAGATGGTAAACTTCTGACTCCGGGCCCGGATTTGAGCCATCGGTGGTATAGGTTATCACAGAACCTGGTTCAGCCGTCAGGCTTACCATTACCTCTTTCCTGAAAATTCTGTCGGATGGTTCTGCCACGGGTGCAGCAAGCACAATCTCACCATCAATGCCTGTTGAAGGTTCATTACCGGCCCCTGTTCCAAAGGATTTTTCAGGATCAGGCCCCATCACCAGTTCAAGTACACCGCCGCTCATGATCTCTGAATGGGTCAGATAACTTCTGTTTATCTTTTTATTGTTCAGAATGGCCTGCCTGATATAGATATTATCGCTGGAAAGATTCAGCGCCTTGATCCTGAAGCTGTTTCCATTTTCAAGGTTAATGACCGTTTCTTCAAAAACCGGACTTCCTATGGCGTATTCTTCACTGCCCGGACATACCGGATAAAACCCCATTGAGCTAAAAACCGCCCAGGCCGACATTTGCCCGCAGTCCTCATTGCCGATGAGTCCATCAGGTCTGGTCGTATAGAATTCTTTCATTATAGTACTGACTTTTTCCTGGGTTTTCCATGCCTTTCCGAAGTAATTATAGAGGTATGCTATGTGGTGACTGGGTTCATTGCCATGGGCATATTGCCCGATCAGGCCCGTGATGTCTGACTGCTCACGCCCTGTAGTCTCGGATGAAACAGAAAAGAGCCTGTCCAGAAATTCAGCGGTTTTATCCTTTCCGCCATGCAACATAATAAAATTGTTCATGTCCTGCGGAACACTGAAGCTGTATTGCCATGAATTGGCTTCTGTATAATTAAAGTTCACTTCTGCCGGGTCGAACGGTTTAAACCACCCGCCGTTGAACCTTGCTCTCATGAAGCCGGTAGACGGGTCAAAAAGGTGTTTGTAAGACTGAGCCCTTATGTTGAATACTCTGCTCAGGCTGTCCTGGCCAAGGCTTGATGCCATCCTGGCAATACACCAGTCATCGTAAGCGTACTCAAGTGTTTTTGAAACAGATTCTGATTCAAGTCCGGCAGGTATAAAACCATACTTCTTATAGTGTTCAAGTCCGAAAATATCTTTTGTGGCACTGTTTACCATAGCTGCCAGTGCGGTATTACCGTCGAAATCCCTGATTCCCTTAAGCCAGGCATCGGCTATGACCGGTATTGCATGGTAACCAATCATACACCATGTTTCATTGGCTGATAGTTCCCACACCGGAAGCATCCCACCTTGCTGGTACTGATGTATGAAGGTATTGATAAAGTCACCGGTCCTCTTGCGGTCGATGATGGTCATAAGGGGATGCAGTGCCCTGTAGGTATCCCATAGGGAGAATACAGTGTAATATCCTGATTTCCCGGCATTGTGCACCTTAAAATCACGCCCCAGGTAAGATCCGTCAACATCAGAATAGGTGTTCGGACTGATCATGGTATGATACAATGCGGTGTAAAAAACAGTTTTCTGATCCTTTGTACCTCCCTTAACATCAATTTTACTCAGTTCCCGGTTCCAGAAAGATGCTGCTGCCTGCCTGATCTGATCGAAATCAAGGCCTGAAGTTTCACTTTCAAGGTTCATTCTGGCATTTTCAACACTTACAGCCGATAATGCCACATTGATGGTTAATGACTGACCAGCTTTCTCGTCAAATCCGAGCCAGGCTTTGACATTTTTCCCTTCGATAAAACCGTTGGTATTGACAACAGAGTCAGTCAGGGCAAACCCGGATGCTATGATGGGTTTTGAGAATTTTGCAGCAAAGTAGACCTTCTGATCTCTTGCCCATCCGGTCGATCCCCTGTAACCTTCAATTTCATAGGGACTTACAACACGGATCCAGGAACCGGTTACCTTATCACGATGGGCCAGATCAACAAGTACAGATTGGTTCTTACCAACCGGATAGGTATACCTGTGTATTCCGGCCCTTATGGTAGAGGTTAATTCTGCCTCAATTCCGTAATCTTCCAGAAAAACACTGTAAAAACCCGGATGGGCCGACTCCCTGCCATGACTGAAATGACTCCGGTATCCTTTTGTTCCGTCTGATCCGTTGTTCCATCTGACCGCGCCTGTAAAAGGCATAAACAATACATCACAGTAATCGGGAACGCCTGTACCGCTGAGGTGTGTGTGACTGAAACCATAGACATATTCATCACTGTAGTGGTAGCCGCCGCATCCGTCCCATCCTTCAAGACGGGTATCGGGACTGAGCTGGACCATGCCAAAAGGTACTGTAGCCCCGGGAAAGGTGTGTCCGTGTCCGCCGGTGCCGATGAATGGATCCACAAAATCAGCAGGATTAATGGATTGCTGTGCGCTGACACTTAATGAAAGGGTTAAAAGAAGAATCGAAGAAACTAGTGATCTGGACAGGTTCATGAAGTATACTTTTTAAAACGCAAATGATGGCAGAATTCCTGTAAAACAAAGTTCAAGACTCAAACCTACGCCTTTTTTTTATTCAATTTCACTTCCTGACGGGGCAATCTGAAATATTTGGCACGATTTGAAAGTGCTTTTCGTTAAAAACTGTTTATAATTTGTAAATTTGATTTTTCAATACATATAAATATGAAACGATTCTTATTATTGGCCCTGATGCAGCTTGTTGTTTTTGGAGCATTTTCCCAGACCTGGTTTGATATCGGTCTAAAAGGAGGGATAGGCAGTTCTTTTATGTACAATTCACAGATATTTAAAAACCAGGATATTGTGCACAAATTCAGGCCCGGATACACTTTTGGCGGAAAACTTGGATTCAACTTTATACAGGAGCATCAGATCACATTCGATGTGATGAAAACAACCTTTAATCAGGCTTTTACCTATACACCGGCCGATGGTCCAACAGGGTCTGAAAATCTGCGTGAATACACATTCGGCGGACTTGACATGCTGGTGATGTACCGCACCAACCGCAACGGCACTTATTTTGAAATAGGACCGCAATGGTCAACCTATTCAACCGTGAAATTTTCAGATAATGGAAGTACTGCCTTTACGGAAGAAAATGTGGCCAAAATGATCAATAAAAGCAATTTTGGAATGGCTGTCGGATTTGGGGGCTATATTTTCGGAACCGATAATTTTGGTGTAGCTACAGGGCTCAGGTTTAATTATATGTTTAACGACATGGCCACCGCTGAAGGCAGCGCTGCAAATTTTCCGATACTGAAAGATACCGGTGAATCAAATCCAACCCATAACCTTGGGGTACTTTTTGTGATTGAAATGAATTATGATTTCGGCTACCTCGTAAGTTCACGTTGCGGGCAACGGACAAAACTATTTGTATTCTGATGCCTTAAATCATTGTTGAGAACCTGTAAACAGTTTTCTGATTGTATACTTCCCCTGGACTGAGCAGTGTTTCGGGGAATCCGGTATGGTTTGGTGAATCCGGAAAATGCTGGAGTTCCAGCGCCAGTCCGGCAATCTGTCCAGGAATCAAATTCCCCTTTATTTTAAGAGGATAAATATCAGTCTGTAAAGTGAACAGCTGAATACCCGGTTGTGTGGTATAAATTTCAAGTACCCTTCCCGAGTTTGTTTCACTTAACCTGGCAGCCATTTTTAAATATTCCGGCAAGTAATCATCCAGCACATAATTCTGGTCAAACCCGCCTTGATGCATCAGCAATTTCTCCTTCAGGAGCGAAGGTTTCCTGAAATCAAAAACGGTGTTTTCTACCGGTAATATCCGGCCGGTAGGAATGAGTTCCCGGTCAGTTTCCGTTATTTGTCCTGCCCGGATGCTTAGTTCATGGTTAAGGATATCTCCCTTAAAATTGCC
Organism: Bacteroidota bacterium; assembly: GCA_009773455.1. Taxonomy (GTDB): domain Bacteria; phylum Bacteroidota; class Bacteroidia; order Bacteroidales; family Lentimicrobiaceae; genus Lentimicrobium. The sequence goes on along the minus strand of WSXU01000006.1, from coordinate 252,032 downwards.
TGACAGGTTGAAATAAACATGATTTGTCAGATTCAACGGAGTCGGTTGATCGGTCGTACACTCGTAGGCTGTTATGAGTTCATCATTCTGAGTCAGGGTGAAAATAACCTTTGCCATGAGGTTTCCGGGATAGCCCTCATCTCCATCCGGACTGAAATGTGTAAGAATCAGTTGAACTGCATTTTCTGACTGACCTATCTCTGGCATCCACACCGCTTTGTCAAAGCCTGTGTGCCCTCCATGCAGGTGGTGAATACCATCATTTGAACCAAGGTGGTAATCAGCAGATCCTATCCGGAATTTGCCATCCCTGATTCGGTTACAGTACCGTCCGATGGTAGCACCGAAATAGGGACAAAATTCCCGGTAAAGGGCATTGGTATAATCCCTGGTATTTTCCAGTCCGAGTACAATATCGGCAGACCTGCCATTACGGTCAGGGGTGAAAATATGTGTTATAATTCCGCCGTAATTGGTGATTTTTACCCTGATACCATGGTTGTTTTCAAGGGTACACAGATTAACCACTTCACCCTTTTCAGTGATGAGGAGAGTTTCCTTGCTGATATTCATACTAAATTACCTGAATTCAAGTTCAGCAATGACAGGAAGGTGATCTGAAAGGTATTTGCCGGCAGGTCTGAAATCGTAGATTTTACTGGAAGTAACCTTGAAATCCCAGGTAACCATAATAAAATCAATCAATTCTGTTGGTGTAAAAGCCGGATCAAAACCAATAAATGAAAAATCAGGTCCGGTGACGGTAGCATCCGCCCTGACGCGGCTATCTGACAAGGTGTATTCATTTTCGGAAAAAGTAAGGATCCTGTAAGCTTTGTGTTTTGATGTAACATTCAGGTCTCCGGTGAGAACAATGGGCAGTTTCCCGGCTATTTCCTTTAGTTTTCTGATGATCAGCAGCGCACTTTGTACGCGTGCTTCCTCACCCATGTGGTCGAAATGGGTATTCAGCATAACGAAGTGTTTACCTGTGGCATTCTGCCGGAATTCAGCCCAGGTAACTATCCGGTTGCAGGCGGCATCCCAGCCACGACTTCCGGGTACATCCGGTGTTTCTGATAACCAGAAAGTGCCCGACCGAACTGGTTTTACGATCTTTTTGTTGTAAAAGACTGCGCTGAATTCACCATCTTTTTTACCATCATCCCGACCAACACCGATACTTTTATACCCTTTCAGCCTTTTTCGCATATCGGTCATCTGGTTGTACTTTGCCTCCTGCACGCCAAATACATCAGGTTTGCGCTGCATAATTTCACGACACAGGGCATCTCTCCTGAATTGCCATTGATTGATTCCATCGTCAGGCGTGTCGAGCCTGATGTTCCATGTCATCACTTTCAGTTTTTCGGTCTGTTGCGAAAATGCATTCCGGCAGGGGAGGAAAGAAAATAAAAGTAATCCGGCCAGAATCATGAAGATCCTGGGCTTGTTTAATGGAAGGTTCATAATGTGTATCTTGTTTTCCGCAACGAAGGTAATGATAAGTTTGCAGGTGTATTACTCCCGGTAAGCCGGTTGCCGGTTTTATGATTGCAAGATATGTATTGACTGTTTTCCGGCGCACTGTGTGATGTATTGATTTTTGCATTAGAAACCCGGATAAATCCCGAAAATATGATCATTGGATTTTCCTGAAATATCATCACATGAAGAATGGACATATGCTGCTGAGGCCGGAAACAGGCAGGAAAACCAACATAAGAGTAAAAAAAAGCCGGCATTGATGCCGGCTTTAACTTAAAACCTTGTCTGTTATTTTGTTCTTATGAACCTGACGGCACCCACCGAATCAGAGCCCGTTACCTGAAGTGTATAAAGCCCGGGAGCAAGTCTATCCGTTATAAGATCATACCCATTTGAGAGTTCTGAACTAGTGATTTCCCCTGAGAAAACAACATTACCCATCGAATTCACAACTGTCAGCACCATGTTTCCCTTCAGATGATCACCTGAAATGACCTTTATTCTATCCGTTGCCGGATTGGGATAAACACTCAGTGAAGTGGGCTTTGGTTTATTGTCAATCCCAAGAGCATTATTGGTCGCAATATTTGAAATTGAACTGCTGTATTTCCCTGATTTTAACCCTTCAGGATTACAATCATTGGGATTAATCACTTCAACCATATAGTAAACAACACCAGGCTGGGCATTGAGGTCAGTATAAGAGGTAAAATTACCCGAAACAGTTCCCAAAAGCTGCATGTCTTCTGAATTACTTCCACGGTAGATGTTATAGGAACTCACCGGGAAACCAAGGTATGGATTCCAGTTCAGGTTCCAGGTATTGCCAACTCCCTGGCTGATGGAAAGGTGAATCGTCTGGTGAAGGGAACCGGTTCCATAGAGATTTCCCTGTGCGTCGCGGAAAGTCAGTTTATAGCGTGTGGCTTTCTCCCTGGGATTGGATCCGTTATCAATGAATGTTGATACTGCATCCGACGGAACACTGCCGACTTCCTCATAAATGTCAGTCTCATTTCCTTCCTTCAGAATAACATATTCTGAAATCAGATCGCTGTCTGATTTATTCCAGACAATAACATTTTTACCTGAAGCAGAATCAACACTGACCATACATATATCCAGTTCAGGAATTTCACTGATGGAGAATACCGACTGGCTCATCGCTGAAATGTACGGGTAGTAATAATCGGATATTCTTATCAGACATGAATCTGAAGTCTGCACAGGAGTAGTCCAGCTGAACGAATTTTCGTTTTCATAGTAATAAAGAAAACCAATATTCTCCCAGCTGTTTCCATTGTCAGCTGAAAAATCTATCATAAGATAGGTGTATTCCGGAACTTCACCTGTATAGGTCCAGCCAATGGTATAGGTTGAGTCATTGTCCCATAATTCTCCACCGTTTGGTTGGATCAATGTGAGAACAGGAGCCTCAACGATCCTGAATACCTGGCTCAAAGCATAGGATTCAGGGTTACTACTGTCTACTATTTTTATTATACAATTATCAGAGGCTGCAGATGGTAAAACAACATCATAATAGCCTGAATTTGAAGGTAGATCGGTTGCAAGTGTCTGAAAATTAAGGCCATTGTCAAGCGATATCTCAATATCAGTAACCACCGGATTAACCGTGAACCATGAAACTGTCAAAGTTTGACCTGTATAATAGGTATTACCGGCAGTCGGAGAATAAATGATGAACGGCGGCACATTGATCGTAAAGCCGGCATCACTGATATCGTAAGCGGCAGGGTAATTATAATCGGATATCCTGATACGGGCTGTTTCCGTATTTATCATAGGAGTTTCTACCATAGCGCTCCCACCTGTGGGGGAGCTTTCTGCATACCAGAATGACTGCCAGGTCTGACCATCATCCGATGAAATTTCCAGATCAACATATGGGCTGATGTTCGTTCCTGTCCAGGAAACAGAGGATAATTCACCATAGTTCCAGGTTTCACCACCGTTCGGACTGACCAGGGACAGTTCAGGAACCGGAATCACCGAAAAAACCTGACTCAGATTGAAATCAGCCGGGTTGGTGGCATCAGAGACTTTTACAACACACTGATTGGAATTTACCACCGGGGCTTCAAAATAATGGATTTCACCTGAAATGCCGTTTCCTACCTGAACCCAGGTTAAACCGTTATCTGATGAAAATTCAACATTGGTCGGGTTACTGTTAGAGGTATACCATTGAACGATGATTTCATTGTTCTGGTAAAATACCGCCCCTGCATATGGATTATAAATGTAATACGTTGGATTGACAACAGAAAAGGTTCCATCACTTTCATCAGAAATTGATGGATCACTGTAATTGGAAACCCGGATTTTGGCTTCATCTGTAGCAGCATAATTGATAATCCAGGAAGTTACATTTGTGCCGGCCTCGCCATAAACATAATCCAGTACATAATAGTTTGCCCCGTTGTCATAGGAGAATTCAATGGAATAATAATCAAAGTCGTTTTCACATGTCCATAAAACACTGACTTCAGACCCATTGACCCAGTTTTCACCACCGTTAGGTGAAATTACCTGAACCTGCGCATACGAAGTGACTAATGAACCGAGAAACAGGAATATGGATATACTTGAGAAAAGTAGCTTTGTTTTCATATCGTTGAGTTTATTAAATAAACACAACTCGAGTCAAAATTGTTTATAATAATTCTAAATAACATAAACAAAAAAGTTGATCATTGTTATTATGGCGATGACAGCACTTTTCCATTCAGGTTAGATCGGAAGGTCAGGAGAGAAAGCAATCGATGAACCCGATTTTATTGGCATTCCAGCGATATTTCATGGAAAATATACTTGAAGTGAAATCATACCGGCAAAATCAGATCAGACTAAGCGGGCGGCCAATGCACAGAGTTCTGAAACCAGATTTTTATCCGTCTGGGTGAAATTGTATTCATCGCCGGCTCCACTGCCCATTTTAATCCCCTGTTTTCTGTAAACCATTCTGCTCTGGGTTGCTGAGGATGCCGACAAATGAAATTCATGAGCACCTGTTTTTGAATGCAGTTCCTCAAGATTGGAGGCATTTATCCCGCTTCCGGGCATAATTAAAATCCTGGAACCAGCTTGTTTTACAAGTCCGGAAATAAGTTCAACACCTTCAATGGCAGTCGGGGCCATACCTGAAGTCAGGATTCTGCTGCAACCCAGGGATATAATTACTTCAAGGGCGTCGTAAGGATCTTTGGCAAGGTCGAACGCCCTGTGGAATGTAACCTGCATGGGATGGGCCATTTCAACTACCTCTTTCATGCGGCAGGTGTCTATGCTGCCATCAGTATTCAGCATTCCGGTGACTATCCCATGAGCTCCTTTTGCCTTTGCAGAAAAAATATCCGATTTTATGACTTCAAATTCAGCCCGGCTGTAGCTGAAATCACCGGATCTTGGCCTGATCAGTACAAAAGTCTTGATTTTCAGGTTTGTAGTTGCATATTCAATCATTGCCTGTGATGGGGTCAGTCCACCCTCCGACAAGGCACTGCAGAGCTCTATCCGGCTGGCTCCGCCTTTTGAAGCAGCAATGGCAGATTCAACAGAACCTGCACAAACCTCAATGATTACTTTTGATGACATATACAATGACATTGAACTCTATGATGAGCCGAAGGTAAAGAAAAACAAAATACCTGATTAAATAGCCGGTTTGCAGTTTATATAAAAGGGCAGATTGCTGTCGTATATCTAAATTAATTATTGAAAAAACTGATTTACGAAGAAGCCTGAAAATATGCTATTATTGCATAGGCTAAAAATATGCGGGAAATCAGAGATAAGGTAGTGATTATCACAGGTAGTTCCTCCGGAATTGGCTATGCACTGGCTGAGGAATTCGGCCGTTTGGGTGCAAAAGTGGTTATTTCGGCCAGGGATATTACCCGATTGAGGCAGGCTGAAAGCAGCCTTAGCTCGGCGGGCATTGATGTTCTTGCCGTGAATACGGATGTCAGTATCGAAAACGATTGCAAACAATTGATTGATTCAGCAATTACTCATTTTGGGCGTATCGATATTCTTGTTAACAATGCCGGTATATCCATGAGGGCAGTTTTTGCAAAAACCAATCTGGATGTATTGCAAAAACTGATGGATACTAATTTCTGGGGTACCGTTTACTGCACAAAATATGCCTTACCTCACCTCCTCAAAACCAAAGGGTCTGTCGTAGGGATAATCTCAATTGCCGGTTATGTCGGACTTCCGGGTCGAACCGGTTATTCTGCGTCCAAATTCGCTGTCAGGGGTTTTCTTGATACCCTCAGATGTGAAAACCTTAAGACCGGGTTACATGTGTTGATTGCAGCTCCGGGATTTACCTCATCAAACATCCGGACGGCAGCTCTGACGGCTGACGGCAGCCCGCAGGGAGAAACTCCCAGGAATGAGTCAAACATGATGCCGGCAGAAGTGGCGGCAAGGAAAATAGTCAAAGCGACCATCAGGAGGAAAGATTCAATCATCCTTACAATGCTGGAAGGAAAATTCACCGTCTTCCTGAACAGGTTCTGCCCGAAACTGGTAAGCCGCATGGCCTATCATTATATGTCCAAAGAACCTGACTCACCTTTTAATTAGTTTACGCTGATCAGGAAATAAAGTTTACTTCAAAAACCGAAAACAAAAATTCAGAAAAATGAAAATGGAGATTCTTCTGCTCGAAGGTCTGGATGACCTTAAATTTGGCGATCTGCCAAAAACTGTTGAAAATACGCTCGGTAAGCCACTTGAAATAGAGCACCTGGGTGAAGAGGCCGATGAAGATCTCGATACCATCCTTTGGAACTATGATAAGGAAGGATTATCGGTATTTTTTGAAGGGAAAAACAATCATGTACTGTCGTGTTTCGAAACCGATAATGAGGAAACAACCCTGTTTGGAAAGAAGGTCTTCGGAATGAATGAACAGGAAATTACCGAACTCATGAAATCGGAAGGCCTCACCCAGATTGACACAGAGGTGGAAGAATGGGGCGAAAAACGGGTTTCTTTTGATGAAGGCCTGATCGATTTCTACTTTCAGGACGGAAAACTGGTAACAGTTAATTGGGGCGTTTTTGTGAATGAAGACGGCGAAATTGAAGAATTTGACGATATGGAGGACGATGAAGATTAGTCTTCAGCCTTCAATCCATCGTTTTACGAGGATGATACTTTAAAATGTTGCTCCTGAGAAATTCACGGTCAAGGTGGGTATAAATCTCGGTGGTTGTAATGGAGGCATGACCCAGCATTTCCTGGACAGCCCTGAGGTCAGCGCCATTCTCTACTAGGTGTGTGGCAAAGGAATGTCTGAGCGTATGGGGACTGACGGTTTTTGTTATCCCGGCTTTGGTTACAAGTTTCTTCACTATTTCAAAGATCATGGCCCGGGTTAACCTGTTGCCTCTTTGGTTAAGGAAAACGATGTCTTCACTCTCCCTGCTGACTTTCTGGATGTTTCTTTTAAACTTCAGGTAAGTTCCGGTTTGCCTGATGGCATCGGAGCCAATGGGCACAATCCTTTGTTTGTTACCTTTACCGGTAACCATAATAAATCCTTCATCAAAATGGAGGTCGGAAAGCTTCAGGTTTACCAGTTCCGATACCCTCAGACCACAGCCGTAAAGTGTTTCAAGAATGGCTTTGTTTCTTTCTCCGTTCGGTTCGCTCAGGTCTATCACCGAGAGAACTTTGAGAATCTCATCTGTGGTAAGGACATCGGGTAGCCGGCGTCCTGTTTTGGGCATTTCGAGCAATTCGGTAGGATCTGATTTGATTTCATTCTCAAGAATGAGATAATGAAAGAATGATCTGATTCCTGAGATGATGCGCGACTGGCTGGTAGCAGCGATACCGACCGAAGCCAGTTCATTCACGAACTGCCGCAGATCTTTGAGCTGCAGTGAAGACGGCTGGATATTGTGGTTTTCGGGGCTGAAGTACGTCGCCAGTTTGCTGATGTCGCGCAGGTAAGCATCAACAGTATTTGCAGGCATAGATCGTTCCACCTGGAGATAGGCCCTGAACCCCCTGATCAGAATCTGCCATTGCATGCCGCTTCTTTTTTTTTCAAACCTACTTCTTTTTTTTAAACCTGATGCAATCTGACCCTGAAATGGAGAAAATATCAACAAAGTTTTGTTTATATTTTGATCTGTATCATTAAGGGTTTGAAATACAGATAATTGCAGCTTTCATTCGATATGCGTGGTTAAAATTTCCGGTATTCTCGCATTTTTTCTCTGCATGTCTTTGGATGGTAAGTAATTATTTGTATTTTTGCAGTCCGAAAATTTAAAGGCTTACAACAATGGCTAAGAAGAGCAAAGAAGCGAGAATTCAGGTGATACTGGAGTGCACAGAGCACAAAACCAGTGGTATGCCGGGAACCTCCAGGTATATTACCACCAAGAATAAGAAGAATACTCCCGAGAGGCTTGAGATTAAGAAATACAATCCAATCCTGAGGAAAGTTACTGTTCACAAGGAAATTAAATAAAGACAGACCATGGCAAAGAAAGTAGTTGCAACCCTGAGGACTTCATCAGGTAAGGATTATGCTAAAGTTATCCGCATGGTTCGGTCGCCCAAGACCGGAGCCTATGCTTTCAAGGAAAATATTGTTCCCAACGATCAGGTTAAAGAATTCCTGGCAAAGAAATAATTACCTCCTTTTATCAGGAACAGGGCCTTTTCTTATTCGTTAAGAAAAGACCCTGTTTTATTTTGTACCTGCGATGCTTCAGGCTTATTGACTAACTTTGCCCTCAATCAATCATTATAAACAAACTGAATACAATGGGTATTTTTTCATTCTTCTCGAAAGAAAAAAAACAGGATCTGGACAAAGGGCTGGAGAAGACCAAAACCAGTTTTTTCGGAAAGCTTTCAAAGGCAATTATCGGTAAATCAAAGGTAGATGACGAGGTCCTGGATAACCTGGAGGAGATACTTGTAACATCCGACGTCGGTGTTGAAACCACCCTGAGGATTATTGAACGTATTCAGAGTCGCGTGGCCCGTGATAAATTCCTGGGTACCTCTGAACTGAACCAGATACTCCGTGAAGAGATTTCCGCCCTGCTTGATGAAACATCAAAAGGCCTGTTGGTGGAAGGTTTCGATTTTCCACGTCGTGATACACCCTATGTGATCATGGTTGTCGGTGTAAACGGAGTTGGAAAAACAACCACCATCGGCAAACTGGCTTATCAGTTCAAGGCCGCAGGTAAAACCGTAGTTTTGGGTGCTGCCGATACTTTCAGGGCAGCTGCCGTTTCGCAACTCGAAATCTGGGCCGAAAGGGTAGGCGTCCCCTGTGTTTCGCAGGGTATGGGCGCTGATCCGGCTTCGGTGGCCTTTGATACGCTCAAATCAGCGATTGCCAGGGAAGCCGATGTGGTGATCATCGATACCGCCGGACGCTTGCACAATAAAATAGGCCTGATGAATGAGTTGTCGAAAATCAGGAAGGTTATGCAGAAACTGTTGCCCGATGCCCCGCAGGAGGTTTTGCTTGTACTGGATGCCTCAACCGGGCAGAATGCGATTGAGCAGGCTAAACAGTTTACGGCGGCCACCGAAGTGAATGCCCTGGCCCTGACCAAACTCGACGGCACAGCCAAAGGTGGGGTGGTCATAGGTATTTCGGATCAGTTCAGGATTCCGGTAAAATACATCGGAATTGGAGAAAAAATGACTGATCTGCAGCCTTTTATCAAGGATGAATTCGTAGATTCTCTCTTTAACTGAAAATCGGCCGGTTTCATTTTTCCCTGTTCAGATGACCGGGTTGATAACAGCCCTGGCCTGATATACCATAGACATCAGCTGTGAAAACAAAACTGTTCAAAAATAAATCCGTCAATGTTGTTACCCTTGGCTGCGCCAAAAATCTGGTTGATTCCGAGGTTATGCTCAGGCAGCTGAAAGCGGCAGGTCTGCACACCACCCACGACGGGGCCGGTGATGCCGATGTTGTGATCGTGAACACCTGTGGTTTTATCAACGATGCTAAGGAAGAATCTGTCAATACAATTCTTCACTGGGTCAAAGCCCGCAAGGAAGAAAGGATAGAGAAACTGTTTGTAATGGGTTGCCTGTCGCAGCGCTACCGCGATGAGCTTACAAAGGAAATCCCTGAAGTAGATGGATTTTTTGGTGTGAATGATATGAGTGCCGTCCTCGCTGCCGTAAACGCCCCTTTTCGCGAAGATCTTCTTGGAGAGCGTCAGCTGACCACCCCGCCGCATTATGCCTACCTTAAGATATCGGAAGGCTGTGACAGAAAATGTTCGTTCTGTGCCATTCCGGGCATCAGGGGCGGTAATATTTCAAAACCTATCGTAAAACTTGTTGAAGAAGCCCGGTTTCTTGCTTCTTCCGGAGTAAAGGAACTTATCCTCATCGCCCAGGACCTGACCTATTATGGCATCGATCTGAACGGGAAAAGGCAGCTATCTGTGCTGCTTGATCAACTGGCAGAAGTTGATGGAATAGAATGGATCAGGCTTCATTACGCTTATCCTGCCGGCTTTCCGGTAAATGTGCTTGACGCGATCAATACCCATCCTAAAATCTGTCGTTACCTCGATATTCCGCTTCAGCACATCAATTCAAGAATCCTGAAATCAATGAAACGGGGATTGAATTCAGTTCAAACTGCTGACCTTATCCGGACGATCAGGCAAAAGGTCCCGGGAATTGCCATCCGCACCAGTTTTATTGTCGGTTACCCGGGAGAAACCACAGCCGAGTTCAATGAATTAAAGCGTTTCATCAGCGATTCAGGGTTTGAGAGAATGGGCGTTTTTACTTATTCGAACGAAGAGAATACATCGGCAGCCAGGCTAAAGGATGATGTCAGACCAGCGATAAAGGCCCGCAGGGCGGAGGAGTTGATGCTGCTTCAGCAGGATATTTCCCTGGCAAGGAACAACGCATTGATTGGTGCCAGGATGAAAGTTATGATAGACCGGAAAGAGGATGGGAACTGGATCGGCAGGACTGAATTTGATTCACCTGAAGTTGACAATGAAGTCATCATAACGGGGAAAGCCGGTAAGTTAACGCCCGGAAAGCTGGTTGATGTTGTGATTACCGGCGCCGAAATGTATGATTTACGTGCTGAATTTATCGTGTAATGTGAATAAATTTCTTCGGGTCTTTATATTTTTGTGCATACAAAACAAATCAGAAAAATGAAAAAAACCGTTGTTTCCTTTATTCTGTTAAGCTTTCTGACGATGATGGTTTTTGCGCAGAAAGCTCAGCAAGCAGAGCAAGCCAATCAAACAGACGCTAAGGGTCTCAGGCAGGGCCGCTGGATTGAAAAAGCCGGGGAAATGATTTTCGATGGCAATTACGTCAATAACCAGAAGGATGGCATGTGGCTGGTTCATTTTGCCGAAAGTGGATTGCTGGCCAAAATTGAAAATTATAAACTTGGTCAGAAGGACGGAATATTCATAGATATGTCGAAGCAGGGATACCTTGTTTCAGAGCAGTATTTTAAAAACGATATTCCCGACGGGCCGAGCCGTCATTACGGGCAGGGAGGCTTTCAGACTTCGGAAAACAATTATTCAGCCGGAAAATACCACGGCATGCAATCAACCTGGTATGAAAACTCCAAGAAAAAATCAGAAGAATCAAACTATACCAACGGGGTAAAGGATGGTCCTTCCAGATGGTTTAATTCTGAAGGTAATCTGATAGCTGAATACAATTATGTGCAGGGGATGCTGCAGGGCGAACAAAAATCCTATTACTCCGGGAATAAGCTGCGAACTTCCGACTTTTACAGGGACAACACCAACGATGGGGCCAGCATTGAATATTTTGAGAATGGCAAGGTGAAGATTTCGGGCCAGTACAAATCAGGGGTAAAGGACGGCAAATGGATTGAATATGATGAAAACGGTGCCGTGGTAAGAACCACAGCTTTCGCAGGGGGTAAGGAAAAGAAGTAGTATTTTCAATCCATGAAGAAAATCAGGAATCCTTTTATCAAAAGGGAAGGTTACAATTGTTTTGGTTGTTCACCCGACAATCCCATCGGACTGAAACTCCGCTTTGTTGAGGATGGTGATTTTGTAACAGCAGAGTGGATGCCAGAGCCGCAGTTTCAGGGGTGGAACAATACCCTTCACGGTGGGATTCAGGCAACATTGCTTGATGAACTTGCCAGCTGGCTGGTCTTTGTCAAACTGAATACATCGGGTGTGACTTCAAAAATGGAAGTCAAACTGCGCAAGCCTGTTACAACCAACAATGGCAGTTTGTTTCTCAGAGGAAAACTGAGGGAGATGAAACGGAACATTGCCGTTATCGACACCTGGCTATACGATCATGACATGGTCATGTGCACTGAGGCTGTGATGTATTATTATACATTCCCCGAAAAACTTGCCAGGGAAAAATTCTGGTATCCCGGAAGCGAGGCATTCTCAGAGGATCAGCAGGGAATTCAGTGATGATGGTACGGCTTGTTCATAACCTTCAGGATAGCGATTCTATTAACGGAAAAATACATCACTATCATTTCAATACTTGCCTGCCACCTCTTCGAAGAAGACTGCCCAGTTGAAATCCTTCACTTTTTTACCCAGTCTGACTATTATAATGTTTTTTGCCGGGTTGCAATAAATGAACTGCCCGAGAATTCCCCTGGCCATGTAGGAGCCGGATGGCATCACCCGCCACTGATAGGTATAATGGAAGCCCTGGGGTAACTGAGGTGACTGGACAAATGTGGTAGAAATGCGCACCCAGTCTTCCGGAACTATCTGTTTACCGTTCCAGTTGCCTTTGTTAAGATAGAGTCGTCCGAATTTGGCAAAATCCCTGGCGCGTGCATTCACACAACAGTATCCCTTGAAGGTATCATGCTTTTTGCTGTCAATGTTTAAGGTTGCCGGAAATTCCATACCGATTGGTTTCCAGATTTCCTGTTCCAGAAATTCATTTAATCTCATTCCGGATGAACGTTCTATAATAAGGCTGAGCAGCAGTGAATTCACACTGATGTAGTCAAAATTCTGCCCGGGTTCTTCTTTGATCTTCAGCTTTTTGACATACTTCAGGAGATTCCTGCCATAGTAATACTTCGGCATTTCCATAAACGGGTTGGTATAGGCTTCCCTGTAAAATATGCCGGATCGCATATTAAGGAGATGCTCTATCGTGATACGGCCGAAACCTTCACCTTTCAGCTCAGGCAACCACTTTGTAATGGGCTCATTCACGCTGCTGATATATCCCCTTTCAACCGCAATGCCTACCATGGCCGAAACAAATGATTTGGCCACTGAGAATGAGGTAAAAACTGACGATTCATCATAATCTTCCCCGTAATGTTCGAAGAGTATGGAATCGTTCCTGATTACCAGGAAGCCCAGAGTTTCGGTTTCATAAAGAAAATTGTCAAAATCACCATATTCAGGACCAAGGTTTCCCGGAAGGGATGGTTTGGTTTTATTCAGACTCCGGCTGAAATGCCATGGATTATCAGGATTCTGAACCGCTACCTGAGGAAATTTCCTGTAATCCTTTATGTCAGCATAGTTGTAGATGAAAAAGCGGCCGACATGACACGAAGACAATGCTAACACCGCGATTAACAGAAGCAGAGATTTAAGAATTCTGATTTTCATAGAAGTTGTTTTTCGTCAGGTAAAGCTATAAATAAAAACGAATTGTGCTTTGTTATTAGCGTTCAGGTATGATCCCTTCGGGATTTAACGTTACCAAAGATGTATAGCAATTCGCTCAAAATCATTGCTGTTGCACCCCAGATCAGGTGATTGTTATACCGGAACCCGGGAACGCTGATGTCAGGGGAGTTCCGATAATTGATTTTATACTCCCCTGAATTGTCCTGATTGAGAAAGAATCGGAGTGGCACAGCAAAGATCTCAGCAACTTCAGTCATATCAGGTATAAATACCGGGCGGGCAGGAGTTTGTGCTATCACCGGACTGATGATAAAATTGCTGGGGGGTACGAATAGGTCACTTAATCGCCCGACTACCTGTATGGATTCTTTTTTCAGGCCGATTTCTTCCTCTGCTTCACGTATGGCCGTTGCAATGATATCCGGGTCCGAATCCTCAAATTTACCTCCCGGGAAAGCAATCTGCCCACTGTGTACGCCTTCGTATTCAACCCTTTTGATAAAGACTGTATTAATCTCTTCATACTCGTCAGGGAAAAGCAGGATCAGGACGCCGCTTTTTCTCGCGTATTCAGGTCCCCTGGAGATATTGATCAGGCGGTCGCGATGGGCAGGAGCCATCTTTGAATGGGCTGTAGGGCCGGGAAGTCCGGCCGTTATTGCTTCCTTAAGACTGGCGATCTGGCTCTCAAACAGGTACAAAGACATATTGATTCAGGTAAAACGCTGTATTTGAGGATAAATGATAAATTTTATCATTCTTCCGTAACTGATTTTGTTGTTTTTTCGTACTTTTATGTCGTCAAATATCGGAAGATATAACACCCGGACAGAAGAATGGTTAAGGAAAAGCCTTCAATTCTCAGCGATCATAAAGAACAACTGACCAACATCAGGGAACTTGTTCTGTACAATGATGACTATAATACTTTCGAATTTGTGATTGAAACGCTGATCGATGTGTGTGGCATTGAGCCGGTTCAGGCTGAACAAATTACCCTCATTGTTCATTATAAGGGGAAATGCGGCATTATGAGCGGATCCCTTGAAGAACTTAAGCCTGTTTATAACGAAATGATAAACAGGAAATTAACAGTTTCAATTGAATAATTAATATAGTATGGTTCGGAATAAACCCGTACTGCTTACAGCAGTACTTCTGATTTTATTATCCTGTTCAAAGGTTCCCATTACCGGGCGCAAACAATTCAACATGGTTCCTGACGGGTTGATATCAGAGATGAGCCTGAATTCTTACAGGGATTTTCTAAGCCAGAACCCACCGCTTCCACCGTCAAATCCAAAAGTTGCCATGGTGAAAAGGGTTGGAGAACGGATTGCGGCAGCAGTTGAAAAATTTCTGCGCGATAATGGAAAAGCCGGGAAGGCTGATTCCTATCAATGGGAATATAATCTTGTTGAAAATTCTGAAGTGAATGCATGGTGTCTGCCAGGCGGAAGGGTCGTTGTTTACACGGGTATTTTACCCTATTCAAAGGATGAAGCAGGATTGGCAGTTATTATGGGACATGAAATAGCCCATGCCGTTGCCAACCATGGTGGAGAAAGAATGAGCCAGCAGCTGGCAGTGGTTGCCGGGGGTGTGTCGCTTGAAATAGCCATGCAACAGCAACCATCGCAGACACAGGACTTATTTAACCTGGCTTACGGTTTAGGCTCAACATTGGGCACACTGGCTTACTCAAGGACCCATGAACTGGAAGCGGATAAACTTGGTATGGTGTTTATGGCAATGGCGGGTTACGACCCATCAAGGGCACTTTCATTCTGGGAAGATATGGCAGCCATTCCAGGCGTTGCACCACCGGAATTACTGAGCACTCACCCTGGAAGTGAAAGAAGAATAAAGGCCATCCGGGAGTATATTCCCAAAGCCAATATTTATTTTGTTAATCAGTAAAAGCATAAGATTTACTGACTATTTTTGTAGAGACTCCTGATAAAGAATAATTTCATATGTCGTTGACTCTTATAATAATATTGATAGTTGCCGGATTGTTGTTCATTCTGCTTGAAGTGCTGGTAATTCCGGGTACGACTGTTGTTGGTATTGCCGGGGTAGCCCTGATTGCATTTTCAATCTGGGAATCCTACCATGTATTTGGGTCTCCTGTCGGACACTATATTCTTTTCGCGACTTTTTTAATAACCCTCATAACGATTGTGCTTGCATTCAAATCCAATACCTGGCACCGTCTGGCACTTAAGACTGAGATCAGGGGAAAAGTGAATGTAATTGATTTTGACAGCATTCATCCCGGAGATTCGGGTAAAGCAATATCACGCATTTCCCCTTCAGGGAAAGCTGTCTTTAACGATGAGTTTTTTGAAGTACATACAAACGGCGATTTCATCGATCAGGAAACTGAAGTTGTTGTTTCGCATATTCTTGATAATAAGATATTTGTAAAACGTAAAACGTAAAATTATGGGATCTGATTCTGGTTTTCTGGTAGTAGTTGCCATTGGAATTGCTTCATTGTTTGGTCTTTGGATCATTTTTTATTTCATTCCGGTAGGCCTCTGGTTTTCAGCCCTGCTTTCCGGAGTGAGGGTTTCCCTGATTCAGCTGGTATTTATGCGCTGGCGTAAGGTACCTCCTTCAGTAATCGTTACTGCGATGATCAATGCAACCAAAGCAGGTTTGTCGATTACCCGCGATGAACTGGAAGCGCACTACCTGGCAGGTGGCAGGGTAAAACTGGTAGTAAATGCTTTGATATCGGCCGACAAGGCCAATATCCCCCTTAATTTCAAAGCAGCAACAGCCATTGACCTGGCCGGACGTGATGTATTTGAAGCCGTACAGATGTCGGTTAACCCAAAAGTAATCAACACACCGCCGATAGCTGCAGTAGCCAAGGACGGAATTCAGCTGATAGCGAAAGCCAGGGTAACCGTCAGGGCGAACATCAGGCAACTGGTCGGTGGAGCTGGTGAAGAAACCATCCTGGCACGTGTTGGAGAAGGGGTTGTATCCTCCATCGGTTCATCTGATTCACACAAAAGTGTTCTTGAGAATCCCGATTCAATCAGTAAAGTTGTTCTTTCAAAGGGTCTCGATAGTGGAACTGCCTTTGAAATTCTCTCCATTGATATTGCAGATATCGATGTTGGAAAAAACATTGGTGCCCAGTTGCAGATGGACCAGGCTTTCGCCGATAAAAACATTGCCCAGGCAAAAGCCGAGGAGCGCAGGGCCATGGCTGTGGCCAACGAACAGGAAATGAAGGCAAAAGCTCAGGAAGCCCGTGCCAAGGTGATTGAAGCTGAAGCAGAAATTCCACGTGCCATAGCCGAATCTTTCAGAAGCGGAAACCTGGGATTAATGGATTATTATAAGTTCCAGAATATCCAGGCTGATACAAAGATGCGGGAATCAATTGCTGAACCTCCCAAAAAACAGGCGCCGAAAAATCTTGATCCTCCACAGAAATAGAGGTAACTCAGATTGAAATTGAAAGCGCCCTGTTAACCGGGGCGCTTTTTTTAATTTTCATTAACATCTGCTCACGCGCTTAAAGTGTAAATTTGCAAACGATTGAAAACTGATGGGAAACAAGGAGAAAAATAATGATTTGCGGCAGGTAAGAGCAAAATACCGTCAGTTGCTTTCGGCTTGCCGCCCATTTGTGACCGGGAGTAATTCTGAGATCCTGAAAGATGCATTTACCATCTTACTTAAAGCATACAGGAATAACCTGAAGATTGATTCTGAGCCCTATTTCCTGCATGCGGTGGATGTGGCATGCATTGTGGCTTCAGAAATGAGATTGGGGGTATCTTCGGTGGCTGCTGCTTTGCTCCACGATGTCGATTTAAATATCCTTGAAAAGGAATTTACCGGGCCTTACCCTCAGCGATCCGAAATAGTTACCATTCTGCAGAGCCTTTCTCGTATCAATAATTTGCCAACCGACCGGCTTCACGACAATGCCGGGAATTTTATCAGCCTTTTATTATCTCTCTCGGGTGATGTAAGGGCCGTGCTGGTTAAACTGGCAGACAGGCTTCACCGCATGCGTACCATAGCTTTGCTGTCGGGTCAGGAACAGTCATCTGTCGCTTTGGAAACATCGAACCTTTATGCTCCGCTTGCACACCGATTGGGTCTGTATAAAATCAACTCAGAATTAAATGAGTTATCATTGCACTATACCGATCCGGAATCCTACAACAGAATTTTATCACGGATTCAACAGGCGGAACTTGATAACAAGGATTTTTTCAAAGAATTTCTGGAGCCTGTCAGGGCAGAATTGACGAGGCTCGGACTTCACTTTACGATAAAAAACCGTACCAAGTCTGTTTCATCTGTATATTCGAAGATGAACAAGCAACAGGTTTCGTTTGATGAAGTGTATGATCTGTTCGCCATCAGGGTGATCCTCAGCAGTGAACCTGAAAATGAAAAAGCAGATTGCTGGAAGGCTTATTCAGCAGTGACTAATCTCTATACCCCTGAAACCAAACGCCTGCGCGACTGGATATCAGTGCCCCGTCCGAATGGTTATGAATCGTTGCATGTAACTGTGCTGGGGCCCACAAAACGGTGGATTGAAGTTCAGATCAGAACGGTTCGCATGGATGAAGAGGCCGAACTCGGCAATGCTGCGCACTGGCGTTATAAAGGTCAGGCGGGTGCTGTTGAAACCGATGAGTGGCTGAATTCGATCCGAAAGATACTTGAGAACCCTGAAGAGGGAGAAGAAGCTCTGTCATCAGGGTCTAAACCGGGCTCACAGGAGAACATGATCTATGTTTTCACCCCGGATGGTGATCTTAAAAAGCTGAAAACAGGGTCAACAGTGCTTGATTTCGCCTTTGAGGTACATACGAACCTTGGTGCAAAGTGCAGTGGCGCCAGGGTAAACAGGAAAATTGTACCCCTGAAACATCAGCTGAAGAATGGCGACATGGTTGAAATCATGACCTCACGCAATCAAACCCCGAACATTGATTGGCTTGGCTGGGTCGCCACTTCAAGGGCAAAAATCAAGATCAGACGTTATCTGAAGGAAGCTGAATTTAAACAGGCTGAAGCCGGAAAAGAGATTTTCAAGCGAAAACTGTCGCAACTGAAACTTCAGAACCAGGATGATGCGATCAACAAACTGATTGCTTACTTTAAGCTTTCAGGCCCGCTTGATCTTTTTCAGCAACTGGCTGAAAATAAGATAGAACCTTCGGCAATCAAGGATGTTGTGCTGGGTAGCGCGAAGGAAAAGGAGGAGAAATCAGATCCGAAACCTCCAAGGCCGCTGATCGGTCCTGAAGTTCCATCCGCCAACAAAACATCTGAGAATGTAATCATTGTCAATGAAACTTCAGCCATCGAAGGTTATACGCTGGCGCGTTGCTGTAACCCTGTGATGGGAGACGATATTTTTGGATTTATTACAGTGGGTGATGGAATTAAAATACATCGTCTGAATTGTCCGAATGCAGCCTGGATGCGGAACAGGTATCCCTATCGTTCTATGGAAGCCCAATGGTCGAAGCCTGCCGAAGGAACCTATTTCATCGCCACCATCAAGGTCAGTGGCTTTGATCAGCTCGGGATACTAAGTTCTATTACGAATCTGATATCCAACGATCTGAAAATGGATGTCAGGAATATTTCGCTCGAAAGCAAGGGAGGAAAGTTTGACGGAACTATTAAGGTCAGCATCAGGGACAAGAAACATCTTGATCTTTTGATACAGAAGCTGCTGACAATCAAGGGAATCATCCGGGCTTCAAGATTAAGCACCACAAAATAATACCAATGACAGCACCTGCATGGTACAACGATGGGAAAAAGCTTTGTGAGGGTGTAACTTATCCTTTCAATTTTATAAAACTGGTTCCACTGTCAGATCATATGAATTATATGCTGATGGAGGATCCGTATGGGATTCGCCATCTGGTTCCCTATGAATTCTATATCAGTTACAAGCTTCAACCCGGAAATGTTGTCCGCTGCAGAGTAGATAAAATCAATTGTACAGGACGTGTTTTTCTTGAACCTGAACATCCACAGTATCAAACAGGTTCAGTCGAAGGGTTCAGCTTTGTGGGAATAAAACAGGAAAAGCTAAAGGATGGGGACAAGTGCTCGCTTGTTTCTTTGCTGGTTGTGGCAGATGTCTTCGGAAATAAAATTCGGGTAGAAATGCCTGAAGGTTGTTTCGTTGAACCAGTAAACGGGTCTGTATTCTGTAAGATTGAAGGGTTTAAAAAAGGAAAACCGTTACTCAGTTTATCCCTCCCTGACAAGGAAACCTAAGGTTTATTTTTCAATTCTATCAGTAAACCGGTTCATTGGAGTTGTTAACAATTGTTCATAACTCAGGTTCAAAAGCTGTTGGTATTCAGTGCAATAAAATGCTTGACACCGGAGTCAAAATGTTGTAATTTTACCACATCAGGCCAACGATACGGTGAGAAACACCGGGAGGCAGAATCAAACTTCCGCAAGGAAAAGTTGACAACGCCGAAAGGCTTTTGCAGAAGAAGGATGGCAGACCGCAAGGAAAGTTAACCTGAAACGAAAAGTACAAGTACCGGGTCCTGTTCAGAAGATCACTACGCAAGTAGGGAAGACCTGCAACTTGGTAAGTAACGCGATCCTCACGGGGGGAGCACACACAAAGCGCCGGAACAATAACCTGAGGTTTACCGCAAGCTAAGGCAAACGGATAAACGAAGGGAAACTAATCTGAAAAGATAGTTTCCCTTCTTGTTTTAATGGCTATTTCCCTTCCTGCTTGTTTCCTTTTTCAGTAGTTAATGTTAAGTTTGCAGTCCTTTAAATACTGTTAACCGCAGTACATCTTTTTATGGAACTTGAAGATCTGCTACTCAGAGAACAATCACGTTCAAACACTGACCTGATCATCAGTATTGTTATGGCACGGCCGGAAATGTTTGAAGAACTCTGGAGGATTTTACTTTTGAACAAAGACCCCTTAAGCAGGCGGGCAGCCTGGGCTGCTGATTATTGTGCTGAAAACAGGCCTCAGTTTATAAGCGGAAGAATAGAAGAGTTGGCATCCTGCGTGCCCGGATTCAGCAGCGATGGGCTGAAAAGGCATTCACTGCGGATGTTATCGAGGTCTGCGCTGCCGGAAGAAAATCTAGGCATTCTGGCCGACGCCTGCTTCAACTGGTTACAATCCCCATCCGAAAGTGTAGCAGTTAAAATGTATAGCATGGTAATTCTGAACAGGATTTCCGAATTCATTCCGGAAATCAGGAGAGAATTGTACGATATTATTGAAATACAACTTGACGAAGCGACGCCGGGATTTATCAATATTGGCAGGAAAATCATGAGGAGGTTGTCTTCAAAGGAAGGATACCGTTAAGCAGATCTGTTTTATAACCTGATTCTCATATCAATGGAACGACTTTTCAATGTGGCGTCATTAATGTGATTCAGATGCCTTTTGTATTTTTACCGATTATTATCACACATGAGCATGATGTTTAAACCTGCACATATCAGATTTTTGATATTCCTTTTGATGATGTCACCATGGCTTTTTTCATGTATCAGAAAAGAAAACAAAAAAGATAATTCCAACCTGAGTCCGGATTATATTCAGGATACAACCAGTATTCATGAAATACTCGAAAGTATATCCTCAGATAAAATCACAGATTATGACAGTATAATGAAATTGCTGGGTATTGCGCATGAGCTTTCCATTCGCAATAATTATACTGATGGACTGGCAGGAACACTTTTTTATAAAGGAAATCAGAATTTTAAATCGAACAGATACAAGGATGCTTTGGCCTGTTATGATGAGGTTCTGGTACTGGCTGATAAAGCCGGGAATACACTCCTGAAGGCACGTTGTCTTGAGAGAATGGCTTCACTCTATCTATCGATGAATGACCCGAATCTTTCGCTGAAACTCTACTATCAGGCATTACCCTTGTTCGAATCTGAAAACAACAAACAGGGTATAGCCAGTGTGTACAATATTCTGGGAATTTATAAAACTGATCAGAATGAATTTGATACCGCCTACAGGTATTTTGAAAAAGCCATGGCTCTGAACAGGGAAGTAAAGAACGATTATGGTTTATTACAAAACAGGGGTAATCTGGCATACTTGTACGAGAAACAAGGTAAGATATCCGAGGCTGAAAAGATATACCTGGAATTAATCGGAGGATTGGAAAAGGAGAATGAGAAGATAAGTCTTCCCATTTTGTATGATAATTTCGCTTCCCTGCTTCAGAAGAGCAACCGGAACGAAGAATCACTGGCATACCTGAGAAAGGGAATGCGGGTTGCCGAAGAAACCAGGGATACTTCCATTCTTGAATCTCTCTATCACAATGCTGGCAGGCTGTATTATTCCATGAAGAAATCAGATTCTGCTGTTTATTTTCTGAGCAGATCGGTTATCTGCGCCAGGGTAGTTGGTGCTGTGAAGTCAGAACTTAAGGCACTCTCTTTACTGGTGGCAATAGACACTGCATCAGGTAACTATAAGGCGGCAGCTGAAAAAAGCAACCGCATGGTTATCCTCAAGGATTCGGTATATTCCCGGAAAATCAGGAACAATCTCAGAAATTCAGAACTTGGATATGAAAATGTTAAAAAGGAGAAACTCATTGCATATCAGCAGCTTGAACTCAAAATAATAAGGCAGAAACAAACCTGGTTCCTGATTTTATTCTTAATATCAACACTTTCGGTATTGCTTCTGGTTTCTTTGATTGTTGTTCTCCGGAAGAATACGCTGAGAAAGCAGGAGATACTTCAGGAGCGTCTGAAGACCGCTGCGCTGGAGCTGGAAAAAGTTCGGAGTGATAAAGAAATACACAAGCTAAGGTTGGAAAAGATTCAGGAAGAGGTAAGGACAAAAGAGAGGGAGCAATTGAGCAATGCCCTGGCCATTGAGCAAAAGAATGAATTGCTGAACCAGATCAGTGAAAAAATCTCAACGGCCATGGGAGATGCGGATTCAATCAAAGCCGACCTGCTGCTACAGATTGTTTCCTCAATTAAGTCGCAGGTCAGGGACTCGGGTGAGCTGGATCAGTTCAATGAGAAATTTTCTTCATTACATCAGGAATTCTATGTTAACCTCAAGAGCAGACATCCCGACTTAACCAAAACTGAATTGAAATTCTGTGCCTATCTTAAGATCAATTTATCGGGCAATCAGATTGCCAATATTCTGAATGTTACCAACGAAGCCATAAGAAAAACCAGGTACAGGATAAGAAAAAAAATGGATCTATCTTCTGATGAGTCATTAGAACATTATATATCAACGTTTTAGAACTTTTCTTTACCGATCATTTTTTGATTAAGTCCGCATTTTGTCCGCACCACCGATGTTGTGTTTACCTATCATTCCCGATATATTTGTAAAATAATTTTCCATTTCAGGCGGAGAGCTGGTTTAACAAATCCATTTGTATATTAAAATCTATTTTTATGAACATGAAAAGATTTATCAACACATTTTATTTTCTGATAGTGCTGGCAATTTCAACAGGCATAAGCCAGGGATTTGCCCAGGAAAGTGCACCTGAATCAGTACAGCAGGGGCATGGTTTCTGGCTCGAAAGGATGCAGGAACCGGATGTTAATTTTTATGATCTGCAAAGTTCGTTCTACAGGTACTGGTCAGGCCGGAGCGATTACAAGGGCAATGGATATAAGGCATTCAAACGGTGGGAATACATCAATGAATCAAGGGTGCTGCCTGATGGAAGAGTGAAATCAGCGGCAGGCAACTGGTCTATTTCAGGGCCAACGCAGTATTTCATCAACAATACCGGTCAGCCGACAGGAATGGGGCGTATTAATGCCATTGCCTTTCATCCGACAGATGTGAACACTATTTATATCGGTGCACCCTCAGGCGGAATATGGAAAACCACGAATGGAGGCGGAACCTGGGAAAACCTGACAGGTAATCTGCCGAAGCTGGGTGTATCATCCATACTTGTTCATCCGACTAATCCCGACATCGTCTATATCGGGACGGGTGACCGTGATGGTGGTGATGCTCCCGGGATCGGGGTGTTTAAAACAGTGGACGGAGGGATTTCCTGGAATCAGATTAACAATACCATGGGAAATGTTATTGTCGGAGATATGCTGATGCATCCATCAGATCCTGAAATCATTATAGCTGCCACAAGCACCGGCATCTACAAAACGACCAATGGCGGGGCAACCTGGAGCCTGACTTCCACTTTCGGACACAACATCAAGGATATTCAATTCAAACCAGGGGATCCATCGGTGGTTTATGCTGTGAGGATCACCACTCCTTCACGATTTTACAGATCGACCAATACAGGCGATACCTGGACCCAGATTACCACAGGAATACCTTCAACAGGGATAGGTTCCCGCATGGTGATCGGAACTTCACCGGCAAATCCTTCCTGTGTTTACCTGGTACAGATCAAGTCAGCAGATGGAACATTTGCAAACTTGCTGCGTTCAACCGATGCCGGTTTGTCATTTACTTCTATGTCAACCACCCCAAATATTATGGGTTATAACTGTGACGGAAGCGGAACAGCCAGTCAGGCAACTTACGACCTCTGCATCAATGTTGATCCGGTTAATGCCAATACAGTTTTTGTAGGCGGCATTAACACCTGGAAGTCAACCGATGGCGGTGTTACCTGGAACAGCAGTACAAATTGGTCAGGCAACTGCAGCGGAACGGCAACCGCTGTGCATGCTGATCATCATGTATTGGTGTGGAATCCACTGAATGGCGCTTTGTATCTTGGACACGATGGTGGAATTACCTACACAGCCAACGGCGGCACTTCATGGACTGAAATCACCGGAGGTTTGCCTATCTCACAGATTTACCGACTGGGACAGGGTACCTCAAATAGTAATTATACCCTGATTGGGCTGCAGGACAATGGGTCAGCGGCGACTACCAATGGATCAACATTTTATACCACGCGGGGTGGTGACGGAACAGAATGTGTCATTGATCATAACAATTCAAATTATTGCTACAATACTTATGTATATGGTGATCTCTCCAGGTCAGTAACCGGGCCTGAAGGAGCTTACGCAAACATTGGTTCGGAAGGTACCAATGGCATCGATGAAGCCGGTCCATGGGTATTGCCTTTCTTTCTTCATAATACAGACCCCAATACAATGTTTGCCGGTTATAAAAATGTCTGGCGAACAGTCAACGTCAGGGAGGCTTCTGCAGGTTCAGTACTCTGGGCTAAAATCAGTAGCGGAGAAACGGCTGATTGTAAGGTTCTTGAGCAATCAGAAGCCAATCCGGATGTAATCTATGTGGTCAGGAACGGCTCAATAAAAAGGACTGATAATGCCAATGACGTTCCTGCATCTGTGACATGGACCGCATGCACCCTTCCTGACGGATTGACCCCTACTTATCTGGAAACACATCCCACCAATGCAGATGTTGTTTATGCGACTGCCGGTAATTCTGTGTATGTTTCAGTCAATAAAGGGTTAACCTGGACAGATATGGATCCCAATTTCACAATTTCAGCCTGCCCGATCTGTATACCAATTGTATTGTTTTTGATAAAAACAGCAATGAAGGACTCTATATAGGAAATCAAACCGGTGTCTGGTTTAAGGATGCCGGCATGACAGACTGGATACTTTTCAGCAACGGATTACCTCCCGTGGATGTGAGGGAACTTGAAATTTTTTATGATCCTGTAGGTACTCAAAACCGCTTAAAGGCTGCAACCTATGGACGAGGACTGTGGCAGAGCGACCTGTTTGAATCCGGTGTGCTGAATCCTGCCGGCTTCACTGCTGAGGTAAGCAGCAATACCAGGGTTGACCTGAGCTGGATACTGAGTCAGGATAATAATGTTATGCTTGCATTCAATACATCTCCTTCTTTTGGCACCCCAGTTGATGGGACTACCTACACAACCACCATCCCCGGTGGAGGAACCGTATTATACAACGGTGGGAATGCTGCATTTGATCATACTTCCCTGAGTTCGAACTCTATTTATTATTATAAAATCTGGTCGTACGACGAATCAGGAAATTATTCATCCGGCAGCACGGCTAATGCCACCACCACCTATTCACTGGCAGAGTTTAGTGCAGACAATAGTAACAGCTGTGCGGGAAGCCTGACGGTGACATTTACCGACGCCAGCCTGGGCGCCTGGAATTCCTGGGCCTGGGATGTGGATAACGACGGCACAACAGATTATACGACTCAAAACCCCACCCATACATACAACAGTCCGGGATTATATTCGGTTAAACTGAGCATCAATAACGGGGAAGATGAGATTATTAAGGAAAATCTTATCCTTGTTACAAGTAGTGCACCAACTGTCAATACCAGTTGCACCCTTTCGTCAAACAATAATATCGGAAATGGTTATGGAATAGGAATATACAGGTTTGCATTGGGTAATATCGATTACCCAACCTCAAGTAATGATGGTTATTATCAGAATTATACATGCCTGAAATGGACGGCTTTGGAGCTCAATAGGACTTATAATGTAACTGTCCAAACCGGAACTGCCAATAATGAAGGAGCCAGGGTATACATCGATTACAATGATAACGGAATTTTTGAAGCGGGTGAGTCAGTTGCATCATTCCCTTCAAATAAAACCGGAACGCGCACATTGTCTTTCACTGTACCTTCAACAGGAGTCGTTCTTGACAAAGCTCTCAGGCTAAGGGTATTATCCAGATTCAATGCCATACCTTCAAATGGCTGTGATATCAGTTCATACGGACAAGCTGAAGATTATACAGTTCTGGTGGTCAGCGATGCGACCTGGTCAGGTTCTGTATCTTCTGACTGGGCAACTTCCGGTAACTGGAATATTAACGTTGTACCTTTATCAGGAGCAAAAATTAAAATTCCGGCAGGAGCGCCCAACTTTCCGGTACTTACAGGTTCAGTTACCTGCAGTGACCTCACGATTATGGCAGGGGCTTCTGTAACTATTAATCCCGGCAAAACCCTTACTGTAAATCGTTTGTTGACCAATCATGCCGGAGCAAGCGGTTTAATAGTTAAGTCAGATGCAGGTTCGACCGGCTCACTCATTCATGAAAACAGTGGTGTACAGGCAACCATAGAACGCAATGTCGGGGCATACACCAGCGGTGATACTGGCTGGCATCTGATCTCGTCACCTGTAGAAAACCAGGAAATATCAGGAGACTGGACGCCTTCTTCCTCTATTTATGATTTTTATGCCTTCGATGAAAGCCTGATTTATGGTTACTGGCTGAATCAGAAAGTACCGGCCAATAATATGACTCACTTCATTCCCGGTAAAGGATATCTGGTTGCTTACGAAAATACTGCTGTAAAGACCTTTGAAGGGGCTGTGAACGTTACCGGTTTAACCCTGAATGGTTTAACCAATACGACCACAGGTTCCTACCCGGGCTGGCATCTGACGGGCAACCCTTTCGCCAGTGCTATTGACTGGAATAGTGGTTCCTGGACGAAAACAAACATCGACGGAATTATGCAGGTTTGGAATTCTCAGGCCTCGAGTTATCAGACATCTATTGAGGTCGGTGGTATTGTACCTTCAATGAACGGCTTTATGGTGCATACATCAGGGAATGGTTTACTGGGCATCCCGGCTGATTCAAGGTTGCACAGCAGTGTAAACTGGTATAAATCAACCGATGATTTCATCCTTCTCAAAGCCAATGATCTGACGGGACATTCTTCCCAGTCAAGTATTGTCCGCTTTAATCCGCAGGCTTCAGAGGGGTTTGACAATGAGTTTGATTCCTATTTCCTAGCAGGTTTTGCCCCAATGTTTTATTCCAGGACAAGTGACGGAAGCTATTCACTCAATACGCTTCCGTTGCAATCAAATGAACTGGTTGTCCCCTTTGATTTTGTCGGGAACGGAAATGATGATTTCAATATTGAGCTGGCTAAATCATTGCCTGGATCAGTTATTTACCTGACTGACCTTAAATTGAATACGGTCATCAACCTGACAGAAAGTCCTGTTTACCGTTTTTCCTCAGTTGAAGGAGATTTACCCGGGCGTTTCCTGCTTACATTCGGGTCGGTTGGGGTAGATAATCCTGAAGTTAAACAGGTCAGTATCTATGCTTACAGAAATCTGGTTTTCATTAAAGGTGCCGGATCAGGCTCCGATGTAACAATTTCCACTTTGCAGGGACAGCAGCTGTTCAGGACAAAAGCAGGAGATGGTGGTGTGGAAATGCTGAATGCCGGAAACATTGCAACCGGGGTGTATTTGGTTAATGTAATCAGCACCAATGGCATAGTTGGCAAAAAGGTGATGATTATTAATTAGACACCCGCTATGAAAAGAATGGGACAGCTAATAGGAAATTTTCAGAGAATGATTACCATTCTTCTGATTACCAGGGCAAAATATAAAAATATAAATGATCATAAAAAAATGAAAAAGAAGAGAGAGTTTCTTGTATTGTCTTTGAGTTTGTTCTTGCTTATAGGAATCAGCTCTGGAGCATATTCACAGAATCCGCCGCCACCTCCCGGACAGCACAATCTTACAGGTGATCAGCCTCCCCAGGGTGGAAACGCACCGATTGGTGCAGGTGCAGCATTACTGGTAGTTATGGGTGTAGTTTATGGTCTTTCCAGGATTCCCGGACTGAGGAAAGATTCCACTGAATAACCTGACCAGGCTTGTTAAGCCGGGCCTGATTTTCCAGGCCCGGCATTTTTATTCATGATCAGGGAATTGAGGATAATAGAGAACCTGTTGTATCAGGAGGCAGGCTTTATGGATTATTCTTTGCACTGAAAGCCTTTTTCAGGTATACAGCGATGGGCAGTATATAACTGATGAGAAAGATAATTCCCCATATCCATATGCCAGTGATATGGCCAGTAAAAGAAATGAACAGCAGATGAACCAGGAGCAGGTTAAAGACAACAAGTGTGATCACAGCATAGGAATCCAGCAGTTTAAAAGCCAGATCTTTCTGCAAACGACTGTTTTCAGGAGTAATTCTGACCGGGTAATTGAATGCCCCGGTAAATCGCTTAGTTCCTTTCAGGAGAATATAAATCACAATCCCGGACAATGGGATCAGCAGCAGGGTGAAGTGGTTACCCGTTTTATCAGGTATCCCGCGAAAATTATAATGAACCGGAACGACAAGTTCTGACAGCAGAATAAGTAAAGCTGAAAATCCGGCAAGTATTATTATCAATATCCATTCAGGTAGGGTAGGTCGTGTAAGATACCTTTTACTCATTTTAAGCACCAATCATGTTTCCGGCAAACATACCCATGCCAAAAACCAGCATTGCAATGATCATCAGGATGTACAATGATATCATTACAATGGCGAATATGCCCACTACCCTGAAATGAAGTGTAAGGTTTCTCAAAGCATTGCCCATCAGTTGCTCATCCGACATCAACAGGGCTTTCCTTGCCAGGTTGCCGAAACGCATAAGATATAATACCGGCAACACATATAAACCACCCAGAACCAGATAGAGCAGGCCAATGAATACCGGTGGGAACCCAAGGTCATTTCCTTCGTTCAAAATCGGGAGCACAAAAGTCATGATTGCTGCTGCCAGCAGCATAAGTGCGATTGCGATAATGCCAAGGATTCCGAAGAATGTTGTCCATTTCCGTGTTTCGGTCAGCGACCTGATTGCTTCTTCGTTGAGTCTTATCGGAGTATTGGATTCCTGATGGTTAAAGTCGCTGTTTTCCATATCCTTATGAAAATGTTAAGTTTAGAATTTTCCGGGTATTAAATTATGCAATTCTGATATAAAAAAACAGCCCCGATGGGGCTGTATAATTATTCTTCGTTTTCGGTTGAAGGCTCATTGTCAGGAAATGTCTCTTCTGATTCCTTTTCATCGTTGATGTCTTCAAGGTTGTCATCGTCGTGGATGCTGCCTTTGGTATCAATCTTTACAGGCACTTTTACAAGATAGCTTGCATCTTCAGTATCAACTGTGATGGCATAAAAGAAATCATCGCCCTTGGTCTTAACCTTGATCACATGATTGGAATAACCAAGGGGATATTTTTTGCGGATTGCCTCCAGCACTTCAGGTGTAACATTACTATAACTAACTACCAGTCGTTTGCGTTCCATATTTAATAAAAAGTCGGATTGGTTTAAAAAAAGTCTACAATAATACGCAAGTAAATTAAAAAATCCATATCAGCAATGTTAAAATATCTAAAAAACAGATATCTGGCAGCATTTATGTCAGTCCCGGATGTTAACTTTTACTCATCATCTGCTTTTCTTCAGAACAATTGCAGTACGGTTTGTAACATACAGATTGATCTGCCAGATTTTAAGTTCCTTATTGAAAGCTGCAGGATAGCTGATGGATTCATCAATCCTCCCGTGACCGCCAAAAGCTGAATTGTCGCTGTTAAGAACAATTCTGTAGTCACCTTGTTCAGGCACAGTCAAAATATAACCCGGAATGCTGTTAAACGGATGAAAATTGAACACAAAAACGAGTTTCCTTCGCGAAAATACGATGGTTTTGTTCGCTTCATCCATATTCAGCTGGGTAGCAAATTCATCGGCAAGGATATGGTTGTTTTTGATTGTTTCAATCATCTGATGGTCAAAAGCTGCAAGGTATTTATACTTAAGTTCAGGATTTGCAGGCAGCGACCATTGTCTCCTGGCATACTGATAACTCCAGTTATTGCCTTCCCTGGGGAAGTCGATCCATTCCGGGTGACCGAATTCATTTCCCATGAAATTAAGATAAGCGTTTCCTCCAAGTGATATGGTGAATAACCGGAGGAGTTTATGCAGGGCAATGCCCCTATCAACAACGATGTTCTGATCATCAACATGCATATGCCAGTACATGGCTTCGTCCATCAGCCAGAAGGCCAGTGTTTTATCGCCTACCAGCGCCTGATCGTGCGATTCGGCGTAGGCAACGGTTTTTACACCCGGCAGCCGGTTGTTCATCACATTCCATAACTCATGGATATTCCAGTCTTCATCCTTGTACTCTTTCAGCAGTTTGATCCAGAAGTCGGGGATACCCATCCCGAGACGGTAATCAAATCCGATACCGCCATCCGAAACAGGTGCGGCAAGGCCGGGCATTCCTGTAACGTCTTCGGCAATGGTTACAGCAGTTCGCTTTACTGTATGAGCCAGTTTATTGGCCAGCTGCAGGTAGGTGATGGCATCCCATTCAACGCCATCGGTAAAGTACTTCTGGGGAGAGTCGATTACAGCGTTACCATGATGAAAATACATCATTGACCCGACACCATCGAACCTGAAGCCGTCGAAATGGAATTCCTTCAACCAGTATTTCACATTCGACAGCAGGAATTGAAGTACTTCTATCCGGCCATAGTCAAACAGCATGGAGTCCCATTGGGGATGAACCCCTCTTTCTCCGGGATGAAAATATTGAGTATCGCTGCCATCGAACATATTCAGCCCTTCATTCACATTCTTGACGGTATGCGAATGCACGATGTCCATGATGACGGCAATGCCCATGTCATGGGCTTTGCGGATCAGTGATTTCAGATCTTCCGGTGTCCCGAAGCGTGACGACGGAGCAAAGAAATTGGCCACATGATATCCGAACGACCCGTAGTAAGGATGTTCCTGTATGGCCATCATCTGGATGGCATTGTAGCCGCATGCTTTAACCCAGGGTAGTATATTTCCGGCAAATTCGTTGTAAGTGCCCAGTCCTGATTTTTCCTGAGCCATGCCGACATGGCACTCATAAATAAACAGCTGTTCATCCGGATTTATATGGAAGTCATCGCCACCCCAGTCAAAATCTCCGAACCACAACTGACCCGAAAAGTTTTTGGTGTCTTCATCCTGGACTACACGCCTGATATAGGCAGGTATTCTGGGCAGGAATCCATTGTCAGCTTCTACCCATACTTTGATTTTGCTGCCATGGGAAAAACGCTTTCCATATTTTTTTTCATCCAGAAAGATCTCCCATACTCCGTTACCTATGATATGTAGAGGGTGGGAGCGGGGGTCCCAGTCGTTAAATTCGCCCGAGAGAAAAAGCGCCTTAGCTGCCGGAGCCCATTCCCGGTAAAACCAGCCTTTAAGTTTATTATCATAATTTATCCCAAGGAATTTATAAGCATCAGCGAATTTACCCAACGACCCGCTGTGGTTTTCAATGACAGTCAGCTTATTTTTAAAACGGTCAATTCTGGCTACGACGTCTGATTCAACGGGCCGGAGCCAGGGGTCAGTCTTTACAATTCCCGGAGTTTTATTTTTCATTTTATGATCTTATTAATCCTGATTGGATGTTAAAAATAGTGAATCCCGGTGAATTTGCCTAATAAATTATTGAATTGGCAGACGGCTTGTATTGATGGAGCTTTTTCGTGGTAAGCGGTCATCTTTGAAAATTATACCGGTTTGTTGCCTTAATCATTTTTAAGAACATGATATTTAATAGTTTGTATACTGGTAGAAGCTTGTCAATCGGATTTTATATCTGCACTTCAACAAGGAATTTATAGTGGTTAAAACAGTTTGATTATTTTTTATTTCAAAAGTTTCCTGATCCGATCTAAACTGTACCTGATTCCACATAAAGGAATACTTTCCGGGTCTGGCATTAATCACTATTTTTGCTGCAATCAAGAAGTTTCCTTTTGTAAAAAGAAAAGGGTTTCATGCTGGATACGCATATACTGTATGCCGGTATAAAGAAAATGATTTCAGGATGACAGATTGTACACGAATGGTTTTTATGGCCAATGGGGAACTGCAGCCAGTGGCCGTATTTGATGATTATTTCTCACCGGAGAAAACATACATCTATGAAGTTTTCAGGGTAATTGACGGCATTCCGCTGTTTATTGAAGACCATCTTGACCGGTTTTTTGAAACCGTAAGGCTGGCCGGTGCAGATTCTGGCTGTAAAAGAAATCAGCTACTCACTGATATCCTCTCTGTAATCGGAGCAAATGGCCGTGATGAAGGAAACATCAAAATATCCATTGCTCCCGGAAAATCGGGAAATTCCAATCTTCTTATTTATTACACCCCCCACATTTATCCGACCGCGCAGCAATTTGCATCGGGTGTTGCTGTAAAGTTAATGGAAGCGGAAAGGAATAACCCGAATGCCAAGGTGATGGATATGCCGCTCAGGGCAGTAACAGACAAGATAAAAAGTCAGGATGAGGTTTACGAGGTTTTGCTTGTTGACAGGAAAGGCTATATTACAGAAGGAAGCCGGTCGAATGTTTTTTTTATTTCAGGAGATGAAGTCATCACTCCTCCGCTTGAGTCAGTCCTGCCCGGAATAACCCGGAAACAAATCATCAGCCTTTGTGAAGCCAGCCAGATCAGGGTTTCCGAAACTGTTGTCCATCGGAATGATCTGAAAAAGTTCGATGCTTTGTTTATCTCGGGAACATCCAGAAAAGTGTTGCCGGTGAACAGGGTTGATGAACAGAGTTTTGATGTGAATAACAGCCAGATGAAGAGAATCGCGGATCTGTTCAGCAATCATGTGGCCTCATATCTCAAAAGTCACAGGCCTGGGTAAACAAGGAGTCAGTAACCTTAACAAATGGTTTTAATTGCTTAATTTGTCTGCTTGCATTTTTGTTGAACTGCTGGAAAATATCCTCCCTGGCTCGTATTCCTGATACAATCTGTAAAATATTTGCCCTGAAGATATAATCAGATGCTTTATGTATTAATTTTGAAAGCACACACAACCACTTCTTATTTACCCGGCTATGAAAAAATTATTTACCCCGGTTACTTTCATCCTGTTGGTTTTATTTTCGGTCTGCATGAGCATTCCGGTCAGATCGCAGGTCGTTATCAATGAGTATTCTTGCTCAAATTTTTCCGGATTTCCGGATAATTATGATTTGTATGAAGACTGGATTGAGTTGTACAATTCAGGTAGCACCACCATCAACATCGGAGGTTATTATCTGAGCGATACGCCTGATGCTCCGATGATGTGGCAGATTCCGGCGGGTACATCCATTCCTGCGCATGGGTTTAAACTTTTCTGGGCGTCAGGCCGGGACGAAGTTACTTTTGGTTCATACCATACCAATTTCAAACTGACTCAATCAAGGACGATTCCTGATGATATTGTTTTTTCCGATCCGGGCGGAGTTATTCTTGATCAGCAGAAGTTGGTCATTACACAGAAGGAGCATTCAAATGGCCGTGTAATGAATGGTGATCCTGAATGGGGTGTTTTTGTCAATCCGACCCCGGGTTCAACCAACAACAACACCGAGCCTTATACCCGGTATGCTGAAAAGCCGGTGATGAGCCTTGAAGGTGGATTTTATACTGAGTCCCTGTCTGTTGAAATAACCAGCACAGAACCCAACAGTCAGATCAGGTATACCACGAATGGCAATGAGCCCGGACCTACCTCACCAGTCTATACTGGTCCGATCAGCGTACTCGCTACTAAAATTATCAAAGCCAAAGTTTTTAGCAACAACCCGGCCATCCTTCCCGGGCTGATTACGTTTAATACCTATTTCATCAATGAGGAACATTCACTTCCGGTGGTGTCCATTGCCGCGAACGATCTGATCAGCCTGCTGAATGGCGATGCAAGCTATTTTCC
The DNA here is from genome assembly GCA_009773455.1 of Bacteroidota bacterium. Classification (GTDB taxonomy): domain Bacteria; phylum Bacteroidota; class Bacteroidia; order Bacteroidales; family Lentimicrobiaceae; genus Lentimicrobium. The sequence goes on along the minus strand of WSXU01000006.1, from coordinate 218,207 downwards.
ATGGGGTTCGATAGAGTACTATAATACAGATTTGGTCAGAACTACCATGGGGTACGGTGAATTCGACAAGCATGGGCAGGACTCATGGGTGCATCCCCAGCGGAGTCTTGATTATAAAATGCGCGATGAATGCGGTTATAATTATGCCTTGCAGGAGACCCTGTTTAAATACACCGATCGCAACGAATTTCAGAAAATCATCCTGCGGGCCTGTGGTGATGATAACTATCCCGGTATTGATTCAAGTGCTCACATGCGTGACGATTTTGTTGAAACCATCTCCGTGAAAACAGGAATGAACCTTGATGAGCGTAAATCGTCCCGTTGTGTGGTTTACGCCAACGGACAATACTGGGGGGTGTATTCCATCCGTGAAAAGGTAAATGACCACGATTTTACCAAGTACTATTATGAGCAGGACAAATACAATCTGCATTACCTGATGCTGTGGGGTGGTACCTGGGCTGAGTATGGCGGGCAGGCTGCTTTCAATGACTGGAATGCGCTGTATTCTTATGTTATGGACCATAATATGGCCGATTCAGCCAATTGGGCTTATGTTGAGTCCCAGCTCGACCCCTCAAGTATTACAGATTATATGCTGATCAATTCGTTCGTTGTTTGTTCTGACTGGCTGAACTGGAACGTTGGCTGGTGGCGCGGACTGAATCCAAACGGCGGCCACAGGCGGTGGGGTTATATTCTGTGGGATGAAGATGCAACCTTCGGGCATTATATCAACTATACAGGTATTCCGGCGCAATCGCCCTATGTTACGCCCTGTTTTCATGAAGCCCTTACCGGCGGATCAGACCCCGAAGGCCATGTGAGACTGTTGAATAAACTCCGCACCAATCCCGGATTTGAACAATACTATGTTTCGAGGTATGCCGACCTGCTCAACACCAGTCTGAGCCTTGAGCATCTGCAGCCTTTGCTCGACAGTCTTGCCGGAGTGATATCACCGGAAATGCCCAGGCATTTCAGCCGTTGGGGTGGAAACTCACTCGAGTGGACAGGTAATGTACAGCGTATCCGTGATTTTGTAAACAGGCGTTTTAATTTCGTAAGGGAAGCCATTATGGAATGTTATGCACTCACGGGACCCTATCAGGTTACCGTTGAGGTAACACCTCCGGGCAAAGGACAGGTCAAGCTTAATTCACTCGATCTGAATGCTTTCCCATGGACGGGAACCTATTACGGGAATATTGATACAAAATTAACAGCGCTGGAATCGGATCAGTATTATAAATTCGACCACTGGGAGGTGAGGCACAACATCATTACACCGGCCGATACCCTCAAAGACATCATGCTCAGGCTGACAGCCGGTGATACGATCACAGCTGTTTATGTTCCGAGGGTTTTTGCCGATTCCCTTGTTATTCATGAGATCAATTACAATTCATCGGCAGGTTTCGATCCGGGCGACTGGGTTGAGTTTTACAACCCGCATGGCTACAACCTGGATGTTTCTGACTGGACATTCAAGGACGAGGACGATCTCCATGTATTTACGTTCCCTTCAGGAACAGTTCTGGATCCTTTCGGACTGATTGTGGTAGCCAATGATCCGGTTGCCTTCAGCACGCTTTTCCCCGAAGTAAATAACTATATCGGCCCTATGGGATTCGGACTGAGTGGCAATGGTGAATTGCTGCGGGTTTATGATGAAACCGGGGCTCTTGTCGACACGGTACATTACGATGATGTAGCTCCGTGGCCAACTGCGCCCGATGGTAACGGCCCGACCCTTGAGCTGATCAACCCGGGCCTTGACAATGCGCTGGCAGAAAGCTGGAAGAGCAGTGGCACAGAACATGGTACACCGGGTGAATACAACAGTCCCAATGTAGGCATCCGTTATGTCAATCAGACCGATAAACCCGATGCTGACATCTGGCCGAATCCATTCCGCAATTCTGCAGAGTTTACTGTAAATACTGATACAGGAATAAAGGATGGCACACTCATCATTTATTCAGCCAGCGGGGTGGAGGTTACACGCTATAACAACATTGGTGAAAACCACCTGGTAATTACTTCGCAGGGATTGCATCCGGGAATCTGGTTTTACAGATTCGTAAGTAATTCAGGCACTGTTGCAGTGAGCGGAAAGTTTATTGTTAATTAACAGAAAAGCCAAAAAGAAAGCCGCAGTTTCCATCCGGGACTGCGGCTTTTGTATGCACTCAATTTTGCTGGTTTAAGCAATATCATTCAAATGAAAACAGATGAAATGGTCAGTATTCTGGAAAATCTCTTTTAGTCAGAAAATTCTCACTCCGGTTCATTCATTTGATTTTGGAATAAGGCATAACCGTGATTTTCATTACTATTACCTGAAATCGAACAATGTAAGGCCGAGAAAATCTCCTTTCCGGTCTTGTCCCATAAAAATGCCTTCAGATGAATTGGCTTTCATAATTAACGGGCACTTTGCATAAACAAGAAATTCTTTCCCCAGAGGTAATTCAGGATCTCCTATTTTTGCTGTTTCCAGGTTTATTTTTGTTACCTCGGGCTGATAGGCTGCATAGATGGTCTTTCTCCCATTATAGGCAGCCCAGAAATTAGCATAGCCTGAGATGCCTTCAGGCTCATACATTATCCAATAAACGCTGCTTTTATCTCCTGAAACAATAAAAACCTGTGTCATTGGAAAAATTTTATCCTGCTTGGCTGTAGCCAGCTGAGGCTCAATGCAGTATTCAGCTCTTAGATTACCATTTTTATCGAAATGGAAGCAGGTAACTTCTTCATATGCCCATTTTGAGGTACCACCCATGTTGATAATTACCTTACGTTGTCCGGCTACCACCATATCACCATTATCAAGAACATCAAAAGCCTGGATACTGAACCTCGAAAATTCGGATTTAGGAACTTTCTTAACTGAAGGAGGAACAACTTTTTTCGACTGCAATGCTGAAGCTGGCGTTGTGGTTAAATATTCAAGTTTATCTCCCTTTATTTTCATCAGAATCAGATTACTGACTTCACATTTGGCAACATCCATTTCCCTCTGATTATCCCGGTAATTATAGAAGTCAGGATAGCAAGGGTTTGGTATATTGCTGAAATCCATAAACTCATACCTGTAATGTGATCCGGTGCCGGCACTGGTTAGACCAAAGAAATACAATTCATTTCCTACCTGCTGCATTTCAATGATGGTGGAGGCAGTCAATGGCATTTTAATGGTTGATTTTGATATTTCTTTGCCAGCGCCATCGGTTATCAGCATTATAAAATCCTTTGGGTCTGCTGAACAGGTTTTAAACGGGGCAAAAAGAAACAGGGCATTGTATTCTGCCAGGTTTTTTTCATCATATACATCAGCTACTTCAGGATTTTTCTTGATGAGTGAAGAAAACACAAGTGTGTATTTACCCAACTCTCCAATTGGAATTTCTGTTACTTCGCTATTGAGTGAAATGGTTATCAGTTTATACTGAGCTGCATCCTCTTTACTTTTATCATTCTCTTTAACAAGTAAAAGGTTTGAGCCTGATACGGCATCATAATATCCAACATAACCTTTATATTTGAATTTTCCATCTTTTCCGGAACTGATTTTAAGTTCTTTAAAATCAGTATCATAGTATTGCTTTTTGTTATTCCATGTTTTGGTAACTGAAATTTTGGAAACATTAAGATCCATACTGAGAACATCGAATGAACTGCAACCTCCGACAGTAGTGTATATATACTCATATTTCAGCATCGGTTTGTCAATCTCTTTGATCTTGGGCTCGGTCGATTCTTCTTCCTTGATCAGTTTAAGTTTTGAATCAAATTTGTAGTTCACGAATGCCTGTTCCTTTTTCATCATACACCCGTAATCGATTGACAATGAACCATCATCGGTAATTTGTGCATCGTACAATGCTCCATTCTGGGCAGTTTTGGAAAGTGCCTGCCTCGTCTGCTGGGCATAAGAGACGCAGGTCCCTGTCAGCAGGATAATGATGATTAAGATGGGCTTTCTCATGTTTTTTTTCTTTAAGTGATTAGGAATAGGTGAATTGTAACATTGATTATCTGAATCAACACAAATATATGGTAAAATTTATATCCAGATGTAATTCATCTAATATTAATCTATATATATACTTTGGTAAAGATTGAATTCAATCAGATATCTGATGCCAGGAATAATGATTGATTATTGAAACTCAATTCAAACAGTGGGATCCGGAAACGATCATAACCACCCATTATGATTGCGGCAAAAGGCATGTAATCACTGAAGGGTAAATAAGAGTCAACAGATGATCGGCCAATTCAATGAATCAGTTATAAAGCAAAAACTTTGAATCGTATCGAAGTGCGCTTTATGTCCCCCATGGATATTGAAACCTTGCTACACAATATGAACCTGTAGCTGAGGCAGATAAATCTGCCTCAAAAATCAGGGGCTCCTGGTCTCCCAGGTAAGGTTCTGAGAATTTTATCAGGTATTTCCTGTTTTCAACTCCATTGACTTCAATGTCAAGGTCGTACAGGCAATCACAATTACACAGATAATGCTCCTCTGATTCAGCGATCAGAATGGTATCGTTTCTCATTGTAACAGCGCAGGACAGGTTTCCGGGACAGCAATTAAACCCGGCATTGATATGATGAAGTGTTAACCTGTTGCTTGCTTCATCATAGGAATATTCAACGCACGACAAACTGTCAGCGGTTTCTTCTGTATTCCGCAAAGCCATACTGCTTTTACATTCTGAATGACCGGTTAACTGTCCCCGGATGTCTTGTTGCTGCTGTGATTCATTTTCATAATCACAACTGAATGAAAGAATTCCGGTCATCAGAATGGCTGTAAGGAAATTGAATCTGATTTTCATTATTTCTTATAATGGTTGGTAAAGGCAGGTATATCAGAATTCGTCACTTAATTTTAACGTTGTCAGGCAAATGCTCAAAAAAGTTTTCAACAATTAAAGATCATGAAAAACACAATAAAAACTTTAATCTGAAAGGTATTTGAGATTTATCAAAGATGATCAGGGATTTGGGATGGTTGCATAAAACCTGCATAAATATAAACAAATATGTATGAAATGCAATTATGGTTTCATAAAATCAGGATCATTTTTTCATTATCCGGCAGCACATTCCAGCCTGTGAATTGAAGTCATCATTTATTTTTGTTGAAAAATTATCTGAGCAGGTAATTGTGGCCTGAAAATACAGCAAAGCCTGATAAGAGATGCAAGGAATCTGGTCGTGGAATTCTGCGGTAGTCTTGACATCAATACAATATTTAATTACATTTGCACGGATGATTTCAGGTCTGCTATCCCTCTAACTGCCTCGCTAACTTTCATGTCAGTTTCAGTAACCCCGGAATTGCAGGTGATGAACCTTTAATATGCCTTTATAGGTTTCCGGACAGAGTGTAAAATGATTGTAATTTAAAATGAAATTAAAAGTAGTATTCCTGTTTTGCTTATTTGTGTTAACAGGGTGTTTTAGAGTATTTGCGCAGGATATTCAGGGAAGTTCCGATCACCCCTTGTTCAGCCGTATTCCTGGTTTTTCTATCAACGATTACATGGTTGAGGAGCCGGGAATCTATTCCTTTCATGCAGACCAGGACAGTATCATTACTGTTGAAGGGAAGAAAACTACCATTCATTATATGTGTAACTGTGTGGAATCTCCCCTGAGAATCATCAGGAGTTTTTCAAATTCGGTCAGGCCCAACGGGGGAAGGTCAATTGAATACAGTGACAACAGGATCTATATCAACCTGAAAAAAAATGGCAGAGAGTACTGGGCTGAAGTATATGCCGGACAGGATGATTATTTTCTGACAATAATTGAACTTAATCCTGTTATTGAAAATAACAGTGGCACGATAAAACAACAATAGATCCGGTCTTCCTGTCCCGGATGTTAAATAACGAAAAAGGCTGCATGATTGCAGCCTTTTCATTATATTCTGAATGCTTCAGAGTTTGGAAATATCATACATCACATCGGCATAGGCTCCGGCTTCAAGTTTTTTCCTGACTTCCTTGTAGGCTTCGATGGTGTATTTTACGTCTTCGAGCGTATGAACGGCTGTCGGGATGAGCCTCAGCAGGATCATACCCTTTGGAATAACCGGATAGGTAACGATTGAGCAGAAAATGCTGTAATTCTCACGGAGGTCAACCGTAATCTGGGTTGCTTCCGGTATTCCGCCTTCAAGTATGACCGGGGTTACCGGTGAAGCTGCATGCCCCAGGTTAAAGCCTGCCTCACGCAATCCTGACTGGAGTGCATTGACGATTTTCCACAGGTCTTCCCTTAATTCAGGGTGCTTCCTGATCAGGTCAAGGCGTTTCAGCGATCCGATAACCATTGGCATTGGTAACGACTTGGCAAATGTCTGTGAGCGCATATTGTGCCTCAGGAAGTCAACAATATCCCTGTTGGTGGCTACGAAGGCTCCGATACCGGCCATCGATTTTGCGAAAGTGCCAAAGTAAACATCCACTCCGTCAACCACACCTTGTGCTTCATGCGTACCGGCGCCTGTGGGTCCCATGGTACCAAAACCATGCGCGTCGTCAACCAGCAGCCTGAAATTAAACTCACTTTTGAGGGCAACGATCTCCTTTAATTTTCCCTGGTCACCGGTCATTCCGTAAACACCTTCAGTGATTACAAGAATACCTCCACCGGTTTCTTCGGTCATCTTCTGAGCCCTTTTGAGCTGAATCTTGAGATTCTCAATGTTATTGTGGGGATAAACAAACCGTTTTCCCATATGCAGCCTTGCCCCGTCAATGATGCAGGCATGGGCATCAGAATCATAAACAATCACGTCTTTCCGGTCAACAAGTGCGTCAATAATTGAAACCATTCCCTGATAACCGTAATTCAGCAGGAAAGCGTCCTCTTTTCCTACAAATGCAGCGAGCTCCCGCTCAAGTTGTTCATGATAAACAGTCTGCCCCGACATCATGCGTGCACCCATCGGGTAGGCCAGTCCCCAGTCTTTCGCTGCCTGTGCATCGGCTTCCCTGACTTCAGGATGATTGGCAAGGCCAAGATAGTTGTTAAGGCTCCAGACAAGAACATCCTTGCCGCGAAACTTCATGCGATTGCTTATTTCACCTTCGAGTTTCGGAAACATGAAATAGCCGTCAGCCTGCTTGGCATACATTCCCAGCGGGCCAAGATTCATAACCCTTTTTTCAAAAATATCCACAGCCATTGGTTTTTGGTTTTTAGTCCTGTAAATTGGGTGCAAAGCTATGGATTTTTATGTTTCAGCAATCCAAATGATAAAAAACGAAACCACGATGCCGATGTTACTGATTATATGAACATTCATTACATAAAGGTGTTTAACGTCCACCTTCCTATTTTAAAATGACTGAAATTATCAATATTTTCTGGTTCAGGCGCGATCTCCGGCTGAACGACAACAGGGGGCTATATGAGGCGCTGAAAGCAGGTCGGAAGGTTCTGCCTGTTTTTATTTTTGATACTGAAATTTTATCGAAACTGAAACCTGATGACAAACGTGTATTGTTTATTCATAACAGAATCGGGGAACTTAACAATCAGTTGTCAGCTTTCAACACCTGTATTTCGGTCTATTACGGAACACCGACGGATATTTTCAGTCAGATTCTTCGTGAATACCGGGTTGAAACGGTATTTGTCAACAGGGATTATGAGCCGGCGGCCATCCGGCGTGACAAAGATATTGCCGCTTTGATCTCCGGGTCCGGCGCAGGCTTCAGGTCATTCAAGGACCAGGTACTGTTTGAAGCCGGAGATATCCTGAAACCGGACGGTAAACCATATGTTGTATTTACACCCTACAGCAGAAAGTGGCTTGAGAAGATGCATCATGACGGCATTGGCCGGTACAGTTCTGAATCTATGCTTCCGACGCTGATCAGACAAGACCAGAGCCAGATGCTTTCCCTGGAAAAGATGGGATTTCACCCCGGAACTTTCCGGTTTCCGGAGATGTCAATTCAGGAAAACCGCATCGCCGGGTATGCCGATCACCGCAATTTTCCCGGTATTGATTTGACTACCAGGCTTGGACTACATCTTCGTTTCGGCACCATCAGCGTCAGGGATTGCATAACAGCGGGAAAAGCCCTTAGTCAGGCATGGTTGAATGAGTTAATCTGGCGGGAGTTTTTCATGCAGATCCTGGCATTTTACCCCTCGGTTACCAACAGGGCCTTTAAACCGGCTTATGACCGGATCCAATGGTCGGGCAATGAAAACAATTTTCAGCGATGGTGTGAAGGCACCACCGGATATCCTCTGGTTGATGCAGGGATGCGTGAACTCAATCAGACCGGATTCATGCACAACAGGGTGCGTATGGTGGTTGCCAGCTTCCTTACAAAACATCTGCTGATTGACTGGCGGTGGGGGGAAGCATATTTCGCTGAAAAGCTGCTTGACTTCGAACTTTCGTCCAACAATGGCAACTGGCAGTGGGCGGCAGGTTGTGGCTGTGATGCCGCACCCTATTTCAGGATTTTCAACCCGACTGAGCAGATGAAAAAATTTGATCCGGAAGCCGTTTATGTTAAAAGATGGGTTCCCGAATACGGCACCAGTGGTTACCCGGATCAGATGGTTGAACATACTGAAGCAAGAAACCGGTGCCTGAAGATATACTCGGAAGCATTGAAACCCGGGGAAGGTGGGTAATCTTAAATATTGTTAAGAAACCCAACAACCGTAATATTTGTAGACATAATACGTTCATCGTATGCTTAATATGTTTATTTTTGCAGCATGATTCGAAAAAGCATTTTCTTTTTGCTGATCCCGGCCATAGTTGTCATTACCTCCTGCAGTAAGTATCAGAAACTGATGAAGAGCACGGATAATGAAAAAAAATATGAAATGGCCATCGCTTACTATGAGGATAAGGACTATTACAGGGCGATACAGCTTTTCGATCAGTTGATGCCTTTGTACAGAGGTACCGAGAAGGCTGAACGCATGGCTTACTATTATGCCAATGCGAATTATGAGCAGAAGGATTACATCCTGGCCAGTTATTATTTCAGCCAGTTTTCGAAAAATTTTCCAAACAGCAAACATGCCGAAGAAGCCGCATTTATGAGTGCCTTTTGTAACTATCTTGATTCACCACCCGAAAGTCTTGATCAGACTGTTACACACGATGCCATTCAGGATCTTCAGTTGTTTATCAATCAATACCCGAAGAGTGAGCGTGTTGCCAGGGCCAATGAACTGATTGATGAACTGAGGCTGAAACTTGAAACAAAGGCGCTGAATATTGCAGTTTTGTATTTCAAGATGCGTGATTATAAGGCTGCAGTCATCAATTATCAGAATCTGATTAAGGATTACCCTGATACAAAATACCGTGAAACGGCCATGTTCCACATTGCAAAATCATATTATTACTACGCAGGGAGCAGTATTGACAAAAAACAGGGTGAAAGATACCAGCTCTGTGCTGAAGCTGTTGACAATTTCCTGGCCAACTTTCCTGAATCTGAAATGGTAAAGGAAGCCCTTCAGATTCAGAAAAATGCAAAGAAGAATTTAGAAAATCTGACAATTTTACAGTAAACCATATGGATTTTAAAAGAATCAAAACCGACACCGTCGCAGTTACCCGCAACATCAACCAGTTGATGGAGCCCACAACCAACATGTATGAGTCTGTGGCCATTCTGTCGAAGCGTGCCAATCAGATTGCACTCGAAATTAAGGAAGAACTCAACTCTAAGATTTCCGAGTTTGCCGTTCCAAACGATAACCTTGAAGAGGTTTTCGAGAACAGGGAACAGATTGAAATTGCAAAGTATTACGAGCATCTGCCAAAGCCGACGCTCATCGCTGTTCAGGAGTTCCTGAACGGGCAGGTGTATTTCAGAAATCCTTTGAAAGATCAGGGAGAAGAATAATCACTTTATTTTCAGGCCATGCTGAAAGGAAAAAAGATTCTGATCGGGGTAACCGGCAGTATTGCTGCCTATAAAATTCCCATACTCGTCAGGCTTTTTAAGAAGGAAGGTGCTGAAGTCAAGGTGGTCATGACGCAATGTGCCACTGATTTTGTTACGCCGCTTACACTTTCAACCCTTTCGCAGCAACCTGTCCTCATTGAACCTTACAATAAGGTTGACGGATCCTGGAATTCTCATGTTGAGTGGGGAAGGTGGGCCGATGTATTCGTAATTGCCCCGGTTTCGGCGAATACACTCGCCAAAATGGCCAATGGTGTAGCCGATAACCTGCTTACAACCACTTATCTTGCAGCCAAATGCCCGGTATTTTTTGCGCCTGCCATGGATCTTGATATGTACCATCATCCCACCACGCAAAAAAACACCGATATCCTTATTTCATATGGAAACCATCTGATTGCACCCAATGAAGGGGAACTGGCCAGCGGATTGTGCGGGGCAGGCAGAATGGAAGAGCCTGAAGCAATTGTGGAAGTCATCAAAAGCTTCTTCGAAAAAAAAAATGACTTTAAGGGACAAAAAGTCCTGATTTCAGCCGGTCCGACTTACGAATTGATTGATCCGGTGCGCTTTATCGGAAATTTCTCGTCCGGAAAGATGGGATATGCCCTTGCTGAGGAAATGGCCGGAAGAGGAGCAGAAGTTGTTCTGGTATCAGGGCCGGTTAGCATAAAAGCCTTTAACCCGTCAATCAGGCTCATCAGTGTCCGGACGGCCACAGAGATGGCGAAAGCCTGTTTTGAAGTGTTCCCATCGTGCGATCTTGGAATTATGGCCGCCGCCGTGGCTGATTATTCTGTAGATTCACCCGCTGCACAAAAGATTAAGAAAAAGGATGGCAATTTGACCGTTGAACTTAAACCGACCACGGATATTCTGGCGGGACTTGGTAAAATGAAACAGAAAAATCAGTTCCTGACAGGGTTTGCGCTCGAAACTGAAAACGAAACGGACAATGCCACGAAGAAACTGCAAAATAAAAACCTTGATCTGATCGTTTTAAATTCCCTGAACGATCAGGGAGCCGGTTTCGGAACAGATACGAATAAGGTTAAAATGATCGGTGCCGGCGGGCAGATCAAAGAAACCGGGCTATTCAGCAAAGCTAAGATTGCCGGGGAAATTGCCGACATGATCATTTCCCTCAGAGGTAAAACCGTTTAAACCAACTTTAATAAGATGAAGCAACTGTTTCTGGCGTTAAGTATGAGCATCGCGGCTATGGCTGCTTTTGCACAGGAGTTTAATGTGACGGTGCAGGTTACTTCGCCACAGGTTGAAGGTACCGAAAAGAAAATATTTGAAACCCTGCAGCAGGATTTGTACGATTTTGTGAACAACAGGAAATGGACCAACTATCAGTATAAACCTGAAGAGCGGATTGAAGGAACCATCCTGATTACCGTCAGCAACAGGTCGGGTGAAGATTTTACCGCTAAAATGAATGTTGCCCTTCGCCGTCCGGTCTACAAATCATCCTATAACACCGCTTTGCTAAATTACATTGACAAGGATTTTGAATTTAAATACGTTGAATTTCAGTCGCTTGAGTATGCTGATAATGTATTCACCTCAAACCTGACATCTACTATTGCCTATTACCTTTATGTTTTTCTGGGTCTTGATGGTGATTCCTTTGCCAGGAATGGAGGCTCACCCTATTTTGCCCAGGCTCAGGGTATTGTGAATATGGGACAGAATGCCCGTGAAAAGGGGTGGAAGGCTTTTGAGAGCCAGAAGAACCGTTACTGGCTGATCGAGAACCTGACCAATCCGACCTATGCCTCAGTAAGGGAGGCCATGTATAAATATCACCGTCTCGGACTCGACCAGATGTCGGATGATGTGGAAACAGGCAGGGTGGCCATCAACGAAAGCCTTGAGCTGCTGCGTAAAGCCAACAGGGAACGCCCGGGACTCTTTATCCTTCAACTTTTCCTTGAAGCCAAGCGTGATGAAATCGTGAACATTTATTCGGGGGCATCACCCATGGATAAAACCAAGGCAGTCAACATCCTGAAGGAAATAGATCCGGCCAACTCCTCCAAGTATCAGAAGATTCTCGAAACCGGGAACACGACCACAACAACAACCACTTCAGGTAACAACGGTAATTTCAGTCCGGGTTCAAAATAGGCTTTTACAAGCGGATTTTGTAACTTTGCTTTCCCAATTACCGGTTTCTGGTTTATGCTTTTACGACTATCCATTGTTAACTATGCGCTGATAAACAGGCTCGACATAGAGTTTGGCGATCGCTTTTCGGTGATTACCGGTGAAACAGGTGCCGGTAAATCGATCATCCTGGGTGCCTTGTCGCTCATGCTTGGTCAGCGTGCCGACAACCTGAGCCTTCCTGATAAGAGCGTAAAATGTAGTATTGAAGGTACTTTTGATCTGTCGGAATGCGACCTGGAGGGCTTTTTCCAGGAAAATGATCTGGATTATGAGACCATCTGCATCATCAGGCGTGAAATAACCCCACATGGTAAGTCAAGGGCCTTTATCAACGACACCCCGGTCAATCTGAACCAGCTGAAAGACCTTACCGGTATGCTGGTTGATGTTCATTCACAGCATCAGACCCTTTTACTTCAGGAATCATCTTTCCAGTTATCCGTTGTTGATTCGGTGGCCGGAAACGCCCTGTTACTCCGCAGGTATAAGCAATTATTCAGGGAAATCAGTACCCTGAAAAAGGAGCTTGCCATGCTGGTTGAAACCAACCAGAAATCAAGGACAGAACTGGATTATCTCAACTTCCTGTTCGACGAACTTGAAAAGGCGTCGCTCAAATCCGGTGAGCAGTCAGAACTTGAAGGAGAATCTGAGGTACTTACCCATGCCGAAGAGATAAAAACCCGTCTTTTCCAGGTCTCAGAACTCTTAAGCCACGGAGAAGAGAACGTGATCCGGCGTTTGAACGAAGTTGTAGCCAATCTTCAGGTCGCTTCACGATACCAGAAAGAGTCGTCAGAGCTGAGTACTCGTGTTTCAGCCTGCCTGATAGAATTGCGTGATATTGCGGCATCGGTTGAACGGAATGCTGAAGAAATAAATTATAACCCAGCCCGCATTGCTGAAATCAACGACCGTCTCGGGTTGATCTACCAGCTGGAACAGAAGCACCATGTGAATTCGGTTGACGATCTGATCGCTGTCAGGGACAGTATTGAAGAGAAAATTGCCACCATTGATTCACTGGATCTGCAGATTGCCGGGAAAGAAAAACAGATTCTTGCCCTGCAGCAAGAGCTGACGGGATTTTCCGGACAGCTTACTGAGAAGAGAAAAGCTGCTTCGGGAGTCATTGAAAAGGCACTGCTTGAAACAGTAGCACAACTTGGAATGATTGAAGCGGCTTTCAGGGTGAACATCACGCCACTGGCTGATCCGGGTCGTGATGGCAGTGACCGGATAGATTTTCTTTTCAGTGCCAACAAAGGAATACCTCCGGCTGAACTTTCCAGGATCGCGTCGGGTGGAGAATTGTCAAGGCTCATGCTTGCAGTAAAGTCGCTGATTTCATCGGCCAGTTTGCTTCCGACCATTATTTTCGATGAAATTGATACCGGAATCTCCGGTGAAACTGCAACAAGGGTTGGAAGTATCCTGAAGAAGATCGCTTCAAATATGCAGGTCATTGCCATTACCCATCTTCCCCAGATTGCCGGAAAGGGCAACCGGCATTTCAAGGTCTTTAAATTTACCGATGAAACCCGGACCTATTCTGCCATTGAACAACTCGACGATGAACAAAGGATTACAGAACTTGCGCTGATGATCAGCGGTGACCCGGATTCAAAAGCTGCACGCCATGCTGCAGCGGAGATGCTCCAAAACAATAGTTGAGTTGGATTGTTTCATCTATTTACCCGAAAACTGATAAAACCTTAAACATAAAAACTGAACTTATGGCGTATAACCTGTTAAAAGGAAAAAAAGGAATAATTTTTGGCGCGCTGAACAGCAACTCCATTGCCTGGAAAATTGCTGAAAGGGCGCATGATGAAGGGGCACAACTGGTTCTGACCAATACGCCACTTGCCATCAGGATGGGAGATATGGACGAACTGGCTGCCAAAACAGGTTCACAGATGATACCGGCTGATGCCACCAGTGTCGCAGATCTTGAAAACCTCTTCTCGAAATCACTTGAAATTTTCGGCGGGAAAATTGATTTTGTGCTTCACTCAATAGGGATGTCACCCAATGTGCGTAAAAAGCTTCCTTATGATGACATTAATTATGACTTCTTTTCCAAAACACTGGATATTTCAGCTGTTTCATTTCACAAAATGATTCAGACTGCCAAAAAAATGGATGCCATCAGTGAATGGGGTTCAATTGTAGCCGTTTCCTATATTGCTGCTCAGCGTACCCTGTTCGAATACAATGATATGGCTGATGCCAAGGCAGTGCTCGAATCCATTGCAAGGAGTTTCGGCTATATCTATGGCCGCGAGAAACATGTCAGGATCAATACCATTTCCCAATCACCCACACCAACCACGGCAGGGCAGGGGGTCAAGGGCTTTTCGGGCCTGATGGACTTTACGGAGCGTATGTCGCCCCTGGGCAATGCAACGGCCGATGAATGTGCAGATTATTGCATTACCCTGTTTTCTGACCTTACCAGGAAGGTTACAATGCAGAATCTGTTCCATGACGGCGGGTTCAGCAGCATGGGTATGAGCCAGCGCGCCATGCTACAATATAATAAAAGTCTTGAATGTAAGGAATGCCATGAAAATCCGCTAAATCATCCGGAAACGGAATTTTAAGAGATTCAGGTGTTATCACCGAACGTAATGGTATATCCGTAATTATTTCCACCGACCGGCTTTATGGCCGGTTTTTGTTTGGCTGGTTCTGAAGTGACCGTATAATTCAACACCGGAGCAGGAGCGTGAGGGAGCCGGAAATTTATCCGGGTACGCATGCTGCTCCTTACTTTCACACCGTGGTTATCGGCCGGGGCATATTTTAACAATGAAATTACCCTGATGGCCTCTTCATCACAGCCATGACCGATTCCGTTTACAACCTCCACGTCTTCCACATGGCCTTCATTCGAAACCGTGTAACTGACATGTACCTGCCCTTCAATCATCCGCTCCAGCGCAAGATCGGGATAGCGCAGCTCGCTGTCGATGAATTTGCGAAGGGCTTCGCTGCCACCGGGGTATTGGGGCATTTTAATAAAATTTTTGTCTTTCCTGCTTTTCTTTGTCATGCAACCAACGTATTCGGTGAATACAAAGATATAATCATTTGCATCGGATTCATGCAGGAGGACGCCATATCTTCAGCCAAAGCCCTAAAAAAAAGGATGTGTCCGGTTCAATAATGCCGTCGGGTTTCCAGTTCAGGTTCAGAAGGAAATCATTGATGGAATTTATAATTCAGTAAAACAATGTTTTATCTGCCGGTAACAGGTTTTTCCGGTTCCTGGAGTGCAAATTATGCGCATTCCCAAATTATGGTATATTTGCAATCAGAATATAAAAAGTTCAGCATTCAGGAAGTATCGCGGAATGGTTCAGGCAGTCAAGCCTGATCTTTCAGGGATTCTTTCTGAAGATTCTCCGGATTCGGAATTAACATATTCATTTTAACTGACCACAAAACGAATTAGCTTATGAAAATCCTGGTTTGTATCAGCAATGTGCCGGATACTACAACAAAAGTTAAATTTATTGACGATCAGAAGAAGCTGGATGTAACAGGCATCCAATGGGTGATCAATCCATGGGATGAGCTGGCACTCACCCGTGCACTCGAGCTTAAGGATGATGCATCCAACGGTGTGCAGACTGTGACGGTAGCCCATGTAGGCCTTGTTTCTGCTGAGCCTACCATCCGCAAAGCCCTAGCCATTGGTGCCGATGATGCCATCAGGGTGAATACCGATCCCGCCGATGCCTATGGCATCGCTGCCCAGCTGGCTGAAGTAATGAAAACCGAGAAATATGACATCATCCTCTGCGGAATCGAATCCAGCGATCACAACGGATCAACCGTTGGTGGCATGCTCGCTGAATTTCTTGATTGCCCGTCAGTAACCTGTGTCTCCTCACTGAAGATTGAGGGTGGTCAACCGGTTATTTCGCGCGAAATTGACGGAGGAAAAGAGAGCCTGACAGTACCTTTGCCATTTGTTGCCGTTGTTCAGAAGGGCATTGCAAAAGAGCCGAGGATTGCCGCCATGCGCGGAATTATGGCTGCCCGTACCAAACCCATCCGGGTGTATGAACCCCAGGCCATCGAAAACTTCACCGAGGTACTTAATTATGAAATGCCTAAACCGCGGGCAGCATGCAAATATGTCGATGCCGAGAATGCAGGTCAGCTCATCGATCTGCTTCAGAATGAAGCACGGGTTTTCTGATATTAACTATTGTTCACGATATAAACAATTCAACATATGGCAGTATTGGTTTATCCCGAAAACTGGGATGGAAAATTCAAGAAACTTTCTTTTGAACTGGTGTCCTACGCATCTAAGGTTGCCGAAATGCTTGGCGTTCAGGCTGTGGCAGTATCCATAGGTAGTGTGGATGAAGGTGAACTCAGCAAACTGGCTACATACGGAGCCGGCCGGATCATAAGTATTGAAAACGGAGCCCTGAAATCGCTTGATGATCAGGCTTATACCAGTCTCATTGCAGAAGTGGCAAAGAGTGTCAGCGCAAGCGTGGTCGTTCTTTCAAACAACAATACCGGCAAGGCCCTGGCACCGAGACTTTCGGTGAAACTGAAGGCAGGCATTGCCTCGGGTGTGAGCAGGTTGCCGGTTTCAACTTCACAGTTTATCGTTTATAAAAAGGTATATTCCGGTAAGGCATTTGCCAATGTGGAGATAAAAACCCCAGTGAAGATCATTACCCTGGCTCAGAATTCATTCGAAGTGATTGAATCACCAAAGACGGTGGCCATCGAAAAATCAGGTATTCAACCTGACCAGAACCTTCTCAGGACAAAGGTTACGGATGTTCAGAAGCAAACCGGAAAAATTCTGCTGACTGATGCCGACATTGTGGTTTCGGGAGGAAGGGGTATGCGGTCGGCCGATAACTGGGGACCCCTGGTTGAGATGGCTGAGCTTCTGGGTGCAGGCACAGCCTGTTCGCGTCCGGTATCGGATGAAGGATGGCGTCCTCACGATGAGCATACAGGTCAGACCGGAAAGATTATTGCACCAAATCTCTATTTTGCCATTGGTATCTCAGGGGCCATACAACATCTGGCTGGCATCAGTTCATCAAAATATATTGTAGCCATCAACACCGATAAGGATGCCCCGATTTTTGAGGCTGCCCAGTATGGTATTGTGGGTGACGCTGCAAAGATTTTGCCGAGGCTTGTTGAGAAACTCAGAGAAGTAAAGTCAAAATAAATTCAGCAGAAATACCTGATGAATGTCCTGAAAAGTATCTTCGCAAAAGAATACCTGTAAGGACATTTTTCTTTTAAAACAATTGGTCATGATAAAACAGATCGTTTTTGCAATTGCACTTCTGTTCACGCTCGGTGTATTTACCTACACTGTGCTCAGGCTGATCAGCTTTTTCAGATTTACCAAAGCCGGCTTTCCCATCAGGGATTTTGGCAAAAGGACCCGGGTGATGCTGAATGTAGCCATTGGTCAAACCAAGATATTTCGTCACCCGGTGATGGGATTTTTTCATGCGCTGGTATTCTGGGGTTTCTGTGTGATTATTTTCGGCAGCATCGAGATGGTCATCGATGGTCTCTCCGGCTCCGAACGATCGTTGAAAGTACTCGGGGGGCTTCATGATGTGATCATGGCATCCGGTGATGTTTTTGCATTGCTGGTGGCCATTTCCATCGTGATCTTTATGATCAGGAGAATCTTTCTGCATGTAAGTCGCTTCGAAGGCATCGAGATGAAGAAGAAATCGCATCAGGATGCCAACCTGGCCCTGTCGATGATCCTATTGCTGATGATATCGCTGATGGGCATGAATGCGGCTTATATTGCCTTTGAGGCAGCAGAAGGCGGAACTGTTTATGGTGTTTATCCCATAGGGGCCATTTTAGCTCCCATTTTCAGCGGGCTCACATCACAGGGTCTGCATTTCTGGTACGAATTCTTCTGGTGGTCGCATATCCTGCTGATCTTTGTTTTTGCCAACATCCTGCCTTATTCCAAGCATTTCCATGTATTCATGTCGGTGCCGAATACGTTTCTGTCGAGGTTGGATCCGTTGGGTAAGCTGACCAATATGGACGATATCACCCGCGAGGTGAAACTGATGCTTGACCAGGAAACCGCTTTCAGCGCACCTGCCGGTGATGTTCCGGTGGCCCGCTTTGGTGTTAAGGATGTGGAAGATGTTACCTGGAAGAACTATTTTGATTCGCTTTCCTGCACCGAGTGCGGACGTTGTACTGCGGTATGCCCTGCCAATACCACAGGGAAAATGCTGTCGCCCCGCAAGATATTTATGGACCTACGTGCCAGGATGAAAGAGAAGGGTCCCGGGCTGGTGAAAAACGGGAAAGATTTTACAGATAACAGATCATTGCTTCGTGATTATATTTCGGAGGAAGAACTCTGGGCCTGCACCACCTGCAATGCCTGTGCACAGGAATGCCCGGTAAACATCAACCATCCGACCCTGATTGTTGATATGCGGAGATATCTTGTGATGGAAGAGAGCAGTGCGCCTACCGGGTTGAAGACCATGTTTGCCAATATCGAAAACAACGGGGCACCCTGGCAGTATTCACCCGAGGACCGGCTGCTGTGGACGGATAACCTGGAAATGAATGTAGGGAAGTAAAAATTTACCACTTAGGCACTAAGGACACTTAGGAACACTAAGGTTTTTATTGATATTAATTTCCGGTCTCATGTGTTGGCCTTTTTGAATCCGGATACTTTATGTTTCGGAGTGGTATAAAACAGTATTGATCGAATTAAACTGAATCAGGAATGGAAACAAAAAAGATTGAGGTGCCGGTAATGGCCGATTTGTTTGCCCGTGGTGAAAAGCCCGAATACCTTTTCTGGGTTGGGTGTGCCGGCGCTTTCGACGACCGGTATAAAAAGGTTACCAGGGCCTTCACAAAAATCCTTACGCATTTGGGCATCAGTTATGCTGTGCTTGGAAAGGAGGAGACCTGCACCGGAGATCCGGCGCGCAGGGCCGGGAATGAAATGCTTTACCAGATGCAGGCTTTGCAGATCATTGAGATTCTGAAAAATTATGAAGTAAAAAAGATCATCACCATTTGCCCGCATTGTTTCAATATTTTCAAAAACGAATATCCTGATCTTGGTGGTCATTATGAGGTGATCAATTACGTTCAGTTTCTCGATCATCACATCGAAAACGGTAACATAAAACTGGATGCTTCCATGCTTGGCAATACCCGCATTACCTATCACGACCCCTGTTACCTGGGGCGTGGCAACGATATTTACGCAGAACCCCGCAGCATCCTGAAGAAGCTTACCAACGATTTTGTCGAACTGGAGCGCAACCGGAGCTTTTCATACTGTTGTGGCGCCGGTGGTGCCCAGATGTTCAAGGAGGCTGAAACGGGAAAGAAGGAAGTCTTTATCGAAAGAACCGAGGAGGTTTTGCGCAGTGATGCCAAAATCGTTGCCACAGCCTGCCCGTTTTGTATGACCATGCTTACCGATGGTCTCAAGTACAAAAACAAGGAAGATATCAAAAACCTGGATATTGCAGAACTGATTGTGCAGGTTATGGATCTGTAATTCATTCAGAATAACTGCTTTCAGCACATCTCCATTTTAAATTCAGGTCATAATCAGGCGTGAACCATAACATGTCTGCGATCTTGCTCTATCCCTGAATCATGAAACCTCTGTAGACATAAGGATTTAGTACTTAGATAGATATGTCGAAGAATGCATATTTAAAGTACTGATTGTGTCAGCATTAGACTCTTTTTGTCGGAGATAAACCCTAAAATCTTATTTTTGCACCTTTGAATTTCAAAGGAAGATCACGCAGTACAACGAACACGATTGTTGAAGTTTAAACCAGAATAACCGACTATGCGTTTTAGAATAATTGTATTAGCCAAGCAGGTTCCGGACACCCGGAATGTAGGCAAGGATGCCATGAAAGCCGATGGAACTGTGAACAGGGCGGCATTGCCTGCGATCTTTAACCCGGAGGATTTACACGCCCTGGAGCAGGCCCTCAGCATCAAGGATAAAATTCCTGAAGCTGAAGTCATCCTGCTGACCATGGGACCCTTCCGGGCTGCTGAAATCATTCGTGAGGCCATGTATCGCGGTGCTGACCGGGGTTATCTGATTACTGACCGGAAATTTGCCGGTTCCGATACCCTCGCAACATCCTATGCGTTGTCGCTGGCAGTTAAGAAGCTTGCTCCCTATCATCTGGTGATTTCTGGCAGGCAGGCCATCGACGGCGATACAGCCCAGGTTGGTCCGCAAACGGCCGAGAAACTTGGAATTCCCCAGATTACTTATTGTGAGGAGATCATTTCGGTCGACGCCAAGAAAATCATCGTGAAGCGCCGGCTTGAAAGGGGTGTGGAGGTCGTTAATTCAACCCTTCCGGCAGCAATTACAGTGCACGGCTCAGCACCGGTTTGTCGTCAGCGTGTGGCCAAACTGCTGATGAAATACAAGCATGCCCGCACGGTTACCGAATTACAGAATGAAACCAAAGATTACACTGAATTGTACAACGATCGTCCGTATCTGCTGATTGATGAATGGACCGCCGATGATCTGAACGCTCAGACTGAAATGCTCGGTCTTTCCGGATCACCTACGAAAGTGAAGAAAATCGAGAATGTTGTTTTTCAGCACAAGGATTCAAAAATAATCGGCAGTTCCGATAAGGAGATTGAATCGCTGATGAAGGAACTGATGAAGAGCCACATCATTGGTTAAAGGAAGCTAGACAATTTATTTATTGACCTAATTAAAAAGTACGTGAACAACATATTTGTTTATTGCGAAGTTACCGAGGAGCGGACGATTGCTGATGTCAGCCTTGAGCTTTTATCGAAAGGCAAAAAACTCGCCGGTGACCTGAATGTTAAACTTGAAGCGGTTGTTATCGGTCATAAGGTGAGCGGTCTGGAACCATTACTCTACCCATATGGTGTGGATGTCATCCATTATGCAGATGATGAGCGGTTGTTTCCCTATACCACACTGCCGCATACTTCGATCATGCTTGATCTTTTCGAAAAGGAAAAGCCGGAGATAGCCCTGTTCGGGGCTACAAGCATCGGACGTGACATTGCACCCCGTGTAGCTTCGGCACTTCGTTGCGGGCTGACTGCCGACTGCACCAGCCTTGAAATCGGTGATCATTTCGAGAACAAGACGCAAACCGAATACAAGAACCTGTTATACCAGATCAGGCCTGCATTCGGTGGCAACATCATCGCCACCATCATCAACCCGGAAACACGCCCTCAAATGGCTACTGTCCGCGAAGGGGTGATGAAAAAAGAGATCTTCTCTGCCAAATTCAAAGGCAAACTGAAAAAGATCGATGCCAGGAAAATCCTGAAAGATGATGACTTTGCTGTCACCATCATTGAGCGTCACATGGAAAAGAGCAAAATCGACATCAAAAACGCACAGGTAATCATTTCAGGTGGGTATGGTGTTGGCTCTAAGGAGAATTTCAACCTGCTTTTCGACCTGGCCGATATCCTCGGGGCACAGGTTGGTGCTTCACGTGCCGCAGTGGATGCGGGTTTCGTTGACCATGAACGTCAGGTAGGACAGACCGGTGTAACGGTCAGGCCCAAGCTTTACATCGCCTGCGGAATTTCAGGTGCCGTGCAGCACAGGGCTGGCATGGACCAGTCGGCACAGATCATTTCCATCAATACCGACGTCAGCGCCCCGATCAATCAGATTGCTGACTTTACCATTGTCGGAAATGTAGCCGATGTGATTCCGAAAATGATCAGATTTTACAAGAAGAATTCGAAGTAAAAAAAAGAAGCAATGGAAAACTTTTATAACGACAATCCCCATCTTAAGTTTCACCTGACCCATCCGCTGATGGAGAAGATCGTGAAACTGAAAGAGTCGGATTATACCGACAAGGAAAAATACGATTTTGCCCCGCTCGATTTTGAAGATGCCATCGACAACTACGATAAAGTGATGGAAATCATCGGGGAAATCAGTGGTGAGATCATTGGACCCAATGCAGAATCCGTTGATAAAGAGGGTCCTGAACTGGTCAACAACGAGGTCGTTTATGCCCGTGGAACCAGACAGAACTACGATGCCCTCGTTAAAGCCGGGCTGGTTGGATTTACACTGCCCAGGCAGTATGACGGACTGAACCTTCCCATGGTACCCTATGTTATGTCGGGTGAAATCGTATCACGAGCAGATGCAGGTTTTGCCAACATCTGGGGACTTCAGGACTGCGCCGAAACCATTCATGAGTTTGCTTCCGAGGAGATCAAAGCGGAGTTTCTTCCCCGCTTCCACAAAGGGGCCACTGCCGCCATGGACCTCACAG
Organism: Bacteroidota bacterium; assembly: GCA_009773455.1. Lineage (GTDB taxonomy): Bacteria > Bacteroidota > Bacteroidia > Bacteroidales > Lentimicrobiaceae > Lentimicrobium. Next base: position 195,682 of record WSXU01000006.1, on the reverse strand, counting down.
AGCCCGATGCAGGATCCGACCTTCAGGCGGTGCAGCTTAAAGCTACCTACGACAATCATAAGCACCGCTGGCTGCTTGATGGCGTCAAACGCTTCATCACCAATGGTGATGCCGATATTTCACTGGTGCTGGCCCGTTCCGAAGAAGGAACCACCGATGCCCGCGGATTGTCGCTCTTTGTCTATGACCGAACCGATCAGGCCGTTACAGTGCGGCGTATTGAGAATAAACTGGGGATCAAAGGATCGCCCACCTGTGAACTGGTTTTCCGCAATGCTCCGGCCAAACTGATTGGTGACACCAAAATGGGACTCATCAAATACGTGATGTCGCTGATGAACTCAGCCAGGCTCGGTGTCGGGTCCCAATCGGTGGGAATTGCTGAGGCAGCCTACCGTGAGGCACACAAGTACGCCATGGAGCGTGAGCAGTTTGGCAAAGCCATCATTCAATACCCGGCGGTATTCGAAATGCTGACCAATATGAGGGTCAAGATCGATGCCATGCGCAGCCTCCTTTATGAAACCGCGCGCTATGTAGATATTTACAAATCATACAATTTCGCATCAAGGGAACGCAAACTTGAGTCAGACGAACGACAGGAAGCCAAAGTTTATCAGAAACTGGCCGATATGTTCACCCCGCTGCTGAAGTTGTATTCCAGTGAAGGCTGTAACCAGATCGCCTATGATGCTATCCAGATTTTCGGTGGCACCGGTTACATGAAGGACTTCCCGATAGAACGCATATACCGCGACGCGCGTATCACCACCATCTATGAAGGTACTTCCCAGTTGCAGGTCGTTGCTGCCATCAGGGGTGTCGGTAATGGAGCGTACCTGTCATTTATGCACGAAAGGGCTCAGCTGCCGGTAAGGCCTGAACTTGAGTATCTGAAACATGCGCTTGAAAAAATGACCGAGCAGTTTGCCAAAACGGTTGAAAAAGTCAATGAGTTCAATGACAACGAATACCTTGACTTTCATGCGCGCCGTCTGGTTGAAATGGCCGGGAATGTGGTGATCGGATATCTTCTGCTTTACGATGCCAACCGGAGCGAAGTGTATACAAAATCTGCCGATATCTTTATCCGGAAGGGCAGGGCTGAAAACATCGCAGCCGTCAGTTTCATCAACAATTGCCATCCCAAGGATGTCAACGATTTTAAAATTTAGATGAATTATAATTAATCGGCTAACAGGCTGATAATCATTAAGAAGGAATGCTCATTAACCGGGCGTTCCTTTTTTTATTGCTTTTTGCCGGGCCGGTTTCATAAAAATCTTATGAACATATTTAATCATGCGGCCGCCTTTTTGTAATTTTCCGCCGGAAATCAACTGTTTGTGATCCTGATAGTTTTCATTTAGAAGCAGGTCGGCTTTATCTGAAAACCCGGACACATCCGTTTATGGAAGAAAATTAAATCCCAAACAATCAACGAATCAATGACAATGGAAAACAGAAAAGTATTAAAAAGCGGGGAATTCCTCGTAGATACGGTTGAAGCCAGTGATGTTTTTATTCCGGAAGAGTTCAACGATGAACAGCTGATGATTGCCCAGACCTGTCAGGATTTCCTGGATACTGAAGTTTATCCGAATATGGATAAGATTGATGCACCGGATATCCAGCTGATGAAGGAGACCCTCAAAAAGTCAGGCGAACTCGGTTTGATGGGCATCGCGCTTCCTGAAGAATACGGAGGTTTCGGACAGTCTTTTGTTACCCAGATGCTTGCCGCTGAGACCATCGGAGCCGGCTATTCCTTTTCTGTTGCCTTTATGGCCCATTGCGGCATCGGAACCCTGCCGATCGCCTATTACGGAAACGACGCCCAGCGTGAAAAGTATGTAACCAAACTTGCCACCGGCGAATTGCTGGGTGCTTATTGCCTTACAGAGCCGGGTGCAGGCAGCGATGCCAATGCCGGAAAGACCAATGCCCGCCTGTCGGAAGATGGTTCCCATTACATCCTGAACGGACAGAAAATGTGGATCACCAACGCCGGTTTTGCCGATGTGCAGACTGTATTTGCCAAAATCGGCAACGACCGTATCCTGAGTGCGTTCATTGTTGAGAAAGATATGCCTGGTGTGGTGGTTGCCCCGGATGAGAAGAAAATGGGAATCAAGGGATCATCTACGGCACAGATTTTTTACAACGATGTCAAGGTGCCGGTTGAGAACCTGATCGGTGTTCCCGGTGAAGGTTTCAGGATTGCCCTGAGTATCCTGCACATGGGCCGTATTAAACTGGGCGCCAATGTACTGGGCGCCTCCAAGAAAGCCATCAATGATTCGGTGAAATATGCCAATGAGCGCAAACAGTTTTGTGTGCTGATCTCCACCTTTGGGGCCATCAAACATAAACTCGCCCAGCAGGCCATCAAGACCTTTGCAGCAGAATCTGCTGTTTATCGCGTCAGTAAAGACATTGACGATCAGATTGAAATAAACAAGGCTGCCGGTCTTGATAAAGGACGTGCCACCATCGAAGGCATCGCCCATTATGCCGTGGAAGCTGCCATCCTGAAGGTTTACGGTTCAGAAGCCCTTGATTTTGTGATTGACGAGGCCGTTCAGATTCATGGTGGAATGGGTTATTCAGCCGAGATGGATGTTGAACGCGGCTACCGTGATTCAAGGATCAACCGGATTTTTGAAGGGACCAATGAGATCAACCGCCTGCTGATTGCCGATACAGCCATCAAACGCGCCCAGAAAGGCGAATTTGATCTGTTTGGCCCGGCTGCAGCATTTTACAATAACCTTGATTCCATCAAAACCGGAAAGGCCGGTGATGAAGGTTATTACGATGAAAAACGCAGGTACATTGCCAGTTTCAAGAAAGCGATCCTGATTGCTATTCATGGGGTTACCACCTATTTCGACAAGAAACTGGTGAAGGAGCAGGAGGTCATGAACAACATCTCCGAAATGATTATGGAAACCTATGTGGCTGAATCACTTGCCCTGAGGGTTGAGAAACTGGAAGGTCTGAAGGGTCAGGCCGGTATTTACCGCGATATGCTGGATGTGTATGTTTACGATGCTGCCGATCTGGTCCGCAAATCGGCCATGGATGCCGTTAACTCATTTGCCACCCCGGAGGAATCTGAAAAACTGAATGCCGCCATTGAGAAACTGACGAAAGTCGCAGGTGTCAATGTTAAGGAAGCACGCAGGCGGATTGCCGATAAGCTGATCGAGGACAATGCCTATAAGTTTTAAAGTGACGAATTACGCCCTTCGACAGGTCTCGGCTCCCCCGCCTACTCTTTGTTTCTGCGGGGCAAGCTGCTCGACCACCACCGCTCAGGGTGACATATGATGAATGAAGAATGATTGATACCCTGGGACTAAGGGGGAAATTGAAGTTTGACAAAGTTGACCTTTACTTTAGACCCCGTCTGCCCTCCTTCAGCGGGCTTGTCCGCCTCTGGCAGATAAACCGTCGGGCAGGTTTATACCAACCAAAGGCGGGTAAACTTTGAGCTTTAAGCTTTGAGCTTTTTACTTACCTTTGTACATTCCTTAACCACTACTTGCAAGCCGTCGCATTTTTGCGGCGGCTTTTTTTGATTTTTTCACATGAGCCTGTGGAACAATGTATTCATATACTCCATCGTTTTATCGCGGGGCTTACTTATTCATCTTTGATGTGATGAACTTTTAATCTATATTTTGAACAAATCGTTCCAAAAAGTGATAACTTTGGTTGTAAGATTTAAAACAATCATTAACTCGATTCGATGAGCAATAGTGAATTACGGTGGAAACAGCGATTCTTGAATTTTCAGGCTGTATTCCTCAGGCTAAAGGAAGGCGTGGAGCAACCGGATCTGAATGAACTTGAACGGAACGGTCTGATTCAACGGTTTGAATTTACACTTGAACTTGCCTGGAAGACTTTGAAGGACTTTTTATTGGGTAAAGAATTCAACTTCAAGCCTTCACCAAAAGATACCCTGAGGTTGGCACAGCAAAGTGGCTATATTGACTTTGCCAAAGATCTTTTAGATGGAATGGCATTGAGGAATGAACTTTCGCATGACTACAGTGGTGAAAAATTTCTGGAATCAGAACCGGAATTCAGAACCGTGATTTATCCTGCACTCGAAAAGCTTTACCTCTTCCTCAAATCAGAATATGACAGGGAAGCATGAAAAACGGGCTCACCCCAAAAGAAACGGAAACTATAATCAGAATTCTGGAAAAATATCCGGATATTCATGAAGTGTGGCTGTTTGGGAGCCGAATCACTGAGAATTATCATTCAGGAAGCGATGTCGATCTGGCTGTTATGAATTCAAACGTATCCGGTAAAGTGATCAGACAAGTGCGTTCCGACTTTGAAGATAGTAATTTACCCTATTTTGTAGATATCATCAACTTCTCTGAATTAAAGCATCCTGAACTTAAGGAGCAGATTTTCAGGACCGGGCAGTTATTTTATTCAGAAGCACATCTTCCGGTAGTAAATGAAAGGAAACCAGGCTACTTAGAAGATGATGCAAAATGACATCAGGGAACAGTAAAACGAGGGTCTGAAAATTTCCTGAATGTAAATAATGCTGTGTTTCTCCGTGAGGTCTCCATGAAACCTGCAAATCAAATTAATTACACAGAGAACACAGAGAATCCACAGAGTTTTACAGGGATAGCGAACAACTGTTTTTCGTTTTGATAACGTAATCAGGTTTTCGTTAGCTTTTCTCTGCTCACTATCACCGAAAAGAAGAAAAAAAAATCCGGTCGTTAAACTTTCGAACCATCATTTTTGTTGTTGTTCAGCAGGGAAAGATCCCTGATCTCAAAACAACCTTCAATCACTCTAAATATCCCATTAAATGCAGACAGATACAACAACCATAACATCCGGCGATACCACCAATGAAAGTGCCTGCGCCTGCGGCTCAGGTGGCTGTGGCTGTCATTCCGGCAGCCCGCATTCATCAGGAATTGGTTATAACTTACCCGACCGCTTCCAGTTGCTCCAGGAAGGCGATAAAGTGGTGGAATTCGGCTCAGGCCTTGGCAACGATGCCATTTCGGTTGCTTCCATTGTTGGTCCTGAAGGGAAGGTGATCGGCATTGATATCAATGAGACAAATATTTCCAAATCCAGACAAAAAGCCCGTATTTCGGGAATCGACAATATTGAGTTCATTCAGGGCGATATTACCGCCGCACCGGTACCCGATGAATGGGCCGACATCGTTTATACCAGTTGCGTTTTCAATCTGCAGAGCGACAAGCAAAAGGCTGCCGATGAGATGTACCGGGTGATCAGGCACAATGGCTATGTTTGTGTTTCCGATTTTGTCATCCTGAAGGATATCCCCGACGGATTGAGAAAGGAAGCAGCCGGGTTGGTCGGTTGTATCGCCGGTGTTGAGAAAGCCCCTGTTTTCATGGACTATTTCAAGAAAACCGGCTTTACAAAGGGCCAGATTGTTGAAGTGAACAAGGTTAAACTTCCGGATGAACTCCTGTCGAAGTACCTTGATGCTACTGAAATGGAGAGTTACAACAATCTTGATTCAGATGACGGTGTGTTCAGCGTGGTGCTGGTGGTTGAAAAACCTGAGACCTGCTCTGCCGAGACCTGCTGCCACAATCCGGACAAGCATAAGAATTAAATTGTTCCGGGGAGATTCAGATCTGAGCATTAGAATCTCTGTAATATCCGGATTTTTCTATTGCGAATTGAATTCCATATTTTACCGCGATCACATGTCATCGGCAGTTGATCGCGGTATTTTTTTTTGGGAACAACTGTTTTCCGGTTATCCATAAACATTCATTATTTCATCACTTCTTTCCCGACAGGGATCAGCAAGTAACCTGTTACGATTCATTATAAACCTTGGCTGTTTACTCCATACAACATCGGCATGGTTGCAGATTAATCATGATAAAGGCACATTAATGTAATTCCGTTTCTGAATGATATCTGAAAAGGCCATATATTAGCTATTGGTAAAGCGGAAGAAAGAACGGATTGGGAAAGTATGCAGGCAGGCATCGTCCTGATGCAACGGCGCTAGCTGCAAAAGGATCAGAAAATGGAGAAAGTAATCAAGAAGTGGTCATCTCCCGGGTTTCTCAACGGTCATTGGGACGAACTGGCTGATTCTTACTTTCAGAAAAGAGAATTCCTTGAACTTTTGCACAAATACAATCCCTGTGCCCAGCGTTATTATGAACTCTATTGCGATGGTACTCTTGTTGCAGGCACCATTGTCTATACGTTGAAAATAGATCTTTTCACTTTCTCACGCATTCCCAGTCCGTTTAAGGTCCAGGTCATCGGATTACCGGTATCGGTTGCTTCACCGCCCATCATAGGTGTTCCGGAGGAATTCGGATACCTGTTGTCCGAAATTCTGAAAATTGAAAAAGGCGTCATTCTTGGAATCAACTTTAAGGAGGATTACCTTCAGGACAGTGTGCTTAATTTAAGGACGCTCCCGACCATTCTGCTGGAACTTCCGGGCAATAACATGGCTGCCTATGAAAATGCCCTTCGTCATTGCTACAGAAGACGACTGCGCCTGATCCGCGAAAAGTTCTCAGGTGTGACATCAGTTACTTCCGGCTGTAGTGAATTCAGCGAAGAGCATTATTCATTGTACCTTCAGATCATGAAGAAAACCACCACAAAGCTGGAGATTCTGAATCGGGATGTTTTCAGGAATCTGCCATCAAACTTCCGGATCACAACTTACTATTCTGATCAGGTGATGCTTGCATGGTATGTGGTGTGCCAGGACAACGATACGCTGTTTTTCTTTTTCGGAGGTATGAACTACGAACTCCGCGACAGGTTCCAGTCGTACAATAACAACCTGCTTGGGATAATTGAAGATGCCTTTGGCAGTCAAAGCAGGATCATTGATTTCGGACAGACTGCTGAAATAGCAAAAACAAGGTTTGGCGGTGTTTTAAGCGAAAGGCGGATGTTTTTTTATCACAGGAACAGGATCATTTTTGGTTTGCTGAAGTTATCAAGAAAATTAATCGAATATTCCAGGGTGTCTGAGAATCCCAGGGTTTTCAGGAGTGTAAACTGAGCAAAGATGAAACAGGATAAAAAGAGAATAATGCTTGTCAGGCCCAGGCCATCGCCCGATACCATAGGTCTGCAGCACCTGATGGTTGTTGAGCCGCTTGAACTCGAGATTCTGGCCGCTTCCATCCGCAAAGATCATGAGGTGCAGATTATTGATATGATCCTTGAGAAAGATGATATTTCTCATTTTATTCAGGCGTTCAGGCCCGATGTTTTCTGTATCACCGGATACATTACACACATCACTGTAATGAAACAGTATTGCATGGCGGCAAAGGAGATTAATGAAAGCATTGTTACCGTTGCCGGCGGGGTCCACATTGAAAAATTTCCGGAAGATATCAATCACCCTTCCATCGATTACAGGGTTGTCAGAAATGCTTCCATAACCTTTCCGCAACTGATTGATTTTCTCAGCGGCAATGCTGATTTCCCTCCGGGAGTATTAAGAAGGGATGAATTAATGGATGAGGGTAGGCTGCCCGATTATGATTTCAGTTGTTTCATGCCTGACCGAAGCCTTACAGAGAAATACAGGCACCGTTATTTTTATGTATTCCACAACAAAGTTGCCCTGATAAAAACATCCTTCGGTTGTCCGTTTCATTGCCGTTTCTGTTTTTGCAGGAAAATAACCGGGGACCGATATTTTGCCCGTCCACTGGAAGAAGTGATGGAAGAACTTTCCGCTATCAGGGAAAAGGAAATCTATATTGTTGACGATGATTTCCTGGTTAGTGACGCACGTACCAGGGAATTCATCGGTTTATTAAAAAGCAGAGGCATCAAAAAGAGATTTCTTGTCTACGGAAGGGCTGATTTCATTGCAGCAAATCCTGATCTGATCAGGGATTTCAAGGAAATGGGGCTGCGAACGGTCATCGTTGGACTTGAATCATTTGAGGATTCAGAACTCAGTGGTTTCAACAAGCAAACGACCCTTAACATCAACAAACAGGCTATGGCTGTTTTGAACAGATATGGGGTTGATTGCTATGCGGCTGTAATCATATCTCCATCATGGGACAGGCAAGATTTCAGGAAGGCCGGTGATGTGATGCTTTCACTGGGAATCAGATTTGTGAATCTTCAGCCCCTGACCCCACTTAAGGGAACCGGGCTGCATGTTAAAGAGGAGGATCTGGTCATCAGCAGAAGTGATTATGCCCGGTGGGATCTTGCACATGTCACTATCAGGCCTGAAAAGATGAGCCTGGAAGATTTCTACAGGAACATACTGAATTTATATCTCCGGATAATATTCCACCCCCGGAATCTGGTCAGGTTGCTGGGATATCCCTTGAGAATGCAGTTCAAAATGGCTGCAGGTATGAGATTGGTGATGAAACAATACAAATCAAGGATCATGGAGGTAGCAGATCATGCCTAAGTTGCTTCTTATACAGTCGACGCAGTACAGTGCCGGCAGCAGCAAACTATGCAAGCAGTCAAGGATTTATTTTCCTGGTCTGGCATTCCCGTTATTGGCTGCTTATTTGCCTGACCAATGGCAACTGGAATTAAACATTGAGGTTGTTGATGAAATAAACTTTGATTCGGATGCCGATGTTGTCGGAATAGGGGCGATGGGACATGCCGTCTTCCGGGCTATTGACATCGCCAAAGAATTCCGGAAAAGGGGAAAAACAGTATTCATGGGTGGTTATATGCCTTCACTGATCCCCTGGTTTGTTGATGAATATTGTGATGGTGTGATCATAGGCGATGCCGAGATTTCACTTCCTGAATTGCTTGACGATTTTGAAAAAACGGGGACAATCAAAAAGAGATACGATCATCCGTTAAAGGATCTGAACTGTCTTCCGTTACCCAGGTATGAACTGTTGATGGAGAAAAGGATAGGTTTTATGCTTCCCGTGCAGGCCGGCAGGGGCTGCCCTCATCTTTGCAGTTATTGCTCTATCGCTTGTATCTATAAGGGAAGATATATAGCCAGGCCGGTTGATGAGGTCATGCGTGACATCAAACGGATAAAGGAACTGGGTTTCAGCTATTTTTACCTGCTGGATGATAACATCATCGGGAACCCTAAGTTTCTTGATGAATTGTGCGACCGGATCAGGCCTTTGAAGATGAAGTGGGCCAGCCAGTGTTCCATCAACCTTGCCCGCAATCCGGCATTGCTCAAAAAAGTAGCTGATTCCGGGTGCAGGATAATGAGCCTGGGCATCGAAAGCATAACCCAGCAAGGGCTCAATCAGCTGAACAAAAACTGGGTTAACACCGGGGAGCATGTAAAACTGCTGAAAAGAATTTCAGATGCCGGGATCATTCCGGCTACAGAGATGATGCTCGGGACCGACAGTGATACAGTGGATTCGATCAGGAATACCTATAAATTCGTCATGAAATCAGGGATTCCGATTCCCAAGTTCTACATTCTCACCCCAATGCCCGGATCGGTATTGTATGAAGACTATAAAAAGCAGGGGAGGTTGCTGCATGAGGATTACAATTACTACACGGCCACCAATTGTGTTCATACCCCTGCCAACATGACTCCCGCTGAACTCAATCAGATGTATTGGTGGCTTTACAAAAGAGTCTATACATTGCCTAATATTCTTAAGCGGACCCTGTTGAACAGGTCGTTCCTCAAACACCCGGCAACCCTGCTTTTTGCTTTTTTTGTCAACCTTAAATACCGGAAATCCATTAAAAACGGTGATGCACCCAACATCTTCTGATCATTCTTTCACGACTTAGTCTTAATCAAAACCATGGATATGAATATCAGCATCAAAGAGGTTACCGGGCAAAAACAACTCAGACGGTTTATCTGTTTTCCGAAAGATCTTTACCGTCAGGACAGAAATTTCATCTTTGAACCAGTTATGATGCAGATGGATTTCTTCTCCGGAAAGAACCCCTTTTTTGAGCATTCACAGGCCAGGTATTTTATCGCGGTTTCAGATCACAGGATTGTGGGGCGTATAGCTGCCATTGTCAATACAGTCCACAATGAAACATACAGCGTGAAAACCGGCTTTTTTGGTTTTTTCGAATCGGTTGACAATTATGAGGTTGCTGTTGCCCTGCTTGACAAAGTCGTGGAAATACACCGGGAAAATGGGTTTAACCGGGTTACGGGTCCCGTTAATTTTACCACAAACGATTCGTGCGGATTGCTGATTTCCGGTTTTGACATTCCCCCCGTCGTAATGATGCCATACAACAAGCCCTGGTACAATGACTTTCTGATCAGGTACGGGTTTGAAAAGGAGATGGAATTGTCGTCGTACTACATCGGCGACGGGCTGCTGAAATCGCCGGCCTATATGAAATTATCAGACAGGCTGTGTGCGGGCCTGGCAGCTTCGGGTATTACAATCAGGACGATTAATTATAAAAAACTGGACGAAGAAATTATACCATTCAGGGAAGTCTATAATCAATCGAACAGTGATAACTGGGGATTTATCCCGTTGAATGAGAGGGAATTCAGTCATACAGCGCATCAGTTCAGGCAGTTTGTACCTGAAAAACTCATGCTGATAGTAGAAAAGGACGGACAACAGATTGGGTTTATTGTAGCCCTTCCCGACCTGAACCAGGTATTCGGCCATATGCGATCAGGGAAAATGCTGCCAACGGGTTTACTGAAATTCCTGTGGTACAGGAGGAAAATTACCGGCTCCCGGATACTTATTCTGGGGATTCTGAAGGAATACCGAAACAAAGGAATTGATGTTGTGTTATATCGTAAAATACAGGAGAATCTTGCTACCATGGGCATTTATCATGGTGAAGCATGTTATGTGATGGAGGATAATCTGAGCATGAATTCCATCATGCAAAAGCTGGGAGGAACCAGAATAAAACGATACAGAATTTATAAATTTGAAAACTTTCAAGAGAATACTCAACAATGAACGAGACTGACAAATACATTGCAGCATTCCCGGATGAGATACAGCAGAGGCTGAGCCTGATCCGCGAAACAATCAGGCAGGCGGCACCGGAGGCGACGGAAAAAATCAGTTACAGCATGCCGACTTTTTATCTTAAAGGTAACCTGGTTCATTTTGCCGGTTATCAGAACCACATCGGTTTCTATCCGGCTCCTTCGGGTATTGAAGTTTTTCAGAAGGAGCTTTCTGTATATAAAAATGCCAAAGGCTCGGTTCAATTTCCGCATAACCAGCCGCTTCCGCTTGACCTGATCGGTGCCATCGTGAAATACAGGGTTATGGAGAACATGGCGAAGAAGAATTAGTTTATCGCTCTTTAATACTGATCTGGCATGGGCTGCTGAATTTGTCAGGTTATTGCTGATCATATTCCGACAGCAGTCAGAACAAGACCGAAGAACCAGAATCCCCACCATTAAAACATGGTGGTCTCATCCCGATTGCTATCGGGACCGCTCGACCACCGATCCCGACCACCGAAATGCTAACATGGTGGTCTCGACTCCGCTCGACCACCGATCTCTGCTATTTACAGATATGAAAATTTCATACATTTATCCTTTGTAAACTTTGCACCGACAGAGATAAATATCCATGAATAAAAAGCAATGGTACGAGCAACTGTTCGAAAATTACGGCAGCAGGTATGAACAGGAAAACTTCACCCGGGGCACCATGGGTGAATGTGATTTCATCGAAGAAGAGCTGAATAATAACAAAACTCTGCGGATTCTCGATGTAGGGTGCGGTACCGGCCGGCATACCATCGAACTGACCAGACGGGGCTACACGGTGACCGGTATTGACCTTTCAGGAGCGATGCTTGAAAAAGCCAGGCAGATGGCGCAAAAAAGCGAACTTAAGATCGACTTCCTGCAACACGATGCCAGAAACCTGCCGTTTGACAGCGAATTTGATGTGGCCATTATGCTTTGTGAAGGCGGATTTCCGCTGATGGAAACCGATGAGATGAACTTTGAGATCTTAAAAAATGTCACAAAATCACTGAAAGGGGAGGGGAAACTGATTTTTACCACCCTGAACGGTCTGTTCCCGCTCTACAATTCGGTGGAGGATTTCTGCGCTTCAGCTACAGAGGAAGGCAATGCCGTGTACCGGAACAATACCTTCGACCTGATGACCTTCAGAGATCATAACATCACTGAACTGGAGGATGATTCTGGTAACCTGATGAAACTGGAATGCAATGAAAGATATTATGTTCCCAGCGAAATTACCTGGCTGCTGAAATCGCTCGGTTTCGTGAAGATCGAAATCTTCGGGGCCAGGCTAGGGGCTTTCTCACGCAACGACCAGCTGACCACCAAAGACTTTGAAATGCTGGTGATCGCATCCGGCAAATGAAATAACTGAAATTTATCATGTTATAAATCTCACAGAATCAGTTATCCTAAAAAAGGGAATTGATGAACATGCAGCAATTTCTCAAAATAACCATTCTTCAGAAAGGAGGCCGGATCATGTCGGTTGTACTGACGATAATACTTGTGATGATTGTTCTTATGGCCGGCACCCTGTTTTATTTCAGTCCGGGCAAAGTCAGGCCAATCCTGAATGAAAAGGGGAGGCCGGTGCACGGCAGTCTGTCAGAGAAGGTCTTTGTTGAGATCAACGGGATGAATCAGGGGATGTTTATCAAAAGCAGCAATGCAGACAACCCAGTGTTGCTCTACCTGCACGGGGGTATGCCCGACTATTTTCTGACCGATAAATACCCGACCGGCCTGGAAGAACTCTTTACCATGGTATGGTGGGAGCAGTGGGGGTCAGGGATGTCATATGCTTCAGATATCCCGCAAGGGTCGGTGACCCTGGAGCAGATGGTTGCCGATACACGGGCGCTGACCGATTACCTCCGCCGGCGGTTTAATCAGGAGAAGATCTACCTGATGGGGCATTCGGGCGGAACCTTTATCGGCATCCTGACGGCAGCGCAATATCCGGAGTTGTTCCATGCATACATCGGGGTGGCCCAGATGTCGGATCAGATGAAATCGGAAGTGCTGGCCTATAACTATATGCTGCAGGAATACCGGAAAAGGGGGGACATGGGTATGGTTAAGAAGCTTGAGGCAGCAACGGTGAGTCTGGAAAAAGGAATACCGGACAACTACCTGCCTCTGCGCGATCCCGCTATGCACGCCCTTGGCATCGGAACCACCAGGGACATGAAATCGGTTGTTACCGGCATCTTTCTGCCTTCGCTGAAATGCAGGGATTATACGCTGAGAGAGAAGTTTAATCTATGGATGGGGAAGTCGGAGAGCGGCATCAGCATTTTATGGAAGGAAATGGTTGCCACCGACCTTTCTGCCAGGGTTCCCGAACTTCAGATACCGGTTTATTTCATGGAGGGGAAATACGATTATACCTGCTCCTATACAGAGGCAAAATCCTACTTTGAGAAACTGAAAGCACCTTTAAAAGGGTTCTACACTTTTGAACTTTCTGCCCACAGCCCCCTGTTTGAAGAGCCGGAGAAATTCAGGCAGATTATGCAGCAGGATGTACTTGGGATGGATAATCAACTTTCGGATTTCAATGCTGCAGATAAGGGAGTAAATTCACCTTAAGACAAAGCATGACGGGACATCAAAGCCCGGGCGCCGGAACTCAAACATGGTGGTCTCGACTCCACTCGACCACCGGATTTTAATTTTCAAATTTATCAATACGAACACTTTATTGTTCTATTAGTTCCCCGGAGGTCGAGCGGAGTCGGGACCGCAGTAAACAGATTCCCGGAGGTCGAACGAAGCCTGAACCAGCACCCGATCGCAGGAATTTAATTAGGGTGGTCGGTCTGTCCGGATTTCCATCAGGACGAAACCAATTTTACCAAAGCGCCGAAACTCAAACATGGTGGTCTCGACTCCGCTCGACCACCGGATTTTAATTTTCAAATTCATCAATACCAACACTTTATTATTCATACAGTTCCCCGGAGGTCGAGCGGAGTCGAGACCGTAGGAAGCAGATTCCAGGAATTGAGGCAGCTTGCCCCGCAGAAACGCAGTGCAGGCGGGGGAGTCGGGATCACAGGAAATATTACCATGCGGGGAAGTCTCGCCTCATGCTTTGAGGAAGTCTCGCCTCATGCTTTGAGGATGTCTCACCTCAGGCTTTGAGTATGTCTCACCTTAGGCTTTGAGGATGTCTCGCCTTAGGCTTTGAGGATGTCTCGCCTTAGGCTTTGAGGATACCTCGCATTAGGCTTTGAGGATGTCCCACCTCAGGATGTGGAGCTGTCCCCCTTTATAACCCTTTACGTTATAGCAAGTGAATCATTCACTATCCGGCTATCAGGTTGTTGGTATACCGGTTAACTTGTTTAGTTGTTGCCTGAATTAATAGTTAGTTCAGTTAGCTTTTGCATAGATATATTATTTAGTTTTTTTTTATACTGTAAAAAGCCATTGATGGTAATCCGGGCTTTTTGAAAAAGTCATTATATTAGCAGGTAAAACCAGAAATTGTAAGAAGGAATTTTCTTTGTTATTATGATGGAATATAATGTACTATAATCAGCCAGACTCTACGACAGTTTATAAACATGATAATTAATAGTTAAAAAATAATCTATGAGCACAAATAATCCGAAACCTGAAAAACCGGATTTAAGTGAATGGAGAAAACAAAATCCAGGGAAGACAATAAATGACTATTATAGGATTTATGGAAACAATGTATCCGGAACTTCTTATTCTCTGAATTATAGTCGTGACAATAGTGCTATTGATGATGTACCTTATAAAAATGATTTAAGTCATAGGAAATCCAATTATAGTATTTGGTCATACTTACTTGTAACATTGTTTATATTGATTACTTTTTTTTCCAATCCTAAAAAGGATGATCATAAGGATGCCTTAAGAATTAAATTATCCGGCATTGTTGAAGAAATATTAGCTGAAAAAAGTGATAATATTTTTCAATTTGGATTTGGAAGATTAATTGGGGATAAAATTATTGATGAAACCTTAAAAAGTGTTTCAATTGATAATTATGTATTCTTCTCTTTGACAAAGTTTAATTACGCATCAGATTCAAAAATATTAGGTTTTGGATTTCTTGGAAAGGTTTATATTTCTGACAAGATAAACAGGGAAATGGTTATAAATTCTATAAAGGGGTTTAATAATCAGTTTTAAGAACGTATTATTTATTAAAAACCTATTGGTTCGAGTGCTCCTGTTTTTTCGGTGGGGGGCAGTCTACTTTAGGTTGTGGAGCTTTCTCTCCTCAGGATGTGGAGCTGTCCCCCTTTATAACCCTTTACGTTATAGCAAGTGAATCATTCACTACCGGTTATCAGGTTGTTCACTATCTGTCTATTAACTTGCCTGAAATTGTGCTTATGGGTTATTCACTTTAAGGTTATCAGGTCAGTTGTCAAATGACCATCAATCGGCCTCGTATTTATTTAACCGATAGTCTTTTACCTTTTTTCTTGTGTCGGTTTTCTGATCCTTTTGCCACAGCATATGATTGGGAGAAGTATTGTTTTAAAGGCAAAAAATGCTTATATTCGTATTTGAATGACCGGGGATGGATGATGGATGTTGAAAATGAATCATTCATTGCTTTTCTGCCTGGTAAAGTAATACTGGTGAAACGATATTTTTGAGAATCCAGGCGATGTGAAGGAAAGGTGAATGGAATACCGGACAAGAAAACCTTTAAATAAAAACAGATGAGTTTTTTTAAACCGGCTCTTGTATGGCTTTTTATTTTTCCGGCTGTCTTTTTATCTCAGCAAAAGGCCCAGGCCCAGCATGCTGAGATTGGAATTAGAGTGGTCCTTAGCGGGGCAATTATGTTCGGCCCCTGCTTTACGTATTGGGTTGATGACCACAATGCGTTAAACTGCAGTTTTCTAGCTGCTTACGAAGGAGATCTTATTGTCCCGTTTGCATTGAATGCAGGTTATAGCGCTTACTTTTTCAATCATAAATGGCGGCCTGAAACCGGGCTTCAGTATTCTTATCTGATCTCTCCGGTAAAGCACAAAACCGCAGGAGATCCCAACGGTATTTCTGTTCTCTCGCTTATGCCCGGGGTGCAGTTCAGGTGGGATAATACTAACCGGAATGCAGAAAGCAGAGTCTGGTTTGCCTATATTTTTGCAAAGCATCAACCGGTAAAGAAAATCAGAATTCTGCCTATTGGCCTTGACTTTTCCTATGGCTACAAATTCAGATAATATCTCATCACTGGCTTTTCCTGAAGATTTAATGAACTTAATATCAACACCATGAAAACAAGAATCAATTGGTTAATAATGCTTGTTTTTTCTATAGTGCTGTCGGGTTGCGAACCAATGAGCATTATGATTAAAGGTGATGACTGCAGAATGAATGGCAGTTTCGAGAAAGTGAAAAAGGGATTACCGGTCAATTGGTACTACTATGCCCCACAGACAGTACCAAATGGTGATTTTGAAATACAGTGCGATAGTAGTTTATTTAAGGAGGGAAACATATCATTGAAGTTTCTGATAAAAGAGTGTGAATCTGCCGGAGGTTGGCATTCACCCGGATTCTTTAAAGAATTTAAGGCGATTCCGGGAGAAACTTATAAAGTAAGTTTCTGGGTAATCAATCACGGATGCAGCTTCCAGGTTTACCTGCAGACCGGTATGAAAGGGGTTCCCGGAATATCTGAAACGGTGATCAGAACAGAAGATACTTATTCTGAGTGGAAATTTATTGAACATGATATTCAAATACCGGCAACAAATGACAATCTTCGTTTTGAAGTAAATATTTTGTCCCCGGGAACCATCTGGTTTGATGATATAAGAATTGTAGGGGTGAAAGATAAAAGCGAAAGGACCATCTATCCATACAGGGGTGATGAAGAATGTGAATAATGCAGACTTAAAATGAAATAAACACAACATTCATGAAAACAATAGCTGAGATGGCAAATCATTGCATTGCGATCATGAATGCCAAAAAGAAATGGCTGACGATTTTCCTGTTTGCAGCAGCAGCCATAATACTCACAACTACACTTTTTCATGGAGGCGTAGGTTCTTTGAACCCGACCAAATTGTTTTTCTTTACCGGGCTAATAATACTTTTTTTCGCACTCCTGAATACCCGGGGATACAGGTCATGGAGATATTACACCTTACTGCTGGCAGTTCTGGTAATCCTGACCTTTCTTCCCTTTTTCTTACCTGAAAAATGGGATCTGGTTCAGATTCAGGCAAGAAATCAGATACCCGGGCATTGGGCGGAAGATATGGCATGGTCTTTTGGGTTTATATTATTTACGGGATATCTGGCAGGGATCATAGGCCTTATTATAGCCATAAGGAGAAGAAAATAATTGTAAAGTGACATAAGTGAATACAGGAAATTATCTGTCAAAGAAAAGGGAGTAATCATTTCTTATAACACTGGCTTTAATTACAATGATAGATTGTGTAGGATAATGAACCCCAAAATCGATATTGACAATGGTTTGCATGACCGAAATACAATATGTTGCTGAATCATTGCCATTTATTTATTAGTGTTGTATTTGCCGGCTTTTTTAGTTTATATATGAGAAAATCCGATTTCATGCAGTTGAGTTTATTTTAATAAAAATTATTTTTTGTAATTTTCAAGGTTGGGAGCAATGTTTATTCATTGCTGATCAGATTTGCAATCGTTTATAAATGTTTGTAAGTGATTAATTGTTAAAACGGTTGAGGATATAAACAATTATGCCCAAGTAATCACATGAATAGAATACTCCAGATATTAATAATAGCAGTTCTAGTATCTAGTTGTAAATCAACGGACCAGAGAATTTCTGATCAGTTTAAAAACAACTATCAATTATTCGTTCAAATAAAATTGGCTGCTTTTAAGGATAAAATTTTAAATTCAAATCTTGAAAAACTCACCAGTGTTGATAAACTAGAGCCAAAGACCATTAAAACCCTTGAAAAGCTAAGTCTAAACGATATTTCGTACTTAATACTCTCAAAAACTGACTGTCTTGAATCAAAAGAGCGTTCAATAGAAATAATTTTTAGTGGGCAATGGCATTTACAATACTTTCCATGTGATGAATTAAAACTTAAAAAAGGAGAACATAAAATTGAAGGAAATATAGAGAGTTGGGCTCTTGATAACAATTGGATTGTATGGGTAAATCATGATATCATTGGATAATCAACCTGGGCATAACACGGGCTAATCGTGATTGGCTTTCCAACGCACAAGGCCCACCACAAACCAACCACGCCTAGCCCGAAAACGTTAGCGGTCATTGTAACAGCGACACCCAAATTAACGAATTTAAATATTAAGATATGAAGAATTTAGTTATTCGAAATTTAAACAGCAAGAAAATTCTAATTTTGTTCATTCTGACAAGCATTGTGTATGTAATTATGCTGACAATAACGATTCCGAAAGTTATGAACTTTGCAGGCGGAATGAAATTGTTAGACATGTTGCCGACAGGATACAACGCTGACTACGTTAATTCACTATTAAGTGCTTTGGGGCCAGACGGCAGAAACGCTTATTTATTTCAGCAAATCCCATTAGACTTTCTTTATCCTTGTTTGTTCGGATTGACTTATTGTTTGCTATTTGCTTTTATCATAAAGAAACTTGGCAAACAAGACAGCTTTTTATTCTATCTCTGTTTTATTCCTGTTTTTGCGGGCATCTTCGACTATTTGGAAAATATCGGAATAATTATAATGCTGAACACTTATCCCGACAACTCTACAACAATGTCGCAACTGACGAACACCTTTTCAATTTTGAAAAGCACGTTGACGACAATTTATTTTGTAACATTAACAATAACATTATTGACACTATTGACAATATATATTATAGCCCGAAATAAGAAAACAACGAAACGCTAACAATCGCTAAGCAAATGCGGGTATGCCCCGATTTCTTCGGGACAGGCTGTGTTCGTTGAAACATTTGGAATTTTTATTTACATTTCCCGATAAATAGGGACAGGTTGTGCTGGCAGACAGTTGAGCAACAATCTATTCCCGCACTTGCCATAGCGTCATCCGATAACTGCAAAATTGGATCGCAAAACTTAGAGATGTTATTCTTTAAAAAGACAATGACAAACACCAATCAAGATATAATAAGTATGAGAAAGACTCTGTTAAAGCAATTGATTTTGATTGTAAGCCTGACAGGTTTATGTGCTTGTTCATCAGTTAAGAACATGGAAATGTATAACTTTAGTGACAAGGAAAGCGATGATTTATGTGAGGTTACGATTATAAATGAAACTAATATTTTGCTTTATCCATCGTCAGGTGGGAACATGATGGTTGGGATAAATAATATGAATGCAGGAAAGCTTAAATGGAAAGAATATATTAAATTATATTTACCTAAAGGTGAACATACATTGTACCTTGAACATAGGGATTTGTTTATATTTAAGTCTGAACATAAGATAACATTGACAAGCCCTGAAAATTATATATTTATTAAGGCTTCACCCATTTCAAATTCTCTTAGAATGCTAAATGTGATACCGCAAGATTTTGAAAAAGAATATAAAGAAAGAAAAAACGATTCTGCAGGTAATATGCGCAAAATTTAACAGATGAATTCATTCGGACAACTAAGTTCACTGGCAGCTTCAATAGCGGTGCGGCCCGGCAGGAAAGCAACTCCGGAACCGGGCAGAGCCCCGGCTTAACACGGGCACAGCCCATCCTTAACAGGGTGTCCTGTAATTCAGTCATTCACTCTCCGGCTATCAGGTTGTCTGGGGTCAGGCTATCGAATCGTTTGGGGTTATGCTTTCAAGCAGTCTGTACTCCGGCTTTCGACTCGTCTGTTTGCCAGCACCAGGTGACGTGCGGTAGCTGGTGAGCGCGACAGAAGTTGGTTTGATTCTTCGAATCAGGATGATCACATGATGAAAATCAGAAATAAAAAATCCGGATGTTTATAAGAACACTGATCAAAATCAGATAAAAACAACGCAAAGGTAACCGGTTGCATATTTTCAGAATAATTTATAAATTCATACCCAAAATAAAGGAAACCGGCTACATTACAAAAAAAAGAAATATCAGCTTCATACCATGAAAGAAGAAGTTTATAAAGAAACGAATGGTTTCTCAGCAATTACCATTCCCAGGATCAGATTCCACCCAACCTCAGTCGGTTCGACAGGTAGGTCCGACCAGAATGTATGGCTTTTTTGTTTGTTTGGTGTCTTTCTTTTGTTTTGCATGGGCTCCAATGCCGGGGCACAAAACTTCGGGTGGGCCAAAAAAATCGGGCTTGCCGGGTCTGATAACGGACAGTCCATTGCAACGGATGATGAAGGCAATGTTTACTTTACCGGATACTCCGGTGGGAATGTCGACTTTGATCCGGGCGAAGGGATATTTGAAATGAATATGAACAATGGCAGAATCTACATCTGCAAACTAAACAACCAGGGTAATTTTGTATGGGCAAAGCATTGGGGAGGAGGGTCATTCGTAGATGAAGGCACATCAGTAACACTGGATGGCTATGGAAATGTCTATATAACGGGCTTGTTCGAAGGAACCGGTGATTTTGACCCCGGTGAAGGGAACTGTTACCTTACATCTGCCGGAGAATATGACATTTTTATCAGCAAACTGGATACTTCAGGCAATTTTATCTGGGCTAAAGGACTCGGGGGCAATGATTACGAAAAGGCATTTGCCATAACGCCAGATAAAGAAGGTGGTGTTTACATCACAGGTTATTTTGAATCTTATATGGATTTTGACCCGGGCTCTGGTACATTTTATCTGGGATCAGAAGGTGATGATGATGTTTTTGTCTTAAAGCTCGATGCCTCAGGGGAATTTGTCTGGGCAAAAAGTTGGGGCTGGGCCGCTGAAGACCGGGCTTATGCCATAGATGTTGATGATGAGGGGAATGTTTATACTACAGGTTCTTTCTTTGGACCTGTTGATTTTGACCCGGGCCCTGATACATTCGTCCTGTTTTCTTCGGGATTCTCAGATTCATTCATCAGTAAACTGGATAAGTCCGGCAATTTAATCTGGGCAAGAGCCATTACAGGAACAGACGAACAAAGTGGCTACTCGATTGCAACAGACTCCCGGGGTAATGTATATACAACCGGTTTTTTTACTGAAACAGCCGACTTCGACCCCGGGCCCAATACCTTGATGCTGAATTCGTCCGGTAGATACGATGGATTTCTCTGCAAACTGGACCCAGACGGAAACCTGGTATGGGTCAACCAATTCGGTGGAGAAGAGCATGACTCCGGACAATCGGTAGCCGTTGATGCATACAACACGGTTTATCTTACCGGAATGTTCAGCGATACCATCGATTTTGACCCTGAAAACGGTACATTCCTGTTATCCTCTTACGGACAAGTCGATGCCTTCATTGCTGCGTATAGCCCAGGCGGTAACTTTGTATGGGCCGGTAACATGGGAGGGTTTGTGAATGATTGGGGGAACTCCGTTGCAGTGGATAAAACCGGTAACATCTATTCTACCGGCAACTTTGACGATACAACCGATTTCGACCCGGGGGCTGGTGTCTATAACCTGATTTCATCCGGTTCCGGCGATATCTATGTCCAGAAAATTATTCAGCCTGGCTTTGGTTTTGAATTGTTAAGTTCCGGAGCAGAGGTAGTGGCCTATCCCAATCCCACAGATGGCCATATTGTCTTTGAAACATTTCAGGCGCCGGCTGAAGCACGGGTGATCCTCAGAGATATTGTTGGACAGGTTTTGGTGGAAAAGAGCTATGCTTCAGCCAACGTATTCGATATTTTCATTCCCAGCCCACCGGGTATCTACCTGGCTGAGATTATATTCAGGGATTACCGGCGGGCTTGCTTTAAGATTATAAGAAAATAATGGTGTCGGTTTCGGGGCAGAGCCCCGGCTTAATACGTGGATTGCGCTTTGGTGTTCTGGATCAACTTATTGTAGAAGGGGAAACAGCAGGCAAAGCCTGCCGTGATAGCAAGCCGGGGCAGAGCCCCGGCTTAACACATGCAGAGCTACGGCTTAACACGGGCAGAGCTACGGCTAAACTTTGTGGTTTTTTACCTGCCTTCCGCAGGCAGGCTTTTTACTTTAGACTTTAGACTTTAGACTTTTTACTTTTGACTTGTGACTTGATATCAGAATATCTTCGGAAACCTCTCCGGCTGATGGTCGTGCATAATGTTATACACTGCGTCAAACACATCCTCGGCATTGGGGTTTGAGAAGTAGTCGCCATCGGTGCTGTAGGCGGCACGGTGGGCCATGCCGGTGATGGTTCTCGGCGGGGCATCAAGATACAAATAGCCGTTCTGTTCCTCAAGCACCTTCTGCATCATGTAGGCGGTGGCACCGCCGGGCACATCCTCGTCGAAGAATACGATCTTATTGGACTTGCGGAGCGATTTAACGATGTCGTGGTTCACATCGAAGGGAATGAGCGACTGCACATCGATCAGCTCGCACGAGATGCCGAAACCCTTCAGCTGGTCGGCGGCATCCTCGGCAATGCGCACGCAGGAGCCGTAGGTGACCAGGGTAATGTCGGTGCCGGGCCTGATGATTTCGGGGATACCGGGCCTGATCCTGAATTCGCCGATGTTGGAAGGGCGTTTTTCGCGCAGGCGGTAACCGTTGAGTGGTTCAATGATGATGGCGGGTTCATCGGATGCCATCATGGTGTTGTAAAACCCTGCCGCGTGGGTCATGTCGCGCGGGACCAGCACATGCACGCCCCGCACCGAGTTGATCACCATGCTCAGCGGTGAGCCTGAATGCCAGATGCCCTCGAGCCGGTGGCCGCGGGTGCTGATGATGACCGGCGCTTTCTGTCCGCCTTTGGTGCGGTACTGAAGTGTGGCAAGGTCGTCGCTGATCACCTGCAGTCCGTATAGCAGGTAATCGAAATACTGTATCTCGGCAATGGGCCGGAAGCCGCGCATGGCGAGGCCGATGCCCTGTCCGATGATGGTGGCTTCACGGATGCCGGTATCAAAGATGCGGTGCTCGCCGAACTTCTCCTGCAGGCCTTCCCAGGTCTGGTTTACGCCCCCGATTTTACCGACATCTTCACCGAAAACGACCAGTTGCGGGTATTTTGCCATCAGTGCCTCAAAGTTGTCCCTGAGGATCTCCCTGCCCGGGACCATCACCGATTTCTCATCGAAAACCGGGGCAACGGGTTCGATGTTGTCGATTTGGTAAGCAGAATTGCTGTAGAGGTAAGAGTTGTAACGGTCGGCATTGTCAACCATCTCTTTTTCGAGCCAGGCTGTCACGTTAATTTTGAGCGAGTTGTGCGGGTTGCTGCATGAATCGCAGATCAGGCGCAGGATTTTGCGTGCAGAAGAGATGATGTCCTTGCGAATGGGATCGGCAATGAGCCGGAGATCTTCCTTGATGGACTCAATCTTTTGGGTTTTGGCGCAGTTGCAGGTGGTAACGTCGGCCATTTTGAGGAACTCGTCGCGCTTTGCTTTGATGGGGTTCAGGTAGTTTTCCCAGGCTGTTTTCCGTGCCTGCTTTACCCGTTCAATGGCTTTGCTTTCGATGAGATCAAGTTCATCGGGTGTGGCAATGCCTTCGCGTTCCATCCACAGGCGCATCTGGGCAATGCAGTCGTATTCCTTTTCCCATTCCAGCCTTTCCTTCGATTTGTAGCGCTCGTGCGATCCGCTGGTGGAATGTCCCTGGGGCTGGGTCAGTTCAGAAATGTGAAACAACACAGGCACCTGTTCTTTACGACAAATCTCAACGCCTTTATGGTAAATTTCAACCAGGGAAGGGTAGTCCCAGCCTTTGGCCTTGTATATGCGGTATCCGGGGTTGTTCTCATCGGCTTCAAAGCCCTTTAACACTTCCGAGATGCTTTGTTTGGTGGTCTGGTATTTATTGGGCACCGAGATGCCCCATCCATCGTCCCACACCGACATGGCCATGGGTACCTGCAGTACGCCGGCGGCGTTGATGGTTTCGAAGAAATGTCCTTCGGAGGTGGAGGCGTCGCCGATGGTACCAAAGGCTACTTCGTTCCCTTTTACAGAGAAACCGTTGGTTACGGATGGATCATTGCTTTGCCTGAAAAGTCGTGAAGCCAGCGCCAGTCCCAGCAGCCGTGGCATCTGTCCGGCGGTGGGGGAGATGTCGGCCGAACTGTTTTTCTGGGTTGCCAGGTTTTTCCAGTTTCCCTGTACATCGAGGCTGCGGGTGGCAAAATGGTTATTCATCACCCTGCCGGCGGTGCCGGGATTAAAGGTGGTGTCGGTATCGCCGTAAATCTGGGCAAAGAACTCTTCGAGGCTCATCATGCCGGCGGCCATCATAAAGGTCTGGTCACGGTAATAACCCGAGCGCCAGTCGCCTTCCCTGAAAACCTTTGCCATGGCCAGTTGAGGCACTTCTTTACCATCACCGAAAATGCCGAATTTACCCTTACCGGTAAGCACCTCGCGCCTGCCCAGTAGACTGGCCTGCCTGCTTTCGAAGGCTATGCGGTAATCGTTGAGAATTTCATTCTTATCCGGCAGTGCTGTCTGCACTCTGGTGGATGGTGATTTTGCAGTTTTGGTACCCATGGGCATTGAATGTTGGTAAGGTAAGCGGACAGGCTTAATTCCTTAACAAATATCAGGATTATTGGTTCAGCCGCAATGGAGAAACACGGATTTATTTCCGGTTGTGTTCCCAGTCGAGCCCGCAGGCATTCACGCGCCGGGCAATCAGGTAGTGTGGGGTGGAGGTCAGGTAGGCCATGGTGATCCCGCAAAGGTAGATCAGTTCGTCGATGTCGTCTTCGGTTTCGCAGCCATAGCGATATTGCATTACCTCGCGTGAGATGATGGAAAGAAGCTTCTTCCGTAGTTCATTCTTTTCGTTGATGGCCTGCATTTTCCGCAACTCTTTGGCCTCTTTGCTGAAGGCATTGTACAGTAGCGTAAATGGACCGGGCAATGCCAGGTAACCTTCAGGGGTGGTGTATTTGCTTCTGTAGGGGTCGTTGGGCAGCTGCAGTCTTTTGATGGCTGCTTCTTCGGGCAGGCGCAGGGCAAGGAATTCGTGTCGGAACTCACGGTACGTTCCGGGGTAAGGCCTGATGGTTGCCGTATTCAGCATCAGCGTATCCGAAACCAGGGTGATGCTTAGGGAATATGATTGTGCAGTAAGACCAGCGGGTATATGCATGTAATAGGGCTTGTAACCGATCATGCTGACTTTTAGGGAGTCCCTTTCGGCGAGGACCAGGAAGAATTTTCCGTCGGCATCGGTGAATGTGCCGTATTTCCTGCTGATGTTCAGGGCATGGGCTCCGACCAGTTCTTCCCCTTTAAGGTTCCAGACTTGTCCGCTGATCATCACATAAGCCTGGGCCGAAAGCCGGGCAGCAGGCGCAATCAGGAGTAACAGAAGCAGAACAGGGCCTGTCAGACGCATTTCGGTTGGCTTGATATGCAAATGTACGACCATTCGGCGTTTTATCCAGTTAATATTTGTTAAGATGACCGGAAACAGGGGTGGAGTTGTGATGGTGGGATTGGAAATCACATAGTGTTGGTCCCGACTTGGCTCGACTATCACCGCCGTTTCATGCTTTTGGTTTACAAAAACTTTATTTCCCCGGAGGTCGGGCGTCGAGACCGAAGGAAACATGTTGAAGTATTGTTTAGTTGTTATTGTGGAACAATGAACAAAAGTTGCCGGACCTTGTTATTTAGAAAAGTTCCGAACAAGGATAAACGCATTTATTAACTAAAACAAAAACGAAAAAATGACACGATTTCTTAAACTCTCTTCATTTATTGTATTGGCAGGTTTTGCTTTTGCCTGTGGCGGCCCTCAGGGTGAAAAAGCCCAGACCGGTGATGCTCAGGAAGTTTCTGCAACAACAGGCGATGTAACCATGACAGTGGCAACAGCCGACTCAAAAGTGGAATGGACAGGCGCCAAACCAACCGGACAACACAATGGTACCATCGGAATTTCTGAAGGTAGCCTGATGCTTACCGATGGAAATATAGTTGGTGGAAAATTCACCATTGATATGAATTCAATCGTTGATCTTGATCTCACAAGTGCCGAAGACAATGGTAAACTGGTTGGTCATCTGAAATCACCCGATTTCTTTGATGCTGCCAAATATCCGACGGCTGTATTCGAAATCACAGGGGCAACTGCCCTCAGCGGAAACCCGGATGCAACCCACAGTGTAACCGGTAATCTCACTATGAAGGATGTTACCAAAAGTATCACCTTCCCGGCAAAAGTCACCATCGAGGGGAACAAATTGAAAGCAACCACGCCTGAGTTCCTGATCGACCGTACCCAGTGGAATGTCCAGTATGGTTCAAAAACCATTTTCGACAACCTGAAAGATAAATTCATTAACGACGAAATCGCGCTGAAGATCAGGCTGAGCGCTGCGATGTAATCAATACAGTCATCAGACAATCAAAAGCCTCTGAAAAGAGGCTTTTTTTGTTTTATAAGAAAAGATAGGGGAATTTCTAACCAGCCTGCCGGCTGGCAGGTTTCTAATTTCTAATTTCTAATTCTTTCATTGAAGAATGACTCGGTATCAGTTACTTTGCAATCCGGTGGCTTCGGTATATTTTGCGAAAATGAATGACTTCTTTATACAGGATTCTGTCGCAAAACACTCAGCCACCTGAAAGCTGAATCCGGTGGCTTTGATATATTTTGCGAAAATGAACGATATCATTAAACAGGATTCTGTCGCAAAACACTCAGCCACCTGAAAGCTGAATCCGGTGGCTTCGATATATTTTGCGAAAATGAACGATATCATTGTACAGGATTCTGTCGCAAAACACTCAGCCACCTGAAACCGTGATGTCTAATAATTCTCAGCCAGTATTTCAAAATAGGCTTGCGGGTGCTCGCAGCCGGGGCAGTTCTTCAGCGCCCTTTCACTTTCGTAAATCAGTCCGCACTTGCGGCAGATCCATTTTACCTTTTTGTCGCGTTTGAATACTTTTCCTTCCTCTATGTTGTTGATAAACAACTCAAACCTTTCATGATAAAACTGCTTGATCTGCCGGAACAGCTTCAGTTTGGTGGCGATTTTCTTAAACCCTTCTTCCCAGGCAACCCGCTCAAACTCTTCGAAAAGGCCATCAGCTTCATCAATCTCAAGCTCAGCTGCTTCCCTGAGGCATTCAAGGGTAGAGCCAATTCCTTTTCCACTGAAGGGGAGGTTGATTTCCAGTGAACTGTTTTCAAGAAATTTATATATGGTTTTTGTGTGCGACCTTTTTTGCTCGGCAACCTCCTGGAAAATGGCGGCCATCTGCTCAAATCCCTCACTTTTCACCTGTTTGGCAAAGATCTCATAACGCCTGATATTGGCCGATTCAATCATCCAGGCCCTGGCGAGGTTCGCTTCAGTTTTACTTCCGTTCAGGGTTTCCATATTGTTCTGTTGTTTTTTTCTGCCGGTAAATATAATCATTTGCAAAAGCAAAAAAAGCCACCCGGAAAATGGTGGCTTTTGAAGCGTTGTTTACTGTTTGATGTGCTGAAATAACTATCCGGCTGTTAAAAAGGATGCCACCAAAACCCGAAAACACAAAACTACTCAATGGGTTTTTATCACTTTTTCAAAAAATCTTTCTGAATCCGGAGATACATGAACGAATTGTGTAATTTGCCTCAGAAAGTAAATTTTTCGCGACACTTAACACAATATTGGTGCTGTTTGGTGTATTGGTGTCCCGATGGCTATACCGTAACAGTTGCTCAGGCCGGATGTTGGCAATAAACAACCTGTAAATCAACCAACAAGTCCCACTTTCTGAACCCTGGTTATTGAGGTTAATTTTCAATCCATTTCACAATCTTGTCCGACATGGGGCTTTCCCTGGGACTGACAAAATCAACGAAATTCCCGTTTTCATCGATCATGAATTTCTGGAAATTCCACGTTACACCTGCATCCATTTTGCCATTTTCCGACTTGTTGGTCAGCCATTTATAGATCGGGTCCATGTCTTTTCCCTTTACGGAAATTTTCGACATCATTGGAAACGTTACGCCGTAATTGAGCTCACAGAATTCCTTGATCTCAGCCTCAGTTCCCGGCTCCTGGCTGAGGAAATTATTGGCAGGAAAACCGATGATCACGAAATTGCGGTCTTTGTATTTTTTATATAAAGCTTCAAGTTCCTTATACTGGGGTGTAAGTCCGCACTTGGAAGCTGTATTGACCACCAGTACCTTTTTCCCTTTCAGTGAAGCAAGGTCGAATTCCTTCCCATCGATGGTTTTTGTTTTAAAACTGTGGAGTGTTGTCTGCGCACTCACCGCACCTGAGATCATGATAGCCATTGCAAATATTAAACTGAGTTTTTTCATTTTGTTTTAAGATTAAGATTATATGCTAAACAAGGAGTTCCGTACAATGTTCAATAGAATCCGGGCATCGTGGATAATCCGTGGGATAATCTGACCAATGCTCAGATCAGCCGAATGATTTACCTTTGCAGGTATGAATCCGATTGCCCGTAAACTTTTCAGGAACCTGAACTACCAGGAGCTTTTGCCCGGCGAAAAGCGGACGTTCAGGCTGCACCTCGGCTACACCGTTTTTGACAATTTTGTAGCAGGTGTGCTGACGCTCAACGAGTTTGTTTTTTTGCGGAGCCTTCATGGATCATCTTACCAGCTGAGTTTTCTTTTCCAGTTTTCAGTACTGGTCTTTATCTTCCTGATTTTCTTTTCGGAATGGCTGAAAAGGGTCAGGAACAAACAGAAACTGATCCGATGGGTTGGTATTGCCACCCGGGCACCACTTGCCATATTGCTTTTCTTTCCCCGTTCGGCCGAAGCAATGAGCGGTACCTCAGTTTACCACTATATCTTTTTGTTGTTGTTCCTGATTTATTACCTGGGAAACCCCATCATTTTTCCCACCATCAACCTTTTCCTGAAAAGCAATTACCGCCACGATAATTTCGGCCGGCTCTACAGCCTGGCTACCCTTTACGGGAAAATCCTGATGCTGATCACGGCTTTCGTTTACGGGATTCTTCTCGACTATGATCCCTATGCCTACACCTGGGTGTTTGCGCTGGCTGCAACAGCCGGGGTAATCTCCGTGATGATGTTGTCGTCTATTCACTACACTGAAGCAGCAGAGGTAATCCCCAAAGGTGGCTTTTTCAGCTCGGTAAAAGAATCTGTGCTGGGGATGCGGCGGATCATGAAGAACAATACACCATTCCGACATTTCGAGATGGGATTCCTGTTCTATGGTTTTGCATTTATGAGCACGGTGACGGTGATGACCATTTTTTTCGAAAAGCAGCTCGGATTGAATTATTTCAGTGTGGCTACCTACAAGAATGCCTACAACATCATAGCGTTGTTCCTGATTCCGTTTTTCGGAAGGGTCCTCGGTAAGATTGATCCCAGGAAGTTTGCGGCCTTCACTTTTGCTTCCATCATGTTTTACCTGCTCAGCCTGGTGCTGACCTATTACTTTCCGCAGCATACCGAGATCGGCAGTTTCAGACTGTTCTACAGCATGATCCCTTTCGTTTTATTTCACAGCGTCTTTGCGGCCACCATGTCGCTGCTGTGGAGCATCGGTTCGGCCTATTTCTGCAAACCCCACCAAGCGGGCGAATACCAGTCGGTACACCTCTTTCTTACAGCCACCCGGGCGGTTTTCGCACCGCTGCTTGGCGTACTCTTTTATGAGATGTATGGCTTTGTTTTTACCTTCAGCATAGGCGCTGCCTCACTCCTGATTGCCATTGTGATTATGTTCTGGTCCTACCGGAGGGAAAGGGTATAATTTCGGATTGCGCCTGCCCCCCCGCTGAAAAAGCGGGGCAAGCTGCCAAAGGCGGTGGGATTTCGGATCTCTGATTTCTGATTTCTGATTTCGGATTACTGATTTGGCATTAGTGACCTTAGCTTCGCTACGGTTTTGATTAGCCGATTAACTGATTAATATATGGAGACCTTCGGTTCGTTCTTGTTCAGAGTTCAATTTCGGAATTCTGAAGTAAAAATCTGACATACTTTTACATCCATAAAGCACCGACACTGACCCAAACATCAAACTGTTAACTTGCTGGCAGGCACGGCTGTTCACTTTCAACTGTTAGTTGTAAGCTGTTAGTTGTTAGTTGTTAGTTGTTAACTGGCGTAAGCCAGCTGTTGTCCTTCGGAAACGCATCGGGTATATTGGCATCACCCAATTCAATGCCGGTTAGTTTTTCCACCCCGGGAATCTCCACACTGATTTGACCGGCACCATCCTTCCAGCTACTTACGGAAGCCTTGTATTCACTCACTGTGCCATCGGTGTATTTAAACTTAACCAGCACCGGTACCGGGATATCCCCTTTGCGGCTTATGGTTACTGAGGCATTTCCCTTTCCGGTTTCTACCTTTCCGATGGCAAGGTCAGGAAAACCATTGCCATAAAACCAGGGGCTGAAATACCAGCTCAGGTCTTCACCTGCAATCCGTGAGCAGGTATTCATAAAATCATAGGGGGAAGGATGTTTGAAGGCCCACTCGTTGAGGAAGGTCTTTATTGCCAGCCTGAATTCAGCTTCACCCATGGCATCACCAAGGTGATAGAATGCAGCGGCGGCCCTTCCGTATACATTCTGACGGTAAGCGGTTGTATTGGCAATTGAATTTGAAGGTACCGACATATTGATGTCGTCTTCACGACCGGCCCAGTTGGCATAGGAGCGCATATAACCGCGGTGCGGGTTGGTTTCAGGGAAATAGGTTTCTTCAATTTTCTTTGGCAGGAATGTAATTAAACCCTCATCCATCCAGCCGTACCGGGTTTCATTCAACCCGGCAAGAAATGGGAACCAGGTATGAGATATCTCGTGAGCCGTAACAAAGACGGTGAAGGTACGTTCATCACCCGGACCGTCGTTCACTATCATCGGGAACTCCATTCCCCCATGGCCGCAGAATACGGTCATTGAGGGAAAAGGATAGGATACCCCGGTGATATCACCCGACATCATCTCGAGTGTTTTAGCGCCGATGGCAGCCACTTCCTTAAACACGACGTCCGTCGGGAAGTGTGGCATATTGCTGATCCCATTGATAAACCGGGCTGATACCAAAGGCAAAGTCGGTGACATTTCCGGCCTTATAATGCCATTTCTTCGTTTTCCCCGGTTTCAGGACCCTGTCTTTCCTGAGTTCGTCGAAAGAAGCAATGGTGACGGTCTCTGCGGTTTCCCGGGCTTTCTCCAGCCGGGCCATTATTTGCGGGGTAAGCAGTTCGCTGCCGTTCTGCAGTTCACCGGTTGACCACATCAGATAATCGCCCGGAAGGGTCATGCTTACATCAAAGTTTCCGAAATCATTGTAGAATTCCCCGGATCCGAGATGCTGGGTATAATCCCATCCGAATACATCGTCGTAAACGGCAATCCGCGGATACCAGAATGCAATGAAAAAGGAGAGTGAATCGTAGGTGCCGGTACGCATCTGTGTCTTCAGGGGATGAATCAGGTTCCAGCTGAGTTCCATTTTCAAGGTGGCTTTGGGCGCCAGTGGTTTCTGCAGCCTGACAATGACCTCGGTACCATCGCGTTGCCAGAGGGGAGGGGCCTGAGCTATGGTTTCCCCATTGATCTTTACCCCGGTGACTTCAACCCCGTCATTAAGGTCTGCAGCATCAACCTCATACACCCTGTTGGTGCCGGCTTTGAAAATGTCGTGGTCGATGTTTAGAACGATGATTTTCAGGCTGTCGGGACTGTTGTTCAGGTATGTAATGGTCTCATTGCCGGTGAGAATCCGGGTCTGCGGGTCAAAAGCCGCATCAATCTGATAATCGGCACGGTTCTGAAAGTACTTTTCGCCGGGAGCACCGGTTAAGTCCCGGGTGTTGTTTTTAAGCGCCTTCCGGTATTCACGGGGAAGGTAAATTTCTGATTTCTGGGCACAGGAAGTGTATCCCGAAACGAACAGGATAACGGAAAGCAACAGCAGGTTTTTCATGGGAATCAAAGTTGGTCGGCCTGACAGTTCAATAATTGAACCATGATTGTAAATAACAGTTATTCAGATATATATCTAAATTCGCATATCAATTAATTGTTCATTTATGAACACTGAATTTTCGGGTTTGAACACCCGTGAAAGGGGAGGGGCTTAGCTGCTTTCGGCAAAACGGTAGCCAATGCCTGATTCAGTCAGTAACAACTTTGGTCGTGAAGGATCATCCTCGATTTTTTTCCTCAGCTGTGCCACAAACACACGGAGGTACTGGGTCTGCTCTGTATAGCCATATCCCCATACTTCCTTGAGGATTTGTGTATGGGTCAACACCCTTCCTTCATTTTTGGCAAGCAGGGCAAGTAGCGAGAACTCAGTTGAAGTAAGTTTTAATATCTCATTGTTTTTCCGTGCGATATGGTTGGGCAGATCAATGCTCAGGGACCCAAAAACCAGTATTGGTTTATCAACACCCGATTGGCTTTGCCTGATGGCGAGGCGGATCCGTGCCAGCAGCTCACCTGTCCTGAAAGGCTTGGTAAGGTAATCGTTGGCGCCGAGATCCAGGGCATTGATGATGTCATCCTCGGCATTTCTTACCGACAGAATGATTACCGGTTTGAAATACCATTCCCGTAATTTCTTCAGGATATCCAACCCATCTGCATCCGGAAGCCCCAGATCGAGAATGATCAGCACAGGATGCGTCGTAGCCGCCTGAACCAGGCCTTCTTTTCCGGTCGCGGCTTCAGAGATCAGATAACCGCTGGCCGAAAGCGTGATTTCGAGCAATCGCCGGATCTGAACTTCATCATCAATGATCAATATATTTCCTTCGTTTGGCATCTATACATCGGGCTTGGTAAATTGATCAAGCGCAGAAATCTTTACCGGGATTCTAATAGTAAACAAAGCACCCCCATTCTGGCGATTTTCTGCAATAACCGTCCCATGGTGTGCTTCAACAAATCCTTTCACAATCGAGAGACCCAATCCGGTACCACCAGCGATGGCATCTTTCCCTCGATAAAACTTATTAAAGACAGACTGCAATTCCGATTCAGGAAAGCCTGGTCCCCTGTCCATCACCTGTATTGCCAGTGAATCGTTATCATAAAAGAATTTGAGTCTTATGTTGCTTCCTGGCGGTGAATGCTGGGTTGAATTGAGGATAAGGTTGTGTATCACCTGTTCAATCAATCCGAAATCAAGGTGAACCAATGGCATATCAAGAGGAATATTGACCGATAGTTTAAAACCCTGTAACTCCTGTTTCAGGTTATCGCTCACTTTGTTGGCCAGATCATGAACATCGCACCAATCGGGTCGCGGGGTGATGCGGCCGGATTCAAGCCGAGACATATTCAGCAGGTTCTCGATCAAACGGTTAAGCCTGACTGAGGCCGTATTGATCTCGTGATAAAGCCTGGTTTTGGTTTCATCGGGATACTGCTGTGACAAAAGTGTATCGGATGCCCCCATAATGGTCGAAACCGGGATTCGCAGTTCGTGGGATATGGAATTGAAAAGTGTTTTGTAAAGTTTATCCGATTCATTAAGTATATAGGCCTTTTTTGAAGCATTCCTAAGGTATTCACGCTCATACTTACCGGAAATCTGGGAAATAAACGCCTCCCAGAATTGTTCTTCACCCTGGGTTAACAAGCGATTATGCTCAACGGCTATTACGCCAATATTTTCATTACTTCCTTTAAGTGGATAAAAAGTGTAGCTGGTTGAGGGTAAGGTATCGGTATGTTTTCCAGCTTTGGATGAGTGCTTATAAACCCAGGCAGCAATGCTGAATTCATTTTCAGTCAGCACTATCCCGGATTCCTGGTGGACCCTGTTATCCAGCTGATTTGTATCATTTTTCAACAAAATGGCACATTCCAGGTTGAAATATTTTTTAATATAGCGATCTGCAATCTTTGATACCTCAGCAATACCAGAAGCTGCTGACAGTTCCCTGGTAAGTTGATACAGTGCATTTGTTCTCTCTTCCCTTACCCTGATTTTCTTTTCCTGCCGGCGCACGCGTGATGTAAGAATTCCGTTTAAGAGTGCAATAATAAAAAACATCACCAGCATCAGCATATCTTCCGGCTCTTCAATATGTAGCGTAAATTGCGGGGGTATAAAGAAGAAGTCCCAAATGACCGCACTCAGGGTTGCTGCAAGTAAAATAGGGCCAGTGCCGTAAAATATCGCAAGAATGGAAACAAGAAACAGGAGCCCGAACGAAATGACCTGGTAACCAACAAAATCCTGAACAAAATAAAAACCAAGCGAGGACAATGCTATGATTAGAGAAACAATCAGATACTGCCGGATATTGGATGTAAAGGCTGGTATAGAGACTTTCTCGCGGAATTTGTCTTTAGCTTTGCTGTCTGCTCCCAGGATATAGACATCAATATTTCCGCTGTAACGGATCAGCCTGTTGACAAAATTGCCCAGCCTGAGCATGGACTGTAGATTCCGAACCCGCGGTTTTCCGACGATGATGTGGGTTACATTTTCTTTTTGGGCGAATTCAACTATTGCTTTTACAACATCGATGTTGGTGATAATCCGGAACTTAATGCCCAGTTGTCTGGCAAGTTTGATGTTCTTGTCAAGTTGTTCACGCTCCCTGGGTGTCAGTTTGTGCAGCGTTTCCACATACAGGGCCTGAATTACGGCGCCCATCGAATAGGAAAGATTCTTGGCCCAGCGCAGCAACCTTGTTGAATTCGGACTATAATCGATGGCCACCAGCAGGTGGAGGCCTGATTTCCACGGACCCCGGATGCGCTTTTGCTGCATATAATCATGCAGTTGTTTGTCAACACGATCGGCCACAATGCGTAAGGCCATTTCGCGCAATGCGGTAATATTTCCTTCCCTGAAAAAATTCTCAATGGCTTCACGGGACCTTTCAGGACTGTATACCTTACCTTCCGACAAACGCTTCAGAAGTTCAATGGTAGTCAGGTCAACGAGTTCTACTTCATCGGCATTCTCAAAGATTTCATCGGGCAAAGTCTCGCGCACAACAATACCGGTAATTTGTGCAACCGTTTCAGACCGGCTTTCAAGGTGCTGAACATTCAGTGTTGTATAGACATTGATTCCATTTTCAAGAATCTCAAGTACATCCTGGTATCTTTTGGTATGACGGCTTCCCGGTGCATTGGTATGGGCCAGTTCATCAACCAGCACGGTATGGGGCTTTCTTGCTATGATGGCATCCAGATCCATTTCCTGTACCAGACCTGTTTTATACTCATAGGTTTTGCGGGGAACAATTTCAAATCCTTCAACCAATTCTTCGGTTTCCAGCCTTTTGTGGGTTTCAATAACTCCGATCAGAATATCAATGCCTTTGTTTTTCTCACTACGGGCAGTTTTAAGCATGGTGTATGTTTTGCCCACACCCGCGCACATACCGAAGAATATCTTCAGTTTGCCCCGCTTGCTTTTTTCTTCCTCCTCCCTGAGAGAGGCCAGCAGTTCATCGGGGTCTGGACGGTAATCGGTATTTTCCATGAATTTCTATATGGTTTACAAAACAGCAAACGCATAATTTGACATACTCAAATGTACTACATATTCCTGGTAGCCATTCATTGTAGCACTTGATTATTGCAACATTTTTAAAATCATCCGGGTTGACCCAGGCATTACATTACTTTCCTGAATACTGTTCCGGATGACACTGAATTCAATATTTGGAGTGATCTGAAAAGGATAATTTATCAAGCACGATATTGAGATTCAAAACATTAATTCTTTCTTCACCAAAAATCAGAAACTGTGGCTTTTCAGTCAGTTTTTCTATTGTTTCATTCAACATACTTCTTTGAATTGAATTGAAATGCCGTGCAATCGCAATCCTGTTCACTTGCAAAAATGCAGCTTTGGGTGAAATATGTGGATCAAGCCCGCTCGCAGATGCAAGGAGCATTTCAGACGGAATTTCACTCCGACTGTTAAGTCGGTTAACTCTGATAAAATCAGTTTTTCTTTCATTAAAAGCGTTTATTAATTTAAGATTTGTTGGTCCGTAATTTGAAGCCCCCGAAGGCAACGGATTGTATGAAATAGCCGAAGGACGTGAACTGAAATAGATGGTGCTGTCGAACTGCTGACCAATGAGTTCGCTTCCAATGACTTTGTTGTCTTTAATAATCAGGCTGCCATTGGCTTTATCTTTAAAAGCAAGTTGAACAATTACTGTCACAAGAAGAGGATACACGACTCCTGTTAATACAGTGAAGAAAAGAAGTATTCTAATGGATGTTATTAAAGTCTTCATTTTGCAATTTTTTTAGTCTGATTATAATACTTCAACATGTTGTCAAGACCCCTGATTATGTTATCAATTTCAAAGATTCTGCCGATAGCAATCAGAATGATCTTATCATCCTTATCCTTGTCGGAATACTGGATTTTTTTGATTTCACATTCTTTACGCAGAATCAGTTTTTCTTTCAAATCAATGATCAGATTTTCCATTTCCTGATTTTAAAGATTTATAAGAATATCAATCAACTTTATCCCGATAAACGGGACAATGAGTCCCCCAAGGCCATATATGAAGAGGTTGTGGGTGAGGGCAAGACTGGCTGAAATGGGTCTGTAACGGACGCCTTTTAATGCCAGTGGTACCAGCAGGATGATGATGAGGGCATTAAATATTACTGCACTCAGGATGGCGCTTTGTGGCGAACCAAGGTTCATAATATTCAGCAAAGATAAAGGTCCGGTTCCATCTGCACCTGCATAGAGTGCAACCGCGATGGCCGGGATGATGGCGAAATATTTGGCAACATCGTTGGCAATGCTGAAGGTAGTGAGCGATCCGCGCGTCATCAGTAACTGTTTGCCGACTTCAACTACCTCAATCAGCTTGGTAGGATTGCTGTCCAGATCGACCATATTGCCGGCTTCGCGGGCTGCCTGTGTTCCTGAATTCATGGCGATCCCGATGTCGGCCTGAGCCAGGGCCGGCGCATCGTTGGTTCCGTCGCCGATCATACCAACCAGATGTCCTTTTGACTGTTCTTCGCGTATCCTCCTGAGTTTGTCTTCGGGGGTTGCCTCAGCCATGAAGTCGTCTACACCTGCTTCAGCAGCGATGGCTGCTGCTGTCAATGGGTTATCACCTGTGATCATAACCGTCCTGATTCCCATTTTCCGCAATTCAGCAAAACGTTGTTTCATGCCACCTTTTACGATATCTTTCAGGTGAATTACGCCAAGAACCCTGTTGTCAGCGGCAACCACCAGTGGCGTTGCACCCTGCATGGCCAGACCGGTTACAATCTCCTGTATCTGACCTGAGAAAAACCCATTACTGTTCTGAATGAACGTTCTGATGGCATCGGATGAGCCTTTTCGTATCCGGTGTACCGACCCGTCTTCAGATTTCAGGTCAACACCACTCATCCGCGTCTGAGCCGCAAATGGGATAAAAGTTGCATTCAGCTGCTGAACTTCACGCCCTCTTATATTGAATGCCTCCTTTGCCAGCACCACAATTGAACGTCCTTCAGGTGTTTCGTCCGACAAGGATGAAAGTTGGGCCGCATCGGCGAGTTCCTCAACAGTGACACCCTCAGCAGGTATAAAATCTGTCGCCATTCTGTTTCCGAGGGTGATGGTGCCCGTTTTATCCAGCAGCAGCACATCCACATCCCCGGCTGCTTCAATGGCCCTGCCACTGGTAGCAATGACATTCCGCCTGATCAGCCTGTCCATGCCACTGATACCGATGGCACTCAGCAAACCGCCGATGGTGGTTGGGATCAGGCACACCAGTAAAGCAATCAGTACCGGCAATGTCAGGTTTTGATCGGCTGGCAGACCGGAAGCCTGCAGGCTGTAACCAAAGAATGCCGGGAGTGTAGCAACTGACAACAAAAAAATGACCGACAATCCTGACAGCAGGATCGACAACGCGATTTCATTGGGTGTTTTCTGGCGTTTGGCACCTTCAACCAGGGCAATCATACGATCAATAAAGGTATCGCCTGGTTCGGTGGTGATGCGGATGATGATTCTGTCGCTTATAACCTTTGTTCCTCCGGTAACGGCTGAGCGGTCGCCGCCGCTTTCACGGATAACGGGTGCTGATTCACCGGTGATGGCCGATTCATCGACACTGGAAATGCCTTCAACTACTTCTCCGTCCGAAGGAATAACATCCCCCGCCTCACACACAACCAGGTCGCCTTTCTTAAGATCCGTTGCTGATATCAGAACATCCTGATTACCGTTTAACTTCCGGGCTTTGGCAGTAATCCTGTTTTTTCTCAGGCTTTCAGCCTGCGCTTTGCCACGTCCTTCGGCTATGGCTTCGGCAAAATTGGCAAACAATACAGTAAACCACAGCCAGACTGCTATCTGAAGATTAAAGAATGAGTAATTGCCATCGAATAATCCGATGAATACAATCACAGTCGTGAGCACAGATCCAATTGCTACAATGAAAATTACCGGATTCTTAATCAGCGAGGCAGGATTTAGTTTTGTAAAACTGTCTTTGGCAGCTGTTAACAAAAGCTCTTTATTGAAAAGTATGTTTTTGTTTTGGGGATTCATTTTGAATAAATTAAAATGTACTATGCTGATTCATTAAAATATGCTCAACGATCGGTCCGAGAGAGAGGGCCGGGAAATGTGTGAGTCCTCCGACAATCAGGATTACTGAGATCAGTAACCCGATAAACAGCCAGTTGTCAGTCCTGAACGTACCTGTTGAGTCAGGCGTTACATTCTTGTTACCAAGACTGCCGGCAATGGCCAATACCGGGATAATCACCCCGAAGCGGCCTATAAGCATTCCGATACCCAAAGTAAGATTGTAGAATACAGTATTGGCATTCAGTCCGGCAAAAGCGCTGCCGTTGTTTCCTGCGGCCGAACTGTAGGCGTAGAGGATCTCTGACAGTCCATGCGGCCCGTAATTGTTGAGGCCTGAAAGTCCGGCACTGCTAACTGATGCAATGGCAGAAAACACCAGGATGACCAGGTTCGGTAGTAAGATGGCGATCATCGCCATTTGTACCTCGAAAGCCTGGATCTTTTTGCCAAGGTACTCAGGCGTTCGTCCAACCATCAGACCGGCTATGAATACAGTGATGATAACAAAAATGATCATCCCGTATAACCCGGCTCCTACGCCTCCGAAAATAATCTCACCAAGCATGATATTGATCATGGCCACCATACCCGCAAGGGGAGATAGGCTGTCGTGCATGGCATTGACCGATCCGTTTGAAGCTGCCGAGGTTGAGGTTGCCCAGAGTACACTGTTGGTTATGCCAAACCTGGTTTCTTTGCCTTCCATCAGGGGGAGATTTCCGAATAAGGGATTTGCTGAATACTCTGCATAAAGTGAAATGGAAAGACCTGTCAGCAGCAGAATCAGCATGGCTGAGAAAATCGTCCATCCCTGCCTGACCGACCCGACCATTTTTCCATACGTAAATGTAAAGGCTGACGGGATGAGCAGTATTGCGAGCATCTCCAGGAAATTGCTGAAGGGAGTCGGATTTTCAAACGGATGGGCACTGTTGGTGTTGAAAAAGCCCCCTCCGTTTGTGCCCAGCTGTTTGATGGCTATCTGTGATGCTGCCGGTCCCATCGGGAGGATCTGCTCCTGACCTTCCAGGGTTTGAACCGTATCGTAGGATTTGAAATTCTGAACTACACCCTGCCCGACAAGAGTAACCGACAGTAAAATCGAGAGCGGCAATAGCACATAAAGTGTCGATCGGGTAAGATCAACCCAGAAATTACCCAGTTTTTCTGAGGATTTGTTGGATAGTCCCCTGATTAATGCCAATATCACCGCCAGACCTGTTGCGGCACTGACAAAATTCTGGACCGTCAGGCCAATCATCTGAACAAAATAGCTTAATGTTGTTTCTCCCGCATAACCCTGCCAGTTGGTGTTGGTCATAAAACTTACGGCTGTATTGAACGCCGAATGCCAGGATACATTGGGCAGGTTGGCAGGGTTCAAAGGCAGGTAACCCTGAAACACCTGGATAAGGAACAGGAATACCAGGCCTGACAGGTTAAATATAAGTAAATTGAAGGTGTATGATCTCCAGTCAGTTTCTTTCCGGGGGTCGATTCCAGATGCCCCGTAGGTCAGTTTTTCAAGCCAGCCAAACACCGGCAGCATAAAGTGCTTTTGCCCGGTAAATACTTTGTACATAAAATTACCCAGCAAGGGTGTAAGTGCTGTCAGCGCTGTAAAAAACAATATAATCTGAAAATAGTCAAAGGTTGTCATGTTGTTACGATCAATTTTTTATTAATGCATTGTATAAAGATGAATCTTCGCAGGTTCTGAAGACCAACATCCACTTGACTGCATAAGACGTGAAATGGTTGTTCTCAGAATTTTTCAGGTTTTATCAGTGAATAGATAAGGTATCCGAGTATTGCCAGGGCAATCAGTATTCCAATCAGGTAGCTGTCAGGGGAACCCGCATCTGAAGTTCCTGAGGCTGAAAGCAGAATTGTCGCAATCATGGTTAAGATATTTTAAGGTATTAGTATTAATCTGATTGTTTAAGTTTTCCTGAAGAACCTGTTTGGATTTTCCCGGGTTTTACCAGGCCAGTCTTTACGGATTTCCTGAAAATCGTGAAAAGTGGTCATGCTCCCTGTGTCTGTTTTGCCCGGAGAAATTCCTGTTTACTATATGATAGGCCAGGTTCGCAAGAAAAAGGAACCAGACAAAAACGAGGGCAGCAATTAATACTTTGGTTATCATCACTTAAAATTTTCCAGTTCTTTTGATGGCCATCAGGAGATAGCAAAGGAGGATAAAGGCAATGATTCCTGCCAGTACATACCATGAAGTAGTAGTCATCTTCGGAACTTTGCCGATTGTTCCGGCAAACGGAACAGCTGTCTGAATGAAGTAAACGGTCCCCATGATACCTTTGCTATCACTCTGCAAAGATGCCCCGGCAGGCATAAAGACAGTATTAAGATATCACCGTATGGTATAAAGAAAATATAAAGAGGGGAACCAAATTTCCGGGACTGCGGGTGAAGGAAGTGTCAGTCTTTACCAACTCCAGGACTTATGATTGCTGATTTTTAACCTTGAACCAGGCACATTAATACCGCCAAATTCAGATGAAAATACAACCCACCTGAGGTGGTTAAACCTGGGACCCTCCTTAGGCGGGTAAACTTTGAACCCGCCTACAGCGGGTAAACTTTGAGCCCACCTCAGGCGGGTAAACTTTGAGCTTGGAACTTTGAGCTTGTAGCCTGACTAACCAAACAACATCCCGTAATACCTTCCCATCCGGCCCGCCAGTTCATCGATGGAGATGTATTTGCTTACCCTGAAGTTTTCCTTACCGTCAAAAAAGACCACAATGGTCGGGCTGGCAAAAACCCCGTTTGATGCGGCAAGTTCAGAAAATTGAGCTGCATTGATCCAGGCATAATCCATTTTTGGGAAATCCTCCATCATCATGGCTTCAACCTTGGGCCGCAATGCCACGCAGGGGGCACAACTGTCGTTATAAAAATAAAGCAGAAGGGCTGGAGAAACCGCGGAAATCTGCTCCAGATCTCCCTGAGAACGGATGGTTGCTTTCATCCGGTAAAAATAAGCAGATTATAAAGTAATTGATTTTCAAGTAAAGAAAATAAGTAATTCATCATCAATTGTAGATATTCAGGAAAAGAATTCAATACCCGGAAAAGAATCCGGTGCACAGATGAATTGGTGTGTGAAAATCAATCAGCCCATAGGTATACGTCGTTTGTTATATTGAAAATTTCCGGAAATTGCAGTTTGTTAACGTACAGGTACTGACAAGAATGTTAAATGCCTGTAACTATTTTATTGTCAGGATTTCAGGTAAAACCAAACAAACAGCTTAAGCTATGAAACACCATTTGTCACTGATTGCTTACCTGCCTTTGATTGTCCTTTCGCTGTTGTTTCCTTTCCGGCTCAATGCCGGTAACAATCCTGCAAGACTTCCTGTGATGGGTACCATTGAAAGATTGTTGGGCGCAAAAGCGGCGGCTTTTGAATGTCACCTCATGAATAAACAGAACGGGCACGATGTGTTTGAGATAGAGACCACCGGAGGAAAGGTTATTCTCAGGGGTAGCTCACAACCGGCCATCGGCTATGCGCTTCATCATTACCTGACCCACTATTGCAATTGCCAGCTTTCTCATGTGGGAGAGAACCTTTCACTGCCCGATCCATTACCGGTTATTCCTGGAAAGATCTTTAAAGAATCACCTTACGAGTACCGGTATTTCTATAATTATTGTACCTACAATTATGCCAAGGCTTTCTGGAACTGGGATCAATGGGAGAAGGAGATTGACTGGCTGTTACTGCATGGCATCAATATGCCGCTGGCAATTATCGGAACAGAGGCGGTATGGCAGAATACCCTCATCCAATTCGGCCTGAATACTGAAACCATCGGAAAATTCATTCCGGGACCGGCCTATACTGCCTGGTGGCTGATGGGCAACCTCGAAGGCTGGGGCGGGCCTGTATCCCAGGCCTGGATCAATCAGCAGGTCAGTCTGCAGAAGAAGATTACCGGCAGGATGCGTCAACTCGGCATGACTCCGGTATTCCAGGGATTTTACGGAATGGTGCCCGATACCTTAAGGAAGCTCTTTCCTGACAACAAAATCTATGATGGCGGCCGCTGGGCCGGTGATGAAAAAGGATTCCAACGCCCGGCCTTCCTCGATCCCACCGACCCTTTGTTTGCTGAAATGGCTGCCGTTTATTACCGTGAGCTTGAGAAACTATATGGCAAAACAACCTTTTACGGGGGCGATCCCTTCCATGAAGGCGGGAATACGAAAGGCATCGATATCACAACATCGGCCCGGATCATTCAGCAGGCCATGCTCAAAGCCAACCCGGAAGCCATCTGGGCCCTTCAGGGATGGTGGGACAACCCGACCGATGCCCTGCTGGCCGGGGTAAATAAGGATCATACCCTGGTACTGGATCTTTATGCCGAAGGAAATCCGCAGTGGGAAAGACGCGAAGGCTTCAGCGGCATTCCATGGATATGGTGCTCATTACTTAATTTCGGCGGGAAAGTCGGGATGTACAGCCGTTTGGATAAACTGGCGGCTGAACCCGCCCGCGCCCTGCAATCGCCCTATGGAGTGAATCTGAAAGGCATTGGGATGATGATGGAGGGCGACAAAACCAATCCCATAAACTTTGAATTAACCTTCGACGCAGCCTGGACAGACAAACCCATTCCCTTGCAAAGCTGGATCAACGATTTTGTAACTGCCAGGTATGGTGCCTTTAACAGCACTACACAAGAGGCCTGGCAGATCATCGGCCAGACAGCCCTCAACTGCCCGAAAGCGCAGGAAGGGACTTCTGAATCAATTTTCTGTGCCCGGGGTGATACCGGAGTGAATAAAGCCTGGCGCTGGGGATTTATCAATATGTATTATCCGCCCGAAAAGCTGCAGCAGGCATTGAAACTGCTGTTGTCATGCTCCGGAGAATTCAGCGGGAGAGATACCTATCAGTATGATGTGGTTGATGTTACCCGTCAGGTGATCTCTAACTATGCCTACCAGGTATACAAAGAGATGATGGCAGCGTATGCAGAGGCAAACACCCTGGCTTTTAATGAAAAGTCAACCCTATTCCTTCAGCTGATGGATGACCAGGACCGCCTGCTCTCAACAAGGAAGGAGTTTCTGCTTGGCTTGTGGATTGAAGCTGCCAGGAAGAATGCTACCTCGGAAAATGAACGCGATTTGTTTGAGCTTAATGCCCGGACCCTGATCACTGTCTGGGGTAACGAAGGGGTGGCCAGAGAACTGCATGAGTATGCCAACCGCGAGTGGGCCGGTATGGTGGGAGGTATTTACAGGAGTCGCTGGCTGGCATACATTGGTGTTTTGAATGACCGTCTGCTTGGTAAAGATGT
Organism: Bacteroidota bacterium; assembly: GCA_009773455.1. GTDB lineage: Bacteria > Bacteroidota > Bacteroidia > Bacteroidales > Lentimicrobiaceae > Lentimicrobium. The sequence continues at coordinate 151,667 of WSXU01000006.1, read as the reverse complement.
CCCGTTGCCCGATTATTACAGCATGGAAACGGCCTGGACGAAGGACAGGTCGCCCTATCCTTTGCAACCAACCGGGGATCCGGTGAAAATCGCCGGTGAACTCTATTCAAAGTATTTTAATCAGTAAGATAGTGATGAAAGAAAAACGCCCCACGAAAAGAATTGTATCCATCGATGCCCTCAGGGGTTTTGATATGTTCTGGATATCAAGCGGCGAATCCTTATTTATAGCCCTGTTTACCTTTTTAGGAACACCGTTTTTTATAAAACTGGCCGAACAGTTTGATCACCCGGCCTGGACAGGCTTCCGGTTTTACGATATTATTTTTCCCCTGTTTTTGTTTATCATGGGGGTTGTGATGCCGGTATCGGTCACCCGCAGGCTTGAGAAGGGCGATTCGCGGAAGCAATTGTACCTGCATATCTTCCGACGGACATTGCTGCTGTTTTTGCTGGGGCTGATCTATAACGGCCTGTTTAATTTTGACTTTATCAACCAGCGTTATACCGGTGTACTTCAACGCTTTGCCTTCTGCTACCTGGTTGCCTCACTGATCATCATGAATTTCAGGTTAAAAGGCCAGATAATCTGGTCGATCTGCATAACACTGGGTTACTGGTTGTTCCTGCTGCTGGTCCCCGCTCCGGGATTTACCGCTTATGACCTTACCCCGGAGGGCAACATTGCCGGCTACATCGACCGGATGTTTCTGCCGGGTTCTTTTTGTTGCTATAACTATGGTGACAACGAAGGTATCCTAACCATGATGCCGGCGGTGGTAAATGTTCTGCTCGGCGCACTGGCCGGAAACTGGCTGCTGGGAGTGTTAAGTGAAAAGGAGAAGATAAAGAAACTTGGCATCACCGGAGGCCTGCTCATTGCCGGATCCCTGATCTGGAGCCTGGTGCTGCCGGTGAACAAATACCTGTGGACCGGATCATATACCTTGCTGACCGGTGGAATTTCATTTTTGCTTTTGCTGGTCTTTTTCTGGATCATTGATGTGAAGGGATGGCAGAGATGGGCTTTTCCGTTCATCGTCATCGGACTGAACCCGATCACCATTTACGTGGCCCAGGGCATCTTCGATTTCGGAATTATAGCCAACATCTTTATACATGGCTTCAAAAACAGCTTCGGTAGTTTTGAACCGGTGCTGACACAACTCAGCATTGTGTCTGTCAAATGGTTGTTCCTGTACTTCCTTTACCGTCAGAAGATTTTTCTGAAGGTCTGATCTGATTTATTATGCCACATAGGCAATAAGAACACCAGGAAACACAAAGGAATTTGAAAAATCACGATTCCATAGGTTGGATTATGATTTCATCTTCGTGAACCTGAGTGACCTGAGTGTTTGAGTGGTAAAATAAGAATTAAGCCATGGTAAAAGACCACAAATCCCGAAGGTTAAGAAGTTAACTCCTGACATCAAACCTCAGGCGCCTAACCCCCAATCCATGACCTCTAACGCCCAACGTCAAACACACCCATCCCGAACAGGGCAAAATCATAGCGGGCAGGGTCGTCCGGATCGAACAGCCGCAGGTTATTGGTGAGTTCAACGACGGCTTTCCAGTCGTTTTGTTTCCTTTCCAAAAGCCCGAGTTTCCGGGCGACATTGCCGACATGCACATCCAGCGGGCAGCAGAGCAGGATAGGGGAGATGCTGTTCCAGAGGCCGAAGTCCACCCCATGCTCATCTTTCCGAACCATCCAGCGGAGAAACATATTGATCCGTTTGGCGGTACTTCCTGCAGCAGGATTCGCCAGGTGTTTGACAGACCGGTCAAGATGTGAACTTTCCAGGAAAACCTCCCTGAACCGGCAGATGGCTCCGTAAACATCGGATTCACCAGGCATTATGCCTGACCTGAAAACCGCTTCCAAACCTCCGTGATTAAGGTAAATGTTTCGCAATGATTCAATAAAGAACAGGCAATCATCTCCGTTAAAAGTGCGGTGAATAAAACCAGAAATACGCTTGAGGTCAGCTGGAGCCGCATTCATCACGAAATCGAAAGGGGTGTTGTCCATCATTTCCATCAACCGGAAACCATTCCTTACGATGGTGGTCCGCTGACCCCAGGCTATGGAAGCTGCCAGAAGGCCGGAAATCTCAATATCTTCGCGTAAGGAGAAACTATGGGGAATGCTGATGGGGTCGCCGGTGATAAACTCAGGGCAGTTATAGAGAGTGGTTTTTTCGTCGAGCAGGGATTTTAAAGCTGATATTTTCATCAGGCAAAGTTAAACTGAATAAGCATTGACTACCAGTTGGATCCAAAAGAACTGTCTGACTATTATCTGAAAGTAAACCGGCAGAAATTAGTGAATTTACTTGTCTGATTTGTAGGTTAATCGCTGACTGGTGGTTTGCAGGCAAAGAGTCATTATATTTGGTCCGGACAACAAAAAAACTTTATAAAATGAAAAGAACTTTTTTACTCTCTTGCGGACTGCTGGCATCATTTGGCATAGGTTTACTGATCAATCCATTGATTTTCGGACAACCTGCAGCCTTTCAGGGGCAGTCGGGTATCGGTTTGAATGATGACAAAGAGGTCCCGGTAAAACTTGGAGCATTCTCATTTAGTATGAGTGTCAAAGACCTTGAAACGTCCCGGCAGTTTTATGAAAATCTCGGATTCCGGGCTTCCGGTGGCGGCATGGAAAAGAACTACCTCGTCATGAAAAACGGGAACTCAATCATAGGGTTGTTTCAGGGTATGTTTGAAGGCAATATGCTGACCTTTAACCCGGGCTGGGACGAAAACGCGAAAAACACAGATCCGTTTGATGATGTCAGGGAAATTCAGAAACATCTGAAAAACAACAACATCAAGCTTTCGGTGGAGGCTGACGAAACGACCACTGGCCCGGCCTATCTGATGCTGAGCGATCCGGATGGAAATGTGATACTGATTGACCAGCACCGGTAAGAAATTCTCTGTTAGCGCGCTTTACCTGATGTGCGCCTGCGTTACAGCGTTTCTGACATTGGCGCAATCCCTGACGCATGCTTCCGATCTGTAGGTGCGCATCTGACGTTGGCGCGCATCTTCAGACCTGCCTGCCAGGCATTCAGGCAGGTGCGTGCTTCCGTTGCATTATTTATTGTTATGCGAGCTTCTTCACATACTCTCCTTTACTGCATTGTTTCTCTTTGTCAGAACAGGATATGGTTCCCATGGGTGTGCCATTCATTTAAAGGAATTCAGCCTTTGTAATCAAGCAGGAATTTTCCCGGTTTATATGGAGTATTTCTTTAAAGTTTCTGAAATGCCGGAGCAAAACAAACCAGAGCTCTTTTCAATGCATTGAGGATGCTGCACCAGAATCCATTGATCATAGTAAAAGACTACCTTATATGATAAAGGAGCTTCCTTAATTTGCCTTTTTAATAATTATCTCCACAGTTTGGTTATTTCCGTCTTCCCGATTTTGATTTGAAGGTTCATTTCGGATATTGACACGCTTTCTTCTTTACAACAGGGAAGTGAAGAATGCCGTCCGTTGAAGCGATACCTGCCTGCAGGTACCTTCCCGATCTTAGTGTGGATATGACATTGATTTTTGTGAATCTGTTTTTTTCTTTCTGCCAGTGGTGAATATTGAACTGAGTGTTCCCTTAGAACAAAAACCATGCTGTGTGGTTTATTACTAAGTATTGTCTTAGATTCTTTTAATCGCGTATTCATCTTTATAAACTTAACAATAATTTTATGAAATTAAAATCTATACCCCTCTTTACCATCGTCTTAACCGCCTTTGCGCTGACGAGTTTCGTTGTTTTATACCCTACAGGTGCTCCCCCTGCAAAAACCGGCTCACCGGGTGATGGAGGTAATTGCACGGAATGTCATGGCGGCACTCCTACAACTGTAACAGGATGGATAACCTCTAATATCCCTGTAGATGGATATACGCCGGGACAGGTATACCAGATCACAGCGAATAATCAAATCACCGGATCGGGCAAATTCGGATTCGAAGTATCTCCGCAGAATGTAGCCGGTGCCCTCCTTGGAACTCTGTCTGCAGGCGTCAACAGTCAATTGGTTGGTGGAAACAAATATGTTACACATACCAATGCCAATACCACCGTTAGTTCATGGACTTTCAGCTGGACTGCCCCGGCAGCTGGAACAGGCCAGGTTACCTTCTATGGAGCCTTTGCGAAGGGTAAACCAGGTCCGGTGAGGTTGAGCACACTAACCGTAAATGAGGCTACTATATCCCCTCCACCTGCGGCTGGTCCAATCACAGGGCCTTCAAGCGTTTGCAAAAACAACAGTTACAACTATTCTGTCGGAGCCATTGCAGGAGCAACCAGCTACGTATGGAGTGTGCCTGTGGGGGCTAATATAGTTTCAGGGCAGGGCACCGTGAGTGTCTCTGTAAGTTTTGGGAATTCAGCCATTTCGGGTAATGTAAGTGTTTACGGAACAAATGCGGGAGGAAACGGGGCGCCGGGCAGCCTGGCTGTGACCGTCAATTCGATACCCTCAACTGCCGGGCTCATTGCCGGCGCAAGTTCTGTTTGCAGCGGTGATACGTTTCCGTATTCCATTCAACCTATAGTCAATGCCAACGATTATATTTGGAGTGTTCCACCGGGTGCCACAATTGTTTCGGGCGCCGGTACAAACTCTATTACGGTTGATTTCACCTCAGCAACTTCAGGACTGGTATCTGTTCATGGCACCAACTCCTGTGGTTCAGGATCGTCGTCTGAATTAACGGTGATTGTGAATTATGTACCTGCTACACCGGTTATCACCCTGGTTGATTATACTTTAACAAGCAGCCCATCAGAAGGTATAACATGGTTTAAGGATGGTGAGACCGTAGGTACTGGTCAGGAATATCAGGTAACTGCAACAGGAACATACTGGGCCCAGGGATTTAATACACAGGTGGGGGGATGTCCTTCTGATACTTCCAATAACATCTATGTTCTTTACAATGTCGGACTGGATGAAATTGCGGTTATCAATAAGGTGGATGTTTATCCAAATCCGAACAATGGCCGGTTTATCCTTCAGCCCAACTGGAATAAAGAGAACCTCGATCTTCGCATACTGAATGCTGCGGGAAAAGAAGTTTATCAAAGCCAGATTGACGGAAGAAATGCAGTTCAGCTTGATATACCACTGATGGCTGGAATTTACTTTATAACCCTCAGTGATGGAAAAAGAACTGAGAAAATGAAACTGTTTATTCAATAGGGGGGCAAAGCAGACTTCCTCACAGGGTGTCTTTACCTTAACAGAACTACGTTAAGGTTAAAGACGCTTTGCTAACAGTTTATTATCTTCAGTTCATTCACCTGAACGTATATCCCAGGTTAAACTCCAGGAACTCTGCCAGCATGAGGTTAATGGCCCTGACATTCACTCCCAGCGAGACATTGTCCATAAACTGATACCGGGCACCTAACCGCTGGTAGGTCTGTTGAAAGTTGCCATAATTCCGGTGAAAGGCATATATGCCATAGCCACCGGTGAGTGTGAGTTTGCCAATGGAGAATTCGGGCTGTAAAATGAACCCGAGGGTGAAATTTTCAGCCCGGCGTGGACCAATGGTGCCATCTGGTGCGGCATTCAGGCCAAACCAGTAATTCAGGTCGGCTCCGGTCCCCAGCCTGAAGGCATTTGAAAGTTGAAAGAAGTAGATCCCACTAAGTCCACCGATGGCGAAATAGTTGGAATCCAGTTCGTGTTCCACCAGTTGATGGTTGCCGTATCCCAGCATCAGGAAGGTCTGGTTTCCCTGTCTTTTCCGGGGAGCCCTGGCAACTGAGCGGACATCAGACCTGCCTGAGGGATGATATTTCAGCTCCAGGAAAGGGGAGTAGAGATTCAGTCCACGGTTTGGCCGTTCAAAGCCACCGTTGGAGAAATGGGTGAAACTTAGGCCGGTGCCCAGGTCCAGTGTCGGGCTGAGATGGTAGAAGGCACTGACCCCTATATCGAGGTGAACGGTCATGCCACCACCCACCGCGAAGTTTTTCGGGTTGTTGACAGAGTCGTAGTGATGCCAGTTCCAGGCCAGGCCAAACTGGAATTCGGAGTATAATTCAACTTTCTTCCAACGTTTTATTGGAATCCCAAGGATACCATAGAGTGACATGGGATAGCCCAGCTCTTCGGGGCTGAAGAAATCACCTGCAAAGAACCCGAAGCCGTAATAGGGACAACGGTAAACCTTCTGCCAGTCACGGTACCCGGGGTTCTGCCACAGCATCTTCAACGACAGTGACTGATAGTGGCTGATGGGTTTGCCGGCCAGATTGTCGCCTTTAACAAATTCGGTAGTCGGCATTACATTGCCGTAGTGATAATTCAGGGCAATGGCCGGGTAGTTTTTGTTTTTCAATGGAAGGCTTTCTGATTGTGAAAACCCGGAGAGGGTATAACCCAGGAATAACAATGGCAGGATAAATCTCATATCAGGCACTATACTTTCCGATAGATAGATATTTTAATGACAACATAACGACGCAGTTTTCAGTTTATTTTTCCAAGCATAATAAATAGAATAATAACGATGTAATACCGGCTGTTGCATACCCAGCCTGGAATGAGGACACAAGCCGGGTCCGGCTGGCCGGTTCACAAATAAGCAACTCGTGTCGGGAGACTCCCACCAATCAGTGAAGTCCCATAGGGACGATATTACGGTAGAATATCGGGAAATCAACGGTTTTGCAGTCCCGTAGGGACGAAATTATAATACAATATCTGGTATTCTCACCCCAAATTCACCGAAAAATAATCGGAATAGGGCTCACATTCGGAAAAATATTGGGAGGGTGTTTTTCCCGAAAAGGATTTATAATCGGCAATCATGTGCGATTGATCGAAATAGCCGCACCGGTAAGCCAGCTCCGTCAGCATGAGCTCCTTATTCTTTTGTTTCAGATAAAGTGAATGCTGAAAGCGTACAGTACGAAGGAACTGTTTGGGTGATGCACCGACACAGGTGGTAAAGGTCCGTTCAAACTGTTTCCTGCCCAGGCAGACAGCTGAAGCCAGCGCTTCCACGGTGATCATTCCTTTGGCATTGTTGATCAGTCTTAAGGCATGAAAAATGCGGTTTGTCTCCCAATCCTTATTGCCGGTTTTTAGCCTGTTCAGAAGGAAAGCTTCCATCACCAGAATTCTGTCATTAAATGAATTCTTCTCATTCAGACGGCTTTCCAGTTCCGTTCCCTGATTTTTCAGAAGCAGGTTCAGCGGTACTGTCACATTGTAGAACTCACTTGCCGGGATATGAAAAAACAGGCAGGCACCAAAGGGTTGAAATGAAACGGAGAACATCGAAAGTTTTCCGGTGACCTCAATGTCATAAAAGTCTCTGAGATGTCCGCTCAGCAGGGCATGATCAGCAGGATGTTTTTTCTCATCCAGGGAGCCGGGTTTGTTGCCGAAATAAAAAGTCAGCTCGGTAAGGCCATTGGGGACAATACGCTGTATATGCCTGTCACCGGAAGGCAGACAATCCTCTATGGCCCAGTATTGTTTAACAAAACCGGACAGGAGGGGAGAGGGACGTGCTGTCTGAAAACTCACCGGGATGAATTGGTTGACAAAAATATAAATAATCTGAACCGGGAATGCAGTCGGTTGTATACGAACAGCATTCCCGGTTTGAAGGATTACAGGTCTCCGTAAAGACCAACTTTGTTTCCTTCGCTGTCGGTAAATACAGCAAAGAAGCCTCTGCCTTCCGCTTCAATCTTTGTTTTCGGATGTACAATAGCGCCACCCTGTTCGATAACCCTTGAGATGGTTTTGTCAAGCTGGTCTCCAGTGTTCAGGCTCACCAGTACACCATCTTTTGAAGGATTGAATCCCGGAGCCCATGAGATGGCCCCTTCACCTGTCGGGAAGCAGGCCATTTTCTCAGTTCCGCAATCAATTTCCTGCAGCTCAATGTCCAGGACATTGTTGTAAAAATTTACTGCCCTTTTAAAATCGGTAGCCGGGATTTCCACCCATGCGATCAGTTTTTCCATATCGTTAGCTTTTTTGATTTTTTAACGGGACAAAAATATCCTGCTTCTGTCAGCAGGAATTGGATTTTTGCGACATAATAAAAAAATGTTCAGTTTCCGGGCTATGGCGTCAGTTCACAACCACTATAGGATTGAATATCCTAATAAGAAAGAGATGGATTTGTATTCAGCTGACCCAATTTCAAAGCGACGTTGATTACCAGTCCTGAATTCCATGCTGAACCTGTTTTTATATTTATATCCAAGACCGACAGACCCGTTCACCTTATCATGAATTAACAGGAAACGCTGATAATAATAAAATATTTCTGAATTGACCGAGTGACTAAGTACTACGGATCCGTTAATGAAGATCCTGGATGTTTTACCGTTGAGTAAATAGTAGCGGATTCCGACCGGCAATTCAACTGAATGGTATTTTACATCAGCTGTTGTCCAGCGGGAACTTCCTTTTGCTTCAAATAACATATAACCCGGCTCTACAAGTAACGCCCATTTGTTTTTCCGGAATGGCAGAATAAACTCAACTTCACAACCAATCTGAAACCCAGCTTTAGCGCCAATGTTAACTACCTGATCTTCGATAACCGGATTTTTAATTTCGAATGTGGATATATTAAGACCAGGCCTGAATGTAAGATTGAAGTTGTCATATCTGGCTTTCCTTTCATACCTGGTAAACTCAGCATGTTCACATTGATTGAACTTTTCAAAAAGCCGGGTCAGGGAGTTGATCTCATATTCTGCCTTTTCGACCTGAGTCATTGAAACATCATCACATCTCAGGTGCAGCCAGAGTTGTTTCCTGAAATCGTTGTTTTTTCCAACATTCTTATTGTCAAAGAGGTAGCTCTTACAGATAAGTTGTTCAATGGCAGAATTGTCAGATTCAATAAAGTACCTTTTCAGATTATTTGTCGTAATGTACTCATACAGCCGGTGCTTACCTTCAACTACCATTCTTAAAAAGAGTACTTCCTCATTGAAAACCGGTTCCCGGTAAATACTCAATTCACCGATAAGTTCACCGGACCGGTCAATCTTGACTTTTTTCCGGATGTATCTGGACATGCCGGTGACCCCGAATTCAGTAATTGAATCAATGGTCATCCTGACGGGTTGTGCTTCGTCTGAGGCTTTAAACTGAAAATCGGCCGGGTTCTTTCGCCAATCCTGGATTTTTATCAGCCCTTCTGTTTTTTGTCCTCCATCGTTCAAATAGTACCCTTTTTCAAAAGTATTCTGCGCCTGGGTAAAAATGGAGATGATAACGTATAGAAACGTAAGAAATAGCTTTCTCATTGCCAGGATAGATGAATGATGTGAATGAATAAATGAATAAATAAACGGGTATAGGATATGATCAGAAAACCTCCGGAAGCATCCGGAGGTTTTGGTTGGTTGGTGTGTGTAAGCGTAATCGCGATCTAATTCAATAAATATTTCTCTTTTATAATTTCCTTGCCTTTGGCAATGGCTTTTTCATTCTCCGGAATCAGTCCATGGTGACGTTTAGGCAGCGATTTTTCTAGTCCTTTGTGAATATACTCTGGTTGTACGATGGGTTTCAGTTTAAGATAGCCACCAAGAACCACCATATTGAACACCTTTGATAGCCCGACCTTGGAAGCCTCATCGGCAGCCTCGATGGTGTAGATGTTGATGTCTTTACGTTCCGGATGACGGGTAATCCCGTTCGGGTCATAAATTAACAGGCCGCCCGGTTTTACGGTTTTTTCGAATTTGTCCATCGACTGCTGATTGAGGATGATGGCTGTATCGAAATAGTTGACAATCGGTGAACTGATCCGCTCGTCGCTGATAATAACGATCACATTGGCTGTTCCGCCGCGCATTTCCGGGCCATAGGAAGGCATCCAGCTGACTTCCTTGTTCTCCATTACACCTGAATACGCCAGGATCTTGCCCATTGAAAGGACCCCTTGTCCGCCAAATCCTGCTATGATGATTTCTTCTGTCATTGCTTTGACTGTTTATTATTTATTTGCAGCTGTTTGTTAATCCTAAAAATTCAAATAATCAAGTCCTGAATTCAGAATTCTCCCACAAGATCCCAAAAGCAGGTATAATTACTTTTTACTTTTTACCTGCCTGCCGCAGGCAGGCTTTTTACTTTTTACTTTGAACTTTTTACTTTGAACTTTGAGCTTATTCATTGACCTTAATATCCCCAAGCGGATAGTATGGGAACATATTGTCCACCATCCATTCGTTTGATTTCAAAGGGGTCATTTTCCAGCCCGAATTACAGTTTGAAACAATCTCTACAAAGGAAAGTCCCTTGTTTAATTTCTGATTTTCAAATGCCTTGCGGACTGCCTTCTTGGCTTTACGCACGTGAGCAGGGGTATGGACAGCCTGCCTGGTAACGAAAATGGTTCCCGGGAGCTGGGCAATCAGTTCAGTTATCCTGAGCGGGTTTCCCATGGTCTGGACATCGCGTCCGTAAGGTGAAGTTGACGATTTCATCCCCGGAAGGGTGGTGGGGGCCATCTGACCTCCGGTCATCCCGTAAATACCATTGTTAATGAAGATGATCACAATATTTTCGCCACGGTTGCAGGCATGAATGGTTTCGGCCGTACCGATGGCTGCCAGGTCACCGTCGCCCTGATAGGTAAACACAAACTTATCGGGATGCAGCCTTTTGACAGCGGTTGCCAGTGCCGGGGCACGCCCGTGTGCAGCCTGCTGCATGTCGATGTTCATAAAGTCATAGGCCAGTACCGAACAACCTACCGGGGCAATGCCGATGGTTTTATCCTGTATGTCCATTTCTTCGAGTACTTCCATCACGATCCGGTGGGCAGTACCATGTCCGCATCCCGGGCAATAGCTCAGCGCCTTGTCGGTAAGCAGGTCTGTTTTCTTATAAACCAGGTTCTCAGGTTTCCGGATTTCTTCTTTGGTTATATTGGCCATGACAATTATCCTCCGATTATTTTTTTATGCGTTGCATCCACAACTTCAGTTGGTGAAGGTATGATTCCTCCCATCCTGCCAAAGTGCTCAACTTTAACCCTGCAGCCCACCGCGAGACGCACGTCTTCTATCATCTGTCCTGCACTCATTTCCACGGTCAGAATGCCCTTTACCTGATCGGCAAGTTTAGCAATAATGGCGGTAGGGAAGGGGAACAGGGTAATGGGCCTCAGGAGGCCAACCTTATAGCCTTCCGCCCTGAGCAGGTCAACGGCTTTCTGGCTCAGACGGGCGCTGGTACCATAGGCTACGATCAGGTATTCGGCATCTTCGCAGCTGATGGCTTCGTAACGGGTTTCATTCTTTTCCATCTCCCTGTATTTGGCTTGCAGCGAGATGTTGTGCAACTCCTGCTTGCCTGAATCCAGGTCAAGAGAAGTAATGATGTTGCGTTCGCGGTTTTTGGTTTTACCTGTGGTGGCCCAGGGGGTGTTCTTTATAATTTCCTCCTCGGTCCAGCGTGGTTTTTGTTCGTCGAGTTCAACTTTTTCCATCATTTGTCCGATGGCGCCGTCGGAAAGAATCAGAACGGGATTGCGGTATTTGAAGGCAAGTTCGAAACCCAGTCCTGCAAAATCAGCCATTTCCTGAACCGATGATGGAGCAAGGACCAGTAATTTATAATCACCGTGACCGCCACCCTTGGTCGATTGGAAATAGTCGGATTGTGAGGGTTGAATGGTTCCAAGGCCGGGACCTCCGCGAACAACATTCAGGATAACGCAGGGCAGTTCAGCGCCTGCTATATATGAGATACCTTCCTGTTTCAGGCTTATACCGGGACTTGAGGATGAAGTAAGCACGCGTTTGCCGCAGGAGGCACCACCATAAACCATGTTGATGGCAGCAACTTCACTTTCAGCCTGAAGAACAACCATGCCGGTACGTTCGTGCGGCTTTTCGGCCATCAGGTATTCCATGACTTCCGACTGCGGTGTGATCGGATAACCGAAGTAACCATCGGCACCTGCACGTATGGCAGCTTCGGCAAAGGCCTCATTGCCTTTCATTAATCTGAGTTCTTTCATAAACTTTCAGTAAATTATTTTCTTACTCAACTTTTTTCCTGTATACAGTGATCACACCATCAGGACATACAATGGCGCAGTTGGTACAACCAGTGCACTCATCGTTGATTGATTCGGCATAATTATAACCTTTGCCGTTTACATTTTTCGACAGCGCAATCACATCCTGGGGGCAGGCCGGAATACATACCGAACATCCCTTGCATTTCTCGATGTCAATCACAATGTCACCTACGACTTTTGCCATGATATTCTGAGTTAAATTTTGTACTGTTTTTGATGCCACGAAATTAGGATATTTTTATCATCCCTTACTCCGCAAACGTTTGCAAATTGATCACCAAACCATTATTTATATCGATTTTAAACTGATGGACAATACCTTGAAATTTATCTGTATCCTCCTGCAGTTTAGTGATTTAAACGGTGTGATGCTTTTTGAACACTTTCAGCCGCTCTTCAAGTTCAGGGAACTGTGAGGGCTGGACCAAAGAAACACATGCCCTTAGTCCCTCCAATCGTTCACTTCCGGTAATGGACAGTGAAATCGCACTGATGCCGTAATAAAAAAGCTCCTCGATCAGCTGCTCTCCGGTAAAACCCGGATAGGCAATGGTAAAATAGAATCCATCGGCAACCGGCTCATCAACATCGGTATCGTAAACGATGTGAAAGCCGTTCTCAAGGAAAAGCCGCTTCATAACCTTTGCCTTTTCACCATAAACCCTGACCTCTTCAACAAAGTTGAAACGGCCATCGTTGGCTGCTTTAAGCATGGCAGCGAGGGCATACTGGGCCGAATGGGCCGTGCCCGAACTCAGGGCATACACTGTGCCGAAAATCATTGCCCGGCCAAACACATTGCAATTGTAATAATTCATCAATCCGGGCGCTTTCCTGATAAACAGATCGTTCGAAATCACCATCATTCCGATGCGCTGACCGGCATAGCTGAAAGCCTTGGAGCTCGAAATAAAAAGGATATAGTTATCGGTGTATCTGGCTACTGTTGGCTGATAGGGAGGAACACCCGGTTTTGAATAGTCCTTGCGGAAATCCATGCCGAAATAAGCCAGATCTTCACAGATCACCACATCGTACTTATTGGCCAGTTCACCGATGGTTCTCAACTCCTGATCCGTGAAGCAGATCCAGGAAGGGTTGTTCGGGTTTGAATATAGAACCGAATGAATGTTTCCCTTTATGAAATAAGATTCCAGTTTATCGCGCAGTTTATCGCCACGGTATTCGTAAACATCGAAGCTTTCAAATTTCTGACCAAGGACGCGGTGTTGCTGCTTGTGAACCGGAAAGCCGGGATCAATAAACAGGGTGGTATCCCTTTTGGGATCCATCCTGGCCAGGGTAAGAAATGCGGCGAAGCTCCCCTGCATTGAACCAACCGTGGGAATACACGCATCGGGCTTTACATCGATATCCATGAAGTTTTTCACGAAACGCGAAATCTCCTTTTTTAGCTCAGGTGTACCGTCTATATCAGGATAGATGGCCGCTACACCGTTTCTCAGGGCTTCTATTTCTGCTTCGGTCCCAATGGATGAGGGTTTCATGCCTGGAATACCCATCTCCATGCGAATGTATTTCTTGCCGGTATCCTGCTCTATGTTATCAATCAGCCTTTTTATCTCCCTGATGCTTGCCTGACCGATGCTGGGCACATTCATATCCTTGATGCGGGCCTCAACAACCCCGTAATCGATGGGGGTTTCTTTCCTGAATTCTTGTTTCATTGTTGCTATAATGGTTGGTTGGTTACGGTGTTTTACTTAATATTCAGGAAATAATTCCGGCATCAGCAAAATATGCCTTTTGTAACTGATTATAAATATGCGCTTTATAAGCTAATCTGGACTTAGTGTAAATAATTTTACGGGTTCAGATATGGGGGGCAAGTTATAGAAATGAATGCACATGGCAAGGGGTTCTGAAAAAAAAGCTTTGACAGATTTTTTTCAGCTAAACTGTTCACAGGGGATGCATTGAAACTACTCATTTCCGTCTTTACGGAAGTGGAAACGACAAAATCCGGAAATTTCTTTTTTACGTTGAAAAAAAGTTACCCGAATACTGATTGACAGTGTTTTTACTTCCCTTTGCCGGAGGCTATGGCCAGGATCAGTCCCAGGGCAATACCAAGAACAGCGGCAAAAAGTACCTGAAAATCAGGAGGTAACAGGAAGGTGATGGTATGCGCCGGGAACCAGAAAAACGGAATTGTTTTTTTGAACACGAAGTTCCACTGAACTTCCCAGTTGAGGTTTCTGAAAATTCCGCTGAAATTGATGGGGGTAAACAGACCTTTCAGTGTGCCACCGGTTTGGAGAATGTGCGTATCGGTAATCTTGTGCAGGGTCATCATCACCGGAGCATAGATAGAATTCATAAATACACTGATGCAAAAGGCAATAAAGAGTTTTTCCCCACTGAATCCGCCCTCGAAGGCCGGCTTAGCATTTTCAAGCCCCATGTAGGTTAGGAATGAAATCGTACCGGAAGTGAAGATGACAAAAGCCAGCTTGATGGTAAGTCCCAGAAATCCCCAGACTACCGCCCGGGGCAGGATACCGAATCCGGGGGCATTATAGCTGCCGGTGCGGATTCTCAGACCGATCACTTCGCCAAGCGTAGCAAGAATGGCAAACTTGATAAAACTCATCACCATGCCATGTTCCCTGTTGAAAGTATTGTAAGCATTGTAGAGATCGTCAGAAACAAAAAAAGGAAGGAAGAACAGGGCTATACAGCAAACAAAGAGAAGGTCGGAACGTTTCATAAAAGGAAAAGATGACGAATGATTTTGTGGCAAAGATAGAAGGTTGAAGAAGAAAAGTAATTTCTAATGTCTAATTTCTAATATCTGATGTTTCACGACCCGGATTTGAAATCAGATGAAGGATGATTCTTGATTCATGCAGTATAGTCTGGCTGACTGACATCAGGGAAAGAGTTTTAAGAACCGCACTTAATTATTCGGTAATCGAAATAGAACGATATTTCTACTTTCCATTCTTTCCGCATTCCATTTTACTAAAAGAACGTATTAACGAACTTAGTATCCGTATCATACAAAACCAGACCCATGATCAAACCGGCCAGTAACATCGATGAAGTCATCACCATTCTGCAGGAAATCATTGACCGGGAAACTATGCTGAACAGCCCGCTTGCCTATTTCCCTGCCTTATACCGAATGGTTACGATCAGGGTGAAACAGGGTATCCTGAACGATGAGTTTGATGACGGAAACCGGATGGAGCAGCTCGACGTGTTGTTTGCCAACCGGTATATTTCAGCCTATGTTGATTTTAAGGGTAAGAGACCTATCACCGGTTCCTGGAGGGTTACGCTCGAAGCCGGAAAAAAACCACTGCTGGTTCTTCAGCACCTGTTACTGGGAATGAATGCCCACATCAACCTCGACCTGGGCATAGCTGCGGCAGAAACCATGCGGAACAAAACGCTTTCAGTGCTGCACAATGACTTTAATATCATCAACCGCCTGCTTGCTGAAATGTCGGATAAAGTACAGGTGCGTATCGGAAAAGTATCGCCCCTGATCGGATTGCTCGACCGGTTTGCCGGTCATTCAGATGACATGGTTGTGAAATTCAGTATCAGCGAAGCCCGTGATGGCGCCTGGAAAAGCGCAGGCGAATTTCATTCCGCACAAAACAAAGGAAGCCTGCTGGCAGAGCGCGACAGAAAAATAAGTGCACTTGGTCTTGGCTTGATATATCCGAACAGTGTGATGGTCAGAAACCTGGTAGCGGTCATCAGGCTGGCTGAGTTGAAAAATGTCAGGAAGGTTGTCAGTACTATCGCATCAGTATCCTAAAATACCATTGCCGGAGGCTTTTCATAACCGGACGCATTCCTGACGGGCCGGGAATCCATAAAAAACTCAATGCGGCCACCATTCATTATATCCTTGTGAGTGATATAGTTTTTCCTGTATGGAATGCCGTTCAGCAGAATTTTACGGATATAGCATCGATGGTCACCGGCATCGTGGGTTATCACCTCAAAAATCTTTCCTTTTGGTAAGATAATGGAAGCTTTCTTTAGCTGCGGCGATCCGAAACTATAGACTCCGCTGGCCGGGTTGACCGGATAAAAACCCATTGAACTGAATACATACCATGCCGACATCTGGCCACAATCTTCATTGCCTGAATATCCCGAAGGAGTGTCGTTGTAAAGTTCGTTCAGTATCTGGTGACAATATTCCTGGGCTTTCCATGGCTGATCAGTATAATTGTATAGGTAGGCGATGTGATGGCTGGGCTCATTGCCATGGGCATATTGTCCGATAAAACCGGAAGCATTACCGTTGACGTCATCTGGTCTGGCGGCCAGCGTAAAGAATTCATCAAGTTTCTGCCTGAATTTTTCATCTCCACCCAGCAGTTCAGCGAAAGCCGGAACATCCTGTGGAACATACCAGAGGTATTGCCAGGCATTCCCTTCGGTAAAAGGATAACCTCCATTGCCACCATACCTGACCGGTGAAAAAGGTTCAATCCAGTTTCCCTTACTGTCGCGGCCTCTGAAAAAACCGATGGCCGGATCGAACAGGTTCCTGTAATAACCGGCCCGGTTCATAAAAAAATCAGCATCTTCCATTCTGCCCAGTTTGCCTGCCATCCGAGCAACACAATAATCATTAAAAGCGATCTCCAGCCCGATCGAAACCGACTGCGACTGAAGGTCCTCCGGAAAATATTTGTATTTGTCAAGCAGTTGATAAGGAGCGTTGTCATGAGGATTCAGTGAGGATCCTTTGACTGCTTCATAAGCTGCCTCGTAATCAATCCCCGGAATGCCTTTGAAGAATGCATCCACAATCACAGGAATGGCATGGTTACCGATCATGCAGTTGGTTTCCCTTCCCCACAACTGCCACACGGGCAGATAACCATAATCTTTATACTGTCGCAGCATTGAATTGATAAACCCTGTAGTCCTGTCAGGCTGAATAATGGTGTAGAGGGGATGGGCAGCCCGGTAGGTATCCCAGAGGGAGAATGTACTGTAATGCTTTCCGTCAGGTGCGTTTCTTCTCTCACCATTGATGTTGATGTAATCACCACCAACATCGGCGATGTTTGAAGGGTGAATGAAACAATGGTAAAGTGAAGTATAAAATATGGTCATTTGTTTGTCTCTACCTGCAATGTCGATGACCGATAATTCTTTGTTCCATGCTTTATCGGCCATGCTCACAACCCGGTCAAAATTAAAGTCCCTGATTTCTGCCTCCAGATTCTTACGTGCCCCTTCAAAACTTACCGATGATAGTCCGACCCTGATCGCCAGTGGTTCATTGTTGTTATTATCAAACACCAGATTCATTTTCAGGTTGGTATGGTTGGCCACCGGGGCATCCTTATATTCTCTGTGGCCTGCCTTGATGGTCTGAGAAGAGAATGGATGTGAAAATTCAGCCCGGAAATAGACAAGCCGTGTATTTGCCCAGCCGGTGATGTGCCGGTAGCCCTCTATGGTATGGTTGTCGACTACACGGACCTGGGCGTCAAGAATCCTGCAGCTCCAGTAAGGTCTTTTCTTATCCAGGGAGTGGTTCAGGTCAATAAGCAGGTTAACAGGCCCCTTATTATTAAACGAATACCTGTGCATACCACAGTGTTCCGTCGCAGTCATCTCAGCCCTGATGTTGTCATCTGTCAGCATCACAGAATAATACCCGGGCTTTGCCTTTTCAGTGTCATGCGAATATGTGGATGCATAGCCGTTGATTTCGCGTGAACCTGAAGCAGCAGTCCATTGAACATCACCGGCATAAGGCATAAAAAGAAAATCAAACAGATCGGCAACGCCTGTTCCGCTCAAATGTGTATGGCTGAACCCGAAGATGACCGAATCGGCAAAATCATAACCACTGCAGGGGTCTTCCGGAGAGTCCTCTGTATCGGGACTCAGCTGCACCAGGCCAAAAGGATAAACCGCTCCGGGGAAATTGCTGCCCGACAAACTCAGACTATCAACCGACCCTGTTCCGATAAATGGATTCACAAAACTGCAATAATCCCTTGTTTCCTGGGCCTTTGTCAGAAAGGAAAATAAAAATGCAACAACAATAAAGAAATATTTCATTTTTATAGTACTTTGAAAATAAACCAATTAACGCTGTTTTAAAAACAAACAACCGGCGATGAACTCAAACCGGAACATGCCAGGTGTATCGGATTTCTGAACAGTTTAAACTTCCATCCTCAAACGCATGAAAGGCTTTGAACGCGCGGAGCGCATTTAACCTTTGTACATCTTGAACCTCAAACCTTTAACGCCCAACATCTAACCTCAAACGCCCGAAGGGCATTGAACGGCGAAGCCTTTGAACCTTTGAACATTTTGAACCTCAAACGTCAAACTTCTAACGTCCAACGTCTAACTTTCTTCCCTGAAAAACAGCCTGTAAAACGGCATTCCCCTTTCCTCGTCAAATCCTTTCTCAATGTTATCGCGGTTTCCATGAACATAAATGTGGAAGTTTTTATCCAGCTTGATAATGCTCTTATATACTTTCGACATCCTTTTCACCGCCTGGCCCGAAATATCGAAATCCTCGCTGATCTTTACATCCCTTTCTGTCTCGTAATCGCGACGGTACTCGTTAAAGGTTTCAATAACAGCTGGCTCTGTAAAGACCTCACTCATAAACTCTTCCATCACGAATTCGTCCTTTTCCCTGAAAAATTTCATCGATTTATTCAGCAGTTCAGCCTGCGCCGGACGGTCTGTATCAAAAACCTCGGGCATTTTCCCGGAGACAAATTCCTTGCACAAATTGAGTGTCTGGCTGGTCTGAAAGTAGTCATCGTTGCGTTGGCTGAGCTTCAGGAAACCATCCATCCAATAAAGCGCTTCACTGCTCTTGCTCAGATTGTCAACCGTGGCAACCACAAAGCCATTTTCCCTTTCAGTATTGAAAATCAGACATCCCTTGTCCAGCTTGTTGATGTTGATCCCATCTTCATGCTCAATGCTGAAATTATCTGTGGTTGGAAAAACCTTGAGAAAGGTTTCCCTGGATTCAGACTTGAAAAGGCCGATGGCATCCACCTCTTCACCATCCACAATCAGATTCTTCAGGTAAGCGACATAAAATTCACCGGCTTTCACCTTCGGGTGGACGGAACTTTCATACAGGTGGTTGGCCAGGTTCACTGAATTCAGGTAAAAACTGCTCGGATCGTCAAAAATTGCGCATGAGAAATGATAAACCTCATTCAGGTTCAGATCGGCATCGTGGTGCAGGTTGAAGTATTCATTCTTCCCGAAAGGGGAGAGGAAATACCGGATCAGCAGGTCTTTGATGGCTTCGCCGAACTGAACCGGCGACTTTGAGAATTTTATGCCCTCCTCCCGGCTTTTATTGCCTGTTTTATGTATAACGAGCCTTTCGAGGCTGGCTTCTTCTTTGACAATCATTTGTTATTAATTGATTATGTTGATAATACAGATTGAATGGCCTTACAGATAGCCGGTGCAATGATAAGGTTTTTTGTATTTGATCATGTGAAGCAGTACCATTCAGCGTTTCCTTGCTTACTAATTGTTGTATTTTAGCACTTTCATCGTAACCCTGAACCAGATTATGAAAACCCTGACCGAAGAGCAGCAATTGATTTTTGACAAAGAAACAGAAAACCTGGAACATACTTTTTTAAATGTCTCCAGCCAGTTTATTGAATCGCTTGGTTTTAAGTCAGTCCGTTTTCATGAAATGGCTAACCTGCGTGGCGATGAAGCAGATCTTGAAATCTTTGAAGACAAAGCGGGCCGGAGAATTGCCAAGCTTTGTGTGACCCAGTTTACTCACACCGAAGGAGACTTGTTGCATATTTCATGTTATGCTCCCGCTGGAATCATGCCTTTGCTCGAAAAGGAATTCAACTCCGGTTCCCGGTGAAATCAATCGTATAAACAGCTGAACAGCGTTTTTTAACAAATTCCATACGACCTATGACCACGATTAAAAATCTTGCAATGATCCTGTTGCTGATATTGCCTGCAATGTCAGAAGCCTGCACAAATTATCTTGTTTCAAGGGGTGCATCAGCCGATGGTAGTACCATGATCAGCTATGCCGCGGATTCTCACATCCGTTATGGTGAACTATACTGGCGTGCAGCAACCGACTGGCCGGCCGGATCAATGGTGACCCTTTACGACAGGGGAACCGCAGAGCCATTGGGTCAGATTCCCCAGGCGCCGCATACCTATCAGGTTATCGGTTTTATGAACGAGCACCAGGTTGCCATCGGCGAAACTACATTCGGCGGACGAGAGGAGCTGATGGATACCAGCGCTGTGGTTGATTACGGCAGCCTGATGTTTCTTGCCCTGCAACGGTCGAAAACTGCCAGGGAAGCGATCCAGGTTATTGCTGAACTTGTTGAGAAGTATGGTTATGCCAGCAGCGGTGAATCATTCTCTATCGGCGATCCCAACGAAGTATGGATCATGGAGATCATCGGAAAAGGCAGCAGAATGGTGCAGGACAAGAAAACCGGTAAAATTGTCAATGCAGATAAAGGCGCCGTCTGGGTAGCCATCAGGATTCCGGAAGGTTACATTTCGGCTCACGCCAACCATGCCCGCATAATGGGTTTTCCTTTGGAGAACGGAAAAAACTCCATCAGCAGCAAAAACTTTAAACTGATCAATAATCCTGAAGTAGAAATAATCTATGCAAAAGATGTCATTTCATTTGCAAAAGCCAAAGGTTATTTTACTAAAACCGATAAGGAATTCAGTTTTAGTGATGTATACGCTCCCCTGACGTTTGATGCGGCCCGGTTCTGCGAATTGCGTGTCTGGTCATTTTTCAACCATGTCAGCAGCGACATGCAGAAATATTTTGACTATGCCGAAGGCTCAATCAGCAGGGAGAGGATGCCCCTCTACATCAAACCTGACCGTAAATTAACCGCGCAGGACCTGATGCAGTTCAAGCGTGATTATATGCAGGGTACTGATCTTGACATGTCAAAGGAACCTGGTGCAGGATCGTTTGGCCTGCCTTACCGCTGGCGTCCGCTTACATGGGATTATGAAGGAAAGGAGTATTTCAACGAGCGGGTAACCACCACCCAGCAAACAGGCTTCTCATTTATTGCCCAGATGCGCAACTGGCTGCCCGATCCAATCGGAGGTATCTTCTGGTTTGGGGTGGATGATGCCGGATCTACGGTTTATATGCCATTCTATTGTGGAATCAACCGGGTTCCGCATTGTGTGGAGGAAGGCAACGGCGATATGCTCACCTATTCTGAAACTGCAGCTTTCTGGGTATTTAACCGGGTAGCACATTTCAAATACCTGTTTTACAACAGGGTAATGCCTGATCTGGTTAAAGTGCAATCAGAACTTGAAAGCAGGTTCGCCGCTGAAATACCTGACATTGACCGCAAAGCCCTTGATATGTATAAAACTGATCCTTCACGGGCAAGGCAGGAGCTGACCATGTATTCAGGCCGGACAGCCCAGAATACAGTGGAACGCTGGAGGAAACTGGGCGAGTTTCTGCTGGTGAAATACCTTGACGGGAATGTCAAAAAAGAAAAAGATGGTGAATTTCTGCGGAATCCCTGGGGATATCCACAATCTCCGGCCTTTCCCGGCTATCCTGATGAATGGAAAAAAGAGGTGATTGATCAGTCGGGTGACAAGCTGAAAATGCCGGAATCAAAATAGGGTATTGTATTTATCTTCAATGTTACTATTGTCCGCTTAACTTCAGAAAGTACTTATATTGTTACCTTCGGTGAGCCTGTCTGCCTGTGCATTCAGGCAGGCTCTCCGTCTCTGTCGGATCGGTTCTACACTTCACTTTCCAGCAATTATGGGATTCAGAATGACAATCTGTTATGTTTTGAATATGGGGGCTTGTTTTCGGCTTCGCTGCAAAAAAGCCCTTCTTCCTTTAATACCTATGTAAATCAATATAATTCAGAGCGTTAGCGAAGAATTTCATCATTTTACCGGCCAACAATATTTCAATGTTTCAATTCGTGCCATTGACCTGACCGGTTACTTTTGAAATCCGTGCCAGGTTCTAGTTGTGATTGAACGGGATTCAGGTTCTGTTATGTTCAACTATTTCATTTTCAATTTAATATAATCCAATACAGAATATTGGTATTGTTTTTCTTTCGGATCAAGGGTTAATAAATTTTTATGCAATTCCAGGGTCATAATACACCCCTGTGACATATATGTATTTTAAAACATAGCTCCGGGTTTAACTTAATAAATATCGCGGTTTAATGCTGCTTCACTTAAAACAATTCTTAAATATTTTTTGTTGTTTGAAAGGATGTTAACAATAATACTATGAGAACTTTAATCTTATTAATAATCACATTAATTTCTTCAGGTCTCTCAGCTCAGGTAGCTGTAAACACGGATGGCTCATTGCCGGATAATTCATCAATGCTGGATGTAAAAAGCACCACGCAGGGGCTTCTTGTCCCACGAATGACATCTGCTCAGCGGATAGCGATTGTTTCACCTGCTGAAGGTCTGATGGTTTATGATCTGACTACCGGTTCATTCTGGTTCATCAAACAAAGCGTATGGACAGAACTTGCGGATAAGAGCAACGGCCTCTGGCAGGTAAACGGAAGTAATTTATTTTACAATTCCGGAAATGTAGGAATAGGAGATTCGGATCCGGCAGCGGCGCTCACTGTCGGGAACGGAGACAAATTTCAGGTTCAGGCAAGTGATGGAGATGTGACTTTTACGGATGATGAAGCCAGTATTAACTTTCCCGAATCCGCTGGCACCAACAGCCCCATGATCTATATGTTTTCGGGAGGAACAAATAATCAGAACAGAATGATTCTGGCACATTCACCCGCATACAGCAACACGGGATTGAGGTATAATGACCTGTCAGATCTTTTTCAATTTGTTTCAAACGGAACTGTCGGGGTCAATGTGAATCCATCGGGAGCGATCGGAATCAACACCAATGCTGTTTCATATAATTTTGATGTCAACGGTACGGCGCGGATATCGGCGCTGGATATCTCCAGCAGCCTTGAATACCTGAACGATGCCGTTGTGAGCAGCAACAATGCAACTCCACTGGAAGTCAGGAGATCGCAGATCAATCTTTCAATGACCAATGTTGCTTCCGGGAATTTTCTGGATGCAAATTTCTCCTATTCAGCATTCGACGGTAATCCGACCATCATTATAGGTAATCTGACCACCGGAACAGGAGAATGGTACAAGGTTCAGATTACTGCGTTCGATGTAACCACAACAAGTTGTAAATTCAGGATGGTAAACACAGCCAGTGATGCTATTACCATGACCGGCAGCTGGAGTATATTGCTGATAGGCCCTAAATAGTGATGCCGGAAGTGGCACCACGTCCTGAAATCAAGGGTTAATGAAAATTCCATAGTCCATGCTGTGGAGACAGAATACCGGGTCACTTTCTTGAATGGATTGCAATGCGATTACCTTCTGTATCCATGAAAAGACCCATATAGCCAATCTCATCGGTAATCAGCTTTTTCTGCATCAGAACCTTACCACCGGCTGCTTCTACCTTGCCGAGTTCAATCGCCAGATCTCCCGACCGGGGGGTAAGATAGACCAGGGTGCCATCAGCCGAAGGTTTGTAGAAGTCGGGGTTATGCACCAGGCTTCCCGAACAGCCAAGTCCCTCTTCTTCCCATGGGAACCAGGCCATATCAAGCCCATCGAGCTGGTTACGCTGAAGTTTGACTCCAAGCACTGTTTCATAGAACTTAACTGCCCTGTCCATGTTGTTCACGGGGATTTCAAACCATCCCACCACATTGTTTGTAGCCATATAATTTATGTTATTTATAGTACATAACAAAAATCGGAGCTTCTGGTTTCAAACTCGGGCCAATCCTTTACCGGAAACAGTTGGCAGCTGGCAATCATGAAAATCCGAAATCCGAAATCAGCAATCGAAAATTCAGACCCACTTCTCAATCCTGATCCTCGCATCAACTGCAACCACACCATTCATATTTCCAAGCAACGGATTGATATCCATTTCGGCAATTTCAGGAGCAACTTCACACAGGGCTGAGAGGCGGACAATGGCATCGGCGAAAGCGGCTTCATTAACGCCTTCCTGACCCCGGACACCCTGAATGATCTTGTAGGATTTGAGGTTCCGGATCATTTCGCCGGCCTCTACTAATGATACCGGCGATAAAGCAGTTTGAACATCCTTCAGTACTTCAATAAAGATACCTCCCAATCCGCAAAGGATCATATGCCCGAACTTGGGCTCATATTTGGCTCCGGCAAAAATCTGGATTCCGGAAAGCATGGGTTGTATCAGGACAGCGGTAGTATCCTTTATCTGAATCATACGGTTAAATTCCTGGAAAACAGCATTGTCATCTTTAATGTTCAGGGCAACACCCCCAACATCTGATTTATGAACCGGACCCACGACTTTCATAACCACGGGAAATCCCAGCTTCTTAGCCGCATGGACTGCATCCGGGGCATTGGTTACCACAGCTTCTCCGGCACGGGGAATACCGGCTGCATCCAGTAATTGCTGCACTTTTTCCGGCGACAGGTAACCATCTCCTGATGATTCAATCACTTTTCTTATTGTATCCCTGTCAACAGAAGGCTGAATGGCAGGTGCAGCAGGAGCAGGGGTATTGTAAACTTTGGCCAGGGCATTGCCGAAAACCACCTCATCGGGGAAATTGATCCTGCCCAGAGAAAGGAAGTATTCAATTTCCTTACTCACATTGATTACCGAAGGAAGAATCGGGTAGATGGGTTTCCGGCAGGTTTTCATCTTCTCATCAAGAAGTTTATAAACATCGTAAACTTCAAAAAGGCCCGGACTTCCAAAAATCACAGCCATTGCATCAATGTTGTCGAACCGGTTATCGCAAAAGTCGATGATGTCGCCGAGATTGGCTGCAGAACCGGTTGCAAGGAAATCGATGGGATTGGCTACCGAAGAGCCGGGGAGGAGTTTTTCCAGGAGTTCCGGACTTTCGATGTGGGGTATTTCAAGACCATTGTTCGACAGGGCGTCGGTAAGCATTACTGCTGGTCCGCCGGCATGGGTAATGATGGCGATATTTTTACCTGTCAGTTGTTTGTGCATAAAAATACCGGCTACTGTGGCCAGTTCTTCACGACCGTAACAACGCACGATGCCGGCTTTTCTGAAAAGTGCATCCACCGCCGAATCGCTGCTGGCCAGCGCTCCGGTATGCGATGATGCAGCCCTGCTGCCTGCCGATGAACTTCCTGATTTGATGGCTGCAATTTTACAACCTTTATGGATCAGTGAGGAAGCATGTTTTAACAGCAAATCAGGTTTGTTCACACTTTCAATATAGAGCAGCTTGACCTTTGAACTCGTTTCCGGATCAAAATTCTCATCCATGTACTGAAGCACCTCTTCCACACCCATCTGTGCACTGTTTCCGACGGAATAGACGCTCGAGAAGGAAAGCCCGTTCGGAATACCCGACTCCATAATAAATACGGCTGTTGCGCCTGAACCGGAAATAAAATCTACTCCATTGGGATCAAGCTTCGGAATGGGTGTAGTGAAAACGGAGGTATGATGCGTGTTCATCACACCAATGCAGTTGGGCCCTATCAGGCAGCCATTCACACTGTTGATGGTATCAACAATCTTTTGCTCCAGCACTGCTCCGGCTTCACTTTCCTCGTGAAAGCCTGCAGAGAGAATGATAAATGCACGTGTGTTTTTATTTATTGCAAGCAACTCAACCGTTTCAGGACAATATTTTGCAGCAATGGCTAGAATGGCCAGATCACAATCGGGCAGATCGTTCGGATTCTGATAACATCTGATACCCTGTATTTCAACCTCTTTGGGGTTGGTAACATACAAATGCCCTGAAAACCCATGATCGATCAGGTTTTTCAGGACTTTCCCCCCGGGTTTGGTAACATCGTTTGAACCTCCGATAACGACTATGCTTTTCGGATGGATAAGTTGCTGGTTAATCATGATAATGAATGATTTTTAATTTTATCTGCGAGAAAATAGACACCGGTTACTGGTTGCGAAGGTATGAAATGGTTGAGAAATGAGAAATGCAACATAAGAAATACTGCATTTTAAAACAGGGTACACTACGCATGTTGTTTCCTGCGCACTTCACCTACTATAGCCAGGTGAGATCCCATGCATGCTGTTGCTTTTCTATTTGAATCTGAACGGTAAAAATACCGGCGTCCTCCTTTTATAATCTTCCCAGTCTGCCCGACCTTCATATTTAGTCTCCAGCATCGGCACGCCTGAAACATAGCGCAACAGCAATGTGATGGTGATGGGACTGATAACAGTAAAAATTCCATCCACAACCGGAACCGCCATCAGCCAGATGCCCCACCAAAGCAGTGCTTCACCAAAGTAATTGGGATGCCTGGTATATTTCCACAAACCGGTAGTGATGATCTTTCCGGTATTGGCGGAGTCCTTCCTGAAAGCAGCCAATTGAGCGTCACCAATCACTTCAAAGAGAAAACCAGCCAGGAAGATCAGTAATCCGGCAACATCAATCATTCCGGAATCTACCGGTGTTCCATGATTAATGTGCAAAACAGGCAAGGCAATCATCAGCATAAAGAAGCCCTGCAGCATAAACACCTGGAAGAAGCTGCGCAATACAAAATATTTCCATGTACGACGCCAGTTGGCATAACGGAAATCCTCGCCCCGTCCACGATTACGGAGAAAAATATGTGCAGCCAGCCGTAAACCCCAGATCAGAACCAATGTGCTGACTATAATTTTTTTGATGTCAATGTCATCAGCCTTCCATAAACTGTAAGCTGTGAGAACTATAAATCCCAGACCCCAAAAGATATCCACAATTGAATTATCCTTTAAAACCATTGCAAGCAGGAACACGAGTGTCATATATATCATGACCACCAATGTAATTTCAGGGAGATAATTGAACATTGATTGGTTGGATTTAAATTGAATACTTTATCAATTTTCTGAAGATATTAATATCAGATCAGTAACGACTTTCTTTCTGTTTCAAACGTTGAAGGGCATAGCATCGTTGCTTGAAAAAAGAAATCAGGGGCTGACGGATGAATAAACTTACAAATAATTATTTTACAAAAAAAAAGCCGGAAAAGCATCAGCAATTCCGGCTCCGTGTATCTGGCAATTCTTTATTCTTCAAACATTATCGACAGGGCAACCACACCTGGTCCGGCATTCACACCCAGCACAGGGGATGCATCGTTGATAAATTCAGGCTCCAGTCCGCTGATCTCTTTCATTCTGTCGGCAAACCAGTTGGCTGTGCTGATGTTCCGGGCATGGGAAATTGAGTAACCCCAGATTTTACGCTCAGCAGCCATACTCTTCACTTTTGCCATGACCAGTGCCATACTGCTCTTCTCAGTAAACGGTTTACCGAAGGTTTCAGTCCGACCTTCATTGTTCACCGTAACAATCGGCTTCAGATTAAGCAATGATCCGATCAGACCCTTGGTATAACTGACCCTGCCGCTCTTAACCATGTACTTGATGGTTTTTGAAGAGACAAACATTTTGGTGTTGTTTGACCATTTATCAATATTGTCAACAACATCCTGATGCGTTGCACCATTTTCAATGGCTTTGGCAGCACGCAGAACAACCAGTCCGAGACCGCTGGAAAGGCGTTTGGAATTGATTACATTGATCTTCTTGCCGCTGTGTTCAGCCACGGCATGCGAAGCTTTGGAACTGTTGCTCCATGTTCCGCTCATGGCTGCGCTGATGTGGATCCCGATGATGGAATCATAGTGGCTGGCAAGATAGGAATAACGGTTAAAAAAGTCTTTATAGGCCGGCTGCGCGGTAGAAGGATAACTGGTAGCCTTGTCGATCATCGAATAAAACTGTGCCGGTAGAATGGTCAGGCGGTCAAGGAAATAGTTCTCCCCGAAATGCACGCTTAGCGGAACAACATGTAACTGGTACTTTTCAATCAGTTCCTGTGGGATATCGCAGGTTGAGTCAGTAACCAAAGCAACCGGAAATCTGGCATTGGAAGAAACCTCCTGTTGCATCACCATATCGTCCACTTTCTGATAGGTAATGTTTCCGAATTTGGTCAGTACCTTCATCACTTTGGCGGGATGGTCGCTGTGGATGTGAACCCTCATTTTTTTGGCCGAGCCGGCAACCACCATGGAATCCCCCATATGGGCAATGCCTTTGCGCACCTGGGTCAGATCCACATTTTTCTTTTCATCCAGCATCAGCATCGCTTCGGTGCAATACCTGAAAGTAATCTCATCGTGCGAAACTATTTCGGAATCAGCAATAACAACGGTTTCACGCCCCGAAAGCAGTTTTCTCAACTCACCGGCTTTCACAAATTCAACCATTCCCTGCAAAAAGACCACAAAGCCTTTGGCACCGGCATCAACAACATTCGATTTGGCCAGAACAGCAAGCTGTCCCGTGGTAGCCTGAAGTGATTCCAGCGCTTTCTGATAGGCCTGGGCCAGCAGTTCAATAAAGTCCTGGATGGTGTCCTTCAGAATGTAAATAAACTCAGCCCATTCCCTGATCACGGTGATCATTGTACCCTCAACGGGGTTGGCAATGGCTTCATAAGCGTATGTAACCGCTTTCTTTATGATTTCAGCAAAAGTTTCTACACTTACGGTTTCATGCTTTTGTATTTCATTGCTGAAGCCATAAATAAACTGTGCGAAGATAATCCCCGAGTTCCCCCTTGCACCGGTAAGCGCAGCATCGGCAAGTGCCGCAGCAGTAAGCTTGAGGTCAGAGGTGGGTATAGGGCTTTCAACAATCGACCGCATCGTGGATGCCAGGTTGGTTCCTGTATCGGCATCGGCTACCGGAAAAACGTTGATTTTGTTGATTAAAACCTGATTCTCGAAAATCTTCTGGGCTCCGGCCAGAAAACTATAATAAAGTGTTTTCCCGTCGAGTTCAGTTACTGATTTTGATGGAGTGTTCAATGTCTGGTTTTTGATTAAACAAGTTGAAGCTATTAACAAGCTATTTACCAAAATGTTAAAGACCTGAAAAAAAAAGGGACAAAAGCATAAGAAATGCCGAGAACGAAAATATAGAAATGTAAACCGGATCCCTTCCTGGTCAGTATCGGGTGCAAAAGTAATTCATAAAAAAATTAAAGAAGTGATTACTGAAGTTTATGGATGCTATTTTAATCCGGTTTTAAGCCTAAAAGGGAATGAAATATGGTTATAAGTATGCTATATAATTGTATAACAATATGTTAGAATATTATTACTTGTTGATATCTTTTGCGGTGAATCAACGAATAAAGACTGGAGTCAGCTGTTGGATAAGATTTATCTGATTCGTTTGAACTGATGAAGCCTGCCTTCCCGGATGATCTGATTCAGTTCTGATTCAATATCCCTGAAATTGCTTCTTTTACCACAATCATACAACTCAGTCAACGGATCGGGGTCAAGAATCATTTTAAGTAATTCTTTCTGGTCCGGTGTTTTCTCCAGGCGACTGTATTCATAGTATGTCCATTGTAAAAATGCACATCCTTCACCAATTCCGCGGCGATCTAGCAGGTACCCGTTTTCCAGTTTCACCGGAAATGCAAGATCACCATTATAAAACAGGTCTGTGGGTGCAGGGTAGGAAACAACGGTCTTTTTATCTTTTGACAGAATTACAGGCACATGGAGATAATAATTCTCACTGGTCTTATAAACGACAACCCTGGGTCCGGTAGTGCCTGTTCTGTTTTGTGAACCAGACATTGGTGATTTTGATTTACAACCCGTGAAAACCACAATGAAAGCCAGAGCAAGTAGTGTGATAATTGAAGTTCTCTGCATTACCTTATGTAATAATTAATGGGTTAATATACTTTGTTGCCTAATAATCGGTAGTGTTTCTGCAAATATCGTTTTATTCCTTCAAATGATTCCTCAATTAAAATAATTCTCAGAAATAAATCCGGAATTGAATTTCTGGTACAATAGTTGAAAGTGTAAAAAAATCTGAAAAATTTAGCAAAGCCTCGTTTTTTATGTATTTTTGTGCTATTGCTGAGCAAAAACAACACTTTATTAAATAATCTAACCATTACAAAATGAAAAAGTCAGTTTCATTACTTGTTGCAGTTCTTTTAGGCATAGGTTCTGTGCTTGCACAGGAGGTAAAAACCGAAACAGCTGCCCCAAATCCAAACGCACCCGAAATCACTTTTGATAAAGTCGTACACGATTACGGAACACTTTATGTTGGTGGCGATGGAAATTGTGAATTCGTTTTTACCAATACAGGTAAAGAGCCTTTGATTCTTTCCAGTGTAAAATCATCCTGTGGCTGTACTGTTCCGAGCTATCCCCGCGAACCGATTCTTCCCGGCAAAAAAGAGAGCATTAAAGTAAAATACGATACCAACAGATTGGGACCTATCAACAAATCGATCACTGTTATGTCAAATGGCAAAACAGCTACAGTGGTGCTGAAGATTACCGGTAACATCATCCAGAAAACCGAAGAGGGTTCTGTTCCTGAAAAAAGTGTTACCCCGGGTACAGTGCCTGTTTCGAAAAAATAATATCCAATTCTCAGGAATATGAAGCCGGGGTTAACCCGGCTTTTTTGCTTTACAGTGAAAGAAAAAAAATGAAATTACATTTTTTTGGAACTCTTGAAATTGCTTATACCTTTGCTTCGGAATTCAAACAAAATCTGAAAAAATAAACTGCCATGCCTAAAATTTCAGAACGCGGTTGCCAAATGCCCGCATCACCCATCCGTAAACTTGTTCCCTTTGCAGAAACTGCAAAAAAGAAGGGGATTAAAGTCTATCATCTCAACATCGGACAGCCGGATATTCAAACACCTGAGGTTGCGCTGAAAGCCATCCGCAATTTCGATCAAAAGGTCATTGAATACAGCCATTCAGCCGGTAACGAAAGCTACAGGAGAAAACTGGCAACCTATTATCAGGGCATCGGCATCAACATCACTCATGAAGAAATTATCATAACTACAGGAGGTTCCGAAGCCATTTCCTTTGCTTTAAAAGTATGTATGAATCCGGGTGATGAAATCATTATTCCTGAACCATTTTATACCAATTACAATGCTTTCGCACTGGCATCAGGGGTGAAGGTGGTTCCGATAACATCGTCAATACAAACAGGCTTTGCATTGCCCGCCATCAGCGAGTTTGAGAAATCAATTACGCCCAGGACCAAAGCCATCATGGTATGCAATCCCAACAACCCTACCGGTTATTTATACAGTAAGGAAGAACTTTTACAATTGAGGGAACTGGTGTTGAAACACGACCTGTATCTTTTTGCGGATGAAGTTTACAGGGAATTCTGCTATGACGGAAATGAACATTTTTCTGTTATGAATCTCGAAGGACTTGAAGAGCATGCTGTTCTCATGGATTCGGTTTCGAAACGATACAGTGAATGTGGCGTAAGGATTGGAGCACTGATTTCGAAAAATAAGAAACTGATTGCCACCGCCCTAAAATTTGCACAGGCACGGCTGAGTCCTCCTTCGCTCGGACAGGTGATCGGTGAAGCCTCACTGGATACACCAGCGGAGTATTTCAGAGAAGTTTACGATGAATATATATCACGCAGAAACCTGGTTATCGAAGAACTGAATAAGATTCCGGGTGTTTTTGCCCCACTCCCAAAGGGTGCATTCTATTCGGTCATCAGCCTCCCGATTGATGATGCCGATATCTTTTGTCAATGGCTTCTCGAGGATTTCAGTTATAATCAGCAGACTGTCATGCTGGCACCTGCCACCGGATTTTATGCAACACCTAGACTCGGTAAAAATGAAGCCCGTATTGCCTATGTATTGAAAAAGGAAGACCTGAAGAATGCAGTTAAATGTCTGGAAGAAGCACTGAAGGTTTATCCGGGAAGGAAATAAGACAACTCAGTCTTAAGAATTAAAGGGGGCATTATCGCCTCCTTTTTTATTTGAAATCGTTATACAGAAGGTACCGATGTCTGATTTTTTGAAAATCAGAAAGACCCTGTTGCCAGGATGCCCTGATTTCTTCTTCTGAAAAACCGGCTTCAATTTGCCGGCGAAGCTGATCCGATCCCGCCAGTTTACTGAAAAATGAGGTGAAAAACTTATCCTTCTCAGGACTGGCATGGTACATATCGAGCAACCAGTTAAGCCTGATTCCGGGGTTCTGCTGAACACTGGCTGCTTCACCACGCAGATCCAATCCGCTGCATTCAATACCTTTATATAAAGGATTCAGGCTGGCTCCGGGGCGACTCTCAGGTGTGAAGCTGAAATCACCTTTTTCAAATCCGGGAAAACCAATGATACTGAACGGATGATCGGTTCCCCGCCCGACACTGACCATGGTTCCTTCAAAGAAACACAGGGAAGGATAAAGGTAAACCGATTCCATGTCGGGAAGGTTGGGTGACGGTCTTACGGGAAGTCTGTAAAACTTCCTGTGGGTATATCCTGAAATCTCAACCCAGTCAAGATCACACCGGAGACTGTCTTTCAGCCAGAACTCACCATTCACCATTCGTGCATATTCCGCCATTGTCATACCATGAACCACAGGAACAGGGTGCATGCCTACAAAAGAACTGAACCCTTGCTCTAGGACAGGACCGTCAATGTAAAACCCATTCGGGTTGGGCCTGTCAAGCACCAGCAATGGAACATTGTTCTCGGCACAGGCCTCCATCACCAGGGTAAGGGTTGAAATATAGGTATAAAACCGGGCACCAACATCCTGCAGATCGAAAAGGATTAAATCAATGCCGGCAAGGTCTTCAGCCAAAGGTTTCCTGTGTTCACCATAAAGTGAAACCAGGGGTAATCCCGTTTTTACATCAATATTGTTGTCAACATGTTCCCCTGCCTCTGCCTGCCCCCTGAAACCGTGTTCAGGGGTGAAAACCCTGACAATATTGATTCCGGAGGTAATCAGACTGTCAACAAGGTGGGTCTGCCCGATTAAGGATGTCTGGTTTGCGACAACACCAATGCGTTTATTTTCCAGTTTCCCGAAATAATGACGGGTACGCTCAGCAGCAGGCCTGATGGCTTGTTCATATGCAGCAACAGCCGATCGCTCCGCCGGCTTACTTTCGGCGACGGGCTGATTTTTCTGTAGCCGTCGTTGTTGCGAACAGGAGACGAGAATAACAGAGGCTAGTAACAGGTTAAATCGGGAAAGACGCATCCGGTGACCAACAGTTAATGGTTTGTTCAACTGCAAAGTTAAGCGTAAACATTTAACTTTGCAGTAAAGTAAACCAGGTTGAATTACGAGTATTTTATTAGCCGGCGCATCCGTTCAAAGGACGGTAGCTCATTTTCGAGACCTATAGTCAGGGTCTCTGTTACCGGCATTGCTCTGGGTCTGGCTGTTATGCTGATCTCTGTTGCCATCCTCCAGGGATTCCAGACACAGGTCCGTGACAAGGTTTCCGGCTTTGGCGGTCATATTCAGATTACAGGATTTGATTCAAACAACTCCTATGAGCCAACCCCCATCGATAAGAATGATGCCAAAATCAGCCGGATACGCCGGATTGACGGAATACTGAATGTGCAGGAATTCGGGTTAAAAGCGGGGATCATCAAAACTGAGGATCAGATTGAAGGGGTAGTGCTTAAAGGTGTTGATTCAAGCTATGACTGGACATTTCTGAAGGATAAAATTACAGAAGGCAGGGTTCCTGAGAACAAAGACACTTCTGCCGGCAATGAAGTGCTGATATCCGGAAAAGTGGCAGATCTGCTCGGTTTCAAAGCCGGGGATGATATCAGGATGTATTTCATCATCGACAACACAGCCCGCGGAAGAAAATTCAAAGTGAGTGGTATTTACAATACCGGCCTGGCCGAATTCGATGAAATGTATGTCTTCGGCGATATCAGGCATATCAGGAAACTTAACGGCTGGGATAATAACCAGGTTTCTGGCATCGAAATCAACATCAGGGATTTTAACAGGCTCAATGAAACGGCCGACAAGGTATATAACATCATCGGGTTTAAGCTGAATACTCAGACCATCAAACAGCTTTATCCTCAGATTTTCGACTGGATCGAAATACAGGATCTTAATGTGTTGATTATTCTTATACTGATGGCATTGGTTTCAGGAATTACAATGATTTCAACACTGCTGATCCTTGTTCTTGAACATACACGCGACATTGGCATGCTCAAGGCGCTGGGAGCAACCAACGCAGGCATCAGGAAAATCTTCATCTACGCCTCTGTGAATATTACATTCTATGGACTGTTATGGGGAAATGCGGTAGCCCTGACCCTGATTTTCCTTCAGAAAACCTATGGATTTATTCCATTGCCTGAGGATTCCTACTTTGTTTCGGTGGTTCCTGTCGCCATCGGACTGCCGGCCATTCTTCTTATAAACCTGGCAACAATCTTTATCTGTACACTCATGATGCTGATACCATCACTGGTTATCAGATACATATCACCGGTGAAAGCCATCAGGTTTGAATAAAACTGCTTTTATTTATTCTTATTTTATAGAGTTATAACAGCATTGTGCGAATCGCCAAGCCCGCTGTTAACATACCGGTCAGCTTCTTCGTCATTCATCCAGGTTGTACCATCAATCAGGTAACGGAACTGATATTCACGACCTGATTCCAGTTCAAGGGTCTGGCTGAAAGAACCATCCTTCAAAGGCTTTAATTCATCAGAAGTTTCGTTCCACTGGTTGAAATCACCAACAACGTTAACTTTACCGGCATTGTTCACCTGATCTTTGGTGAGTTTGAAACTTACTTTACAAACCGGCTTACTTTTCAAAAACTGTTTCTTAATACTCATTAATCTTCGTTTTTATTAAACAATAGTTTTGCTGTTTACAGATAATATATGATCAGTAAAACGATGCAAAATTAACGAAATTCCGCGTATCGGGCGAAATCCGAATGTTATTAAAATGTTAAATCGCTTGATTTGTAAGTGTTTAATATACACTTAAGGTGCCTGTAATCGCCTTGAAAAGCCCGGTTGATAAAATGCCTGTACGGTTACTAAGTGCCCGTTTTTTTTTGATTTTTTTATTTTTTATGGAGGCCGCATTCCCTGGATTCCGGATTTTCCCACCACCAGCGACCCGCCCTGATATCTTCACCCGGAAGAATTGACCGTGTGCAGGGCTGACAACCGATGCTCGGATAGTCTTTGTCATGCAACTGATTATAGGGAATGTGATTCCCCCTGATATAATCCCAAACCTGCGCTTCAGTCCAGTCTATCAATGGGTTTACCTTGATCAGACCATTGGTGTCGTCCCACTCAACAAGCTGCACCTCTTTCCGCGTAACCGACTGATCCCTGCGCAAACCGCAGATCCATGCATCAAGTCCTTCGAAAGCCCTTTTCAGGGGTTCGATCTTGCGGATATGGCAGCAGAGTTTCCGGTTTTCAATACTGTCGTAGAAAAGGTTAATACCTTTCGTATTGACCATGGATTCAACCCTGGCTGCATCCGGAAACATGATTTTAATTTTCAACCCGTATTTCTTCGCAGTGAGGTCGATCAGATCATAGGTTTCCGGGAAAAGACGCCCGGTATCAAGGGTGAATATATGCGCTGACCTGTCTATGTCAGAAATCATCCGGGTTATAACCTGATCCTCGGCCCCCAGACTGGTTGAGAAGGCCACCTTTCCTTCAAATTCATTAAGAAACCAGTTCAGTACTTCTTCTGCCGGTTTGCCTGCCAACAGCCCGTTGATGTGCGAAACATTTTCCTTTTTTATCATCTTGATAAATTAATAAGTTGACTGATTTTCAATTCTTCAATGGCAACAATGCCTTTCTCACCCCGCTCCACACGGCAGGCTTCATGAAAATAATCATGCTGGAAAAGAAGGATATATCCTTTCTGAGCAGCTTCGTCGAGAAATGTTTCTTTCTCTTTCAATGTCAGCAAAGGCTCTATATCAACCGATGGCACGTATGGGATGGGTATAAACGCCCGGGCCGGGATAAAGTCCGCCAGAAACACAACCATAAAATCACCATACGTGATAAACGGGATGATCTGTCCACGGGTATGACCACTGTACATCTTCAGTTCAATTCCAGGAAGCCAGGTGCCATCCTGCCTGATAAGACGAAGCTTCCCAGATTTCTCCAATGGCTCGAGGTTATCGCTGAAAAATGCCGCCGCTTCCCGCCTGTTTGAATTTTTCGACCATTCCCATTGTGCTTCAGAACACCAGTAACGGGCATTCGGGAAGGATTCTGCGACTGCTCCGGCTTTATCAATGTAAGTGGCTCCTCCAACATGATCGTCGTGGAGGTGAGTGAACAGGACATCGGTAATGTCGGCAGGGGAGAGGCCTGCTTTCTTAAGAGGTTCATTCAACCCTGACGTACCAAAGCGATGTCGGTAGCTGTAATACTTCTGATCCCGTTTATCGCCCATACCGGTATCTATCAGGATATTGCGGTCAGAGAGCTGAACCAGCAGACACCGGGTTGTGATTTTAATCAGGTTGTCACCGTCATCAGGATATACCTTGATCCACATCGACTTCGGCACCACCCCAAAAGCGACACCCCCATCCATTTTCCATGAATCTGCTTCGATGGTCGTTAACTTCATTCCCTGAGTTTTTTGTTGCAAATTTAGCATTTTTAGGTCTTCCGCTGATCTACGGTGCCCTGACTACCTATCCTACAGGAAACATATTTCATTACATTTGCGGAAACAAACGATTTCCGATGAACGTACATTTTATTGCCATTGGCGGAAGCGCAATGCACAATCTGGCAATTGCCCTGCATCACAAAGGATATAAAGTTACCGGCTCAGACGATGAGATTTTTGATCCGGCAAAGACCAGGCTTCAGAAACTGGGCCTCCTGCCTCACTCCATTGGATGGAATCCTGAAATGATCCATAGTGAGCTTGATGCCGTTATCCTGGGTATGCATGCCAAGGGCGACAACCCTGAATTGCTGAAGGCAAAAGCGCTTGGGCTGAAAATATATTCTTATCCCGAATACCTTTACGAACAGGCAAAGGATAAAATCCGCGTGGTCATTGGCGGCAGCCATGGTAAAACCACCATTACTGCCATGATATTACACGTACTGAAACAAGCCGGAATTGACACCGATTACATGGTCGGGGCACAGCTTGAAGGTTTTGATGTGATGGTCAGACTTACAAAGGATGCACGATTCATGGTTTTCGAAGGCGATGAATACCTTACTTCAGCACTTGACAGACGCCCTAAATTCCATGTTTATCAGCCTCACATTGCCCTTATCAGTGGGATTGCCTGGGATCACGTTAATGTATTCCCGACATTTGACAACTATGTAGAACAGTTCAGGATTTTTGCCGGGATGGTTCCACCGGAAGGAAGCCTGATCTATTGTGCCGAAGATGAGAATGTTGTGGCTGCCTCCGCTTCAGCAGCAGAAAACGTACATAAACTTCCATATACATGCCCCGATTATAAAATTGAAAATGGAATCACCCGTTTGAACTACAACAGGAAATCCATCCCGATGAAGATATTCGGTCATCACAATATGCTCAATCTGGAAGGGGCGAGGTATGTTTGTGAAGCCATGGGTGTGGATACCGTTACGTTTTATAATGCCATCAGTACATTCTCCGGGGCCTCAAAACGACTTGAATTTGTTGCCGGCCATGATTCCTGTTCGGTATATAAGGATTTCGCTCACAGTCCATCAAAACTTCAGGCTACCATCAACGCTGTGAAGGAACAGTTTCCTGATCGTAAACTGATTGCATGCATGGAGCTGCATACATATAGCAGTCTCAATCTGCAGTTTCTGGAGGAATACAGGAATACAATGAATAAGGCTGATGTAGCCGTTGTTTTTTACAGCAGGCACGCACTCGAACTGAAGCGGTTACCATTTTTTACAACTGAAGATGTAGGTAAGGCATTCGGAAGAGATGATATACAGGTATTTAATGAAAACACCAAACTCATTGGATTTTTAAAATCCATGAACTGGAATCATGCCAACCTGCTGATGATGAGTTCCGGTAATTTCGAAGGAACAGATCTGAAGGATCTTGCTGAAACCTTAATCAATAAATAAACAGAATCACTTCTTTAAAAGTGAATAATATCAAATGTCCTGGCTTTCTCAGTCAGGGTATTCATTGTCATTACTGCTTTTTCCTGAATTTCTCCCTGCGCTGGTTGCCAAGGATCTCTTCGTTTTGTTTCCGGATAAATTTAAGCAGTTCGCCCAGGATTCCGATCATATAGGATACCACACCCCAGAAAGCCAGAATGGCCAGTAAAATCAAAGATGGGATGTAGGTTCTGCCCTTGTCGGGATGGTCGGTAATAAAAAGCAGATAGACAAACCTGATGCCCAACACTGCCGCTGCCAGGTTAAAGATATTACCGATCCATAGAAAGAACCTTCCAGGCCGGTAAAGTATATACATCCTGATTATGGTATCGGCTGATTTGTATATGTGTTCAAAGATGTTTCTGAACAATCTTGATTCCCGCGTCCTGGCATTGACCCTGATGTCAACCGACTGAACCCGCTGATTTGAATTTCCTGCCTGGATGAGGTTTTCCATCGTGTACGAGAATTTCGAATAGATAAAAATTCTCAGGCAGGCCTCCCTCGAAAATGCCCTGAATCCAGATGGGGCATCTTTGACATTGGTTTTTGAAATTTTCCGTAAAATCCAGCTGCCCATCAGCTGAAAAAGTTTCTTAACAGGGCTGAACTCCTTATGCTCTATGATTGGCCTGCAACCGACAACCATATCTGCTTTTCCATCCAGGATCGGTTGCACCAGCAAGGCAATATCTTCACCAACATATTGATTGTCACCATCTGTATTAACAACAATGTCGGCATCTTTTTCCAATGCATATTTTATTCCTTCTGAAAATGCAAAGGCCAGCCCCCGGTTACTGCCCAGTTGCAACACATGGTGCACCTTAAGCTGATGAGCAATGGCCACAGTATTGTCAGAACTGCCGTCATCTATCACGAGGTATTCTATTTCGCTGATCCCCGGCAAAGATCTTGGAAGATCACGGATGACCTCAGGCAGTGTTTTTGCCTCGTTGAAGCAAGGGATTTGTATAATGAGTTTCATAACGGTTATCTCTCCATTATTTTTTTACTGTAGAAAAACTTCGCAAGCGAAAATATAACAACATTTCCAATCTGGATGATCAGGTAATAGATTTTCGTGTTTTGCACCAGCAATGTATATAAGCTCCAGTCGAGCAGCCTGAAAAAAGCAATCCCCCAAAGAAACTCAAAATAGAGTTTCACCACATTCTCCTGAGTTTCACTCTTAAATACAAAGATTTTTAAAAGGATGAAATTTACTGTCACCTGAAAAAACAAGGTAATCAGATAGGCCACAGGCTTAACCAGCAGAATCTTCTCAACTAGGAACCAGTTAAGCGGAATGGCGACAAGGAATGAAGGCAAACCGGCAATTCCGAATTTGATCAGCTGTAAAAATAGCTTTCTTGATTTATCGGAAAATCTGATACCCGCCATATAATACAAGCTAATCGAGATTTACGATGGTTGTGGCTTCGAAAATCCTTCCGATGACCTGGCTCCGGGTGTTGTATTCATAACCTTTTACCATGGCCATATCTTCAAGGTGAAATGAATCTGCACTGGCAACATGCCTTTTTGAAAAACGAGGTGCCTTTACAAACTTTTCATTGCCCTTCAATCCGGAAATCACATCTGTGATGACAATTTTTCCATGCTGAATTTTTATATTTCTCTTAAACTCAAATCTTTGATCGCTCTTCCTGAAAATCAACAGGTCCTTCAGCAGTTTTATGATTTTGTGTCCTGAAAAGTAGCTCACTATCCTCAAAACGAAATGCTTGAACGGTGTGCTTGTGTTCTCTTTAAACTGAACAGGATGTCCCGTAATTCCGAGATCGTCAGGGTTACCTGTAAACCGGATTGACGGAGTCCACCAATGCGTGACAAATTGCTTCTTTCCGTCAAAAATAATCCAGCCAAAATCATTGAAATAGTTCTTCTGATTCCTGATGGTGATTATTCCTCCTTTAAGACAGCTGATCATCATGCGGTGATTGTTCTGGGATGCCATGGCATATCCGCATCCATTCCAGAATAAATCAGGGGAATCCTTTGGAGTGGTAACTTCAGTATTCCGGTGTATTCCATCAAGGATAAGCTGGGCCCTAACCACAGAATGACCGATATAGTGGCTCCAGTAACGATCATCAACTGCCTGAAAAAAATGATCCGGATTGTCAGTATCTGAATACAGGATATCCATCACCTGGCTGGCAAGGATACTGTCCTCCTGATTACCTGAACCAAGAAACCGGCAGATTCCGTAGGGAACAATATAATCCGTGTTACGTGAATTGTGCATTCCGACCGGCCCACGGTTGTGAATGATCAGTTTTGCCAGAAATCTGAAAGCCATGGTCGCCGAATCAGCAAACCTCTGATCTTCTGTATAGTCAGACAGATCCCACAAACAATCGAGTGAAACTGACAGATAACCAAGATCAGGGCCGTCGTATTCGGTAAACCATCCTTCATCAGACTGGAGAGCAAGGGTTTGTTCTGTCAGACGATCGAATGTCAGGCCATCGACCAGATCCGGATTTATTTTTTTCAATACTGCAAGAGCCGCAAGTCCGGCTAACTGCTGATTAGCTGCTTTAGCCTCAAATCGTTGCAGAAGTTTTCGGGCGGCAATTGTTAAAGCATCCCCTGTTACGGTAACCGGCAGGTTTTGTGAAAGAAATATTTTTGCAGCCGCCAGGGTTGAAAATGCAAGCGGAGGATAGCCGTTTTCCCATGGATAGTATTCTTCAAATGCCCCTTTCCTGCCTGCTCTTCCGGCCCAGAAACCTACAGAAGCAGCGGAATATGCATGAAGTTGTTCGGAAAAATCCTTGTATTCAGGCATCTTAGCTGCCATTTCAAGAAAATACCCGCCTTGTTGAAGAATGATAGACGAAAAATCCCTGATCTTATAATGCCACCAGTTACGATCAAAACTGCCATAATGAGCAGTATTTGGGTCACGGTTTAACTGAGTGAGTATCCTTGGGAAATTCCTGTTAATAAGTGGATGGAAATCAACCATGGTCATTCTTCTGAGATAATTACTTCATAGGATTCAAGCCCCTGGCGCTTCGTTTTTTTCGATATTTTCTTCCACCTCAGTCTCAGGTTATTAAAAAGCGGTCCAATAATCCTTTCAGGTAAAAGAAATAAGATCAGCCGGAATAGAGGAGTTTTGCCAAGCACGAAAATAGTTGAAATTACCATTTCAACCATAATTCTTTTAAACCCGATCCGGGCAGGTTTATAGCCAAAATCAGGGGCTTTCATTCCCAGTTTCCGGCGAGTCTGGTTGCGGATATAACTTCCTCTCTTCTTGAAGTCAATCATATGTCCGTGCATCGAAAAAGCAGATTCCACGGGCTCTGCCTTCAGGCTTAAGACACCTTTCATCTGAAGATCTTCAAGCAATGCAGTCATAGCTTCATTCCTGCTTACGACAACAGAAAAGCCTTGTCCCTGCGACTCAAACTCCGGCGACCAGGCATCACCAACGGCAAGATCCGCAAATTCATTGGCAAAATCCATGCTTTGAAGACTGGCGTTGGTAACAAAGAAAGGTATCAGAAAGTTATAATATACTTTTGGTGAACGCAATACTTTGCCTGATTGCGTAATAATTTCAAGGTAGCCGGGCCATTCTCCGGCTCTCCATTTCAGCGAAACAACACGATCTGATTTGTGTATTCCGTTAATTCGTTTAAACGTATCAATGGCAGCAGGATAAATGGCAGTACCGGTGTAAGGTCCCAGAATATATCTGATGCTCAGCGCTTTTTCATGACCATGCTTCTGTAGTAACCTGAGGGCAGCCGCCTGTTCAGGCAGACAGGTCATGGCATATCTTTTCGCGGGATCAAGTTTGCTGAGTATATCAAGCGTTGAAACCGGAACATATACCGATTGGGAAGCAGCCTGAATATCAGCAGCAGAGCTTACAATCACCACAGATGCCTTTTCGGGTTCCGGAACACCCTGGGTAACAACAATGGCGGCATCGATCCGGTCTGATTCGAGCAAAGAACAAAGTACAGCAGTTAACACCCCACCTGATGAACTGTTTCTTCTTATTTTCTCATCCATGCAGAATCCGGTGTACACACGAGAGATTATCCCGGTAAGCCAGCTGTCAGGGTATTTTCCGTAATGATTCAGGTAGAGCAGGGGGTAATTGATCTCATGCCCGGCACAACACCGGCTGATCAATTCTGGAATAGTGTGATTTTTATCAATCACGGGCCTGGGTCCAAGTGGGGTATCGCGCATGGATGATTTGCCTGATTCATCAAGCCCCACACACAAGCCACACCCTGTACAGGTGCCCTTCTTAACAACTAGCTGTATTAACTCATTAACATCTAATGACATCTGCAGGTTTATTGCTTGGGGAGAATGATGCCTTGATTGATTTGTTCTTCCATCCGGATTCCGGCATGCTTTTTTATCAGATCCTCAAAGCTGATTTTCTCCCTGGAGGCCTGATCCATCCATTCCCTGTGTCTTGTACTGTCGTTCTTCAGTTCCGTAGTGATATCCTGTTGAAATCTCACCAGTATCTCCTGTCTGGTAAGCTCCCCGGTATAGAGCGGATCAATCACCGGCGTCGGATACTCGCCTTTTTTTGCACTTTCATAATCGGGAAATGAAAGCAGATACTTTAACCGTGGTGAAGGATGCATACGCAGAAATGAATCCCAATAGGCCTCCCTGGTCATAGAAACATAATGAAGGGCTCCGTAGTAGTGCTGCCTCATCTGAAAGAGGTTATGAGATACAAACAAAGCAGTGACAAAAATTCCGGCTACAAAACCAGGTGTCTTTCTTTTTGAGAAAAATACCGAAAATATTGCTGCAAGCGGAAGTATCATGATGCTGTATGATACAACATAAGCGCGCTGACCATAACTACCACCGTACCATGGCAAACACCAGGAAGATACTATCCAGAGGTTTATGAGAAAGTAAATGACTACAGGCCAGAAATACTCCCGGTATTTGCGGTAGAGGACTATAAAGCCGGGGAAAATCAGTAACATGACCGGTGTGTAAAGCAACCAGCCCTTCCGGTAACTGAAAAGAGACAGAAAAATCTGCGGATTATTGAAAAAGAACTTAAAACCGGAGTCTTTATAGGGATTATAAAAATACTGACCGGTAAAATGCTTCCAGTACATCATCTGTGGCAACCAGACAAGGAAGGCGAAAACCACAATGGTGAGAATCAGGTACCATTTCCTGCCAAAAAGCACTACGTTGCTTTTCAAAGCGTTTAAAGAATTTACTTTCCAGAGTATAAATACCAACGCGATGACAACATCGGTCGGACGGATGAGGGAAATCATACCGGTCATCAGTCCGATACCAATGGAATTAAAAATCCCCGGATTCTCATGCCACTTAATGGTT
Organism: Bacteroidota bacterium; assembly: GCA_009773455.1. GTDB lineage: Bacteria > Bacteroidota > Bacteroidia > Bacteroidales > Lentimicrobiaceae > Lentimicrobium. Next base: position 107,994 of record WSXU01000006.1, on the reverse strand, counting down.
AGGTAAAGAAAGTAAACGCCAAAAGCAAAATTAAAGGCATGAGGCATGCCAGGTTCAAAGGTTGTATAATAGAGCAGGTTTGTTGCCAGAATCAATGCTATGATAGAGATAGCAGTCACTCTGTCATTAAATAACCTGATAAGTATACTTTTCAATAATAAAATTGCAGTCATCACATAAAACAAGCAGGCCAGAATGATCGAGATCCGGTAAGGCTGCGAAAATCCGGTTGTCGGGTAACCCATCCATTTCATAGGCAGATGAACCGCAAAAAAGAAAGGGGAGTAGGCAATGGCCAATCCCATCGTGTATGGGTTAATATAATTCCCATTACCCACTGGAACACTGTAAATATAATCTTTCACTATCGGGAAACTCACTTCATCGAACCTGTAATCCATTTGGTCAAAAATGAAGGTCAGAGGAAGATATGCGTAGTAGTTACTTACATCGCTGTCAATAATCCTGTGCGGATTCTGGTAAAATTTCAGGCTAAATGTCTGTGATATAATTACATATAATATAATAGCAATGGCAAGATTGCTCCAGCTAAAATACTTCCTTAGTTTTTCCATTATTTACCATACTGTTTATTACAAGGATGACAAAGTTAACGAGATTTTAGAATCAGGAAAGCTAAAATTCCCTGCAATTCCTGTTGATAAGATAAATTTTAAAAGTAAAAGATAAATATTGCTGTCAGATTAATATTTCCCCAACTATTCTGCTGATTGATCACAGACTTTATCGGGACAAAATTCAACTTAGCAATGATCAGCAATTAGGGATACCTATATGAAATGTTTCTTTATAATTATTTGATATTAATATTATTAAATCTAATCACCTGAATTCTTAATCCCAATTTATTTCTTTGAGCTTCACAGGCCCGTACCAGGGATGAATCTCCATGCTCAGTCTTCCGGCTTTAACCGCCGGGTCCTGGCTGGTAAGTTCGATGGCTTCCTCCATGGTGGCAACATTCAGGATAAATATTCCCCTGATATCGCCTTTATCCATAAATGGTCCGGCCAGCACAAGTTTTTTTTCACCGGCCATTTTCATGATATGTGCCATGTGACCTTCCTGTATTTTGGCTGCAGTGACGGAATCATGACTCCTGTCAGGACCTATTTTTAGAAAAGCCATAAAATAGGTTGTCATCTTTTCAGGGTCAGGCTCGTTGCCTTTTTTGCTTTCCTGAGCACTCAGCTGGTTTCCGGTAAGTATTAGAAGACCCAGTATCAGCAAACTAAAAGTATTATTTTTCATAGCACATGCTTAATATTGAAATAATAAACTGATCGTATCCTGTTTTGTTCGGGTTCAAAGTCCAAAATTTATTAATCACTTGATCAGCAAAGAATTAAAGACATTCTCATGCCTGAATATTGACTTTTGAAAATTAGTTATTATGCAGGTTATTGAAGTCGAATTGAGAATATCTTTACAAAATCAACCAACGCCATCCGATATGCGTAACCTGATTCTAACCGTTGTACTCCTCATCCTTTCATTTGCCGGGATGTCGCAGGACACCATTACGGTGCAGACATTGACTTTTGATTCAATAACAACCAGGAGGGGAATCTGGCAGTTTCCTCAGGAGGGTTCGTTTAGAAAAATACTTATGAAATATACCCTGAAATGTGATGCTCAGACACAACAGGACCAATACCCATGCGGAGAATGGGACTATCTGACCTACAATATGTTCCATAAACATACCGGCCTCTATGATTCGGTACTGATGCATCATCCATCCTTTACTTTGATAGGAGGGAAGATGGTCGATTCCATTCTTTTACGTGATCAGCCTACCTGGTCTTATCACCGGCATTTTCATACAACTGTTACAGCTCAGGATACCCTATTATTGACGAATACTACAATCGGTGAAGGAGAGGTTACCACTTCTTCACTGCTAAGAACCGGTAATACTGCGTCAAGATCGCAGTTTATCTGGAGTATGGAAGAATTACTGGCATCCGGCATCACAGCAGGTCCGGTTACGGGCATAAAGCTGTATTCAACAGGGGGAGGTGACCAGGTTGACAGATTTACAATCCGGATGACCCACACAAATGCAACCCTTCCGTTAAGTAATCCTGCTGAACATCTGGATACCCTGTTTGTAAATTCGGTTGATTTTTCTCAAGCGGGCTTGCTGGATCTTAATTTCAGCCACCCATTTATCTGGGATGGGTTATCTGATCTGCTGATCGATTTTAGTTCCTCCCGCCCTGGACAGGGTCAGAATGCTCAGATTTTTGCGGATTCAACAGGATTTACCTGCGGCATCGCGGCAGGAAGCCGGAATTTTGCCCTGAGTTTGGACGGCCTCACTGATTTTGTAAAGCTTCCTGAAGACAACTATTTTGATGGAAACTTTACTTTCCAGGCATGGATATTCAAGCGAAGCAACAACAACTGGAGCCGGGTTTTCGATTTTGGAAACGGTCCGGGTAGTGACAATGTCATCATCGTTCTCTCCAATGAAAGCTCTGGTAAACTGAGTTTTCATGTAAACAAGCCGGGTATTTCCAAATCGTTCGTTATGCCGGAAGCAATGCCATTGAATACCTGGACCCATGTCACACTCAGACTGAGAAACAGCATAGGCTGGGTATACATTGATGGACAGTACACCAAAGCCGGGGTGCTCACCCCACCCGACAGCACTGTCAGGAAGAATAATTTTATTGGCCGGAGCAACTGGGAGAACGATGGATTTGCTGATATGCTGATTGATGAAGTCAGACTTTTCAATTATGCCCTGGAGCCGGAGGATATTGCAGCAAATTTCAGAAAATCAGTGCCTGAACCTCAATCTGACAGTACACTCGTTTATTATTATTCATTTGATCAGGGGACTGGCAATGAAGTAACAGATCTGTCGATGCACCAGCATACCGGAAAATTGCATGGATTACCCCAATATTACAGGTTGCAGGGAGAAGAATTGCAGACTGATTTTGATACCACCTCACTGAGACCTCGCCTGATTTTTGAGAACCTGGTTACTTCGGACCTTTATCAGGAAGTAGTATCCGTGATCGATTCAATTGAAAATCCACCGGTTGAATATATCCTTTTCAACGATCCGGCTAACCCCCTGATTGCCACAGATACAATTCAGCGATATCAGGCAGGTTATACCTGGGTATATGACAACTGGCAGAAAGTTGATTCGGTCTGGAACACCCCCGATGATGTCCTGAAACTGGAAATGCGACCATACTACGATAAACCCTATGAGATCATTGATGATTATGAAATCGGAAGGTTCATTACCCCCTATGGAATTAACCTCGATCTGGGTCCTCAGGGATTTACGTGGACATATGACGTTACGGATTACGCCGGTTTACTCAGGGGAGCTGTGGATTTCAGTGCCGGAAACCAGCAGGAGCTCATTGATGTAAAATTCCTTTTTATAACAGGGCAGCCACCAAGGGAAATCATAAAGCTTGATAAATTGTGGGGTGGACTTAATTTCTGGTATTACAGGGACCTGGCTTCCAATGCGGCATTGTCGCTGACTAAAATTCCGGTAACCCCCGGAGCATCCCAGTTTAAAGTAAAGACACTGCTTTCGGGTCACGGGCACAACAGCAATACCGGAGAATACCCACATTGCTGTGAATGGAAAGACAATGACCATTATTTATATGCTAATGGGGCGCTTGTCAGGGACTGGAAAATTTTCCAGTACAATGAATGTGCCCTGAACCCTGTTTTCCCGCAGGGAGGTACATGGAATGGCGCACGTGAAGGTTGGTGCCCCGGTGATATGGTGAAGTACAGGGATTATGAAATCACTGAATTTGTCAACAGCGATACAATATCAATAGATTATGACATAACTCCGGTTCCTCCTGACAATGAGGGAATGGGATGGGGGAATTATATGGTCGGGATGCAACTGCTGCAATATGGCCCTGACACCTTTGAAACCGATGCTGAAGTTTATGAAGTGGTTTCACCGGGTAATTCAAGATACTATTCTCGTCTGAACCCGGTATGCTATGATCCTGAAGTAGTGATCCGCAACAATGGTTCCTCAGATCTTACATCCCTGAAATTCGAATATTCAGTTTCAGGAGGAAAACCTGAAAACTGGTACTGGAGCGGCCTGGTACTGCCACATGAAACCACTTCTGTATTTCTGCCGGTCCCGGGGAACAGTTTCTGGATGGGTGATTCTCTGCATAAATTCAGGGTTACAGTGAGTTTGCCCAACGAACTGGTTGATCAGTATCCTGAAAATGACACATATGTCAGCAGGTTTAATATGCCTGATTTTTATAATGAACCATTTGTACTGACATTGAAAACCAATAAGCAGGCTTACCGATATACCCTGAAAATCAGGGATAACATGGGGCAGGAGGTTCTTAGCCTGGAGAACCTTGAAAACAATACGATTTATAATGATACCATCGATTTTGCTGATGGATGCTATACCCTCGAACTGATTGATCAGGAGAATATGGGTCTTTCTTACTGGGCTTATCCTGAGCAGGGGAGTGGCTATCTCAGGATCGGCAGTCTGGAAGGAGTCCAGTTGAAATCCTTTAATCCGGATTTCGGCAGATCGGTCCTGTATGCATTCAACCTGGGTGAATCCTATTACATCAATAATCCTGATAAAGAAGCGTTCAGTATTTACCCAAACCCTTTCAGGGATGTCATCAGAATTTATTCACCGTCAATTTCAGGCAGATCATCGCTGAAAGTCTACAATTCAGCGGGGCTGTGTGTTTTGTCCAGGGAAATATCAGTTCATCCTGGAAGTCCGGTTGAAGCGGATCTTTCGGGCTTTCCCGATGGGATGTACCTGGTAACTCTACAGGGTGGATCTGAATATGTGCGTAAAAAAGTGATCAAACAGAGATAGAAAAAATCAATCGAGTACTTTCCTGATAATTCTGAAAAGCTCTGATTTCCTGATGGGTTTGGCAATATATTCATCACACCCGGCCGAGAGACAAATCTCCCTATCGCCGGTCATTGCATAAGCTGTTGTAGCAATAACGGGAATGTGTGGTTTCATTTTTTTAATCACACGTGTGGCTTCAAGACCGTCAATTTCAGGCATCTTGATATCCATGAATACCAGATTTAACGTCGAATTCATCTCCACAATTTCAATGGCCTGCTTGCCGGTGGTCGCATTTATGAGGGATGCACCTGTAGGAACCAGTAGCTTTTTTAAATAGGTCATATTGGTGAACTCATCTTCAGCGATGAGAAAAGTAAACATCGAATAATCAGGATTTTCATTCAAATCCTGAAGGCTGCCAGTCAATTCAATTGCCTTGAACCTCACAGGCAGGTTGAACCCAAAGATGGATCCTCCGGCAGGATTAGGCTTCAGCCACAGGTTTCCTCCCAGGGATTCAATGTAGGCCTTTGAAATGGGCAATCCAAGTCCGTTTCCCCCATATTTCCGGTTCAATGATTCTTCCACCTGCCTGAATGGTTTAAAAATCAATTCTTCAGATCCTTTCTTTACACCAATGCCTGTATCTTCGATCATAAATTCTATGGAAGATCCTTTTTTACTGCACCTTACCTCAATTCCTCCTGTCTCGGTAAATTTTACTGCATTGTTCAGCAGGTGAAAAAGTGCCTGCCTGATTTTTGCCTCATCCGAAATAATTATAACATCTTCTTTCCTGCATTCAATCAAAAAATTGATGCTGAGTGATTTTTTTGCAGCAACCAACTGATATTTTTTCTCAATATCCTTCATCATTTCGGCCAATGAGAATTCCCTGTAATTGATAATCAGTTGCTCCGTCTCTATTTTCGAAATTTCAATGATGTCGGTGATAATATCCAGAAGCTGGTATGAGTTCTGGGAAATCGTTTCAATGAATGAACGCTTTGTCTCCTCATCAAAACCATCATCCAGAAGTAATTCGGCAAATCCGACAATTCCGTTCATCGGTGTTCTTACTTCATGACTTAGATTTGCCATAAATGATGATTTAAGCCTGTCGCTCTCTTCCGCTATCTCCCTGGCCCTGACCATTTCTCTTTCAGCTGCTTTTCGCGAAGAGATGTCCAGCACCATTCCGGCAATATCTTCTCCTTCAGAGGAGGCGTTGATGACGACATCCTTTTTATGGCCTGATTTGGTAATCAGGATCGTTTCAAAATCACTGGTACTTTTGCTTTCAGAAATAGATTGCAATAATTCTTTTCTATCGTCGGGGAAAAGGTAAATATCTTTGACCGGAATTGCCATCAATTCCTTTGATGATTCATATTCAAGCATCCGAGCAAGGGCTTCATTCACAAACCTGAAACGGCCATCAAAAGAGGACTGATAAATTCCAATCAATGAATTTTCAACCAGTTTTCTGTACTTTTTTTCAGATTCCAGCAGCGCATTCTCAGCATTAATCCTGGCCGACAGGTCAATATCAATGCTGTAAAGCTCTGATTCTTCTTCCGTAAGGCGATAAATTGCATGATTTGAAAATACATGCACATATTTTCCATCCTTGCGTTTCATCCTGAGCTCTTCACCCTGAATTACCTGCCCGGTTTCAAGCATACTCATTATTCCTGCTTTAACATAATTGGTCAATTCATCCGGCACAATCAGTTTAAAAAGGCTTTTACCCATTACTTCATCAGCACGATACTGATACAACCTTTCAGAAGCCTTGTTCCAGTATTTGATGGTACCGTCCTTCAGGTAACCCTGAACTGCAATATCAGAAATATGGTTCAACAGAGTACTGAATCTTTCCTCACTCTGCCTGATGGCGGCTTCGGAAGCAAGCCTGGCTTTCTGCAATTGTTTTTTGTGAAGAATCTCCTTAACGGTAACCGGAAGTCTCCTGAACTGGTTCTTCAGGACATAGTCAGAAGCTCCTGCTTTCATACAATTAACAGCAGTTTCCTCGTTGATAGAGCCAGTTGTAATGATTACAGGAATCTGTAAATTCTGGCCGATAACAAATTCCAGAACATCCAACCCGGTAAAGTCAGGTAAATAGAAATCGGAGATAATTATATCAGGGTTGAAATTAAAGAGCTGCTTCTCGAAATCATTCCTTTTTTCAACACATTCACTGATAATACTGAGACCGGCAGATTCTAATTCATGAACAGCTAGTTCAAAATCGGGTGTATTGTCTTCGGCAAACAGTATCCGGATTTCCTTTTGATTCCCCATGGTTTCACGAAATGTAAGATCAAATATAAAAACTTATTCAATCATACGGAAGTAAGTGGTATTATATAAAAGCAAAAGAGGAAGTAGCAAAGCTTTTCCTCTTTTAACCAGGTGTCTTTACGAAAGGGCTATCCTTCTTTCGGGACTTCAGACTCTTTTCCCTGTCTACTGATAATGATCTGTATCTCAGGATCATTCTCCTTGTAATCAATCTGGATCAGATCACCGTCGTGGAGTTTTGATTTTATGATTTCTTCAGCCAGGGCATCTTCAATATATTTCTGAATGGCTCGTTTAAGTGGTCTTGCCCCGAACTGGGCATCCCAGCCCTTTTCAACAATAAAATCCTTTGCAGCTGTAGTAACTTCCATGGTATACCCCATTTCAGCAATGCGCTTAAATAGATTTTTCAGCTCAATGTCGATGATTTTATGAATATCATCACGTTCTAGGGAATCAAAAATTATTACATCGTCAATACGATTCAGAAACTCAGGGGCAAATGAACGTTTCAGCGCATTCTCGATGACACCCTGGGCATAGGTTGAGCTGCCGGTGAGTTTGGCATTGGTCGAGAACCCGACTCCCTGACCGAAATCCTTCAACTGTCTGGAACCAATATTAGAAGTCATAATTACAATGGTATTCTTGAAATCAACCTTTCTACCAAGGCTATCTGTCAGAACACCATCATCAAGCACCTGCAGCAACGATGGAGTTAGGTTCCCGACGGACTTTCTCGGTGAGCTGACCACCTTCTTCATAACCAACATATCCCGGAGGTGCGCCAACCAGCCTGGAGACAGCAAACTTCTCCATATACTCACTCATATCAATCCTTACCAGTGTATCTTCAGAATCGAAGAGATACCTGGCAAGAACCTTGGCAAGATGAGTTTTTCCTACCCCTGTGGGACCAAGAAAAATAAATGTTCCAATTGGTTTATTCGGATCCTTAAGGCCAGCCCGGTTTCTCCGGATAGCCTTTACTACTTTCTGAATGGCTTCATTTTGACCGATTACGCTTCCGGCAAGGTCATCCACCATATTGATCAGTTTGTCACTTTCATTCTGGGCAATCCGCTGAACAGGGACACCCGTCATCATGGCAACAACTTCTGCAACATTCTCTTCACTGACTTCAACCCTGTGTATTTTGGAGTCTTCTTCCCAGCGACGCTTGGCGGATTCAAGCTCAATCATCAGTTTCCGCTCTGAATCGCGGTATTTGGCCGCTTCTTCAAACTTCTGACTGTGTATGGCTTTGTTTTTATTTTTCTTTACTTCTTCAATCCTGCTTTCAAGCTCAAGAATTTCAACAGGCACCTGCATATTGGTGATGTGAACCCGTGCACCGGCTTCATCAAGGGCATCTATGGCCTTGTCAGGAAGAAACCGGTCAGTGAGATACCTGTTTGTCAGGGAGACACAAGCTTTGATGGCTTCAGGATTGTATTTTACAAGATGATGATCCTCATATTTTTCCTTAATGTTATTCAGGATTTCAACCGTTTCCTCAATGGAGGTCGGATCAACCAGAATTTTCTGAAACCTGCGCTCCAGGGCACCGTCTTTTTCAATATACTGGCGGTATTCATCAAGTGTAGTTGCCCCGATGCACTGTATTTCACCTCTGGCAAGGGCAGGTTTGAACATATTGCTGGCATCGAGCGATCCGGAAGCGTTCCCTGCTCCGACTATGGTATGAATTTCATCAATAAAGAGAATGATGTCCCTGTTTTTTTCGAGTTCATTCAAAACGGCTTTCATCCTTTCTTCGAATTGTCCGCGGTATTTGGTTCCGGCAACGAGAGAAGCCAGGTCAAGGGTGAAAATTCGTTTGTTGAATAAAACGCGCGAAACTTTCCTGGCAATAATCCTTAAAGCCAGCCCTTCAGCAATCGCGGATTTCCCAACTCCGGGTTCGCCGATAAGGATGGGGTTGTTTTTCTTACGCCTGCTGAGAATCTGAGCAATCCTTTCCAACTCCTTTTCACGTCCAACAATGGGGTCCAGACGGCCCTCCTCGGCGGCCTTTGTCAGATCACGTCCGAAATTATCAAGTACCGGGGTCCTCGATTTTGAGTCTGCTGCCTTCCGGGTACCACCACTGAATCCTTTCCCTTCATCACCATCATCTTCCGAAGAACTGCCGGGCAATTCATCCGAAGGAGTTTCATAAGTTGATTGCTCCTCGTTGCTGATGATCGATTTCAGCTCATCCCTGACAGCATCATAATCTACTCCGTATTTACCCAGTGTACTGGTCACCAGGTTGTCTTCATCCTTCAGAATGGCCAGTAACAGGTGTTCGGTTCCAATTAATTCGCTGTTAAACATCTTTGCTTCAAGGTAAGTAAGTTTCAATGCCCTCTCAGCCTGCTTGACCAATGGCAGGTTCTCTGCCGATTTGTCACGTTTGACCGAAGTGCCTATAGCTGTTTCTATGGTTCTGCGAACTTCGTTTGTATCAACATTCAAAAGATTCAGAATCTGGATAGCCATCCCTTCACCCTCACGAATGATTCCTAAAAGCAAATGCTCCACACCAATGTAGTCGTTGCCAAGCCTTAAAGACTCTTCACGGCTGTAGGTGAGTACATCTTTTACACGCTGAGAAAACTTTGCTTCCATTTTTATAAGAGATTAATTAGTTGAGTTAGTTTAAATCATTCCCACCTGCCTGCCTGAGTAAAATAACAATTTGTAGGTAACTATGTTCTGTAATGTAATTCAAAGTTACGGTGAAATTCAGTCAAAATCAACAACTGCAAAATTACATCGGTAAAGGTGGCCAGAAAAGCCGAGATCAAATACAGTGCCGTTTTCCAATTCCTAACATTCCCCTGTTAGTAAATACCTTACATTACATTCATTGATAGGGTACTTTGTAAGCAAAAAATCCGTACTTTCGTATCCCTTTAAAATACTAGTTGCATTCTTAAATTTGACCGGGATAAGTGATGGAAAATCAAGCCAGTGGCGAAAAAATTGTAAAAGTTAACATTGAAAATCAGATGAAATCGGCCTATATCGACTATTCAATGTCGGTTATAGTGTCGAGGGCCCTTCCGGATGTACGCGATGGGTTAAAGCCGGTACATCGCCGGGTACTCTATGGAATGCTCGATCTGGGAGTTCTTTCAAACAGGGCTTATAAAAAAAGTGCCAGAATAGTAGGGGAGGTCCTCGGTAAGTACCACCCTCACGGAGATACATCAGTTTATGATGCCATGGTCAGGATGGCACAGGAATGGTCACTTCGATATCCCCTCGTCGACGGACAGGGTAACTTTGGATCCATTGATGGTGACAGTCCGGCAGCTATGCGTTATACTGAAGCCAGATTAAAGAAAATCGCAGAAGAAATGCTGGCTGATATCAACAAGGACACTGTTGATTTCCAGAATAATTTTGACGATACACTCGAAGAACCAACCGTATTACCAGCTCAGATACCCAACCTGCTGATCAACGGAGCATCCGGTATTGCAGTCGGAATGGCGACCAATATGCCACCTCATAATCTGAAAGAGGTTATAGATGGCATCATTGCCTATATAGACAACCATGAAATCACCATCCCGGAACTGATGAAATTCATCAAGGCACCGGATTTCCCTACCGGTGGTATCATTTATGGTTACGAAGGCGTTAAAGATGCGTATGAAACCGGCAGGGGCCGTATTGTCATGCGTGCTGAAAGCAAAGTTGAAACCGATGCCCATGGTCGTGAGAGCATCATTGTTACCTCCATTCCATACCAGGTAAACAAAGCAGAAATGATCAGGAAAACAGCCGATCTGATCAACGACAAGAAAATTGAAGGCATCTCTGATATTCGCGACGAATCAGACCGTACCGGATTGCGCATAGTTTATGAACTGAAACGGGATGCCATAACCAATGTGGTACTCAATAAGCTTTATCAGCTGACCCAGTTGCAAACCTCCTTCAGTGTAAACAACATCTGCCTGGTTAAAGGTCGGCCTATGCTGCTGAATCTGAAACAGCTTATCCACTATTTTGTGGAGCACAGACATGAGGTTGTAATCAGACGTACGAGGTATGAGTTGAATGAAGCCGAAAAAAGAGCCCACATTCTTGAAGGTTTGCTGATTGCACTTGATCACCTGGATGAAGTCATTGCACTGATCAGGGCAGCACGGACTCCGGAAGAAGCAAGAAACGGCCTGATGGAAACATTCAGCCTTTCAGAACTTCAGGCCAGGGCTATTCTCGACATGCGCCTGCAAAGACTTACCGGACTTGAGCGTGATAAAATCCGTGAAGAGTACAACGAACTGCTGAAAATGATTGAACATTACCGTAATGTTCTTGAAAGTGAGGTAATGCGTATGGATATTATCAAGGGTGAGTTACTGGCAGTAAAAGAAAACTACGGTGACGAAGCCCGCACAGAAATCGTTTATTCAGCCAGTGATTTCAGGATAGAAGATACAATAGCCGATGAAAACGTGGTGATTACTATTTCCCACATGGGTTATATCAAGCGCACTGCATTGTCAGAATATCGCCGTCAGAACAGGGGAGGACGGGGAGCCAAAGGATCTGATATCAGGGATGAGGACTTCCTGGAATACCTGTTTGTTGCTTCCATGCACAATTATATGCTCTTTTTCACTGAAAAGGGTAAAGCCTTCTGGATGAGGGTTTATGAAATTCCGGAGGGAACCAAGACTTCTAAGGGTAGGGCAATTCAGAACCTGATCAACATTGAGCCCGGCGATAAAGTAAGGGCGTTCATCAACCTGAAGAGCATCAAGGACGAGGAATACATCAACAATAATTTCATTATCCTTTGTACCCGCAAGGGAATCATCAAGAAAACTTCACTGGAGGCCTATTCAAGGCCAAGGCAGAATGGTATCAATGCCATCACAATCCGTGATGATGACCAGTTACTGGAAGCCAGGCTAACCAATGGAACCAGCGAGGTTGTAATGGCATTGCAATCGGGCAGGGCCATTCGTTTCAATGAAAAGACGGTGAGACCAATGGGCAGGAATGCTTCCGGAGTGAAAGGCATTACCCTTGCAGGAGCCGATGATGAAGTTGTAGGTATGATCTGTATGGAGAACAACAATTTCGATATCCTGGTTGTTTCCGAAAACGGATATGGAAAGCGCTCCAAATTAGATGATTACAGGGTTACAAACAGGGGTGGAAAAGGTGTTAAAACAATTAGCATCACCGATAAAACCGGGCATCTTATCTCCATTGATTCTGTGACCGATAATGATGATCTGATGATTATTAACCGTTCCGGCCTGATTATCAGACTGGCGGTTGCCGATCTGAGGGTTATGGGCAGGGCCACTCAGGGTGTGCGGCTGATCAATCTGCGTGATAACGACTCTATAGCAGCTGTGACAAAAGTTGAGGCCGATGAACCAATAGATGAAGAAGTCATTGATTCGGAATCCGAGCATCCTGTTCCTCCAACAGAAAGTTCTTTTGATACGTTCCCGGTTGAGACAGATCCGGATGAGATCACGGAAGGCTCTGATAACGGGGAGGAGGCAGATGATGAGGATAATGGCAAGGATATTGCTAGTGAAGATTAATCCTTATATATTTGCACCGTTTTACCAAGGGTATTAAACCATTAAACCACCAACAATGAAAAAATTATCCCTGATCTTCCTTACTGTTTTTACAGTAACTGCTGTGTTTGGGCAAAAAGCACTCCGGACAACTGCTTTTAATGATCTTCGTAAAGGGCAGCTTGACAAAGCCATGCAAAATATTGAGCCTACCATTGCAGATCCGACTACCATGAGCGATGCCAAAACCTGGTTTTATCGTGGTAACATCTACCTTCAGATTCATATGAGCGACAAGCCTGAATATAAGAACCTTGATCCGAATGCGCTTGAAAAAGCCTATGAATCCTATAAAAAGCTGCTTGAACTTGACACCAAGAAAGAATTCTATACAGAAGCCATTCAGAATATTTTCGTCATCAGCGAACAGCTATACAATCAGGGTGTCAAACATTTCAGTGCATCAGAGTTTGACAAAGCCCTGAGTTCGTTCGAAAAATCGGCCGACGTGAATATGACATACGGAAGCGTTGATACCCTGGCAATTTTTAACGCCGGTCTGTCAGCTGAGAATGCCAAAAACTGGGCTAAAGCCAAACAGCATTATGGCAGGATCATCGAACTTAATTATCCGCAACCCTTGGTTTATAACTCATTGTCAAATGTATACCTGGAAGAAAAGGATACAACTCAGGCTCTTGCAACTGTGCAGGCCGGCAGGGTAAAATATCCTGACAATTTCCAGTTACTCATCCAGGAAACCAATATTTACCTGTTTTCAAAGCAGAATGACAAGGCGATGGCCAACCTGAAAGAAGCCATTGTAACAGATCCCAACAACCCGACCATTCATTATGCAGTAGGAGTAAACTATGCATCAATGAATAATTTAGCAGAAGCGGAAAAGAGTTATCTAGCGGCCATTCAATTAAAACCCGATTATTTTGAAGCCAATTATAACCTTGGAGCTCTCTATGTTAACCAGGCTGCTACCGTTATAGAAAAGGCCAATAAACTGCCGCTTTCGGCTACCACTGAATACGATGCACTCAAACTGGAAGCTGACAATATTCTGAAAAAATCAATTCCTTATCTTGAAACAGCTTCAACACTGGATCCTACGGATAAAAGTACATTATTATCCCTGAAAGAAATCTACACCAGGCTTAATATGATGGATAAACGCAAGGAAGTGGAAGCCAAACTTTCAGGTTTGTAAACGATAATTATATTCTTACTTTAAGGCTGCCATACAAGGCAGCCTTTTTTTTCATTTACATTCACATTATCCGGTTGTATATCCTGATCAATAGGCAACTTAGTCTAAGCATATTTATGTGGAGAGGGTAAGGGCAGAAAATTGATATTTGACATAATATAAATTATGAAACAATATTTTATTTTGGAATTCATTGGATTGGCTCACGATTGAGCGACTCTGCATACAATGATTTATCTGACCGATATCATCGACCAATAGCAATAGAATCAAATAGAAATCATCGTTGTCCGGAGAAAATTCTCATGATTTAAATAAATAAAGCTACAATCTGAAAGATTTCAATCTCATTCATTTACGTTTCAATGAATAATAAGCTCATACAAACGAATACCGATATTTTGCGTCATCCCTTTATAGAGACGATGATCAATCTCACTCTGAATAACATATACCGTATATGCCATAATGCAAAAAAAAGGGGATGAAAAACATCCCCCTTTTGGTGACCCCGACAGCCCGCCTGCCGCGGGCAGAGATTCAAACCTGTAACCCTGCCCGCCGCAGGCGGGCTTCTGATCCGTCGTCAGATACTCTGATTTCCCTTTAACAGATTTTTCAGCATATCCCGACCTCTCCCGGATTTCAGGTATTTTTCCCAATTTCTGGCTTCAGTAGAATTAGAAAATTCTCTCGTGTAAACAAGCTTCCATGGGCGATAAGGACTTGTTGAAAAACATTTACCTGAATTATGCTCAGTCAATCGAATATGAATATGCTCAGTCATCCCTTTATAGAGACGATGATCAATCTCACTCTGAATAACATATACCGTATATGCCATAATGCAAAAAAAGGGGATGAAAAACATCCCCCTTTTGGTGACCCCGACAGGATTCAAACCTGTAACCTTCTGATCCGTAGTCAGATACTCTATTCAGTTGAGCTACGGGGCCATTACGAGGGTGCAAAGATACACAATTTTCCGGATTTTCAAATTTTTCAGGTACTTTTGAAGCATCCAAATCAAAAAAAAAACTACAGGATGAAAGTAAACTGGCCGCAGGAACTGCCCATAGCCATTACTGTTACAGGTAAGGATGGGAAAATTGTAGAGATGAACAATAAATCAGCTGAAGTCTTCGCAAAATATGGCGGGATTGAACTGATCGGTCAGCCCCTGAACGATTGTCACAATCCGAATTCACAGGCGACTATAGCCCATCTGACAAAAGATAAAGCCACCAATGCCTATACCATTGAGAAAAACGGCATGAAGAAACTCATTTATCAGTGTCCATGGTATGAAAACGGAGAGTTCGCAGGCCTGGTTGAACTTTCAATGGTCATCCCTGAAAATCTTCCCCATTTTATCCGTTAACCCCCCTCCCACCGGTCAGGCTGTTGTTTTTTACCCTGGCACAATTCTGCCGCCTGATTTCTTATAAAGGCGGTTGTCCGGAAACGATCAGTATCCGTGGGTATTTCTCTATTCATGTACTTTTCTGGTATTCATAATATTGACAATCAGTAGTATATACTATATGGCACAGCCTTTGAAGGTTGTGTCATATTTGCTGATTTTTAACATCCGGTATCACCGTTTATCAGATCAAATGGCTGCCGGAAGCAGAAACCTAAACATTTTCAGTAACTTTAAAAGGTAAGAAATGAAAAAACTGCTGTTTATTCTATGTGTTATGGGTTTATTCCTGTCCGGGCTTTCTGCCCAGACAAAGTCAGATGATACTGAAGCGATCCTCAAAACCGTGCTTAATTACATCGAAGGCTGGGAAACCGGGGATTCATCCAGGATGGCTCAGAGTCTTCACCGGGGTCTGACAAAGCACGGTATTGTTCCCGCGAAATCAGGTAACGGAACTGATATTCTCAATGCCTCTTACCAGGAGATGGTCAACTGGACAGTTTATCAGAAAGGGAATCTCAAGGATCATCGAAAACCGGAAAGTGATATCAAAATCAATGAATTGGGCAGGAATATAGCAAGTGTAACCTGTATTAGCAAGCAATACATTGATTATCTGCACCTTGCGAGAACTGAGAATGGGTGGAAAATACTGAACGCCATTTGGGAACCCAATTACACAGGTGTTGTCGGAAAGAAGGAGTAAATTTGAAATCAGTTAAACAAACAGTATAGAACAATCATTCTTAACTTCTGTAATTCTGCACACTAACGAATCCGTATTCTAATCTTCACCGGGCGATCTGCGCAACTCCTTTCTTTGAGAGATTGCTTTCTTCTGCCGTAGTCGCGATTCTCTGGCAGCCTTGCCGGGCCTGACCGGAATACGCTTTTTTACATGCCTGAGAGCTTTGGATATCAACGTATAAAAGCGGAATAATACATCTTCTTTATTGGCAGACTGGCTCCTCTCCTTCTGCGAATACATCCTCAGCGTTCCGGCTTCTGTGAGCCTGGAATGCAGCCTGATCAGCAAGAGATCTTTCTGCTCACCGGTGAGGATCAATGAAGAACGGATGTTGAATTTCAACTCAACCCTGGTTTCAGTGGTGTTGACATGCTGTCCGCCCTTACCGCTGCTTTTGGATGTTGAGAATTCAATTTCCCTTTCCAGGTCAGGAAGACCGGCTTGACTGAATTGAGGATCCATTCATGATTGCTTTAATGCAAAGTAAAGCTTTTTTGAAGATTTTCAGATATGGCAGAGAATGATTATCCTCAATTGTCAGAAAAAAATTGACGGCAGTTTAGCTTAAATCCAGGATCTAACTTTATGTGAATGGGTTTAAGAATTATTTACTTAAAAACACAGTCTGCCCGTTTATAACTGTACGTGTTATTTTGGTGAGAAGTATTTCGCGTTCGGGGACCTGCATCATATCCCGATCGGTAATTACAAAATCGGCGTTTTTCCCAGGTTCTATACTACCCCTCCGGTCTTCTTCAAAACAAGCTTTAGCGGCCCAAAGGGTAATCGATCTTAACGCTTCCTGGCGTGTAAGGGCATTTTCTTTCTGGAATCCCCTGGAAGGTCTTCCGTGAATATCTTTTCTGGCAACCGAAGCATAGAAAGTAAATACCGGATTGATATCTTCAATCGGAAAATCAGTTCCGTTGGGGATCCATCCGTTTTGATCCATCAGGCTTTTATAAGCGTAGGCATTTCTGATACGGTGATCACCGAGGCGTTGCTTTGCCCATCCCATATCGGATGTGGCATGGGTTGCCTGAACTGAAGGTATGATTGAAAATTCACCAAACAGTCTGAAATCATCAGGATGCACCACCTGGGCATGTTCAATCCTCCAGCGAAGATCATTGTCCGGAAGAAGGTAATCGCTGTATACTTTTAGTACAGTTCTGATTGCTGAATCACCTATAGCATGGGTATTAACCTGATAACCATGGTCATAAGCCATTACACAATACCTTCCCAGATCTTCAGGTGTAATGGTAAGGATACCATAATCGCCCGGAGAATCACTGTAAGGTTTTAAAAGGCAGGCCCCCCTCGAGCCAAGCGCCCCGTCGGCATAGACTTTTACCGACCTAACAATCAGTTTGGGCTTTCTGACAATTCCCCTTTTAAGAAAACGTCCGAAATTTTCCTCGTTGGGATTCAGCATCGCATAAATGGTCAGTTGCAGGTTGTCTTCCTGCTGCAGACTGTCGTAAAAATCTATGATCCGGGCATCGAGGCCTGCATCGGTAACCATGGTCAGGCCAACCTGATAACACTTTTCGGCTGCGATGGTTACCAGATCCGTAAGTTCCTGCCCAGCCGGCTCAGGTATAAGATTCCGAAACCTGTCGGCCATCGATTCCATGAAAATCCCGGTAAAATTGCCGTTTTCAATGATAGCTTCCTTTTTATTGACTATGCTGTCAGTTGTAAGGCCGGAAAGTACAATGGCTGCTTCATTGGCCAACACAGCATGTCCATCTACCCTGATCAGCACCACGGGAATTTCGGGGAACAATTCATTCAGTCTTTTATTATCAGGAAAGCGGTGTCCCGGCCATTTATTCTGGTCCCAACCACGGCCGGTAATCCAGTTTGACTGTGTTTTTTCCTGTTGTTCCTGAAGAATCTCAAGCACCCTTTCAAACGAAGTTGCCTCAGAAAGGTCAGCATACCGGCTTAAGAGTGAAAAACCATAAAAATGACTGTGGGCATCAACGAAACCGGGATAAATGGCTTTTCCCCCGGCATCAATCACTGAATCAGCCCGATATTTACCATTGATAAGATCGTTGTCTCCTACCTGAAGGATTTTCCCGTCAGCTATTGCCATGGCAGCCTGAATGCTGAAAACACTATCGGCAGTGTAGATCACTGCGTTCTGAATGATAAGATCAGCAGAAGTTCTGTCGCTGAGGCAGGAAGTCAGTCCCATAATGATAGCCGGTAAGAAAATTAATCTTCGCAACATCAGGCTAATTTTTCAGCAAACTTAAACATAATTTTTCTCAGCTTTTTTTATATAAATTGCTTTTTTTTCAGGCTTTCCCTAAAACTTTTCAACAAAGTCAGGTAAACTACACCTGCAGAAACAGATATAAAATGATTGGGATTCGTTGTAATCAGAGTGTAAACAATCAAACATTTCAGGTGTTCAATAAGAATGACCGGAGTTTAATTCAGAAATATAAAATTGGTAGCTGAAATAACCGGTAAATCGAAAACCTTTTATAATTTTGGATCCACAAACTAAACCCGGTCTGAGTATGAACAATAAGTTTTTTTCACCCAGAATGATGCTGATCATAACCGCAATTCTTGCTGCTGCTTTTATGCGTTTGGTACCTCACTGGCCTAATTTTACTCCAGTAGCTGCGATTGCGCTTTTCAGCGGGGCATACATCAGCAGAAGATCACTGGCATTTATGATCCCTTTCGCTGCAATGTTTATCAGTGATCTTTTTCTGGGATTTCATTCAACAATGATCGCTGTTTATGCTGCTTTCGGTATTACAGTCCTTACCGGCATGTGGTTAAGTAGCCGGGTGAAAACCGGAAATGTTGCCCTGGCTTCTGTTTTTTCATCGGTTGTGTTTTTCATCATTACCAATTTCGGTTCATGGTTAAGCGGAATGATGCCTTATTCAAAAGATTTTTCCGGACTTTTGCAGGCATATGCCGCAGGAGTTCCTTTCTTCAACAATGGATTGCTGGGTGATTTATTCTACAGCACGATTCTATTCGGTGGATTTTATCTTTTGGGATTGCGTTTCCCTAAACTGATCAAAGCCTGATTGTTAAAAATACTTTTATCCATTAAAAAACCACCTTCATGCGTAACATGAAGGTGGTTTTTTTTACCATCTTTATCCTATCAGATCACAATATCTTCATTACGCTCAAGGAGAAGTACAGAATGCTGGGGTACGATAAAGTATTTCTCGTCGTTATAAACAATCTCTATGGCTCCTTTCTGAAGATAAATGGCAAGATCACCCACTTTTGCCTGAAGTGGAATATACCTGGTGTTTTCCCCTGATTGTTGTTTCCATAGATCATCTTCTTCATAGGTTGCAGGAATGGGGTACCCAGGCCCTGTTTTCAGGACATAACCCGACTGTATTTCTTCCTTTTCATTGTAACCCGGTGGTAAAAACAAACCCCCTTTTGACTTTTGGGATAGTGTGAGTGGCTTTATCAAAAGACGATCCCCAACAACGAGTATCCTCTGCAAAGTATCAGGACTATTTGGCTTCATTGGAATAATTTACTTAAACCCTGAATCAGGTGGTGAATACGTGGGCAAAATTATTGAAAAAAGTGGTATTTTTGTAATATGTTAAGTCTGCTGATTCAGACCTGAGCCTGGTTTTTTCTTGCTCATTTTCAGCATTTTTCAACCGAAAATCATATAGTATGAAAATAGTTGCCTTTAATACACGCAAGCCCAAACCGTTCAATTATAAGCCTCTTTATTATGACAAGAAAAAAGAGGAGATGGAAGAGCGGATGAAGAAGTATACCAATCCTGAAGAACAGATTACAGACAGGATGCGTTCGAGGATCAGGGAAACATGGAGGATCAGGGAGAAAAGGAACAATGTGATTTCCAAACGAACACTCTACATCTATCTTGTTGCAGCGTTCGTCATCATATACTTTATCTTCTTCCGTTAATTTTACCGGACCTTCTTTTATATGTCAGATATCATCAGGCTATTGCCCGATTCAGTTGCCAACCAGATAGCCGCAGGAGAAGTAATCCAGAGGCCGGGCTCGGCTGTGAAAGAGTTGCTTGAAAATGCCATAGATGCAGGCGGGGACACCATTGAGCTGATCATCAAAGACGCTGGTAAAACACTGATTCAGATCATTGATAATGGATGCGGAATGTCGCCGACCGATGCCAGGATGAGCTTTGAAAGACATGCTACATCAAAGATTAAAACAGCAGAAGATCTGTTCAGGATCAGGACTTTTGGCTTCCGTGGTGAAGCCCTGGCATCCATTGCGGCCATTGCGCAGGTTGAGATGAAGACCCGCCGCATCGAAGATGAACTGGGTACACATCTGATCATTGAAGGTTCAACAGTAAAAAGTCAGCAGCCATGCGCCTGCCCAGCCGGCACATCCATTCAGATTAAGAATCTTTTTTTCAATGTTCCTGCAAGAAGGAACTTTCTGAAATCAGATCCTGCAGAGCTCCGGCACATCATCGAGGAATTTGAACGTGTTGTCCTGGTCAACCCCGGAATTGCATTCAATTTTACCAACAACGGCAAGCCCTTGTTCCAGTTGCCCAAATCGGGCCTGAAGCAAAGGATAGCCAATGCCATGGGAACAGTTAATTTTGAAAAGCTGATTTCAGTAAATCAGGAAACCAATGTTGTTAAAGTATCGGGATTTATAGGAAAACCTGAGAATGCCCGGAAGACTAAAGGCGAACAATACTTTTTTGCCAACAACCGGTACATCAGGCATCCATATTTGAACCATGCAGTGGAAGAAGCATTCCATGACCTGATCCCGGAAGGATACTTCCCTTCCTATTTCTTGTTTCTGGAGGTAGACCCTGCACAGATCGATATAAACATTCATCCAACCAAGACAGAGGTCAATTTCCAGGACCATCAGACCATCTATGCCATTCTCAGGTCGGCAGTCAGGGCTTCCATAGGAAAATACAGCCTCTCCTCTACCCTTGATTTTGATGCAGAACAGAGTTTCAATTTCAATTTTCCGAAAGACAAACAGGTGAATGCGCCCGGTATTCATATCAATCCTGAATTCAACCCTTTCACCAAAAATCCGCAACCCGAGCTCCGGCTAACACCCGGATCTGATTACAGGAGCAATGATACCAACAATTGGGAGAAGTTGTACGAAGGATTAAGACAGGAAGCCGGAACAGAACCCATTGGTCAGACGATGATCATCGGCTCAAATTTCGGTACAGAAGGACAGGGTGACCGGGGATTTATGCAGCTTCAGAACAGGTACATCATTACAAAAGTCAAATCCGGACTTATGGTTATTGACCAGCAGGCAGCCCACGAACGCATCCTGTTTGAACGTTATCTGGACCGGATCGAGCAGAAAAAAGGGATGGCTCAGCAACAACTCTTTCCCCACACTGTTAAATTGTCAGCACCTGACACAGAACTTGTCAATGAGCTTCTTGGTGAAATATCGTTGCTTGGCTTTATAATAGAACCGTTCGGGCCAAATACCTTTATTATCAATGGTACTCCTGCCGACCTGCCGGATGAGAACATCCAGGAATTTCTCGAAAATGTGCTTGAGAATTACAAAAAGAACCAACTCGGCCTGAAACTTGACAGGAAGAGCAATCTGGCCAGATCGATGGCAAGAAACCTGGCAATCAGACCCGGGAAAGTACTGATGACTGAAGAAATGCAATCGCTGGTTGATGATCTCTTTGCCTGCAGGGTACCAAACCTTAGCCCTTCCGGCAAAACAATCACGGTAATTATCGGCACCGACGACCTGGACAAAAGATTTAACTAAAAGAAACTGATTCATGAACTTACAACAATACTCACCCAGGGGTTTCAGTATGTTGCCTCCGGTGGTCAAAAACCTTCTGATAATCAACGGGTTGTTCTTTCTTGCCCAGCTATCTATCGAACAGGTTTATCATATTGACCTTACCGATTACCTGGGAATGCATTACTTCGGTTCGGCCAAATTCAATCCTGCTCAGTTGGTGACCTATATGTTCCTTCACGGGGGATTTTCGCATATCTTTTTCAATATGTTTGCTCTGTGGATGTTTGGCTATACCCTTGAAAATGTATGGGGTGGGAAGAGATTTCTGACATATTACCTTATCACAGGGATTGGTGCAGCCCTGGTTCACATGCTGGTACTGTATATTAGTATTTCAGGGATTCAGGCCGATGCTGCTGCAGTTATGAGGTCGCCTGACCCGGCATTGTTTTCCGCCTTTGTTGATGATCATTTTCCAGGATTCAGGAGCCAGTTGTTCGACTTTATGAATGCATGGAGCTCGGATCCGACAAATGGGGAGTATATCAATAAGGCTTCAGGTTACATGAATGACCTGATAAATATCCAGATGGATGTTCCAACCGTCGGGGCTTCAGGTGCTGTATACGGAATTTTGCTGGCTTTTGGAATGATGTTCCCGAATTCACTGATTTATCTTTACTTCTTCTTCCCGATCAAGGCGAAGTGGTTTGTAATCCTATACGGGGCAGCAGAGATATATTTAGGATTTTCCAACAACCCGGGAGATAATGTGGCTCATTTTGCTCACCTTGGCGGAATGATCTTCGGATTTTTCCTTATCAGATACTGGAACAGGAAAATTAACCGTTACAATAGCTGGGAATGAGGATTAACAGTTAACAGTTAACAGTTAACAGTTAACAACTAACAGATAACAGTTTACAGGCAGGAGGAGCAATTGTTGGCTGGTTTTTGATTAAAATTGATGTCTGGTTAAGGAAATCAGGACTAATAAGCTTAAAGAGCTGATATTCAGGTGACAATTTTAGCAATAGAGATTATGCTGAATGCAGGCTACTTATTGAAGAACCCTCCTGATCAGGCTTTATTACTTAAATTATAGAAATAGTATGTTTCAGCAATTGTCACCCGTTGAAAGGATAAGGATTTTTTTTAGCCGGCGCGAAGCTTTGCCTGTGCTTATCCTGGTAAATGCTGCCGTTTGGCTGGTGACCATACTTGTCAGGAATTTTGCCTTCCTTTTTGCGAGCCCCGAATCTGCCTTCTCCGGGAGTTATAAGTCACTGATCAGTGAGTGGCTGATGAATGCTTTTGCTGTCTCTGCCAATACCGGGGTTTTGATTGAAAGGCCCTGGACCCTCATCACATACATGTTTCTGCATTTCGATTTCTTCCATATTTTGTTCAATATGTTGTGGCTTTGGTGGTTTGGGGCTATATTTATTCAATATCTTTCGCAAAGGCAACTTCTGGGCACTTATTTTTTTGGTGGGATTGCCGGTGCTTTACTTTATATTGCTGCTTTCAATTTCTTCCCTGTTTTCAGCATAGCAAGAGAATCTGCCCTGGCATTGGGTGCATCGGCTTCAGTACTTGCGATCGTTGTCACGATAGCTTTTTACGTGCCCGATTATACAGTCCACTTGTTATTTCTGGGCCAGATGAAGATTAAATATATCGCAATAATTACGATAGCCATTGACCTGCTGATGATTAATTCAGGAAATGCCGGTGGACATATTGCCCATCTTGGTGGTGCGTTGTGGGGATTCGGTTATGTAAAGATGCTACCCGGATTTGACCCGACACGTGTTTTTGAAATCTTCAATAAAAAGAATTTTCATTTTCAGGGAACGGCAAAAAAGTCAAAATTCAAAGTGCATAAAGGTGGAAGGCCTTTGTCAGATGATGACTATAACCGTGAAAAGTTATTAAGACAACAGAGAATAGATTCAATACTTGATAAGATATCCAGGTCGGGTTATGACAGCCTGACGAAAGAAGAAAAGGAATTGCTGTTCTCAAGTAGTCAGAAAAAAAAATAGCATACAGGAATGACGGCAAAAGAAAAGAAAAAGAAGACTTCTTTACTGTCTAAGCTGTTTCTCGCAGCCAATGCAATGGTCCTGACAGGACTTGCTATGGGATACCTTGCTGCTTACATTCCTCCTGATAAATACTGGATTTTTGCCTTTGCCGGTATTGCTTTTCCCTATCTCGCCCTTATAAATGTTGTGTTTATCTTTATCTGGATGGTTTCAGGGAAAAAGTATTTCTTTATTTCTCTGGCTGCCCTGCTTATCTGTTGGACCAGATTAACCGGTTTTATCCAGTTCAATAATACTGACGAAAAAGGAAAAACAGAAAAAAGCATTAAAGTGGTTTCCTATAATGTCAGAATTTTTGATCGATACAACTGGCAATCAAAACGCATCAGCAAAACAGCAGAAGATATTCTTAAACTTACAGGAACACTTGAACCTGATATCCTGTGCCTGCAGGAATATCACGCAGGACGGAAAGGAACTGCCGATATGGAGGATTCAATTGTTAAATATACCGGTCTGAAGTACAGGCATATAGAATTTGCCAGGTATCAGGGAAAAACCAAGGCTTTTGGTATTGCGACCTATAGCCGTTGGCCTGTAATCTCCTCGAACATTATTTTATTCGAACGAAACCCGGTAAATTTCTGTATATATAATGACATTGTCTATCAAAGCGATACCATTCGTGTCTTCAACATTCATCTTGAATCAATCCAGCTGAGCCGTGAGGAT
This sequence comes from Bacteroidota bacterium, assembly GCA_009773455.1. GTDB lineage: Bacteria > Bacteroidota > Bacteroidia > Bacteroidales > Lentimicrobiaceae > Lentimicrobium. Next base: position 83,272 of record WSXU01000006.1, on the reverse strand, counting down.
TACCTATTTGTGTCGGAACTGACCAATCAGGCTGAAGACCAGGATATCTTTTCTGAAAATTCGAGAAAAATCCTGAGAAAGTTCAAGCAGGCATTTATTTCCAGGGCTTCCGAAGCAAGGCAGGTTGCCGACCAGATAAAGGAATCTCCGTATCCGGTTATTGTTTGCGGTGACTTCAACGATACTCCATCTTCATATACATACCATAAAATGTCCCGGGGACTTTCTGACGCATTCAAAGAATCCGGAAGTGGCTTTGGTCAGACATATGCCGGCAGATTCCCTTCGTTCCGGATTGATTATATCCTTCATGATCCGGCACTGACATCATCAGGGTTTAAGAGGATCCGTGTTCCTCTTTCGGACCATTATCCTGTTTCAACCTATATTACCCTTCCTGAAAAAATGAGACCTGAATGAAGAAAATATATTTCAGGTTTTTTATTCCCACACTAAAAATATCTTCAATAATTCTCGGAGTGGCATTATTGACAGGTCTCTTTTCCAGATACATCAATCCATACGCTTTCTGGCCTGCCGCTTTTATTAGTCTTGCCTTTCCTGCAGTCTGGATACTCAGCCTGGTTACAGCCCTGTTGCTGTTCAGAAAAAAATGGTGGTTTATCGTTTTGATGATCTGTGTTCTTGCTACCATACCTATGATGCTGAGACATTTCTCACTACCGCTTTGTATTAAGAAGAACAAACCTGGTGACTACCTGGTTATGACCTACAATGTGCATGGATTTGCCGGTATCCGGAATGGGAAGTCGAGTTATGAACGACAGGCGATGGTGCATGAAATGGTGAATGATCTTGCCCCTGCTATCGTCTGTATGCAGGAATATCCGATGAAATCAAGAAAACATGCCCGGTACCTTAATCATCTGAACAAGGAGCTTGATCTACAATACAAGCATATTTCTGACTTCAATGAAGAATCAAAGGGAACTACTTACACATTTATGACGGCTACCAGGTATCCCATTGAACAGAGAGGCACAATATTTACAATGGATTCGGATATTTGCGGAATCTTTACGGACATCCGGTTTCCCGAAGGGATAATAAGGGTATATAATATTCATCTCCAATCGGTGAAACTGTTTGGCGAAAAAAAACTGCTAAGACCTCACCGCAATCCTGGAGCGATAAAATATCTGTTCACCTATCTGAAAGGCACAATTACCAAGCTAAGGAAGGCCTTTCCTGCCAGGGCCTATCAGGCATGGATGATAGAGAATAGTATAAAGATCTGCCCATATCCGGTAATCATCGCCGGTGATTTTAATGATACTCCCGCTTCTTACGCATACAATCTGCTCAGGAACAACATGAATGACCCTGCAGAAAACAGCGGTTCAGGATTTAACAAGACCTATGGTGAGAGTATTTACCCAATAAGGATTGATCACATTCTGATTGACAGAAGGTTGAAAACAGGAAGTTACAGCAGAAAGAAAATCTACCTCTCAGATCATTTTCCTGTATTAGCAGGGTTTGGATTTAATACGAACCCTTAGCCCTGCAAAGGCGAATTACCGTATTTTTGCGAAAAACATTCTGTAACGATGAATTTCAGGCTGACTTCTGACTTTGAGCCTACCGGTGACCAACCTCAGGCCATACAACAACTCGTTGAGGGTCTGGAAAGAGGCGATCCTTCCCAGGTCCTCCTGGGTGTGACCGGTTCAGGCAAAACCTTTACCATAGCCAATGTGATTGCTAAGGTGAACCGGCCAACCCTTATCCTGAGTCATAATAAAACCCTTGCTGCACAATTATACGGCGAGTTCAAGCAGTTTTTTCCGGAAAATGCGGTAGAGTATTTCGTGTCATACTACGACTATTATCAGCCTGAAGCATTTATTCCTTCAACCAATACCTACATCGAGAAGGATCTGTCGATCAATGATGAAATTGAAAAACTGAGGCTCAGTGCCACATCATCACTTTTGTCCGGGCGTCGCGATGTCATTGTTGTTTCCTCTGTGTCATGCATTTACGGTATCGGCAACCCGGATGATTTCGTCAACAATGTGATCCGTTTGAAAAAAGGCGATGTGATCAGCCGGAACAAACTATTATGGAATTTTGTTGAAGGACTATATAGCAGGACAGAAGCCGATTTTACCCGGGGCAACTTCAGGGTTAAAGGCGATACGGTGGATATCTTCCCTGCTTACGCCGATTATGCTGTAAGGATAATCTTCTGGGACGATAACATTGAATCCATTGAATCATTTAATCCGACAGATGGTCTGACCATTGAAAAACTTGATCAGATCAACATCTACCCTGCCAATATTTTCGTTACTTCAAGAGAAAAGATGAAGGATTCGATCCAGGAGATTCAATCGGACCTGAGAAAGCAGGTAGATTACTTTTCAGAAAATGGCAAACCGCTGGAAGCCCGAAGGCTCGAAGACCGCGTAACCTACGATATGGAAATGATGCGGGAACTCGGATATTGTTCAGGTATTGAAAACTACTCCAGGTATTTCGACGGACGGGCAACAGGTTCCAGGCCTTTCTGTCTGCTTGATTACTTCCCTGATGACTTTATCATGGTCATTGATGAGAGCCATGTGACTGTTTCTCAGATCAGGGCAATGTATGGGGGCGACAGGTCACGTAAAACTACCCTCGTCGAATATGGTTTCCGCCTGCCCTCGGCCATGGATAACCGTCCCCTGAAATTTGAAGAATTTGAAGGGCTTACCGGACAAACCATTTACGTTAGTGCTACCCCGGCTGATTTTGAGCTTCAGAAATCGGAAGGTGTGGTGGTTGAACAACTCATCCGGCCAACGGGATTGATTGACCCCCCTGTGGAAGTCAGACCCAGTGTTAATCAGGTTGACGACCTGCTCGATGAGGTAGACAGGACAATTAAGGCTGGTGGACGCATTCTTGTTACAACACTTACCAAACGGATGGCAGAAGAGCTGACCAAATATTTAACACGACTTGACGTAAAATGCAGGTATATCCATTCCGATGTGGATACGATTGAACGTGTTGAAATCCTTCGCGACCTGAGGCTGGGTATCTTTGATGTACTGATCGGGGTTAACCTGCTCCGTGAAGGCCTCGACCTGCCTGAGGTATCTCTTGTGGCCATTCTCGATGCCGATAAGGAAGGTTTTCTGCGTTCGGAAAGGTCACTGACGCAGACCGCCGGGCGTGCTGCCCGTAACATCAACAGTAAGGTAATTCTTTATGCAGACAAGATTACGGATTCAATGCGCAGGGCTATGGATGAAACAGCCAGAAGAAGGCTGAAGCAGATAGCCTACAATACAGAACATAACATTACTCCCAGGCAGATCGTCCGTTCTACGAGTTCAATCATGGGTCAGACCGCAGTAGCTGACTCATCGCACCGCCCTGCCAAAGCATATATTGAAAATGAGAATGTAAACCTGGCTGCAGACCCTGTTGTCAGGTACATGAGTGCAGAACAACTTGAAAAAGCTATCAGCCAGACCAGGAAATCCATGGAAAAATCGGCAAAAGAACTTGACTTTATTGAGGCTGCCAGGCTTCGTGACGAGCTTTTCTCTTTGCAGGAATTGCTCAAGGCCAATGGAAAAGCTTAATATCCTGTCAATGTTGCTTTTTGTTAAACCTCCGGTGCCTGAATCAGAATCAAACAACTGCAATTTAATGCTTTCAGGACCGTTTAATACCAGATTTCCCAAAGAACCGATATGAAAAATAAAGTCCGGAGCTATGCTTTCTGGTCAGTGATTGTGCTGATTGGAATCCTGTTGTTTATGGTTCTTTTTCCCACAAACTATGATGTTCCGGAGTATAAGGCAAGGGCGGGTACCAGATACTGGTCTCTCTCTACAGGATCAAAGATCGGGTATACCCTTATAAGTGGGGTAGACAGAAGTAAACCCTACCCTGTAATATTTCTTCAGGGAGGACCGGGAGGACCCATATATGACAGGAACATCAGGTTACTGGCTCCTCTGGCCGCAGAGGGGTTTGATGTTTATCTGTATGACCAGATCGGATGTGGGTCTTCTGAGAGGCTTGAGAACATAGGAGATTATACGGTTGAGCGGCATCGTCGTGATCTGGAAGAGATTGTCAGGACCACAGGTGCAGGGAAAGTTATCCTGATCGGACAATCATGGGGGGCCATGCTGGCATGCGCATTCATTGCTGAAAATCCTGAGATGGTTGAAAAAGTGATCTTTACCGGTCCCGGACCCGTCCTGCCATGGCGTACTGAACTGGAAGATATTAAGCCCCCAGATAGTCTGCACCTGAAGAAACCCAGGTATACAAACAAACAGGGAAGGGAAAAAGTATACAACCTACGGGCCAGGGTAGTTGAGGCATTAGCCAGAGCGTTTAACCTTAAACTGGCTTCTGACAGGGAAATGGACAACTTCGCTACCCTGTTGAACCATGAAATGGGCAAATCAACAGTCTGCAACCCTGAAGACCCCGCCATAGTTAGTGATGCAGAAGGAGGATCAGGCTACTATGCTATGGTGAAGACAGTTCAGAGTTTTGACAATGCAACGGATATCCGGTCCAAACTGAAAGCCTGCCGGATTCCTGCCCTGGTACTACGTGGACAATGCGATGGCAAAGCCTGGGGTTATACTACTGAATACCTCCGGCTGTTTACCGATCACAAGTTGGTTATTGTTTCTGATGCCGGTCATTCCATAGGGATTGAACAACCTGCAGTATATATAAATACAATCATGGATTTTTTATTGTTCCCCTGAAACAACCTCCACGAAAAGACATCAGAAGTTCTCTGTGTGCCTGAGTTGATGAATGATTTAAAAAGACTTAAACCTTCCGGAAGTACATTTTTATCCGTTAAAAGCTTTCCCGATTATGCAAAGCCCGGTGATTTCTCTTTTTTCATTCTGATACAGCCTGTTCAGCTGTTACTTTTCGATAATTTTTCCATTAATATTTATCCGGATTTCTTTAACAGCATGGGTTAACCATATTGTGATCGGATGAAGGTGGGAAATAGATTCAGATAAATAATTTTAACTGCGTGAAAATGAAAAAGAAGATTCTTGCAATTGATGATGAAGCTGTCATCCGTAAACTGCTTGAAACGTTTCTGAGCAAACAATACGATGTGGTAACCAAAGCAAACGGGATGGATGCCATGTCCTATATTCAGAATGGAAATATTCCTGATTTGATCATCTGTGATATACTCATGCCGGAAATGAATGGTTATGACTTTGTCAAACAGATCAGGTCGAGTGGATTATTCAGCAAAATTCCATTGTTGATGCTTTCAGGAGAAGAAGACAGTAAAACCAGGATCAACTTTTTCAGGATGAGGGTGAGAAATTTTATCACCAAACCTTTTAACCCTGAGGAACTGGAAGTACTTGTTGAACTGATTCTTTCGGACAGTAATTAAAACATACAGAGATGGAAGATACAATAACAGGCAAGCTCAAAATTGCTTATATCGGTGGCGACACCAGCACCATCGAATTGCTCAAAACACATGATGCGTTTGAAATTTCAGACTTTGGAAACAGCCTGCTCTTTGTCAACTGGCTGAACAATGGAAACGAACCGGACGGTATATTATGTGAAAGCTTTCTGCCAGGAACAAATGGAATTGAATTTCATCAATACCTTGGTAAAAAAAACCTTGCCACTGAAGTACCTTTCATTCTTGTTTCAAGGCATGAGGATGAAAAAATCAGGAAGAGCGCCATTTCACATAAAGTTGATGACCTGTACCTTACTCCCCTGAATCCAGAAAACATCGAAACCAGGATCCGTTTTCTCAGGGATCATAAGGAATTGCTTAGTTCGAAACAGGAAACGGCAGAACAATTCCGTGACTACAGTATTCCGTTGATTAAAAGGCTATTCGATATTGCAGTTGCCGGCATGGCATTGATCTTCCTCTCCCCTTTCCTGCTTGTTATTATGTTTGCCATCTGGGCTGAATCCGGTTTTAAAGGCAAAGTATACTATATCTCAAAAAGGGTTGGAACCGGATATAAAATATTTGATTTCTATAAACTCAGGTCGATGAGCCTGAATGCTGATAAGATGCTGAAATCAATGGCTCATCTTAACCAATACGAGGCTGAAAAGATTGAGGACAAGTGTCCGGACTGTGAATCGCTGGGTCATCCCTGTTCTACCCTCCTGATTATTGAGGGAGACGAAATCTGTGAGAAGCATTATATGCGAATGAGGCAGGTTAAAATTAACCAATCATTCATCAAAATAAAAGACGATCCGCGCATAACCAAAGTTGGTGCTTTTATCAGGAATACCAGTATTGATGAACTACCCCAGCTGATCAATGTACTTAAGGGTGATATGTCAATTGTCGGCAACAGGCCCCTGCCACTTTATGAAGCTGAACTGCTCACTTCTGATGAATGGGGTGAAAGGTTTCTCGGTCCTGCCGGAATAACCGGGTTGTGGCAGGTTGAACTCAGGGGAAAGCAGGATATGTCAATCGAAGAAAGGAAAACCCTTGATAATGTATATGCCCGGAATTATTCTTTCTGGGGAGATATCAAACTGATTCTACGCACTATACCTGCCTTATTGCAGAAGGAGAATGTATAAATTTACCGGATAACCCATCAAAGGGCTGCTGAGTGATTAACAACCATCCAGCAGCCCTTTTTCAATGAAAATAAACACCAATTATCGTGATCTTTAATTAAACAGGAAATCCGGAAGTGCAGACACCAAAATGTGTAATACCCTTTTTTTAAAATAGAATCAAGGCTGTAATAAGAAAACCGGATTTCAGCAACAATCAGGAAAGTTGATCATTCTCTCCATTTCAGGAAGTTACCTTTTCCCAGGAAGACGTTTCATGATTGTATTTCCTGATGATACGGCAGGGATTGCCAACAGCAACTGAATAAGGCGGAACATCTTTGGTAACAACACAACCTGCAGCTATCACAGAGTGTTTCCCGATGGTTACTCCTGCGACGACAACAGCATTTGCCCCTATCCAGACTTCATCGCCGATTGTGATCAGGGCTTTAGAAACGGGCTGCTTTCTTATGGGTATGGATACATCAGTGTAACCGTGGTTCAGACCGGATAACACGATATTCTGGGCAAAAATTACTTCATTCCCGATATTAACCGGTCCTATGATCGTATTTCCCATCCCTATCCTTGAATTGTTGCCGATGATAACATCACCAACCCCGTTGTTCAATGTAACAAAATCTTCAATCGTACTATGATGACCGGTCGTGAACTTATTCCAGGGAAAAACATCAATCCTGGAATGCCTCCTGATTACTGTCCCTTTACCTTTTTTATGAATAAAAGGATTCAAAAACCAACGGACCCAAAGCCTTGGCCGCGGATTCTGCTTTGAAGTGATCAGAAGCAAAGTCAATTCCTTGATTTTAGGATTTGACACAATACGTTCCTTGATTGACATGAGGTGGCTTATTTGTTTTGAAAATAAATCCTGATTCTTTTAATTTCCTTTAAAATTCGGGATGTGATAGCATTCAAGAATGATCCGCTTTTTTCAACAGTTCTTGTCCCAGTCCACGCCATAGAAGGCGATGAAGTAATACGTTTAAGCTTTCCATTTTTTAACAGGGCCATTGCCATCTGCCCATCCTCCATTCGGGCATCATTTTTAATGAAGCCAATCTTGAGTGCTTCTTCCCTGGGAAAACAAAAATTCATTCCTACAACCACAAGTTCAGGGTTATTGATATTCCGCAAAGCATGCACAATATCCCTGAACAATTCATAAAACGCATATCTTAAACGTGACTGATTCTTACCTGGAATAAAGGAATAGGTACCAAAGCTTCCCATACTTTTTCCGGAAAGTATTGGTTTCAACATTGTATCAACCCAGGTTGGCGGGTATGCAGTATCGGCATCACCGGTCAGGATGTATTTACCACGGGAATTTTCCATGGCCGTCTGCCTGGCAAATCCATATCCCTGTTTCAATTCCCGAATGGGAGTTAATCCACATCTTCTGATAATTTCCGAAGTCCGGTCTTTTGAATTATTGTCAACATAAATAAACTCAACCGGAACCGCGCTTTTCATGGCGCTCAGTGATGAAAGGTTCCGCAATATGGCCGACTCTTCGTTCCAGGCAATGATATTGATTGAAACCAGGGGTTTATCTGTCTTTTGAGCGTCAAAACCGGCTTTGATCTTCCTGAATACTTCATCAGAAATATCTTCGATCTTTTGGTAATCATGCCAGTGCATTCGGATATCGGACGGAACGATCGGACGAAACATTTTCTTTATTTTTAATTGATTAATCTGTCAGTTTCAAACGTATTACCAATCTTTTACAATTAAAGGGTTGTGAAGAAACAGATTTGCAACTGCCTCTTCAAAGTGTAATTCATGATTATCATGCAGTAGATACCTTAACGGCGTTAACTGCCTTTGAAATTTCAATCACATTATTTTCCCAGGTATGTTTTCTGGCAAATTCTTTTCTTCCTTCTGAAATATCAACGCTTTTTTCCTGAAGCGCTGCTTCAATAAGTTCGATGTATTCCTGCTTATTTTCAGCAAGATATGTATAGTCTTCGAAAACACTCATTGCCTCGGTTCTGGTTGCAACTGTAGGTTTTCCCATGGCGAGGTATTCATCAATCTTCCGCGGATAATTTCCAATGGTTACGGGACTAAGGATTTGAGGGTTGATTGCTACATCAAATGCATTGAGATAAGAAGGTAGTTCGTTTCCGGATTTATTGCCAAGGAAATATACGTTTTCAAGCTGATGGAGACGACTGTTTCTGAATCTGTCATCTTCAGGACCTACAAGTACCAGACTCCAGTCGGGTCGGTTCATTGCTATATGTTCAAGCACATCTATGTCGAGACGCAGAGAAAGAAGCGCTCCGATATAGCCAATCACAGGTTTCGGAATCTCATTTATATCATCGGGTATGCTGGTTACCAGCCTGGAATCGAACAGGCTTACATCGCAACCCTGCCCGACATAAAATGAATTGTGATTATGTTTACGTGCCTGCGATGCCAGGTAAGTTGAATTTGCAACCACAAGGTCAGCTTTTTTCATATGCAGACCCTCTACCCTCTTTCCCTGATTCTTCCAGTAATCTACGACGATCAGGTTATCACGGGTATAGTAAATATAGGTTTCAGGATTCAGCAGTTCCTTCATATAGAAACTTCTGTACATATCACTGTCATTGAAAACTATGATATTTTTAAATCCCAGCTTTTCGATGGCAAGCAATATCTGGGTTGAAAACCTTTTGTTGTTGATCTTATTGAGCCAGTCGAAAATTGCCGGTGATTTGATCCAGCTGATTGATTCAAGAACTGTAGCAGGATATAAATTCCATAAATTCCTGCTGATTTCAGTTATCATTGGAGTTCCGCTCTTCACAATTTCAAGCCGTTTTCTAACCTTTTCCTGTTTGCGGTTTCTTATAACAGACATCCTGTCGAGCGGTGCATTCACATAAAGAACCCTGTTGTTCCGTGAAAATTCCTCGGCAATATTTTTACAATTACTACCGATTTCAATGTCCCAGGGCTGAATTCCAAGTATTAAAATATCACGGTTCTTTATCATCTCTGTTTTGTTTCGGGTTTTTACTTTCCAGAGGACTCTTTGATGACTCCGTGCTGCGTATGGATAAAGACTTTATTGGCACCCTTCAACCTGAACAACAACCTGAACATCAGCCAGAAACCCATTGGAAGTGTCATAATTGCATGAAGGGTTTGTTTTGTATAGAACTTCCTGTTTACAGAGAAGACAAATGCCAGTACTACGAACATCCATATTACAAACCAGTTGAAAAAACTAAACAGGAAAAACCCCTTCACCGATGAATAATCAATCAGACTAACCAATCCCATGAGGGATGTGAGTATGGTCACTATTCCCAGTAGCAAAATACGCGGGGGCATAACCATCTGATAAACTTTATCCAGGAAATCGACATTCAGGCGGGTAATGAACTGAACAAGGCCATCCCAGGCAAATCTCCTGAAATAGATAAACTGAGCAGCAAGCCATCGCCTTCGTTGATTTTCAAAAACAGCCTTATCCTGAACTTTTTCATCCAGAACAACAGCATCTTCTATGTATTCAATTTTTATCCCATCGCGAAGCATGGTCAGTTCAAGTTCCTTGTCAAATCCACCGATGGCCTGAATTTCCGACATCCTCTTTTTAAACATCCGGTACTGGAATGCCATGCCTGAGCCTATCAGTCCTGAAGCCAATCCGGCGACCCGATGACCTTTACGGAAAATATGATTGTTTATCTCTTCACTGATAGAATCAAGAACAGCCATTGAATTGTTCATATTCTTAGCCATCCGGTGTCCCTGAACGGCAGGGTAGCCTGCTTCAAACGCCTGGTTGATTTTTTCAAGAAAATGGTAATCCATGATGTTGTCAGCATCCAGCACAACAGCAATATCATATTCATCACCGATCGCCGTCATAGCAGCATTCAGCGATTTCGACTTTGTGCTTTTTTCAAAGACAACTTCTACCAGTTTCAGTGGGAGTTTTTTAAGCGCTGAAATGGTTTCAGGTTTGAAAGAATCGGCTACAATCACAACATCAAAATGCGATGAAGGATAACTCTGTTTGAGTGATGCTTCAGCAACTTCGAGAATTACGATATCCTCCTTATAACCCGGTATAAGAACTGCCATCTTTCGTAATGCCGGTGCTGAAAAAGTCTTTCTCCTGTATGGAAATACGCCGATAAATGAAAAGAAAAGAAAATATACAGCAGCAATTGCCAGGTATATAAATACAACCGCCTCGATTATATTTAACAGTATCTTAAGAATTTCCATCGTTTATTTTATAAGTTCTTCAAGTTTATTGACTGACCTCCCGTTAAATGTGCTTTCCCACCAGACGGCGAGTACAAGCAGGTTAAACAGTTTGAATGCCTGAACCTGGGAATACCAGAACCAGTTTGATTTTTTCTGATTCTCCTGCCTGTAACGTTGTATAAACTGAGCTATCCAGGACATATTTAATCCCGGGTTTGCCAGACCAGACTGTAAAATGATCTTCTCTGCAAGATCCAGATTCACTTTAGATTGAAAAAACAAAGGCAACGGGGCGAATCCTCCCTGTTTCTTTTTCGAGGATAAAGCATCCGGCATTGAACCCGAATACAGGTTCTTATGTAGAACCTTGCTTTTCCCCTTTCCTTTGAGAAGATCAGTATAACTTCCCTGAAAGCGAAGTTCTCTTGGTAATCCGGCTACGAAATTTGCAAGCTCAATGTCCATGTAAGGAAATGCAATATTCAAACCCCTCAATGCCGCATTCTGCCCGGCTTTGAAGAGGATTATTTCATTGATCACCTGTTTAACATCAACCAGATACTGCCGTTGAAAGAAGAATTTGTCAAAATCGCCCGAAGGCTTTTGTCCTTCAGGTGCCCCGTATCTATTGATATCCGGCTTATCCAGGCCAAGCGCTTTCAGTTCTCCTTTTGAAAATCCAAAAGCATCCATGGTTAAAATATTTAAAATCTTCCGGTTATGAAAGCCATACCTGAAGAGATTATTGTCTTTTGCTTCAGTAAGGGAATTTGTAAAATTGTAGAACCCTTTCTGCAGGAAGCTTATTCCTGATTTTCTGATAAAATGGTTTAAAGCCAGTTCTCTGGCAAATGTTCCGTGATGCTGGTCATTGCCATCCCCACCCAGAATAACATCAGGTTTATACCCGGAAGCAAGTTTCATGGCTGCGAAATTGACCATCATCCCGCCTTCCTGGAACGGATCGCCCAATTGACGGATCAATTCCGGTATTTCATTGAGTTCTGAACCATCTATCTCGTACTGATGAAATTCGGCGCCGATTCTGTCAGCCATTTGTCTGGCAAGGGGGATCTCAGACCATGGATTATCCTTAAACCCGACTGAAAAGGCCTGAACTTTCCCATTATATATCTCCCGCAACGCTGCAATATTCCCAGCACTATCATATCCCCCGCTCAATAACACACCCACATTGTCCGCTCCGGCAATGCGTTTCCTGATGGCATTCAGATGAAGCGCATGATACTGCTCAACAGCTTCTTCCATCTTCAATCCTGAAGAATTTCTTTGATTATGAAAATCATCTGAAGAGAATATGTCTGATGATGAAAGTTCACTCCCATTCCACGAAAGCAGATATCCGGAAGGCAATTTACTGATACCCTTAAGTCCGGTTCCCGGAGCAGGAATGTACCCGAATTGCAGAAAACCGGTAAGATTCCCCCTGTCAGCGATCTTGTCTGAATTTGTCAGCTCTGACAGGTTGGTTATGTTTGTAGAAAACCCTGTTTGATTGAAATACAATTGCTGACCACTTCCAAATCGGTCCCTGTGAAGGAATAAGCGTTCCACATCTTTCACGATCACCAGAAAAGTTCCATCAAGTTGACGGAAACAAGCCACACCGGATTTGAGGTAGAGCGAAGCTATATATGCCGATGGGTTTTTACAGGGATTATCAGCAACTTCAGGCAAAAAAAGCGTGCCGAAAAAGAATACGGTCAGGTCACCATCCAAATAGACCGACCAATTCCGGCTACTATTGATGATCCCTGTTTTAAATATTCCGTTTAATGTCGTCATTGCTATTTGAGTAGTTGATTTCTGCGTATATCAGAAAAGTGAATAAAATTCCAGAAATATGCTTTCATTGTTGCCATAGCCAGATCAGGACGTTTGTCAAACAGAAATGCGATTACTCCCTTAGGGAAAGCAAAGAATGACAAATACAAGAGGGTAATCATCCGTTTTAATCCTCGGATATTCCGTCTGGCAAACAAAAACCTGTTTCTGGTTATGTAATAGGTTTTCAACGGACTTTGCTTCCCTGTTGACATGGATTCTTTGTGAAAAACCAGGGATTCAGGAACATAAAATACCTTGTATCCGGCCCTTTTTATCCTTTCAGACCAATCATGCTCTTCATAATATAGAAAGTACATTTCAGCCATAAGCCCTACCTCCTTAATAACAGCAACCGGAACCATCACAGCTGCACCGTGGATTGAGAAGGTTTCAATGCATTGATCATATTGTCCGGTATCAACTTCATTCAGCCCAATCAGAAATTGTCTAAGTGTAAGCGGCGTATATCCGGTATATCCTGCATATTGAATCGTATCAGGTGCATAATAGAACCTTATTTTCGGGCTTACCATGCCGATACCAGGATCTGACTGCAGTTTCCTGACCAAAGGCTCTATAAATCCAGGTTCAACCTCAGTATCATTATTTAACAGGAGAATATAATCACCTTTGGCAACACTGATACCCAGATTATTCCCATTCGCAAACCCAAGGTTCTTCTCACTCTGAATAAATACTACTTCCGGATAGGATTGATATATTATTGCGGGATCATCATTGGGAGAGGCATTGTCGACAACTATAATTTCAATCTCCGGATAGGTGACCTTTCTTAGTGAATACAGCAAAGCACAGGTCACCTCAGGGTGATCGTAGTTAACCGTAATAATTGAAACCAATGGGTGATCCATATTATTTTTTTTTGCCAGGGAGCAAGATGCTCAATTGCACCACTACCCTCATTATCAAGACTTTTTACACAGACCAGGTTATGAACCTAAGCTCATATATAAAAAGTAAATGTTTCGCTTCAAGTTTGTAAGCATATATTTTTATTCCTAAAATCACTAAAAGTAACCTCTGTAAGTTCTGCAGAAGGCCGGGATGACCGAATTAATCTGAGTCAAAGAAGATTTTGAACTTTATCGTTTATCTCAGGAGAAATTCACGGTCATAATAATTCAACAACCCTGTAATTCTGGGCTTTTTGCTGTATAAGTTTTGGTAAGAACCCATGGCCGGATTACAAATGGTGTTTTTTAATATTTATATAAGGAATCTGAACGGGATATATCAGGTTGACAGAAATCCAATCATTAACAGGATGCAGACAATTAAGCATTTGTAAATTTATTTCAGGAAAATATTTCCCACATGGAAGCAAAAATTGCAGATACACGTCAGAAACCCGGGAAGGTGTATTTTCCCGGCATGAACGGAATCCGTTTTTTCGCGGCGTTCTCAGTTATCCTTCATCATATCGAACAAACAAAATTCTGGATCAATGATCCAGTCAGTAACCGTTATCCAAACATATGGCAAACAATGTTTTGCGATAATATCGGACATAAGGGAAGAATCATCTTTTTCGTTTTATCCGGATTTCTGATTACTTACCTTTTTCTGGCAGAAATCAGGAAAACCGGGACACTTAATCTGAGGAAATTCCATACCAGACGAGCACTCAGGGTATGGCCGGTTTATATACTCGTTGTTTTATTTGCATTTTTGATTCTGCCTTTATATACGAACATCCTTCATTCTGACGGAACATCGTTCAATTCGCAGCTGTTTGATGGATACTGGGTTAAATTCGCTGTTGTGGTTCTGATGCTGGCCAATTTTGCACGTTTTATCTTTGAACCCATTCTCGGTGTGACCCAGTTATGGTCAATTGCTGTCCAGGAACAATTTTATATGGTATGGCCTTTTCTGACCCGGTTTTTTAAAAATCATTTTCTCCGTTTTGTAATTGTTTTTATCATCTTTAAGGTTACAATGGAAATACTTATGAAGGTGTATCTGGAGAATTATTCGCTGTTTCCCAATACCATATTAACTCCACAAAGGCTTGTAACTTTAATAAAATGGTGGGAAATCTTCGCTGTTGATCAACTGGCTATAGGTGCGCTCTGCGCTTATTTGCTGATCAATAACGTAAGAAAAGTGCTGGATTTTATGTATCATCCCATAGTGATTGGTCTTGTTATTATCCTATATGTTTACCTGTTCTTTATCAAAGTTGACTTTTACGGCCACACTTTCGTTGAAGGGGTAATAGCAGCCGTGATTATGATGAATATTTCAACCAATGAAAAATTTCCGGTCAAACTGGAGAACAGGGCATTTAATTACCTGGGCAATATTTCCTATGGAATCTACCTGTTTCATAACATCTGCATCATTTCTGTCCTGAACCTTTTAATTTATTATACCAACTTTTCGGGAAATACAGTGCTTTTCAACATTTTACTTTATTTGGGATCAATGATAGCAACCCTTGTTCTGTCAGGTTTATCCTATAAGTATGTTGAAGATTATTTCCTCAGATTAAAAGGGAAATATGAAGTTATCAAAAGCAGCAGAAATGAGCAGGAAAAGGTAACATCCTGAAATTAATGATTTGAATCTGAATGAGGCTTGAGAAAAACAGACTCTGAACCAATAATTTGAAAAACAGGCATTACTTTCATCTGAAAAACGGAATTAATCTATACGGCACTCCATTTACAACGAATCAAAACGAAGCCGTATCCCATGTTCTGACGTTTTAATCAGAAAGGGAACATTTAAATTTAAACAACAATTCACGGGGCTGATTTATGGTTTCTGAATCAAAACATTTTGGAGAGATAACACTGCTTATAACACACTATAACAGAAGTTTATCCCTTGAGCGGTTATTGAAGTCATTTGAAGAACTGAAGATCAGTTTTAACGAAATTGTAGTTTCAGATGACTGCAGCAAACCTGAGCACATAAAAAATCTACTGTTGTTCAAAGACCGGTATGGTATCACACCTGTCCTGGCCGAAAAGAACAAAGGTCTGGCGAATAATATCAACAAGGGTCAGCATGCTGTTAAGTCACCTTATACTCTTTACGTTCAGGAGGATTTTATCCCGACTCCGGTTTTTGGTCAGAGATTAACGGATGGTTTATCCATGATAAAAGAGGATGCCAACCTGGATCTCGTTCGTTTCTATGCCTACCGGAAGTATCCTTTTCTGAAGCCTGTTGCATATGGTTTCTCAGAAATGCAGTTTAATTTCTGGAAACCGAATGCCTACCAGTTTAATTGTTACAGCGACCACCCCCATTTAAGAAGGAGTTCCTTCATTGAGAAATTCGGCGAATATAAAGAAGGAATCAAGTCAGACAGGGCCGAGTTTATGATGGTGATTGCATTTCTCCAGAATAAAGGCAGAGCCGTGATCCACAATGATTACAGGGAAATTTTCATACAGGAGAACAGTGTTCAGGAACCCAGTCAGGTAAAAAGAAAAAAACTCAGGATGCAGTTTCAGGCATCTGAAAACTTTATTATTTCAATCATCAGGTCAGTTTACCGGAATATAAAATTCAGGTATGAATACCTTTTTCTTAAAACCGGATCAAATGAATAACAAGCCAGCCAACATAACCATTTTCACAGTCTGCGATAACCATTTCTCTGTCTTGCTGGCTGCATTGATTAAATCCATCGATGTCAATCATCATTCAGATGAACACATTGATTTCTATATCGTTGGTGACAAACTGACGGAGAAAAACAAACGCAATCTTGCCCTGTGTGCCGATCCGGAAAGGATTTCATTTTTCTGGGTGGATATGCGGGATATCATTAAGGATAAATCAAGTCTGCCCCTTGACGGCTCCTCTTTTCCGCTGATTGTTTACATCCGGCTTTTTTTTCCATATTTTATACCTGCCGACATCGAAAAGGTGATATACCTTGATGTTGATATGATTGTCAGAAAAGACATTGCTGACCTATGGAAGACTGATCTGGGTGATAAGATGATCGGTGGTGTTCCTGACAGGTCGGAAGTAGTGAGCTGCTCCTGGGGAGGGATTGCCAATTATAAGGAACTGGGCATTGAACCAGAAACCAAATACTACAACAGCGGACTCTTACTGATTGATTGCAAAAAATGGATTGAAGCAGGAATTACAAAAAAGATCATTGAATGCATTTCTGTGAATACCCGGTTTGCCAATTTCCCTGATCAGTATGGACTGAATGTGGTTTTTGCAAACCAGTGGCTTGAGCTCGATCCGGGATGGAACAGTTATTCAATGATTGAACGGGAAGACCCCTATCTTATTCATTTTATAGGGATTAAACCAATTTTCACATCGTATAATTATATTCAGAAATACAAGGATGAGTTTTTTGGTTATCTCAAATTAACTCCCTGGGCTGATTTTAAACCAATCGGGAACCATATCAGATTATTCAAAAAACTTCAGAACAAATTATTTAAAAAGGCTTACCGGATTATATCGAAACTTACAGGCTTAGTACCCGGAAGTCAGAAGGCCTGATTATTAATATTTATCATTAATTAGCATCACTTCCCTCCTGCTTCGGTTAATACAGCCGGAAGTTCCGGTATTTTAACATCTGGTTCAAACCTCATCGGGTCCAGCATAAGGGCCATAGAAACATAAATCATGATACTGGTAGGTACCTGACCCAATACAGCATTTCCATACGAAGCAACCATAATGCCAAGCATCCCGGCAGCCAGGGCTGACATATTGTTTTTAAGAATCGGATCCCTGATCCTGTACATTATCAGGTAAGACGCTTTGATAATGATATAGAAAAGAATGATCAGATGAAGGACCAGGCCAACCACACCCTGTTCTGCCCAGATCATAACATACCAGCTATCGGTCGCTATATTAGCCAGGACCGTATTAGGAAGTATTTTTTTTACTTTTTTTCCGGCATGACCCAGACCACCTCCGAATGGTCTGGTTGAAAGATACACTGACAGGGTTCTCTGATTGGCCAGTCTGGTCTGTAATGAAGCATCATTTGGGTCGAAAGCAGTGCGCATACGCCTGATTTGCTGGTTATCCTGACCGATGGTCGTGTATTTAAAAAATACAAATACAACTGCAAGAAAGATAAAACCAGAGATCATAACAGCTTTATTCTTTTTGAGAATAAAATAGAGTACAAACCCGGCAAGAGGTACACTTATGGCTCCTCTGGTTCCGGAAATAAACATTCCATAAATGCCCAGGAGTCCCACAATAAGAAAAAATATTCTTTTGAATGTATCTTTTTGTCCCACAGAAAGGATAAGAAATACGACTCCGGTGTAAGCCTGGTTAGCTCCGAACTGACCAGCATCACTCATAAAAGAGAAAACACGGAGTTTGCCAAATATCAGGTGCGTGGTATAGGCACCACTGTCAAGCCAGGCTTTCTCCCAGGCGTCAACTCCGAAAAAAACCTGGTACATGCCCTTCAATGTTGCCAATATAGAGAAGATACCCCATATATACAGAAATGTGTAGAATCGTTTGTTCGTATTGATCAAAAGTAAAGTCACTACAATAACAAACAGCATATATGCTGAAACAGTGCGCAAACTGGAAAGCCAGACAGAATAATTTCTGATTTCGGGATTGGCTGCGCTCAGGACGCCATAACCAAGCCAAATAGCTGCAAGCAAGGTAACATCTTTTTTCGCCGGACTCCAATCCATCCCCTTATGAAAATTCTGAAAAAACAAGGCAAGGAGAGTTAAAACAAGGATTGAATCGATAGAAGTGCCTATCATTGGAACCTCAGCATAGCGCAGTACACCTAGTATTAAATATCCTAAAATAGCGACCGTGAATATACCAACAACCGGTTTCCGGAATAAAAGGTTGAGATAAAAAAACAGGAACGGCAAAACGATCAGACCCATCCCGGCAACCAGCCCGCCTTTAACAATGATCATGGCAGCAACCAGGCAAACAATAAAAAAGGGTATGTAAAACATGGGAGACCCAAGTTTAACAGATCCTGATTTAGATTCAAATGGATTTTCTTCCTTGAGCATACTATTTTACCTCAGATCCCTTTGCTTTTTCCAATCCTGAAAATACGATTAATTCCGAAGCAATTTGGTATTTCTGAATTTCAAATACATGGTTCTGTAAAAATCTAATCCTGATGAGAATACTTTCCTATGTGAAAGCGACAATTCCTTATCCAGGAAATAATATCCAATCCAGACACCAATTGCTGTAAAAACGATTGAAGCTATTGCAATGATTGCCAATGATTTGAAAATAAATACAGCAATCAAATCGCCTATTACATTGGCAAGTACCATGTAACCTACCTTAGTCAGATTCCTGTCAGGACGATTAACACTCTCGAGACCAATTCCAGTCATCCGGTCAAGGGGCAAAAGCAGACCGTAGAAAGCGAAAATCCTGACAATGGTTGTCGCATTGAAACCTGTAACCGGGTCTGTGCCAAGATATTGACTTCCTCCCAGGATCATAACGAAGAGTTCAGCAAAGATAAAAGTAACCAGACTGATGAGTATAAATAAGTAAGTCATTGCACCGGAATAGGAATAGAACAATTCCCTGACTTCATCTACCTTTCCCTGAATACTTGCCTTTGATAATTTAGGAAAAGCTGTCGCTGCAAAGCTACGCAGAGGAATCTGCTGAAGTTCAGTAAGTTTTAGAGGAATACTATACAATGCGACAGCAGCTGTTCCCAGCGGGCTCAGGCTGATGATCAGCGTATCTGCACTTCGCAGCAGGTTAGTACCGATGATGGTAAAAGTCGTGTACTTGCCGAAATTCAATAATTCCCTTGTCGTTCTGCGGGTTGCTTTCATCATGTACCTTAGTCCGTCCCATCCGTTGAAAACACAAATGGCTGAAGTCAGCAGATTAATCCCTAACTGAACCCAGATGAGTTGCATCAAAGTCATGTTAAAAAACAGAAAGTTGATCAGCAGCAGCAGGAAAAAACCACCGCTGTTTACTGCTTTAATCCAGAGTAATTTTCCAAATTTCTGATCAGCCTGCATTACGACAAGCGCTGTATTGAAAGGCAGTGTAAAAAATGCAAGCAATGGGTACCAGACAAAGAATAGCTGATATCCTGCATTACTGATGGGCTCACTGAAAAGCAACTGACAAGCCCAGACCAGAACAGCAATACAGGTGGTTGCTACAAGTCCGATAAGTCCGTTTGAGCCGATAAATCTGATTCTCTCATCATGATCCACACCCGAGAGGTATCGCACAACTGCCGTGTTGGTTATCCCAAAGCGGAACATATCCATAAAGTTCGCCGCTGTAATGTAGAGCACCCACTGCCCGAAAATATCGATAGGGAAACTTCTTGTTAAAATGGCAAATCCGGCAATTCCAAAAAAGGCATTGGTAATATTGCTCAACAGGGAGAGGAAGTTTGCCTCATGAATGATTTTATGAACAGTTTTTTTCACAGGGAGCAAATTTAAGGTTGATACCCTGTAAAAAACTGAAAACGGACAAGGCGTTTAAAGAATCTCCTCAACCAGCTCCGTTTCTTCGGAAGATCACCAAGAACCGATTCCACTGCCTGAAGATCAACGCCATTGATAAGGTAGTGTGGTTCGGAAGATGTGCATTGCATAAATCCTTCCAACGCCCCCTGATCAGCTTCTGTCCATTGATGATTTGCCCTGCATACCAGGATTGAAACGGACGCAGATCGGATGAGTTCTGCAGGGTAAGCCGAAGATAGTAAATCCGGAATCTCAATCATCACCACATCCGGTACCGGGATTTTCAATTTTTCTGCCGGGATAAGATCCTTGTAACTGACCGATGAGTAATAACCTGAATTAATATCATAAGAAATATACTCTTCTTCGTGAAGGATTGATTCAGGATCACTTAGGAAAGGACTATTATAATCTACACTTGTATCGCTGTAGCCCAACAACCTGCTTATAAATGAAAGTGGATGCCTGTTCATTTTGACATTGGAGGTATTGACAGGGAGGCTTTCCGTATGACTAGCCAGGGATGTTTCTGAACGCAGAAGGGTATCATCGGAGTAGTTCAGGACCAGGACCCTTTTACCCAGACTTTTGAGTTTTAAGGCAATGTTTCCCATCAGGACTGATTTCCCTTCACGGCTGAGGGTGCTGAAGAAAACTATGGTTCGCGGTTCATTGGGATTAATTGTAACTTTTGGAATCAGTTCCAGATTCTGAACAAGAATTTCTAAAAGGCGATTCGCAACAAATGGAAAATTCAGGGTTCCTGTTTTAAGAAATACTTTTGGGAAAATGCCAACCAGCTTAAACTTAAGGAATTTGGAAGCCCTCCTCGGGTTTTTCAGTGTTTTATCAAAAAACTCCATGGCCAGAATGGTTCCCAGTAATATAATAAAACCAAAAACTGCAGCAACAATAACCAGAAGTTTTCTCTTTGTAGGATTAGGTGAAAGTGGAAAGAAAGGCTGGTCTACCGCTTTGATACTTGATGAAAGTTCGGCATCCTGCAACTTTAATTTAGCAAGGTTAAGTCCGTGCAGTAATTCAAGGAACTCCTGTTCCGAAACACTTATCTCCCGCTCAATGCGTTTGATGTTAGCTCCTGCAGGAGCGTACACCGCATATTGTTTCTGAAAATCAGTAATCCTGTCACCTAAAACTTCCAGACCCGCTTTGGTATCCTCATACTCGATCACATTTTTAAGCCAGTCGCTCAATAAGGAATTAATGGGCAGTCCCTCAGTTGTATGCCCGTAATTGTATAGATTGTTTACAATTACCCGCATATCATCCTTCAGTTTATCAGCCTTTGCCTTTAGAATGACAAGTGACTGATTATTTAGAGAATCTGATCCTGAAACGGTCTCAATGGTGGCAATTCTGGAATTGATCTCACCCAATTGATTCCGCTTTTCTATTATTGCAGCATTGTTAAGCTGTATCTGCTGCTGATTCCCCAATTTGTCTTCAATTCGTTTCAAAGCGGCCTTAGTTCCTGCGAGTTTTATGCGCATATTATGGTAACTCACTTCGAGATCTTCCTTGACAATAGCAACTGCTTTACTTTGTTCGTAGTAATTGATAATATTGTGCTCTTCATTGAATTTTAACAGCCTGTTTTCGCTGACCTGCAACCTGGCTGCAGCTTGTTTCACCTGGTATTCAAAGTACTTGACTACGGCATCAGATCTGTTTTCTTTAATGCCTTTATAATTCTTAATACATACTTCTGTAAGTAAAACCAGTGTCTGCTGGCAAATGCCGGGGTCATCAGATTCATAGTTCAGTTTAACCAGATCACTTGTTCCGATTCTCTGAACCTTAATTTTGGACAGTGCATTAAAAGAGTAGTGCGGATGGTTGAAATAGAGTAACTTATATACAAAATTTGTATCACTCAATGCCATATAGGCTTTCAGGTTCTGAACAGTAAGTTCAAAGGCCTCCCGGTTGATTGACAATGGCTGCATACCATTATTAGAAGCAGTGTCAAGGGAACTGAATGAAAAGTTCTCATCTGCTTTTACAGTATCTCTACCGGTTGAATCCCCGGAAACAACATTATCAGTGTTACTGATTGAACCCTGGGTGGCTGAACCTGACGACGGGGTATTCCTTACTGATTTATTCGCTTTATTCCCATCACCTTGTAGCTTATCCCTAATGATAAGCAGTTCTATATGTTGGGGGGTAATTTTTCTTAAGGCAGAATAGGATGAACGCGAAATGTATTTATCATCATATTTTTCAAGTAAAAGATGCTGGGCGAGCAGCCGGATAGCAACCTCCTGCTGTGTTTCACGTGATTTTATCACATTGATGAGGTTATCAAATGCAGTATTTGTAGCAAAGAAGCTGAGCGACTTATCCATTTCAACACTCGAACCGGAAGCTATTCCAGTGTATAGAGTTGTTTCTGATGAATAGACCAGGACTGGCTTTCGGGTAAGGTACCCCACCAACAGAGCCATCAGCAGCGGCGTCATGATTAAAAGTACCATATGTTTCCTGAGTAATCGCAGGATCTCAATTATGCTCATAGGTATCCGAAATGATGTTAATAAGATTAAACCTGATTCCAACAATCTCCTCCAGCATCATGTAGGCAGTCAGAAATTCCATTCTTGCATTCTCATAACCGGCTTCCGAATCAGCAACACTGCTGGAGAGATTGGTATATTCAGATAACGGAATAACTCCATTCAGAAATTCCTTTTCACCCATCTGCATGTTCATTCTGATGGATTCCAGGTTTTTTGCTTTAATGCTCAATAATCGCTGCTTCAGAATCAAATTGTTGTATTGTGTAATCACAAGCTGCCTGATTTCATTTTTCCCGGAAAGGATCATACTTTCGGCCTGAATAACTTCAGATTTTGCCAGTCTGAGTTGATTTCTCCGGTCTGCAATTGTGCTGAAAGGAAGATTAATATAAAATGCTGTGGTGTATTGAGTCTGACTGCTAGAGGATGCAACAGGTATTGGATCGATGGACCCCGTTGAACTTGTTGCATAATTGAACAGATTTCCATATCCGACATTGGCCTGCAAACCAATATTCCTGGTCCACTCAATACGCTTTGACCTTAGTTTTAATTCAGTAATCATCAACTGCTGATCACTGAAAATTATTTGAGGATTGGTTGCAATGGCAGAATCAATCAATACTTCCAGAGCAGGTAATTTCGAACTGATATCCCCGGTCAGCGGATCAAAAACAGTATTCTCCTGTGCAGTAAGAGTACCGGCAATAACAAACCAGAATGAAAGTGCAAGGTAAAGTGAAATGGTAACCCTCATACTCATGCAGTTTAAAATAAACAAACAGACATTATTAACCCCGTTCGGTTCAAAATCCACCGGACAGTGTTTCCCATTGCATTTATCAATAAAATGCGTCATTGTAATGACCTGTTATCCCGATTTTATTGACTCCTGTCGATTTTCGACTGGAATAAATCAGAATACTACTGCGATTATATCGTTTTATTATACAGAATAAAAAAAAGCCTTGAAGAAAATCGCTGTAAATACAGGACCTCTCCAAGGCTGAGGACAAACTCCCGGCGTTTGCCCTATTTTCTGACAATATGCATTGCAAATAATATTGCAATTATCCCACGTATCATCATTCAAACAGGCAATACAGATGATTGCCTGCACTTATAAACCTCACAATTCTCCTGACCTGTGCCGGAAACATAGGTATATTTACCACTTCCTTCTGAGCGTTGAAACGATTCTGAACTTCGTTTCAATTCTCTCTGACATTTTCGAAATGATATTGATTTATTTAGTGATAATTTTCAATATCCATGCCACAAATACTATAATATTGATATTCTGATTTATACAAAAATATAGAAATGCATTGTGTTCTAGAATCCGGACACATTTCCCAATTTGATACATTATTCAGATTCCGGAGCAAGTTGAATTTTTTCCTGAAGAATTGGTTAACGGATGGTATCTTTACGGTACAAAAATTCATTACAATGATTACACCCTACATATCACATCTAACGCTTCACGCCATCAAAGCGGCCATCAAAGCCGGAAAGCTGATTCTGGATATCTATAACAGTGGTTATACTACCACCTATAAGGAAGATAAAAGCCCGCTAACTACAGCAGATTCCGCAGCTCATAAAAGCATAGCTGAAGACCTCTTTGAAACCGATTTTCCTGTTCTGAGTGAGGAAGGCAGGGAAATACCCTGGGAAATAAGGCATCAATGGCACTATTTCTGGCTGGTTGATCCGCTTGACGGAACAAAGGAGTTCATCAGCAAAAACGGGGAATTCACTGTCAACATTGCCCTGATTTCGGCCGATACCCCTGTAATCGGTGTAATCTATGTACCGGTAACCGGAATGCTGTATTTCGGTAATGCGGAGTCGGGGTCATACAGTCTTGACTGTTCATTAAATCCTGTTAACCCGCAAATCAACAAATTGGATAAATTACTTGAACAATGCAATAAACTGCCATACCCTGGTCTTCCCCATCAGTTTACCATTCTGGCCAGCCGGTCGCACTTAACCCCGGAAACATCTTCAATTATTGATAAAATTCTTAAAGAATATCCTGACAGCAAAATTGTCAATACCGGCAGTTCATTGAAGTTTTGCAGGCTTGCCGAAGGAAACGCCCACTTTTATCCCCGCTTCAGTCCTACCATGGAATGGGACACAGCAGCCGGTCATGCCATTGCTTTAAATGCAGGTATTCAGATAACGGCATGGCCGGGTTCTGAAACTTTAAAATATAATAAGGAAAGCCTGGTAAACCCCTGGTTTATTGCCCAAAAAGCCGGTTTACCTGACTTTACAGGGTAGAACCCGTTACTTCTGTGCATTTTTGAAATCAATTCCATATAGAAATTTTTTCAAAAATGACAGCAACCATCTTAGTCTTCTGGATTCTTGTCTTTATTGTATTCTATGCCTATGCCGGTTATGGAATACTCCTCTATCTGATTGTCAGGTTAAAGCGCATCATCTTAAGAAAAAGGCATCTTTGGGATATCGGGTTTGAGCCCGAGGTTACCCTGTTTGTTGCGGCCTACAACGAAAAAGACTATGTAAGAGCCAAGGTTGAAAACTCTCTGGCACTGGATTATCCTGCCGAAAAACTACATCTGGTTTGGGTCACCGATGGTTCGGACGATGGAACCCCTGAAATGTTAAAAACCTGGAGCCGGCTTAAGGTTTACCATCAACCGGAACGGGCAGGAAAAATCGGGGCTATGAACCGGGGAATGAAACTCATATCCACCCCGTATGTCATATTTACCGATGCCAACACCATGCTTAACCGGGAAGCAGTCAGAAACATCATCCGGCATTATGCAGACCCCAAAGTGGGTGGTGTTGCAGGAGAAAAAAGAATAGCAGCCAGGGAAAAAGATGCTGCAGCAGGCGCCGGAGAAGGAATCTACTGGAAATATGAATCGGCCCTGAAGAAACTTGACTCAGAACTCTATTCCGTAGTAGGCGCGGCCGGTGAGTTGTTCTCGATCAGGACGGAACTATTTCATGATGTGGAAAAGGATACATTGCTCGATGATTTTATTCTGACCATGCGGATCACACAACAGGGTTATATTGTCAGATACGAACCGGAAGCCAACGCCACAGAAACATCCTCTGCCAATGTTGAAGAAGAACTCAAGCGGAAAATAAGGATTTCAGCCGGTGGCCTTCAAAGCGTAGTCAGATTAAAAGCCATCCTGAATATTTTCAGATACGGGACTCTTTCATTTCAGTACATCTCGCACAGGGTACTCAGATGGACACTCGCCCCCCTCGCCCTGCCCTTCATATTCCTGCTGAATCTATCGATAGCGCTTGATTCCGGACTCTTCACCCTGCAGTTTTATACAATGCTATTCTGGTGTCAGGTGCTGTTTTACCTGGCAGCATTAACGGGTTGGTATCTGGAGAATAAAAAGGTCAAAATCAAACTGCTGTTCGTACCATACTACTTTTTCATCATGAATCTTTCAGTTTACCTGGGATTCAGACGATTCATCAAAGGAAGGCAGACAGTCAACTGGGAAAGAGCTAAAAGGTCATAACAACAAAACAAAAAAGCCATAGTCGAAACTATGGCTTTTTTTATAATTTGATTATCTGCTTTATTTGAAATCAATCAATTCAACGTCAAATACAAGTGTGGCACTAGGTGGAATGGTCGGCATCCGCCCATTTTCTCCATAACCAATGGCTGAAGGAACAATGAGTCTTGCTTTTCCACCCTTCTTCATCAGGGCAATTCCTTCATCCCAGCCTTTGATAACCTGTCCCTGACCGAGTACAAATTCAAATGGTTGTTTCCTGTCGAGTGAGGAATCAAACTTGGTCCCATTCAGCAAAGTGCCTGTATAATGTACTTTTACCGTCTTTCCCACAACCGGAGAAGCTCCTGTTCCCTTGGTTTTTTCAATGTAATAAAGGCCACTGGCTGTTGGTTTAGCAGTTATATTGTTGTCTTTGATGTATTTCTGCAACAATCCCATTTCCTCCTGTTTGGCTTTTACCTTTGTGTCTTCAGCTTTCTTTTTCTCAGCTTCCTGTTCCTTCTCAAACTGAGCCTTGGGCATGAAATCCAGTAATTCCAGTTCATAGACAAGGGTTGTATATGGGGCAACCATCTGACCACGTCCCTTTTCGCCGAATGCAAGGGCTGACGGAACAATGGCATTGGCCTTAGAACCTTTTGACATCAGGGTCAGAGCCTCTGTAGCACCTGCATTGTCAAATTCCTTACCGTTTTCCCAACGAAGCGGTTCTCCCTGATCGTAAGAAGAGAAATAAACTTTACCCTCAACATCAGAGACTTTAAAATGGAAACGGGAAATATCACCCACTTTAGGTTTCTGGCCTGAACCTTTTTTTGTTTCCGAAAAATACAGTCCCGATGGAAGTGGCGCAGAAGTAATGTTGTTTTTTGTGAGATAAGCCTTCAGTTTTGTATCTTCCTGATCCTTCAGCACAGCAAGTTCAGCCTGCTTTTCCTTTTCCATCTGTTCCTGTGTCTTTGCAGAAATCATCTTCACATCAAAGATCACATCTTTACCCTTGTAGGTAGAATCAGGCAATTGTGGTAAACGAATGGTTTTCAGGAAGAAAGAATCTGCACTGGTAATAAAGGTAGCACTGTCACCAGGTTTCATCATCGCAAGAGCAGCGTATATGTCACCTTTGTAAGTAGGTTCACTCAGCGGCAGCATGAACGGCTCAGGTATTGTTCCTGAGTTGAATAATACAGAATCGTTTACAGTATATTTCATCGACAATGTTAAAACCATTCCGGTTTTTAATGTGGTTGTATCGTCTCCATTAACATGAAACTTATAATACAATCCATCATCTGTCTTTTTAAATCCGCGATGTTTCGAACAGGCTGATACACCAATAATTAATGCTGTAATCGACAGCAGTAAAGTCATTTTTGAGTACTTCATTCTGATAAAATTGGTTAAAAATGAAACAGTTTTTTACTTTATTGCAACCAGTTCAAGATCATAGATCAATGTTGATTTCGGTGGTACTTTATCCTGGTCACCAAGCAATCCGAAACCGAGGTGCGAAGGTATGATAAATTTTGCTCTGTCACCTACCCTGAGTAATAAAATTCCCTCTTCCAGACCGCTCTCAACCCCTCCGTGGCCGATGATAAACTCCTTGAGTCCATTCTTTTCTGAAGAATAAATTTCCTTCCCGTCAAGAAGCCTTACATTGTATTTCATCACAGCAAGTTTCCCTGGCTGTGCAACCTGACCACTACCTTTGAAATATATAGAATACCTTAGCCCGGACCCGGTCTCCTTCATCTGCCAGTGGTATCTGTTTATAAACTTTTCTATCTGCTCATTCTCGAACTGAACAGCCTGTTTGTTTGCATAAATCAGGGGCTCTTCATACTCTTCAGTATTTATACTTTCCTGTTGCTTCCCTCCTCCATTGCAGGAGAATAAGATCAATGCAGATGAAAGTATTACTGCTATCCGGGTACAATTCATAAATTTCAGGAATTATGGATTCAAAACAGAACTTTCCCTGGCTGCTTTCACCAGGTTTTCCTTATAGAGAGGGAGCAATATTTCAAAATTTGAGCGTGTTTGTTCCATCGACAGGAATGAATCACCTCCGGCAGCATTCCTGTGTCCACCGCCCTGATAATGATCCCTGGCAAAGTTGTTGACAGAGTAATCACCTTTTGACCTGAACGAAATCCTTATCCGGTCACTCTTTTCAGTAAACAATGCAGCAAAGCTTATATTTTTAATCGAAAGGGCATAATTCACCACGCCTTCCGTGTCGCCGGGTTTGAAATCAAAACGGGCAAGATCCTCTCTTGTCAGCCAGATATAGGCAGTACTGTATTCTGGCAGAACTATCAATCTCTCACTCAGACAAAAGCCCAGTAAACGCATCCTGCTTTCAGAATATGTATCATATACAAGCCTGTGAACCTGTTCAGTATCAACGCCGCTTCTCACCAATCTGGCAACGACTTCGTAGGTATGAGGATAGTTACACGCAAAACTGAATGATCCTGTATCCGTCATGATGCCCACATACAGACATTCAGCCATGGCTTTATCAATCAGATCAGCATCACCGGATGCGTCTATGAAATCGAAAACCAGCTCTGAAGTTGATGAAGTGTTGATAACCGACAAAGCAAAATCAAAATGATCCTCCGGTTGAAGATGATGGTCGATCAGTATTTTTGTTCCCCTGGCTTCAAACAGCTTATCCGAGAAAAGATTAACCCTGGGAATTGAATTATAGTCAAGGCAGAAAATAATACGGGCGCTGGCCAG
The DNA here is from genome assembly GCA_009773455.1 of Bacteroidota bacterium. Taxonomy (GTDB): domain Bacteria; phylum Bacteroidota; class Bacteroidia; order Bacteroidales; family Lentimicrobiaceae; genus Lentimicrobium. Next base: position 54,277 of record WSXU01000006.1, on the reverse strand, counting down.
CAACTCATCGGCAGTCTTTGATTTATGAAAGTAAATGATCGTATCTTCCCTGCCAGGCATCCAGTTCAGAAATTCAGGAAAATCGTTGGGAATTATTGTTTTAACGCTGTGACCTTTCCTGCGAAGGTAACTGCTCAAAGCGAGGGAAGACCCCAATGCATCACCATCAGGGTTATAATGAGAGGTAACAACAATTTCCGAAGGGACTTCAAGAAGTTGTAAAACCTTAACCAAGGTGTCCGGATTGAACTTATGCAAGACAGAAATATTAAAATATTTGATTTTTAGCGAACACAAAATTAGAAATTATTGTTAATAGCGCAGATTCTTTTAATATCGTACATTTACTAAACAAAATCCAATCTTCAAACTATGGCAGGTAATATTACGTTTACCATGATCAAACCAGAAGCTTATCAAAACGGGCATGCTGGTAAAATTCTGGATATGATTCTCAGCAAAGGGTTTCGTTTATCAGCAATTAAAATTCTGAATCTCACCAGTAAGCAGGCCGGAAAATTCTATGAAGTTCACAGGGAAAGGCCTTTTTACGGCGAGCTCGTTGGTTTTATGTCATCCGGAACTATTCTTGCAGCAATCCTGGAAAAAGAGAATGCAGTGGAAGAATACCGGAAACTGATCGGTTCAACCAACCCTGCCAACGCAGATGAAGGAACGATCAGAAAAGCATTTGGTCAATCCATACAGATGAATGCTGTTCATGGATCTGACAGTGATGAAAATGCAGCCATTGAAGCTTCATTCTTTTTCTCAGAACTTGAACGCTGCTAATATCATTCTTCACCCGGACTATACTCAACAAAAGTCCGGTCATTGTAAAAAACAAGAATTTTTGAGATTTTCCGGTCAGCTTTCAAAGGCTGCACCGGTTTTTTATTTTCATTCTCCAAATCGCCTGACTCCGGTTTTAAGAACTCGCTTTGAACTACCTGTTCTGAATCCGGTTTGACTTCTTTTTTCCAGTTCGGGATATTTTCGGTCAGGTATGTTTTTCTGTCTGCTATTCCGGAAGTTTCTTCAATATTAAAATCATCAGGAATTTCAGGCTTCAGAAGTGTGTTTTCATTCGCTTTTTCCCTTTCAGGAGTGGTGTCATTGACAATGGTCTCAGTATCCGCATTGAATAATTCCATGATCCGGGGTTTAGGTTTTTCCTCAGTGAACAAATCGGGCACTTTTACACTATCCGACAAATTCATTTGAACAGGATAAGGATTCATCATCGGACCTTCACCAAAAAGTATCCATTGCATACTGATGTCAGGATAAAGTTTAATCAGCTTTTGAATAAACTCAAGGCTGGGCTTATTTCTTCCATTTACGATATGCGAGATTCCTGAGCGTTGCACACCCAGATCATCGGCAAGTTGAGACGGGCTGATATTTTTCGTTTTTAAAACAAGTGCAATTCTGTTATTCATATAAACTTAAGTTTTTCAATTGTCAAATTTACAACACTATAGTCGTATTTCAAATATAGTATAAAAATAAATGTTATAGTTGTATCATGGCCGGAAATTGCTATATTTTAAATATTCACTTTAAATAATAATTATAAATAACTGTTTTACAAGTATATTATCAAATTTATATCTTTATTTTTTCAGTAATCAAAGAACAGGTTTTATTTAAATTAATACTTTATTATTATTGTATAAATAACTGGTTTTACGTTCATTAAACAATTTTTTTAGAATATTTAATGAAATATCTTCAATATACATCTGTCATCTTCATTATACATTAATATTCGAAAGATTACATTTCTATAGTTAGAACTTTAATCATAAATTATAGATATTGATCAATTCTGATCACTGAATAATCAATATATACAATGCTAATCAAATCAAAGGTGAGCTATTAAGTTAAATAATTGTCTTTATCTAATTGATAATATATCTATTATAAATATTTAGCTATCGGATAAATGTTATCCGATTTAACTAAGAGATTATGACTGTATACATTGCTAATTATAGGATTGTAAACTATGGAAATTTACGTTTGTATACATACTTTATAATATCCTGTTTGTCAATAATTTAGAATATTTGGTTGATGCTTGCTAATCATGCATTACATCTGTAACTTATTTACATGTTACACCTGTATTGTACCTTTTATTTCGGAATTTCTGCGTAATCAGAGTGCTACCTAATGGCTCATTGAGTCAGCAGATTGACTGATATCTCAAATCAACTGATTCAACCTGAATTTTTATACACCCTTTGGGGAGGTCCTTTTTATCTGAGTTCATAAGTCAGATATAGTTTCCCTGTTCATGCTCCCCTACATTGATGCTATTTTTATTCAAAGGATACAGAGATATGGCATTGAAGAATCAGGGTTAAGGAATTGAAATTCAATAAAAAATCCGGCATTTGCCGGATTGGTAATTTTTGATCAGAAAATCTGCAAGGGATGTTACTTGATGATTTTTGCAGTTGTTACATAATACCCGTCCGAAAGTTGAAGCATATAGATGCCTTTGGGTATTCTTTCCAGTTTATTGAATACTATCAGGTTTTTACCTTTATTCAACTCTACACCTTCCATTTCTGCAACTGGCGATCCTACCGAATTAAAAATTTTCAGGTCAACAATACACCAGGAGGATGATTCAACCTCAATGTTGATTTTTCCACTGAAGGGCACCGGATAGGCATTAATTCCTGAAAATGGTTCCTGCAGCTGAAGCATTGATGAAGTAAGCAGATTGTTCGCCAATGTAAAATTTGGAATACCCCATCCTTTAAAATTGTCTGGAGATGATGACTGGCTACCACTCATTCTGATGGCATTAAGAAGTTCCATGTTGCTGAATGTCGGATTAGCCTGCCATAAACAGGCACTCGCACCTGCTATCACAGGTGAAGAGAAGGATGTTCCGCTTCCGCCAGCCACTCCTGAAGGAATTGTAGCTACAATGGTGCTGACACCCTGTGCCGTAACATCCGGCTTAATCCGGCCATCGTAAGTGGGTCCCCTGGAACTGAAGGCTGCATAGACACCGGCGGGATCAACTGCGCCTATTGTAAATACACTGTCACCATCAGCAGGCGCACCTATATATTGCCATTCATTACTTCCTGAATTTCCGGCACTGTTCACAACCAGTATTCCCTTTGAAGCCGCCATATCAGCTCCGATCGTTACCACCGTTGTATTTCCGTCCATATCTTCATAGGTATGGTCTTCGGCCGGATCCAGGAAGGTAGTATAGCCAAGTGAGGAATTTATGATATCTGCACCAACTGAGTCAGCATATTCAGCAGCATTAACCCAATAATACTCTTCTATAACGTACTCAAAATCAGGACGGCCATCCTCAGATCTGAGTAGCCAGTATGATGCCTTGGGTGCTGTGCCTATCAACTGCCCGGGAAGGTTTCCTCCCATAATTGATAGTACCATCATACCATGCGTACTGATGGATGTGTTGTAAACATCATTGCCGGGAGTCACAAAATCCTTTGTTCCCAATATCTGACCATTGGTGCGAAGGCTGTCAAAAGCAGCCAGTGTATTCACACTGTTAAAGCCGGCATCAAGCACTGCAATGGACATTCCCCTTCCGGTAAAGCCCATGTTGTGTAACTGATCAACAGCGATCATCTGGGCCTGATTAAAGGATTGTCCATAATCAAAAGCCCTGCCGCTCTTATAATCACCTGTATTTTGCTTCATTGAGTGCTTTTCAATAACCTCTGCATCAAAATAAGGTTTTTTCCTGTGTGAAGAATGGCGGGTATAAAGATGATCCGCAGGTTTTATCTCTTTAACAAAAGGTTTTTTAGATATTTGATCAATACCACTTTTATCCAGGACTTTTATAATAACCAGGTTTAACCATTTGGATTTATATAGGATTTCTGCACCTATAGTACTGATCGATTTCAGATAATCGGGGTTTACCGGCAGATCTGACTCTGTAAGCGGAATCTGCTGGAGTAACCGGCGCTCAACAGATTTGGTGGAAAGAAATTCCAGCGGCCTCGAAATCGAGTATGCTGAGTTCCCTTTATCGGTAAATTTTACACTGTAAACATATGAATCCTGCTGGGCAGTAGCCAGTGTTACGATAAACAAAGTGAATAGAAAAGTAAAGAGTCCTTTTATCATGGAAATATTGTTAGTTCACCCTTTGTAAACAGTCATCAAAGTAAAAGGTTTAAATTCTGAAGCCTGCAAATATCGCTATAAATCAAATCGAAAAATAAAATATACCTCCGCCACATAATTAATACCTGATTTTGGAAAATGTAACCCTTTGCCTGAAATTTTTCTATTTAATTTTCGTCCTGCAATGAAACATCATTGTATTTGTGCAAATGCATATCTGGGTTTTGAATTCAGATCCGGAATTATTTCTATGTGTCTGAATCCCAAATTTTTCAACAGAATCTGAAGGTTTTCTCCTTCCGATTCATTGATTTCAAACCATAATTCCCCCCCTGGTTCAAGGTGGCTTAACGCGAAACCTGCAATAGCCCTGTAATATATTAATGGATCAGAATTTTCAACAAACAAGGCTGTTTCAGGCTCAAAATCAAGCACATTCCTCTTCATAAGGCTTTTCTCCGACTGCCTGATATAAGGTGGATTGCTGACAATCACATTAAAGAAAGGCAATTTTTCGCTGGCTTTCCGATCAAGAATATCGATCTGTGAAAACCCGACAACCGCTCTGTTTTCGTCAGCATTTTCTTTAGCAATACTTAATGCAACTTCACTGATGTCAATTGCTTCAATCCTGGCTGTTCCAATAAGCAGATATAGGCTAATAGCAATCGCTCCGCTGCCTGTACCTATATCCAGAATGCTGATTCCCTCCCTGGATTTGTGTTTTTCCACAATTTTCATGACCAGGTTTTCCGTTTCAGGACGAGGAATAAGTACTCCGGGTCTGACAGAAAGTTCAGTTCCGCAAAACCAGGTTTTCCCGGTAATATATTGAACAGGTTCGAACTCAATCAGGCGTGGAATTGCCAGTATAATTTTATTCTCGAAGTCCTCGTCTGCTTCTTCATTCCTTTTGAGCAGATATCCGGCCGGATCAAAACCGGAAAAGCAGGCGAACAAAAAACGCTGAACCGACCTGGCTTCGTTCTGTCCGTAAAGGCCCGATATGGCATCAATAACCCTGAATTCAAGTTCCTTATAAGTCATAAACGAATTTTGCCCTGCGAAGATAATCATTGTTGCTTTTTTCATACCCGGTTTATCAGTCGGATTAGTATTTTTCATTCTACCTTTGTCTCAAACAGGATACAACCTCTGACATGAAATCCACAGCAGCAGATGATTACTATTATTAAAGAAAATGGGATTCAGTTGCTCAATGCGGATGAATGGCCGGATTACAAGAAAATGAATACCGCTATCTTCCCTGATGATATATTCTGTATCCTGGTCAATATCAGCGTATCCCCCTACTCATTGACTATTTCATCTCCAAATCATTCCGGACCCGGAATCCTGAATAACAGGGTATTGATTACACCGGAAGCTGTTAATCTTGCTTTTCAGTTTCACCAATCCTTTGATCCACTGCGGCAGGAGTTAATGAACAGCCCTGTGTCAGGATTCAAACCAAATGAGATCGCACTCCTGGCTTACTTTTACCTCAACCCTCTGCCCTTCTCAGTTTCATTGATCACCCGCTGGTTCATTGATGCCGGTTTGGAAGTAATCAGGGCCCAGGAACTGGCCGATGCTGTTTTTACCGCACGAACAAACAGGGAAAGTGCTGAATTATGGTTTATCAATGATGAAATCCTTTCCTATTCGGAGCCGGGAGACCTGCTTCCGGATTTACAACATCATCACACTCCCGATAATTTTGGTGATGTTCTGAATCTTTTCCAGAAATCAACAGATGTATCTTTTTCTTATGATCCGCTTGATCTTCTGCTTCCTGACAAGACAGATTCTACCCTACACATCAATATGGGAAGGATTCAGGAATGTAGTTTTCTTGTTGAAGACCATTCATTTGTAATTGCCGGATTGGCTACAACCGTTACTGAAATGGCGGCTCTTTCTGAAATAAGGTGGCCGGTATTCCATAGTATGATGATTGATTCTATCCCTTTGTATTTGAGGGATTTCTATTCCACTGGCCGATTGGTCAGTGAAAAACCAGATGTCCTCCTGTCACTGTTACAGGAACATTCCTGTGAAATAGATTTAATCAGTATTGACCGCAATGGTAAAGTCCTGAATACTACGCTGAAGTCCTGGTACACAAAATCAGGTAGTCAGGAAGGAAGAGTGGAAATTCCCGTTTATCTCCGGATCAGGAAGCCATAAAAACCTTCACTCATCATTGGATACAATCCTTTATTTTTGCCGTTAAAGCTCTCTTAATGATCTATCTTCTGCTTGCTGTGACTGCTTCGTCACTGATACTGATCAGTTTTAAAGTATTTGAGAAACTGGGTATTGACAATCTCACCGCCATCACAATAAACTATCTTGCCGGTGCTTGTTTCGGATATAATTCTATTGGATGGAGCGTTGACTACCATAGAATTATTTCAGCCAACTGGTTTCCAATGTCTGTTTTAACCGGTTTTATCCTGATATCAGGATTTGTACTTGTTTCTTTATCTGCAAGAAAAGCGGGTATTGCCATTACTGCCATAAGCAGCCGGATGGCAGTGATCATTTCAGTTTTGGTGGGAATTCTCCTTTTTGATGATAAAGCAGGGTTAGTGAAAATAGCTGGAATCTGCCTGGCAATTATTGCTTTTTATCTGACAACCAGAAAAGGGCGGATCGAAAAACCGGAATTCCTGATAATTCTGCTGCCAGCTGCTGTTTTCTTGTTTATGGGTTTGAATGATGTAGTGCTTAAAATTACACAGTTTTATTTTACAGGAAGCGAAAACGAAGGTGAGCAGGTAAGGTATGTTTCCACAGCTTTTGTGATCGGTTTTCTTATCGGGCTTCCTGTATTGTTCTTCCGTTCCTGCAGAATAAAGCAGAAAATAAATCTGAGATCAATTACCGCGGGAGTATTCCTTGGTATTCTGAACTGGTTATCAGCATATTATTTAATGATGGGATTATCTGTTATGGAAGTATCTGTATTCATCCCATTGGTTAATATCAGCGTAGTATGTATTTCAGCCATGACCGGCTATCTCATTTTCAATGAAAGACTGAATCCGGCAAATTGGGTTGGTGTAGCCATTGCCCTTGTTGCCATTGCCATGATTTCCCGCGGATAGTATTACGCAGATTGAATTGTTTATCTTAAATATTGATTTCTGATCATTTCACCTTATATTTGAATTTACATCCATCCAAAACCCGGTGCCATGAAGAAAAATAAATTTACGATTTTCGTCATTGTTCTGATCACCGTTATTGCAATAAAACAATCTTCCGGACAGGAGTTCCTGCCGTTCTCACAGAGTACTTACTCCGGTGTTTCCGGACTGATGCTTCAACCAGCTTCCATTGCAGACTCAAGATACCGTTTCGATATGGTATTTTTCGGAACTAATTTCCTTGTGAGCAATAATTACCTTGCCTTCAGACGGGAGGCTTTTTACAATCCCGGCCGGTGGGATGAAGATAATTTTAAAGAAAAATATGTATTTGAAAATCTGAATGGTAAGGATAAGTCCGGCATAATTAATATCGGAATGATTTTACCCTCATTCATGGTTAACCTGAACGAAAAGAGCGCACTGGCTTTTACAACCAGGATCAGAGGCTTTTCCAATGTCGACAATATAACCGAAGACTTTGCAAAACTGGCTTATGAAGATTTTAATTATGAACCCCTTCTTTATAAGAACCTTACAAATGCAAACTTCAGTATTCAGGTTAATTATTGGGCAGAATTCGGTGTTACCTTCGCCCGTGTGATTGCCAATACAGGTAAACATTTTTTTAAAGGAGGTGCTACTTTCAAGTACCTTCAGGGAATTGCCTCAGGTTATGGGTTTGTGAGTGAACTGAGTTATCGGTTTGATGGCTCTGACACCTTATCTCTTTTCCAGTCAAAAGTAAATTACGGTCTTTCAAGCAATTTTGAAGAAGATGGAATCAAACCGCTGAAAGCGGTTTCGGATCCCGGTTTCGGACTGGATATCGGATTTGTTTATGAATATCGTCCAGGGATTGAAAAATACAGGTACAACATGGATGGGCAGGAAGGTCTGTTGAGACCTGATAAGGACAAATACATGCTCAGGGTGGGGGTCTCGTTGCTTGATCTTGGAAGAATCAATTATAAAAAGGGATACTACAGTCAGGACTTTGTTGCTGATATCAGGGATCTTGATTTAACCGGCCTTGACATCAATTCCATCCAGGATTTCAACGATACAATCAGTGCTCTTTTCAATTTCAGTGATAATATAGATCAGAATTTCTTAATGAGGTTACCTTCCGTTCTGAGTATTCAGATTGATTACAATTTTGCAAAAAATCTATACCTGAATTTCAGCCCTTATATTGCACTCAAGAAAGGAACACAGATTACGACAAAATCGCATCATTTTTCAACTTACAACCTGACTCCACGGTATGATCGTCGTTGGTTTGGAGTGGCTCTTCCAATGCAGGCTGATGAGTTTGGATTGTTCAGGGTAGGGATAGGGTTAAGGTTAGGCCCGGTTTGGATTGGCTCAAACAGTATCATATCAAATGCATTCAGTGATAAGATTTATGGTACGGATGCCTATATTATGTTCAAGATTCCAGTGTTTAAAAGCATCAAACGTGATCATGACAGAGATGGTGTAAGCAACAAACTCGATCGGTGTCCAGAGATTCCCGGAACATGGATTATGTTGGGTTGCCCTGATGCCGATGGTGACGGAATTGCCGATCAGAAGGATGAATGTCCGGCGGACCCGGGTCCTGAGATCCTGAATGGGTGTCCCGACAGGGATAAAGATGGCGTGGCAGATAAAAATGACCGTTGTCCTGATCACGCTGGTAAACCGGAATTTAATGGTTGCCCTGATACTGATAATGATGGTATTACAGATTTTGAAGATGAGTGTCCGGATCTTCCCGGACTACCTGCTTTGAAAGGTTGTCCGGACCGTGATATGGATGGAATCGCCGACAAAGATGATAAATGTCCTGAAATTGCAGGAAAGCAGGAATTCATGGGTTGTCCGTTTGCCGATACCGACAATGACGGTATCTCTGATGAAAATGATCAATGTCCAGCAATTCCAGGCCCTGCCAGATATAACGGCTGTCCGGATACTGACAGCGATGGTATTCCTGACCCTTCTGATCTTTGCCCGAATACACCCGGAATTCCCGAGAACAATGGTTGCCCGGCTATTAAAAAAGAAGAAATAGAAATAATCGACAGGGCATTTTCAGACCTGGAGTTTGAATCGGGAAAATCGATCATCAAAACAGGGTCTTTCCAGTCGCTGAATGAACTGGCAGAGCTGATGATCAACAGGAAAATGTGGAAGGTTACACTCGCCGGACATACCGATAATACCGGGAATCCGGAAAAAAATATGGAATTGTCGAAGAACAGGACCCAGGCTGTTAAAGACTATCTCATCAAGCAAGGAGTTGAGGAATTCAGGATCAAAGCCGAATGGTATGGTCAGGAACGACCAGTTGCAGACAACAAAACTCCGGCCGGAAGACAAAAAAACAGAAGGGTAGAAATGAAAATTACCTTTGATTAAAATCTGATCAATTTGGTATTCTATATATTGATTATAAAATGTTTAACTTACAATACCGTTTAGTAATACGGTATCTGAAAACTATGGTTTACCTTTATGCACGAAAGCAATGTAGTTGTTGATTCAAATCAATGTCTGGCGATATCAAACGTATTATTGTTAATGGAATTCAGAGAAGGTTTCACCAGAAGACCTTTTCTGAACCATCCTTTGAAAAAGGAAACCAGGCTTGCCATGTTGTTTTATGCTGTGGCAATCTGCCATCAGACCCGAAGTTTGAGAAGCGCAAAATGTAATCTTTTCGGCTGGGATTATATTGAAAAGGTTTTTCTTGATCTCGCTTTGAAAAAATCAGCATTGCTGATTCCTGAATCACTGGGAAAAGATGAAGTGGAAAGTATTGCCAGCGCTCTGGAGTCCGCATTTTCTGATGACGGGAATCCAGTGAATACAACCCTTGACAGTATTGAAGAACGCGTTGGGCTTATGAAAGATCTTAGCCGGTTTTTGCAGATTGAATCCGGGGGCTCTTTTTCTCATCTGATTGAAAAAACAGGCGGATTATTGTATAACCAGGGCTCCGGATTTTATGAAATGCTTGAAAAGACTGATGCTTTCGGAGATCCGATGCGAAAAAAATCATCCTTTCTTTTAAAGCTTCTGATTGACAGTGGATTATTCGTGATCCGGGATAGAGAGAACTATATTCCGATCATGGATTATCATATGCAAAGGGTATTGCTGAGGTTGGGCTGCATACGGATCAATGACAGAGAATTGTTGGGAGCCATCAAAAAACGCGCGCTGCTTCCGACTGACCAGCCGGTGCGAAAAGCCTGTATTGAGGCTGTAAATGAGATTGCCAGGTATTCGGGTATTGAGGTCTGGAAAATGAATGATATCTTCTGGTCGCTTGGGCGATCATGCTGTAACGACATCATGTTGTGCCTGGATGAACATTGCAGTAAAGAACCCTGCACTTTTCAGACAATTGTGCTGATACCCGAACATAAAAACTGTAGTTTTGAATCTGTTTGCAGCGGTTATGGCCGCGAGGAGACCAGATTGCTCTGGGAACCAATCGTTGAAACACATTATTACTGAAAACCGATGATTACAATCTGCCCATTCTGTAAGCCCGATTCCCATGCATCAGTATTTGCCTTTTCAGGCGATATCAAAGCAATGTATAATCTTTCCCCTATACTGCCGGGCCATAGTCTGGTTATTCCAATGAAGCATGTTAACAGTCTGTTTGATCTCAATGAAGAGGAAATCAGTGCATTTTTCTCCTTTGCAAGAAAGGTAACGGCCTTTTTATGTGAAGTTTATGAAAGCGATGCCTATGATTGGTCGCTCCAGGAAGGAACAGAAGCCGGGCAAAGTATTGAGCATTTACACCTGCATATCATACCCCGTAAACCCGGTGACCTGCCTGATGGTGAAGATTGGTACGGTAAATTACAACATTCTGTTGACCCTCAGAACAAAGAAAGAATTGTTTTATCAGAGAGTGAATACAACGATATTACAATGTATCTCAAGGGTTTATGGAAATAAAATAAATTGCTTTCTCAAGCACTTGAATGGCACTCAGAGAAAAAACAGGGATACACCGGTCACAGCCATAACAGCACCTGTTATCTCCCGGAACGTAACCTTTTCATGAAAGAACAATGCTGAAGGTGCGATAATCAATACAGGAGTGATGGACATAATGGTCGATGCGATTCCGGAGGAAGTATATCTGACAGCAAGCAGTGAAAAGGATACTCCGAGAAAAGGTCCGAAAAAGGCACCGAGTGAAAGACTTTTCATGGCCGGCACATTCTGAATCGCGGACTTTACCCTTTTCCAGCCACCATAAGCTGTAATCACCATTGCAAAACCAATAACTCCGGTAATCACCCTTATCTGTGTAGCCGCAAAAGCGTTATAATTTCCCATACCGTACTTACTGATAACCAGCCCTATCCCCTGCCCTGCTGCCCCTCCCAGGGCCAGAAGAAGTCCTTTGACCGGATATTTTAAACGGTACCTGAAACGTGATGAAGCCGGTTCATTTTTTCTATCAGAATTGGTTTTCCGGCCAAGAATGGCCAGGATTATTCCGGTTAACGTAATTACCATTCCCAGAATACTGATGGGGTTCATCCTTTCACCCAGAATAAGCCATCCGGAAACTGCAGCAATCGGGGGTGAGAGAGCCATCACCAACATCGAGATTCTGGCACCTATGACCACATAGGATTGAAACAATAGCAAATCACCTATAACAAAACCAATAACCCCGGAAACAGAAAGCCAAATCCAGTTATGGACTGATGCATCAAAGGGTATCAGCGTACCCTTTGTGAAGAGACTGAAAAGACTAAGATAAATCAGTGCTATAATAAGCCGCAGAAGGTTAACCGACAAGGATCCGGCTTTTTTGCTTGCAGATTCAAAGGCAAGCGCAGTTACAGTCCAGAATACAGCTGTGAGCAGTGCGGCCAGTTCACCCTGAAGGTTTTGAAACATTTTGTATAATATACTTTTATTTTGTCAGGCAAAAGTAGAGCTACGGACTTTAAATTGTTATCCCTGCCCAAACGAGTTATCAACATCAGACTTTTCTTTTGACAATTCCTGGACTTCACTCTGATCCGACTGATTTTCAGTTCTTTTACATAAAGAAAAAAAATATTGAAAAAAAGTTGCTTTTTAGCACATTTATCTATGGAAATTATTATGTTTACATTTTACTGACAACGCTCAATCAGTCTCTGGAAGACTTCCTTTCTCTAACTATATTTAATTAATAATCAGGATGTTATTTGATGACACCTATAGAACCATCGTCAACCGTTCAGAAGGAATATATAAGGAAAAGGGTAGTAAGTTTATTGCGATTGCTTTGCCTGTTAAAGATGAGAATGAGGTAAAGTCAACGCTGGAACAATTGAGGAAAGAGTATTACGATGCCCGTCATCATTGTTATGCTTACGTTCTTGGATTTGACAAATCATCCTGGAGAGCTAACGATGACGGAGAACCTTCCGGAACTGCCGGAAGACCAATACACGGTCAGATTCAATCACACGATCTCACCAACATTTTAATCGTGGTTATCCGATATTTCGGAGGAATCAAACTTGGCGTCAGCGGTTTGATCAATGCCTATAAGACTGCAGCAGCTGATGCATTGATGCGGGCCGAAATTGTTGAAAGAACCGTTAATGAAGTTTATGAACTAAGATTTAACTACGAAGCCATGAATGACATTATGAAAATTGTTAAGGATGATGGCTTACAACTATTGAATACGCAATTTGATATGGAGTGCAATCTGAATTTCAGGATCAGGAAAAGTGAAGCTGACAGGGTTAACGAAAAATTCAGAAAAACGTATGGAAGCAAGGTAATATATCTGAGATCTGAATAAGTATTGCTATTACTGGAAAGACTTAAGATCGGCCGCTTTTACAATACACATATTTTTCTGAAAATACAAGTGAATTATTTATTTTTTTTAAACTTTTTTTCAATGACTTTTGTTGAAAAATGTAGTCTGTTGAGACAGAAACGTGAAGTTTCTGAGTATGAGAGCTTATACATTTTATCAATAGGAATACCAGGGAAGACAAGGAAGTTATTTTTGATTACAACTTTTTTACGTAAGGGAGAATGAGAGAAGTTCATCATGAAGTTTGGGAGAATTGCCTAAAGATTATTAAGGACAACATTAACTATCAAAGCTACAAAACATGGTTTTCGCCTATTAAACCTATAAAACTTGACGACAACGTACTAACTATCCAGGTCCCCAGCCAGTTTTTTTATGAATGGCTTGAGGAGCACTACATCAACTTACTGAAGAAAACTATAAAACATGAGCTTGGTCCTTCCGGAAGGCTGGAATACAGTATTATTATGGAAAATTCAAACGACCCCAGGGCCCCGTACACTATTAAAGTGCCTACCAGCAACAGGAGTGTTCTGAATAATCCTTCAGTATCCATGCCGATTGACCTGAACAAAGGGTCGTCTAAGGAGATACCTAACCCATTTGTTATTCCGGGCCTTAAAAAAATCCAGGTACATTCACAGCTTAACGAATCCTATTCGTTTGACAATTTTATTGAAGGCGATTGTAACAGGCTCGCCCGGTCAGCCGGTTACGCAGTAGCCACCAATCCTGGGAAAACCGCTTTTAACCCTATTTTTATCTATAGTGCCAACGGGCTGGGGAAAACCCACCTTGCGCATGCCATCGGAATTCAGGTTAAGAATAATTTTCCTGAGAAAACAGTACTCTATGTTACTGCAGAGCAATTTATTCAACAATTTGTCGATGCTGTAAAGAATCAGAACCAGAACGATTTCGTTCATTTTTATCAGATGATCGATGTGTTATTGATCGATGACATACAATTCCTTTCAGGGAAGGAAAAAACACAGGATGTCTTCTTCCACATTTTTAACCACCTGCATCAGAACGGCAACCAGCTTGTCATTACCTCTGACAAAGCTCCTGTTGAAATGAAGGGCATTGAACCAAGATTGCTTTCACGCTTTAAATGGGGCCTGGCTGCCGACCTTCAGATTCCCGATCTTGAAACACGCATTGCCATTCTCAACAAAAGGCTTTATAAGGATGGCATCGAAATGCCTGTTGATGTTATTGAATACCTTGCATATAGTATCACCACCAATGTCAGGGAACTTGAAGGGGCACTTATCTCATTAATGGCACAATCATCGCTCAACAAGAAAGCCATTACCATTGAACTTGCCCGTCAGATGATCGACAAGTTCGTTAAAAATACCTCAAAAGAAATTTCCATTGATTACATCCAGAAAGTCGTCTGCGATTTTTTCAATATACATGTTGACCACCTGAACTCAAAGACCCGTAAACGGGAAATTGTCCAGGCCAGGCAGCTGGCAATGTTCTTCTCAAAGAAGCATACCAAGTCATCGCTTGCCACCATCGGACTTCACTGCGGTAACAAGGATCATGCAACTGTTCTTCACGCCTGCCGTACAGTGAATAACCTGATTGAAACAGACAAGCAGTTCAGAACTTATGTTGAAGAAATTGAAAAGAAAATAAAACTCTGACCAATAATCTGCTGTATTAAACAATACCAGTAACCTCATCCGCGAGAAATCCGGGATGAGGTTATTTATTAAAAGATCTGTTTATGAAAATACTGATGGTATGCCTTGGCAACATCTGCCGGTCGCCCCTGGCAGAGGGAATCATGAGAAAAAAAATGGCAGACAGCCATGTTCCGGGCGAAGTTGATTCCTGCGGATTTGAGCCATTCCATGCCGGTGACACGCCCGACAGAAGAGCGATAGAAGTTGCCCGCCAACATGGAATAGATATTTCAGATCATAGGGGTAAGCTGTTCAGCATATCGTATTTTGACACCTTCGACAGAATCTTTGTTATGGATAGCAACAATTACAGGGATGTAGCTTCTGTGGCACGGAACGACGCTGATATGAAGAAGGTTGATTTCATTATGAATATGACCTACCCCGGCAGCAATCAGCCGGTTCCTGATCCCTACTACGGAGGTCAGGCCGACTTTTCCAAAACATGGGAGCTGCTTGATGCTGCAACCGACAAGATCATTGAATCCATCAGGAAGAAAAACCATGACTGAACAACAGGAACCCAATAAGGCAACGATAGAACAGGCTGGAAATAGAATTTCATCCTACCTGCATCGTACACCTGTGCTAACCTGTTCGGCCCTCAACAGGATGTTTGGGACTGAATTGTATTTTAAATGCGAGAACTTCCAGAAAGCAGGTGCATTCAAATCAAGGGGAGCAACCAATGCGGTTCTTCAATTAAAGAAAAATGAGCTTGTTCATGGTGTTGCTACCCATTCGTCGGGCAATCATGCTGCAGCCCTTGCTCTGGCTGCATCACGGCTTGGTATCAGCGCTTTCATCGTGATGCCTGAAAACTCGAACAGAATCAAGATAAATGCAGTTCAGGAATATGGCGGTAAGATAACCTTCTGCAAACCAACACTGGAGGCACGGGAACAGACACTTAAACTCGTGCTGGAAAACACATCAGCTACCGAGATTCACCCTTACAATGACTACAGGATTATCGCCGGTCAGGCCACAGCTACCATGGAATTGCTTCAGGATTTCCCGGATCTGCAGATGATCCTTGCTCCTGTAGGCGGAGGTGGATTACTGAGTGGCACTGCCCTTGCGGCAAAGTACTTTGGCAGAAATATCAGTGTTATTGCTGCTGAACCTGCGGGGGCTGATGATGCTCACAGATCATTCAGATCAGGATCATTTATTCCGTCGGAGAACCCAAAAACCATTGCGGACGGCTTGCTGACTTCCCTTGGTTCACTTACCTACCCCATCATCATGAAACATGTAGATGATGTTGTAACCGTTAGTGAAGAAAGTATCAAAGAAGCCATGAAGCTGGTATGGGAACGGATGAAAATCATCATAGAACCATCATCGGCTGTGCCGCTGGGAGCAATCCTGGAAAGGAAAGTTGTTGTTGGTCATCTAAAAACAGGCATCATCATTTCAGGAGGTAATGTTGATTTGTCGGCGTTGCCATTTAATCTATAGATATGAGTAGCAAAACAGGATCAATATTTCTGATTCCCAGCACCCTGGGAGACACTCCTCCCGAAAGGGTGTTACCGGCCTATAACTTTCAGCTGATTCAGCAACTGGATGTTTTTATTGTTGAAGAGTTGCGGACTGCCCGCAGGTTTTTGAGAAAATGCGGTTACGAAAAGGATTTCGAAACGACAACCTTTCATATCCTGAATGAGCATACTGCTGAGAATGATGTTTTTGCATTCCTTGAACAAGTAAGGGCAGGTATGGATACCGGTTTGTTGTCGGAAGCCGGATGCCCTGCCGTAGCTGATCCCGGATCACTGGTTGTTAAACTGGCGCATGAAAGCGGAATCCGTGTTGTGCCGCTATCCGGCCCATCATCCATTATTATGGCTTTGATGGGATCGGGCTTTAACGGGCAGAATTTTTCCTTTCACGGATACCTGCCGGTTAAAGCTCCCGATAGAATTAAAAAAATCCGTGAAATTGAACGTGACCTTCTAAAGACAGGGCATACCCATATTTTCATTGAAGCGCCATACCGCAACAATCACATGATTGAATCCATTCTTATGGCCTGTGGGAATGATACATTACTGTGCGTTGCAAGCAACATCAGCCTCAGCGATGAATCAATTATTACAGCACCCATTGGCCGGTGGAAAAAAATGAATTTCCAACCGGGAAAAAAGCCTACTGTTTTCCTGCTTTCAAGATAATCCGGTATATAAACAAAAAAATCCCTGTTAACACAGGGATTTTAAGTATCTAAATATCCGGAAAGCCCGAACTACCAGGAATTAATGGTGATGACCATGGGGGCCATGCACATGACCATGACTGATCTCTTCGGGAGTAGCATCCCGTAATTCGAGAATACTCCCTGTAAAGTGCAGGTTTTTACCAGCCATCGGATGATTAAAATCCATAATGACCTTATCCTTTTCGACTGATTTCACTACGCCTTCGAGCGGATGACCTTCATTGTCCTGCATTGGAATAACATTTCCAATGCGAAGCATCTCGGGATCTATTTTTCCATCCATCATAAAAACATCGATGGGAAGTGTTACAATGGCATCATCGGTAAAGTCGCCATATGCATCCGCTGCTGAAAGGGTAAACTCAAAATTATCCTTTACTTTAAGATTGAAAATGTGCGCTTCGAATTTTGGCAGCAGGTTACCTGTACCATAAATAAAGACCAGTGGTTCGGAAGCATCGGCCATATCGACAACTTCTCCGGAAGCATTATCTATTTTTAACTCGTAGGTGAGTGAAACCACTTTGTTTTGTGAAACAGTCATCAGAATAATTGTTTTGTTATAAAATATTCAACAGCAAGCAAGGCTACTTTGTTGAGTTTCAAAAGCAAAAATAGATAAAAAGACAAAGCGGGGAAGCCTATCGCCTTTTTTTGTAATTTTCACCATATTTCAACGTCCTATAGCTTAATCGGATTACTACGATTTTATCCATTAAAAAGTATATATTTTGGAAGATACCATACTGGAAATTAAAGGTCTGAGCAAGAACTACGGGAGAATCAAAGCATTATCCGGTCTGGATCTTACCATATCCAGGGGACAGGTCTATGGTTTGCTTGGACCAAATGGTAGCGGAAAAACGACCACCTTAGGAATCATTCTCGGGGCTACACTTCCCAATCATGGGAGCTTCCGCTGGTTTGGGCAAACGTTGGACTTTAAATCGCTCAAACGCATCGGTGCAATTCTTGAACACCCCAACTTCTTCCCTTACCTGAATGCAGTTGATAATCTGAGAATCATAGCTCGGGTACGATGCGTTCCTGAGCAGGATATTGAAAGGGTTTTGCAATTGACAGGCCTTTCGGATCGCAGAAAACATCGTTTCCAGACTTACTCTTTCGGAATGAAACAGCGCCTTGCCATCGCTTCAGCCATGCTTGGCAATACTGAGGTCCTTATCCTTGATGAGCCCACCAATGGACTGGATCCCGGGGGAATTGCAGAAATCCGGGGTTTGATCACATCAATTGCATCATCGGGTACTACCATTATCCTGGCCAGCCATCTGCTTGATGAAGTTCAGAAAGTATGCAGCCATGTGGCGGTACTGCAGAAGGGGGTTAAGCTATTCTCGGGCAGTGTTGATGATGTACTGAGTAATACTGAAACCATCGTGATCGGGAGTACTGATCTTTCAAAACTCGAAACTGTTATAAAGGAGTATCCTGATTACCTTTCACATACGATCAGAGGCAATTATGCCGAACTGAAAACCAGGGGATTATGCAACCCATCAGAAGTAAACCAGTTTCTTTTTACCAGAGGGATCAGCTGTTCACACCTCAGTATGAATAAGAAAAGTCTCGAAAGCTATTTCCTCGAAATCACCGGAAACCATCCGGGTGCTGATACAATCTGAAAGCCGATGAAAAAGATACTTTTAACAATATATCCTGAGTGGATCAAGATCTCGAATTACCGCACTTTCTGGATTCTAAGCGGGTTATACGCTGCCACCCTCGTTATTCTTCTTTTCAGTTTACAGAGCATACTGGATAATATTACAGTGAATGTAAACAATAAGTCTCCGCTTCCCATTCCTTCATTTCCCGTATATGCATTTCCCGGGGTCTGGCAAAACCTGACCTATATTGCAGGGTTCCTTAAAATGTTTCCTGCATTCCTGGTTATTATACTGATTACCAATGAATTTACCTTCAGAACCCTGAAGCAACAGGTGATTACAGGAACCAGCAGGCTCGGGTTTATGACA
This sequence comes from Bacteroidota bacterium, assembly GCA_009773455.1. Taxonomy (GTDB): domain Bacteria; phylum Bacteroidota; class Bacteroidia; order Bacteroidales; family Lentimicrobiaceae; genus Lentimicrobium. Next base: position 35,201 of record WSXU01000006.1, on the reverse strand, counting down.
GCCAAAATAGCAATGATCATTGCACTTTCGTTGGTTGTAGCTGTTTTAGTCGCTTCTACAGGACTCATTGCCGGATTGCTGCAAAAGTCGCCTGATTACAATCTGATCCTGAGCCCAAAGTTGCTGTTTATCGCGGCTCATGCGTTGGAACTGCTGACCTACATGATGTTTGCTGCCTTTCTGTCGGTACTTCTGAAAAGAGCCGGAATTACCGTGATCGTATTCCTTTTATATTCACTCATTCTGGAAAGGATTTTCAGCTTTAAACTACCTGACAACATCAGCAGATTCCTGCCACTTGAAGCAGCCGGCAACCTGGTTCCATTGCCCAACAGTTCACTCATGAAGCTTTTCGGCATTTCATTCAGCGATTACACCTCCTGGCAGGACACTGCCATCTGCTTTGGATGGATCGTTGTTTTTACTCTTGTGATCTACAGGATTCTCCTTAAAAGAGATTTATAGCGAATCAGGCAGTTCAGTACCCGGTTCAGCTTCGGGCAAAAGCGAATCAGCTACCGGGGCGTAGGAAGAACAAGAATAAGGTTTATTGATCTTAATCGAAGGTTTCCCGAATTTACCCCTGTACTGTTTCAGATTGTTATCCTGCACCACTTTTTCCATATACAGTCCATAGACCGGCAAAGCCGTTCTAAGCCCTTCACCCAGCTGGGATGTCCTGAACCTTGCATTCCGGTGCTCCCCTCCCACCCAGACCCCGGAAACGAGCCTTGGGGTTATACCAATAAACCAGCCGTCGGAAAAATTTGAGGATGTACCGGTTTTTCCTCCGAACTCAGTATCGTAATTAAAGAGATCATATTCCCACAAACCCTGCGTTGTACCTCCGGCCTCAGTTAATCCTGACCTCAGCATAATACTCATCAGGAAGGCTGTTTCAGCACTGATTACCCTTACAGGCGCAGGTTTGTATTCATAAATTACTTTACCTTCCCTATCGGTTATTCTGGTAACCAAAACGGGTTCATTTTTCATTCCATCATTCAGGAATGCACAATAAGCATTTACCATTTCAAGCAGGGTAACATCGCTCGACCCGAGACAAACAGACGGAACATTTCTCAAAGGTGAGCTTATGCCCATTCTGTGCGCGCACTCAATGACTTTATCCCATCCCATTTCATTGGTCAGTTGCACTGCAACTGAATTAACGGAACGGGCAAATGCGTTTTTCAGGCTTATATTTTCCCACGTAAAGTTCCAGTTGGCATTGTGTGGTGACCAGGTCTTTGTTTCGCCTTTCTCGGTGTATTTAATGGTAACAGGCTGATCAGTTCTCCGGTCACATGGACTCAAACCGTGTTCGAAAGCCGCTGTATAAACAAAGGCCTTAAACAATGACCCTGGCTGGCGACGGGCCTGATTTACATGATCATACTTGAAAAAACGAAAATCGATCCCTCCGACCCATGCTTTGATGAAACCAGTAACAGGGTCCATACTTACAAATCCGGTATTCAGCAGATGGCGGTAATACCTGATCGAGTCCATTGTACTTAAAGTGGTATCGGCAGGACCTTTCCAGGAGAAAACAGTCATCCTGCGGGGAAGATTCAGGTAAAAATTTATAGAATCGGAATTACCCTTAAATTTTTTATTCAGGCCTTCATAATAAGAAGTTTCTTTAGACAAGCCTTCGATAAAACCCTGAATTTCATTGCCTTTACTATCAATCCATGGATTTTGTCCCTGCCAGTGTTCATTGAATCTTTTCTGCAACCTCTTCATATGTTTAACCACGGCTTGCTCTGCATAGTCCTGTAGATGAGGGTCAATTGTTGTGTAGATCTTCAATCCATCGGTATAGATATTGTAACCTGACTCTTTGCTCCATTCCTGCATACTTCTGGCAACGGCTTCCTTAAAATAGGTCGCATCGTCATCGTCGTGTGAACGCCGGTATCGAAGTGAGATCCTTGTCTTTAGCAGGGAATCGGCTTCCGCTGAAGTAATAAAGCCATATCTCTGCATCTGGGACAGAATGCTGTTTCGCCGTTTAAGGGCATTGTCAGGGTTCTGAGCCGGACTGTAATAGGTTGGAGCCTTAAGCAGACCTATCAACACTGCCGCTTCTTCAACCTTCAACTCGGAGGGCTTTCTGTCGAAAAAAGTTGCTGCGGCCGCCTTGATACCAAAAGCATGACTTCCGAAATCTACCGTATTGAGATACATGGTAAGTATATCGTCCTTGGAATAATAAAACTCGAGTTTCAGTGCATTAATCCACTCTTTTGACTTGTCAATCAAAATATTGACTCCGGGAATATAGCCAAGCAGCCCCTTCTGGTTCTTGTGTCGGGTTTTGTACAGATTTTTGACAAGTTGCTGTGTTATGGTGCTGCCACCTCTCTTTTCGCCCCTGGCCGTACTCCAGATAGCAGCGATGGTAGCCTTGAGATCAATTCCATTGTGATTGTAAAACCTGATATCCTCTGCAGCAAGCAAAGTATTCACAAGTATTGGAGACAGATCAGAAAACTCAACAGGAGTCCTGTTTTCAAGATAGTATTTTCCGATCAGCGACCCATCAGAAGCATATAGTTCAGAAGCAACACTGATCTCAGGGTCTTTAAGATCGGTAAGTTTCGGTGATGGCCCGAACAATCCAAACAGGTTAAAATTGATGGAAAGGATAATCACCAGAATAAGCATAAAAACCTGAAGCAACCTCATTGCCAGTTTATGCCATATTCCAGACAAACCGGAAGGCAGTTTAAAGAAAATACCAAAAATGAATTTCAGTACTTTCTTTAATTTACCGGAAACTGATTTTATTGATTTTAATGCCACCCTATTTATCTATAATGATGAATTACAGAAAATTATACAACAGGCTAAAAGTAATTTTTCAACATGCAATTTACAATGAAAACCATTCGGAATACCATCATTTTTTTGTAACTTTTCAGCAATAAAACCGTCAGTATAAATGTATCATTCCATTGTAAACACTATTGGGTAAACTTTGTTGAATCCTTTGTGTTAAAAGAATTGACGGCACCAGAATTAAATTTTTAGCAGGATGAGGAAATTTTCAATTCTATTATTGGCATTTATACTTATTACTTCCGATGGATTTTCCCAATATAAGGCATCGGATTATCTCAGGGCTGCCCTGGTTGCTACCAAAAAGAAGAAATATGATCAGGCAATATTGCTTTGCGATGCAGCAATTAACCTGAATAACAACTACGAATCGGCATACTTTCATCGGGGATACAATAAGATGCTTTTGAAAGATTATGCCGGTGCACTGATTGATTTCAGTATTGTAATTGACCTGAATTCTGAAAACCTTGACGCTTATCTGTACCGTGCTCTAACCAATCAGAAAGCCGGCAAAAAATGGGCAGCTACCGAAGACTACAATTCGGCCAGAAGGATTGATACCTTTCAAACAATGGCCTTTATTACAACCAATCTTATCAGGTAACCCAATCCGGCTATGCCTTATCGTTCAGGATGCGGTCAAGCCTTTGATCCAGCGGAGGATGAGAATAGTTGAGGAACACATACCAGGGATGTGGTGTCAGATCTGACAGGTTATCAGAAGTCAGCAACCTGAGTGAAGAAGCCATGGCCATCGGGTCGGCATTCTCAGCGGCAAACCGGTCTGCCTGAAATTCATATGACCTTGAAAGATAATTAATGAGTACTGATGTTATGGAGGATACAGGGCTATAAAGAATCATGAATATAATCAGCCCCAGGTGAAAACTCCTGCCGGTGCTTCCCAAAGCCAGGTATATATCCGGATTGCCTACCACCACTGAAAATAGGAATAATATAATACCTGTTTGTACAATCGACAGTACAAGGGTCTTTATGGTATGCCTTTTTCTGTAATGACCTATTTCATGCGCCAGAACGGCTGTGATCTGGTCCGGTGTCTGATTTTGTATCAGTGTATCATACAGGACAATTCTTCTTTTGGCTCCGAATCCTGAAAAATAAGCGTTCGCCCTGGTGGAACGTTTTGACCCGTCAATAATGAAAATATCGGTAAGATTAAACCCAGTCCTGACTGCCAGATCATTCAGTTTAGTCCGGAGATCACCTGCCTCCAGCGGGGTTTGCTTATTAAACAAAGGCACGATGAGGGTGGAATAAAAAAGACTGAAAAAGATTGTAAAAGCAGAAACTGAAATCCAGGCAAGCCACCAGAAGGATTGACCCAGTATTGTGTACAGCCAGACAATAAGGCTGATTAAACCACCACCGATGATTGCAGCCAACAGCCATGATTTCAGCTTATCCGTTATATAAATTAACGGTGTTGCTTTATTGAAACCATATTTCTGCTCGATTACAAAAGTATCATACAGATCAAAAGGTGTTGACAACAGGTCAGCAGCCAATCCTATGATTCCAAAAAAGAGAAGACTCTGTAGTATCGGACTTACGAAAACCGACCTGACAAAATCGTCAATCATCACAAACCCGCCTAAAAGCATTGCAAGAGTTACAAAAAAAGACAACCAGGAGATCAGCATTCCAAACCGGAACGACTCACTTTTATAACCAATATATTGCTGGTATCGATCGGGAGAATACACCCCTTCAAGAAGAGGAGGAACCGGCTTTTTCCTTGACCTGTGATTCAGGAATGATATTACCTGTCCTGCAAGGAACCCGGCTATAACAAATACCAGAATACAGATGAATAATATGTCAGCCATGGGTGATAAGATATTCCAAAATTATTTTATTTAATGAGATGAATGAGAAACCATTGCTAATAACTGCCATGATACTTGCGGAGAAACCATTCTGTACTTAAAAAGCCGAGGATCAGCAGCAGCAATGGAAGAAATGAAATGAGATCGGTATAGCGTTTCCGGGTGTAAGTAACCGGCTTCATATCTTTCCGGCTTTTTATCAACTGTGCTATCTCAGAAATCCTATCCGGCGCAACCCCACTCCCACCTGTCAGTTCTGCCATCGTATTAAGCATCCTGTGATTGGCCACAGTATTAATATCTTCTAGATTTAATGCTGTAATAATAAAAGACCCCTGTTGCATTAATTTCCTGCTTCCGGTTTCGGCAGAAGCCTGAAATTGGTAGATACCTGGTTTGAAATTCCCGGCATTTAACTGATAGGACTCCCCGGCAGGCGTAAATTCAAATTCATATTTCTTCCCATCTTCCCCGGTAATGACCATTGTCACAAGCTTGTCGTTGATCAGTTCATAAGTTTCATTAAACAGGGTAGCTCCAAATTCAATGTTTTCATTCTCAGCAAAATAATCCCTGACAGAGACCCTGAACCTGCTTTTTTCATCCTTAACAGCCAGGTATTGGACCATTTTTCCGATCAATTCATCAAATGCAAGCTGATTTTGATTTTTCGAATAATCTGATAACCGCCAGCGCCAGATTCCTTCACCCGTAATAACACCGGATCTCCGGTCAGGGTTTTGATTAAAGAAAATCAGGGGCATTGATGTCGTTGCCGTTCCGATGGCCTGGGTTGCATAAACATATGCGGCATTTCCTGTCGAATACCTGGCAAAAGGTGTATTTAACGGTGGAACAATCTGAAGCAGTTGTTTCAGGTTTTCAGAGCTGATAAAAAGAGGAAAATCTGTATTAAAAACAGGCAGGGATTCATTAAAGGAATTATTGAATCCTGAAAGGGATAATCCGCTTTTCTGATTGTTAAATGCAGTTATATCAGACTGGTTACCCAGTATAAACAGAACAGGAATATTGAGTCTTGCCAGATCCCCGAGCAGCTTTGCGGCTTGATTTGTTACCGAGGGTAACTGGTGCAGAATAAACAGGCTGTAGTCTGCAGGTTTCTTTGAGAAATTATCTTCAAAAAAGAGTTCCGTTTCAAAATTACTGCTGTTACCGATGGCCCGTTCGATGGCTGCCAGGTCAGGGTGTGGTGAATTTCCGACAATTGCGACTTTCTGCCTGCCTTCTTTTACTTCAATGACTATTTCCCGGGTATTGTTCGATTCATTGGCTTCAGCTGAAATTGGGTCAACGCTTATCCTTAACCGGAGTTTTCCGGCTTCATCAGCCGAAGCAGCAACAGGAATGGAAAGAACCTGTTTATCAGAAACGAACCTGATATCCTGAGAAAAAATTTCCGTTTCATTCAGAAGTACTTTTATGCGGCTTGATTCCCCGGCAGATTCATATGCCTGAACAAGTATTTCAATTGGAAACCGGTTTCCCTTAAAGGCCACACGATTGTAGTTAACCCGCTTTATCAGCAGATCCCGGTGCTGGTTGGTGTCACCAATGTTTATTGTGTATACGGGATATGAAACATCCCTGACCAGATAAGAAGGATCTGAACCGGAATTATAGATTCCATCACTGGCCAGAATAACTGCTCCAAGGTTACGGTTATAGAAACGATTATTTATCTGAGTGAAAAATGCAGAAATATCAGTCAGTTTTCCGGTATAAGACAGCGTATCATCCTGAATAACCTGCTCTCCGAAAGTATACTTTACAATATCAAAATCATCGCCGAGCCAGGCTGCCAGATCGTCTATTTTTTTCTGAAGCTCATTGACCACAAATAACGAGTCCCTGCCAAGAATCATGGAGCCCGAATTATCCACAGCCAATACCACCACTGGCTTTTCAGTTGTCCTGACTATGGTTTTCACCATCGGCGAGAGCAGTAAAAATGATATCAGGCTTCCGGCAAGAAAACGAAGGAAGGACAGAATCCATGTAAGGCCACGTGAAAAATCACCGGGTGTATTCCGGTAATACAAAACAGCTGCCAGAGCTGCACCAAAGGCCAGGCAGAGCGGAATCAGCCAGAATGAATATGCAGTTACGAGTTGTAGGCCCAAAATATCAGGATTTATTGAGATTGCAAATTTCCGAAAAAAGCCTTTCACTTGAACAGTTCACGGAAATAATGGCAATAAAGAAGGTTGTCCCAAAGCAGTGAATTATTGACTTTAAGACAACCCACATTAATGAAAAACCTTCTAATTCCTGAATGCTGTCAGTAAAGAATAGCCTACCATTTTTCCATTTTTATCATAAGACTCTGATTTAACAGCTCCTACATTTCTTGAAACCCATTGGGTGGCTTTTACAGTCATTTTCATGATTGACTTCACATCCATGTCATAGCTCAACTTATAGCACTCAAATGTGCCTGCAGGGGTGGTAACACTTTCAAGGGCTTCCACTTTCCGGTTGTACATTTTTACTGACATTTTCATCAGTGGCATGCCTCCTGAAATAAAACTTATATTGATTTCGCCATCCTTCAATGTCTGACCAACCTGCAGGACATTCGGATACTCAAGATCAAGTCCGTCGACCGACATTTCCATATCCTTCATTCCTCCCATGGTAGCCGGATCAAGGAAATTCTTCATATCCATATAGAAAACGCCGTTCTCGCAACGCATTCCAAGTTCCTGTGAATATGTCAGTTTCTCTTTATTGTCAAACTGCTCACTCTTGACTTTCAGGCTTAAGCCGGCAGCCAGAGGTTCAACAGCCAGAATCGTCTGCTGATTGGTCCCAGTTAATTTACCCTTGGCATCATAATTTTTGGTTTCGATGAAAGCTCCGGTTTTAACCGGAAAATAACCTTCGCAATTCTGTGCATAAAGCCCTGTAAAAGACAGGACAGAAAACATAAAAAGAATAGCTCTTCTCATAGTAAAAAGTTGTTTTTAAGTTTACACAAACCTACAAGAATTAATGCTAAATCACAAATGAAGATGAATATTCATTTGGATTTTACAATAACCGGATCATCATTTTAGCCAATTGTTCAGCGGGTGCATACACCTGGCATAGTTTTCTGAGGCCTCATTAATTCAAAAAAAGACACCTGGCAGCCGGTTTGATATTTCTGTATATTTTTAACCTTTGTAAATATCAAAAACCCCGACCGATGGCATCATTAAGAATAAAATTCCGTTATTATTCCAGTCTGTGTATTCAGCTGATTGCTTTTCTATTCCTGCTGCATGGTGTTTCCAATGCTCAAAAAAGCTCCGATGGCACGAATCCGGTAACGGATTTCAACAGATTACCAGAAATCAGCTGGGTCCTTGAAACCGGAAAACCCATCTTCGCTTCACCTGTAGTCATTGACAATCTGGTTTATGCCGGTGGTCTCGACAGTATTCTTCATGCTGTTGATCTGATGACAGGAAAAGAAATGTGGCAATTCAGGACAGGTGGTGAAATACGATCAGCAGTTTGCCCGGCAGGCAATAAATTGTACCTTAACGGAGGTGATGGCAGCGTTTACGCTATCGAAAGTTTATCGGGAAAGGTTATCTGGGAATATAAAACCCAGGGTGAAAAGAAATATGATTTCGCTGATTATTTTCATTCATCACCGGTAATCTGCGGAGATCTCCTCTGCTTTGGATCGGGAGATGGAAATGTATATGCACTGAATTCTGAAACCGGGCAGAAAGTCTGGAGCTTTAAAACAGGTAATGTTGTTCATTCAACACCTGCTTATGATCATGGAAAACTCTTTGCAGGGTCTTTCGACGGTTACTTTTATGCACTCGATCTTAAGACCGGTGAATTAATATGGAAGTTTAAGACGGTCGGACATCGCTATTTTCCATTAGGGGAAGTTCAGGGATCACCGTGTGTTTTTGGCAACCTTGTAATTTTCGGTGCAAGGGATTACAATGTTTACTGCCTTGACCAATTGAAAGGGTTCGGTCACTGGAACAAGGCATTCTCAAAAGGATGGGGTCTCAGTAACAGTATTTGTGATTCTGTGCTTTACACAGGATCTGCTGATGAACGGATATTAATAGCCGCAAATCCCTTCACCGGTGACGAATCCTGGAGAAAAAACATGGAATTTCTTATTTTTGGAAACAATGCCTATACAGATGGAATGCTTTACGTTGGGACAACCATTGGCAAACTTCATGGGATCAGCAGGAAAAGCGGAGAAAAAGTCTGGAGTTTTGCAACCGGGTCGTATCAGGATAACCGGTTCAGATATTTCAGGGAAGATGATTCGTACAGAGATGATATTTATGAGATAATAAAGTCAAATGAGCAATTCCTGGAAGTGGAATGTGAGCTTGGTGGCATTTTTTCAACACCCGTTATTTCCGGTGACTTTTTACTGTTCACCAGCACAAATGGCATGCTTTACTGCCTGAAAAGAGCGTGAATGCCTGATATTATCAAATACCATCAGTACTACCCTATCTAACTGAACCTAGTTGAAACAATTCGGGAAAACCGAAGTATTGAAGCCAGATTTCAGGAAAATGCTTCACCATGGTCGTGTTTCCAGCCCAGTGAATATTTGATCAGAAATTAATCACTTTTCCTGTGTATGACCTGTTACCATTGGTAATGCGGATAAAATAGATTCCAGGAATTTCTAAAGGGATCTTATAGGGCCCTGATACCGCATGAGACATCTCTCCTGAACTTACCAGGATTCCCTGTGCATCAAATAAATCAACCTTACAATTGCCGGCAGTTGGTTCTTTCAGATTAACCTGGATGATCCCATCCGATGGATTCGGGTATAAATCAAAAAGCTGATTTCCATTCAATGACCTGACAGAAGTTTCAATGCAGGCATCTGAAAAATTAGTAACCATCATTTCCTCCAGAGTGATATCCTGGGCAAACAGGGTTCCTGTATTCATAGTAAGTGTAAGGTGCTGAATTTCAGGTGTCAGATCAGTGACATTAAAAGGAAAGTCCGTAGTGCTGCATGTAACCTCTCCGGTGTTTGATGATTTCAGCAACTGAACCACAGAATTATCATCACCTGACCGTTTTCCACAGACAACATATCCCCCATCAGAATCAGGACAAATGCCATATCCATGGGCATCGGTTTCATTGGTTCCTGAAATTCGTTCCGACCAGTTAACAACTCCATCCTGGTCAGTTTCAAACAGAAGTGTACCTGCGAGGGTGCCTTCAATAATTCCGGTTACACCTATATGATCATTTTCACCAACTGCCAGTCCATAGGCATAAGAGGCTGTTCCGTCTGATGCTGAATAGGACTTTATCCAGACCGGTGTTCCGGTTTGAACATCCAGTTCGGCCAGGAGTACATCATAGGAGTCATTCATATTATCATACCGGCCAGCAATAACGATGTTTCCGGACGATTTTTCCTTCATGTCATAATTAAAATATCGGGCATTCCCGCTTAAATATGAATCCCATTGAAGTTCCATGGAAGCATTCAGACGAATCATATGAATCGTTTCTCCTGTGCCTGAATTTGCCCAGCCACCAATAAACAGATCGCCCTGTGCATTTCTCAAAAAGGAGAGCGGGTAATCACTGACTGGTGTCCCGATGGTTGATTGCTGAAGAATGTTACCATTCCCATCCAGTTTCATAATCAGATAATCAGAAGAAGCGCCGGCAACTTCAGCCATTCCCAGAATGTATATGTTACCTGTTTCATCCTTCTGAATGCGGTTTGCAGAAACAGTGCTGCCATTTACCGAATACATTTTACACCAGATTTTCGAGCCACTGTCGTTGTATTTTGCAACTATGATCTGGCTTGTAAAGGTGGTTGTGCTGAAAACCGATCCCACTACTACAAATTCACCGGGTGCTGATTCAACAACATCGGTAAACTGTTCATTGTCGGTAAGTGTCAACGATTTGCACCAGGAGGCACTTCCATCAGGGTTTGCCCTTACAATAAGAAAATCTCCCGAAAAGGTACTTTCATCGGTTACATTACCAACTGAAATATAGCCTCCATTATCTGTTTGTGCACACCGGTACAATAATCCCAAAGCATTATCCTGTTGGTAGAACTTGTGAAAAAGACCCTGGGATTTAACCACAAAAGCGACATGAAATATCAGTAGTAGCAGGTATATTTTCTTCATAAACTATTCATTTATTGTGAATTAATAAAATGTTTAGGTGTAAAAAGCAAAGTTCGGGGTACTAAAATTTCTCTTTTTAAACCCATCCTTTAGTAAAATGTTCATTATATACAATTGATAAGTGCAAAATGACAACTATGTAGTGGAATCAATTGCATCAATTTATCTGTATATGAGGATATTCGAGTTCACTTGTCTTAATACCAATGGGTTTAAAGTGATAATCTACAAAATGAAAGAATATTTATTTTTATTTAGTCTAAATTAACATTAAAATTCTATATTTGTAAATGATTAACGTAAATGATTGGTATTCGGACAGAAAACTCTTTGAATACGCTCATAAAAACTCAGAAAACTACCTCCACCGGACTCCAAGGATTTATAAAGTCAATATTCTAAGAATATTAACCTTTAAAACCCCGGGTTATGATTTTAAAGATTGGATCAAAAGGAGATGAAGTAAGCAAGGTACAGGCGATTTTTGGGTTTGCCAAACCTGATGGCAAATTCGGTCCCAATACTGAGGCTGCTGTAAAAGCATGGCAAACAACACACAATTTTCCTCCTGACGGAATAATCACCGATGCCATCTGGACCAAAATGTTTCCCAATGAGAGTCATCAGCCACAAGCACCGGGAACGGTCTTTAAGCTTGATAAACTTCGCGGGCATATCCCTGATGTAGTTATTAACCAGATACCTGATACGGCTGAAAAGTTCGGAATCACCAATGTACTCAGACTGGCACATTTTTTATCACAATGCGGGCATGAGAGTGCCGGTTTTACGGCTGTGCTTGAAAATCTCAACTATTCCGCCGAAAGGCTGAAAGTGAAGTTTGCAAAATACTTCCCCAACAATGATTATGAAGCCTATGCCCGGAATCCTGTCAAGATAGGTTGCAGGGTATACGCCAACAGAAACGGTAACGGCGACGAGGCCAGTGGTGAAGGTTACAAATACAGGGGCCGTGGATACATACAGCTCACAGGAAAGCGCAATTACACCAGTTTTGCCGGTTTCATAGGCGAAGACACCGTCAACAACCCCGATCTGGTAGCAACAAAATATCCTTTGGCTTCGGCGGCTTTCTACTTTACCGATAACCGCATATGGACAGTTTGTGACAAAGGAAGCAGTGATGCTGTGGTTACGACTGTTTCAAAAATGGTTAATGGTGGAATCAATGGTTTACCCGACAGAATTAAGCATTTTAACGAGTATTACAACCTGCTTAAATAGGTCGTAACCTAAAACCCCAAACAATGGAAAAAGAAGAAAAACAATTGCTTCGCAATATCAGGAATGCCACTGTACTTTCCGGAATCGGGATGGGCCTCCTCCTGGGCATTATTATGGGCTTGTCAGTTTCGGAGGTTGTTAAGGTGATTATGGGTGTTCTGACGGCCATCCTTGGAACTTTCCTGGGCTTTGATAAGCGCAGTTTTGCGGGCATGGATGCTGAAGAATACCTGAAAGAGAAGCACAACTCGCTCTTCACTGCTCTTCGTGCCGGTTGGTTTGGTCTGGCAGTAGTTGCAGGAATACTTTCAGGCATGTGGATCCGTACCAATGAAGTGTTCACCCCCACTGTCAAATGGAGTGTTAAGCAATGGACCGATGCCGGATATGATGCGGATTATGCCCGTAAACTGGTTACTTACCAGCGGTTTGCGATAGATCCGAATACCGGAGAACTTGGACAGGAAACAGAATTAACAAAAGGGGCGCGTTCGAGCCTGTTCAGTTCGAAACAGGCACAGGAACTCTGTGGTTCTACCGACCCTGATCTATGGGAAAATAACTGGTCAATGGCCAAACAGGGCCTTCTCGATCTTGAGATAGAGGCCCTTGTTCCTGTTGTCAACGCCATAGAACTGAATGTACCAGAAGAGAAAAGATTTGTTTTTCTGGGGCAACTTCATGAGCTTATTTGCAGGATGGGTAAAGAAGATACGCATCTCTGCAGCCTTGGGTCTGACCTTTCAGCCTGGGAAAAAGATGAGGTAACCCAGGCATTTGCCAGGGAAATCTCGACCTTGCCTGCTGAAAATCAACGGAATCTGTTGGTTGTGATGGCTGAATTTGTCTGCAAGCTTGAGAAAAAGTAACCCATCAGAGCTAAACCTATGAAAAACAGATATCTGATACTGCTTTTGTTGTTTGCCGGAAGTATGTCCAGCGCAAATGCCCAGCAAAAAGACAGGGATAATGCCAAAACATCCGTCGTTAAAATTCAGACCAGCTACCACAAAAATAACAATGGAAAGGTAGTTAAAGAGGTGGGAACCGCCACCGGGTGGTGCTGGAAAGAACCAACCCTGATTGTAACGGCACTTCATGCGGTGACCGGGGCCGATAAAATCACTGTTTACAAAACCGGTGTCGGTCCGGCAACTGCGAAAATTGAGAAGGTGTTAAAGGAAGCTGATCTTGCATTACTGAGGCTGGATACCGACTTAAAACTGGTTCCTCTCCAGCTGCAGGATGCAGATCCAAATTCAATGGGTGAATATTATGTCTGGGGGTTTCCGCATTCCGTATTTACCATGCAGGGCGATGACATCAGGTTATCGAGAAGCCTCGAGGAAACGCCTACCCTGAATAACATCCTTACAGGCAACAAGCTCAAAGACGAGCTTAAAACCCAGGGATATCCCCTGCCAGGTGCCCGTATTCTCCGCATCAGTTCAACCATTCAGCCGGGGCATTCCGGTGCACCCATCATGACAAAATCAGGGACGGTTATCGGTATCGCCGATGGCGGACTCCGCGACGGTACAGCCAGAATCAACTGGGCCATGCCAGCCAGTTATTATGTTCCAAAGCTGACCGGTTCAAAGGATGTTGTCCCGTCGGAGCCTTCGGTTCAGGTCAGCCTGTACAGCAATATAACCACAGTTGAAGAGGGTGCAACTGAAGAAGAAGAAATCAGGGAATTGGAAAAGGAAGCCGAAGAAAACACCCTGATTAACGGCAACCAGTCAATTTCCAAAACATGGACGGCCAGCTTTGATGACATCCTGGGAACACTTTCGGAGCAGGATAAAAAGGATCTTTTAGCTGTATTTAAGTCCTATAATATCGACATGTCAGATAGAATGTTTGACATATATGAGGACTTTGAAACCGGAGCAACCATTACCATTCCGTATGGAGAGAACTTCACTGTTGAGAACGGCTGGTTTTATGTTCTGAGTGCTGATGAAACACTGTATTCCAATGCCCTGCCATTTTATTCTGAAACCTATGAAAATGCGAAAACCAATGCTTTAATAGTATTTCAGGAAAACTTCCCCGAGGGTGAATGGGAAGAAATCGCTGACTCACCCGATGAGGTAGTCGTGAGTGATGAGGAAGAAACTGCCAGTTTTACAGTTAACCGGAATTCAAGAACAGTTCCGGGTGAGTCTGTTACATTTACAGCCGAAGTCAATGGGCCCTATCTTCTTGCGACTTTCATGGTATATAATACCAACCAGTTGAGTGATGCAGAATATCTGAAGTTGTATATGCATTATTATCTGGCCATGTATATGCATTCTTTTGCAAATTACTGATATGCTTAAAAATGCCAGGGAATTGACAGCAGGTGCCGGCATCGGCCTTCTCGGAGGTCTGGTGATCGGAATTACCGATTATGACTGGATACGGCTGGCTATAGCCCTGACACTGATTGCCTATAGTGGTGGATTGAAAAAACAACTCGTAAATGTTGAAACAAACCACTTAAACCGGACCCTGACTGGTTTTACAGCCTTTCTGGCTGTGCTGGCCGGCTTGTATCTTAACAAGCAACAGGTATTCGAGCAATCGCCCCGTGAAGCAGTAAATGCCCTTACAGAAGCCGGATATAGCCCATCTGAAGCACGTGAGTTCTACCTGAAGCAGGTCTTACTGGAAAAAGCCAGGCTTGATTCAGCATCCCCTTCCCTGCAAAGTATTGTTAATGCCTTTGCGGAGCCAGACATATATGATACCATACTGAAAGTTTCAGATACCATAACCGGGCCCTGAGCCTGCATACATGAATTAAACAGTCAAAAAAGGAGCCATGGATTTAACTTCAGGCTCCTTTTTTATATTAATACATTGTATATCAATTTTTTATCAATTAAATGTCAGTGAATTAATCATAATTTTTCAGTCTTACCGAAATGATTAAAATCTGATCAAAATAGAACCCATTTATTACAAAGACAATACATTTAATATCATTTTAAAGGTCCGGAATATTATCTAATTTTACCGTCTGTTCAGATTACCCTTAGAATAGTCTGTGACAGGTTTGTGTTATGTATTATAAAGAACAATAAATCTGCTGATACTAAATAACAGCTAATGAAAAACAAGAATATCCAGACCGAAATAGATGCCTGTTACCTCTATCAGAAACTTGCCGAAAACGAAGGTGATGCTTTGATTGCCGGCATCTACAGGCAAATGAGTGAAATTGAAAGGAGTCATGCCGAGGCATTTGCAAAAAAGGAAAACATCAGCCCGGATCTTTTAATGCAGCCATCATGGCGGGCCAGGGTTTTTAACCTGATTGGAAGGGTATTCGGGTATGATTATGTGCTTGGTTCATTGATGGATACGGAAAAGAACTTGTCAAGGGCTGCTATAGTTGCAAAAGAGAAGAACAATCAGGTGATTACAGGCTCTGAGACCAATCATGTAAAAATTCTCCAATCGATCCTTGAGAAGGATGAAAACTTAACCGGCAAACAACTTTCCAGATTCGAGACCCGACACAGGTCAGTTGGAGGAAATGCCATCCGGGCAGCCGTATTGGGTGGAAATGACGGACTGGTTTCCAATTTCAGCCTGGTTATGGGTATCGCGGGTGCAACATCTGGTCAGCAGGGAGTTTTGCTGGCAGGTCTTGCCGGATTGCTTGCCGGGGCACTGTCGATGGCATTGGGAGAATGGATATCTGTAAAGAGTTCCCAGGAACTGTATGAAAATCAGATGCAGATAGAGATGGATGAACTCGAAACCAATCCGGAAGGTGAAGCAAGAGAGCTGGCATTAATTTACATGGCAAAAGGCATAGCAGAAGACCAGGCGCACCGCATGGCTGCCGATATTATGAAAGACAAGGACCATGCACACGAAGTTCTTGTTAAGGAAGAGCTTGGAATCAATGCCGAAGAGCTGAAAGGTTCAGCCATAGAAGCAGCCATCTATTCCTTTATCCTTTTCTCAGTCGGAGCGGTGATCCCTGTTATTCCGTTTATGTTCACCAATGGAACCCAGGCCATATTGTTAAGTGTCGGGGCCAGCGCCACAGGGTTGTTTTTAATCGGAGCAGCCATTACACTGTTTACAGGGAAAAATGTCTGGTTTTCAGGGTTAAGACAGGTATTTTTCGGGTTGGCAGCGGCAGCGATTACTTTTGGCATTGGTAAAATTATTGGCGTTTCAATCATGGGATAGATCATCCCGGATACATTTCGCATTTATAATATTGGAAATCATTTAAGTCATATATTTGTTTAGCACAGATTTTGTGTTCCCGGAATATCGCAGGAAGAAATACATCCAAAACTTTGATCTGAATGGCCTTTTCGTCAGCAAAGAATGTAACAGGTAACCGTATCCAACAAATCACAGATAACCGGTACTTTCTTATCATCCTGTTATGGCTGGGTCTAACGGCTATAAATATTAACAAGGCTTTCCATATTGACGACACTTTTCATATTGAAGCTGCCGAATGGATCAGGAGCCATCCGGCCACACCAATGTCAGGCTACATCAACTGGAAAAATGTGCCCACACCAATTTACAGTCACAACCAGCCCCCCCTTTTCTTTTTTCTGATAGCCTTATTTGCAGGCATCTTTGGGGTGAGTGAAATACCTCTTCATCTGCTGCTTTCCATATTTACTTTTCTGTCTTTGTATGGATTCTTTAAACTTACAGAGATCCTTTCCATACGGTCTCGAAAAACGTTGTTATTGCTGTTTGCCCTCAGCCCTGCACTGATCGTAAACCAGAACCTGATGACGGATGTTCCCCTGCTTGCCATTGTTCTTTTTTCGGCTTATTTCCTTCTCAAGGCAGGGCAAAATGAGAAATTAAGAAACTATTGCCTTGCTGCCTTGCTGCTGGGAATGGGATTGATGATCAAATACTCGGTATTGCCCTTGTTGGTTGTTTTGAGTCTGGTCATCATCTTCAGACGGGATTACAGGCATTTGCCGGTATTGTTGATCCCCATAGCTATACTTGCACTCTGGTCATGGTGGAATTATCGTGAATATGGTTCAATACATTTCCTCGACAGGCCGAAAGGAGAGTTTCACATCAACCGGTTCTGGGCATTTGTAGCCTGCACCGGTTCCATGTCAGTTTTTTCAGTCTCCCTGATTTATTCAATTTTCCGTTCCAATCATGCAAAAACCATTTACATATTGTTTTTTGCCGGTTTTTCAGTGCTTGCGATTCTGTCTTCGAATGGTCTGATACTCGATGAGCTAAATTCCATTTTGCTGAACATTATTTTTATATTGAATGGGTTTATTGTTTTCTATGCATTGGTCAGGCTGCTCATAAAGCACATTAAAGCCGAAGGATTGCGTAAATACGTCTCAGATGCGTCGTTCGTGGTATTCCTTTTTATGGCTTCATTATCTGCGTTTATGATTTTATTCGCACCTTTCATTGCAACACGTCATATTCTTTTGATTCTCCCGTTCATTCTGCTTTTTGGACATTTCTGTTTTGATTCAATCAATGCGGGTATCAACCGGATTTCAATTGTTCTTACCCTGTTGCTGGGATTGTTGCTGGGCATCTCAGACTATTATTACGCGGGGTATTACAGGACAATGGCAGCAGATATTAAACATCCCAAAGGGAGAACAGTCTGGACTGCCGGTCATTGGGGCTGGCAATGGTATTCACGTAAGAACGGAATGCTGCAGTATGCTACCCATCAATCTCCTGTTAAATCAGGTGATTATTTTGTATACCCCGGCAATATTTCAAAACAGGAGACCGGTACAAACCTTAAACTGTCGCTGGTTGAAAAAAAATGGAAAGAAGCCGGCCTGCTCACTTTTTTCTCAGGAAACAACATGGCCAGCATGTATTCCAATTCAGTGAGAATAGCGCCATGGACTTTTTCACGAAGTCCGGTGGACACGATTTTCATTTTCAGGGTTGATGAAGTGATGTCAATTCCGGAAGCAGAAAATTCAAAATGAAACTTTTTTAAAAGGTAGCGAAATGAAAAAACTATTGTTATTTCTTCTGTCTTTTCTTTTTCTGTCCCAGGTTCAGTCGCAGGATCGATGCGCTTTATGCAAAGCAGTCGAAAAGGAAAATTTCAGAAAAGTGGAACGACTCATCCGGAAAGAGGTCAGAAAGAGAAAACAAGGGATCAGTTTTTATAACGGTCCGGGAAGCGGTATGCAGATTACCCATTTACCGAATCTTGATACCATAACTTTGTGGCTCAAAAGCAAGCCCTGTGTGGAGGATGCCGCATGGGACAAATGTCAGAAGAAACCGGCCATATATCCGGGATGGGCATCGATTGGAGCAAAATTCAAAACATCATCCGGTATCAGGGAAAAGTGTTTCCTGATTCAGAAAGGAACGCTCGGATCTTTATATATTTTCGGATGGAGACCACATATTTTCAAAATGAAAAATAAACTCATTTACAGGAAAATGTATGATTGTGAAGGATTTATAGAGAACGAAAAGAAGAATTGTCAGGAAATTAATCAACACCGATGATCAATCCGGGTCCCAATTGACTTTCAATCAAAACAGGTATTCTAAAGAAAAAAAGGCTGCCCTCTGGCAGCCTGATTAAAAAAACCAAGAAATCAATTTATTAACTATTAACTGTTAGTTGTAAACTGTTAACTGACTTTACATCTGCATTCCGCCACATACACTAATTACCTGTCCAGTAACATAAGATGACAGGTCTGAGGCAAGAAACAGGCTTACATCCGCCACATCTTCGGGTCGGCCGCCACGTCGCAGAGGAATATCTTCAATCCAGGCTTTGCGAACTTCGTCGGTAAGTTTAGCGGTCATATCCGTTTCGATGAAACCAGGCGCAATGGCGTTGCAGCGTATACTGCGCGAGCCCAGTTCCTGGGCCATTGATTTGGTAAAACCAATCAGTCCGGCTTTTGACGCTGAATAATTTGACTGTCCTGCATTGCCACCAACACCAACAACTGAACTCATGTTGATGATAGAACCGCTTCTTTGTTTCAGCATCACTTTCTGAACAGCTTTGGTCATGTTAAAGACCGACTTCAGGTTCACTTTGATGACGAGGTCCCAATCTGATTCTGACATGCGCATCAACAGATTATCGCGGGTAATACCGGCATTGTTGACCAGAACATCGATACGGCCAAAGTCAGCCATGACATCATCGATGAGTTTCTCGCTGCCTTCGAATGAACTGGCATCACTGGCAAAACCTTTGGCTTTAACACCGTAAGCAGAGAGTTCAGCTTCAAGCGCTTTGGCTGCATCATCGTAATTCAGGTCAGAGAAAGCAACATTTGCTCCTTCGGAGGCAAATCTGAGGGCGATGGCCTTCCCGATTCCGCGGGCTCCGCCGGTTATCAGGGCCGTTTTTCCTTCGAGTAATTTCATATTCTTGATTTTGGGTTTGATATTCAATTGTAAATAAATCTTAATTGTGCCGATGGATTCTCAATTATCACCGAAATTATAAAATCCATCACATTAAAATCATTGTGAAATCCACTTTATCAGGTTAAAATCCTGTCTGTGAGGCAGTAACGGGTGTTTTGGATACAATCTGAATGCAAAGTCAAATACACCCGCCTGTAAGGTTGGAATCTCGATAAAGAACGTAACGATGTTTCCATTCACCCCTGCAACGGTCATTTCTTCGACAAAGGAGAGGCTTTTTACTTCATCGTTCAATTTGTGTCCGAACAGAATTTCAAGTCCTACATCATGGGCAGCCAGTTCATTTACATTCAGTACGACTTCTGCAACATAATTTTCACCAAGCCGGAGAGGTTTCTTAGTTGAGTCCGGCATTCTGACTGAAACGGTTTCGATGCTGTCCCATCCCCTGATCATTTTACGTTTCCAGGCCGATAATTGTCTGATGCCTTCAAAGTCCCTGTCGAAGAGCATGGCAGAACGGCTTACCAGTTTATTATAGAACTGATGATAATAATCATCAATCATCCGTTTCATGGTAAACTCAGGTGCAATACCTGAAATGGTATTTTTAACAAACGACACCCATTTGTGTGGAATACCTTTATCGTCACGATCGTAGAAATGGGGTACAATTTCTTCAGCAAAAATATTGTAGATACTTTCAGCATCCAGTTCATCCTGAAATTGCTGGTTTTCGTATGTACGTTCCTCCTGAAGTGCCCATCCGGCATCCGGTTTGTAACCTTCGGCCCACCATCCATCAAGAACAGAGAAATTAACAACACCGTTCATGATTGCCTTTTCACCGCTGGTACCTGAAGCTTCAAGCGGCCGGGTCGGGGTGTTCAGCCATACATCGACACCCTGAACCAGTTTGGCTCCGAGTGACATGTCATAATTTTCAACAAAAATGATTTTCCCTGTAAATTCAGGCATTTTGGAGACTTCTATGATCCGCTTGATCAGGTCCTGTCCGGCTTTATCGGCCGGATGTGCCTTACCTGCAAATATGAACTGAACAGGTTGTCTGGCGTTGTTCACCAGTTGGGAAAGCCTGTCAAGGTTATTAAAAAGAAGATAGGCGCGTTTGTAAGTGGCGAATCTTCGTGCAAAACCAATGGTAAGGGTTTTCTCATTTAATGTTTCAAGGGTACGAAGGATAAACTTCGGACTTTCCTGCCTGCGTTTAAGATCTTCGCCCAACCGCCGGCGCAGGTAATCAAACAACTCTTTCCTGTGCTGCTGACGGAGGTTCCAGATTTCTTCATCGGGGACATCCTGAATTTTCTCCCATAACTTACGGTCAGCCTGATGCTGGAGAAAATCATCGCCGAATGTTTTTTTATACAGTGCCTGCCATGCCGGGGATGTCCAGGTAGGCAGATGCACTCCGTTGGTAACATGGCTGATGTATAGTTCGTTTGAATAATACCCTTCGAACATACCCTGGAACATTTCACGGCTCACCCTGCCATGGATGCGGCTCACACCATTCATTTCCTGTGATAACCGCGTAGCCAGCACACTCATCGAGAACTTTTCATCCAGTTTATCTTCAACAAACCTTCCAAGGTTCATAAAGGAATTCCAGGTTATGTTCAAACGATCGGCGTAATGCGGAATATAGGCCCTGAGAACGTCTTCGCTGAAGGCATCGTGACCTGCCGGTACCGGTGTATGAGTGGTGAAGAGTTGTGTTGATCTCACAATTTCAACTGCCTGATCGAAAGGGAATTTCTGATCCTGAACCAGGAGACGGAGCCTCTCAATGCCAATAAAAGCAGCATGACCTTCATTGCAATGATAGATGTCGGGTTTCATATGCAGGGCATTGAGCAGTCGGATTCCACCTACACCAAGCAACAGTTCCTGTTTAAACCTGTTATCCCAGTCTCCACCGTATAACTGGTGGGTAATTGACCTGTCAGCTTCGTTGTTTTCATCCAGATCGGCATCGAGCAGGTACAATGGAATACGTCCCACATCAAGTTTCCAGACTTTGGCATAGAGGGTGCGGCCTGGCAGGGCCAGTGTGACCATAACCCATTCACCGTTTCCGTTACGGACCGGCTTGAGAGGCATATGGGTGAATTTCTGCGGCGAATAACTTGCAATCTGATCACCAAAAGTTGACAGGTTCTGGCGGAAATAGCCATACCTGTATAGTAGTCCGACTGCAACCAGGTTAACATTGGAATCACTTGCCTCTTTCAGGTAATCGCCCGCAAGTACACCCAATCCTCCTGAAAATATCTGTACGGTATCGTGCAGACCATATTCCATACTGAAATAGGCCACCTGATGCTTCGGCTTTTCTGTGGCTTTTTTCATGTAGGATTCGAACTCCTCATAAATCTGGTCGAGCTTGTTCAGAAAAACCTCGTTACGTTCAAGTTGTAACATCTGTTTAACCGTCAGCGATTCCATGAGGGCAATAGGATTGTGGTTCAGGATTTCCCACTGAATGGGGTCGATCATCCTGAATAGTTCTGTTGCATGGGGCTGCCAGGTCCACCAAAGGTTACGCGAAATCCGCTTCAGACCATTGAACCGCTCAGGTATACCCGGTTTCACCAGCACCTTATTCCAGACAGGAGCCTGATGTTTCTTCAGAGGAAAAGCCATGAGCAGATCCGGCGTCCGTTTGTCACGGAAAAGTTCTTCGCGACCCTGTACTTTTTTCAGCGCTATTGAATAGGCTTCGTGGTATTTACCGGCAAGTTCATGCCATAAGGCAATACGCGAAATACTGAATGCCTTTTCGCGTGATTCCTCAATCTGTTTCCTGTCAAACCCGGAATATTTCAGAATTATCCCGCAAATTTTACGCGTTACCTCAAGGCTGTTTGTATCATTCCGATCGATAACCCAGGCGCCCGGCTCATGGTCTTTCCGTTTCTCACGGATCCAGAGACCAAAGCCCGCGAGTGATGTTGTAATGGTAGGGATATGGAAAGCCAGGCTCTCAAGCGGGGTATAGCCCCAGGGTTCATAGTAGGATGGAAATACTGAAAGATCAAAACCTATCAACAGCTCATAATAGGAGAAATTGAAAACGCCATCGGATCCGCTGAGGTAGGATGGTACAAATATCAGTTTTACTTTGTCTTCAGGTCGGTTAAGCAGGCCGGCAGCTTTTGCTTTATTGATCACCTGGTCATGCTCAGGTTCAAACAACCCGTGAGTAAGATACTGACCCTGGGTAGGTGCAGTAAAATCCGGATCATTCAGCCTGGCCAGCAATGACGCGGACGGTCCTGAATGGTTTGCCGGAACCGTGATAAAACCAATAATGGTTTTTTTCAGATCCGGCGCCTTGTTTAATTCTGCCAGTGAATCAATATAAAGATCAATGCCTTTGTTTCTGAATTCATATCTGCCGCTGTTGACCAGGAGCAGGGTATCGTCAGGAAGGTCAAGATTAAACATTGCCCTTGAAATCTGCATCAGCTTGATCCTAGCCATTCCCCGGCGATTTTCAAATTCAGCTGCACCGGGGGTAAAACTGTCGTCAAAACCATTGGGTGTAACCAGATCGACCGGCCGGCTCAGAAAATAGCTGCACTCCAGGGCTGTAATGTCACTCACCGTAGTAAAGGCATCACTGCTCTGAGCAGCGGCACGTTCGAGTGAAAATTTGGAAACGATATCAAATCGTCTTGCAGCGCCGTCAGGTGGATAGCTGGAAAACTCTCCATACAAAGGAAGGTGGTTACCGGCCACTGCCCTGCCCAGAGCCGTAGCATGTGTTGTAAATACACATCCCACCTGCGGAACATACTCTCGCAGGTAAAGCACGCCGGTTCCTGTCATCCATTCATGAAAATGAGCAATGATCCTGTCGTGGGCAGTAAGGTTGAATTCATAAAAACTCTCAATCACTTTAGCTGCAGCATACCCGAAAAGAGCAGGTTCCACATAATCCCACTGCCCCGAGATGGAGTCGAGCTGATAGGTTTCCCAGAAGTTGGCAAAAATCTTGTCTTTGATCTGGAAATAGGGTGTAAAATCGACCAGTACCACGATGGGGTTACTTTCGATGTTCCAGCGTCCGATCCTCAGCCTGATACCCTGCGATTCGGCATGCTCACGCCAGGAGCGGTAGATGTAACGGTCTTCAATAAAGTCAGGATTCTTATTTGTCTCCTTCCAGACATCGGGGCCGATGAGGATGTAATTATCTTCAAACTCTTTCTGTATCCCGGGGGCTTTGGTTGAAACAACCGTATAAATGCCACCTACTTTGTTACAGATTTCCCAGCTGGTTTCAAAAATATAGTCAGGTTTAAGGCTTTTGTGTTCTGTCATTTCAGGTTTTGTCATTATTCAACAATAAGGCCACCGCCTGAAAGCGGAGGCCTTTCGATTTTCTGTCAGGATAAATGTGAGATCAGATTCAATGCTTAATGCGTGTTTTTCCCTAATGTAATCCCGGGGTTAAAACAAGGATTTCAACATTTCGCTAATTTTAGTGCGATATGCTTCAATGGTCGCTTTGCGTGGCTTGCCAAGTTCTTTCATCAACTTTGACAATTCTTTGTGATATGCTGCCGGGAGATTTTTCCTGAGTTTTTCAATTTCATCTTCAGCTTTATCGATCAGTGAAAAGGCGAGATCTTTGATGTCGATTTTATCAACTGCTGCTTTCAGTTCATTTTTTGAAAGATTAAAAAGAGTATTGAAATTTCCTTCTTCCTTTTTCTCTGCAGGCTTTGCAACTGCTTTTGCTCCGGCTTTTTTTCCGGTTGCTTTTTTCTTATCGGGTCCTGCTGTAGCTGAAATAGTGGTTTTTGCCTGTTTTTTCAGGAAGCTTGCCGGGTCGGGAATATTGTAGGATTCCGTTTCTTCAAGTTGTTGTTCATTCATACGCTCAACCCTTCCGATGAAATCGGACAGGATATTCATATAGTTGATGAATGCTTCATAGGGTGTACTGTAAGGATTGAAGTACTTATGAACAGCGCCGTCTGAGAACCATTTGGTACACATGTAGTAAAAATGGTCAGAAGTCTGCAGGTAAAGCCAGTCTTTCTGAATTTCGTTGTTGTTGCTCATGCGTACTTTCTGAGCCAGGTTATAAAGGCTTTCAAAGGCTTCGTCTTGCATCTCATTTCCGAGCCAGGCTGTAAGGTCACGTTCTTCATCTGCCCAGGAGATCGGATGGGGAACATTCACGGCGGCTACCGGCTGAAGCTTCGAAGCAATCTGTGATGGTGTGCCGAATTTAAAGCCTGTATTGGCAAATACCTGTTTCGGCAATGCCTTCATGAACTCAAAAATGCCTGTTTCAGCCCACTGATGCTCTCCAAAGGATTCATAGTCCAGGAAGATATTGACAACTGGTTGGTTTTTATCAAATGTATTCAGCCATTTTGAAAATTTTTCAGCAGTCAATGGCCATTCTATCCAGCTCTGGTTCGAAAAACGGAAGGCGATGTCATCACTCAGCTGATAGTTTCGGAGCAATAATTTCAATTTCGGATTGGCTCCGCTGCAATAAAGGAAATTAGGACTCTTCCAGCCGAGGATATGCTTGGCTCCTTCTGTCAGCATTACATTGTAGCCGAGATCATAGACCATTGAACCAATATAATCGGAATAAATTAACTCAGTATTGCGGAAGGCAGTCGGACGAACTCCGAACAACTGTTCAATGCGGTCGGCATGTTTCCTTACCTGCGATTTGAACTCTTCAGGATCTTTCAGTGCTGCCAGTGAATGTGCATAAGTTTCAGCCAGAAACTCAACATTGCCTGTTGCAGCCAGCTTTTTAAAACTGGCGAGGGCCTCGGGTGCGTACATCTCGAACTGGTCAAGTGCGATTCCTGAAATGGAAAAACTAACTCTGAATGAGGCTCCGTATTCACTGATAAGACCAAGAAGCAGGTTGTTCATCGGAATGTAGGAACGCTCTGCCACTCTTCTGACAATCGACCGGTTCTGATACTCGTCATAATAATGGTGGCTTGCACCAATATCAAAGAACCTGTATGTTCTGAGCCGGAAAGGCTGATGCACCTGAAAATAGAAACAAATTGATCTCATATTACACTATATTAATTTCTTAGCAATACATTAGAATTTCATTAAACCTGCTCATAAACATCCCTGATCAGCCGGGCTGCATTTTCCCACTTCAGGTTGTCAACTTCGCTGGCACCGTATTTTGAAAAGACAGACGACAGGCTGTTGTATCGCAGCAATGCGTAAATGGCATCTGCCATGGCATCTATATCCCAGAAATCCACTTTCAGGGCATGCTGCAGTACTTCTGCAACACCAGATTGTTTGGATATGACGACAGGAACATTTGACCGCATGGCTTCAAGTGGTGAAATACCAAATGGCTCTGAAACCGATGGCATCACATAAACATCACTCATAGCAAACATCCGGTCGACATTCTCTCCTCTGAGAAAACCGGTAAAATGGAATTTGGTGGCTATGTGCAACTGGGCAACACGCCTGATCATTTTTTCGAGCAGATCGCCGGTGCCAGCCATGACAAAGCGCACATTCGGGTCGCGCTGAAGCACCTTGTAGGCGGCTTCGATGAAGTATTCAGGACCTTTCTGAAAAGTGACCCGACCAAGGAATGTGACAACCTTTTCAGGTACATGTTTTTCAATATGTTCAAAATCAGATCTGTCGGTCGGTTCTACAGCATTATGCACGGTAATCACCTTGTCAGGATTTATGCCATATCTTTCAATCACAATGTTCCTGGTAAGGTTACTTACAGTTATGACACGATCTGCGGCTTCCATTCCCTGACGCTCAATGTCGTACACCTGTTGGTTGACATTTTCGCCCGAACGGTCGAACTCCGTGGCATGCATGTGAACCACAAGGGGTTTTCCGCTTGCTTTTTTAGCAGCGATGCCGGCAGGATAGGTAAGCCAGTCGTGTGCATGAATCAGGTCAAACTGAGATTCAGACGCAATCTGAGCGCCAACGAGTGCATAGCGGGAAACTTCTTCCAGAAGGTTTGTGCCGTATTTCCCTGAGAAAGTATAACGGGCATTATAAATGGATTCTTCAGCCCAGTTGAAATAGGCTTCTCCTTTTTCGATCAGGTTATCAAAAGCTTCAGGCCCAACATAGGGCACCAGGCTTGAATTCACTTCAAGATAGGTTATATTTTTCCAGAAGTCCTGTTGTTCAGCTTTACGGATATCGATGGTTACGTCACTGGCGTTGATCAGCCTGACTGCTTC
Source organism: Bacteroidota bacterium (assembly GCA_009773455.1). GTDB lineage: Bacteria > Bacteroidota > Bacteroidia > Bacteroidales > Lentimicrobiaceae > Lentimicrobium. The sequence continues at coordinate 8,417 of WSXU01000006.1, read as the reverse complement.
CTGACTTTCATCACCATAGGCTTTGGGCACTACAAAAAGAACTTCAACCCCGTTTTTAAGCAGGCCTTTTGTCATTCCAAAGCAAGCGGTACCAAGTCCCCCGGTAATATGAGGTGGAAACTCCCAACCGAACATCAGTACTTTCATATGCTAAATCCCTTCTTTTCAATAAAATAAACAAATAATCCGAACAAAAATCCTATTTGGCAGAATATTGTCTGATCAGCCAGTTAATCCTGAGCAGTTCAGCCACACTCCACGACTGGGAAATTGCCCCTCCGGGTTTGTGGGGGGGATCGCCGTCGTATACCTCTGAAATGGTTCCAACGCCATGTTCCATCATAACTTCTTTAAAACCAAAATACAGGTCTGTGACGAGTTTCAGGCCAGATTTGCCATGTATCGCCAGGTATCCTTCAACGAAATGTCCCAGCAGCCAGGGGTAAACTGAGCCCTGATGGTAAGCCATGTCACGCTGTGCCTGGTTACCTGCATAAACCCCCTTGTACAGGGGATTTTTTGGAGCAAGTGATCGCAGACCTCTGGATGTCAGAAGTTCAGAGCGGATCCTTTCCAGAATCCCGTTTCTCATCTCTTCACTTACCGGTGAGTAAGGCAATGAGGTAGCAAAAACCATGTTGGGCCTGACAGAGAAATCTTTGTACTCACCATTTGTATAATCTGCGAGGTAACCTCGTTTCGCATCCCAGAAGTTATTGACAAATGCCTGCGGGAACGCTGCAGCAATGTCTTTCCATTCGTCTGTAAAGTCCTGATCCCCCGCCTGTGTTGCCAACTCCATGGCAAACATCAGTGCATTGTACCACAAGGCGTTGATCTCAACCGTGTAACCGATGCGGGGGGTGACAGGCTTCCCTTCAACAATGGCATCCATCCAGGTAACTGCATAACCGGTTTCACCAGCATAAATAAGTCCGTTGTCGTGCATTTTGATATTATATGCAGTGCCGGCCCTATACCCTTCAAGAATTGTTTTCAGTTTCTTTCCGTATTCTTTCCAGAGTTTGCGGGTTGTTTTGGTATATAAACCATATTGTTGCAAAGTCCAGAAAAACCACAGTGGCGCGTCGGCTGAATTGTAGAGGGTTTGTTCTCCTATTCCCTTGTTCGGAAACAGTGGACCCCGCATCTCCTGAATGATGGTATCGATGGCGGCCTTGGCTGTTTTGAATTCGCCGGCTACCAGTGCAAGCCCCGGCAAAGAGATAAAGGTATCGCGGCCCCACCTGCCAAACCAGGGGTATCCGGCAATGACTTCAACCTTTTTTCCGCTCTTGACAATAAATTGCTGAGAGGCATTTAACAGGCAGGTTTCGAAACTATCGCGTGGTACACGGCGTTCAATCTCGCTGGTGTACAATTTTTTTAATGTAGCCGGATTAACCGCCTCGATGCCTGCCGAAAAATAGATGCTTTCTCCTTTGGCTATGGGCATTTCAAAATATCCCGGCACGTATAGGTCTTCGAGGTACTCGTACCCACGAGCCTTCTCCTTGATGTATTCAATATTATAATACCAGTCAGGAACATGCACATATTCAGGCTCTTTTGAAAACTGAAGGTGAACATAGGAATAACCCCGGTACATCCTTAACCTGATCCCGTTTGAAATCGCTTCGTAACTGGTATCAACATCATAATTGGCTTTGCAGAGCGCATGAATGTTCCTGAAGGCCAGAAAGGGTCTGAACCGGATGATGGTGGGTGAGTGAGCTTCGACAAGGGTATATTTAATAATCATCCTGCCATCCTTGTGCGAAAAGAGCATCTCTTTGGTAAACTCAATGCCCCCTACCCCATAAGTGAGTTTCGGGATTGGTTCGGTGGTAAAGTCTTTCAGGTATTTGTGACCCTTTGGTGAGAAAACCTCTCCCTGATACTTCCTGATACCCAGATTAAACTCAGCATTATGCTGGATCAGTGTTTCATCAAAAGCAGAAAGAAGAACATGATTTCCACCATCAATGGCGGGTTGTGGCACAACCAGGAGACCATGGTATTTTCTTGTATTGCAGTTGATGATGGTACTGCTTGCATAAGCTCCTTCACGGCTTGACCTCAGGAGCTCCTTCGGAAGGCTGTATTCAAGGTTTACAAGCTGACTTTTATCGAAATTTATATAACTCATAACAGCAACTTTGGCTATTTGATATGACCGTTAATGAAGGTGCAAAGATACATCATTTAATCGGGATGCGAAAATGGTTCATATGCAGAAAGGCAGACATTGATTGTCTTCTTTTCCTTTTCAACACTTTAAAATGGGCAAATGTTCTGAGGTTTAAGAAAATGATTTATTCTAAGGCGGTTGTTAAAAAATCTAAAAAAATCATCTTCATGCTTCACAGTTTGTGATAAACTCCCGACTTCTCCGGGGGCATCCGAAATCAACCGGATGGCAGGATTTGACGGAAATTAGCGACATTTGCACAAAATAGCATTCTTAACTGATTAACCCGTAATAATGAAGTACTTCACATCTGCCACATTTTTATTGATTCTTTGCTTACTCCTCTCGGGAACTACTGTATTGTCACAGGATAAGATCCCTTTAAACCCTGATGTATATGATGGCTGGAAGAACCTTGAACGGCCACAGATCAGCAATAACGGTAAAATTGTTGCCTGTGAAATCAATCCTCAGCTGGGCGATGGAAGCCTTGTTGTGATTACTCCTGCCGAAAAAAGGAACGATACCATAGCACGGGCCTGCGAAGCATCCTTTTCTTCGGGGAATGGTTTTATTGTTTATAAAGTTAAGCCATTTTACAGGGAATCACGGAAAGCAAAACTGGATGGGAAAAAGAAAGAAGAACTGCCCAAAGACTCTCTTGGCATCAGTGCTTTCAATGGTAAAATTTACCGCTTCCCCGGATTAAAATCATTCTCTTTGCCGGTAAAAGGTTCTGATTGGGTAGCAGCCTTGCTCGAAACACCGAAACCTGAGAAAAATACAGATACCACAGCAAAGGACACTACCACTATAAAAAAAGCTGAGAATCCGGATAAAACCAAAGAAGTAAAAGATAAAAAGAAAGACAAAACAGAAACCTTTACACTAAAGTACATTATCCCTGCAAAAGATTTCATCCAATCGTGGGATAGTGTTACCTCCTTTGCCATAAGTGAGAATGGCCTTACCCTGGCCTGGGCTTCCTATCGGAACGACAGTCTGCCGGTAAGCCGGATCTGCCTTTTTGATACCGGTAGAAATTCTGAAAGAGAAATTTTCCATGGACCTGGCTTAATTAAGAACATTGCCATTGATACAGCCGGCATACAGGTGGCATTCCTTTACAGCAGCGACACTTCTGAAGTGAAGCGGTACAGTCTTTATCATTACAGGGAAAAGTTAATCCCTGCAGCGGACACTGCTGACAAAGAACTCCCTGCCGGCTTCAGTCCTGGTGAAAACGGGAAGGTCTGGTTTTCACAGGATGGCAGTAAACTCTTTTTTGGCATAGCCCCTACTCCACGTATTGAACCCAAAGACACACTGACCGAAGATGAAAAAGCCAGGGTAGACGTCTGGAACTGGAAAGACCCTCTTTTGCAGACACAGCAGCTCAAACAAGTGGATGCCGAAAAGAAGCGAACCTTCCTGACTGTATTTTACCCCGCAAAAGGAAAGCTGGTCAGGCTTGCAAATGACTCAATCAGGGAGATTACTACCGGATTCAGGGGAAACGGAAGGTATGCGCTTGGGTTTGCCGATGAAAAGTACCTGATGGAAACCTCCTGGAAAGATGCCGGCTATCGCGATGTTTACCTGGTGGATATGGAAAGTGGTCGATGCGACCGCCTTCTAACCCGGCACGATGGTCCTGTTACTTTGAGCACAACCCAGAAATATTTATCGTGGTACAACCGGAACGACAGCCTCTGGTACACCATGGACCTGAAACACAGAAAGGCATTCAGGCATTTCGCCGGTAAAGAAACAGCATTTTATGATGAAGAGAACGATGTACCGGCCAAACCAGGTCCGGTTGGCTCTGCCGGCTGGACAATCAATGATGAAATGTTCGTTGTTTATGACCGTTTTGACCTCTGGGGACTCGATCCTGCAGGTGCCGACATACAGGTGAATCTGACCAAAGGGGAAGGGCGACTAAACAACATCCGGTTCCAGAACATCAAACTCAATCAGGAAGTGCCTTACATTGGTGAAAACGGGGTTTTTCTACTGAATGCTTTCGATGAAACAAACAAGGATGGTGGATTTTACAGGCTTCAATTGGCAGAATCAAATCAATTGACGCTGCTTGAAAGGGGTCCTTTCAAATACTCCAACCCAACAAAAGCAAGGAATTCAGATGATATAATCTGGACGAAAGGCAACTTCCGCCTTTTTCCAGACCTGATGCTGAGTAAAACTGATTTCAGCAAACAACATAAAGTTTCTGAGGTCAATCCCCAGCAGGGTAACTACCTGTGGGGCAATGTAAAATTGGTAAAATGGATCATGCCTGACGGCAAAGAGGCTGAAGGTCTGCTCTATACACCTGAAGGGTTTGATCAGGGACATAAATATCCCATGCTTGTTTATTTCTATGAAAAGAATTCCGATCAGCTTCACCAGTATTATACCCCAAAGCCATCGCGAAGCATCATCAGTCCGGCCTACTGCAGCAGCAACGGGTATCTTGTATTTATTCCCGATATCAGATACAGGGATGGTTTTCCCGGCCAGAGTGCTTACGATGCCGTGATCAGCGGCACTGAAGCCCTGATTGCCAAAGGTTTTGTTGATAAAGATCACATGGGCCTGCAGGGGCAGAGCTGGGGTGGTTACCAGGCTGCCTGGCTGGTGACAAGGACCAGCCTGTTTAAAGCTGCCATGGCCGGGGCTCCGGTAAGCAACATGACGAGTGCCTATGGTGGCATCCGCTGGGAATCGGGCATGGTGAGGCAATTCCAGTATGAGGAGGGACAAAGCCGCATTGGTGCAACCCTGTGGGAAAGACCAGACCTGTATATTGAAAATTCTCCGCTTTTTAAAGCAGATAAAATTCAGACACCATTGCTGATCATGTCAAACGACGGGGATGGTGCCGTTCCATGGTACCAGGGCATTGAACTGTTCACTGCCATGAGAAGGCTCGGAAAACCCGTGTGGTTGCTGAATTACAATGGAGATGAACACAACCTGTCGCGCAGGGCAAATATGAAAGACCTGGATATCCGGATGATGCAGTTTTTTGACCATTACCTGAAAGGAAAACCAGCCCCCGAATGGATGGTAAAGGGGATACCTGCTATAGATAAAGGAAAAAAAACCGGGTACACCACTGCTGATTAAACTGAACCAAGCCAGGTACATTCAGATCCGGTGCCCCCTTGGTTAACTTAATACAGACCGGAATTACTATAAAAAAAACTGCTTATTTCATTCGTTTTAATAATAGATATATTAACAAAAAACCAATTTGTGTCATTATATTTGTGTAGTCGGATACTAAAAATCAGATGCTCTAATACGATCATTTTCAACCGTATAGAAGTTAATATTCATAGTAACTCTACATTATATGATTTCATATAGAAAGATTCTTATTCTGTCAACATTCTCATTTTTACTGATTCCTTTTTCTAAAGGTCAGAATCTGCCATATCAGCCCTTTCCTGTTTCAAACGCTTTCTGGACGGAATTTTCAGGCGGTTACCAATGCAATTGCTGCGCCGATTACAGCAATATTGTTTCAGGGGACACCCTGGTATTCGGGCAGGTTTACCATAAAATTCATACACATGGTGCGCATTATTTAACTTCACCCGGTGGTGATTGCACACACGTTTTTTCTTACCTTATTGATTTCCCTAACGGGGCATTCAGGGAAGATACTGCTACACGTAAAGTTTATTACCTGCCCGAAGGAGCGCTAAGGGATACCCTGCTTTATGATTTTGATCTAAGTTTAGGTGACACATTGCCTGAAACCTATTATAATTCATCATTTTCCGGTTTTAAGTTTGTCACAGCCATTGATTCTGTTGCCGTCGGATCGCAATATCACCGGAGATTTGCCATAAGTACGGAATATGCACCGGAATATGTACATCTGATTGAAGGTATTGGAAGTACCTTCGGATTGCTTGCTTATATGGATCCACCTTTTGAGTTCGGAACATTTCTCGCTTGTTTTTCGAAAAACGGTTATACTGTTTATCCTGATACGATAAGTGAATGTGAAATTCCAACAGCCACCTTTTCACTGCCACAATCTGAAAACTCCGTCAGTATATATCCTAATCCGTTCAATGAAAATGCCACCCTGATCATCCCGGTTTCATGGACAGGTTCCACCATGGACATTTATACCATGACCGGCAAACTGATCCGGAAAGTTCAGATTACCACCTCTACTTTCAGTATTGTGAGGAAAAACCTTGCTGAAGGAACCTATATGTACCGGCTTTCTAAAGATGGTGTTTCACTGGCATCAGCCAAGTTTCAGATTAGAAATTAATCCGGCCGGAATAAAAAACCAACCCAACTGGTTATCTTTGCACCGGAAAACGGAAACCAACACGACAGGATTTCAGGATTCCATTAATTCATTAAATGCAAAGAAATGGTTTTCGAAACAATAGCCTCCCTCCTTACCCTGGTTTTGCTTGAGATTGTGCTGGGCATTGATAATATTGTCTTTTTATCCATCCTTTCAGGCAAACTGCCCCAGCACCAGCAAAAAAAAGCAAGAAGATACGGTCTGATCCTGGCTATGTTCCTCAGATTGGGACTATTGTCCATCATCACGATAATTATGCAGCTTAAAAATGAATTGTTCAGTCTGTTCGGACAAGGCTTTTCAGGAAAAGACATTATCCTGATACTCGGGGGACTCTTCCTTCTCTTTAAAAGCACTTCAGAGATTTACCATAAAGTGGAAGGCGAGGAAGGAGATATTTCCAAAACCATCCGTAAAGTTACTTTTTCAGGTATTCTCATCCAGATTCTGATTATGGATGTGGTATTTTCACTGGATTCTATCATCACGGCTGTAGGAATGGCCAATGAACTCTGGATCATGTTTGCAGCAGTGATTATTTCGGTTGGGATTATGATGTTTGCTGCAGAACCCATCAGCAAATTTGTGAACACCCACCCTGCATTCAAAATGCTGGCCCTTGCCTTCCTTCTGCTGATCGGCTTCTCGCTGATGAGTGAAGGATTTGGCATCGAAATACCAAAAGGATACATATACTTCTCGATGGCCTTCTCACTGCTGGTTGATGTACTCCAGATGCGTATGACCAGGCAGGGTGTGAAACCTGTTGACACCAGGGACCATTATGTTGAAGATAAGAAAACAAAAGGCAGCAAATAGGCCTGTCGGTAATCCGGAACAGGCACATCTTCACGACTCCTTTGAACTCTCTCCATTGAATGAGGGGCTGAGCAACCTGTTCAGAATTTCAAGCACATTTGCAGGTTTTACTGGCTTGGCAATATAGTCGTCACACCCGGCTTTCAGGGCTTTATCCTTATCACCGCCAAGGGCATAAGCTGTAACGGCAACAACAGGCAGTTCAGGTCTCATTTCCTTTATGATTCCGGTCGCAACGTATCCGTCCATTTCCGGCATCTTCATATCCATCAGCACAAGGTCTATTTCAGGGACGTTTCTGCATGATTCCACTGCCTGAATCCCATTTTCAACGTGGATAATCCTGTAGCCAAGCTTCTTCAGAATGGCATCTAGCAACTGGAAGTTTGCATAGGTATCCTCGGCGATCAGCAGTGTTCTGCCTTTCCCGCTCATGACATTCACCGGGTTTGACGCGATTGTTCTTTTATCATGAATAACTTCAGCAGGGATATGGGGTATTGTAAACCTGAATGTTGAACCTTTTCCCGGAACTGATTCAAGCCAGATTCTGCCACCGAGCAATTCAACATACGCTTTTGAAATTGCCAGTCCCAGGCCATTTCCTCCATACTCCTTTTTCGGATTATCGTTGGCCTGTCTGAACCTTTCGAAAATCACCCGGTGCATCTCAGGTGCAATACCAATGCCTGTATCCTGAACGTAAAATTCGAGCATTCCCGATTGTTGAATACATCCAAACTCTATCATTCCCTGTTCGGTGAATTTCAGGGCATTGCCAATCAGATTCGTAAGTACCTGTCTTAATTTGGTTTCATCCGTCTTAATCACGCCTGAAGCCTGACCGGGAAGGGTCCTGAAATTCAGCATTATACTCTTGCCTGAGCCCTGAAATTTATACTGCTCATAAAGCATGGCAAGCATTTCATTTACGTTTGTTTTTGCATGGCGGATTTTCTCCTGTCCGGCTTCAATCGTTGCAATGCTGATGATGTCATTGATGATCGACAGCAGCTGCTCACCGTTCTGGTTGATGATTCTGTAGAAATACTCTTTGTCTTCAGG
>WSXU01000059.1 GCA_009773455.1 Bacteroidota bacterium | reverse complement strand
GGTGCAGTTATAGCAGGTGCAGGTGCAGCGGTAAGTGTTGAGGACGATGAAAGAGAAGAGGTAGAGGTTCCTGATTGCGGAGTTGTTTTTGATAGGACTGATACTGTAAATTTTTTGGTTGTTTTTGACGCACCAGTACCGATGTTAGCTGATATCGCACTCGGTATTACTGGTGTTGATACTGCCAATTTCATTATTTTCGATTTCGGACGGTATCCGGTTAGAGGACGGTGTGGGGTTGATGATTCGCTAGCATGTGTGAGTTGAATATGTGAAGTTGTTTGTTGTGCGGCTACGAAATCATCATAATGAAGTGACATCGGAACGTCGTCGCTGTCATCATAATTTCCGGTCTGGATTGTATTTGTATCAGACCGCCAACCAGTACCGCTCTCATTCGGAAATCCCATTGAACCTGCCTGGGTCACCGCCGACCGGTGCGAAATATCCTCTATAGATTTTGATATAGTAGAATCTGTATATGTAGTAGAAATTGTTGAAGATAATGTAACATTTGATAAACTTTCTATACTATCGATTTTCGGACCGCCGGCGGAGGCGGAGACAGGCTGCTGGTATTCCGAACCGTAGGACGGTACGGTGGTGGTTGATATACCGGTACCCCACCCCATCATCATATCTTCATCTGCTAGCTGGTTTGAACTGTTTACGGGAGTGGAATGGACATCTGTAGTTGATTTTGAACTGAAAGGTGGGACTGGAATTCTGGGATTATTGAAAAGTGAGGGACAGGGGGTTCCGAAAAAGGATGGAATGTATTGTGAAACTGGAGGCGGTGCCAGGAAACTGCCTGTTCTGGATATTTCTGATGATGGTGTTTCTGCAGCAACCTGGCCACCCCTCATATTATATCCGATCATCGCCGCCTGTATTATTTCTTGAATTGACAGACCAGCTGTCGGTTTTGAAGTTACCACCGGCGGTATGGCGGTGACCGCCGGCTCAGTCGGTCGGACCGTCTCCGTGACCGGAACATCTGGTTTAATTTCCATCGGGTCCACTTCATCAGATTCCCTGACGAATCTGCCACTGGGTTTCACTACAATCCCCTGAAAATGAAACCCAGTCTGAGTGGAGGTCGGTTCGATGTGTTCTGACAACTCCACCGGACGACCATCGGCATCGAATCGGGAATGAGTTTTCCGGACCTCCCCCCGGTATATCGTGTTGTAGATTTTCTTTCCCTTCGGGAGGGTCTCATCCAGATCGAAATCCCCGATCCGTTGACCGGCACCCCAGACTCCGAACGTACCGGCACCTCGTGCATTTAATGCATGCAAACCCTGCAGTAGTGGTATAAAATTCTGATCCGGCACTAGAGTGTTAGTTTGCCGGTCAGTCTCATCACTGATGCCCGATGAAATGTACCGTGTGCAGGTACGATGTTCATCACCGAACTGCGTTTCAATTTCAAATCGAGTTGGTTTTCGTACTGGTTCTATAAGACGGTTTTCCAGTTCGGTTCGGGAGAGGAGAGGCTGTTTCTTGTCGAGTTTAATGCCTATCTCCTGCAGTTTTTGTTTTATCATTTGATCGAGGATAACCGGTGATATTCGAACATCATTTGTGTTACCGGTATCCATCGATGTACCACCACCCAGACGATGCTCTGGTTTTAGAATCACACGAGACGGTATCGGTGCTGAAGTTCCTATCTCACTGCCCCCAGCACTGGATCCTGAGGAAAGCCCGAGTCTGGCTAGGCCTGAGGCAGACAAACTTCTATCTGCTGTAACTGATGTCGGAATCCCTGAGCTGGAATTTGAAAGTTGTAGTGGTTCAGCATAAGCCGGACGGTTTCGATCAGAATGTGGACCGCCCGACGGCAGGGAAACCGGTGTCTGGACTGGTCGGAGTAGTAGATTTCGAATCCGTTCTTCTTCTAGACGTCGAGTCTCTAAAAATTGTTGATATAGTTCGGAAGAAGACGGTTGTAGAGGATTTGGAAGACCACCTGACGGTATTATATTGACTGTATTCGACCGTCCGGTGTCTGAAACTGGTGGGTACGGTCTGGAACTGGTAGGAAAACTGGATGGAATTCGGTTTGGGCTGGGATTATATTGAGGTTTTAACAGATTTGGGGAGTTCCCTGTAGTCGGAAATGTAGTTGAATATAGATTTGAGTATTGAGAAGTGTATTGAAGATTGATAGATGTTGTTATGACCACTGCCGGCGGTGCTGTATTTGAATAGTATGCGACCGCCGGTGTGCTGGCAGTCTCAGTTCGAGAGCAACCGTCCACTGCAGAGTGTGT
>WSXU01000058.1 GCA_009773455.1 Bacteroidota bacterium | reverse complement strand
CTCCTTACTCCTTACTCCTTACTCCTTACTCCTTACTCCTTACTCCTTACTCCTTACTCCTTACTCCTTACTCCTTACTCCTTACTCCCTACTCCTTACTCCCTACTCCTTACTCCTTACTCCCTACTCCTTACTCCCTACTCCTTACTCCTTACTCCTTACTCCTTACTCCTTACTCCTTACTCCCTACTCCCTACTCCCTACTAAACTCAGACCCCGCCTTCCACGCCGGGAAAGCCTTCTCATTGGCCAGCTTCAGCCCTACCCTGAACAGCAGCCTGGCATCTTCCGCAACACCCGACAGATCCCAGTAATCCTCATACTGATCGGTGGGTTTGTGGTAATTGCCGGCCAGCCACTCCTTTTCCTTCAGGTGCATCCATTCCCTGCCATGCGCCCGGCTGTCGCAGTTCCCACGGGCATAGAGTCCCGGCACACCGGCCTTTGCAAAGCTGAACTGGTCGCCCCGGAAATACATCCCTGTTTCAGGATTGGGATCAGGCAGAATATATCGGTCCTGCTGATCCGCAAATTCTTTCAGGTAGTCTTCCAGTTCCGACTGCCCATACCCGGTTACCATCACATCCTTCATCCTGCCGAAATAAAGCATCAGGTCGTTGTTGATGTTGGCGACGGTTTTGCTGAGATCGAAGGAAGGGTGTTCCACATACCAGGCCGAACCCAGCAGGCCCTGCTCCTCGCCTGTCGGGGCAAAAAAGGCGATGCTCCGTTCAGGCTTTTCCTTCAGCAATGTGAATGCTTCCGCGATCTCAAGCATCCAGGCCAGGGTCGTGCCGTTGTCCACAGCCCCGTTGTAAATGGAATCTCCGTTGAGCGGGGTGCCAACGCCAAAATGATCCCAGTGTCCCGAATAGATGATGACCTCCTCCTGCCGGGTTGTTCCGGGCAGTACTGCCATGATGTTGTGCGACAGCTTATTGCTGAATTCCGAGGTCATCGAGACCGACATGGCGGCATTCATTTCAAACGGAATGAAGCCGGGTTTTCTAGCGGCGACAATCAGGGAGTCGAGGTTTTGATTTTGGGTGGCAAAGAGTTTCGCTGCGGCATCACGGGTGATCCAGCCTTCCACCTCGCAGCGGTCCAGATAGCCATTGTTGGGTTGCAGGTAGAATTTTGAGGCTGTTGCGCCGCTCACCACCACCGACCAGGGATAACCGGCCTGAGGCGTTTCGTGAACAATCAGCACGCCCCTTGCCCCCTGCCTGGCTGCCTCTTCGTATTTGTAGGTCCAGCGGCCGTAATAGGTCATGGTGTTGCCTTTGAAGTAAGTGGAATCGCCACTGTCATAACCCGGGTCATTCACCAGGACAAGCACCACTTTGCCTTTCACATCCAGACCGGCATAGTCGTTGCGGTTGTATTCCGGCGCCACAATGCCGAATCCGGCAAAAACCAGGGGGACCTTGTCCAGGCTGGTATTTTCCTGTATCCGTTTTGAGAAAACCACAAAATCATCGATGTACTTAAGGTCGGGGTGCTGACCTCCGGATACGATCGTCATCCGTTCCGATGGCTGACAGGTGACTTCCACCAGGGGAACTTCCTGGAAATAGCTGTCCCCGAAGCCGGGTTTCAGACCCATACGCGTAAATTCCCGCTTCAGGTAAGCCATAACACTATCTTCTCCGGCTGTGCAGGGTTTGCGGCCCATAAACGCATCTGAGGCAAGGGTTTTCACCTGCCTGACCAGATCGGTGGTGGTGATGGAGTTTTCGGCTTGTTGAACATCATGGCTACTGCATCCTGCAAGAAACATCCAGGATAACAGGCTGATCAGTGGGAATGTATATTTCATAATGAAGGTTAAGCTATTGATTTTACAGTGAATTCAATCGAAGCCTGATAAAATTTGCTTCATCTCATTGAAACTTTCATTGGCTAAAGTAATCAGAAAAAGCAGCGGAGTCTATGGGGTGATCAATTATAAACCGAAACCTTTGAACAGGTTTTTTTCGGCAAAAATGGCCGGGGCATTGCAAATATTAAAAAAAATCATAATTTTGCACTCCCAAAACAATGGCGGGGTAGCTCAGTTGGTTAGAGCGTCGGATTCATAACCCGGAGGTCACGAGTTCAATTCTCGTCCCCGCTACACTAACCTCTTACGAGGTTGAAAATCAGTTCTTTAAAGCAATTTTTTGTTGTATAAGTTATACAGAAGTTTGGTACCTGGGGAGGTAAAAAACAAAGTATGAACCAATACAAAAGAGCTAAGCTGAACGATAGGAATAATGACCTATCAAAGAACTGGTATGTTG
>WSXU01000057.1 GCA_009773455.1 Bacteroidota bacterium | reverse complement strand
CAAACAGGGTTTCAACACTTCCATCCTTCAATGAAATTACATCTGCCATTATTCACCCCTTCTTTTTCTTGTTTTCCTTTCAGGTTGTGCTTCAGGTTGTTGTTCAGTTTGTTCAACGGTTGGTTCATCTTCTTGAACTTTTTGGGCAGAAGAATCCACTTCAGGGGTTTCTTCAACTTTTTCAGGTTCTTTGATTTCACCAACAGTGTCAGGGGTTTCTTCTTCTTTTGCCTTTCTGCCCTTCCTGCGGCCCCCTGTGGCTTTTGTTTCTTCTTCAGCGGGTTTGGTATCGGTTGAAGGTCTTGAACTGCTCTTGCTGCCACTGACAGCCTTTGCATTGGCTTCTTCATACACTTTCATGAATTCATCATAGTTCAGGGGAATGACCTTTGCGCTGACCGTCAACCTACCACCACCAAAGATGACTTCATTTGTCTTGAAGGAAAGGGTTCTTTCATCACCATCAGCCACAACCCTTGCAACAATGTCCACCATGCCAGCAACCTTGTTTGCAACCTTGTCTGCCAGGTTTGGTTTGATGGATGTGATTTTATCACCGCTTTTGCGGGTGATGTCCTTGCTTCTGTCCTCATGACTGATTAGGATGATATTTTCATAATCCATGTTCATCAGTCTTTTCAGGGTTGAAAGGAATTCAGTTCTGACCTTATCCCATGCAGCAAAGGAATCATCTGATTCATGGCTGATGTTCAGTTTGTCATACATGTAAAGTCTGCAATGCTCATACATATCTTCAAGCAGGTCAACCACTATGGTTTTGAAATCATTCTGTTTCTTTTCCAATTCTTCAATGACTTCCTTGAACATTGCCCAGGCAAGAACCCTTTTGGTCTGTCTGCCTTCAACTGTCACCTGGTCTTTGATTCCAACATAAGCTGCATCCACAAACTTGATGTTTCCATCAGTGTTCAGCATCAAGGGTTCAGGAAATTTGTTTGCAAGGAAGGTTTTACCGCTGAATGGCGCACCATAAAGCCAAACCACCTTCTTACTGATTTTTTCAATGTTTCTTCTTTCATTTTTAGGTAACAACATATAATCCACTCCTTTTTCACAATAGTCCTGGTATTCGCACCAGTTGCATAAGTAACTTGGTTCTTTGGGGAAGTCCGTTGTTTCAAACACTTTCTTTATTCCTTGATAGAATTCAATGACTTTCCCTGAACTGAATTCTATTGGAACAATCTTGATTTCTGACTTTTCAAGTTCTGCCAGTATCCGCTTCCTGAAGCTTATGACATCTTCTGTCTTTTTCATTTTGATGCTCACTTTTGGAATGAACACGAAGTTCAGGTTGCGAACCTTTTTATTGGTTCTTTTTTCAAGGAAGAACTTGTAAAGGTGAAGCTGTTGTGATTCCATGTAGTTTCTGACATTGTTTGAATACTTGAAATCATAAATGTCATAAGTACCATCACCATTTGGAACTGTCAGGTCAATGAACCCAATGAAATCTGTATCCAACAATTGCTGTTCATAAATCCCATCAGGAAGCACTTCCTTTGCCTTTGGAATCAGGTATTCCAGCTTGATGACTTCATTCACATGGTCATCATCAATGATGGGGAAGCTGTTGTAATAATCCTGAATGGCTGCTTCAACACCTTTTTCAATGCCTGTGTGTAAAGCTGTTCCTACTATCAAAGCATTGGCTGCATCTGTTGCTGCTATGGTTTTGATTCCGTCAATATAGCGCATTTTGTATTTGAATTTGCAGCTTTCAAAGCAGTCAAGCCTTGAATGTGAATATTGCATTGTATCACCCCTTTCACTATGTTCTTGAATTGGTCAAACCCTTCAGGATAAAGAATCATTCCAATTCCGTTTGCTTCATTGGTCACCCTGATGTTGTATTCCTGAAGTTCTGATGGTTTGCCATTGGAAGCCTTCAGTTCAACTTCAAAGTAAATCCCATTGATGCAGCATATCAGGTCAGGAATACCAGCCTTTTGAAATCCACCACCCCAAATCTTTATGAATTTTATGGGTTGTCCATCCTGCTTCAGTTGATTCAACCAACCCTTGACCTTGTTTTCAAATTGCTTTTCAGCAGCCATTACTTCACTGTAACTTTCACATAAGCTGATTTCTTTGAAGTCTTGGAACATTCTTCAGCAATAGCAGGATATTTCTTTTTCAATTTGGTTGAATCAATACTGGTTGAAGTTGTTTCAGCAACATAGGTGATGTTCAGGATGTCACTTTCAAACTTCTTGATGTTGCATTTTTCCATTGCATCCTTCAACTTGGCTTTCAGGTCAGCTTCTTGTTCTTCCAGGGCTTTCTTTGCTGTGACAAT
>WSXU01000056.1 GCA_009773455.1 Bacteroidota bacterium | reverse complement strand
CGCCCGGTACAAGGTTTGCAAATGTCGTTCCTGTCTGGAAGGATGTGCCGTCAATACTGTAAGTGAGGCCTGTTCCCAGAGGGCTGGTGACTTCTATTGTTCCTGTCGGTATATCGCAGTCGGGCTGGGTAGCTGCAAGTACAGAGACTTCAGGTACAACCGGGGCCGGGTCGATGGTTTCATCTGCTGTGTTGGTACAGCCATCCGTGTTTTTCACCGTTACTGTGTAAACGCCCGGTACAAGGTTTGCAAATGTCGTTCCTGTCTGGAAAGTTGTGCCGTCGATACTGTAAGTGAGGCCTGCTCCCAGAGGGCTGGTGACTTCTATTGTGCCCGTCTGTATCTCGCACGTGGGCTGGGTTGCGGCAAGTACAGGAACTTCTACAGCCGGAACCACCTCAATTTCGCCCAGTTCGTGATCCACGCAGCCGTGTGTGCTTGTTTGTTCAACTGACAGGTTGTAAGTTCCATGGGTTACATCCCAAGTAATGGTAATTTCACTGCTACTGCTGGGATCACCATTAATGTCAAAATCTTCAAAATCTCTGATTTTTGCATTGGTCAGGTCTATTACTGTGCCGTCGGCAGCTTCAATCTTCCATATCCATGTAGAACCAGGTTCTCCATCTATCCGGTAAGTGCGTTCCGCTCCCCGGCATACAATGTCGATGACATAACTTTCCTGTGCCGCAACATTTGCCGCAATCATCAGGAAGAGTAATATGTACATCAACTTTTTCATATAGCCCCCTCTAACTCCCCCGAAAGGGGAGGATCAGGAAATTTTGTTTAAATTTTTAATTTCTGGTTCATCAAATTCTGTCGTTCTTTTTCTTTCGCGTTGAGTTTTGTGAGGTTCAAAATAGTTAATCTAAAACTTAAAGTTTGCGCCCTCTTCGTCCCCCGTTGCAAAGTGGGAATTAAAGCCTGCCCGGCTTCGTCATTCAGGCGGGGGGGATTTGTCGTTGAAAAATGGCAGACTCCCAGCGATTGTCCGACCCCGGCCGGGGTCGTATTTTCAATACAAACCATGTTGCTGTAAACATGTAAATTCCCGAAAATTCGGGACAAGCTCTCCGGATTTAATTTCAATCCTCTGTTCATTCCTTTGTATTTCATTCATTTCTTTAAACTTTAAACCTTGAACTTCTTTTCTGCATTCACGCATTTTCTTCACCCCGTCCCTAAAGGGGGACATACCAACCAAATTCTTTATTCAATTCATTAACTTTCTTCTTCTCATTCTCGCATTGTAGCATTCTCGCATTGTCAAAATTAACTTTATTCAACGTATGTCACTTTTCAACCGGGTAAATTTTCGAACTTGATGGTATTGGGAAGATAACTATTCTTGCCTTTTCAGGTACTCCTATAATTTCCTCGATACACTGGTTATTTATCTTTGTAATCCAGAAATCTGTCGTTTGCTGCAAAGTTACAGGCGGCGTAAATTCCATTTCTGAAACATCGCCATTCAGAAAGAGCACAGCAGTTCCGTCGCCGTATGTATATTCAATCTCCCAGGGGCCTATACCGGTAAAAATAATCTTAAACACAATGGGTTCACCATAACAGGCCGCGGCATCTTCAAAACGTGCTTCTGGCTTGTATTCCAGTATATCAAGCATAAATATCATCAGGTTATTGGTACATTCTACATCGTCCCAAACCATTATTCTCAGAAAATACCTGCCAGGATCGAGACCAGAAACCCGTACAGTTGATCCTTCATAATTGCCGTTTTCAAAATATGGAACTCTATCCACATTGCCATCATCGGTTGCGAAATTCACCGATCCCCATTCCAAATCTTTATAAAGATCCCATGTGTATCTGAAATTTGGCCATTCAACCACGCTAAATTCAAATGTTTCGCACTGTTCAACCTCAATATGGGTAACAGGTTTCTGCGCCATGGCGGTGGCCACGGTCAGAAGTACCGGCAGAATGAGCAGCACGCCCCTTCCAATCCCTTCGCCAACACGCGAAAAGAACCTGAAAATACCTGTCAATATGTGGTTGTTACAGTTCAAACTTTTTTATTCGTTATTCTTTCATTCAGTCTTCCTTCTTTACACCGTCCCTAAAGCCTGCCTGCCGGTAGGCAGGGGAGACCCTCCGCACATTCTTTCTCATTCAACCTTGAACCTTAAACTTTAAACATTAAACTTTCCCCTCCTACCATTTCATCCTCATGTTGCCGCTTATCGCTTTGGCGTTTATCCTGGCCTCCATCAGTGTAATCCTTGCTGCGCTCAGTTCATAGCTTTCCGGCGCTGGTTTCGGTTTCCCCCGGCAAAGCGCTTTTGCTTTTTTGCCCTTTTGCACCTGCCTGATGTGCCAAACCGGTTGAAGCTGCCGCTATCAGCGGATTGTTCCATCTTGTGGTTCCGCCAGGGATTTTTTCCTGTGCGCTGATGTCGCTAACTGCTGGTTCTTCCTTTTTTCCGGTTCCCGGTTCGCGCGCCAGGAACCTGCTGCTTTCGCGCTCCAATGCCAGAAAACGCTGCTGTTCCATCAACCTTTGAATGGTTGAGATGACAAATGATCTGAAAGAAGGTACACGGCGCACACTCAGGGATAGTGTTTCACTCTTTTTTCCCACACCAGAAATGCCGGTTGCCGGTTTCTGAATAGCTGCCAACGCCCGCTCCACTTTATTAATTACGGTGCTTTGGCCGAATTTTGCCGGTAACCCGTAAACCACACCCTGAACTTTTTTACCTGCAGATGAATCTGCCTTCTTTAAAACCGTTTTTCTAATTACTCCCTGTTTGCCTGCCGGTTTTGTTGATCCCAGTTTATTTTCCCCTGTCCTGACTTTCTCTGCCGGATTTCTCATTTTTTCTGCTTCCCGCGCTGCAAGAGCCATCTGCCGTTTTACCGATACAAACCTGGCCGGAGCTGCAGTAACGGTTGCCGGCCTTACCGGTTCCGGTTTAGTTTCAACAGTTGCCGCCGGCGCTGGTTCAACGGGTTCTGCGATGTTAACGGCGCTTAAATCCTCCAGAATTACTAAATCCGTATCCTGTTTCACATCTTCATTTATAATTGCAACAGGTTCTTTCTCAACTGCGGGACTTTCGAACGCGATAGTTTCAGTTAAACCATTGTTTCCGGGCGATGCTGTTCCAAAAAATTCCTCGTCCCAGTTGAACTGAAAATCAGGTAACGGCATGTTGGCGAAACGGTCTTCGGGCGGTTCGCCGTAAGCGGGTTTTTCAGTGTATTCACTGAAAAGGCTGTTATTTGCCCCGTTAACCGTTGCACCCGAATGCCGTGTGTCCGGAGCAACCGCCCGCGATTTAATTTCGTTCAGCTTGTTTCGTGCCGAAGATTTGCTTCGCAACTGCCGGTAGTTTTTTTGTCGTTTCATCGTAAATGTTTTTCTTCCGTCTTCATACGTTTCCCTTTTTCGGTTAACCGGTATTTCTGATGTTTGCTGTTGGGCTTGCCGGGAATTGTCATTTCAATTAATCCTGCATCGAGAAAACTTTCTAAAATTCTCCCTATGTGTCAGTTTTAATTTTTTCTGTATCTCTTCCCTGTACATTTCTCCTTCAAAATTCATAATCAGATCTCTAACTTGCGCGGTATCTTGCGCGGTATCTTGGTGGGTGTCTTGAATTTCGCCCAACCCATTATGTCCTATCGCATTATATACCAGATGCTTATCTTGATGGGTGTCTTGCGCGGTATCTTGCGCGGTAACGCCCAAAGTGCAGCGCATAAACCCATCCATCAATTCAAACGAAAACTGAATTTCGGGGTAATTTTTCATTTCGGTTTGAATGCGATAATAACCAGTGCCAAATTTTTCAATATCGCCCCTGAGGTAAAATGCCTCGGCTAACAGTTTGTTTCTGTGCACCGCAACATAATCCCCTTTCAAAAGGTCTTCAGGTTTCAGTCCATTGCTGAAAGCGGTTACTGTTTCAACAGTTTCGCGGCCAAACGAGGTTTTAAACCCGAGGTTCTGGCCTTCAGGCTGTTTATGTAAATCGTCAAACTTCATTTTTTTTCTTTTTTGAGCTGGTGACTTTGGTTCACCTGCTCAATATTCGTTTAAATTGGTTTTATTAATTAACCCAAAACTTTCATTTGAAGTAACTTTACTGTTGACGTTGTCAGAGCTTGTTCCGATAAATCGGAAAGCTTCGCACGCTGACAAGTCAACCGCGGCCCCCGACCTGACAGCGTCCTTAGACCTGTCAGCGTCTGGATTTGATAAATCATAATCATGTAAATCCGATGGTGCGATCTCTAACCATTTTTCAATAGGAGCAATATCAATTTTTTGGTTGTGTTGCTGCTTGAAATTTTCCGTGTCGTTAAATAGTTTTAATACTTCATCGCGTTTCAGTTTTGTAGGTTTATTTGAAATGCTTGTTAAATAACTTGTCCACGGATATTCCAGCGGGTGGGTGCAAAATCCATGATGCACCGGGTTATTGTGGATATAAAGCACCGCTGTTTTCAAATATTCTTCATTGTCAATTAATTTCCGTTTAAACGGACGCTCAAACAGGTTCCCGGTGCGGCCGGTACGAACTTGCAGATATCGGCTGTACGCGTTGAACAAATGGGAAAAATGACGATATGGAATAGGTTTCCTGAACCTGACAGCGTCTTTAGACCTGTCAGCGTTAAAATCTCCATTGTTATTATCCGTTCCTAACCCGACGTCGACGTTGTCAGGTCCTGCGGACGCTGACAAGTCTGCATCAATCGTTTCCCATTTATGCTCTTCATCCAAGATTTTATCGGGCGAAATCCGATTTAACGTTTCAATGGAATATTTATACACCACATCCTTTTTTATATAAACCAGTAAATGAAAATGGTTACCCATTAAAACCCAGGCCAGCGTGTCTGCCACCGGCGAAATATACTTGTCATACAACCACAGGAAGTGTTCAAATTCAGTTGGTTTTTCGAACAAGTTGCAATGGTTGTTGCCACGGTTAAAAATGTGGTAGTAATTCCCCTGTATCAAATGTTCATGTTCCATCTATTTTGATTTGTTTGTTTAAAATATATTCTATCCACGTTGTTGTTGTCGTTAATCATGTTGACGTTGTCAGGTGCTGCGCACGCTGACAAGTCAGCATCCTCCCCAGACCTGACAGCGTCCCCGGACCTGTCAGCGTCATGGTATCCCATCATTTTGACGTTGTCAGGAGCTTCGCACGCTGACAAGTCAAACGCTTCCACCGACCTGACAGCGTCCCCGGACCTGTCAGCGTCAAATCCAATAATAGTCGGCCATGGGCGGAAAATTTCCTTTAGTTCTCCCCTGGCCGACGGCCCCCGGCACCCGATAGTTATCGGGTTGGCAAAAAGCGGTTTATCGCTCATTGCCATTGCCGGGCCATCGCGGGTGTTGCTTACTGGGGTGCCCCGTGCATACCAGGGCGGATGATCCTTGATACTTATATTATCCATACTTTTTGTTTTTAAATGTTTAAATCCTGTTTTGCTTTTCTCATAACCTGTTCAAAGTTGCTGTCATTTCGAAGGAAGTATGACTGAGAAATCTGTCCATTAGAAAGAGATCTCTCCTCCTACGTCGTCGAGATGACAT
>WSXU01000055.1 GCA_009773455.1 Bacteroidota bacterium | reverse complement strand
TAGTAATCCCGATCGGGTGAAACGGGTTTAATAAACTTTACCGAAATGGGGGTTGTCATAACCCGGATTTCGAGTAACGGGGTCTGCAGGCCGCAAAAATACAGCATTCCCCGTTTTTTTTCTGTCACTACCTTCTCTCATTCACTGAGGTTTTCCGGCGTTTAACCAGATCGACAATCCCGAAGATCTGATAAATTTCGTGGTGGCGCTTCTCAGGGTTGCCGGTGATCCGAAGGTTATAAATGGTGCCGTCCTGAGCGGTCATAATAATGGTTGAACGCTGATGCGTAGACAGGATTTGCCGGATGGACTGCCATTCCCGGGTATCCCCGGATGCCTGCAAGGTGGTTTCGATTGAGATCAGAAGATGATAGGCCAGCACTCCGATAAAGAGGTGGGCTTCGGTGCGTTCCTTTTTATGATGGTAAATAGGCCGGAAACCCAGTTCAGATTTCAGATCCCGGAAGGCGGCTTCCACCCGGGTGATGGTCATGTAATCAGCCCAGATCTGCGCTGCCGGGAGTCCCTGACGGTCGGTCTCAATGACATAACAACCGGAAAGAATGGTTTTTTCGGTGATGGCATGAAGCTTTGCCCAGGTCAGGCTCCGGGCGATTTTTTCATCGTCACTGCGGATCAGCTCAATATCATAAAGCTTCTGAAAGCCTTTGTATTTCTCTTTCAAACGACCGATCCGCTCCATCACTTTGGCGGCCACCTTGATATGACCGTTTTCAATGGAATGCTTCAGTTTTTCAAGATCTACTAGAAACCGACCTTCCCGGGCGCTGAGCATGGCATTTTCCTTGTCCGCCCGGTGGGTGCTGAGAACCAGCACCCGGGTACCGCTTTCAACGGGGATCGATCGGGCATACACCTGAGCGTCTTTTCGGACGGTTTCCCATCCCGCTGCCGCCAGGGCAGCAGAAGGTTCCGTTCTAGTTTCGGTAGCCTCAAGAATGCTCTTGAGGGCTTCAAACTCAGATAAATAATCCTTTTCCCGGGGGCTCCGTTCAATCAGGGTATAAGTATAGCCATAGTCCCGGATCAACGCCAAATTGTCTTTGGTGGCAATTCCCCGATCCATAATCAGGGTCGGTTTCGTATCCAGTAAGGTCGGTGGATTCCGGGTTTCCAGTTCATCCAGCACCATTTTCAGGGTTTCCGGTTCCGACTGGTTGCCTTTGAGAATCCGGCTGTAAACCGGGAAACCTTTCCCATCGACCATCAGAGCCAGTGAAATTAGGGGACAGTCCCGGCGTTTTTCTTTCGATAACCCAAAGAAGGCCAGCTCATTATCCTTGCCACTGCCTTCCAGATAGGTATTAGTCAGATCAAACAAAAACAACTTGCGATCCAGTGAAAAAAGTCGGGTTTCGTTACGGTAAAGCGCCTGTTCAATAGCCGTGCCGTTTTCAAACAAACGATCGCTCATGGCGTAGAAACTGTCCTTGCCCAGCCCATGGATATCACAGCTCTGCAGCTCCGGCAGCGCCGATTGCTCGTTGAACCACCGATGGGTGGCCAGTTCACTGGCAGGATGGATCAGACGTCCCAGGATCAGTGCTTGCGCCACCGCAATCTCTTTGTCAGAAAAGCCACAGTCGGATAGAATCGGGGACAGTTCCAGGCGATCCCACATCTCTCTGGCCACCAGTTCAGCGCCAATACTTCGGGACTCTGCCATTTGAACCGAATTGAGATCGACCGGCACAAAGTCCTGTTGTTCCGCCGCCAGTGCCTGGCTGGACACCTTCTTCTGATGGAAATCAGCTGAGGCATACAGGGAATCCGCCAGCGACAAAAGGGCTGGATCGCTGGGAACAAAGGTTTCCTGACCACTGATCTTTTGTTCCAGGATAAAGGCAAGCTCCTTCCAGCATGCCTTGGGTAAGTCCTTCAGGTCTCCCAGACTCATGATGATCCGCTGTCTCGGTTTGTTCTCCGCATTCCGGTAGGATTCCACCAGTTTGTGATTATAATAAATGACATCTTTTTTCTTCGTTTTAAATTCGCGTATAAACATAACGCTATTATACAATAACTTTAAAAAGGAGTCAACATATAATTGATTTTAATTCTATTTTCGGTCACTACATTTGCGATTTTGGATTATTCTTACCGTTTTATGGGGTTTGTGAGCACTGATTTGGCTGAAATTGCTAAATTTCTATGCTTTTACTCGAAATCCGGGTTAAGCATCATTCGGTCATTCTAAACTGCCCCTCAATGCAAAAAAGCCTGATCATATCAAGCTTTAAGGGCGTTAATGCGGCTTGTTGCAGCATGACAATCGTGAATCCGTTTGGTCGCTACTGCTTTTTTCAGACTATTTTATCGAATCCGTGGTTTTTGCATACACAGCGGCAGCTC
>WSXU01000158.1 GCA_009773455.1 Bacteroidota bacterium | reverse complement strand
GTAATTGTCCGGAACCGGGAAATCATGGTCTTCGTACAGGTTAAGATATTTCTCTTCAGGCTGCCAGTTGCGGTGGGGCGCCTTTTCGTGCAACATCAGGCAGAATGGTTTCGATTTGTCACGCTTTTTATCGAGCCAGTCAAGCGCAAACTGTGTGGTTAAGGTGGTGACATAGCCTTGATATTGCTTTTCTACGCCATTCTCAATAAAATCCGGATTGTAATAATTGCCCTGTCCTGGCAAAACATTCGAATAATCGAAACCCTGTGGGTTACCATTCAAATGGATTTTACCGATTAACGCAGTCTGATAACCATTCTGTTGCAAAAGTTTCGGAAAGTTCATCTGGTCCCAGTCGAAAGAGCCACGGTTATCGATTTTTCCATTCAAGTGGTTGAATTTACCCGTGAGGAGCACCGACCTGCTTGGTGCGCAAAGGGAATTGGTTACAAAGCCTCTTGTAAACAAGGCCCCTTCATTGGCAAGGCGGTCGATGTTGGGGGTTTGATTTAAGCCATGACCATAGGCGCTGATGACCTGATAAGCATGGTCGAGCACAGGCTCAGTATGGTTAAAACATTTGTTTTGTTCATCATCATGTATCTATTTTGGTAGTTGGATTAATTTTCCAGGATATGGCCGGGTTCTCTCCGATTCAGGCCTTTTACATTTTGAATGTCATCGCCCAAATCAAGACGGGCTTCATCGGCCAGTTTTTTCAGCTCAGCAACAACTTCAGGATAATATTCCTTTACATCGTATCGTTCGCCCGGATCGCGCCGCAAATCATACAAACCTTCTTCAAACTGAAAATTTTCATTTGTTTTTCCGGGGAACCCATCCACTCCGGGCTTGAACCCGATGTAGGTCCGTCCGGGATGGGCAAAAACCAGTTTCCAGGTCCCTTTCCTGACTGCTTCCAGACTGTTTTTCCGGTAATAATACAGGAAGGTTTCGCGCGGATTGGCATTTTCGTCACCCAGCAAAAGCGGTAAAATATTCACCCCGTCAATCTTT
>WSXU01000032.1 GCA_009773455.1 Bacteroidota bacterium | reverse complement strand
CTGGCCATCTTTTTCCAGCTTGGATCACCCATTCCCGAAGTGCGTGAAAGGGCTTTTGCCTCTGCGGTAATCCTTACCGTGATCATCCTGGCCATAAGCCTGGGTGCGCGTTACCTTTCGAAACGGTACTCAAGAACCAATTTAAAGTAAATCAACATGTCATTACAGGAACCCGGAACCATGACACAACCAGCTACCTTACCTGATACCGGCGAAAAAACGGTTACACCCATCCTCAGGGTGCAGCATCTCAATGTGCATGCGGGCAGCAACCACATCCTGAAAGATGTGAACCTGGAGATCCCCCGCAACAGGATCACGGTGCTGCTGGGGCCTTCGGGCTGCGGCAAGACCACCCTGCTTAAGTGTATGAACAAGCTGACCGATCTGTACAAAGAGCTGAAAGTATCGGGCAATATCTTTATTGAAAATGACAATATCCTGAACACCACCACCAATATCCCGGGCATCAGGCAGAAGATGGGATTGCTTTCGCAGAGGCCTTATCCCTTGCCGGTATCCATTTATAAAAATGTGGCTTACGGTCTTAAACTGAAAGGTGTCCGCGACAAGCGGCTGATCGGGTTCAGCGTGGAGAAGCACCTGCGCGAAGTCGGTTTGTGGGAGGAAGTCAAAAACCGCCTGAATGCCCCCGCTACCAGCCTGTCGATCGGTCAGCAGCAACGCCTTTGCCTGGCCAGGGGACTGGCTGTAAAGCCCAGCATCATCCTGGCCGATGAGCCTACCTCAGCCCTCGACCCGATCTCCAGCAAGATCATCGAAGACCTTTTCAAAGACATGAAAAAGCACTACACCATTATCCTTGTGACCCATGTGTTGCGTCAGGCTATGCGATTGGCAGATCATGTGATCTTTATGTATGATGGTGAAATCATAGAGCAGGGAAGTCCGCAAGAACTCTTCAATAATCCGCAAACCGACCGGCTTAGGGCTTACCTGGTTGACGGAAACTGAGCAACTAACAGTACACAACTAACAGTTAACAACTAACAGTTAACAACTAACAGTTAACAACTAACAGATAACAGTTAACAGATATGAGGTAAGGGGGATGAGGACCTGCCAGCACTGGCAGTTGGCGTTAGGGATTTACGATTTACGGTTTGGGATTTACGATTTGATGCCATCCTACGGAGCTTAGATTTTCAAGGATGTCATCACTTAAGTCGCATTTTTACTCTATCGCTCTGATAAACACGAAGCTATCGGACCCTGAACCAGGCTATTTTTTACCACATTGGCACAATAGGCACAACTTATCCCTACCACTTTGCCGGGAATAGGGCAGATATTATTCTAACCGATCTGTGCAGATGATGGTCGCTTAAGTCGCTTTGTTCGCTCTACTCGTGGTGAACGCAGTCGAACCATCGCTCCCCCGCCATTGAACGCATATAGCACAGATCCTAAGGAACACTGATTTTCGCAGATTTTTCGCTTAAGTCGCTTAAGTCGCTTTGTTCGCTCTATCGCTCCCTCGCCTTTTCGAACGGCGAAGCCATTGAACTTTTGAACCCGCCTGACCGACAATCGAAATCCAAACAATAGAAATGATTAGTCAATCCTTCCTGAATACAAGAGGTAAACCGGCGGACAGGCAACCCGAAGGGTATTGAACTCCTTACTCCTTAATCATTCCTCTGGTTGGTTTCGGCCTGATGGCCATCGGGATCGATCAACCTCCCTTACCTGTGTACATCCAACAATTAACGCCAAACCCCGAACGCCCGAAGGGCATTGAACCCTTGAACACTCAAAACGTCAACCATTAACTGTTAGTTGTTAGTTTTTAGTTATTAGTTGTCATTTGTTCACTCATTTCAGGCTTCATAATCACCCCCAAGTTCTTCTTTCCGTCGATCATAATCACAATCGGCTTTTCGAAACGAATGTGCCGGATGAATTCATCCTCGTATATGGCTGGTTGTTTTGAGAGGAAATCAAGGTCATAGAAACCGTCGTTGATAAACGGGTTCAGCGTAAAATAGCCTACCCTGAAGGAGGTCAGGTTCTGGAAAAACTGGGTTCCCTGGCTGGGATCGATCCTGTAATGCTCAAGACCGGATTCGATGATGACCCTGGCAGCTGATATCTGCGGCCATTTTACAGGGATGCCTAGCCATGGATCGCTGCTGCCCCAACGTCCGGGGCCTACAAGTACATAGTACTTTTTGTCGGCCAGGAAACGGTCGTTCAGCTCCCCTACCCTGAGCGCGGTTTCCTTGTTGGCGGCCGGATTGAATGATTCGGGCTTGATGTAAACAAAATCATAGATATCGCGGATAATACCGTTGCCTAAGGCAGAATGGGAAAGAATCAGGGTTTCCTCCTCCTTTACCTCTTCAAGGTGTGCCTCGATGGCTTCCCGGTTGTCGACAATAGGCCTGATCTGCAGCAGGTTGAAAACAGCCGGTTCTCCCTTCGGTTGGTTCAGGTCCACCGCAAACTCAATCTCCACCGGCTTGCTCATCTCACGCTGCCCCGTTTCAAGCACAGTGGCCAGTATCTCAGCGAGTGGAAAGACATTGTGCATCAGTATGTTGGAAAAAGTAATGATCCGCTTTCCGCTTCCCAGCATACCTTCGCGCAGCATATTGCTCTCATAGTCAAATGTGGAGGCTATGTTGCGCAGTGACCCGTCAGATTCGGCTTCGTTCAGGTTCAGCTTCTGCAGGTTGCAGGCATCGTCGGTTGAGGGCGTAAAACTGCCGGGCAACAGGTCAAGGGCATAGAAGTGCTTCTGGGTCTCGCGCAGGGCAAGCTCCGGTGCGGAAAGCTGCAGCACCTTGCGTGGGTATCGGGGAGAAAACCGCAGAGTCATCCCGCCGTCAACAATGTATTTTCCCAGTCCGAGCGCGATGTTGGCAATACCGTCTTCGGGTTTTTCGGGGGCAATCGGGTAGAAATTGATAGAACGGGCTACACCTGAAAGACTCGGGTAAAAACGGTCACCATAAGGTGAACCGGTTACCTCCTGCAGTACAATGGCCATTTTCTCTTCATCAATCACATTCGAAGTGGCCACCATATAGGCCTTGGAGTCCTTGAAAAAAGCAGAGGCATAGACGCTCTTGATGGCGTTGCTCAGGTTCTCGATGGTCAACCGCTCGTCGTTCACAAAATTTGGCACCATATAGGTGGAATAGATTCCCGCAAAGGGCTGGTAATAGGAATCCTCGAGCAGGCTCGACGACCTTACGGCAATGGGTTTCTTTACGACAGTGATAAAGGTATAGAGATCCTCGTGCAGCCTGAAGGGCAGACGGGCAGCCACGAAATTGTCGAGAATTTCCTCGTCAGAGGCATTAGACAGGGCAATGTCGTAAAGGCTGTTATCTTCCATGAATTCATCAAAGATATCGGCGCCCAGCACCACGGTGCGGGGGATGGTGACAATCACATCCTTCCACTTGTCGAGCAGGCGGTTGCGCTTGATCATCGAATCGAGGAACGCCAGACCACGTGCCTTTCCACCGATTGACCCCTGCCCTACCCGGGTAAAGCTGAGGTATTCATCGAAGCTCTCGCGGTTGAATTCGGCGATGATTCCGCGGGCCTTATTCAGCCGGAAGGTGGCGATGGCGTCGAAGATAAAGCGGCGGATCTCATCCAGGTCCTGGAAATCGCCCGGACGAAGGTCACGGAACAGTTCGGCCAGCGGAAAAAGGGCGCGGGCGTACAGCCATTTCGAAATGTGGTTGCGGTAAACATGATACTCAAGCGAGCTGTCGGGAATCTCAAAAATGCGTTGCTGCAGGGCTTTCAGATCGGCGGCCCGGGCTACCTCCTGTTTGGTGACAGGGTCGGAAAACACAAAATCGCCGAAAGCGAAATACTGGATGATAAAGTTTCTCAACTCTATCGACAGGGTGTGCGACAGCTTGTGGATAAATCCGGCCCTGCGCTCACGGGCAAGCACGTGGTTCGACAAGTCTGACGATTGCATCAGCAGCGGGATAAACTCATCTTCCTGCTTCACCTTTTCGATCAGCCGGATGCCGGCCATGGGGTCCTCCACACCGTTGCGCGGATAGGAGGTATCGGTGATGATCCCCAGCAGGTTATTCTTGTATTTCTCGTAATATCCGATGGCCTGTTCGTAATTGGTGGCCAGAAGGATTTTAGGCCTTCCGCGCATACGCAGCATCATCTGGTGTTCGTTGATGCCTTCGGTCATAAAGGCCTTCGACTGCTTGAAGATGATCTTGTAGATGTTGGGCAGGTAACTCGAATAAAAGCGGATGGAGTCCTCTACCAGCAGGATGCCCTGCACACCTACATCCAGCATATCGTGCTCGGCATTCATCTTGTCTTCAATCAGCTTGATGATGGCCAGCAGGATGTCGGCATTGCCAAGCCAGCAGAACACATAGTCGATGGCCGAGAGGTCCTCCTTGGCGATGGTCATCGTGACTTCGCGTGAAAAGGAGGTCAGCACCACAATCGGGATATTCGGGTACAGCTGCTTCAGTCTGCGGGCTGAATCGAAACTGTCGCTCTTGCCCATACTGAGCATGGTGATGATCAGGTCGATGTGCTGGTTTTCGATGGCTACGAGGGCTTCCTTCTCGGACGAAACCTGGATAAACTGGGGAGGGTATCGCAGACTAAGTGAAACATATTCGTTGAAGATCTGCTCGTCGATGCGGCCATCGCCTTCCAGCACAAAGGAGTCGTAATTGCTGGCAATCAGCAGCACGTGGTAGATTCGCTTTTTCATCAGGCTGGTGAAAGCGGTATCGTCGAAGTAGTATTTCTTCGAAAGCAGGGCGTATGGTGAATTGGGCATAAAGGCTGGTTGTATTTACAAAAATAGGATTTTCTTGCTATAAACCGAAATGAGCTATGTGTTTCATTGGGATGAACGAAGTGGTATTTATCTGCCACCAAAGCACTAAGGCACCAAATTGTTTTTACGAATCTGAAATGAGCTATCGTGTTTCATTGGGAAGAACGAAGTCGTATTTTTTGCCACCAAGGCACTAAGGCACCAATTTGTTTTTATAAATCTAAAATGAACCATCGTGTTTCATTGGGATAAACGCAGAGGTTTTTTTGCCACCAGGACACGAACCCTGACTCCTGGCTTATCCTCTTTCGGATGGTTGGCAGGCTTGCTGACCGACCAGATTGAGTCTGATTTATCATGAGTCCAGCACTTACAGAAAAGTCCCGGAGGGACGGAATACAGGTAGACCAGACAAGTGATTCCGGAACCGGGAAGTCCCGTAGGGACGAAATTTTCCGAATTGAAAAGTTGTTCAGGAAAATTTTCGGAATGTAATGATGGACAGGAGGAAAACCATCAGGAGAATCCTATTTAAACAATACTTATCATTCTCAGCATGATCAGTTCCTTCTCTGTAAGTGTTGAGGGTAACAGACTACCAGGACATTTGAATTTATCCCTGTTTGCTACCCTTCCACCTGGTATTGATCCATGTCCGTTGCTGCTCCTTATCCAGGAAAGTCCAGGCCACAACACGGCTGATCTTGCTGCCCTGGCCCATGGGTAATGTCTGCACATCCACGGCATCGGCCTTCTTCAGCCCTTCATAGGCACTTTTCAGGTGGGTCTGCTTCGAAACCAGGGTTGAGAACCAGAAACAGCTGCCAGAGAACTGCCGGCTCTGACGTATCATTTCGCGGATGAAGCGCTCCTCCCCGCCCTCACACCACAATTCATGGCTTTGTCCGCCGAAATTGCGGTCGGGTGAATCGGTTTTTGCGGTGGTAAGATTGTTCAGCTTACGCAGGGTGCCTTCCATGGCGGCTTCGGGTGAAGCGTGGAAGGGTGGATTGCAGATGGACAGGTCGACCGGTTCGTCCTTCTGCATAATGCGGAAATAGATGTCTTTCGGGTTGGTCTGCAGCCGGATTTCAACCTTGTCTTTCAGGAAGGGGTTCATCTCTATGATTTTGTTTGCCGAGGCAATGGCCACCGTGTCGATGTCGGAACCCACAAACGACCAGCCATACTCCCTGTTTCCGATCACCGGGTACACACAATTGGCGCCCACTCCGATATCAACACACCTGATCTGATCACCCATGGGAAATTCGCCGTAATTCCGGCGGCACATCAGGTCGGCCATATGGTGGATGTAGTCGGCCCTTCCGGGGATGGGCGGACACAGATAACCGTCGGGGATGTCCCAGTAATCCAGGTTATAATAATGTTTCAGCAGGGCTTTGTTCAGCATTTTAACAGCAAGCGGGTCGGCAAAATCGACGGAATCATCGCCATACACGTTTCTTGTGACAAACGGCGCCAGTTCGGGCAGACTGCTGACCAGCTGCGCGAAATCGTAGCGTTCGCGGTGCCTGTTCCTGGGATGGAGGTTGCTCTTGACCTTGGGGTACTCTTTCTTTTTCTTCTGCATGGATGGACCTGGTATAGCGAAATGCGGCTGTGTAATTTCAGATTCTCACAACCGTCAGTATCCAGACAAAGGTAATATTGTTACGACGATCTGTCTGACATTAATGAAGACAGGATCCTGTTTTAGTGGAAGACAGGCAATTGATGTCATAAATCCACCTGCGTGAATTCCTGTAGTCAGGAGAATGCGGGGAAGGTATAACAACCAACTTAACCCTGGAATTTTTACCTCTCTGTCTCTCAATACTTCTAGATCATCAAAGCCGGGAAACATGATTTATTTTTCCAGATAATCCGAAAATTTTTCATCAATATGCCGGTTGAACCACCGGTCGATGATTGATTTTTTGAAACGCCATTCCCTGCCCAGTTTCGCCGCCGGGATTTTACCGTCCTGCGCCCAGGTATAGATGGTCTGAGGCTTGAGCTTCAGGTATTTTGCAACCTCCTCGATGGTCATTATTTCTTCTTCCATAAACTGTCTTTCAATTGCTCAATAATGGCATTGCTGTCGGCCTGTAATTTTCCCGAGCTGTCGGCAATGTTTTCGAATCCTGGTGGTGACTCCGGTGCCGGTGAATTCTTTGTTGCGGTGATCTGCTGTACCGAATAAACAATGGCGGTGTAGAAATTTCCTTCGTAGGTCCTGAACAATTTGAATTCTTCGTTTTTATCGCACAGAAATGGGCGCAGATTCCACGACAGCTGAATTCCGACAAAGGCCAGGATGATGATCCATATCCTGAACACGGTAACGCCGATCTGTGGATAGGTACCCTTTTTCTCGCAGGCATATTTCAGGGCCTCGATCATCAGGCGCATACCGAAAATACCTGAAAAGACAAAGATCGCCACATGCAGCAGCTGCAGGAAATGATAGTTGCCGCCGGTGATCTGGAAGAAAACTATGATCGGTGCGAAAGAAAGGGCGATGGCCGAAGTCAGCACAAACCCGCTGAGCGTGATGATGACCATATGCCGCAGGCTCATCTTCGACCCCAGCACCTGCTGAATCACAAAGAATGACGGGAAACAGATCATCAGGGTGCACAGGAACAGGAAGGTGACCTTCAGTCCAGCCACCAGCGACTGGATAAGGCTGTGATAGCTCCCCATAACCATCCCGTAGATAAAGGTAAAAACACAGATAACCAGGATCTGGTGAAAGATCAGCCTGTTCGATAAGGACTTGTTTCTTTCCTCAAAATAGGATTCCGAATGCTGAAAGATCTTAAAGACTTCCATAACGCCATTTGATTTTTTCATGACCGGTAGAAATTGGTTGATACAAATATAAGTCAAAAAAATACTTTTATTACTGTTTATTACTGTTTTTTATTGTTTAAATCGTTTTTATACTGTTAAACCAACGAATACTACTTTAAACTTATAAAATTAAGTCTGGAATCCGAAAACATTTTCATCTGATGAGGGCTATAAAAACCGGGTAATGCTTGCCGGGATGATCACTATTTGAGCGTATATTTACAAGCGCTGATCACCTGGAATAAAAAGAAACGGGCAACCAGATTTACCGACGCCCTGACCCATCTGTCATAACTGAAGAACACAACAAAAGCAGGCATAACCACCTACAAAAAGGAATAAAATGAGCAATATACCATTTCAGACCATTGACTGGAACGCCATCGGGAAAGATGAATACAGGGGTGAAACCGGTACTGCCTGGTGGCAGACAATGCAGTTTCCGGGTCTCAGAATCAGGAAAGTGGAATATTCAGCCGGATACCTGGCCGATCACTGGTGCCGGAAGGGACACATTGTACATTGCCTTGAAGGTGATTTTATCAGTGAACTATTAACCGGAGAAAAAATCAGGCTCAAAAAAGGAGAAACCTATGTTGTGTCTGATGAACTCAGCTCCCAC
The DNA here is from genome assembly GCA_009773455.1 of Bacteroidota bacterium. Lineage (GTDB taxonomy): Bacteria > Bacteroidota > Bacteroidia > Bacteroidales > Lentimicrobiaceae > Lentimicrobium. The sequence continues at coordinate 17,324 of WSXU01000032.1, read as the reverse complement.
CGGTCCTTTTCGGAAAACGGTGTTAAACTGTTGATCATTGACGGCGATTTTCTGAAAAACCTATAATCGCATTACGCCCCTGAAATTCAGATTCACAATCACAACCTTCCTGGCTTAATGCTTCTATCGTTGATTAAAAGTGACGGAATACCTGCCCCTGACCAGCTAAAGTACCTGGAAATTTGCGGGCTATTGATCTGATAGTGATGTTCTGGTCATACAGCCGGGAATTCCTGTCATCGCTCATCCGGCCACTGCTACCCTTCCAATGCAATTCTTCTGCAAAGGATGGCCGAAACCAGGGTTAAGGGAGTAAAAACCAATTTTTCGAACATAGATTCGGCGAAAAGATTTCCCACCGTATTTAGTGCAAACAGAACCACAAAAAACCAGAGAATGAGTGTGATTGCCCGTGGCCGGATAAAAGGATTCAGGTATCCGGCTTTCATTGAAATGACCACCATCAGTAAGGTGTTTACAAGCAATGAAACCAATTCCATCACCCGCATCTGGGTCAGACTCCTTAGTTTACCGCCCCAGGTGATGGTGTAGGGAATGACCCCTGCAAGCACCAGTAAATGAAACAGGGCCACAAGGGTAAGCAGCACCAGCATGGTATTGACGCTACTTCTGAATGGAAGTCTATTTATCATAATGATGTCAGAATTTTCAGAACTGATTCAAACACTTTCTGGGTTACTCTTTTATACTTAGCATGCAACAATCCCTTGCAGGAGAACCTTATGATGAAGTTACTTGCGGTAAAGAAATTCAGCTGAATTTTAAAACATTTTGATCCTGCCTGAAACTCAGAACTCATGATGGTATCCGATGGAAAAAGCCACCGGAAGCACGATGATGGATTCAACCCGTGGGTCTGCTTCGATCAGGTTCATCCGGGCTTCATATTCATCACTCCCGATCGGGAAATTGATGTCGACATCAAATCCGTTTGATTTCTTCTTTCCGAACCTGAATTCGGCACCAATACCCGGGGTCCAGCCGGTAAACATGCCATCGTACTCCGAGGCGTTGATGACCATGGTTGAGCGGTTGATGCCATACATGAGTTTGATGTTGGGCCTGAATGTCCTGCTTTTTTTCATCGACAGAATGCGGAAGGTTGTTCCGACATTCCAGCCAAATCCAAAAAACTGCAGGCCACCCGCCCCAAAAACGGAAATCTGCCTGAATGGCATAATAAAAGCGACTTTAGCCCCTACTATACCACCGTAGTCGAGTCCAAAGCCAACCCCCAGATCGATGAAGTGATACTCATAGGCAGGCCCGAACTGCTGCTGGGCAACTCCCTGACGAGGGATTGATAACATCAGAATCAGGCAGAAGCCTGCAATAATCATCAGATTTTTACGCATGATAGTTTAGATTTTGATATGAATATCCGATTATAAATTCAGAAATAAATCAATCCAGGGAAATTTAAAATACTGATAATAAAATCTTCAAAAAAAGAAACAATCTTCAGGCGAAACTTATTACGATAATTGATCAGGATGAAAACTATGCACCGAAGGTATAAAAAAATCATTCCGTTGATTCCGTACCCTCTGATAATAATTTCAGTGTTCATAAACCTGTTAACCTGCCCTTTAAGGAAAAGGAAATTTCAGGTTGTAACCGGAATCACTTCGTCTCCCGAATGAAATACCGAGCAGAAAAATCACCACAATAGGCACAAAAGGCACAATAGGCACAAAAGGCACAATAGGAAAAGCATAGGCACATAGAACTTATCAAACCTGTTGGTGAGCGTCTTGTGGTGAGCTTGTCGAACCAAGCCGAACTCGCTGACATCGCTTTGTCGCTTAAGTCGCTTTTTTCGCTCCCTCGCCTTTAAACACTCATAGTGCATTGAACACCAACGTCAAACGCCTGACATCAAACGTCCAACCCCCAACCCAGAACGTGCGAAGCGCATTGAACCGAGAAGCGATTGAACTCTTTAAACGTCTATCGTCAAACTCATAACGACCAAAGACTAACCCTAACTATGATCGCTTAAGTCGCTTTCTTTCGCTTAGTTCGCTTGGTCGCTCCCTCGCCTATGTCGCTCCATCTACCATCGAACCCCGAACGTCCAACTTCTAACTATTAACTGTTACCTGTTAACCGTTAACTTAACGGAGGTAGGGATGTGCTTCCGTATTGAAAATCACTTTATTGAAATCAAGCTTTTCCGAATCGTCGAAAAGCAAATAGGCGTATTTCAGGGTTTCGGCAAAGAAGAAGCTTTCCATATAGTCCCGCTTCTCTTTGGTTCTGACATCCTTCAATGCGGCGTAAGCCACATCATTCCGGCAGTATTTGACCAGATTGTCAAACATGGACTTTCCGATCCTCAGATAACGCACATCGTGGGTGTATTGATAAAGGTAGTATGCCCCTTCAAAGTTTTCGGGGCGAAGGATATAGGATCCGTTTTCAACTTCCATGGTGCTGTAATTCATCGACTCAGGTTCAATGCCGTTCAGCATCCACATCCTGAAATTGGATTCCTGCAGCCTGGCAGCCTGTTTCAGGTCTCCGGCCATGGCCAGGGTTCCGGCATAAAAGGCATCGAGCGAACCATAAACGGTACCGGTTCTTTCACCGGAATTCATATCGGCCTGACCATACCACAACCCGTTATCACGTGGATCGGCCAGGTACCTGTTGGCGGCCTCCAGGGTGGGTGTCCACATGGCAGCAAGGGTCGTGTCGTTGAACAGAATGGAACCCTTCAGCATATACTCAAGGTAGGAATCGATACAGCCTGAAATATGGCTCACCGGGTTTGTGACCGCCCCTGTTTCCACATTGATGCCTTCAGCCGTCAGGTTGATGGGTGAACGCAGGGCGTAAAGTGCTTTCATGGCCTTCATGGCAGTCTGGTAGTATACCGGGTTTCCGGTATGTTTGCTCAGGATGCCGTATTCAACCAAATAAGTGCCGATTTCAGCCGGATTGGAAACCGGTCCGGAGACTGCCCCTGTCTTCAGGTTTACAAAGCGGTATGGCATTCCGGTAGGGGAACCGAATGCTTTGATTAATCTTTTGGCCAGATCTTCGGCAAGGACTAGAAAGCGCTTGTCCCCGTCCATCTCGTAAGCTGAAAGCAACCCGGCAAAAATGCGGATGGAAACTTCAAAGTTCTGAACCTCCATATCCACATCAAAATCAAGTTCTTTAAAAATCAGTTCCTTTACTTCTGCAGCCTCATCCACCAGACCCATCAGGATCATGGTATCGAAAGCATCGACCGGGGTCATCAGCAGCGACTTCTTATACCAGTTGTGGGGTTTGCAGCTGAGTGGCTGCAGGGCATCGTAGCCCCAGGCATAGGTTTTGTAACCTGTCCAGGCATGGAGAAATTCCGCTTTTACTTTTTCTGCCATTTCCCTGCGGTTGAATATGTCAGAGGCATCCCGGGCAGCTTCGGGTATGGTTCTGTTTTGCGCAGCCAGAAAACCGGAAGCAAAAAAAATGAAGATGATTCCCGGAAGAAAGATTCGGTTGATTTTCATCGTTAAACAGTTTGAGATCCCGAAGATATAAAGTAATTCTTATAACGGGGGCGCATGCTTAATGAATATTCCAGCAGGTTGTTCCCATTGTAAGTAATGATTCCATATTGTTATACAGAATTTGGAATTCCATAAAATATTTCGTACTTTAACCCCACGATACCGGCTATATTCATTCACTGATTATTCTATTGGTGACTTCCCGCCTGCGACTTTTCTGAATAACGCCTCATCTGCTTTTTCTGCTCACTGATGCCTGTTACTGTCTTCTGACCCGGAAAATTGTTAACCATCAATTTATATCCCTATGAAAAAGCTATTTTTTATTATTGGCGTACTACTGGGAATAAACACGTATGCCCAGGTAGCCATCAACTCTGATGGCACTGACCCCGACAATTCAGCCATGCTGGATGTTAAATCCACAGAAAGAGGCCTGCTCATCCCGCGTATGACACTGACGCAGCGCAATGCGATCACCACTCCTGCAACCGGACTGCTGGTCTACCAGACAAATGGTACGCCTGGGTTCTACTACAATTCGGGCACCAGCGGCAGCCCTGTATGGGTGTATGTAGGTTCGGGCTTCGGCTGGTCTCTGACCGGCAATGCCGGGACTTCGGCTACAACCAACTTTGTCGGAACAACTGATGATATCCCCCTGACGTTCAGGATCAATGGTGCATTTGCAGGGAGGATAGAACGAACACCACACAACCTGTCGCTGGGCTATCTTGCACTGGCTCAGAATACCACCGGTATCAACTCCACGGCCATCGGATATTCGGCCATGTACAACAACAAAGCCAACAACCGAAGTACGGCTCTGGGTTATTATGCCATGTTTTACGCTGATGACCGCACCACAGGCGTCAATACCTTCAACACAGCCGTTGGCTGTGAAGCACTCCGGGGCAGTACCACACCCTCAGGTAATATTGGCCGGTACAACACGGCAATGGGAGACCAGGCGCTATTCTCCAACACAAGCGGGGATGGCAATCTCGGTATTGGCTACCTACCCCTATTCTCAAACAACAGCGGCAACATGAATGTGGCAGCTGGTTACGGGGCAATGTATTCCAATACATCCGGCAGCAACAACACCGCCATTGGCCAGAATGCCCTGTACAACAATACGACCGGGTATTCCAATACGGCAATCGGAATCAGGGCCCTGCGCATGAGCACCGAAAAAAACAATCTTGTTGCTGTCGGAGATTCAGCAATGTTCAACAATGGCACCGGATCAACCATTGATCTTCATGCATCAGGGAATACAGCCCTTGGCTCAAAAGCATTATTTACGAACTCAACCGGTTATCAGAATACCGCCACTGGTTATCAGGCATTATATACCAACTCCACAGGACAATCAAATACGGCCATGGGATATCAGGCACTATACTCCAATACAACCGCTGAAGGAAACACGGCTATGGGATACTGGTCACTTTACAGCAACACGACCGGGCTTGCCAACACTGCCTTTGGTTACCGGTCTTTGTATTCCAATACAACCGGTTTGTATAATGTAGCACTTGGAAACAGGGCACTAACCCTCAATGAAACAGGAAGCTACAATACCGCAATTGGTGTTTATGCACTGAATAACATGAATGGCGCCAATTACAATACAGCCGTCGGATATTACAGCTGCTTTCAGAACCTAACCGGCAACGATAATACGGCCCTCGGGCACAGGGCAATGACCAACAACACAACAGGCAACTCAAATGTTGCTGTCGGAATGCGTGCGTTGTACAACAACACAACAGGTTTTTCAAATGTAGCAATCGGTGTAAAGGCACTATATATCAGTGCAGACCGGAGTAACCTGGTTGCAGTGGGCGATTCAGCGCTGTATTATAACAGCACCGATGCAACACTTGCCTATCATGCAACACACAATACGGCCATCGGATCAAAAGTCCTGATGTATAATACCTGGGGGTATTATAACACAGCCATTGGAAGTAATGCTATGAGAAATAACACTTCGGGCCATTCCAACCTGGCAATAGGTCATTTTGCATTTATCAGTAATACTACCGGATCCTATAACCTTGCGATTGGCGATCAGGCAGGCTATTCAAATTTAACCGGTGAATACAACCTGGCCATCGGACAAAATGCCCTTTGGTCAACCAATGCCGGAAACAGGAACATAGGCATCGGGCACAATGCCGGATATCAGAACGAAACAGGTTTTAACAACACCAGCATTGGTGAATATGCTGCGTATTACAACACATCGAGTTATAATACCAGCGTTGGCTATTCGGCCGGAGATTATAACACCAGCTCATACGGTACTTTCCTGGGCGCCAACGCCTATCCATTGACCGATGGGTACACCAACTGTATGGCACTGGGTTACAACGCAAGAGTCAATGCTTCCAACAGGGTTATGATTGGCAATGCTTCGGTGACAAGCATAGGTGGGTATGCGGGCTGGTCCAATTTCTCCGATGGCAGGTATAAGAGAAACATCCGTGAAAACGTTCCAGGCATCGAATTCATCAGGATGCTGCGCCCGGTAACCTACAACCTTGATGTAACTTCACTGAATGCAGTACTAAATAATACATCATCCAAAACCCTCAGGGAAGGAGAAACACCCTATGTACCTTCGGCAGAAGAGCTGAATTCAGCTTCGGCAAAGGAGAGTATTTCATATACGGGTTTTATCGCCCAGGAGGTTGAAGCTGCTGCCAGCAAAAGCGGTTATGATTTCAGTGGAATTGACAGACCGGGAACGGAAGGCGGGCTCTACAGCCTGCGTTACAGTGATTTTGTACCACCGATGGTCAAAGCCATACAGGAACAGCAGCAGATCATCGAAGCCCAGCAAAAGCAGATCGAATTGCTGACCAGGCGGATCGAATTGCTGGAATCAAAATAAGGCAGAGGCTGTCTCTTATTGCCGGAATGGTTATTTTAGCGCCCGCTATTACTCATTCCGGCAATAACTATGAAATACAATTTTGACGAAATCATCGACCGCAGCAACACAGCCTGCGTTAAGTACGACCTGCGTCAGTTTTTTTTCGGCAACGATCAGGTCATCCCGATGTGGGTGGCCGATATGGATTTCCGCACCCCCGATTTTATCCTGAATGCCATCCGGGAAAGGGCAAATCATGAAATCCTGGGCTATTCCATCAGGCCCGAATCCTATTTTACCTCATTGATCAGCTGGCTGAATCGCAGGCATCAATGGGAAATCCGGAAGGAATGGGTAGCCTTTTCACCGGGCATTGTCCCTGCGCTGAATATGGCGGTGCTGGCTTTCAGCAAACGGAGGGATAAAATCATCATCCAGCCACCAGTGTATTTTCCGTTCTTCGATGCGGTTAAGAAACACGGGCGCAGGCTTGTTTACAACCAGCTGATCATGGAAAACGGACGTTACCGGATGGACTTTGACAACCTGGAACAATCGTGTCGTGAAGGAGCAAAGATGCTGATCATCAGCAACCCGCAGAATCCGGGGGGCAATGCCTGGACAGCTGAGGAACTGAAAACAATGGCCGATATCTGCCTGAAATACAATGTTTTGATGATATCGGACGAAATCCATGGTGACCTGGTCAACAGGGGTTACAAACATACTGTACTTGCCTCGCTTTCGCCTGAAATCGCTGAAAACACCGTTACCATGACTGCCCCGAGCAAAACTTTCAATATGGCCGGAATGGCAACGGCATCGGTGATCATCAGCAATCCCACCCTGATGAAAAAGTATCGAAAAGTACTGGATGCCATGCATATAGAGCTTGGAAATGTCTTTGGCAATGTCGCTTCTGAAGCAGCCTATACGTTTGGCGATGCCTGGCTCGAACAGTTGCTTGATTATATCGATGGCAATATTCAAACGTTAATTGAGTTTGCCGGACAACACCTGCCCCTGGTCAGGGTGATCATTCCTGAAGCGACCTATATGGCCTGGCTCGATTTCAGTGCCACCGGAATGAATGACAAGGAACTGAAAAAATTTATGATTGAAAAAGCCGGTCTCGGATTGAATGAAGGAACCCAATTTGGCCCCGGAGGCTCAGGTTATATGCGGCTGAACCTGGCCTGTCCGCGTGCAACGCTGTTGAAGGCTCTGGAGCAGCTGAAAAAAGCATTCTGAATGACGCCCTTCGACTGCGCTCAGGGTAAAAATTACGCCTGCCCCGCAAAAGCGCAGCGTAGGCGGGGAATGACAAATGACGAATAAATGATAACAATATAATCAGTTTCTTTTTGCTTTCTGCTTTCTGAATACTGCCCACTGCCCACTGCCTACTGCTTACTGCCAACTCTACTTTTTTACCACAATAGGCACAACTTGTCCTGGCCACTTTGCCGGGAGTAGGGCACATTAGGTTTATGGAAGTCTTGATGCAAACAGTCTTCCAGGCCGCAACTTATTTGAACGGGCCAGCCTGCTACCCAAAAGCGGATAAACTTTGAGCTTGGAACTTGGAACTTTGAGCTTGGAACTTTGAGCTTACTCAACGCACATCCTCTGCAGCTTCGACAGGCTACCATTAAACACATTCAGATCAACACCCTTGCTGATTCCGTTGATTTTTGCCTTGTCGGTATGCTGCCAGAACTGCCATTTCCGGTGCGTCATCCGGGGCAGATCCTTGTAATAATGGGCAATCCAGAGGGTATAATCCCCGAAATCGTCGGTCAGGTATTTATTATAGAATCCCGGACTGGTATAAATAATCGGCTTCACGCCATAGTGCTCCTCGATGAGGCGGCACCATTCAAGCGCCCCGTCAACAATCACTTTCTTTGACTGACGGTTGCTTTTTTCAATATCAAGCACTGGCGGTAGATCGCCCGGCTCAAGCTTCACTTCCCTGATAAAATTGCGGGCCTGTTCAGCGGCATTCCGCGACGGGTGGAAGAAATGATAGGCTCCCCGCATGATCCCGACTTCCTTTGTTTTTTTCCAGTTCCGCTCAAACTGGCGGTCCTGCCTGGTAATCCCTTCAGTAGCTTTCAGAAAGGCAAAAGCAATCCTGATGCCATTCACATCCATGGTATCAACCTCTGTCCAATTGATTTTGCCCTGGTGGTGCGACACATCAATGCCATGGACTTTGTAGCCGCCCGGAATGGGAACACCGAAATTTTTCAGATTATGGTACTGCTCGGCCGCCGAAAAGGAATATCCGCTCCTGAAGAATGCAACGGAATACCTGTAGATGGCAGGTCCTGCAATGATCGCCAGTATCAGGGCGATGCCGCCTGCAAGGTATAGTTTAACCGCTGCAATTTTCCAGCGTTTCTTCCTTGATTTGGGTATCAATGTTACAGAGCGTTGAGCGTTTCAGAATGGAAATGGTTAAACCAGGGACTCAGGAAAAGAACGGATTATTTTTTTAGTTCGTATATTGTTGCTGATCGTGCCGGAAAACTCATCTCCTGTCCCAGTGATACTGTTCTGCCAAAAATAACATCGAAACCAGCCGAATATCCGGTGGTGCATTCGGCAAACCGGCTCATCTTCATCGTTTTCTCCTCGTTGTTTCTGTTGATTACCACCATCACCGTTTGATCCCCGGCTTTGCGGAAGTAGGTATAAAGTCCATTCTCAGGAATAAAATGTTTTAGACTGCCATTAGTGATGGCTGCGCATTCCTTACGCCATTTCAGCAGTTTCCGCATATAATCGAAAGCTTCGTTCTGTAAATCGCTTCTGCCATGTCGGGTAAATGCGTTGACCGCATCACCGGGCCAGCCGCCCGGAAAATCCTTACGGATTTCGCCATGCCCGTCACTTTCCCTGCCATCCATCAGTAATTCAGTTCCATAATATATCTGCGGAATTCCCCGGGTCGTCAAAAGAAATGCCAGGGCCATCTTCAGAGCGGGCAGGTCCTTGCCAACCGAATTAAAATAGCGATTCAGATCATGGTTATCAAGAAAAATAAGGTTGTTTCCTGGGTTGGCATACAGAAAATCCTGGGCCAGCACATAATAGAGGCGGGCCATACCTTCCGACCAGCCCTCATTCTCAGTAAATGCACGGTTCATGGCTGTATATAAAGGAAAATCCGTCACCGAAGGCATACCGGAGTTGTAGCCATCACCAACGATGGCATCCTTCTGGTAGTAGGCTGTCATCGACTCTTTCTGCAACCAGGCTTCACCCACCAGATTGAAGGCAGGATATTCCTTAAAAATCCTGTCAGTCCAGGCTGTCATCATCTCTTTATAGGGATAGGGCTGTGTATCGAGGCGTATGCCATCGAGATCAGCAAATTCAACCCACCAGATGCTGTTCTGGATCAGGTACTCCTTCAGCAATGGGTTGCGCTGGTCAAGATCGGGCATGTTGGTGTCGAACCAGCCCTGCAACATCCGGTTCCGGTCTGCTTCCGAAGCATAGGGATCGGTAAGGGATTCGGCCCTGAAATTAGATCGGGTGTATTCAGGAAACTGATGGATCCAGTTTTTCTCCGGAAGATCATTGATAAACCAGTGGTTAATGCCGCAGTGGTTGAACACCATATCCATAATGACTTTTAATCCTTTGCCGTGTGCTTCGTTCACCAGCGCAGCATAATCAGCATTTGTCCCGTAGCGTGGATCGACCCTGTAAAAGTCGGTAATGGCATAGCCGTGATAGGTAAAAGCCTTGTTGTTGTTTTCGAGCAGGGGATTTATCCATAAGGATGTAATACCCAGATCGTTGAAATAGCCGAGGTTTTTTCTGATGCCGGCAATGTCGCCCCCATGCCTGCCCGAAAGGTTGCTCCTGTCGGCCTGTTCAAGCATGCCCGGCATGTTGTCATTTGACGGATCGCCATTGGCGAAGCGGTCGGGCATCAGCAGATAGATCACATCGGCTGGTGTAAATCCGGTACGTGCGGCTGAACCATCCCTGCGTTGCCTGATTTCATAAGGATAACTGAACACCTTTTTGCCTCCCGAGGTGAATATAAGGTCGAAAACGCCCGGTTTCACCTTTTTACCAAGCGATAAAGTCAGGAAAAGGTAATCCGGGTTCTCAACCCTGATTGCTTCTTTCAGTGTAACTCCCGGGTACCTGAAGTCAACAGTGGTGGCGGCTATATCTTTTCCGTAAACCAGCAGTTGCAGCTGTTCATGTTGCATACCGGCCCACCAGCAAGGGGGTTCAACACGCAGTTCTCCCTGCTGCTGAGCAATGGAAAGTACAGGGTTAAACAAAAAAATGGTCAGCAATACGAACGATTGCCTGCAATATTTTGAAAATGTGCTGATTTGCATAATGGCCTTACTTGATGTTCCTGAAAAAATCCTGTTTCCGCTGTGGGAATGAAGCTTCAAAAATACGAAAAACAAATGACTCACTGGTTGAAAGGAAGTTCAGTAAAAAGCGCGACGTATTAAAAATCATTGTTTTGATTTTTGTATGAAGAATTTGGTGAAAGGACCGGCATTCTAAAAATGGCGTAAAAAAACAAGCAGCAGAAAAATAAAGAAGAAATGCAACCGATAATGCGTAGAAATGCTCAAGTGAATAGTGTACAACGGTTTAAAGCTTGGTGGATAAGGTTCAACCTCATTTCTTCCAGCCAAAATCACTCGCTTGTTTTTAGCCATTTTTAGTAAGCCGAGATTTTTTATGCGCGGCACAAATTATTTTAAGGGTGCGCATGAAATCGCTTCGCTAGTTGGTTCTTTTTGATCTTGCAAAAAGAACTGGAAAAATAAAATGCTCATCTGTCTGATATTAAGCACTTAAGTTCAGCTTCAGTGTGAATATATATGTTTTAATACATCAATCCAGGGATATTAAAGTCCATGGCTAGATAGAAATATTAAAAATGAAACATTGCTTAAGGTGTAGAATATGCTGAATTCCTTAGTTATAAATAACTCATCAGATAAGCTTCTTTAACCTGAGTCTGACCTCCATCTGCTTCCCTTCACGGCTCAGTGTCAGGTTAACCCTGATCCCGTCACCGGCGCTGAGTTTTTTATTCACCTCACCCAGGGTCATGGTAAGCGTGAAGGTCTGATCAATAGCCAGCAGAATATCTCCTGTTCTGATCCCGGCAACATCGGCCGGAGATCCGGGAATGATATCGCTGACTTCATACACATTGAACATCGAGCCCAGTGTTTTCAAGGTCATACCACTCATGTTGTATTCAAACGGACGTTTGAAATCAGATCCCTTCTGCAGGATCATGCGTTCGTGCGTATAATCGAAAGTGACCCGGAACCTCGACAAAGCGCCGGAACCAAGGGTACCGTGCCTGTTGAGCCGGCTATCCGAATTCCCGGGAAGGTAAGAATCGGTAAACGAAGTGATGGGATTGTCGAGCCTGAAATTGCCCAGCATAATCCATCCGATGCGGGCAAACTCACCTTTCATTGTACCGGCCAGCCCTTTTCCGATGGTGGCTTCGATGGCCCTTTCCGGCCTATACCCCCCGAGGCTATCGTACTCAAGCAGCAGCGGATGGTTGGCCCCTGAATCAATCAGCAGCCACAGATCCCTGATGGATCCGTTATCAAATTCAACCCTGGCATTCATGTATGGCTTGCCCCGGCTGATGCTGACCGGAATAATTTCAGCATGGTCAGGAATTCTGTAGTGCGATGGTCTGACAAAGGTAATCAGGTTACGGCTGTAGTTGGTGGTGACCACCAGGTTCCTGAACCTTTCCATACCGATCAGTCCGTGAACTTTCGTACCAATATAGCTCTCAAGCGAGAAATAGTCTTCATTCAGCAATATGAGATTGGTTATCGCCGGCACAAGGCCGCCAACCTTGACCAGTACCGGTGTAGTTATGCAGGCTTCGAGCAATTCGATGGTTCCCGGAGCAGTTACCCGGAAGTTCCTTACACAGCGGTCAGCAAACCGCCCGGCAATCTCCATATCTGTGATGATGATGCCCTCTACCCCGCTATCGAGAATCAGTTTTACCGGAACCGAGTCATTGATGGTGGCTTCGATGATGACAATGTTGTCGAAATTCCCGAACGGAAGGGTCATCCTGTTCCGGCCGTAGGGAAGGTCAAAGTAATTGTACTGGGCTTGCAAAGGAAAGGCACACAACAGCAGTACGACCGGAAGAATCAGACCTGACAGGCTTCTGTACCAATGCTTTGGCCCCATGGGAAAATAAAATGTTGAATAAAACCCGACACTAAGATAAAAAACAAACAAGGGCCAACTCACTTACGCCAATAAAAATTAAATTTGCATTCTGAAACGCATCGTTCAATAAATATATCAAAGCAATGAATATCAGCCCACTGGACAGAATTAAGGAAGCATGGCATGAACTATATCCGGGCACGGAGAGTAACAATAAACTTGAACTTCTGCTGAATGAGCTCGAAACTGCGCGCATTTCAAACCATTTCGGGCTTCAGCCTGAAGGCTGGTATAAGGAAGCCGTGGTCTATTCGTTGTATGTTGATTTCTTTGCCGGCACCTTCGACGGGCTTGTCGGCAAACTCGATCACCTGAAAGAACTCGGGGCAACCTGTATCTGGCTGCTGCCCATTCTCGATTCACCGATGAGGGATGCCGGATTCGACATCCGCGATTACAGGAACATCAGGGCCGACCTGCTTGGTCTGCCGGCCGATACCACCGCAGAGGTAAAACAGCAGGCATTCCGCAATTTTCTGGGAGAAGCCCATGCCCGCAACCTGAAGGTAATTTTTGACATAGCCATGAACCATACTTCAGAGGAGCACCCCTGGTTCGTGGAGTCGCGGAAAGGGCCTGAAAATCCCTACCGGAATTATTACATCTGGAACAAAGACACCAACAAATACAAGGAAACCCGCCTGCTGTTCAAAGGCATGTGTCCGAGCAACTGGGAGAAGTCGGGCGACTGGTACTTCTTTCACCGCTTCTTTGAATTTCAGCCCGACCTCAACTATAAAAATCCCGATGTGCTGATTGAGATCAGCAGGATACTGCTTTTCTGGCTCAGCCAGGGCCTAGACGGCTTCAGGGCCGATGCCATCCCTTATATCTGGAAAGAAGACGGCACCGACTGTGAAAATCTCCCGCAGACGCATACCATCATTAAAATATTCAGGGCAGTGCTTGACCATGTCAGACCCAACACCCTGCTGCTTGCCGAAGCCTGCCAACCTCCCCAGGAAGTTGTCAAATACTTCGGAAATGGTGATGAATGCCATGCCGGTTATCATTTCCCGCTGATGCCGATGATATTCAAGTCGATGGCCATTGAGGATGCCACACCGGTTCTTGGGGTATTGGATCCTTCGGTCACCCCCGGCATAGCCCCCGAAAATCAGTGGTTCATGTTTCTGAGGCTGCACGATGAACTGACGCTCGAAATGGTAACTCCGGAAGACAGGGCCATCATCCACGGGCATTACTGTAAAGATAAGCGCTGGGATTTCAGGGTAGGCGAAGGCATTTCAGCCCGCCTGGCCGAACTACTCGACCGGGATCCGCGAAAAATCGGACTTGCCTACAGCATCATGCTCACCCTGCCCGGAACACCGATCATCTATTACGGTGATGAATTTGCCAGGCTCAACGACGAAGACTTTTATGCCCGCTTTAAAATCGAGACCGGCAAAGATGATACCCGGTATTTTGTGCGCGGTCCCATGGACTGGAAAAAAACTGCCACCGAGCTCGAAGATCCCGGATCGCTGACATCAGTGGTTAATTCCAGTCTGCGGAAACAACTCAGCATCCGTGGCCAATGGCCTGTTTTTGGCCGCGGCGATAACCATTGGGCTACCCTTGAGGTTTCACCACGCGAAGGACACGAAAAACCGGTACTGGCCTATTTCAGGTCGATGCCGGGACAGCGGGTGCTGGTGCTCAACAACCTGTCGGGCAGGGAAATCACCATCAAAGCCATCGATGATAACAACACCGAATTTGTAAATCTCTTCAACGGTAAACTGGTGGAAACACCTTTTACCATTGCCCCTTACGGGTATCTCTGGCTCGAGGCCTGACCAGCTGATTATACCGGTTCAGGGCTGATCCTGTAAAGAAATGTAACCACCATCAAACTGCATTCATAAACGAAATCAAACCAAGACAATGATCAAAATATCGAACGCAATCACCGCAACAGATTTCAGCTTCCCCGGACAGACAAAACTCTATGTGGGAAAAGTCCGTGATGTCTATTTCATCAAGGATGAATTGCTGATAATGGTCACCACCGACCGTATTTCCGCATTTGATGTGGTCCTGCCAAAAGGCATTCCTTACAAGGGACAGGTGCTGAACCAGATTGCTTCGAAGTTTCTTGATGATACAGCCGACATTGTTTCAAACTGGAAAATTGCCACCCCCGATCCGATGGTCACCGTTGGCCGGATGTGCGAACCTTTCAAGGTTGAGATGGTCATCCGCGGTTACCTTTCGGGCCATGCCTGGCGCGAATACAAGGAAGGCCGGAGAATGATCTGCGGCATCCGCATGCCCGACGGGATGAAGGAAAACGATCGTTTCCCCGAGCCCATCATCACCCCGACCACCAAAGCCAGCGTTGGCCATGATGAAGACATTTCACGTGAGGAAATTCTCAGCTCAGGCCTGGTGAGCGAAGCCGATTACCTGAAGCTGGAAGATTATACCCGGAAGCTCTATCAGCGTGGCACCGAGATCGCTGCACGCATGGGACTGATCCTCGTGGATACCAAATATGAATTCGGAACTGATGATGGCGAAATTTTCCTGATCGATGAGATCCATACCCCCGACTCTTCGCGTTATTTCTATCTTGAAGGCTATGAGCGCCGTCAGGCTGCCGGAGAACCACAGAAACAGCTTTCAAAGGAGTTTGTGCGTGAATGGCTGATTGCCAATAATTTCCAGGGAAAAGAAGGCCAGCAGATGCCCGAAATGAACGACCTTTTCGTCAACCAGGTTTCAGAACGCTACATTGAGCTGTACGAAAGTATTACCGGATCACCTTTCGAACGTTCCGATATCACCGATGTACCCGGCAGGGTTGAAAGCAATATCCTGAAATTTATCACCGCCTACTACAGGTAAACCGCACTGATTTCCTGACTTTCGCTTACCGGAGTTGCCATCCACGGACATCTCAGGCAAAAGTGCTGTATTCACTTTGACCGGGGCCTGGTTCTGTATTTTTCATACCTTTAGATGGATTCTTCCGTTAACAAGGATGAGTATTCCTGCATATCAGCATGTACACAAATAAAGATTCCCGTCATGAAAAAGACATTTTTCATTGTTGCAATTCTTGTATTCTTTTTTCAATCCAAAGCCCAGCAATCTTCATTCGGATTCTGTGAAACAATCCAGGAATGGAGTAAATTCAGGATTGTCAGCGGGCCGCTCCCCGACAGCCTTCGTAAAATCCTGGTAGTCACCACCAGGCCGTTTGAGCCGGACAATCCTGAAGGCATCTATTTTCAGAATGAAATCGCTGAAAACCGCAAAGTCACCTACATCGAAGCCGCCTGTACCGGCAATGAATGGCTTCTGCATCCGGTTGAGAACTTCACGGAAGGGATGAAAGCAGTGGATACCGGGAAGGACCTGCTGCTCTTTTTGCACGGGCATGGCAAATCATTCAACATGACCCTGACCAGCGCCTCACAGATCAGTAACAGATACGACATCGGTCTTATTCTGTATGACTGGCCTGCACAGAACAGCAATTTCAATAAATCGCTTGCCAGGGTCCGCAGGTGCAGCGACAATTTCTATAATCTGTTGCTCGATCTGAAAACATACAGGCAACACAACATGGATAAAACACAGCATCTTTCAATACTCGCCCACAGCCTGGGTAATTACTTCCTTAGTTATATTGCGGTTAATGGCAACTGGCAGTACATGAATGATCCGTTTATCGACAATATCCTGTTTAACGCACCGGCCATCCGATCACAGGAACACGGGCCAATCCTTTCGCTTCTGCGGTTTTCAGAAAGGAAATATGTCGCGCTGAATAAAAATGACCGTGTACTTAGAGGCGCTCAGTTGCTGACATCCGGAAAAATGCTCGGGAATCATATCCTGGGACAAAAGGCAGAAAATACCATATATGCCGATTTTACCGGCATTGCCGGTAAGCAGCACAACTGGCTGCTGGGCTATCACAGCTTCGAATATACCAATCCCGGCATCTTCTATTTCTTCAACACTGCACTGCATGGGGGTGAGGTCGATTTTTCGAAATCCTTTTTCAGCCCGGCCGGCGAAAATATCTTCTTTGTCCAGCCCTGATGCAACTATCTCCTGAACAGTAACTGCTTCCGATTCCGGTGAAATTGGACTTCCTCCTGCACAAAAATGCCGGAAAGTTGTATTTTTGAGCTGATGACACACAGCTACAGGATAACCTGATTATGCTTAGTGAGCAGCGTTTTATTCAGAAACCTGAAAGATTCTGGGATCAGTTGACAGTTAAATTTAAAAAAAGTACCCTCCCCAACCAGCCCTGATTTCAGGGAGGGAGCATATTATAAAACCTTCTGATTTTTTTTCTTTCAGAAAATCATAATCAGATTGTCCTCCCCCGATGCCTGAGCGAAGCCAAAGGGGAAGAAGGAAAAGGCAACCTGAAACAATGAAATTTTTGAACTGTCGTTAACTATAGAATCACTGTTGTCCGGTTAAATTTTATTGAATATTCTGTAATGCTTGATATATCTCGTCCCTAAGGGACTTATGTTAAATGGGGGTTACTTTGTATTCTACCAAAATATCGTCCCTCTGGGACTGTCCCGTTAGGGACCCCGCCATGGCGGGGGTAAAGAGCAAGATAACAGTATTTGGGAGTCCCGTATGGGACGAAATAT
>WSXU01000005.1 GCA_009773455.1 Bacteroidota bacterium | reverse complement strand
GAGCGAGGTCCAGCCATCAAATGGAGATCCTTTAAAAACCAGTGGATTGTCTTTCTTTATCTGAAGAAATAATTCAACAATTTTTTTGTTGTTCAGCATCAATACCCCATCTACACGTTTTCCGGAACTCCTGGTTAATTTTGTAAAAGCAGTGTCCGTAGTAAGGTTGTTAACCTGTGCTGTTGCATTACAGGATTGTTCGGCCACCTGACGGTTATAGGCAATGGCCAGAATGCCTTTGCTGACATAAAACCAGGTTTCACTGCCTCCGGAAACTATCCTGTACAGATCAGCAGGCTTGTTGTTCACCTTTTCGATCCTTGCATTGTCGGGTAGTGCTTCTGAGAAATGATCCCTTATGCTTTCGGGTGAGTTTTTGCCGATACCAAGCAGGAAAAGCATTTCAGGTTTCAACTCTTTGTCGGGCACCATGCAGATCATAACCTCGCAGTCACCGGCCAGACCTTTAAAGAAATCACTTTTGCTGCTGAGATAATCCAACCGCTCAGCAAGAATTTTAATTCCATACCTTGTTTTGTTTTGCTCCAGCATTTCGAAAAGCGCAGATGTACGGATGATTTTGACCAGCTTTTCTACGGATGTCGTTTTAACAATCAATGCTGTTTCTTCCGGAACAGCATCGGTTAGCGGTGAGACCGGTTCTTTCAGAAACAGGTAATAATTCCGAAGCGGGAAAAAAGCCAGGACAAGTATTCCGGCAATGGCAACTATGAGTATGTATGGGATGTATTTCTTCATGCCAATCAGCGTAAGGTTCTCAAATATAAGTTCAAAACATTTTATTGTTGTGCAGCAGGATCAATACTAATCAACAACCCTGTGTTCATAAAAAGACCCGGGGCGGATTCTGCCGGACCGAACCAAAAAATGTGTACGTTTGATTATAAATTTCTGACCGATGCGATTGAAACCATTGAAATCTGCCTGCAACACCTGTTTACTCTTTATGTTGATCCAGTTGATAACAGTTTTTGCGGTAAAGGCACAGGATGAGGATTATGGAAATTCTGAGCGGTGCCGCGAAAGAAGAGGCCTTGAGTATGGCGGGATTGCCGGCATTTACCTTGCCGGAAAGGCAACAGCTGATTTCTATTCCGGCAAACCCGGGAATGAGAATAATGTTAATTATGTCTTTAAAAATCAATACTGGTACGACGAAATATATCAGTTGCTGGATGTAAACGACACGGCCAGGATATTGGAATATCCTGAAAAAATGAAGTATAATCCGGCTTTTTCATTCGGATTGTTCGCTAAATACGATCTTGATTGCCGGAACGGGATTTATATTCAGTTTTCCTATGCAAGACTGACAGCGAAAGATGTGGTTTCCATTGAAGTAGATCCTAAGGAGTATCTTACAGAACCAGACATCAGGCTTTTGCCGATTTATGGTACCGAAGAACGCAATATGATCGACCTTGGATTTACCCATGCGTTTGGCAACAATAAGGTTGCCAGAGTGATTGTCGGGGGTGGCATCAATATGAACAACACGCTGGTGAAGGAGCATATCCTGAAAGTTGAAAGCAAGAATGGCTTAACGAAAAAGGATTATAACCTCGTTAATATTTATGGAAGTAACTCATATGTTCCCGGAGGTACACAGCAAGGCTATGAAATGCGGCAGGGTGGGATAGGCTTCGGGATTTTCGGAACACTGGGTGTCAGGCTTGAATTCAGCCCGTTGATTGCAATCGAACCCGGATTTACATACTATTATAAGCAGATTATGCTTGAGCCGGGCAACGGTTTTACATCCCATATGAATTTCTATCTCAGGCTCTGCTTCCGCGATCTGATTTCATTTTCGCAGTAATCCGGAACTTATTGATTTTTTTGATCAGGACCCTCTTAATTTGAAATTGCTGAAATATCAGCCATTAAAATCAAGTTTCAATTGTTCACTAAAGCTGAATGACATGCGATGCCATGGTGTCCGCCCGTATTTCAGAATGGCCCTCCGGTGTTTCAGTGTTGCATATCCTTTGTTTTGATCCCAGCTATATTCCGGATATTCTTTGTGCAGTTTTATCATAAATTCATCCCGGTGGGTTTTTGCCAGGACCGAGGCAGCGGCTATCGACATAAAGATGCCGTCACCCCTGATAATGCATTTGTGTTCAACGTCAGGGTAGGGGGTGAAGCGGTTTCCGTCAATGAGCAAAAGACCGGGTTTGGTTTTAAGTCCGCTGATGGCTTCGTGCATAGCCAGGAATGAGGCGTTGAGGATGTTGATTGTGTCAATTTCTCCGGGACTGACAGACGCAACACACCAGGCGATGGCCTCATCCTCAATCTGAATCCGGAGTTTATCCCGTTGCTTCTCAGACAATTGTTTTGAATCATTCAATGTAATGCTCTCAAATTCAGCAGGCAGAATAACTGCAGCAGCGAATACAGGGCCTGCAAGACATCCCCGGCCGGCTTCATCGGCACCAGCCTCTTTTCTTTCACCATTTAAATAGCTGGATCTGAGCATTTACAGATTGAGACGGTTAAATAACGCTGCAGCAAAGGTTAATATCAGCAGAATATCGTGAACCCATGTACGCCGGCTGTTTGCTACGGCGTAGGCAATCATTGCCGAAACCGGCAGAAAAATTACCGGAAGCATAGCAACGAAAGTTCCACCGGATAAAAGCGTTGCAATGAGTCCTGTGAAAGCGAAATGTCCGATAACCCACATTTTCTTTCTGATACTGATGACTTTATCATTGGTATCAGCAAAAAAGCGTGATGCAGAAATCAATGTCCATATTACAAACAGCCCGATAGAAACGAATTCAAGCGGGCCCGGTTTTTCAAGGGTAAAGCTGAAGCCGGCCAAAAGATTTTTATACAAACGGGCTGCAAACAAGAGGTTATTGTTCCACAGATACATCAGGGCCAGGTAGAAGTAAGGGAGGACAAGACCCATCATTGAGATGACCCACTCGCGCCATGAATTTATTCTGAAAGTAAAAAAACCAAGCCATACAAACAATCCGAAAATTATCACCGGGGGTGATATCATGGAGGCCACCGAAATGGCCATTGTGGCATTCAGCACTTTGTTGAACGGGTACTGCTCACCGTATAGATTCATCACATTGTGAAGACTGAATAGCAGCAATATCAGGCATGCCAGTGTAACGATCAGGTGGTAGGCGTCGGGTGTAAAAAGCATCAATATCAACGCAATGAAAGCCGGGAAAAATGACTGTCTCGGAGTAATGTCGTGCCTGATCAGAATGGCATTCACCGCGAGGGTAAGTAGGATGACAAGCACAATCATGAGCGGCCTGGCTATGGATGGGAAGTCAGTCACCAGGCTATAGATCCATTGCCCCAGCGGGGCGGTTGGTTCGGGGTCGGTAACTGTGGCCAGTTCCACCTGGGGTGTGACGAAATACACGACCGACATAACCAGAATTGCAATGATGTGAGATAATATGCCGGCTCTGGCTAGTCGTCTGAACATGATTTCCGGATTTAATATCAGATAAGGTCGTACCCCAGGTCTTTACGGAATACCTTGCCCTGGTATTCAATCTTTCCGGCAACTTCATAGGATTGCTTCAGCGCTTCCGTTTGGGTGCCGGCAAGGGAAGTTATTGCGATTACACGTCCACCGGATGTTTTTACGCAATTGTCTTTTTCGTCTATGACGGTACCTGCATGAAACAACATACTGGCATAGTTAATTTCAAGCCCATCAATTTCAAACCCTTTCGGGTAACTGCCCGGGTATCCGCCTGAAACCAGCATCACTGTGGCTGCACAGCGTTCATCAAAGTCGATGTGAGCAGCGTGTAATGACTGATCTGCAACTTTCCGGAGGAGGTAAACCAGGTCGGTTTTGATTCTGGGAATGACAGATTCCGTTTCAGGATCACCCATTCTGACATTATATTCGATGACATATGGGTTTTCGTTGACATTGATGAGACCAAAAAATATAAAGCCCCTGTAATCGATATTCTCTGACTGTAATCCCTGAACAGTAGGTTCTATGATCCTGATCCTGACCTTCTCCATAAACTCGGCATCTGCGAAAGGGACCGGTGAAACGGAACCCATACCACCGGTATTGGGACCTGTATCACCCTCGCCGATGCGTTTATAATCCTTGGCTTCAGGCAGGAGCAACCATGATTTACCATCGGTCAGGATAAAAACGGATAATTCTATCCCTGAAAGAAATTCTTCAATGACAACCTTTTCGGAAGCTTTTCCGAATTTTGCATGGTCAAGCATTTCGGTTAATTCCCTTTCGGCATCGTTGATATCGGCGCAGATGACGACACCTTTGCCTGCAGCAAGACCGTCGGCCTTAAGCACATAGGGTGGTTTCAGCGAACGAAGGAATTCTTTAGCATCGACTGATTCAGCCGTAGAAAAGGTCCGGTAGGCTGCTGTCGGAATTCCATGTCTTTGCATGAAGGCTTTGGCGAAATCCTTGCTTCCTTCAAGCCGTGCCCCTGATGCTGAAGGTCCTATTACTGCAATATCCCTGAGCAATTCATCCTGGCTGAAGAAATCCGCAATTCCGTTTACCAGTGGTTCTTCGGGTCCGACAATGACCATGTCGATGTCATTTTCGAGAACAAAGAGCTTAATGCTGCTGAAATCGTTCACATCAATCGGAACATTGATTCCGGTATGCCCAGTTCCGGCATTGCCGGGAGCAATATATAACTTATTAATTTCAGCGCTTTGGGCAAGCTTCCAGGAGCAAAAGGATATTCATGCAGGTTGATTTTTTGCAAAGTAACAAAATTATCCCCAACCCTTCATGCACCCGGAAAGTATAGTTTCCGGCGAGCAATATAGATATTTAGTAGCAAAAATGTTGACAGCTCCGGTTGTGCTAAATTGATCTCCCATTTGATTATAATTCGATTCACTGTAGAGAAAACTTTACATTACTGATACATCAATACTAGATTCATCCTGGAATTTCAATGGGATTCGCACAGATCAACTTAAAGGTGTATGGTCAAATTATACTTCAATGTATAATAGTTTCCATGTGCAATTAAAATTTCCGTATTTCGGACAGATAATCGCGATTCGTCCTTTGAATGCTTAATTGATTGGTATAGTAGTATTTAAAGCTGTTGTAATTAGTCCCTTCAGGGACTTAATATTGGTAGGAAATAGATTCAAATTCGTTCCGTGCCGTCAGGTACGGTATAGTCAACCGTAACAGGATTAAACAGATATCTTTCGTTAAAATCAATTCCGAATTCCTTTAATAATTCACTATACTCCTCCATAAATGTTTTTCTTTTGTGATGAACAGACTGATTAATAATGTATTGTGTAACTGTCTGCACCTCAGATTTACAATACGAAAAGCCGCCATATCCTTCCTGCCATGAAAATCTGCCTTTTATGAACTTTTTATCGTTAATCCATTTTGATGAACTGCCCTTAATATCCTGCATCAAATCGGAAAGAGATTGTGAAGGTCTAAGCCCCAACAGGATATGAATATGGTCTGGCATTCCATTAATTGCCAGTAACTTGTGATTATTCCGGCTTACTATTCCGCTTATGTATTTGAAAAGTTCGTCCTTCCAGTTGGTGGAAATAATACAATCACGGTTTTGAACAGTAAAGACCACCTGAATGTGGATTTGTGTATATGTGTTTGCCATATTTAATATTTTATGTCGTCCCTATGGGACTTTAAGTGTCTGGCGCAGGTTTTATTACCAATATATTGTCCCGAAGGGGCAATCCATCTTACGTAAGGAAATTTTATACCGGGTTTAATCCTGAATTGAATACAACTATATGTGCTTTTTACCTTGCTTATCCTGGCTTATTTTAATGGATTGATCTTAATTCAGCATAAAATTGGTTTATAGTAAAATTAGCAATGTTTACTATGATATAAAAGTATATCTTCAATAATTTCGGGCTCATTTTTATATTTTTCTATCAGATGTTTTTCTGATTGTCAGTCAAAAAAAATAGCCTCTGGAATGAGGCTATTTTTTTCTGTGATATAAAGCTATCTGTTATTTTCGAGCCTTTTCTTTTCGGCAATCTTCTTTAGGGCTTCTTCCTGCACCGCTTTAGTTACCGGCATGTACTGGTAGAATTCCATTGAATAGTTTGCCCTTCCACTCGAAAGGTTGCGCAATGTGGTGGCATAACCAAACATTTCCATCAGGGGAACATAACCGTTCAGTTTCTGTGAGCCCTTACGATGACGGCGCATGGATTCGACTTTACCCCTGCGTTTGTTCAGGTTTCCTACTATGTCGCCGATATAATCATCCGGTGTGTTGATCTCAATTTTCATCACAGGTTCAAGCAGCAGCGGTGTTGCTTTCATAAAGCCCTGCTTGAAACAGATGGATGAACAGATCTGGAAGGCAAAGTCAGAGGAGTCGACCGGATGGAACTGACCGTCGAGCAGAACAACCTTGACATCCACCACCGGGAATCCGGCCAGAACGCCATCGGCCATCGTCTTGACAATACCTTTGTTGACCGATGGAATGTATTCATTCGGAATCGAGCCGCCTTTGATCTTGTCAACAAATTCATAGCCTTTCCCTTCGTTGGGCTCAAGCCGCATATAGGTCTGTGCAAACTGACCTTTACCACCCGACTGTTTTGAATGGCGGTATTCAACTTCAACTTCCTGCGAAATGGTTTCGCGGTAAGCCACTGAAGGCTCGCCAACCACCACTTCAACACCGAACTCATGTTTGAGACGGTCAACAAGAATCTCAAGATGCAGTTCGCCCATTCCGGCAATGACCGTTTCTTCAGTTTCCTCATCAAAGCGGGCATGGAATGAAGGATCTTCATTTACCAGTTTTGAAAGGGCTTCTCCGAGTTTGCTCTGATCCTTACGGCTGGCCGGATTAATTTTGAGTTCAATAACACTGGGCGGAATGTGAATATTCTCAAGATGAAGCTGATGCTCCATATCACAAAGTGTATCGCCGGTTTTTGTGTATTTCAGTCCGATCAGGGCAACGATGTCACCTGGTCCGGCTTCGCCTACTTCTTCGCGGTCTTTGGCGTGAATTTTAAGGATACGGCCGATACGTTCGGGTTTTCCCTTGGTTGAATTCATCAGCTGCATTCCACTCCTGACGGTTCCGGAATATATCCTTACAAAGGTCTGCTGACCTACATAGGGATCGTGGATAAGTTTGAAAGCCAGGGCTGCAAAAGGTTCTTTCGGTGACGGATTGCGGTGGCGGGCTTTTTCGTGATCGTCAACATCCATCCCGACAACAGCTCCCTTATCTACCGGTGAAGGGAGATAATCAACAATAGCGTCGAGCAACTGGGTAATTCCCTTGTTTTTATAGGCTGCTCCGCAGAATACAGGGGTGATCAGCAGTTTAAGGGTGGCTTCACGGGCTGCAACTTTCAAGAGTTCGTTAGGAACCTCCTTGTCTTCGAGAAACAGCTCAAGAATTTCTTCATTAAAGTCAGCCAGACATTCTACAAGCTGTTGCTTGAATTCGCGGGCTTTGGGTTTGAACTCTTCGGGAATATCTGAAACGATGGTCTTATTATCATCGAAGGTGTACATTTTACAGGCCATCAGGTCAATGATGGCTTTGAAATCTTCTTCCTGTCCGACCGGGATCTGAAAAGCGATGGCCCTTGCGTCAAGGTTTTCATTCATCTGCTTGATCACGTCGTGGTAATCGGCACCGGTGCGGTCAACTTTGTTTACAAAAGCAATGCGGGGAACCTTGTAGCGTTCGGCCTGATTCCAGACAGTTTCACTCTGTGGTTCAACACCACCGACAGCGCAGAAAAGGGCTACCATGCCATCGATGACACGCAGTGAGCGCTCTACTTCTACAGTGAAGTCAACGTGGCCAGGGGTGTCGATAATATTGATCTGTGTACCGTTCCATGCACAGGTAATGGCTGCCGAAGCGATGGTAATACCCCGTTCCTGCTCCTGTTTCATGAAATCCATGGTAGCGGCTCCATCGTGGACCTCGCCAACCTTGCGGTTAACACCTGTGAAAAATAAAAGGCGTTCGGTAGTCGTAGTCTTGCCGGCGTCAATGTGAGCAGCAATACCAATGTTTCTGAGTTTGTTTAAAGGCATGATAATTTTATAAGTGATCGGTTTTTTCGTTCAGGCTTGCAAAGCAATTCAAATTCTGTGACCTTTTGATCATCAGAAGGTTAATTAATCATTAAGTTTTTAAACAGGGAACAAAAAGGCGGCCTGAAACGGGCGGCAAAATTACACAATTTTATTTTACGGCAGACATAACAGCCGGATTATTATTTTGTTTAATCAAAACATATAATAGACTGATTCTTTAATTGACTTGCGGGTTTTTTAGCCACCAAAACACCAATTCACCAAAAGGAACCAAAACTGTTTAATGATTCCGGATAATTCCTTCTCAATGCCAGATTTGTTTTTTAGTCTATTGGATTATCTTTCTGCATATAACTAAAGTTCTCAATGCTATTACCGATCAGATATCCAGATCGTTTACCATTAATTTTTGAGTAATTGATTATTTTGAAGTTGATTTTGCCAATTACTTTTTCCCGGTCAGAATATACAATCGCAGACGGTTATCCATATGAATCAGGAAACCATCATCCAGGTTCAAAACAAACCCATTCACCGGGTATAAGTGAAGAAATACTCCGGTTCAGGATCAGATTCAAGCCTTTTACCTGACTGAAAGCCCCTCTGAGCTGATTTCTTTTGTATATTAGTTGATTCCTGACTTAGATTTGTTTCCGGTAACAATGTCATCACCATGGAGCTTTCATTGAGAAAAGGCTGGCAGTTTTTCAGGGCGCGTTTTGAAGCCCTGGTCTGGATCGCGGGTATTCTTCTCATGGGCTTCATGTCACCCGCAGATGGTCATGCAAGTATATGTCCTGTGAGGCTTTCAGGGCTTGGATTCTGCCCTGGTTGCGGACTCGGTCATTCGATATCCTGGTTGTTCAGGGGTGAACTTCAGCAGTCATTTCATGCGCATCCTTTGGGAATTGCCGCTTTGCTGATCCTGATCTGGAGAATCATTGTTGTCCTCAGAAAACCTGTATTTTATTATTAACACACATTAAACACATCTACCAATGGCAAACGTACTTTTACACCTGCCTGAGTTGCAGGGAATGGAACTGAATCATGTTCAGATGCTGATCAAGGATTTCAGCGACAAGCAGGCCTCACAGTTTGCGGCCATTTACAGGGCCCGCCGCAAGGATCCGCAGATCATCCTGCTGACCTGTCTGATCGGGCTGGTCCTTGTAGCGGGGATTCACCGCTTTATCCTGGGCCAGATCGGGATGGGAATTCTCTACATTTTCACCGGGGGTCTCTGCGTAATCGGAACCATCGTTGATGCGGTAAACTACCAATCACTGGCTTTTGAATTCAACCGTCAGGTGGCAAACGAAGTTGCTCCACTCGCCAAAACACTGGCTGAATAACGGACAATCAACCAGTAACTATAAACTGTTAGTTGTTAACTGTTAACTGATCAGTCCTCCGATGAGTTCATTCACATTGGTGATTTTATGCCGGTTGAGGTATTCCTCTATACCGGCAATGATTTTCACCGTTGCCTGAGGATCGACAAAATTGGCGGTACCTACCTGGATGGCGGAAGCGCCGGCAAGCATAAATTCGATGGCATCAGTGGCAGTGGTGATGCCTCCGATGCCGATGACCGGAATTTTTACAGCCCTGGCTACCTGCCATACCATCCTCAATGCAACCGGCTTAATGGCCGGTCCTGACAATCCTCCTGTGATGGTTGACAGTACCGGCCTTCTTTTTTCAGCATCAATGGCCATACCCAGCAGGGTATTGATGAGTGAAACAGCATCGGCCCCCGCGGTTTCCACAGCCTGGGCTATTTCAACAATACTGGTGACATTCGGTGAGAGTTTTACAATCAGCGTTTTATCATATACTTCCCTGACGGCACGCGTTACAGCAATGGCTGACGGACAACTGGTGCCGAAGGCCATCCCGCCTTCCTTCACATTCGGGCACGATATATTCAATTCAATGGCACTGATGTGATCCAGGCTGTTCATTTTTTCAGCAACTTCCACATATCCATCCACGGTTGAATCCGATACATTGGCGATGATACAGTTATTGTATTTCAGTAACCTGGGATAAATCGTTTCCACAAAATAGTCAATGCCCTTGTTCTGCAATCCGACCGCATTCAGCATGCCCATCGGTGTCTCGGCCATTCTCGGATATGGATTGCCTTCGCGATGTTTCGAGGTGGTGGCTTTTACAATAATGCCTCCAAGGGAATTCACATCGATGAAATCATCAAACTCTTCACCATAACCGAAAGTACCGGAAGCGGTTAGAACCGGATTTCTTAAATTCAGATTGTGCACTCTTGTGGATAAATCAGCCATTTTTGAAAATAGGAATTACAGGTTTCAAGGTTACAGAATTTCAGGGTTTCAAGGTTACAGAGTTTCAAGATTACAGAGTTTCAAGATTACAGAGTTTCAGAGTTTCAGAGTTACAAGGTTTCAAGGTTTCAGGGTTTCAAGGTTACAGAGTTTCAATGTTTCAATAATTCAGAGTTAAAGTTTCGTCCCAGCACTACATTGTCCACCATCACTCATTGATAGAACACCCAACCTCTGTTTCGGCGCTCCATCCTTTCAGTTCATTTGAGTTGAATACCGGACCGTCGGTGCACACACAGCGGTTCCCACTTTTTGTATCCACCACGCAGCAGAGGCAGGCACCAATGCCGCAGGCCATCGTATTTTCGAGGGAGACCATGCAGGGTATATCCTGTTTCTCTGCAATGTGCGAAATGGCTTTCATCATACCATCAGGTCCGCAGCAGTATATGGTGGTAAACGGAAGTTTCCCTTTTTTAAACAGAGTGTGATGCGTTACCATCCCTTTTTCTCCCAGCGACCCGTCTTCTGTAGATACATATACCTGGCCAAACTGCGCATAATCATCAGCCAGCAGGATGTCTCTGTAGCTTCGGCCACCGATGAGTATTGACACTCTGTTGCCTTTCTGCTTCAGCTGCCGGGCAAGAAACCACAGCGGGGCCACCCCGCAACCACCACCAACCAGCAATACATCGTTGTTTTCGGTAACCGGAAATCCGTTTCCAAGCGGTAGCATAATGTTTACGATTGCTCCTGTCGCGAGTTGTGCAAGTGTCCGGGTTCCATCTCCCACCGATTTGACCAGCAGGTGCATGGTATTCATGGCGAAATCGGCTCTGTGGATGGAAAAGGGTCTGCGGAGATAGGTTCCCGGGGATCCGTCTACCCTCACTTCGGCAAACTGCCCTGGCAGCATGGGAGGCAAGGGCCTGTCGCAGCTCAATTCAAGCAGGTTGTGATTGTAATTGATGGCCTGGTTTGAAAGTACTTTAAAATCAAGGATATATTTCTTCATTATCAGCGATCTGTCAGGTAAAAGTAGAAAAAAAGTCCGCATAGAATACGGACTTTTCATTTATTCGGTTTTGGCTTCGTCGCCGGGGGCGGCTTCCGTTGTTTCTTCCTTCTCGTCGAAGTTCAGCAGATTGTGTTCCACCAAAAGATTATACCAGGTGACTATTTTCTGCATATGCGAAACATATACCTTTTCCTTGTCATAATCAGGCAGCATCTCCAGGAAAAAGGCCTTGAGTTTGTTGTTGTCATTCTTAAAATCAGGCGTGGGTTTTCCTTCAAGTTTTTCAAAGAAGCCTTTCAGCACCGCTTTCAGTGGCTTGTCTTCAGTCTCAGTAAAGATGCTGATTTCCTCCAGAGAACTGATTTTATCCTGGGTAAATGCCTGAATACGTTTCTGGTCGATAATTGATTCCACAATAATACCGTTCTTGGCCTGGGCAACCATCTTGTAAAGTCCCGGCTTGCCTGCAATGGCCATGATCTCTTTCAAATCCATATCGGTTGTAAATTTTTAGCAAAAGTAAGAATAAATGGAAATATTGAACGCAGTGAGGGTGATCAAATGAATAAATGTGTGAATTGGGAAATTGTTAAACCAGTAATCTTTAAGTTCACACCTTCTTAAAGAGGAGATTCCTCCCTCACTTGAATTGCGGGTTAACCGCTCCCTCTCTAATTCTGGGAGGCGGACGACATAATGAACCTGTTGCGAAATCATTTAAACTAAGTGAATGTTCCCTGAAAGGGATTCCTCCTTCGTCGGAATGACTTCTAAGCAATAGGACAATAAGATGAGTTGGCGGCGGTAATGCCGCCGCCAACTCATCCCATCTCTATGGAAAACGATCGTCATTTCGAACGAAGTGAGAAATCCTTTGACAGAGAGTACTACTTTTTTATTTTTTTATTACCTTCACTTAATTCGCTCAAGTTAATAGTAATTGAAAGTTATTGGAATAAATACTCTATGATTTATGAGAAAAGGTGGGTTCGTCTATGTAATGACCAATAAAAACCGTTCAACTTTATACATTGGTGTAACAAATGATTTATGCCGCAGAATAAGTGAGCACAAAAATCATCTGATTAAGAATTCTTTCACAGATAAATATAATCTTGAAAACTGCATCTATTTTGAAGAATATCCTTCCATTGATTTTGCGATTAAAAGAGAAAAAGAAATAAAAAAGTGGAATCGTAAGAAGAAAGAGGATTTAATCAATAGGAATAATCCTCTTTGGAAAGTTCTTGTTACAGAGCATGGCTATATCAGGGGATATGTTTCATTTTCAGATCAAGTGGATAATTTTATCAAAGAGTTGCAATCAAAGGGTGAGATTCCTCCTTCGCCGGAATGACTGCAAAGCAGTAGGACAATAAGATGAGTTTGCGGCGGTAATCCCGCCGCAAACTCATCCCATTCTTTGGAAAACGATTGTCATTTCGAACGCAGTGAGAAATCGTTCAAACTAAGTGAATGTTCCCCGAAAGAGATTCCTATTTAGCCGGAATGGCGGGTTAAATACATCCTCCCTCTTCCTGACTGAAGGACAACATAATGAACCTGATGAGAATTCCGAACCGTAATAAAGTGCGTGCCTTGTCATTTCCGTAAGGGGCACCGAAAGTAGATCAACTAATCAATCACCCTGTAATTCCTGTACTCCCCGATCCGCCAGCCGGTCAGCGCCTCGATGGTATGAAGCAATCTTGATTTAAACGGCAGGCGTTTATGGGTCGGGTCAAAACTAAACTGCCAGTTCTGACGGCTGATTCTGTTGAGCATTACTTCTGGATGAGTACCCGAAAAACGGGCCAAAGCATCAATTTTTGAATAATCAAATCCTTCTGTTTTGGGAATATTTTTTTCAACCCAGGCATCGTTGTGCCACAATTTATTGAAGTTCTCCTGCTTGGCCTGCTGTGCTTCAGGTGGCTTTACCCACCCGTAGTGATACATTGTGGCATCCGCCGGCTTCACGTTCAACGGGCGGTCTTCCTTCCGGAAGCCCTGGGCATCACGGTAGGAGCGGATAGACTTGTCATTCCGGATTACCCTCACTTCTCGCCGGTACCAGCGCCGGCTGTCGCCGATAAAGTCGTAAGAACCGTAAAAATGCGTGTAATTCAGGAGCAGGCCTTCCACTTCCGGATGGTCTTTCCATTTCAGCATGGCCTGCTTCAAAGGTTCAAGATACTGCTCATGTAGCACCTCATCGCCCTGAATGTAAAAAGCCCAGTCGCAGTCGGCACTCAGGGCATCAAATGCCTTGTCGGTTTCAACCGCCAGCACCCGACCACCTTCACGCAGGCTGTCGTCCCAAATGGTATCAATAATCCTGATTTTAGTCGAACCTATATCCTTGACTAGTTGTCTCGTTTCATCTTCTGAATTTCCCACAGCCACGACAAACTCATCGCACAACGGCAGGATGGAGGTAATGGCTTCCACCACGGGGTAATCATATTTTATTGCATTGCGGATAAAGGTGAAACCGGAGACTTTCATTGCACTGATTTTTGCAAATGTAGGAGAATTCTTATTGCGGACCAGCCTGCCGGCTGGCAACCTGCCTGACGACAGGCAGGGTTTCGGATTTAGGTTTTCGGATTGCAAGAGTTACCATCCGCTGCAAGCGGGCACCAGCAAAGGGACTTGGTTCGTGTATCGCGCAACAACGACATCTCAGGGGGTAAATGACTAATTTCGATTGAGGAAAGGAAATTGGAATTCAAACAAATCTCCGCATCATTGCGTCTTTGCGTGAAATAATTCATCGTCGGGAATAGAGTTGAGGATCAGATGCAGTTAGCTCAATCCCATAAGCTGAATTTTTACTAATTTTGCACCTTCTTAAAAATCAGCTTTCAACTACATGGAAATTCCTGCAAAATACGACCCATCGGGCATCGAAGACAAATGGTACAGCTACTGGCTCGGTAAAAAGTATTTTAAATCCGTTCCCGATGAGCGTGAACCTTATACGATAGTAATTCCGCCTCCCAATGTTACAGGTGTGCTGCATATGGGTCATATGCTCAACAATACCATTCAGGATGTGCTGGTCCGCCGGGCCAGGATGCTTGGAAAAAATGCCTGTTGGCTGCCGGGAACCGACCACGCGTCAATTGCTACCGAAGCAAAAGTAGTTGCAAAGCTTAAGGAACAAGGCATTGAGAAAGCCAGCCTCACCCGGGAGGAATTCCTGGAACATGCCTGGGAGTGGAAGGAAAAACACGGGGGTATCATCCTGGAGCAGCTTAAAAAACTGGGCGCCTCATGCGATTGGGACCGCACAAAGTTTACTATGGACGAATCCATGTATGAGTCGGTCATTGATGTCTTTGTCGATTTATACAAAAAAGGGCTGATCTACCGGGGTGTCAGGATGGTGAACTGGGATCCGAAGGCATTGACGGCCCTTTCGGACGAAGAAGTTATTTATAAGGAGGTAAATTCCAAACTATATTATCTCCGTTACAAGGTGGAAGGATCAGATGATGAATGGGTTACCATCGCCACCACCCGCCCCGAAACCATTCTGGGTGACACAGCGGTTTGTTACCATCCCGAAGACGAACGTTTCAGACACCTTCGTGGGAAAAGGGTGCTGGTGCCCCTGATCAAAAGGTCAATCCCGATGATCGAGGATGAATATGTTGACAGGGAGTTTGGCACGGGCTGCCTGAAAATAACCCCGGCACACGACATCAACGATTACAACATCGGACTGAAACATAAACTGGAATCCATCGATATCTTTAACGATAATGGAACCCTGAACGAAAAGGCTCAGCTGTATGTTGGTGAAGACCGCTTCCAGGTAAGGAAAAAGATTGTGGAAGATCTGCTCAACCACGGACATATCCTGAAGATTGACGATTATGTCAACAACGTGGGTTTTTCCGAGCGGACCGATGAGGTGATTGAACCGAAACTTTCGGTGCAGTGGTTTCTGAAAATGACCGAAATGGCCAAACCGGCGCTGGAAGTGGTGATGAACGATACCATTCATTTTCATCCAGA
Source organism: Bacteroidota bacterium (assembly GCA_009773455.1). Classification (GTDB taxonomy): domain Bacteria; phylum Bacteroidota; class Bacteroidia; order Bacteroidales; family Lentimicrobiaceae; genus Lentimicrobium. The sequence continues at coordinate 132,164 of WSXU01000005.1, read as the reverse complement.
GAAGTTTAAGAACACCTACCGGCACTGGATGGAAAATGTCCGCGACTGGTGCATCAGCCGTCAGTTGTGGTGGGGACAGCGTATCCCGGCATACTATCTGCCCGATGGTGATTTTGTCGTCGCTAAGTCCGCAGATGATGCACTGGAGCAGGCCCGGACGATTTCAGGCAATCCTTCACTACAGCTCAACGACCTGAAACAGGATGAAGATGTGCTCGATACCTGGTTCTCTTCCTGGCTTTGGCCGATCTCGGTGTTCGATGGCATCCGGAACCCTGAAAATGAAGATATTAAGTATTATTACCCGACCAACGACCTGATTACGGCTCCGGAAATTCTCTTTTTCTGGGTGGCACGGATGATCATGGCAGGGCAGGAGTACAGGAACGATATTCCGTTTAAAAACGTTTATCTCACAGGCATCGTGCGCGATAAGCTGGGTCGTAAGATGTCGAAATCGCTGGGCAATTCACCCGACCCGATCGAGCTGATCGGCAAATTCGGCGCGGATGGCGTGCGTGTGGGTATGCTGCTGACATCACCTGCCGGAAACGATCTACCTTTTGATGAAAGCCTGTGCGAACAGGGAAGGAACTTCAGTAACAAGGTATGGAACGCTCTGCGACTGGTCAAAGGATGGCAGGTAGATCATTCACTTGAACAACCTGCCTATGCAGCGATTTCGGTGAAATGGTTCGGTGCCAGGCTGGATGAGGCACTGGCACAGATTGATGAGAATTATGTAAAATACCGCCTTTCTGAGGCGCTCATGGCTGCCTATAAGCTGGTCTGGGACGATTTCTGCTCCTGGTATCTTGAAATGGTAAAACCAGCCTATCAGCAACCGATCGATCCAAAAACACTGGCATCAACCATTGGTTATTTCGAAAAACTCATGCAGGTGCTGCACCCGTTTATGCCGTTTATTACCGAAGAAATCTGGCATTTGCTGAATGAGCGCGGCGACGGTGAAAGCATCATGATCAGCGCTATGCCGGAAGCCGGGATGGTTGATACATCTGTTCTGGATGCTTACCAGCAGGCTTCCGAAGTCATCATTGGTGTAAGGAATATCCGGAAAGAGAAGAACATTGCGTTCAAGGACGCTGTTGAAATGAAGGTGAAGCGAACCGACAGTTTTGATGTATCCGGATTCGATCCTGTGATCACCAAACTCGGGAACATCAGTACCATTGAGTATGTGGATGAAAAACCATCTGCAGCCGCAGGTTTTATGGTTAAGTCGGCCGAGTTTTACATCCCGCTGGGTGAAGGGGTTGATCTGGAGGCAGAAAGGGAGAAACTAATGAAGGAACTGGAATATGCCCGTGGATTTCTTGATTCAGTGATGAAAAAGCTGGGCAATGAGCGTTTTGTGAGCAGTGCAAAACCGGAGGTTGTTGATATTGAACGGAAGAAAAAGGCAGATGCCGAATCTAAGATCAGGTTAATTGAAGAGCAACTGGCAGGTCTGAAATAGCGTTTTTCACAGGAACAAAGTGAAAAAATCAGCATCTTTTGAATCCGGATGTTACCATCTTTAACGGGTTGGATGGTCAGATTTTCAAAAAAAATCAGGATTTATTGATATTTTTTGCAGTTTTGTGTGAATTGAATGCATTTTATTTTAAATTTGCGCTTATTATTAATTTTTTTAATGAACATGAAAACAGGAAAAGTTAAATTCTTCAATGAATCAAAAGGTTACGGATTTATTCTTGACGACGAATCCGGAAAAGAGTATTTCGTTCATGCAACTGGTCTTATTGACCGTGTTAATGAAGGTGATTCAGTAACATTTGAACTTCAGGAAGGAAAGAAAGGCTTGAACGCCGTAAAGGTTAAATTAGCCTAACTGCATAGTTGTGCTTTAATCTTATACCCTGCCGAAAGGCGGGGTTTTTTTTTGCTTTTCTTTTTCCTTATGCCTTATGGATAGCTGATCTTCATTTTCGATGCTCAGGCTAAGTATTCCATTTATATCCGGCTTTAATCAAGTTCTAGAACATACTTGTTTCCTCCGATTACTGCTTCTGTCATATCTCAAAGAATTTATCGGATCATCAGCTTTCCGGATGAAATTGATTTATCGTTTTTCTGAATGCTGATCAGATAAATCCCAGCTTTCAGATCTGATGTGTTAATGACCTTTTCCTTAACCATATCGGGCCAAGGCTCGGATATCACCTGTCGCCCGTAAATATCATAAACCTGCATTGTCAGGTTTCTCACATAATCACTCCTATGGGAAGTAACGTCAAAAATACCTTGTCTCGTATTCGTTGCAATGGTTTCAGGAAGATAAACAATGGTGTATTCAACGGCTGGATTTGGGGCAATAGTTAACTCAGGAATCCTATGCTCTTCCCCCTGTTTACTGATATCTGTAATTATATCACATCCCATCTCTATGGTTCCTGAGGTAATACCTTCGGGGCACAGGCTGTCATAGGTTAAATTCTGTGTGCAAATACTATCATAATCCATGTTTTCATTGTATTTAATCAACATAAAATCAACAGTATTCATGTCATGTGTTGCCAAAATCATCAACTTATCATCAGAAGTCGCGCAAATATCATATATGATACTGGTAAAATCAACGGGAAGAATTGCTTCACCAATAAAATTTCCAAGTGAATCATTCTTAACGACAGAAGCATAACCTAAAGCATCGAACCCGGTAATCCAGTTTTGAGTACCTAAATATATCTTGCTATTCAGCAAATCTGATGAGTTTATTGTTACTGATATTATAGAATCCGGTTGATGTATAGTATTAATCCATTGGAATTCACCATCAGAACCCAAACCAATAAGCCTGCTGGTCCTTTGAGGTATAGACGCTGCAGGAGCAGCAATTGTGCCATCAGATAAAACAACAGGGTTTTTCCTTGCAAGTCCATAAGTAAATGAAGTATCCGGTACATTGAAAAATTCCCATATAAAATCACCATTCTGTTTAACCTTTAAAAAATAAGGCTGAATAACATTCCAACCTGATGAATCCTCAGGTGCATACACAAAACCGTTTAACAAAACACTCGAATCAGGCTCAGATAAAACCAGTCCCATGGGTGATTCACCTATATATCCTGGATTCGTCATGTAATTATTGCACCAGATTTGATTTCCTGAAGAATCCAGTTTTATGATCTGTGTCCTTTCGTGTACCGGCTGATCCGAATTGTAAAAAAAAGTGATATATGAATCCTCTTCTTTCAGATAAACGATATCTCCTGAATTGTCATAACAGCCCGGTGTACTGTAAATATTACACCACTCAACCTGCATACAGGAATTGAGTTTCATTATAAATGGGTCAGGAGTTTGATCAATAAGACGCGTTCTGCCTGAGATAACAATACCGCCATTTGATGTTGTAGTCAAGCCTTCAATACGCAAATATCTGGACTCATTCTGCATTACCTTTTCCCAAAGAAGATCTCCATTTACATCTACCTTTAGCAAAGCGGAATTTGAAGCTGATCCATCGTATTGTTGAAAATCGAAGGCAAGAATAAAACCATTATCATAAATCTCCTTTATTTCGGATGGATAAGCCCATTCATAAACAGTACCGTAAACAGGCCATTGTGTATAGGCGATTCTACCTGTTAGAACCAAAATAGAGAGCATGATATATCTCATTTGAATATATAATATAGGTCTTAATATTAAATATTTCTATGCTACAAATTTAATGAACAATTTCATGTTCTGATATAGTGATGAAGTCTGAAAATTTGATTTTAGTCGGATTGTTTTGCAGAATTAGCTTTTTTCATTATAGTTTCTATTCATAACAGGACTTTAATCTGAGAAAAGTTCCATTTCGCATGATTCTGAAGAGCATGATATAGTTTTGTCAGTTTTCGGAATTCTGATAAATCCTGTATTGTACCCTTGCTGGTCTTTATTCGGGTTACAGGGCATCGTGTCACATATATATTAATACCTGCAATGTACAGGGCTTCACCAACCTCCAACCCGGACGCTGCTTTGACTGTACATTAACGCAACCTTTGATGATCAATGGTTTGAGAATCAAACTGATTATTCAGGCGGTCAGAAAATATTATTCACTAAAAACGTACTGAATAATATTGGCCCCCATCCTCAGGGCTTTCTGCCTGTTTTCTTCCGGGTCGTTGTGTACGGCCTGATCTTCCCATCCGTCACCAAGATCGCATTCAAAGGAATAGAAGCAGACCAGCCGTCCTTCCCAGATCAGTCCGAAACCCTGCGAGGGCTTGTTGTCGTGCTCATGGATCTTGGGCAGTCCGTTCGGAAAATTGTATTGCTGATGATATATGGGATGAGAAAATGGTAATTCAATGAATTCAAGTTCAGGAAACACCTTTTTCATCATAGGCCTGATGTAAGGGTCGATGCCATAATTGTCATCAATGTGAAGAAAACCACCGGCCAGCATGTAATTACGGAGATTCGCGGCTTCCTGGTCATCGAAAACAACGTTGCCATGGCCTGTCATATGAATGAACGGGTAATTGAAGATATCGGCGCTGCCGGCATCCACCGTGGCGTAGTCTTTGTCGATATTGGTTTTAAGATTCCGGTTGCAGAAATCGATCAGGTTGGTGAGTGAAGTCGGGTTGGCATACCAGTCACCGCCACCCCGGTATTTCAGCAGGGCAATCTGGTAGGATGCCGGTGGGGCCCAGGCTATTGTGATTGCCAGAAAAATCAGAAAAACGGCTATTTTAACAAGGCTTTTCATTTTCTTATTTCAGGGTATGTTGTTATGTAGGATACAGGTTCCGGGAGCAGATGAATTGAGACCGGTCAGAACTTATTCTGAATTCCCTGCTCATTCAGCAAATTTACGATAAAACACGATGCCAGTGCGGCCGTTTCAGTCCTGAGCCTTGCCTTACCAAGGCTTACCGGCTGGAATCCGCTGCCAAGTGCCAGGCTGATTTCAGCAGGGCTGAAATCACCTTCAGGTCCAATCAGCACCAAAGCATCCCTGCCGGGAAGGCATACATCTTTCAGATGAGGGCGGGGGGCATCATCGACCCAGGCAATAAAACAGTTTGGCTGGCCTGCATGGCTTTTGATGATTTTTTTGAGGTCAGCAGGCTCATGAATGACCGGTAAAAAACTTCCCAGCGATTGTTTCATGGCGGCCACAACGACTTTCTCAAGTCTTTCTGTCCTGATTTTCTGTCTTTCGGAATGATCACAATACACCGGCGTGATCTCCTGTATCCCGAATTCGGTGGCTTTCTCAAGAAACCATTCAAACCGGGCAGCATTTTTCGTGGGGGCAACGGCGATATGCAGACTGTACCCTTTGCCAGCAGACCTTTCAACAGAAAGCATCCTGATTTCACAGGTTTTCGGGTTCGGGTCTTCAACAACAGCGAGTGCAGTACTGCCGGTGCCGTCGGTAACACTGAGCTGGTCGCCGGGTTTCAGCCGTAACACCCTCGCGGCATGCAGCGATTCTTCCGGCGGCAGGGTGAGGTATATGTTGCCTGCGCCAAACGATTCGGAAAGATTGGTGCCGGGGAGATAAAATAACTGCATGTCTTCATGGATATGATGAAGATACAAAAGTAAAAAAAGACTGCCCGGAAAGGGCAGCCTTTTTAAAATAATAACTTCAATAAAGCAGGAACGATCGATGGAGCTATTACTCAATCACCAGTTTCGTTCTGTAAACCCGGTCACTACTAATCAGATGCAGAATATAAAAGCCCGACGGAAGACCCGGTTTATTGATCAGCCACTGATTTCCTGCAGCATTAACTGATTCATAAACAAGACTGCCATCAGAAGAATAAAGGCAGATTTTACCTGACTTAACGGGTTGTTTGGTCTCAACCAGGAAAGCGCCGTGTGCCGGGTTGGGGTATACACGGATATCGTCTGATTGAAAGACCGGCTGTTCGGCTGAGACAAGCTCAGTTATACTGATGTTGTCGAGGTAAAGACCGTTTCCGCGACGATGAACCGATTCGAACATTATCCTGACATTGGTTTTCCCAGCCCAGGCGTTCAGATCAACCAGGAAACATCCCGGATTACCTGTGGTTCCGCACCAGTCTTCCGATGTTTCCGGAACAAAGACTGAAGTTGAAACAGGATGGGTTTCAAAACTGCCATTACCGTCTTCACCAATGGCCATAATTTTTGTCCAGGTGGCGCCACAATCCTCAGAGACCAGGATATTGAGTGAGTCGGTGATCTGCGAATAACGTTTGCAATAAGCATGCTCGAAAGTAAGGAAGGCTGAATTGTAACCTGTCAGGTTCATTGCTGGTGAAATCAGCTGATCGAGCGGGCCCGGGGCCACAATGTAATTGAAGTAATCCATCCGGATGGCTGTATTTCCGGGTGCATTGCCCTGAACCGCGCTGATTTCCCATGTTTTCTTATTGTCGGGGTTGATGACTTCCCAGCCGTTTGATGAAAGATCGGCTGACTCCCAGTCTTCGCTGAACGGGAGCGACATGCCGCCAAAGAGGACATAGTTGGGGATGGTCAGGCTCCGGGAGCCGTTTACGTTGGTGGCTGTTAATGTAACCATGTAGTTATCCGGTCCGTTGAAGATGACTTCGGGGTTTTGTGAGGTAGCTGAAGTGCCATTGGTGAATGTGACATTGCCCGGACTGAACTCCCATTGCCATGATGACGGGCAGAAGTCTGAAAGGTCGGTGAACTTTACTGTAGCCGGACCGGAACAGAAGATTCTGTTGTCAGATGTAAAGCTGACCCGGGGGAGCAGGGTATCGCTGACCACGATATAGGCTGATTTCGTTTCAATATCGGTACCGGCAGGATTGGAGGCCTCGAGTGATATTGTATATTCGCCGGGAACACTCCAGACAATTCCGGTAGGATTCTGCTCAGTGGATGTAGCTGTTTCAGCACCTTCAAAAGTCCAGTTCCATTGATAGGGGATACCGGAGGTCATATCTGTAAAATCGACAGGGCAGCCTATGGGGACAATGGTTTCACTGGCAACAAAGTCGGCTGAGGGCGTCGAAAAATGCATGGGTGATTCCCACAATCCGCGGCCATAGGTACCAGCCCTGATTACATCGCCCTGCTGTCCGGCCGGATCAAGGAATATCTCAAGTTCAGTCACCCTGGCTGAGGCCGGGAAACCGTCAGAGAAAAGAATCCAGTCGGTCATGGTGTTGTCGCGGTAGAAAATTCCTATATCGGTTCCCAGGTACAAACCTTCCGGGCTGTGACGGTAATTTGCCAGCGTGTTCATCTGCACGTCGGGAAGTGTGCCGGTTAGTTCTGTCCAGGTGATTCCCTTGTCTGCCGATCTGAAAACACGGTTCTGCTGCACAATGAAAACGACATTTTCATCGGTAAAACTGGTTTCAAGAGCGGTGATGGTATTGCCCACAGGCAGGCTGCCTGTGAGGGTGATCCAGGTAACAGACACATCTTTCACGTTGTCGGAACGGTATAATTTATTCCCGCTTGCCGCGTAAAGGATATCGGTGTTGGCCCAGGACTGCGCCATCACACTGAAGTTGTTGCTGTTGATTTCAGATATCTTGGTCCAGCTTACCGAAGAGGTATTGGATGCTTTGATGTTTTTACTCCGCCAGATGTTCTTGTAACCGATGAACATGGTGTTCCCGTCATAATGATCGATCACGAAAGGAGTTACCCATGCACCTCCTTCAGTAATTCCGTTTGAGCCTTCCCCTGCGATCTGACCCTGTGCAGAATGGTTAAAGATACGGTTCATGGCACCATAATAAACGGTTGAGTAGCTGTAACGATCGTCGGTGGGGTCAAAGGCACATTCCATGCCGTCGCCGCCGCCCACGGCCAGCCATTCAGTCCCTGTCCAGGTGGAGGTTCCGTTGTCCTGGTAGCCATTGATGACAAAATCCCTGTTGGTGGCACTTTGCCCAATCTTGTATGCCTGACTGATTACCAGACCATTGCTGATTTCAGTCCAGTTTACTCCGCCGTTTTCAGTCCAGTAAACCCCGCCATCGTTACCTGCAAACAATCTGCCTGTCAACGGGGAATACTCAAGCACATGAAGGTCGGCATGAACAGACTGTACGCTACACCCGCCATACCAGTGCGAGCGGATATTCCATGTAATCCCTCCGTCTGTTGATTTGAAGCAGTTAACCCCACCTCCGTAAATGATTTCCGGATTCAGCGGATCAGCTGCGACATCAAGGTCGTACCAGGCCTGGCCGCCGCTGCCGCCACTGCAATCCCAACTCATGATGTTGGGAGAGGTTGACCGCACTTCAAAACTGATGCCGCCGTCCATTGAGCGGTAGAGTCCTTTGAAGGAATCGTCGTTGGTAAGGAATACATAAACTATTTCCGGATTTGCCGGTGTAACGGCTATGGCTCCCCTGGCCCCTGAGGGAAGGCCGGTTGCACCCTGTGCAAAAGTCTCACCGCCATCGGTAGATTTATAAAAAGTGCCGTTGGAAGTAGCATAAATAACATCAGGATTCCCGGGTTTGTATACAATATCTTTAAATGTACCATTGGCTTTTTTGGTCCAGGTTAGTCCACCGTCGAGTGTCTTGTAAATACCACCCGCGGTTGCGGCAAAAACGATGTTGTTGTTTGCCGGATGCATGATCAGCCTTGAAACAGTGCTGGTTCCCATGTCACCGTTGTAAGGCGCCCAGGTTTGTCCATCATCGTAACTTTTCCATACTCCCAGACCGGAAGCGTCGCCGGCATCCCTGTCGCCGGTTCCCATATAGATGACTTCCGGATTTGTATGGTCGACCAGGATGGCTGAAACACCAAGTGTGGGAAGGGTATCGGTGGTATTGCTCCAGGTAAGGCCATGATCGTCCGACATCCAGAGGCCACCGGCCGGGGCTCCGATATAGATCCTGTCGGGGTTTGAAGGATGGAAGGCAATGGCATTGACGCGTCCGAGTCCACGGTAACCGTTATAACCCGAAGGTACAGTAAAAGGGCCCAGAGGTGTCCAGTCACCGCTGATTGAACGGTTCGGATGGGATTCCATATAAGCATTATAGGCTTTTAAACTTTGATCAGGCGCGGGCTTGCTGCCATCAGGCTTAATGCGGAGACCCATCATGTATTCCCAGCGTTTGAAAGGTTTATATCCGCTACCTTTAGTTATTTCACGACCAGCCCAAAAGTTATTGAAAGCCTTCTGTGTGGCAGTGAAGCTTGCATCCTGATCCTGCATCATATTGATCCAGTAAGGATGCGAGGCAGAATCCTGAGGTGTAGTGGTCGGGTATTGCTGCGCTTTCAGCGAAAAGGTTGTTGATGCCAGCAATAGGAGAAATGCAAGTCGTGTGTACCTGGTCATTTTCATGAAAGTTTAATATTGAATGGAAAATCAGGGCAAATGTAATGGTTTCCGGTAATTATTAAATCAGTTAAAATCAGTTTATATGCAGGTAAAATAAAGAAAAGAAGCAGGTCAAAGTCAGCTTCTTTTCTTTACAAACCATGTTTGACTGATGTGATTGAAATGCGCAGGTCTGCACCATCATTATTTGCATCCCTTTAAAAAGTCAGGGATTGGTATCTTCTCCCAGCGGATCATTTTTTATCTGAGTGTCAAACTTTCTGATGGTCTGAATAACCAGGAACCAGGAGAGGGCGATCATGGCTGGCCATGCCAGTAACCACAATATTTTATCGAAGTACATCATTTCAGTTTTATCTTGGTTAGTAAACGTGTGTCTGATCATCGTCCAGGTCACCGGCTTCAATGGGTTTGTTATTGATCGATTTCCAAACCAGGAAGATATAGCCAATCACTACTGGTACAAATAGCGAAACATAGCTCATGGCTGTTAAAGTGTAATGGCTCGAAGAGCTGTTTTCGATGGTGAGTGAGTGCTGCAGGTTGAAGGTAGAAGGATAGAATGCCGTGTTGTTTAACCCGGCCACCAGGAATAGCGTCAGCACAGTCAGTACAGTGCCTGCACCAGAGTACCAGATGCCTTTATCGCTTTTCCTGTACAGGAACAGGACGATTCCGGCAAGAACAAGTACAACGCCTGCCAGAAACAGCAACAGAACAAGCGGCATCTGAATAAAGTTGTGCAGGTATTTGTATGGTTCCATAAAGATTTCACCGGTTCCAGGACTGTAGGCAAACCCTTCTTTCAGCAGCAGGGCAGTTATAAAATACAGGAAGAAAACCAGGAACGGGACCCCGTTATAATACATTTGTTTACGTGCCCGGCTGAAGATATTTTCATTATTCACACTGTTGACTATGTACAAAATACCCAGAATCCTTGCAAGGAAAAACACGGCAAGTCCAAGGGCGACATTGTGAGGATTCAGGACTGCTTCAAGGCCGTGGAAGGGTGTTTCCCAGCGTGAAATGGCTGAGTCATAGATGTGCGTCAGATTCAGTTTGTCGACCGAAAACATGCTGCCGTTGAAGAATGTTCCGACGGCAGTCCCGATCAGTATGGTTGCAAGCGCACCATTGATGAACAGAAATACCTCAAAGGTCCGTTTCCCGAGGAAGTTGTCCGGTTTGCTCCGGTACTCGTAGGATATGGCCTGAATAATAAAGGCAAAAAGGATGGCCATCCATACCCAGTAGGCACCACCGAAACTCGTTGAATAAAACAACGGGAAAGAGGCAAAAAACGCGCCCCCGAATGTGACCAGGGTAGTAAAGGTAAGTTCCCATTTACGTCCCAGGGTGTTAACGATCAGGTTCCTTTCTGTTTCCGTCTTTCCCAGGGTGTATATCAGCATTTGACCGCCCTGCACAAACATCAGAAAAACAAGGAGGCTGGCCAGGATGGAGATGATGATCCACCAGTATTGCTGCAGGGTGAGTATTGTGAATGTTTCAAACATGGTCATTTCCTCCTGGTTTTGGTCCGTTCTTGATTTGCCTGAACATAATTTTTAATTCCGCGATCAGCAGTGAAGTGAAGATCAGGGCGAAAAGTACAAAGGTGACAACCACTGCGCCGCTGTCGAGTTTCGATACAGCAGCCATGGTTGGCATCAGATCCTGGATAACCCAGGGTTGCCGGCCCATCTCAGCAGTTATCCAGCCTGACTGTGAAGCTATATAGGCCAGGGGGATATTCAGAATCGCAATTCTCAGCCAGAATCGGGAAGTAGATATCCTGTTTTTATATACCAGAAGGAGTATCAGTGCAAAAAAAACAAGGAACCAGAAGCCAAGCATTACCATAATGTGAAAACTGTAGAAGGTCAGTGGCAGGTTTGGCAGAAGGCCCTGCGGATTGTTCTCAAAGTAGCCGTATCCGAAATATCTGAAGTTTTCGTCAAGAACTTGCTGTGCTTCTGCCTGTTTGACCTCATCGCCGGCCTTACGGGCGGCTTTGTAATCGGCAAGGGCATTGATTGCCAGCCTTCCCCTGACAATTTTTTCGGCAGCTGACATAATTCCATGCTCTTCGTTGCCTTCCATCAGGTCCTTTACCCCGGGAATAAAGGCGTTGAAATCCTGAAAAGCCATGTATGAGAGGAAATTCGGGATCTCAATTTTAAAGGCAAAATCCTTGACATTCTCATTATTCGGATCATCGGGTGATGAAGAAACAATGCCAAGGGCTACCAGCGGTGCACCCCGCATACCTACTGAAAGTCCCTCGAAAGCAGCGAACTTCATGGGCTGGTGTTTGGCAATAACTTTGGCACTGTAATCACCGGTTAATATAGTAAACAAGGAAGTTACGATACCGAAAACCGCGGCAACCACCATGCTGCGTTTGGCAAAAACCAGGTGCCGTTTCTTCAGAAGGAACCAGGAACTGATTCCGATTACCACAATAGCTGCCAGCAGATAGGAGGAGGCAATGGTATGAGTGAACTTACTGACGGCCATCGGCGAGAGCAGTACCTCCCAGAAGTTATTCATTTCGTTGCGGGCTGTATCCGGGTTAAATTTCATGCCTACCGGCATCTGCATCCAGGCATTTGCAACAAGGATCCACAGCGCAGAAAGGCTGGCTCCGAAAGCAACCAGCCAGGTAGATAACAGGTGGAAGTTCTTGCTGACTTTGTTCCAGCCAAAAAACATCACCGCGATGAATGTAGACTCCAGAAAGAAAGCCATAATGCCTTCAATGGCCAGGGGTGCTCCGAAAATATCACCTACAAACCAGGAATAGTTCGACCAGTTGGTGCCGAATTCGAATTCAAGGATGATGCCGGTAGCAACCCCAATGGCGAAGTTGATCCCGAATATCGTCATCCAGAATTTGGTAATCCTTTTCCACTCCGGATCACCTGTTCTAACATAGATGGATTCCATGATGGCCAGTATAAACCCCAGGCCCAGGGTCAATGGGACGAATATCCAGTGATACATGGCTGTGAGGGCAAACTGCGCTCTCGACCAATCGATCAGTGAATAATCAAAATTTTCATACATACTTTGTTATTTTGGATGGGTTAATTGTTCGATGACATAGTCACTCCGGTCTTCATCGGTGCTGAATTTTGTATTCAGAAAGTCAGGGAAGAAGAAGACCTTAAGAATGGCAAACATGATGAACAGTTTGATCAGAATGATGGCCCAGAGCGTGCGCCCGATGGTCATACTTTTAAAACCTTCGTAGTAGAACCGGAAAATACGGCTGATAATATTGCTTTTCATCGGAGCTGTTTTCAGCTTTCAAAATTAGCTATAAACAAAGAACCTTTTCAGTCAGGTCCTAATTTAGAATGCTGTTTTTATATTTTTATAGTTTGCGAATGGATGATGTATAAAAATTTTGTATATCGCTTTATATCAAATAGTTATATAATATTTTCAAGAAGTCAATAACACATCAGGATTCCGGTTACCTGATTCAGTCCTGATACAAATCTTAAAAATTGAGTATTTCCATGTTTGTGGGTTGATAAAAGAAATCCCGGAAACCAGGTTTGTGTTTCCGGGATAATTCCTGTTAATCAGGATAGGTTAAATCAATTCAGTGATGCCAATTCAATGTCTGAATGGATCCTGCAAGGATATGGACCATAGCATACTATTTTTCCGGCACAGCATTAACCGCCAGACCTTCAACCTTGTAGCCCAGATCGTTGATAACCGATGAAAGTTTCTCCTGATTGGTCAGTGTGGTGTCATAGCTGATTTTTGCAATTTCTGCAGTAAAGGAAGCTTCAGATGAGGTAACCCCTTTGACATTGTTTACAGCTTCTTTAACCGTATTTTCACATCCTTCACAGGTCATTCCGGTAACACGGAGTTCGATGGTTTTTACGGCAGCTACATTTACCTCTTTTTTAGATTCGCCGGTTTTATCTGACACAGTGCTGTTACAGGCAGCCAGGATTGTCAATGAAATTGCAAGAAAAAGTACTTTTTTCATGGTTTGAGATTTTTCGGAAGTTGGAAATAATTAACCTTGTAAAAATAGACAATTAATGTTGACAATTGAAGTGGTTTTAAACAATGATGGTCTATTCCTCGAGTGTTGAAATGTCTCCTGTTTCCTGTCCAAGTGCCCTGGCTTTCAATACCCTGCGCATGATTTTCCCGCTTCTTGTTTTGGGCAGGCTTTCGGCAAAAACCAGGAAGGAGGGCCTTGCTATGGGGCCGATTTCCCTTTCTACATGACTTTTCAGTTCTTCCGCCAGTTTGTCGCCGGCTTCAAATCCCTGCCTCAGGATCACAGTTGCGTGAATGATGTTCCCGCGGAGTTCATCGGGAAGGCCGATGGCGGCAGCTTCCGTTACAGCCGGGTGACTGACAAGGGCACTTTCGATCTCGGCTGACCCAAGCCTGTATCCGCTGACTTTGATTACATCATCGATGCGTCCGATGATCCAGTAATACCCGTCTTCATCCTTTCTGGCAGAATCACCGGCCAGATACCATTTCTGGCTTTTATATTTCTCCCAATATTTCTCAACATATCGGTCAGGATCGCCCAGAATGGTTCTGGCCATACCCGGCCAGGGGTTTTTAATAACAAGGTTGCCTTCTTCACCGGTCATTACCTCTTTACCTGCATCATCCACTATGGCCATTTCATTGCCAAAGAATGGCTTGGCTGCGGAGCCCGGTTTAAGCATCATCGATGGCAGGGGGGTAATCATGTGCCCGCCTGTTTCGGTTTGCCACCAGGTATCCATTATCGGGCATCTTCCTTTTCCGATAACTTCATAATACCATTTCCAGGCTTCCGGATTGATCGGTTCGCCTACGGAGCCCAGCAAACGAAGTGAGCTCAGGTTATGCCTGTCGGCCCAGCTTGAGCCAAAGCGCATCAAACCCCTGATGGCAGTGGGGGAGGTGTAGAGGATGTTGATTCCATATTTTTCTATCATCTGCCACCACCTGTTGGGATAAGGATGGTTGGGTGCACCTTCATACATCATGATGGTTGCCCCGTTGATCAGCGGGCCATAAACCATGTAGCTGTGACCTGTAATCCATCCCGGATCGGCAGCACACCAGAAACGGTCTTCAGGCCTGATGTCAAATACATACCTGAAGGTAGTGGCTGTGTATACGCTGTATCCTCCGTGGGTGTGAACAAGGCCTTTGGGTTTGCCTGTAGTTCCCGAAGTATAAAGGATAAACAGCGGATCCTCTGCATCGGTTTCCTCCGTGTAGCAGTTGGTGCAGGCCAGCGGCATCGACATCAGGTCATGATACCAGAAATCCCGGTCGTTTTCCATATAGCACTCTTCACCCGTTCTTTTTACCGTAATACATACTTCAATGGTCGGAGAACGCTTCATCGCCTCATTGGCGATATTTTTTAACGCAGTTGCTTTACCCCTCCTGAAACCACCATCAGCCGTAATCAGAATGCGGCTGTTGGCATCTTCAATTCTTTCTGCCAGCGCTTCAACACTGAAACCACCGTAAACCACACTGTGAATGGCCCCGATTTTGGCACAGGCAAGCATGGCGATGATAATTTCAGGAATCTGAGGCATATATATGGTAATCACTTCACCGGGTTTTGCACCCATCGACCTGAGGATATTGGCAAATTTTGAAACTTCCCGGTTCAGCGCATGGTAGGAAAAGGTACGGACATCGCCCGGTTCACCTTCCCAAATGATGGCAAGCTTATTCCGGGTGGCATTTTTCTGGTGTCGGTCAAGGGCATTATGAATGATGTTGATTTTCCCTCCGGTAAACCATTCATAAAAAGGATGGTTGGTGTCATCCAGAACTTTATCCCATTTTCTGTACCATTCGAGTTTTTTGGCTTCTCCTGCCCAAAAAGTTTCACGGTCATTGACCGATTCCTGGTAAACTTTCTCGTAATCCTTAATGATTGAATGTTTTTTGACCTCTTTCGAGGGCTCATAGCTTTTCTTAAGCGTGCTTACCTGCTTGTCCATGTGTTTACGGTTTTCATTGTAAACACATGAAGCGGCAGGTTGTTTGCCTGAAAAAAGAAAGTTGGGCCTGAAATGGTTAAAGGATGGTTTTACACTTCCGCTCTATTTCTGCAGGTGTTCCTATTTCATTCGATTTTGCCCCGTATACGTAGTGTTTTCCGGGTTTGACCATACCTGCACGAATCAGGTTTTTATCCGGATCAATGATGATATAACCAAAACCTATTCTTGATAAATCGGGATGCGAGCCAATACAGTAAATCAGTTTTTCCTCCTTAAGCGGGGAGGCGTTTTTCATAAGTTCTACAAATGCTGAATACTCATTACCAAGAATACGATGCAAATCTGAGCTAAGGGGTTCGGTGTCCCAGAGCTTGACTTCAGACGGACGTTTACCTATAAATCTTCTGACATTCGCTAGTTTCAAATCGTTATCCTGATTGTTCAGGGTTTGTTTCTGATCGAGCCTCAGTGTGTCCAGATTTTCTGATGAACCATCACGTATATTAAACTGTTCGCATGAAGTCACAAGTAAACTGAATACCAAAAAAGCTACCTGAAATAAATGTTTATTCATGGTCCCGGGAATATTAATGAAGGTAAATATAAGTAGATTTAT
This sequence comes from Bacteroidota bacterium, assembly GCA_009773455.1. Classification (GTDB taxonomy): domain Bacteria; phylum Bacteroidota; class Bacteroidia; order Bacteroidales; family Lentimicrobiaceae; genus Lentimicrobium. The sequence continues at coordinate 116,206 of WSXU01000005.1, read as the reverse complement.
TAATTTTTGTTCATTTGACAGGTTAATTTGCGCTGGAAATCATTATTTTAACAATAAAATAACCTACCGGAAGTACCATCCGGCAGCACTGAACAGTCAAAATACCTGAATATGGAAATCGGGTACACTCAAGTCGAATGCTTGTCTTCTGTTTTTTTTTAGCTTTGCTTATAATAGTTGTTGCGGAAAAAACAGTTTTGTCCCTGACTGGCGCTTTATATCATATCCCGATTTTATTTCTTTTTTGTTTTGCATGAGAACCGATCTGAACAGTAAATTATTTGTTGTTTACCTTCCTGTAGCGCTTTTTATCCTTGGCTTTGCCTGGAAATTTGCCTTTATCAACCATCGGGACCTTTGTCTTGACGAACCCTTTACCGTATTCAATGCGCAGAAATCCCTGGCTGAAATCATAAGAATTCCGGCTGAAGGGGAGCCAAATCCACCATTCTTCATGATCCTGCTTCATTTCTGGATTAAACTGTTTGGTATCAGTACCATGTCGGTCAGATTTCTGCCCCTGTTATTTAACTCAATCACCATTCTTTTTCTCTATTATACAGGTAAAAAGTTCTTTGGTTTGTGGACAGGCATCATCGGATCAGGACTTTTTATATTATCAGGATACCATTTCTTCCATGGCCTTGAAGCACGGACATACGCATTATTCTCCCTGGCGACGGCTTCTTCGCTATACTTTTACCTTCTTTTTGCACAGAAAGAAAAAGGCAAAGGAGCCATTATCGGACTGGTTGTTTCAAATCTCATCCTGGTTTATTCGCACTATTTCGGATGGTTTGTTGTTTTCTCCCAATTTTTATCCTCTTTTATTCAGGTGAGAAACATGAGGATGTTCTACAGGTTTATGATCCCATCTCTGGTTACAATTCTGGGATTTATTCCTATGATACCACTGGTTGTCAGGCAGTTTAAAGTATCGAGCCAGGGGACATGGCTAAAAGCTCCCGGCCCTCACGAATTCAAGGAGCAATTGTATCTTTTTCTTAATCACAAAGAAGTATACAGGGTATTGATTTATATCCTGGCAGCCGGCCTTTTGTTTTCTCTGTTTTTACTGATCATGAAAAAAAAGGAAAAGCCTGACCGTGGAATTCTGGTTCTGTTTCTTTGGTGGATTGTTCCTTACACGGTCATGTATTATGTGTCTTCCAGTATTCCGGTTTTCAACAGCCGTTATGTATTGTTCAATACCATCGGATTTTTCCTGACCATCGGGGCTATCACTGAGATGCTCTTCCAGGGAGACAGATATCTTAAACCTATGGCTGCCATGCTAATACTTGGCTTTATGTTTGCTCACCTCAGGGTTCTTCCCGATGATTTCGGCCACCGTGAATGGAAGAATTCTGTTGGGTTTGTAAAGAAAAATGAAGATACAGGCAGTATAGTCATTCTGTTTCCGAAATGGTCTGATGTTATGTTTGCCTATCATTATGACCGTGAGATATTTGAGAACTATGGGGAATTTAATGAAAACCTTGCAAAGAAGCAGATATTCAGCGTTTGGGGGATTCAGCATGTCCGTTCCATAATGGCCGCAAATCCGGGGAAAAGGGTCATTTACCTTCAGGACGGAGAAGCCAACCCGGGGGAGGATGTTTTCGGGTTGCTCGATTCTGTTTACCGGCAGACTGAGCGTCAATGCTATCCGGAAATGCTCAACATCCGGGTATATGAACCAAAATGAATCGTTTACCTGTGATGACTACATGTCCAGGAATTCTCCATGTCTGTTTCACTTTGCAAATGGTCTGACTACATGACCTTTGCAGGACAATTTACAAGCAACTTTAACTGCTAACCGGTGTCTGTATTTTGCGGAGTTTCTTTTTGACGGAATTCCTGCTATAGTTGCATTATGGTCTAACCCGTTAATTGTGAAAAATATGGACAAGAAATACTATGGTTGCCTTATAATCGTGCTTTTTACCTGTCAAACCTCATTTTCACAGGGAAGCATGTCTTCATTGAACGATTCATCCGGAGCCTGGAGGGTTAACTACATCAACGACAACGGCTCAGGAGGTACTTTTTTTACACACGATCATTACAGGTACACCTTCAATGGGGATACTGTAATGAATGATCTGATGTACCATAAATTATACAAAGGCGGACATTCATGGGCGGAAGATTTTTTTGCCGGAGAATCCTACAATCATCTTTATTATTCCTGGGTTTTTTCTGGAGCCATCCGTGAAGAAGGCAGCCGTTGGTATTATAACGGAGGATCGGACGCAATGCAGGAATCATTGCTGTACGACTTCAGCCTGAATCCGGGCGACCCGCTGCCCATCACCTTTAATAATTACATTGAAGGGATGGTGGTAACAAACGTCGACACGGTTGTCATCAATAATATTCCACGCCGCCGGATGTTCATAGAAGGGTACAACGGTCCTTCCGCTACTTACATCATTGAAGGTATTGGAAGCAATACAGGGCCGATTGAGCCGATCCAGATGTTTGAGCCGATCTGGTATCTGGTGTGCTACGCCGAAAGTGGAGAACCTGTATGGAATGAAAGCGGAGGTACATGCGACCTGACCGTTAACGTGGATACAAAACCCGTCAATTCCGGTGCAGAACTGTTGATCTTTCCCGATCCCGTTGTTGATAAAGCCAAAGTCCGGTTTTCCCCGTTAGCAAATAATGGTGTTCTGTTCATTTTTGATGCCATGGGCAGGATAATGGAACAGGAAAACCTTTCTGCCGGTCAATCTGAATCAGAAATCAGGGCAAACCTTAAACCCGGCATCTATTTTCTTTCTGTTAATTCATCCGGTTTCTCCGCATCTGCGAAATTCATCGTCCGGTAATTTACCTTTTTGAGGAAGACCTTTCATCCATATATTACTTTAGAATCAATCTAAAGTTTATCTGATCATTGATTTTAAAGATAGTTGTCATATTTTTGCCGCCGATATGAATTAGTATTCTAAACGAATTATTTAAACCAACCAGCTCCAATGAAAAAGATTTTATTTTTATCAGGAATGATCCTGTTTACAGGACTGATGTTTACCAGTTGTTCAAAAGACGAGGAAGAGCCTTCACTTCCAACGGTTGCATTCAATCAGATTGATGGTTATGTAACCGGTAATACAACCGCAGCATACGGTGACACCTTAAGGTTTGGCATTATCCTCCAGGGGAATGGTTCCGACAACATCGTGAAGTTTGAAATCAAAGCCAATGATGAAACCTTACTCGACTCTACCATCAATACATCAAGCTTTACGTTTGACTTCTATTCGATCAAAGGCACCAATGCAGAGGATGTATGGAAATTTACCGCTACCGATATCGCAGGTAACAAAAAGGAAGAAACCATTACCATTACCGGTGCTTTCGGTGAACTTGATTCCTATGTAACCGTGCTGATGGGTGCCCAGGATAATGTAACGGTACAGAGCTTCCTTTCGCTCGACAACCACAGTGCCACAAGATACTTTCAGGCTGAAGCCTTCAACAATCAGGAAAAAATCGACATGTTCTGTTTCTATGAAAACACAGCAACCTCTCAGAACATGATGTCGCTTGCTTCACCCGGAACCGGCATTACAGGCGTATTTACCGGAGCAACCTCCCCTGAGAATTACACGACAAAAAACCTGACCTGGTTTGTAAAAACATCCCTGACAGCTGCCCAGTTTGACGCAGTTCAGAACGATGCCATCGTGCTGGATTCGTATGATACCGACGCCGATTTCAGAAAAGCCAAGGTGTTGACCGCAGGTGATGTGTATTGCTTTAAACTCCAGAATGGTAAATATGGTCTACTTAAGGTTATTGAAGTGACCGGTGCAGAAACAGGCACCCTTGAAATCGCCATAAAAGTTCAGAAATAACCCATGATTTCATACATCGGTATGGTAAAGGGAAAGCCACTCCACCTCATTCCGGTGGTGTGGCTTTTTCTGTTTTCAGCCCTTTTACTGCTGAGCGCCTGCTCAAAGGATGAAGGCATTCATAAAACTTCACTGATTCTCAAAACCGGACAGACATATACGCCTGATAATGCAGCTATTCCGGTTGGAGGAACCATCCGTATCGGGGTGCTTGCTTCTGGAGCCGGAGCCCCTTTGACCTATATAAGAATTGATCGGATCACCGGAAACGATACGGTTACTCAGTTAGACAGGGGACTATATGCCAACAGCGAAGGACTGGATGCTGACTATATTTTTGCCAAGGATACCTCCGCTGTTGAGATCTGGAATGTTATGGTGATGAATGCCGACCGCGTTACAGCCATCAGTTCGCTCAGGATAAGCAAAGGTTCGGGCAGTGCATACGGTCCCATCAGCTACTTCCCGTCAGTTGTTTTCGGTTTTCAGGACAATCACAGTCAGGGACATTTTGTGGATGTGGATCAAGGACTGGTTTATGATGAATCAACGGTGGCCGGCAAAGAAGGCACAATAGATATTCTCGGTTATTATTATGTGACATCCGGATTGCCTTCGCCGTCGCTGACCTGCCCCGGTTATACAGCTGCAGTAGGTTATTATCCCCAACTGGCAGGATGGGGTACAAAAAACAATACCCTTTACGATTATCTGTCAACAGACAACAACCTTGTCAGTACAGAGAGTTTTGATGCTGCGATGAACGATAGTCTGCTGATTACAGCCTATAAGCCCGAAAAGGTGAGTGGAAACTGTAAGTACTGTTACACAGGTAAAATCGTGCCTTTTAAAACGATGGAAGGAAAATATGGTCTGATCAAAGTGATCAGGGCCGATGAAGCCGGAAACGGCACCATTGAAATTGCTGTTAAGATACAACAATGAGAAAATTACCCGGCAAAACCCGGCTCCCGGGATTGATTGCCCTGTTTTTGATATTTTTTCTGGCTTCTCTTTCTGTGAAAAGCCAATCCTGCCTCAGCGGAAAGGTAACGGCAAAACAATCCGGTAGGCCGGTCGGTGAAGCCAACATAAGCCTTGCAGCAGGGAAGGGGACGATTACCGATAAGCATGGCAGTTTCAGGCTGTGCGGACTGAAGTCAGACTCAGTCAGAATCGTGGTCAGCTACCTGGGGTATGAGCCCCGGACAATAAGTTTAAGGCTTTTACCGGGCGATAACAACCTTCCCGAGATCTCACTGCTTCCTCTTCCGGTTTTGGTTGATGAGGTGGTTGTGACTGCCACCAGGACCGACAACAGCATGCTGAATACCCCTGTCAGGGTCAACCTGATTTCTCCCCGGCAGTTAGGTAATATTCCGGTTCAGAACATTGACGAAGCGCTGAAATACGCCCCGGGAATCAATTACAACCGGCCTTTCGGTATCTTCAGTACCAAGGCGAATGTGATGATGAGGGGTTTAAGTGGTAAGGAGCAGGGCAGGGTCCTTGTTCTGCTCGACGGAGTGCCGTTGAACAAGTCTGACGGAGGTACCGTCGACTGGAACCTGGTGGATGTGAATTCTGTCAGAAAAATTGAAATCATCAAGGGGGCAGGGTCGGCCTTGTATGGCGGGAATGCCATGGGTGGAATTATCAACATTATTTCAGGCAAACCCGAAACTCCTCTGTTTCTCAGGGCTTCGCTGGAAGTGGGCTCATTTCATACCCGTGGGGCGAGGATGAATGCCGGAGGAGTTAAAAACCTGGAAAACAGCAAAAACAGCTTCTTCTGGATGCTGAATTCCTTTTTTAAAATCAGCGATGGTTACATCACCCAAAGCGAAGCCGATGTAAAAGCCAATCCATACATCATAAAATCAGATATGCGTGAGACCGGCGCAAACCTGAAGACCGGTTTAAACCTGGGCAGTAAGCATACAATAGAGGCCTCCGTAAACTATTACAATGACCGTCGCGGAACCGGCGAGAAGGTTTATCAGCCGGAAGGGAATACCACCGATCACGATTCATGGGGAGTGACCCTGAATTACAGGGGTAAAATCGGAACGGTCAATGCCGTTTCATCTTTATACATATTGAATGAGGATTATAAAAAGGTGAACGAATACCTTAAGGATGATTATACCTGGTACGAGGTGCTATCAACCCGCCGCGATTACGGCTGGATGACTACCTTCAGCAGGCAGGCCGGCAAATCACAGCAGCTCACCGGGGGCTTTGATTTTAAAAACGGCAGTGTTGATGCCTACGATAAGTATTACACGTCAACCGATATAGTCTACAATGAAGGTAAAATGAACACCTGGGCTTTGTTTGCCCAGGATGAGATCAGCCTGATCGGCGACAGGCTCAGGATCATAGCCGGGTTAAGATACGATATGGCAACTTTCTATGACGGATCGTTCCGCATTCAGGATCCGACAATGGAAACGGCATTTATGTCGGGGTATCAGGCTCCGGAGATGCCGGTACAGAACCGGAATGCATTCAGCCCCAGGCTTTCAGCTCAATACAAGTGGAATAAGAACAACCGGGTTTATGCCATGTTTTCGCGTGGATTCCGTGCTTCGGTATTGGATGATCTATGTCGCTCAGGCAGGATCAAAGGAGGATTCAAAATAGCCAACCCTGCCCTTAAACCCGAGTACCTGAGTAATTATGAGACAGGGTTTGATCTCAAGCCGGTTGAGAATGCATTTTTCTCCGCCTCACTGTTCTATTCCAGAGGCAGAGATTTTCAGTATTATGTCAGCAATGGCCAAACCATCGATATGGGTTTCGGAGATCGTCCAATCTTTATCAGGGCTAACATCAGTGAAGTTGAGATCTATGGAGCTGAGTCAGAAGTGCGTTACGACATTCTGACTGACCTGAGCATTTTTGCCAATTATGCCTATTCACATTCAGTGATCCTGAATTACAGCAAGATTTCCAACAATGATACCATTGATCTGTCGGGAAACTACCTGACCGATGTACCGGCCCATATCTTCAGCTGTGGTGCCACCTGGAGTAACAGGATTTTAAACACAGGGCTGTTTGTACGTTATTCCGGTCCAATGTATATCAATGATCAGAATACGGTTGATGAAATCCTGCTTTCGGACAGGTATCCCGGTTACACAACGGTAGACCTCAAGCTTTCAAAATCTTTTCTTAGACATTTTAAAGCCTCTTTCAGCATTCAGAACTTACTGAACGTAAAATATTATGACAGCAAGTATGCTGTTTGCCCCGGCAGATTCATTTCTGCTGAGATTGCCTATCATCTTTAACCAGAATCCCAAATGAAGAAAACTGTTTTTTGCCTCACGGCTTTATCGCTTCTTTTTTATCAGGCAGTTAATGCCCAAACCAATGATTTTTATGATGATGCTCCGCAAGCAGATCTGGTAATGTCGGCATTAACCCTCGAGGGCGAAATCGGGAATCCGGGGACGGTTGATTTTTCAGCACTGCCCCTGCGTCAGATTGTAGTGAAAGAAACATTATTCGATGGCAAAAACGGCACTTTTGTCGGATCATATCAATACGAAGGTTATTCACTTTACGATATCCTTGATCGTGTTGTTCTGAAGAAGAAGAATGAAGCTGAGTTTGCCCCGATCATCGATCTCTTTGTTGTGATAGAGAATGCAGCAGGAGAGAAAGCAGTTATCAGTTGGGGGGAACTCTACTACCCCATCCATCGGCATGAGATTATCATTGCCTCAAAAGTCCGTCGTATCGTTCCTTCCAAGACCAAAGAACTATGGCCGCTTCCGGCTGTTTCAAAGCTGGTGGTGGCTTCAGATCTTTATACTGAACGTAACATCAGCAGCCCGGTGAAAATTACCATCCGGTCATCAACACTGAATTATAAAGTAGACAGGAATATCCCGGATATGTATGCCGGTGAACTTAAATTCTCCGACCGTGACCAGCTCAGGAAAAGCATTTCAGATGGCGGGCTGGAAGGAAATCAGGTTTCTTATGGTTCGGTTTTTTACGGCCGTGGAACCGGAATTCACGGAACTACACCTTTCAGGGGAGTAATGCTGAAAGATTTTTCTGCGGATATCTATAAGATGTCCGGAGAAAATCTGAAAACCGGGTTATTTGTAGTCTCGGCACCTGATGGATACCGTGCGGTATTTACTTACAGCGAAATATTCAACCGGAACGACCAGGCTGAAGTGCTGATTGTCCCTATGAGCGGGGTAAAGAAGCAGGGTGCCTTCCTTTTATACCCGGCAGCCGATTTTTTCTCTGACCGCTCAATCAGGTGTCTGAATGAAGTAAAATTTATGCAACTATCAGATATGTAGTGCTTTAAAACTTTTAGAATAAAAACGGATCAACGATTAAGGTTGATCCGTTTTTTTGTTATTTTTAACCACTGATTTCACTATTTCCACTCTTCATGGACATGGTAGGTATTTTTACCTATCCCTTTTTACTCCCCCGTTTTCATAAAAGTAGTATTTAAACGAATTGCGCTGCCTTGCAGGGCGACGTACTTTTGTCTCGTAGGATTTACGAATCTGATCCTGCATCCCAGCGACCAGAAATCATCCGGGGGGAAGACAAAGGAAAACTGGAAAAACAAACCGGTAAACCGGTGAAAAGAAAAAAAAGGAAACAAAAAAAGTAAAAGGATAAAGCCATGAAAAAAGCTACTTTAATTTTAGGGATCTTATTATCGGTAATGATCAGCAACGCTCAGACAAAAAACACAAGAACCGAAAAAAGCCCGGGTCTGATGATGGGCCTCGACACTACCCTGATCAAGATGGAATATTCACGTTTCAACAACTACAGTGAAACTGAATACTGGGAAAGAATTCTTACTCCGGATCGCCTTGTTTATTATTGTGTGAAATCTGATAACAAGAATCAGTTAAATGTTGCACACATCTATGAATTCGATGCAAACGGTATCAACGATAAATACATCACTGTTGCCGCACAGGAAAAAATCAAATTTGCCTGTGATTATCTGAATAACATCGCACTAAATAATAAGTATATCTATGAATATCAGGGTGTTAATAGTAACAACCAGGGCGTATGGGTATCCAGTAAAAAAATTAAAGACTTAGCTGATTGTAATTGTGGTAATGTTGTGGTAACCGTTACATCTAATATTCCTTCAGACAATGCCAATAGTATCATAGATAACTGTCCGGTAAAGGTTGGTAAATCGGGCGAACTTCTTACTATTGTTTACACTCCTATAAATTAGATTCATTTGTTTCATTAATTATGGCCGGGGGGTCGTTTTACCTTAGTTCATAGGTTATATAGATGTGATAGGATTTATAGGAAGGAATGGGGCAATTAGCCCCATTTTTTTGTTTCAGATCTCATAGTTGTCTTTTTCGGAAACAAATCCATCGGCCTTTCAGGTAATTCCCATCCCGATGCAGTGATCGTGTATAGTATTTTTTGAACAGACCTTCTGGAATCACTGGTCAACAGGGCTGAATGAACACAAACAGTTTCAGCCGATCCGTGTTTGTAAGGTAGAATGGACTTATATAGAGAATTCAGGGATTAAAATTTCTATCAGAACATTAATGGCCGGAAACCTCAACCATCTTAATAAATGGATTACTTTTGCAGGGGAAAAAGATTAACCTGAAAATTGGTCAGATTCAGATGAGCAGAAAGCGCTTACGTGATTTTGCAGGCAGTGTAATACTCATTGTTCTTTCAATGATTGTATTTGCAGGCACTACCGGCTTGTCGTATAAGGCGCATTATTGCAACGGTAACCTGTCAGGCATTGCTTTTTATACAGAACTTGGTTTGCAGAAGCCAGCTTCCTGTGGTTGTAAATGTGATTTACCAGTTACAAAACATCCTCTATCAGAAAGTAAGCCTGCTCTGCAAAAAAAGAGTTGCTGTTCAAACATTTCATTTTTCTCCAGGCTCAGTCTCGAATATCCGGTTACTTTTTCCTTTCCGGTAACACTGCTTCAGCCCGCTATGGTTATAGCAGACATAAACAATGCTGTTCAGCCTGTTTGTGAAAAGGATAATATTCATGTTTTTGATTTCAGGTTCAGGCCGCCACCCAAAGCGGGTCGTGAACTGGTGCTTTTCCTTTCCCAGCAGCGGATTCCCTACAGTATTTACAGTTAACAGAAAGAGCTGATCTCTTTCCTGTTCCGCTTGTCATTCAATCAGCCTTCGCTGTCTGAATGCAATCCGGTTAATCATTGTCCTCTGTAAAAAAAAACTGTAAAATCAAAACCATGTACATAAAAAATATCACACTGATTTTCTGCTGCCTGCTGGGTATCCTTATGGCTGAGAATAGCCTGGCCCAAACCATATCCGGAAAAGTTTATGTGACGGATGCAAATGGCAAATCCATCGGTTTGCCTGGTGCCAATATTCACTGGGCAGGAACAACAACAGGCACAAGTACCGATGCTTCGGGGAAATTCAGCCTGTCGCAGAAAGGCATTTCCGACTATTTGCTGGTAGTAAGTTCATTGGGTTATAAGACCGATACCGTTCAAGTAGATGGTAAGAAAAAGCTGGAAATCATCCTCACGGAAACATCCAGTGAACTCAGTGAAGTCGAGATAAAAGACAGGATCGGCACTTCCTTTATTTCACAACTCGATCCTAGAAAGGTGCAGGTAATCACCAGCAATGAACTCACCAGGGCAGCCTGCTGCAATCTTTCAGAGAGTTTTGAAACCAATTCTTCTGTTGATGTAATGTATGCCGATGCGATTTCAGGGGCCAAGCAGATACAGATGCTTGGTTTATCAGGAATCTACAGCCAGATTATTTCTGAAAATGTACCCCTGCTCCGAGGCCTGGGATCTACCTTTGGACTTGGGTATATTCCGGGGCCCTGGATGCAGTCTATCAGTGTTTCCAAAGGTGCTTCGTCTGTTATGAATGGTTATGAATCCACCACCGGGCTGATCAATGTTGAGTATAAGAAACCCGCCGAAAGTGAGAAACTGTTTCTGAATGTGTTTGCAAACCAGCATGGCCGGCTTGAAGCCAATTTCAATTCGGGAACCAGGCTGAACGATCGCCTGAGTACCATGGTCATGGGTCATGCCAGTACTTTTCGCAACTCTTTTGATAAAAACGACGACCAGTTTATGGATATCCCAAAGCTGACTACGTTCAATTTTATCAACCGGTGGGATTACGATGTCCCGGGGAAATACGATTCCAGGTTTCTGATAAAGTATCTCGACGAATCGCGTGAAGGCGGATACATGGATTTTGATCCTGATACCTACAACCCTGATGTTGAAAAAATCAGCAACCTGACTGAAACCTATGGTTTTAAGTTGAAAACTAAGCGGCTCGAGAGTTTCTGGAAGAACGGGATTATCCTGAATAATTACAGGAGTGTGGCAATAATTGTTTCAGGAATTTATCATTCACAGGAGGGGTTTTTCGGTAACAATAAGTACCAGGATGCCATTGCCGGAAATGAGAAACACCGCATAACAACAGGGTTCAGTTTTATTTACGATGACTATAATGAGGATTATTTCAGGCGTGATTTTACGTTTCTTTACCAGGAACTGGGTGTTATGGATGTTTCCCTGCCCAACGATACCCTGCTGACAGTTCATCATTTTACCGATACCACCTATGTTATGGACCGGAACGAAATGGTGCCCGGGGCTTATCTTGAGTATAACTGGACTCCCTTGGAGCATCTTACCCTGATTGGTGGTATCCGCGCTGACCATCACAACAAATATGGACTTTTTTTTACGCCCAGGTTCCATCTGAAGTACGAAATTCACCATGGTACAATGTTAAGGGCGTCGGCCGGAAAGGGTTATCGGTCTGCAAATCTGTTTGCTGAGAATTTCTCCATCATGGCCAGCCAGCGTGTAATTCATCTTGCCACGGATCTCAAGCAGGAGGAAGCCTGGAATTTCGGTATCAGTCTGACCCATGATTTCAAATTATTCGGCCGTGATGCCCAGATTGATGCTGAAGCCTACCGCACTGATTTTATAAGTCAGGTCATCGCTGATCTTGACAGTATTCCTTCGGATGTATTTTTCTACAACCTTGATGGCAGGTCATTTGCCAACAGCTATATGTTACAGTTCACTTTTGAACCTGTTGAGCGACTTTCAGTACTGACTGCCTTCAGGGTAAGTGATGTGAAGACGACGATCAATGGTGAACTCAGGCAGAAACCCATGGTCAATGCCTACAAGGGAATCGTTTCCCTCAATTATGCTACCCGTTTCGAAAAGTGGAAATTCGACCTGACTTCACAGTTTATCGGCAGGGCACGAATCCCTGATACGCGAAAGATGCCTTCATTTCTGCAACGCGGCTCATATTCACCTGCCTATGTGCAGTTGATGGCTCAGGTTACCCGGAAATTCAAGCATTTCGAGGTGTATCTCGGAGGAGAAAACCTGACAAATTTCACTCAGAAAGATCCTGTAACAGAAGCGTTTGCGCCATACCATACACATTTTGATACCTCAATGGTCTGGGGGCCGCTAGTCGGAGCAACGGTTTATGCCGGGTTCAGGTATTCTATAAAGTGATTCGTGATTTTTAGCCTGAAATAAACTATTTTTGTTAATCAATGTCAGATTCTACATATGAAAAAGATTGGTTTCATTGTTCTTTTTGCAGCCATAACAAGCCTCCTTCAGGCACAGATTCCCAATTCAGGGTTTGAAAGCTGGACCTCTGCCGGATCCTATGAAATTCCGGATCAGTGGGGAAATATGAATGCAGCCACCTCTGCATCGGGTGTTTTTACCACCATCAAGGGAAGTCCCGGAGCCACCGGTGATTATTACATTAAGCTCACAACCAAAGATGTTGGCGGTGTGATTACACCCGGAATGATCGTTAGCGGACAGTTGAATACTGAAACATGGCAGGCTGAATCGGGATTCCCTTTTAACCAGCGTGTCGAAAGCCTGGTTGGTAAATACCAGTTTATGGGATACAACGATGATGTGGCCACCATTGCAGCCTGGCTTACAAAATGGAATACTGTTAATCACCGTCGTGATACCATTGCCAGTCTCTGGAAAACCACAACGGGGATGATTCATGTGTGGACCGGTTTCTCCATCCCTTTTATGTACCAGAGTGTGGATGTCCCTGATACTGCCATAGTCTTTATTTCTTCCAGTGGTCATACACCCAAAAAGAACAGCTTTATCTGGCTCGATGATCTGGGTTTCGATGGTATGGCCACCGGTGTTACAGATGTGATGGCAGCAAAGGGTGAACTCAGTGTTTATCCTTCACCTGTATCCGAACGTTTGTTCGTAAAATTTGTGAGTAAACAGGATTATTCAGCACAACTTTCTATATCAGACATTGTTGGGAATATCCTTTACCAATCTGAAAAGGAGATTGTCGTGGGGCCGAATTTACTCAGTGAGGATCTGGCAGAATTCAATCCGGCTCCGGGCGTTTATTTTGTTCAGCTATCCACACCGCAAGGAGTTCTGACAAGGAAATTTGTCATTGGTCAATAATTTATTTAACTGAATGTTAACAAATTAAAACTAAATCCAATGAAGAAAAGACTTTTTTCTGTCCTCATATTACCTGTTTCCCTTTTGTTGTTATTCATTTCAGGAGGTTGTGAAAAAAAGGATTTGCCTGCAGAAACAGGAAGTATTGAGTTTGTGAGCCTGACGGTTGAGCATGACACTCTGGCAATCATGGAACTGACTAAGGTTGTAGCTGATGTTAATGGCGAGAACCTCACCTATACATGGAAATGCGACAATGAACTGGGTATTTTTGAGGGTTCCGGCCCTGAGGTTATGTTTACCATCTGCCATGGCGGTAAGTTCAAAATTACCTGTGAAGTGAAGGACAATGCCAACCACCAGGCGTCAAAAGATGCATATGTCAATTATGTGGAATAAGCTGCTTTTCGGTGTCCTGCTTTCAGCCCTGATTTGCATTGCAAAAGACGGCATGGCCCAGTGTTGTTCAACCGGAAGCCCGGTCGGGGCCTCTACCCATGTCGGCCTGGTAAATAAAAAAACGGCCAGGGCAATCACTTTCTACCGGCATAGTTTTTCCGATATTTATTACAAGGGAAGTAAACCTTCGGATGATGAAACGGATATGTCGGACAATGCCCATTATGATTTCACGGGGATCACCCTTGAATACGGGCTGACTCACCGCATTACCCTTCAGGCCGATGCCGGTTATTTCATCAATAAAGTGGTTAACTTTCATAATCCTGCCCTCACCGACCACAACGGACGGGGTATGGCAAACGGCACTTTTATGCTGAAATACGGGCTCTATGTCGATCCTGTGCGTGAAGTTGAGATAACGGCAGGGGTGGGGTTCAAGTTTCCTTTTTCACGCCAGCCGGCTACTGCGGAAAATGGCACGTTGTTGCAACTGGATGCGCGTCCGTCGACCAATGCATTTGGAGTCACCGGGTCATTGCTGCTGAGTAAGGAGTTTACCCAACTCACCCTGCGGACGTTCATTCTTAACCGTTTTGAGTATAACGGATTCAATGTCAACGATTATCAGACGGGTAAGTTGCTTACCACCTCGGTGTTTGTTTCGAAAAAAATCGCCAGGCGGTTTTTTGGCATTGTTCAGCTTCGCAACGAGATTCATGGCAGAGATGTGCAGGATGGAGAAAATGAAGTCAATACCGGATATCACCTGATGGTATTTACGCCACAAATCTCCTATGTCGTGGCCGGGTTGTGGAATGTTTCCCTGTTGTATGATGTCCCTGTGTATAAGAATTACAAGGGTAAGCAACTGACTCCGCAGTACTCATATGCCATCAGTTTGTCGAGGGATTTCAGCATCAGGAAAGCAAAATAAGCTTCTGCCAGTATTGATATATGTGTTCAATAAAAGTCACCCATCCCCAAAAATGATGATCTGTCAGTTGGAAGCGTAGTTTTTCTGATTGGTTACTTTTGTTTAATATACCCGGAGACCATTCCTAAAGCTTGTAGGAAATAAAAGTTATTTTTGCCATCGCAATTATTACTTATGGCTGAATGTGTGCACTGTGGACAGGAATGTGGTAAAAACCCTGTTGTTTTTGATCAGAAACCATTTTGCTGCAACGGATGCAGCATGGTTTACCAGATACTCTCCGAAAAAAAGCTGAACCGGTATTATGAGATGATGCCTTCACCCGGCATTCGCCTGGAAACTGAAAATGCTGCCGGAACCAGATATGCTTATCTTGACAATCAGGAGATAAGTAACCGGTTACTTGAGTTTTCCGATGGCGGAATTTCCCGGGTCAAGCTATTTATTCCTGCCATTCACTGCAGCAGTTGTATCTGGTTGCTCGAAAACCTGAATACATTGCACCCCGGTATCATGCACTCGCATGTCAATTTCGTTCGTAAGGAGGTAAGCATCACTTTTCATGACGGGGAGATCAGCCTCAGGCAGTTGATTGAGTTACTTCATTCCATTCATTACATTCCGGACATCAGTTACGACAGCTCCAAAAAAGACAGTCACCAGAAGGCCAACCGCCGGATGATCATGAAGATAGGGGTGGCAGGTTTTGCTTTCGGAAACATTATGCTGGTGAGTTTTCCTGATTATCTTCCGGGAGGGGAAGCCATTGACCGACTGATGGCCGGCACATTTGGAATTGTATCCTTTATTTTAGCTCTTCCTGTAATAACCTATTGCAGCAGCGACTTTTTCCTTTCCGCATGGAAAAGCCTGCGGAAGAAAGTCATTAACATCGATCTTCCACTTTCCATTGGTATTCTGGCTCTGTTCCTGGAAAGCAGTTATGAAATTTTCAGCGGTTCCGGAACCGGTTATATGGATTCACTGGCAGGTCTGCTCTTCTTTATGCTGATCGGACGCTGGTACCAGAGCCGTACTTACCAGTCTCTGTCATTTGACAGGGATTACAGGTCTTATTTCCCGATTGCGGTGACCTTGTTACGTGATGGGAATGAGGAATTTGTGCAGTTGCAGGATGTCCGTCAGGGTGATCTGATCCTTGTCAGGAATGGAGAACTGATTCCTGTAGATTCAGTGATGATGGAAGGAGAAGGTAGTATTGACTACAGTTTTGTGACCGGCGAATCGATTCCGGTGTCAAAAAAAACAGGAGATTTTGTTTATGCCGGAGGAAAGCAGACCGGCGCAGCCATCAAACTGCAGGTAGTAAAAGAGGTGGCACAGAGTTATCTTACCCAGCTCTGGAATGAGGATCGCCTTGGTGAAGAAACAGGCATGAATATGCAGACAATTGTGAACAGGGTCAGCCACTACTTCACGCTGGTTATCCTGGCAATAGCTACTTTGGCATTCATTTTCTGGGCATTTGAGGATATAGGTAAAGCAGTATATGTTTTTGCTTCCATTCTTATTGTTGCCTGTCCCTGTGCCCTCTCGCTGACCATCCCTTTTACTTTCGGAAATCTGATGCGGATTTTCGGGCGTAACGGGTTTTATATCAAGAATACAGGGGTGATCGAAAATCTGGTGAAAACCGATACCGTGGTTTTTGATAAAACCGGCACCCTTACCCATTCCCGGTCGATGAATGTGAGCTGGGAAGGTGAACCGCTTAGCGTTAGCGAGATGCAGTGGATCCGATCCGTTGCCAGAAATTCAACCCATCCGTTGTCTGTCATTGTGAGCGATTGGTTGCCGGCTGTCGCCGACATGACTGTTGAAGGTTATCGTGAAATCCCGGGTATGGGTATTTCGGGTTTGCTCGAAGGTCACAGCATCATGCTGGGTTCACGAAAGTTTATAGCCGGCAGTGAATCACCTGAAGATAGCCGGGTTTCTTCGGTATACATTTCCATCGACCACAAACTGAAGGGATACTTCAAGCTTGAAAATTCCTACCGTGAAGGTCTTGAAGAGGTGATTGCCGGGTTCGATGGTTATCAGAAGTATATGATTTCAGGAGATAACGATTCCGAAAGAAGCAATCTGGTGAAGGTATTCGGTGCAGACGATGCATTATACTTTAACCAATCGCCCTTAGATAAACTCAATTTCATCAATGACCTGACCAACAGTGGCCGGAAGGTTATTATGATCGGCGACGGGCTGAACGATGCCGGTGCTTTGATCAAAGCCGATATCGGAATCACCATTGCCGATGACATCTATCATTTCTCTCCGGCCTGCGACGCTATTCTGAAGTCCTCTGAATTCGGCCGTCTGAATCATTTTGTTGGCTTTGCCAGGAAGTCGGTAAACATTGTTTATATGAGTTACGGCATATCGTTTATGTATAACATTGTCGGACTTTCATTTGCGGTTCAGGGATTACTATCACCTGTTTTTGCAGCTGTGCTGATGCCTTTGAGTTCAATTTCGGTGGTCGCCTTCGCAAGCCTTTCAGTTACAGTACTGGCCAAAAGGAAAGGTTTGGCTGTTTCGGCCTGACTTTTTTAGATTTTTGCATAACTTTTTATTCAATTGATAATCTTTTATTGGCAGAGGTTTTGGACATTTGTTCAAAACCTCTGTAGTATTCTGATAAACAAATATATATATAATTATTTGGATTAATTCTATATTTATTTCAGGAGGAACTTCTTACTTTCTGAATTTATATCTTTGGGTAAATCAATTTTTAAATTAAACAGATGAGCGTTATTGTTGTCCTGATAGGTTTCAGTATTCTGGTTGCAGCCGGCTTTTTGCTGGCTTTTTTGTGGGCAGTCAGATCTGGTCAGTACGACGATGATGTTTCCCCTTCGGTTAGAATTCTATTTGATAATGAGAGTGATAAATCCAATGATTCAAGTGTTAACCAAAACAATGTTTAGTTAAACCAAACGCTTATGGAATTACAAAAGTTTTACTACGACAACAAGATTGTGAAGATGTTTGCCTATGCCACACTTTTCTGGGGCATTGTAGGCATGCTTGTGGGGGTGCTGATCGCCTGTCAGATGGTGTTTCCTGCGCTTAATTTTAATCTCGCCTTCACAACATTCGGGCGTGTACGACCTGTACATACCAATGCTATTATTTTTGCTTTTGTGGGTAATGGTATCTTCACAGGGTATTATTATTCGCTCCAAAGGTTGCTGAAAACCGGCATGGCCAGCAACTGGATGACCCGTTTTCATTTCTGGGGATGGCAGAGCATCATCGTATTGGCCGCTGTGACACTTCTGGCTGGCTTTACCACCGGTAAGGAATATGCTGAACTGGAATGGCCCATCGATATCCTTATCGCCCTGGTTTGGGTAATCTTTGGCTGGAACATGATGTGGACCATTCTTAAAAGAAGGGTCAAACACATTTATGTGGCCATCTGGTTTTACATTGCCACATTCGTTACAGTTGCCGTATTGCATATTGGTAACTCCATCGAGATTCCATGGTCTTTCCTGAAAAGTTACCCTGTTTATGCCGGAGTTCAGGATGCACTGGTTCAGTGGTGGTATGGTCACAATGCGGTGGCATTTTTCCTGACCACTCCTTATCTCGGATTAATGTATTATTTTATGCCCAAGGCTGCCAACAGGCCGGTTTATTCTTACAAGCTCAGTGTGATCCATTTCTGGGCGCTGATTTTCCTTTATATCTGGGCAGGCCCGCACCACCTGCTTTATCAGTCGGTACCCAACTGGGCACAATCACTGGGCACCGTTTTTTCAATCATGCTGATTGCTCCGTCGTGGGGTGGTATGATCAATGGCCTGCTGACCCTCAGGGGAGCCTGGGATAAGGTCCGTGAAGAGCCGGTATTGAAATTCTTTGTGGTTGCAGTAACAGCTTATGGTATGTCGACATTCGAAGGACCGATGCTTTCACTGAAGAGCATCAATGCCATCAGCCATTTTACAAACTGGACCGTTGGTCACGTACACATCGGAGCTTTGGGCTGGAATGGTTTCCTCACATTCGGTATGATTTACTGGCTTTTCCCGAAAATGTTCAATACCAAACTGTATTCGGTGAAGTTGGCTAACCTCCATTTCTGGATGGGAACTCTTGCAATTCTGTTCTATTCAATTCCATTATACTGGGCAGGATGGACCGAAGCTTCAATGTTCAAACAATTCAACGATGCCGGAGAACTGGTATATCCGAACTTCCTGGAAGTGATTTCACAGATCATGCCAATGTACTACATGAGGATATTCGGTGGTACTCTGTATTTCCTTGGTGCCATTCTGATGGTCTATAATATTGCCAAAACCGTGAAAGCCGGTTCGTTTGTCGCCATGGAAGCCGCAGAAGCTCCTGCACTCGTTAAAGAAGGCGGAATGAAAGCCGGAGAAGGATTTCACCGTTTCCTTGAGCGCAAACCAGTTCGCTTTATGATTCTCTCCATCGTTGCCATCCTTATCGGAGGAGTAATCGAGATCGTACCAACTTACCTGATCAAATCAAACATACCAACCATTTCGAGCGTAAAACCCTATTCTCCGCTCGAATTGCAGGGACGTGATATCTACATTAAGGAAGGTTGTTACAACTGTCATTCACAGATGATCCGTCCTTTCAGGTCAGAAACCGAACGTTATGGTGAGTATTCCAAAGCAGGTGAATATGTTTATGACCATCCGTTCCAGTGGGGTTCAAAACGTACCGGTCCGGATTTGTGGCGCGAAGGGGTTAAGACAGGTAAGAACTATAAACCGGATGCCTGGCACTACCGTCATTTTATGAATCCACAGGAATTGAACGCCACGACCATTATGCCTAAATACGCATGGCTGGCAGATGCAGAAATCGACATTGCATCAACACCGAAGAAAATCAGGGTGATGCAGACGCTTGGGGTGCCTTATCCTGAAGGTTACGACCTTAAAGCCAATGATGACCTGAAGATACAGGCCGAGGCCATTGCCGCAGGACTGAAAGCCGAAGGCATTGACGTTGGCAGCAACAAACAGGTGATAGCCCTGATCGCTTACATTCAGCGCCTGGGAACGGATATCTCCGGAACAAATGCAACTTCTCAAAACAAATAAACGGGATTAACATGGGAATTGTAACACGTTTATTTAACGATATTGAGGGCATCTACTGGTTTCCGATAATTGCCCTGGTGCTGTTTATCTTACTTTTCGTGGTGATGGTCGTTCACACACTGACCATAAATAAAACCCGCGATCAGGAGTTGAGCCGTATGCCGCTCGATAGCGATGAAGAGTGAGTATTCATAAATCGAAAACATTGAAAAACAAAGATTATGAGCAATACAGAAGAAAAAAACCTGCCTCATGGTGAACCCGAAATAGATGAGTTAACCAACGACAGATATCTCGGAGGACATGAATATGATGGAATCCGGGAGTTGGATAACAAACTGCCCCAATGGTGGTTGTACCTTTTTTATGTTACCATCATTTTTTCGCTGGTCTACCTTGTAGGCTACCACCTTGCTGACTGGTGGCCACTGCAGGAGAAAGAATATACCAACGAAATGACAGCAATGGCTGACATTAAGAAAGCAATGCCTCAGATCGAGGTTGACCTTGAGAATATGGTACCTTTGACTGCAGAAACGGATCTGGCCGCAGGACAGGAAATTTTTAACAAGATTTGTGTAACCTGCCATGGAAAGTTCGGCGAAGGACTTGTTGGTCCGAACATGACGGATATGTACTGGATACACGGCGATTCAACCAATAACCGGGTGTCAATGAAAGAACTGTACAACGTGGTAATCACCGGGGTCATCACAAAGGGGATGATATCCTATAAAGATCAATTGTCACCCATTCAGATTCAGCAGGTTCTGAGTTTTATTCTGACCTTCCAGGGAACCAATCCGGCTAACCAGAAGGCTCCCCAGGGAAGGAAATATGACACTTTTGGCTGATAACTGTGTGGCATTTTTATTGAATGATAATTTTATCTGATTACCATGCTAAAGCCAATGACCAGGGAAAGTTCCCGACGGTCATTGGTTTTTGCTTTTACTCTAATTACTAAAGAAATGAACGAATTTGAAGAAGAAGAATCATTTCGCGACAGGGTATCAACCATTGCCGAGGATGGAAAGCGACTTTGGGTATATCCCAAACGTCCGCAGGGCAGATTGTTTAATTATCGTAACCTGGCTGCCTATCTGCTGCTGCTGGTCTTTTTTATAACACCTTTCATTAAAGTCAACGGCGATCCGCTGATGCTCTTTAATGTGCTTGAACGACATTTCATCATTTTCGGTGTCGTATTCTTCCCTCAGGATTTTCACATTTTCGTGCTTTCCATGATCACATTCATTGTGTTTGTGGTGTTGTTTACTGTGATTTTCGGAAGGATATTCTGCGGGTGGATTTGTCCGCAAACCATTTTTATGGAATTCATTTACAGACAGATCGAATATCTCATCGAAGGCAACAACAGCCGTCAGCGAAAGCTTGATGACCGGTCTATGGATTTTGATAAACTTTGGCGAAAAACACTGAAACACCTGATTTTTTATCTCATATCACTGGTTACTGTATTTTTCTTCCTTGCCTATGTTATCGGAATGGATCGGGTACAGGAACTGATCAATGCCGGACCTGTCGAAAATCCGGCAGGATTTATCGGCATGTTAATTTTTGCTGCAATACATTATCTCGTGTTCGCAAAATTACGCGAACAGGTTTGTATCATCATTTGTCCTTATGGCAGGTTGCAGGGTGTGTTACTTGACCGAAATTCAATTATTGTCAGTTATGACTATAATAGAGGCGAGCCCAGGGCCAAGCACAACCCCCTTGAAGACCGGGAAAAAGCATCAAAGGGAGATTGCATCGACTGCAACAGCTGCGTTTTGGTTTGTCCGACCGGAATTGATATCAGGAACGGAACCCAGCTTGAATGCATCAATTGCACTGCCTGTATTGATGCCTGTAATAACATCATGGAGCGGGTACACAAGCCCAAAGGTCTGATCAGGTATGCTTCCGAACGGTCTATAGCTGAAGGAACCAGGTTAAAATTCAACATCAGGATTCTTTTCTACTCTGTTGTACTTACCGGTCTGCTGATTCTGATCGGCTATCTGTTTTCAATCAGAACCGACATCGAATCAACCATTCTCAGGATGCCTGGTTCAATTTACCAGGAGTATGATTCTTTGCATTACAGCAACATCTATACTATCCGGCTTATCAATAAAACCCGGAAGGATTTACCGGTGAATCTGCTGATCGATGATGAGGAAGGCTTCATCAAAATGATGGGTGGTCCTCTGGTGGTCGGGAAGGGGCAGGTTGGAAAAGCTACGTTCCTTCTTGTAATAGAAAAGTCTAAAATAAAGAAGTCCCTCACCGAAGTTGAATTCAAGGTTATGAGCGACGGACGCGAAATGGATGAAATAGAGGCTACCTTTGTGGGACCAAATGATCCGGACAACAATCCCGGATCGGATGATGACTAAATCAAACTAAAAAAAATAAAATGTCATTTAAATTTAACTGGGGTACAGGAATATTCATGTTTATCGGTCTGTTTCTGCTGAGTATGGCAGCCCTGATCTATTTCAGCCTGCAGGAGCGGTTTGACCTGGTGGAAACCGAATACTACCCCCAAAGTCTGGAGTATCAGAAACAGATCGACAGAATTGCCGTTACAGGGAAATTGTCGGAGAAAATACTGATATCGCAGCAACAGGATCAACTTACAGTGAAGTTTCCTGTCGAGCTGAAAGGTAAAGAGGTTAAAGGTCAGATCTATATGTTCAGGCCTTCGGATCAGGATGCTGATTTTGCCGACAGTCTTCAGATAGATACAAGCCTGGTGCAGCGCATTCCGGTTTCAAAGCTTAAGGCAGGGCGATACATTGCAAAGATCAGCTGGTTGATGGATGGTAAGGAATACTATTATGAGGAAGGCGTCAGGATTCTGAAATAGCAGCCTGTAGAATTTTGCATTACCATACAGGTGCTGAATTTTTATCCGGAGACCCCTCAACTGTGAGTTGGAGATAACGGTTTCTGCATGAACTTCAGTTCTTTCCATTTTCAGGCAGGCAGGCAGGTTTTTTACCCGCCTGAAAAATGGCGGGCAAACTTTTTACTTTAGACTTTTTACTTTTTACTTTTTACTTTTTACTTCAACTCTATGTTTCTCTGGACAGCATTTCTCGTGGGATTGGTCGGAAGCGCCCATTGTGCCGGTATGTGCGGACCCATAGCGCTCGCCCTGCCACTTCGCAGCGATAACTGGACACGCCGAATTACCGGTGGTCTGATCTACAACACAGGGCGGGTCCTGACATATGTAGTGCTCGGTTTCATTTTCGGGTTGGTCGGGAAAGGTCTGCATATGGCAGGTTTTCAGCTCTGGACTTCTGTAATTGTCGGAACATTGATGATTGCTTATGTAGTCATACCACTGTTATTCAGGAAAGTCCCCTCAGCAGGCAATCTGCTTGAAGGATTTTCGTCGCGTGTCATGGGTGGGTTCCGCAAACTATTCAGCAACAGTTCCTATGCCTCCCTGTTTGGGATTGGTCTGCTGAATGGTGTTCTTCCCTGTGGTCTGGTTTATGTTGCCGTTGCTGGTGCATTGAATACCGGTGATGTTGTTCCGGGGATGCTGTATATGGCGTTGTTCGGTGCCGGCACCATACCCGTCATGCTTGCCGTTTCACTGGCAGGAACCATGATCAGCCTGAAACTAAGGGTGTTTATCAACAGGTTATCACCTTATGTTATTGTAATTCTGGGCGTGCTGATCATACTCAGGGGACTTTCTCTGGGGATCCCATACATCAGCCCCAAAGCCGAAGCTTTAACCCCGGTTGTTGAAAAGGCCCATTCCTGCTGCCATCCTAAAAAATAATCCGGATTTAAGGATAATTTAAAATGATTATTAATAATTTTGCCTCAACTAAAAACTGAATTATGAAAACCAGAAATTACATTGTATTGACTTTTGCCTCAATGATTGGGATTGCCATGATGACATCATGCGGCGGCGGCAACAAAACCGGAAGTACTGATACCCAGGTTACCGAAGAACCCGCAGCAGCTGGCCCTAGTGCTGAACAAATGGCCCTTGGCGAAAAGATTTTTAAGGAAAAATGTATTGTTTGCCATCAGGCCAACGGACAGGGAATACCGAATGTATTCCCGACACTGGTGGGATCTGATTTCCTACTCAACCAAAAAGTACTTGCTGTTACCCAGGTGTTGAATGGTTCATTAAAAGTGGTTGCCAATAAAACGGTGAAATATCCTGCTCCGATGCCTCCTCAGGTTGGTACCCATGAAGAAGCTGTTGCTGCTATTAATTATGTATTGAATAACTTTGGCAACAAAGGTGGTTTCATCACGGTTGAAGAGGTTAAAAATGTTCCAATTGATCCGAGGTAGTATATGCTGAAATCAAAAAAAGGAGCTTCGGCTCCTTTTTTTATGCCATTAAAGAAGCGTTGTGTTTAAAATAATATACAGCTCTTTTATTACCGGTCATTTTCCGTATTCACGAATATTGTCTACCTTAGGGTAGTTTTTGAGTACTCTCCGGAATCCGGTCTGAAGGAAGCGTGTTTTTTGATAAAGTATTTATAAACCTATAAATAATCAATCCATGAAAAATCTGGCGATCATTGCGTTTATAATCATTTCTGGTATGGGAAGTATGCTCCATGCCCAGGATTATCCCAATTACATCTCATGTAAAGTAGATGGGAAAGAGTGGAAAGCTGAAGCCAAAAGGATGAAAATTCCGGTTACCGGCTTTGAGTACCTTGCTTTGGGTGCATTTCAGGTGAGCCCGGATATTCAGGTCTGGATCCGCCTCTATTATTTTACCGACAGCCTGAAACCCGGCACCTATCCGATCATTAGCGAAGATGATATGGAATCGGATGCAAAAGTAAAAGCCAACCTTGACAGGGTATGGGTTCTCGTTGATTATACTGAAGAGACAAAAGGTCTGGGACATGCTTTTCATGATGGTGAATCCTTGTCCGGAACCCTTACGATTGAGAAAGTTTCCGGTGCTTCGGTCGAAGGCAGTTTTGAGGCCACACTAAGGGGCGTATATTATGAAAAACGTGCAATGGCAACTATGTCCGGGTCCGGAATCAGGGGGAATCTGGAGAAAAAGATTGTTACCAAATCAGGGGGTGGAATGTTTGCCAATGGCGGCCCTCACGAGCACGACAATACCAGGAAAGGTGACAAAACCGATACCATCATTTTAAGCAACGGGAGGTTCCGGATTAACTGAATCAGAACCTCATCATAACCTGATGGAATAAAGCTGTAAATTAGATAACCCGGATTTTCTGTGATCAGAGAATCACATCAAGGCACATAAGCACCATCACAAAGAAGTAATATACATTGATCAGGATAAAGGATGTTCTGAACTCTACATCCTCTTTCGATGGTTTGATTAATCCGGTAAATTTTATCACCATCAGAACAGACAGGGCCCACAGGATATAAATGATGGCATTGTGGTTAAAGCGATAGAAACCCGGCAGCATAAAAGCAACGGCAGCCGTAGCGGCAATCCATACAAAAGTCAGGCGCCGGATCTGGATGTTGTTAAGCCGTGTAGTGAGTGACTGCAATCCTGCCATTTCATATTCATGCCCGAACCGGAGCAGCAGCAGCCAGAAATGGGGTATCTGGCCGATAAAGAAAAAGAACCCGAGGGCAATGGCTACAGGATCGGATATAGTGCCGCCTGCAGCCACCCATCCGATTAATGGTGGTAATGCACCTACAATCGATCCCGGCACAACAGCAAAGGCTGTAGTGCGTTTCAGCGGTGTATAGATACCATTATACCAGATAAAATTAACTACACCCAGCAGAAATGCCATTAATCCGCTGTAATGATACAAGATGAATAATCCTGATACGGAAAAGGTCAGAATGAAAATCCAGGCCCCGGCCATACTGATCTTCCC
The DNA here is from genome assembly GCA_009773455.1 of Bacteroidota bacterium. Taxonomy (GTDB): domain Bacteria; phylum Bacteroidota; class Bacteroidia; order Bacteroidales; family Lentimicrobiaceae; genus Lentimicrobium. The sequence continues at coordinate 90,463 of WSXU01000005.1, read as the reverse complement.
GGAAGGGATAGGCCTGTTTCGGGTGCGGGGCATTTTAAGGTCTACCTTGAATTCCTGAACCTGATTTAATGCAGAGGCAGCTGATGCCAGCAAAAAAACTCCGGCAACCGGAAAAATAGCACCAAAATCAAACCCCCTGTTACCTAGCAGATAACCGGTAAATGTTGTTAAACCAACAGGAAGGGAGATGCTGAATTTGCCAAGCCAGGAATAAGCCTTTACCAGTTTTTTAAAACTGGTTTTCATTTCAGCGTTTTTAGGTATTCAATGATGTTGGCCACATCCTGATCACTCAGGATTGTTTTGTATGAAACCATCTGACCTTTGACAAATCCCTTGACAATGTCAGCTTCTGGCTCATAGATCGACCGTTTGATGTATTCATCGTCGGCTATCACTTCACGTTCCTTGCCATCTGTGATAACAGTTATTTTATGACCATAGACTCCCTTGTAGGAAGGGCCGATAATCTTGGTTCCATCTGACGAATGGCATACTATGCATCCGTTTTTCTCCATCAGCCTTTTACCTTCGGCTACCGGATCAGCAACTGCCACCGTTTTTCTTGTGGTATCCGACATCTTAAGGTACCATGCATCGAAATCCTTCTGTGGCATGGCTTTCACTTCTGTGAACATATAGGAATGAGATAATCCGCAATATTCGGTGCAGAACAGCTCATAGGATCCTTCTTCCTGGGCAATAAACCAGATTTTGTTTCCCCTTCCGGGAACCATGTCTTCTTTTATCCTGAATGCAGGAATATAAAAACTGTGGATCACATCCAGTGAAATAAGATTGAGTGAAATGGGTTTATCTACCGGTACATAAAGCGTATCGGTTTTTATTCCGTTTTCATACTCAAAGCTCCATGACCACATCCGGGCTGTGGCTTTGATTTTCATGGCATCTTTCGGCGCATTTTTCATCGGGGAGTATCCTGCCCAACCATAGAAGAACATAATGATTACCAGGATTGTTGGTATTACTGTCCAGATAATTTCAAGGGTGTTGCTGCCATGTATCTGTGTAGCGACCGGATTGCGTTTCTCGTTGTAACGGTACATAAACCAGAGCAGAGTTCCGGTTATTCCGATCAGGAAAAGCACCGAAACGCCGATGATGAAGAAGAAGGCTGTATCGGTTGTTGTTACAAAATTTGAAGCTCCTGAATACATATCGTTTTATCTGTATAAGTAATCGAAAAAGGTTACAATTATCACTGCGAAGAAGATGAGTATTACAATGGTGGCCATGAAACGGTATATTTTCTGGTCGAATCTGAGGTGCATAAAGTACATCAGCACAATGGCTGCCTTGATGGACGCAATGACCATGGCAGCGGCTGTATTGTAAGGCCCGAGTTCAACACTGGTAATGGCAACTGTAATAACAGTCAGCGCAATGAGTAGAAAGAGAACCAGGATGTGGTTCTTATATTCGACGATGTGGTGGTGATTATCTTTGCTCATAACGGCTGGTGGTTAATGGATGAGATAGAACAAAGGGAACAGGAAAATCCAGATCAGGTCGACCAGGTGCCAGTAAAGACCACTGTTTTCGAGCAGTACAAAACGGGTGCTGTGGATGGCTCCGTTCCTTACTTTAAACAGGGAAACAGACAACAGTACCATGCCAACGATGATATGTACCGCATGTAACCCGGTCATGAAGAAATACAGGCTGAAAAACAGCATATCGCCGTGACTTAGCATTGTCATAAGGTCTGAACCTGGATACATGCCATGCTCAAATTTTGCGCCCCATTCAAAGTATTTGTTAACCAGGAATATAAGGGCAAACAACAAGGTCATACCCAGCATCATCATGCTCATCTTCCTGTCTTTTTTTTGTATGGCAGAAATTGAGATGGCAACAGTGGCACTGCTGATCAGAAGAATGATGGTATTGATCAGACCCATCGTGATGCTGAGCTCCTGATGGGCGATATGAAAAGCTACCGGATTCCTGAACCGGTAAACAGAATATACGATGAAGAGTCCCCCGAAGAGCAGAATCTCAGTGAAGATAAACAGCCACATGCCTATTTTCGAGGCATCGTCGTCGCGGTGCATATCTGCGTGATGGGTTGCAGTTGTTTCCATGCTTAGGTTGTTTATTTGTAATCGTATGGTTCATGGTCAACGACCGGAATTTCTTCAAAGTTTTCAAGGATCGGAGGAGAAGAAATCTGCCACTCAAGGGTTCTTCCATCCCATGGGTTGTCTATTTCCTTGCCTGAGCCTTTACGTGCCCTCAACAGGTTTACGATCACAATGATAAGACCGGTTGCCATCACCCATGACCCTATCGTAGAGACGATATTCAAAGAGTGGAATTGCTCAAGATAATCGTAGTAACGGCGTGGCATCCCCATTATGCCGAGTATAAACATAGGGAAATAAAGGGTGTTGAATCCGATAAAGAAAATAACCAGCCCCAGGTTGGCAATTTTACCATTATAGATTTTACCGTATATTTTCGGATACCAGTAATGAAGAGCGGCGAAGAAGGCAAACCCGGTTCCGCCAAACACAATATAGTGGAAATGAGCAACCACAAAAGCGGTATCGTGCACATGAATGTCTGTCGCGAGTGAGCCAAGCACAAGGCCTGAAAAACCACCGATCATGAAAACAAAGATGAACCCCATGGCCCAGAAGAAAGGTGTCTGCATATTGATCGACCCCTTGTAAAGCGTGGCAGTCCAGTTGAAAACCTTGATTGCAGATGGAATTGCTACCAGAAAGGTAATAAAGGAGAATACCCAGCGTGCTGTGGTACTCATTCCTGAGGTGTACATGTGGTGACCCCATACGAAATAACCTACAAAGGCAATGGCCATACTGGAAATTACCATGGCGCTGTAACCAAAGACTGTCTTACGGGAAAAAGTGATGACTATTTCAGTGATGGCACCCATGGCAGGTAATATCATGATGTATACAGCCGGGTGGGAGTAGATCCAGAAGAGGTGCTGGTAGAGAATAGGATCGCCACCAATGGCCGGATCAAAGAATCCGATTCCAAGCATGCGCTCTGCGATCACCATGAGGAAAGTAATACCTACAACCGGGGTAGCCAGTAACTGAATCCAGCCGGTGCCATAAAGTGTCCAGCAAAACAGGGGCATTCGCATCCAACCCATACCCGGCGCCCTGAGGCGGTGCATGGTTACTATGAAGTTAAGCCCGGTAAGTATCGATGAAAATCCGAGAATAAAGGCTCCGGTTACTGCAGCCACTACATTGGTCTGCGTTTTTAAACTGTAGGGTGCATAAAAGGTCCAGCCTGTATCGGGAGGGCCGTCGCCCATAAATTGCGAAGAGAGAACGATTACAGCTCCGATCATATAAAGGTACCAGCTGAACAGATTGAGCCTCGGAAATGATACATCCTTAGCACCGATCATGATCGGCATAAAGAGGTTACCAAAAACAGCCGCTACCCCGGGAATAACAAACAGGAAAATCATTGTAAGTCCATGCACGGTGAAAAGCCCGTTATAGGCCTGAGCACCCATAAGCTGTTCACCGGGGGCAATCAGTTCAAGTTTCATCAGTAAGCCCATAACCACACCAGAGAGGAAAAATGTCATCATGGCGTAAAAATACATGAGCCCAATGCGCTTATGGTCGGTTGAAGTCAGCCATCCCATAAGCCCGGTATATTTACCCCTGTATTCCAGATAGTTGGGTTCGTGCTTGTGTTCTGTGTGTTCTGTCATTTGATTATTCTTTGTTTGATATTATCTTTTTACGTGGTTTAAACACAAGGAAAAGGAATATGATTGCTCCGAATCCAAGAATTATTGTCCCCGCCATTTTTGTTATGTTCAGCACATATTGCTGTCCTGCAGGATCGTATGAATAACAAAACTGAAGTATCCTGAAAATGGTGGGCCCACTTTTCCCTTCGGAGGCTTCTATCACTGCCATTTTAAACTCAAAAGGCAGGAAATAGGTTCCCTGCAGGTAACGGGTAATCTTTCCGTCCGGGCTGATCATCATCAGGGTTGCGGAATGGAGAAAGTCGTTTCCTGTTTTCTTGAATCTGAAACCAACCGCATTGGTTGCCCTTGTAATGTTCAGGCTGTCACCGGTATAAAAATTCCAGCCGGTTTCATCAACCTGTTTTTTTATCAGGTTGAGATAGTTGACTCGCTTTTTCACCGCCAGGTCAGTGCCTTCGCGCTTGTCAAAGCTGATTGTAATCACCTGAAAATCCTTCCCGAGAACCAGATCTGTCTTGCTGATGATATCAGCGACATTGGTCATCAGCGGACTGCAGATCCCAGGACAACGGTAGTAAACAAACATCAGAACCGTAGGTTTGTTGATCAGCTGCTTCAGGTTATAGGGCTTATTGTCGGTACCGATAAATGTCAGATCATCGGGCAGATATTCATCCAGATGCTCATCAATACCTATTTCAGTTTGCGGCGTACTGATATCTTTGGTAGCAGGTACCTGCCCCGTGAGATTCATGGAGACGACTGATGATAGTACCAGAACCGCTATACTGATTTTCATGGTGGTTGATTTATTGATTTTGTGGTTTGGTATTGAAATCAATGCAGATGATGATGTAAGCTTTCCTGCAGGTACGGATGATTTTTTGGAATCAGATCAGCACTTGCCAGGGCTTTGCCAAAAACAAACACGAACAATCCCGTAAATCCGGCAAACGTTCCTATTTCGATCAGACCAAACACAGGGGCATGCAGGATGGTCGGGAAAATTTGTTCGTAAAGATCGATGTACTGTCCGGCTAGCAAAACAATGGCCAGTGCTTTCACAACATGAATGTTTTTATTCGTGACCTGCGAAAGCATCAGGGTAAACGGCAGGAACCAGTTGATAAAAAAGTTAACATAGAAAATAACTTTGAATCCACTGTGCCACCGTTCGGCAAAATAAGAGGTTTCTTCAGGGATATTGGCATACCATATAAGCATAAACTGTGAGAAGGTAAAGTAACCCCAGACTATGCTGAGCATAAAAATATACCTTGAGAAATCAAGGAGGTGACTCTTGTTAAGGGCCGGGAAATATCCTTTCTGGTGAAGAAGGATAACGATCAGGGCTATAACTGCCGTGCCGTGATAGAAAGCGGCGACAAAGTTACGGAGTGAGAAGATGGTGCTGAACCAGTGAACATCGATCGACATAATCCAGTCGAAGGTGGCAAAAGAGAAGGTAATTGCCAGAAGAAAAATGTGAATTTTCGATAACAGTTCACTTCTTTCAAAGTTGATCATCCCACCTGTTTTGTCTTCATTCAGCGAAGCCTTCCGGAGCAACCGGGTCATCACTATCCATGCCATGAAAAACAGGATCATCCTGATGAAAAAGAATGGAATGTTCAGATAAGGTGCTTTGTGCTGGATGATGGCGTCGCTGGCCAGGGCTTCCTCATGACTCCAGTGATAAATCGAATGCATGCCGAAATAGAGCAGCAGCATGATAACACCAGCATAGGGCACAAAGGCCATCATTGCTTCCGGAACCCTTTTGAACATGGATGACCAGCCCGATTGGGAAATGTGCTGGAGCGCAAGGAAAAAACTGGCGCCAATGGCCAATGAAAGAAAATAGTAATTGTTAAGCAGCAGGTTAGCCCATGCCCGATCGGGTTGAGTAATAAAACCGTAAGCCAGAGCTGCACCTCCCAGAATAATCAGGGCTATAGCTGCATATTGAAAGCGTTTCGAAAATGTAATTCTTGTGTCCATTGCCGCTCCTTTATTTTACGGTTTTATTTTGCAGTTCTTTCTTAACATACATGGCAACTTTCCAGCGGTCGGCCGGACGGATCATGTGTCCGTGTGCACCCATGACATTGAATCCGACACTGATAACATGGTAAATATCACCTTCAGGCGCAGCAAGCATCTTCTCGGAAAGCAGAGAAGCCGGTTTGATGGAGAATCTGCCGCTCGTGTAAAGGTGTCCATCACCATTGCCAAGTTCACCATGACACCCCTGGCAGAAAACGGTAAACATTTCCTTTCCTCTTGCCAGGTTTTCGGGTGTTGCTTCCAGGGGGTTCACCAGTTCGGCTGCTGCCAGTGTTCTGCCTTCGATGGTCGCCGGGTAGGCATAGGGTATCATTTCACGTGAAATGGTATTTTCTGCAGGAAGGCGCATTGCACTGCTGTCACCCATAGCCGGGTTTATAGCATAGGTTTCATAAGTTAATGAATGGACCATATCCGGAAAATACTCATACCCTTTATCGTTTCGGGTGCGGTCGCACGAGGAGCCAAGGAGCAGAATTCCCAGTGCTGCTGTGAGGGCTGTTATTGATTTCTTGATTATCATGTGCCGCTTAATTTTGAGGATGTAACTCTTTTTCATACACTTCGACTGCTCCTTTTTCCAAAAGCAATGCGTTCAGTTTTTCTGCACCACCTTTCAATAGTGATTTATCAAATACAATCACAAATTTATCGTCGGTCGACCTTTTATCGGGCAGTATAAATGACTTGCCAGGATAAATTGCTGCCCTTGCCGAAAAGGTAAAAAGGCTGGCCAGGGTAACCGTAAGTATGGTTAATACAATGGTCACCACAATGAAAGATGGGAAGGCGTTGGTTGGTTTTCCACCGTAGTTGATCGGCCAGTCGATTACAGATGTGTAATATAAAAAGGCGAGCACACCCGAAGCGCCAGCAAACCCGTAAAGGAAAGCTGCAAACGTAAACCTCGTCTTTTTGCCCATCGCTTCCAACACCTCATGCATCGGGTAAGGGGTGTAGATCTCATTGATCTCGATGCCCTCTTTCTTCACCTGATCAACAGCAGCCATCAGGGCATTTTCTTCATCAAATACACCTATGATACTGGTTTTATTCATGGCTCATGTGTTTTTGGTCGTTTGTATTCACACTGGTCACCTTCAGTACACTCTTGACCTCACTGATGGCAATCATCGGGATGTACTTGAAGAACAGCAATACACCCATGGTAAAGAGTCCCAGGGTTCCGATGTAGATTCCGATTTCAACCCAGGTAGGGGAGTAGGTGGTCCAGCTTGAAGGCAGGTAATCTTTCGAAAGTGATGTAATCAGAATGTTGAAACGTTCATACCACATACCAATATTTATAAAGATCGATATGATAAAGGCAATGGTAAGATTTTGTCTTACTTTCTTAAACCAAAAGAGCTGGGGAATGAAAGCATTGCAGATAACCATTGCCCAGAACTGAAATGCATAATCACCCGTTACCCTGTTTTTAAAGAAAGTAAACATTTCGTATTCACTTCCAGAATACCAGCCGATAAAGACTTCGGTGGCATAGGCCGTACCCATGATCAGGGAGACGAACACAAGGATTTTAGCTATGGCATTCAGATGGGAATCCGTCACATATTCCTGGAATTTGTACATCTTGCGTATAATGATCATCAGGGTCATTACCATGGCAAAGCCTGAGAAAATAGCCCCAACCACAAAATATGGAGGAAATACCGTGGTGTGCCAGCCCGGGATAACCGAGACTGCAAAGTCGGTTGATACGATAGAGTGCACTGAAACAACCAGCACGGCTGCAATACCACCCAATACATAACTCAACGCTTCGTAGCGCAGCCATTCCCTCGAAGAACCTGTCCAACCGAAAGCAAAGAAGCCATAAACCGCTTTCTTGATCTTCGACGTGGCTTTATCGCGGATGGTTGCGAAATCAGGAACCATACCGAAATACCAGAACGATGCCGAAATCAGCAGGTAGGCGCTGATGGCAATAAAGTCCCAGAAAAGCGGAGAGTTAAAATTAACCCAGAGTGATCCGCGGGTGTTCGGATAAGGAAAAATGAAGAAGGCGAGCCATACACGACCCATGTGAATGGCAGGGAAGATGGCAGCACACATAACGGCTACAACGGTCATCGCTTCTGCGGCACGGTTGATGGATGTTCTCCATTTCTGCCTGAGTATCAGCAGGAATATCGAAAATGCGGTTCCTGCATGTCCGATACCAATCCACCACACAAAGTTTATGATTTCCCATCCCCAGCCAACGGAATTGTTTACTCCCCAGGTTCCCAGTCCCACGGCAACAGTCTGGTAAAGTGCCAGCACTCCGAAAATAGCCATCAGCAGTGCGATGAAAAAAGCAACTTTCCACCAGCCGGGTATGGGTTGGTTAATCGGGGCTATGACATCGTCACTGATCTGCCGGTAATTTTTATCACCCAGAATCAGCGGCCCTCTTACATCAGTTTTGTACATAAAGTCAAGCTTTTATCTGTTACTAACAATCTGTTTCTCAAGTTCAGGCTTTATTTTCATCACTGTTCCTGACCAGTGTAAGGTAGCCTACTTTAGGAAGGGTATGAAGTTCCTCAAGAAGGTGATAGTTACGCGGGTCTTTAAACAATTGCGAAACCCTGCTTTGCGGATCGTTCAGATCGCCGAAAACAATCGCTTTCGACGGGCATCCCTGGGCGCAGGCGGGAAGAATCTCCCCATCCTGTAAAGGTCTGTTTTCTGTTTTGGCAAGCAGTTTCTTCTCCTGGATGCGCTGCACACACAAGGAACATTTCTCAACGACTCCTCTTTCACGGACGGTTACATCCGGATTGAGAACCATGCGGCTGAGATCATCGTTCATGTTATAGTCGAACTTCTGGTTGGTAGCATACCTGAACCAGTTGAAACGACGAACCTTGTACGGACAGTTGTTGATGCAGTATTTTGTTCCGATGCAGCGGTTATAAGCCATCTGGTTCAGACCTTCGCTGCTGTGGTTGGTTGCCGAAACCGGGCAAACATTTTCACAGGGGGCATTGTCACAATGCTGGCACATCAATGGCTGGAACACCACTTCCGGATTCTTTTCATCGCCGGCATAATAACGGTCGATCCGGATCCAGTGCATAATCCTGGTCTTCATCACCTCTTCCTTACCAACTACCGGAATGTTATTCTCGGCCTGGCAGGCGATTACACAGGCACTACAGCCGGTGCAGGCGTTCAGGTCGATGGCCATAGCCCAGTGATGACCTTTGTATTCGGTCTCCTTATACAGGGTTACATGTTTTTTCTCAAATTCGGCATGAAGTTCGTTTCCTGCGTCGGGGCTTTCAAGATAACTGCCCAGCACCGTTTCGCGAACAATCGGGCGGCCTTCCATGCTACCGTGCATCTGCGTTGTAGCAAGCTGGTATTCACGATCAGTCATTTCGACTTTGGCAGCAGCATTATAAAGTCTCAGGGTTCCGTTTTCGTATGTTGCAAGCGGATATACATTCACACCAACACCATCGGCTACTTTTCCGAAACGGGTGTGTCCATATCCCAGGGCGATTGAGATGGTTCCTCCGGCCTGACCCGGTTGCAGAAATACCGGAACTTCGAGGCCGTTGATATTTAGTACATTGCCGGCAGTCACACCGAGTGCTTTGGCTGTTTCCTGAGATAAAGATGCAAAGTTGTCCCAGCAGATTTTTGATACCGGGTCGGGAAGTTCCATCAACCATGGATTGTTGGTATGCATCCCGTTCCCCATCGAAAGATTCTGGTAAAGCGAGATTTCAATGCTGTCGCTCTTTTTTGAAGCTGAAAGGGCCTGGGCAGCAGGTGCAACGATTGCAGTATTCAATGTAACTGCAGTTGCAGCCGGAGTTTCTTTTTGAAAAACGCCACCCTGAAGGGTAGTCTTCCATTCTGTTTCACCGGCTTTCAGAATATCGGTCATCCAGAAATTCTTCAGGTAGGAATAATAATCGCCTTCTTTGCCCATCCATTTCATCAGGGATTCCTGGGGCTGGCGGGTGCTGAACAGAGGTCTGATGGTGGGTTGTGAAAGGCTGAAAAATCCGCGTTTGGGTTCAGCATCATCCCATGATTCCAGAAAATGGTGCGATGGCAGAATATAATCAACGTATTCCTGGGTTTCATCCATCACCGGATTAAACGAAACCGTCAGTTTCACCTTACCGATTCCCGAAATAAATGCTTCGGGCTTATAATAGTCGTAAACAGGATTAACATTCCAGAGTATCAGTTCGCCGATGCTTCCTGCATTCATCTGGCCCACAAGTTCTTCCATTTCATTGTCAATGGCCTGCCTGGTCAGCAGTGGTGTTTCGAATCCAATGGTGGCACCATTGTTTTCGAGCAGCTGGTTGATGGCATTCACCATAATCTGCTGATTCGGATCATTGCTTCCGGATACCACCAGTGATTTACCTTTGCTTTCCCACAAACGGCCGGCAAGGGCTGTAATGGCTTCGTGTGTAGCTCCGGCAGGTGCGGTTGCCTGACCGGCTTTTGCAGCAATCTCATTGTAAAGTTGTAACAGGAGGCCCGCTTCTTCTGAAGGTTTCACCGGAACCCTCTTATCTGCTTTGCTTCCGGTAATGGTCAGTCCTGTTTCAAATTGGATGTGATAGGATAGTTTCTTTTCACCATTGGTGAGGTTTCTGCTTTGCGCATATCGTGCAGTGTATTCAACCGGGGAGAGCCATGTTCCCAGGAAATCGGCCGAGAAGGAGGCAATAACCTCTGCCTTGTCGAAAAGGTAATCTGGAATCACTGCCTGCCCGTAGCAATCGCGGTTAGCCATAAGAATACCTGAAGCGGAAACAGGATCGTAAACTACCTGTCTCACGCCGGGGAATGCGGCCTTAAACTCTTCGATCAGTTTTTTAGTGGCAGGGCTGATGATGTTGGATGTCAGCAGGACGATCGTGCCGCCGGCTGCACTGATGGTGCGGAGAGAAGCGGAAATTTCCGCATCCGCTGAAGCCCAGTTGGTGTCGGCACCTTTTTTCATCGGGCTCTTATGGCGTGAAAGTCCGTCATAAAGGCTGAGTACCGATGCCTGAACCCTTGCGGTGGTGCCACCTTTTGTGACGTCAGAAAGGGTGTTGCCTTCAATTTTAATTGGTCGGCCATCCCTAACCTTTACCAGAATGCTGTTGTATTCCGAACCATCAAAATAGGAGGTGGCGTAATGGCTGGCCATTCCCGGTGTTACATCTTCCGGTTTGTTGAGGTAGGGGATGGCCTTTTTTACGGGATTTTCACAACTGCTGGCTATGGCTGCTGTTGCAAAACTGAATCCGCAGAATTTCAGGAAATTACGCCTCGAAGATGGTTTCTGTGCGATCTCTTCATCAATCAGGTCAAGCAGATTCTTACCTTCCGGGATCAGATTTTCATTGTAGTCTGGTACGACCTGGTTGTTCAGTTCTTCCGTGCTCTTCCAATATTTTTTTTCCATATAAAAACCTCTTTTATTTGGATGCTGAATTTCTTTTGTGGATTAATTTCTTTATTGAAAATTCCGTTCCCGGTCTTTTACTGTTTATTAACCAAACAATCAACCTCAAAACTTTCAACTGTTAACTGTTAACTGTTAATTGTTAGTTGTTAGTTGTTAGTTGTTAACTGCTAATAGTGGCATTTCATGCAATCCAGTCCGCCGATCTGCTCAACGGTTACTGAATCAATCTTACCACTTTTAAGCTCTTCGTGAAGTTTAAGGTAGTTTGAATAATACTTGTTATCCTTGAAATTGACCTTGGTAGTGCGGTGGCAGTCGATACACCATCCCATTGAAAGGTCCGAGAATTGCTTAACAATGTCCATTCCTGCAACATCACCGTGGCATTTTTCACATTCAACTTTACCTGCATTGACATGCTGTGCGTGGCTGAAGAAGACGTGGTCGGCCAGATTGTGAACACGAACCCATTCAATTGGTTTCCCAGATTTATCGGCCCGGTGTATCTTATTGATTTCGAACTTCCCCGAATTCCTTCCGCTTAAGACGACCTTGTGGCAGTTCAGGCAGACATTGTTTGAAGGGATACCAGCGGATTTTCCATATTCGGTCGTGGAATGGCAATATTTGCAATCGGTTTTATTGTCTCCGGCATGTACCTTATGTGAAAACTTGATGGGCTGGTCCGGTGCATAGTCCTTTGTACGGCTGAGGCTTTGTGCTTCAACAACAGCAAGGTTAAAGTGGACGCCGAGTCCGACAATAATCACGATCAGGTGAATGAACTTATATTTGATCTTTTTGGTAAAGATCAGATCAATCAGAGCAAGGGTCATCAATAAGGCAAATAGAAGGAAAGTCATGAGTTTGACAGGAAAGATCTTGTGTTTTGTCATGCCTTCCTGGTGAAATTCGGAAAGAAAAGCTGCGATATAGAAGACTTCCTGATCGGTAAGTTTATATTCGGCATGTGATTTTTTCATCACATCAGAGTTGGGTTCGCCCATCGATTTATAGATGTTCATCCCGTCCTTTTCCATGAAAGCATCTGCCAGATCCATGGCCGAAGGGCTCCAGTTGAGACTGTCGGTTGTAATGGCATTGTGGCAGGACACACAGGATTTTGTACCTCCGTTTTCAAATGGAATAAGACCATAATACAGCCTCTCACCCCGCAGAATCTCTGTTTTGGCGAATCCCTCTTTTTTATTGATGTCGACTGTAAAAACCTTTTCTTTCTCAGGCTCCCACTTCTCAATATAGTCAATAATGCTGTTTATTTCCGCATCAGACAGATTGGTGAAGGTCAGCATAGGGATTTTGCTGTTTTCTTCATACACTTTTACTGCAACCGGATCTCCGGCATCGATCATCTCCTTGGAGTTGCGGATGAATTTGGCAATCCAGGCTTTGTCACGTCTTTGGGTGACTCCAAGAAGTTCAGGGCCGACAAGCTTACCGCCCCCCAGTTTATGGCAGACTATGCAGTTTTTCTCAAACAATTGTTTGCCCTCATTCTGGGCATTGGCAATTCCTGTATCTGCGATAAAGAAAATGATGGTCAACAGCGCGGCCAGTAACACTCCAGCCGGCCTCAAACCGGATTTGCTTGCAGTTGGGTTCATATTCTGTAGCTGTATGTATTTCTTAATCATGTTTTTTCTGTTCAGAAGGCTAACAGAAAAAGGCATCTACCGGTAGGTAATTGCCTTTTTGTCTGTGTGATCTGGTAATGGCTTCAAGGATGAAGCCTGGAATCATATTTACAAAAGTCATCAATCTTACGCTCAGCACCATAATTTTTGTCTAATGCCCTTCCATGTGACTTATAATAAAAAAACAAAAAAACAGAATTTCAGCTGTTTTTTGTCAAAGCTTATCGGGTTATAAAGTGAACAAAGTGCCGTAGATAAACCATTTCAGTACTTTAAGGCTCTTGCGAATTTACGCAAACAAACAGAATCAACACTAAAAAGTTAAGAATAAAATACAGACTTTTTCTAGTTTATAATCAATCTAAACAAGTGCCTGGAAATTTTTGGCTTTGTAATGATTTGGTTTTCATATAAGTAAATTTTTATCTAATACCCTGTTGGAAGAAATGGGCTAAATCTTTAATTATAATTTTTTTTCAAAAGAAAAAGGAAAACCGGCAAAGCGTGATTGCCGGGTTAAAAGATAATCTCTGCTGTGTGTCTGCAGCTATCTGAACAGCCAGCCTATTTTGAGCCCGGTCGAAAAAGCCAGGGGAAAATCAGTTCCTGCAATGGTGTAGCCATAATGATAGGCAATATCATTGTCACTGGTGGTAAAACCATAGCCAACCCCTCCATACATATCGATGGCAAAAGTGTTATCGAATATCCACTGCTTGCCAAAAACCAGTTGTATGGTGCCTGATAAGACGTCTTCACGTTCGTTTACATTGTTATAGTAAATATCATAATTCCATTCTTCACGGGAAAAAAAGCCGAAAGCAACTTCAGGTTTGATATAGCCTCCTTTGAGAATATGGGCATAGCGCATTCCTCTGAGGTAAAAATCCGGATCCTTGATAAATTTATAACCGAATTTTACAAATGCCCCGCCGGCATTTCTGTCACCTGCATCAATGCCCAGTCCTATAATGCCAAGATTGGCTTCGATGCTACGGCCGGGGCGAAGACTACGTTCGTAGGCAATAGTGGTATTCCCGGTAAGGGGTGAGAGGAAATCGATCTTGAGTATGTTTTTCTTGTTATCGGTGTATGTTTCAGGATTGGTCATTTTTACCTGAAATTCCATCTCCTTGCCGTTTTCAAAAATGATTTTAACCAGGTCATCTTTGTCAACGGTAAAAACAACCTCCTGCGAATACTCAGGCATCATATATTTAATCTCATCAAGCCCTATCTCTTTGATTTTGCATTTGATGAGTTCGTTGTCTTTTTTCATGATAATATCCTGTGCATGCAGGCTGCTACTAATAAAAACAACGAAAAGCAGGGCAAAAAAGAGTAATTTTTTCATCATCTCTTTGATTAGGTTATTTCCAGTGCGGAGCGATTCAGCGGAAATGAATGGCAGACCGTTGTCCATTTCAGGGCACAGGAGTACAAAGATTCAATAACTATGCCAGTATTCCAAAAGATAGTTGGTGAACTTAAAATAAATTATAGCAGGCAATCCGTAATAATTTTGTTACTTTTGCACTCCCTTTTCAACCAGGAGAGATGCCAGAGCGGTCGAACGGGGCGGTCTCGAAAACCGTTGTACTCTTACGGGTACCAAGGGTTCGAATCCCTTTCTCTCCGCCATACATTCCAGATGCCCCGCGACAGCGGGGCATTTTTATTATACTGGGCCCCGGGCCAGACTTGCCTGAGCCCGGAACCCTGTATATAAAAACATCTGCCGCAGGCAGATGCGTGGAATTGCATGTAGCTCCCACCCCTGGGGGATCAGCGCAGCTAATCCAAACCTCAAGCATCAAGCTCAAAGTCTAAAGCTCAAAGTCTAAAGTAAAAAGTAAAAAGTAAAAAGTGAAGAGTGAACTGGATTATCTTGGTTAATCCTTTTTGCTCTGAACTGGTTACTGATTAGTTTAACCAACAAATGCTGGTCCAGGGGTTTCGAAATATATTCGTTGCATCCCGATGCGAGTGAATTAATTCTGTCTCCTGACAAACCGTGTGCAGTTTGCGCAATAATAACAACCTTTTTACTGATTTTTCGGATCTGCCTGCTGGCTTCATAGCCGTCCATTTCGGGTGGTTTGATGTCCGGACGGATGTTGAAATTATTTTTACCTGGCAAAAAACCAGCGATCTCCCTTCGATTCCTTCTCAAGGAATTCATAACCTTCAATATTGAACAGTTTCAACTGCTCCGGATCTGTGATATTCCTGTCGATCACAAACCGGGTCATCAGCCCACGGGCTCTTTTGCCATTATAACTTATAAACTTGTAGGATCCGTTCCTGAATTCGTTAAAAACAGGGGTAATCACCCTGGCTTTTGTTGATTTAAAATCAATGGCTTTTGCGTATTCATCCGAGGCCAGGTTGACCAACACATTGCTTCCGGAGGCTTTTATG
Source organism: Bacteroidota bacterium (assembly GCA_009773455.1). Lineage (GTDB taxonomy): Bacteria > Bacteroidota > Bacteroidia > Bacteroidales > Lentimicrobiaceae > Lentimicrobium. Next base: position 75,150 of record WSXU01000005.1, on the reverse strand, counting down.
GCTGTTATTACCTGTCGTGTTATCCGGTCACCCCAGAACTGATAGAGGTTTTTGAAATTCTTACCCTCAAGGGCTGTGCCCATCTCAAGCCTGTAGGGAAGCATCATATCGGTCGGTTTCAGCAATCCGTATAGACCGGAGAGTATGCGCAGGTGTTTGCCGGCAAATGCCAGCTGTTCTTCGTCAAATTCCCAGGCCTTTAATCCTTCGTAAACGTCGCCCTTAAAGGCCGACAGGGCCGGACGGGCTTTCCCGGCAGGGTAAGGGTAATGCCATTCGCTGTAGTGGAATGCGGCAAGTTCAGCCAGGTTTGAACTGATATTCATCAATGAAGCCAGGTCGCGGGGTGATTTTCGCTTAAGTATGGCTGCAAGTTTTTTTGAATAATTGATGAGTTCGAGATCTGCATGACCCGGAATGATGACCGGGCTCTTGAAATCAAGTGTCTTGCTGGGTGAAATCAGGATCAGCATTCAGGACAGAAAGTTTATGGTTTGGGGTTGGGCGTTAGTCGTTTGGCGTTCTGCGTTTGATGTTGGGCGTTTGATGTTATTGGTGGGCAGCAAGCAGTAAGCAGTAGCAATAGGCATTAGGTGGGCGCAACCGAAGTGTGTCAATCCCGACCGGCCATTTCTAATATCCAACCACGCCGTTATTCATAAAGGGACTGTTGCCCTGAATTCCATAAGGGGAATATAAATTGCTATTGCCCTGCTGGTACCTGATTTCAGCACCGATGTGTACATTCTCGCTGACCTTATAACCGAAACCGAAACTCATGCCCTGGGCATCCATACGCAATTTATCGGGGTTAAGCCTGGCATTGAAGGCCGGGTTGATGGTTTTAAATGCTGATCCGGTTACCGTAAGTCTGTCATTAACCTGATAGGCGCCTGCTGCAAACAGGGTAAAATTGGTCAGGTTGCCGGAGTATGGTTTGAAGGCTCCGTCGGGACTAAACATGCTGACATTGCTGTAAGTTGTATTTGATATCACTGCTCCGGCCGATAAAGTGAACTTCTTCCCTAAATCTTTGCTGAATGAAGGCGCAACAAATGAATTGAAAAGGCTGCCTCCACCAATACCTGCATTGAAAAAGGCACCGGACCGGAGGTTGAACCGGTAAGAGGATGAAAGATCATTGCTGACCGGAAATCCTGTGTTTCCTGAATACGGGCTGAAAGGTTCTCCAAAAAACTGTGCCTGAGTGGTAATCCCCGTCAGCAGGAGTAAAATGATTCCGATTTTTCTGAGTGTCATGGAGCCGGTGTAAGATTGCCTAAAATTAGTCAAAAACATTCAATGATTGCAATTATCGTTCCATGTGAATGTTAAGATTTGTAAATTCAGGTTTTGATTTGAGGATTTGAGGATTGGATGATTTGAGGATTTGAAGATTTGAGGATTTGAGGATTTGATGATTTGATGATTGGAGGATTGGAGGATTGGAGGATTGGAGGATTGGAGGATTGGAAAACCAGCGGTTTACCCTCCCAAAACCGGTATTCAGGTCAGAAATTAGAAATTAGACATTAGACATTCGAAATTATTTCTCTAAAACCATTTCCTCGATTTCATATACAGGTACATGCCGACGGAGATGATCAGCATCGCTGTCAGCACAGCTGGGTAACCCCAGTGGTAGCGGAGCTCGGGCATATAGTCAAAGTTCATTCCGTAGAGGCCGACGATGAAAGTCAGCGGGATAAAGATCACACCAACAACTGTAAGTGTTTTCATCACACTGTTGAGTTTGTTTGAGATGGTTGATGAATAGAGTTCCATCAGGTTGCTGATGGTGTCACGGAAGCTTTCAAGGTTTTGAATGATGTTCTGCAGATGATCGTAAAGGTCATTGATGTATTTGATGGTTTTACGATCGATCAGTTTTGAATCGTCGCGCTGCAGTTTCCTGATTTCATCCCTGAGCGGATATACATATTTCCGGAGCAGAATCAGTTGCTTTTTAAGATGCATGAGATGTCCGGGAGAGATCAGGTCTGTATCCCTGATCAGTTCAAGTTCAGTAGATTCTATGTGGTCTTCAATTTTTTCGAGAATGACAAAGTAATTGTCAACAATCTTATCAATCAGCACATAAGCCAGAAAGTCAATGCTTTTTTCGCGGGCTTTACTTAAACCGTTCAGCAGCCTTTCCCTTACCGGCTGAAATACATCCCCTTCAATTTCCTGAAAGGAGAGCAGGTAGTTTTCCCCTACGATGAAACTGATCTGCTCGGCATTGATGCTGTTCAGCTCATCATCCCATTTCAGCATTTTAAGGCTGATGAAAAGCACATCGCCATAGTTTTCAATTTTTGGGACCGATTCCGTATTGAGCACGTCCTCCAGCATGAGCGGGTGTAAAGTGTGGTGATCGCCCAGTTTGCTGATCAGGTCTGTGTTGGTCAGGCCATTGACATTGATCCAGTTGTTTCTGCTCTTGTCCGTTTTTTTTAAAATTTCTTCAATATTGTCTGTTTCGGTTCGTTCAACCGTTTCGGCATTATAGCTAAAGAGGTCAAAAGTGGTATCACTGCTGATGTTACCTGTATAAACCAGCGTTCCGGGGGGTAAGCCTGATTTCTTACGATAATTGCGAATGCTGTTTGACTTTTTGACAATTGGTTTACTTTTCATCATCCATCTTTTTATAGACAATCGTCCGGTGAGGATAGGGGAATTCAATTCCACCATCCTGAAATCTCTTCTTCAGCGATTCAAAAACATCACATTTCATAACAAATCCCTCCCCTGTATTGGCTGCCCAGCCGTACGCCCTGAGATTGACGGATGATTCACCGAAGGAAATTACCCTCACAATCACCTGAGGCACACCTTCAATGATTTCCTGCGGAGATCTGTTGTCGAGGCAGTTTGGGTGGGCTTCGACTGTTTCACTCAGAATGGATTTGGCTTTTTCAAGATCGCTGTCAAAACTGATTCCGACTTCAATAAAGATACACACTTTTTCATCTTCAATGGTTGAATTGATGATGGTTTGTGAACTGATGACCGTATTCGGGATGATGATACGACGGTTTTCGAAATTATTGATGATCGTGTGCCGCAGTGTGATGTCTTCGACCACCCCCTGATGGATATCGCCGATTTTGATGTTGTCGCCTACCCTGAATGGTTTGAAGATAACAATGAAAATGCCGCTGATGATGTTTGAAAAGGCTTCCTGCGAAGCAAAACCAATGATGGCCGCAAAAATTCCGGCACCGGCGAAAAGGGTGATTCCGATGGTTCTCAGCTCAGGAACAGTGTAGAATATCAGGGTAATGGCAAGCATGAATACCACGAAACTGACAGCATTCCGAAGGAATTTATACCTGGTGGGATCAACCCTGAGTACATGGCTTGACCGCTCAAAGTATACCTTCATTATTTTTTGCAGAATCCGTGCAAGGATAACAGCCATGGAAGAAATGACCACGGCAACTATGACATACTGGACAATTTTGTGGTTTGTTTCTGCAAACGTTGAAAAATCAAAAGAAAGGATCTGCATAGAACATGAATTGTTGAAAAGTGATTTTCCGTTAACCCGCAGCTTTGGGCAAACTGTAATTCGGACAACTGATTCGCAACGGCTTGCACAATATGCTTTTAAATATTACTGGACAGCTGGTAACCAGCTTATTGACAAAACAAAATCATAATTTTTAAAATATTAAATATCAATAGATTGCGTCCATGCCGGACCTCCTCTGGCGGGTAAAACGGCAGTCAGGGTTTGCGGCTTTGCGTGATTCTTTAAATCGATTGACTTTGATATCTAAAATCCGCTCAATTTCATGGTTACGGTCGGGATCAGCAACAACCAAGCAACAAAAGCAAGGAAGAGCATAAACGGCAGGATAAACTTCACCCATTTGCCGTAGGGAACTTTAGCGATGCCCAACACACCTATCAGGACACCCGAAGTGGGGGCGATCATATCTGTGATACCTGCCCCGAACTGAAATGCTGTAATCGTTGCCTGGCGCGAGAGTCCGATGATGTCGGAAAACTGGGCCATGATGGGGATGGTCAGGGCAGCCTTGGCTGAGCCTGAGGTGATTACCAGGTTGAGCAGTGACTGGAATCCGTACATAATGGTAACAGCGGTCAGCTGGCCGGTGCCTTTCAGCGAGTTGGCCAGCGAATGCAACACGGTATCGATGATCAGTCCGTCGTTCAGAATGGCAATGATGCCGCCGGCGAATCCCACCACCAGTGCCGCCGACACAATGTCTTTCACACCTTCCTGGAAGAGCTTGGTAATTTCCGAATTCTTCTTTTCTGCGGCAAATCCTGTAAAAATGCCCATCGCCAGGAACAAGGCTGCTATTTCCATAATATACCAGTCATATCCAAGTACGCCCAGAACCAGGTAGAAAATGGTGAATGCAAGGATGTTCAGGATATAAAAGTGCAGCGACTTTCTGAGCGCAAAGAAACTGGTGATGGCATAAACGGCTGTTAAGACCGGGATAAACGGACCGTTGACGGTACTCAGTCCAACCCTTAAATTGGTTGTAGGGAACCAGAAGGAATAAACAAGCATGATGATGAAAAGCACCCCGCCAACAATCCACGCTGACTTCGGCGTATAGTAACGGATGGTTTCCACGTCCGATTCGTTCCGTTTTCTCCAGTACTCATCTTCGTTGAACATGATTGATTTTTTCGGGTTCTTTTTCACCCTCCTTGCATACCAGAGTACAAAAGCAATGGCCAGGAAGGTAAAAATAAACCAGCAAACAACCCGGTATTCAATGCCTGTAAACAGGGGGACACTTGAAAGCCCCTGGGCGATGCCGATGGTGAAAGGGTTGAGAATGGCTCCGGCAAAGCCGATGTGGGCTGCAAAATAGCACAATCCAATGCCAACAAGGGAGTCATATCCCATTCTGATGCCCAGTTGTACAAAAATGATGGTGAAAGCCAGCGTTTCTTCGGCCATGCCGAAAATTGCACCGAAGGCACTGAAAATGATCATGATAAATGCCATGATGATATTGTCGACCCCGAGCATTCTGACAAATTTCCATCGCTCGAAGCGTTTGGTCAGGTGCAGGAATGAAAGGATACCGATATCGATTGATTTTGTTTCATTCATGATCCAGAATGCCCCGCCGATCATCAGGATAAATACAATGATGTGCGACATATTGATAAATCCCTTGTAGAAGGCCGAAAAAATCTGCCAGGTCTGAGGCTGGCTGTCAATGGCTTTATAGGTATTATTCACGATGACTGTTCTTTCCACCCCGTTCACTTTGATGGTCTGACGGTCATACTTTCCCCCGGGAACGATCCATGTGAGTATTGCAGCTATAATGATGATGGAGAATACGATGACAATGTTGTTGGGGACTTTGAAGGATTTCAGCATAGCAGACAATGTTTTTATTTCAGGATGGAGGACAAATTACCGGCATAAAAATAAGAAGATTCGGCAAAGCTTCGGTCTGGAAATGCATTTTGATTTCGTTTTCATGGGATCACCCGCACCCCGTTTTATTTATAACAAGTTGTAAAGCGGTGGTATGTCCATGCTGAAAATCCGTTATAGAGCGAAAAAAAAGCCTGCATCACTGATACAGGCTTTTTAAATTGTTTGAGCCGATTATTTATTTTTCAGCAGGTCACGGATTTCGGACAATAACTCCTGATCTTTTGTAGGAGCGGGGGGGGCTGCAGGTGCTTCTTCCTCTTTCTTTTTAAAAGAGGTCATCCCTTTGATGGCCATAAAGATGGCAAAGGCAATGATCAGAAAATCAACCACATTCTGGACAAACATACCATAGTTAAGGGTAACGGCCGGGGTTTCTCCAACTGCTTCCTTCATGGTGAATACGAGATCTTTAAAATCCAGGCCGCCGAGCAACAAGCCGATGGGAGGCATCAGGATGTCATTGACAAAGGAGGATACTATTTTGCCAAAGGCTCCACCGATGATCACGGCAACAGCCAGGTCAATCACATTACCACGCATGGCAAATGCCTTAAATTCGTCTAAAAGTTTCATAATGTCTGATTTTTAGGGTTTGATGATTTATTCTTATTTGACTCTTGCATCCAGATGCTTGACGGAATAGGACAATCCGATTCCGAAGGTTTGTTTGAATTGCGTCCGTGGCCCTGTTTTGCCGTCTTTATCTGTAATCCTGATATCATGGTCATAAATGGTCTGAATTCCAACATAAGTGGAGATCAGTTTGTTGACTTTCAGCACCAGCAGGGCTTCCCAGTTGATGTCGATGTTTTGCGGACGGTCCATGTAGTTGGAAAACATGTCGAGTTTGCTTTTCAGGCTGACATTGGTAAAAATATCTTTTTCGAAAGTAACTTTCAGCGCAGCGCCGAATTCTCCTTTAATGGTTTCGCCGGGGTCAAGACCATAGCCAACGGAAAGTGAAGTGTCGTTCACAATAACCATCCTTCCGGTTAATGGCAGGAAGGAAACAGAAAAATAAGGATATGGTTTATAGTCAAGACCAAGACCAAGCATCAGGTAGGCCGGTGCCATAAAATTGGAAATCAGGACCGAATCATTGGGATAGTTGTATCCTTTTCCGAACTGGGTCTTGAAGTTCAGGTTGGCACTCAGAAACAGATTTTTGTTGATCACGTTATGACCGAGTTTTGAAACAAAGTCGATTTTATCATCACTTTTTCTGAGATTGGCATCGCCCAGTTTCACCATGCCGTAAGCGAGGTCAAGTGAATTGTCCCATCTTGTTTTGCCTTGTTTGAGGTTGGCAAACAGATTGAGAAATGAGTTTCCGCCGAAACTGTTTTCACCCCCGGCAGCCCAGTTTGTGAGTGAAACCTGATTGAAGGTTAAGGCTGCTTTAAAGCCCTTGGTCCATAGCCTGGTTGTATCGGCCGTTTGTGAACTGGCTACCATTGCAACCATCGCCGATAAAAGAAGAGTTAACAAAGATTTACGCATACAGATTAATTTGGTTTTTATTGGTTTACTATCCTCCATAACTGGATTTAATATTTGGATTGAAGTTTCCGTCAGGACCCTGATCTAAACTGAAATTTATTGAAATGCTCATTCTGGCCCTGACTGCCTGGCGATTAATTGTTCCGGGCATCCATTTCATGATCCTTATTATTCTTATGGCTTCCTCATTGCATCCTGCGCCAAGTGAATTGACAATCTTTGTATTTGATATTCTTCCGTGTGGTTCTACCACAAATGCTATCTTAACAACACCACTCACATTTTGTTTGATGGCAGCTTCCGGATATACAAGGTTGGCGGCGATGAACCCGGCCAGATTAATCTTATCGTTGGTAAAAATCGGGTAGGGAGCCGTCTCAAGGTTTTTATACAGATGGATGATGCCGGAAGTGTCGGTTGGCTCAAAGGGGTAAAAATGGGAAGTGTACCCCCTTTGCCTGCATAATCTGTTGTATTTCCGGATATTGAATTCATATTCATAGTGTCCGCTGTCGGCTACAGGAATGCTTCTTAATGTTGCAGGTTCCCATTCGGTCATCCTGAAAATGCGAAGTATTTCCCTGTTAAAGTCAGGGAATTCACTGTCTTTAAAACTGATGTGTTCAATTTGTCCTTTTGTGTCAATAATGTACTTTATCGTCACCGTTCCTTCCTTTCCTGATTCAAGCAAGGCAGCAGGATAAATCAACTCCTGATCAATAAAATACTTTAACTGTTGCCTGCCTCCAACCGGCTGAGAAGGTATAAAGTCCTGTGTATAAGCCACTATGGATAACGCTGAACATAAGAACAACATCAGGGTATTTTTCATGGCGGGAATATTTAGGGTAAATTTAAGAAAAAACTGCAGATTATCAACCGATGAATCTGCGACATCCAAAGGACATTCCATAAAGCAAAGGGAAGGCTGAACATCCGGATTAAATGCAGTTGAAAGTGTGAATGAAATGTTAAGTCGTTGACTCCGTAGAGGCTATTTGGAATCAGAGATAAAGAATGTTTGAAAAATTCAGGGTATTTCCCGTGTTATGGTATGAGCGCATAAAAGCCGGGATTCTCTCTTTCAATCATTTGATAATAGACTTTGAAATATTAAAAAGGGAATTCTTCTGTTTTGATTTCTCCATGAAAATCAATCATTTCAATGATCTGTCCAAACATTTCACTTTCAATTTTCAGCCCGATCTCACCATTTCTGAGCAGACTGATGCTGTGACATACAGAGGTAAGGGATTCGGTGATATGGGAACTGATGATGATGGTTTTGCCCCTGGATGCAAGCAATGGAAGTACTTGTTGCAACAGCCTTACTGCCTCAAAATCAAGTCCGTTGAAAGGTTCATCCAGGATCAGGATTTCCCTGTTCATGGCCAGGATTCCCATGAGGTCAAGACGTTTTTTCATCCCTGTTGAATAATTATCAACCACCTCATTCAGCGGAAGTTTGAATATCTTATTCCATGCTTCGATATCGAAAAGGTCGTTTTTGAGTTTAAAAACATCGAGGTATTCCTGTCCCTTGATCATAGGATAGAATTGCGGGTTCGTTTCCATTAATGCACAAATGCTCCTGTCAAGCCTGATTCCGTTGTACAGGATTGTTCCATTCAATGGTTTCAGCCAGCCTGCCATCAGATTAAACAGGGTTGACTTTCCGGCTCCGTTCAGACCTACCAGGCCGTGAATTCTTCCTGTTTCAAGTTGCCAGTTCAGGTTTTTGATTACCGGCGATTTGCCATAACTGAATTCAAGGTTCTGAATTGTAATCATCCGGCGATGAGTTTTAATTGTGAAATGGCTTTCCGGCCGAAAATAGCAGCCATGATGACAGGAAGCGGCAACAGGGCGGGAATAACGAATGTAAAATTCAGCAAAAATATGATGGCCATGTTGTAAGGGGTGATCTGACCGGGCCTGAAGCCCGCATATTTAAGCGATACGGCGAACACCTGCACTGCAAGACTGTTGACGAAAAGCAGCAACACCGGTCTGATTCCTTCGGGATAAAGGACAAGCGAAGAGATCAGCAGAGGAAGCGAAAACAAAGTAAAGAAGGCACACTGGAGATAAACCTTATACCAGAAAAAGGAAACGGAAGAGGATTTTACTGACACCAGCATATTAACTGTTTCATGGCTGATCAGGAAGGCATTTGAAGTGATTGCAATCAGCAGCACAGATGCTGCAAACAGATAATCCTGATGGTAAAATACCGCTGGGATAATATAAGCTGCAACGAAAACCGGAATATATCGCCTGAGTCCGACCCTCCATTCCCAGGATCCGGCCGGTATGAACCTGAAGGAAGGAAGTTGAAATTTACGGACTTTCCTTAATGGATTGATAAAGAATGTTGTGAGCAGCGTTCCTGAAATCAGGATTCCCAGGGCTTTAAAGTCGGGCCAGATCAGATAAAGTAAGATGAAAGGGCTGACAAAAAGAAGGTATAGCATCATGAAGTACCCCGGGTTGTTTAACCCCAGGTTGTTCAGCAACACAAAATCCTTTCTGCTGAAGTGAGACTGGACAACAACCGATACTACCAGCAAAGATTGCAGGACCATCATGCCGGGTTGAAGCGTAGCTTTTATAACAAAGGCGATGATAGCCAGCAGAAAGATTACTCTGAAAATTCCGAGCTGGTTGATTATCCTGAAATAGCGCAGGAAATGAATTCCGGAAATCACGGTAACAACTCTGATCATAACCCGGTTTTAAACAGGCCTGAGGTTGGTGGCTTTTACCCAACCCTTGCTTCCGTTAACGATCCTGATTTCGTTCCAGTCGCCAAGTTTATCGATAATTGTTACTTTCAGCCCTTCGTGTATCACGAACAGATCAATGCTGGTTTCATCCGGAGAGCTCTTAACCGGCAGGGTAGGGGTGAAAACAATGGCTGTGTTCTGAAGCCTGTATTCGTTGTAGGTCTGAAAGGCAATAATTCCGGAAGTTATATTTATGATAAGAATAACCATGCCTGCGGCAAAAAAGACTTTCCGGCCTGAGACAGACCGCGACAGGAGAAAAAGTGCTGCCAGGACGAACAGCATCGAAAATGACCCTATACCCATCAATGTCCAACCGTCCGGGGAAAACCAGGTTTTCAAACTTTTCCACCATCTGAGGTAAAAAAGTTCGGGCAGAACATCAATTTTATCGACGATCCTGCTGTTGGCTACTCCAAGGTTATAAATAATATCCTCGTCACCGGGAGATAATTTCAGGGCCCTTTCATAATTGAGAATTGCCGGTGGCAGGTTGTTGCTTTTGAAATAGGCATTTCCCAGGTTATAGTAAAGCTCTGGTGAAACCATACCACCCGAAATAATCTTCTCATAAATGGTGATCGAGTTTTCGTAAAACCCGGCCATGTATGCCTTGTTGGCTTTATCAATGTCGGTCTGCTCATCGGCAGAGACGTTAAAACCGGCGATCAAGAACAGAATTCCAATAACGAACCTCAGTTTCATATTTTCAATGCTTGTTGACTAAATGCAGGCAATCCAGAATAACTCTCCAAAAGTTGGTAACTGTCAACTGTTAGTTGTTAGTTGTTAGTTGTTAGTTATTTAACTACCTGAGTTCCTGCTCAGTCCGGGTGATTACTTCAATGGCCTGATTATACAATTCATCCATCGCCTGTGATTTGTTGCCCGGGGCGAACCTCGCATATTCGCAATTGTTAAGAATGCTGATAAACTGTTTTATCAGTTCTTCGTCAACATTTTTGCCACTCAGGGCTTCGTTCACAGAATTCATCGATAGGGTGGATCTAGGGATATTGAATTTGTCACTCATATACCCCCAGAGCGCATTGGATACTTCTGACCAGAATGCTTCCTGGCTGCCCTGTTTCAGGAATTTCTGCGCCAGTTTCAGCCTTTTGCGTGCTATCCCGGTTGCTTTCCTGTTGCGCATCAGCGCCTGATTGCCCCGTTTCTTAAGTTCATTTTTCCATACCAGCAGGAATACAATAAACAGTATTACCGGTAAAGCAATGAGCATCCAGAACATCACAGATCCGTAAATATAGCTGTTGACGGGCTTAAGGTTAATTTTTCCGGTTTTGATGAACCTGATGTCACTGCCAATCAGTTTGAAATCTTCCTTGTTGTCTCCTCCGGCTGTGAAAGTCCCTTCAGAGCCATCACCCCGGCCAACATTAACAGTAAACTCCTGAGATTTTAAGGTTTTATAGACTCCGGCATTGATATCAAAAAAGGAGAAAGATGCCGGCTTGATTTTAAAGCTGCCGGGATTCCGGGGGATAATCAGGTATTCAAAAGTCCGGGAACCCGAAACACCGGAGGCTGTGGTGCTGATATTGTCGGTAACCCTGGGGTCATAAACTTCAAAGTCGGTCGGAAAAACCAGGTCGGGTTTTTCAATCAGCTTTACATTTCCTTTTCCGGTGACGGTGAACTTGAGACTCATGGCGTCGTTGGCCTTCAAATCTGTACGGTCGGTGGAGGCTGTGATGGTAAAATTGCCGACAGCTCCGCTGAATCCTAGTGGCTTACCATTTTCCGGCAGAGGTTTAACGTTGATGGTGAGCTGATTTGAGCTTATTGTTTTCTTGACATTCTGCAAGGTGTTGCCAAAGAAGCTGTCGTTGAAGAAGTTGTCGAAAAACGGATCATTGGTCGGTTTGCGCCCGGCTTTTCGCTGTATCTGCGCAATGACATCCATATCAAGCGGTTCAATGACAAGTTTGCCGGATTTCTGCGCAAACATGGCATCCTTTTTTATTTCAGCAACCACATATTCTGAACCATCCACCGTTTCACGGTACTGATTCAGGTTTTTGCTGTCTTTCAGCAGGTCCTGTGTCCAGAATCCACTGAGCCCGGGAGCTTTGGTAATGCTGTATTCTGCAACCGGAACCCTGGTATATATCTTGTAAGTGACGATAATCTGTTCACCCTGGTAGGGATTTGATTTATTTGCCGAAGCCCTTACAAACAAATCCTTAGATCCGATTTCACCGGAAGGCTGCTGGCTACCCTGTGACCCCTGCGACCCCTGCCGGGGCTGCGGAGCATTACCTTTAACCACCTTAACTGTAACCGGATTCGATTTGTATACCTTACCATCCACATTCACCGATGCCGGTCCGATGGTAAAAGTCCCCTCCGAGGATGCCTGAAGTATATAGGTGAATGAATAATCTATTGACCGGGTAACCTGATTGTTAATAATCTGCATGCTGGTACTTGATGACTGACTGGGACCGGCCAGGATGGCAAAGTCCTTCAGCACCGGTGCTGTAAAACCGGAGGCCTGGGCATTAACCGAAAAAACCAGTCTGAACTGGTCTCCTACAGCTACCACATCCCTGGCTGAAGCAGAGAATTCAACTTTCTGCCCTGAAACTGTAAAGGCGGAAAGCAGCAGCATCATCAGGGCTGACAATTTTATATGCTTAATCATATCTTTGCCTGTCATTGTATGAATTTCTTTTGATAAGATCATATGCTCAATCATACCCGATTCATTCTGCAAAGCTACCAGTCTTTTTCAACCTGAACCTGTACAGGTTTCGCTTTTTGTTTTTTTACCTTGTCAATGGTTTTCTGCTCATCATTTTTCAGGGCCTGCAACATACGTTCTGCATCCTGTTTTGAGATCTGCTGCTTTTGCTGCTGTTGTTTGTCCTGCTGCTGATTCTGCTGATCCTGGGGTTGATTCTGGTTTTGCTTATCCTTATTGTCCTGTTTGTCGTCCTTATTCTGATCTTTTTTCTGTTGTTGCTGCTGTTGCTGCTGAAGTTTCCGCATGGCATAACTCAGGTTATACCGGGTATCTTCATCGGCCGGATTAAGCCGGAGCGATTGTTTGTAGGCTTCAACACTCTCACTGAATTTTTCTGCCTTCAGCAGGGAATTGCCAAGGTTATGGAAAGCCGCTGCCTTTCCGGCCATATCACCGGACTTCATTTTATTGGCTGAATTCATATAACTGCGGCTTGCTTCTTCCCAGTTTTTTTGCCTGTAAAGAGAGTTTCCCAGGTTGTATTCTCCCTTAAATGATTTCGGCGACAATTCCATGGCTTTGCGGTAATCGATCTCAGCCTCCTTGAATTTGCCTGCCTTATATTGTTTATTGCCGCTTCTGACCAGGGGATTGTCATTCTGGCCCGATAGGTTTCCGGCTGAAACCAGAAGCAATAAAGTGGTTATAAATACTATGGTTCTCATTTCTTTTGATTCCTGTTCGGGTGAAACAATGATATTTTTTCTGCCCATCTGCTCTTCCGCTCATTCAATAAGAAATTTATTGCAAGAAGCAATACAGCCAGGCCGATAAAATACTGGAAACGATCTTCGTAATCTGAAAAATTCATGGTGTCGAAGGTAGTCTTTTCCATTTTGCTGATCTCATCAAAAACCCTCCTGAGTCCGGCCTGTGTATTGCTGGCCCTTACATAGATGCCATCACCTGCTTCGGCAATTTTTGTTAACATGGTTTCATCTAGCCTTGTAATGACGGTTTCTCCCGACTGATCTTTCTTGAACCCGACGATTTCACCATCCTTGTAAACCGGGATAGGGGAACCTTCGGCCAGGCCCATGCCGATGGTGTATACTTTAATCCCGGCATCAGCTGCCTCACCGGCCTTTTCAACAGCATCTTCATCATGGTTTTCACCATCAGTAATTATAATGATGGCTTTCCCCGATTTCTCATCTTTAAACGAAGCCATGGCCATATCTATTGCCTGTCCGATGGCGGTACCCTGAACCGGAACCATATCGGGCCGGACCGTACCAAGCATCATCTTGGCAGCTGAGTAATCCGTTGTGATTGGCAACTGAGTATAGGCTTTCCCTGCGAACACAATGATTCCGATGCGATCATTTTCAAGCTCATCAATCAACCTTGATATCGACTGCCTTGCACGTTCTATCCTGCTCGGTTGAATATCCTGCGCCAGCATACTGTTCGAAACATCTATGGCAATGATCAGATCAACGCCCTTGCGCTGGGCTTTCTCGATTTTTGATCCCACCTGGGGGTTGGCAAGAGCCAGCAGCACAACAACAATGGTCAGCAGGACCAGAATGAACTTGAAATGACTGCGGAAAACTGAAATATCAGGCATCAGCCTGGATATCACCTGCTTTTCCCCAAGTCTGAGCGCCACCCTGGTTTTCCACCTGATAAAAAACCAATATAGCACAATCAGTACCGGAATAATTGCCAGAAGATTAAGAAAAATCGTATGCTCAAATCTAAACATCAGTTCTCACGTTTTTGAACCCATCAGATATTTCCATTATGGAAATTTTTTGAAAACAGTAATTCCAAGAACAAAATCCAGCAATAACAGGATCAATGCAGCCAGGGCAAATGGTTTGAATTCTTCCTTTTTTCTCCTGAATTCAGTTACATCAACTTTTGATTTCTCAAGTTTATCGATTTCATTGTATATTTCCTTTAATTTCAGATTGTTGGTAGCTCTGAAATACCTGCCGTTGGTCATTTCGGCAATTTGTTTCAACAAGGGTTCATCAATTCTGACTTCCATCTGCTGATACTGAACCCCGAAAGGTGTTGGTACAGGGTACGGAGCCGTTCCAATGGTACCGATACCGATGGTGTAAACCCTGAGCCCGAATACTTTTGCAATTTCAGCTGCTGATTTCGGATCGATAAAGCCCCTGTTGTTTTCTCCGTCGGTGAGCAAAATGATCACTTTACTTACAGCCTGGCTCTCCTTGAGCCGGCTAACGGCAGTGGATAGTCCATCACCAATGGCTGTGCCGTCTTCGATCATCCCGCTTTTTATTTCATCAAATAGATTGATCAGCACAGGGTGATCGGTGGTCAGCGGGCATTGGGTGAAACTCTCGCCGCTGAATACCACGAGGCCGATACGGTCGCTGGGCCTTCCCTTGATAAAGTCCTCGGCAACTTCCTTGGCAGCCTCCAGTCTGTTGGGTTTAAAGTCCTCGGCCAGCATACTTCCTGAAATGTCCATTGCCAGGACAATGTCGATCCCTTCAACACTGACGCTCTGCCTTGAAAGCGTTGACTGAGGCCGCGCCAGCGCAATCACCAGTAAGGCATAGGCCATAATCCTGAATATAAACAGCAGATGCTGAAGGTATTGCTTTAATGACTTCGGCTTTTCGAGAAATGCAGAATAATCGGAAACCTGAAGTTTGGCCCTGGTTCCCGGATCCCTGAACCAATACCATGCGATGGCCACCGGGATCAGCAGGAGCAGGTAAAAAGCCTCAGGATTTGCAAATTTCAGATGGTTGAACATGTTGGTCTATTCGTTTATCGGGTTCCGGGTTTCACGGGTTTCATTGTTGCTGATCATTTCTGCGTCATCTGTTGAAGGTGCTGCAGCAGTATTTAATACAATTGTTTTGGCATAGGTCATACTGAGTTCATTTTCAGCGCCAATTGGTTGCATTTTGGCAAATTTCGCAAGATCGGAAAGCGACAGCAGTTTCCTGAGATCACCCAGAACAGACGCTTCACCGATATGATCTTTCATTGCAAATAAGATCTCTTCGCTGGTCATTTCTGCAGCGTTTACACCGAAACGTTTTTCGAAGTACTCACGCAGAATATCAGTCAGACGGGTATAATATTCCTTTACCTGGCCTTTCTGCCAAACCTGTTCTTTACGCAGTTCGTCCAGCAGTCCGAGAGCCACTACGTGGGGAGGTTTCTGCTGTCGCGCCGGCAGTTTGATAAATGGTTTGTTTTTCCTGCGATTCCTGATGTAAAACCAGACGAGTGTAGCCAGCAGGCCAATGGCGGCTGCAAGGAGCAGCCAGGGTAAAAAATCACGCAATGTATAGGGTGCCTGTAATACCGGCTTGATGTCTTTAATGTCTTTGGCGGCATCAACCTGTACATTTTTCACTTCAAGCAGAAGCGGTTCGCTCTTCAGTTCACTGAAAGCTCCGTTTTTGCCTTTGACCCTGAAAGTAACAGGAGGGACTACAATAAACCCCGTATCAAATGTGGTTATGGTGATAACCTGACGGATCATCAATTTGTTGCTGCCTTCAGTAACTAGGGTATCGGGTTTTGATTTCGAGATGATTTCAATTGAAGCTGACAGGGTATCGCCCAGAACAGGCCAATCAACCACAGAACCTTTTTCCGTTTCGAGTTCCAGCGTTAGATTTACCTGCTTTCCGATCAAAAACCGGGAAGTGTCAGCAGTAACCTTCTGGGCGCTAACCACAAAAGGCAATAAAACTGTAAATCCGGCCAGAAAGAAAATTATTCCTGATATGATCCTGGTTTGAAGATTTATTCCATTTGTTTCCATTTGTCCTGAAATCCGAATTAGTATCAGCGTCTTGCCTCCCTGGCTTTAAACAATCCCAGGAGTGGTTTTACATAATCCTGGCTGGTTGCTATTCTGGCGAAATCAACGCCGCTTCTCCTGAATGCCTGATCCAGCATTTCGAGACGCTTGATTGCATGTTTTTTGTAATGGGTTCTTGATGCTTTGCTCGAACTGTCGACCCAGATGCTTTCATTGGTTTCTTTGCTGAAAAGTCTGACCAATCCCATATCAGGAAGTTCATGATCCCTTTCATCAAATATGTGAAGGGCAACCAGGTCATGTTTGCGTCCGGCTATTTTGAGCGCATCTTCAAATCCTGTATCGATGAAATCGGAGATCAGGAAAGCAGTGCATCTTTTCTTCATGGCATTGGTCAGGAACCTGAGCGCTTCAGCAATGTTGGTTTTCTGACTTTCAGGTTTGAAATCGATCAACTCCCTGATAATACGTAATATATGGCTGAGACCCTTTTTGGGAGGAATGAATTTCTCAACTTTATCGCTGAAAAAGATAACACCTACCTTGTCGTTGTTATGAATTGCCGAGAAAGCCAGTACTGCAGCTATTTCCGTCATCAGGTCTTCTTTGAACTGCCTGCGGGTGCCAAATTCATTTGATCCACTCACATCGATGAGCAGGGCAACGGTAAGTTCTCGTTCTTCATCAAAAACCTTAATATAAGGATGACTGAAGCGTGCGGTGACATTCCAGTCGATGTTACGGATGTCGTCACCATACTGGTATTCACGGACCTCACTGAATGCCATACCACGTCCCTTGAAAGCACTGTGGTACTGTCCTGAGAAGATGTGGTTCGACAGCCCCCTGGTTTTTATTTCAATCTGACGTACTTTCTTTAGAATATCGCTGGTTTCCATGTCTGTT
This sequence comes from Bacteroidota bacterium, assembly GCA_009773455.1. Lineage (GTDB taxonomy): Bacteria > Bacteroidota > Bacteroidia > Bacteroidales > Lentimicrobiaceae > Lentimicrobium. Next base: position 57,976 of record WSXU01000005.1, on the reverse strand, counting down.
TCGTTCCTAAAAGTTTACCAAAACTTATAGTAATGTTTAGGGAACTTCGACTGTATTCAGGATTTCATTGATGATATCCTCAGTAGTGATATTTTCAGCTTCAGCCTCATAGGTAAGCCCGATGCGATGGCGCATGACATCATGGGCAACCGCCCTGACATCTTCAGGAATCACATAACCCCGACGTTTGATAAATGCATATGCTTTTGCTGCGAGCGCAAGGTTGATGCTTGCACGGGGCGATGCGCCATAGGAGATAAGGCCTTCAAATTTTTTAAGTTTGTTTTCAGCCGGGAACCGGGTCGCAAAAACGATGTCGGTGATGTAATTCTCTATTTTTTCATCAAGGTAAACTTCCCTGGTGAGATTTCTTGCCTTGAGTATATCTTCAGGTTTGATAATTGTCCTGGTAACAGGCTGGTTACCTTCTATGTTCTGCCTCATAATCAGTTTTTCCTCTTCACGGGTGGGATAGCCGATCACTACTTTAAGCATGAAACGGTCAACCTGGGCTTCAGGCAGCGGATAGGTACCTTCCTGCTCGATGGGGTTCTGTGTTGCCAGCACTAGGAAGGGCTCAGACAGGGGATAGGTATGATCGCCTATGGTTACCTGTTTTTCCTGCATAGCCTCAAGCAAAGCACTCTGCACTTTGGCCGGTGAACGGTTTATTTCGTCAGCAAGAATAAAGTTCGCGAAAATCGGACCTTTCCTGACGATGAACTCCTCTTTCTTCTGGCTGTATATCATGGTTCCGATAAGGTCAGCCGGAAGAAGGTCAGGGGTAAACTGAATCCTGCTGAAATGAGCATCAATGATGTTGGCAAGTGATTTTATAGCCAGGGTCTTAGCCAGTCCGGGCACTCCTTCAAGCAGGATATGTCCGTTTGAAAGCAAACCTATAAGCAGTCGTTCGACCATGTGTTTCTGCCCAACGATTACTTTATGCATTTCCATCTCAATCAGGTCGACGAATGCACTCTCCTTTTGAATACGTTCGTTTAGTTCCTTGATGTCAGTTTCAATCATGGTGGTATCTTTTTTTGGCAAAAATACTCAGAGCATTGCTAATCCGCCATTGGAGCGGTGTTAAAAATTGTTAATCATCAGATAATAAGATACAAAAACAGCCGGATTTGAAAATATCCGGCTGTCTGCAAGCTTGTTTGCAGTTAATTGAGTTTAGTCCTCTTTCTTAAAAAATAAGATCTGACATGCTGATCCCAGGTGTCAAATAGTAAAATAGGAAAATAACGAACTCTTCGTCAGGATGTTATCCTTACAGGAATCCGAATTGGACATGAAACTATAGTTTGAGTTTCTTTTTGATGGTAGCCGGTAAAGCATTTTTATGAACCATCACAGCAATGGTGTTTAGCCTTAAATAAGCCTCTGACATATTCAGGTATCCTCCGGTTTCGTTGCTGTTGGCTGCCCATGAATTCTTTGTTACATAATACCTGTTTCCCCTCTGATCGGTAACCATTCCGGTAATGTGCATCAGGTGGTCATCCGTGGACTGGAAATTATCAAACGCACTCTGCCGCATCTCCTGTGTTATTTCCTTTTCTTTCCCGGGTTGTTTAAAATTATACAATTCAGCATTTTTATCTTTCTCCGATAGTTTTTCCCAGCGGGCACGTTCGGTACCTTCCAGTGCCTTTGAGTCTTTCTCAGGTACAATGGCAACCCCGTTGGCATGTGAAAAGCCTTTGTCACTCACATCCCCGTCCCAGCAAACCGTATAATCATTATTCAACGAATAACCGATCACTTCCATCAGTTCATCCACAGGCAGATTATAATACAGATCATGTGACCAGTTGTCGGGAATTTCGAGGTCAATCAACCGGTAATACGGATGGTGGGAATAAGAAGTAAGTTCAATATAATCATCCGGGTTAAAACGGGGAAAACGCTCGGCCGAAACCTTTCTGATTACATCCGGATTTCCGAGATAAGTATCAAGCAATGATTTAAAAGCATCCTGCCAGACCTTCGATAATTTCCCGTCTTTTGCTGATACGAGCGCGTCAAGGTAAGCCTTCAGAATGGCATCCAGCTCGCCGTGTTTATGCTTTTCCTCACCCCTGATCAGTCCGGGGAACTCTTCTTCAGTTAAAAAGCCCTGACTTTTTATTACATTCAAAACATCGTGGGCTTGTCCGCCGGGTCCGAAGTTCGCACTTCCGTGAAGACGTACATACTGTCCGGCCTTTTCAATATAAGTATGGTATACAAAAAACATTTCAGAGATATCGGTGGTATCGTAATCCAACCTGAGCAATTCTGATTCGATGAATGATGTGGTGGCAAAACTCCAGCAGGTACCAGATTTGTACTGGTCTTTTACAGGAGTTGCAGGAAGGTTTTTCGTTGTGGAAAACTGATAATTGTCATTCTTTTCCGGTTCGGCATTCTGGGCTTTTGTGCTGATGAACACCACCAAACAGATCATCAGTGAACTGATTCTTTTCATATTATTCATGGTTGCAATTGTTTTGTTTTTCATCCCAATAAATTGTTAATCAGATTAATGAAATAATTTTTCATAGGGTAGATAATAGTCCGGTTACCTGTTAAAACGAATGCGTTGAAGTATACCGGATACAGCAGCAAAGAGAGTAATTTTTCATGATCGCAAACATAATTTTCAATAATTTTCCGATACGATTGCTAAATTGTTAAATTCCCCTACATTTGCTCACCGAAAAACGGGCAGAAAGTAATACGCCATTATTGGTTGCATTATGCTGTCCGGTTGTTTTTTTTGAATTATTTTTGTGTGCAAAAAGTAGGGATTACCTGTTGCACGACAATAAAAAAGGCGTAAATTGTGCCACTGTTTTACTTGCGGGAAAATATTTTATCAATAAACTACTAAGTATATGAAAAATAGAAATTTACTCATTGGCTTGCTGGTTTTAATGTTTGGTTCAGGGCTCTTTGTTCTGACGACATCCGGGACATTCAGGCAGGTTGCTTATTTTCCGGTTTCAGGTGTCATAGCCGAAGGAGTGGCTGATGGCTGGGAATATATTACCGGAACCGGCAATCGTGAGATTACTGCACAGGTAAACCAGTCAGATGCTTCAGGAAGCAAAAAAACCGAAGGTGGTCTGAAATCTTCCGATGCTTTAGGACTGAACTGGCTGTCAATGGGTCCTGATAATTTTTCGGGTCGTACCAGGTCACTTATCATTGATAACAAGGAGAGCACAGGGTCGACACTGTATGTTGGGAGTGTGGCCGGTGGTATCTGGAAATCGACAACCCGCGGACAGACCTGGAATTATGTTGAGACAGGTGACCTTGTGCTGAATGTAAGCGCTATGGCTCAGTCATCCAATGGGGATATGTACATTGGCACCGGTGAATCCATTGACCTTTTTGAAGGATTTAATCCTTACATTATTGATCGCCTTCCCAAAGGACAGGGTATTTACAAATCATCTGACGGGGCAAATTTTACTAAACTTGCATCAACAGATCCCGGAGGAAATTCAGCATGGATCTCCGTCAACAAAATTGCCACCGGTGATAATAAAATTCTGGCCGCAACTGAAGGTGGTCTGATGTGTTCAACCGATGGGGGAACCAGTTGGGTGCTTGCCAAGGCAGGTTCAGACCCTCTTTCTGCAACAAATGATGATGTTTACGTGGGTCCTGACGGGGCAATTGCAGCTTCATTCGGCAATCAGCTATACATCTCATCAAACGGTGACATAAATGGTTTCGTACTTCGCTCAACCGGTGCCGGGCTGGATAGTCTGCCGACAGTGGGAGTTGCAAAAATAAAAGCAGCATTTGCACCTTCTGACGGATCAACAGTTTATGCTGTTCTGATAGCCGACGGAAGTGTCAGTGGATTTGACAGGGGACAACTTCAGGGAGTCTACTTATCAAAAGATAAAGGACTTACCTGGAAAGTAGTTGCTCCGGGTGGAAGCACAATTTTCGACCCTTTCAGTGAAAATGGTATTTATGCCTGTTCAATTATAGTAAATCCGACCAATGCTGACCTGGTTTATCTTGGTGGAGTTGATGTTTGGGAAGGACGCAAAGTTTCGGAGGAAGGTTTCTATCAGTGGCAGCAGAAGACAGTTGGTGAAATAGGCGTTTATATTCATACCATTTTACCAGATCCTGCCAATCCGCAGAGATTTTACTTTGCCACCAATAATGGTGTAGGAACAACAGAAGATAATTTCACTACATTCAAACGTTTGAACAGGGATTATAATTCATCCATGTTCAACTCTGTTGCTTTTGATGATAAGGGCAATACTTTGGGCGGACTGAGCAGCGGTTCACTCCTTTATCTGAACAAAAGGGGAAATACACCTGAGACCGGTGAAATTATCGGTTTTGGCGGAGGAACCGTGGAAGTTTCCATGACAAACCCCACCTCGATATTTTTCAGTGGTTCAGGCAATAATTTCTCCCGTTCACAGGATTTGGGAGAATCCCTTGCAGATGCTTTTATACCCGATGCCATCGGCAACCTGAACGGCACCGTTTATCTGACCCCGTTTAAATTATGGGAAAGCTTCAATAATGAGAATTCCCGCGACAGCGTTACTTATAAAGACACCACCATGAATCATCTGGCGGGAGAAACCGTAATCGTTAAGAGCAAAGCAGCATTCAGCAGTTCAAAACGTTTCCCGTTCAAATATACCCTTCCTTACAATCTCGACAAGGGTGACTCCATCAAGGTAAAAGATATCATTTCAGCCCGTCTGTTTCTTGGTGTTACGAATGCTGTTTATATGACCAAAGAACCCCTGAACTTTGCCAAGGAGCCCGACTGGTTTAAGATTGCTGAGATCACCGGTGTTCCAACCTGTATGTCCTATTCATCGGATGCCAATTATCTTTTCGTCGGTACCGAAGATGGAAAACTGATCAGGGTAGCCAATATAGCTCTTGCTTACGACTCCATCCGTGCCGACGTTTCAAGTTCAGGCTGTATTATTTCAAACACTACAGTTTTGGATTTAGGGGCGGCACGAAATATCAGTTCTGTTTCTGTCGATCCTGAAAATGTAAACAGGGTAGTGGTAACTGCCGGAGATACCGACGGCAATGGGGTCTATATGTCGCTGAATGCACTGGACCAGGCTCCTGTGTTCGTTTCTGCGCAGGGTAACCTTCCGGCTTTACGCATCTATACCAGCCTTATCGAGATGAACAATCCTGACAGGGTTATCCTGGGGACTGAAAAGGGAATCTATACCACTACATCCCTTGGAGGTAGCACTGTCTGGACTGCTGAGAATTCAGGCATCGGTAATGTACCGGTAATGATGATCCGTCAGCAAACGACTTCAAGGCCATGGATTGACAACATTACAGGAGTATCTAACCTTGGTGCAATCTACATTGCTACCATGGGTAAAGGAATTTTCGAAAACAGGACTTATGTTGGTGTTGACGGGCATGATACTCCGGTTTCAAAACTGAGCAACACTGTTTCAGTTTATCCGAACCCGGTAAAATCGGTGATACATGTGAGATTTGAGCTTTCATCCCGGAGCAACGTTCAGGCCGGAATCTATGACCTGAGGGGCAATCTTTTAAAATCTGAAGGATTCGGGAACCTTAACAAGGGCGATCAGGATCTTTCTATTGACGCAGGGGATTTGAAGCAGGGTACCTACCTGTTGCAACTTACTGTCGGCAATGAGATTAAAACTGCCAAATTTGTTGTTGTTAAATAATTCAGGCGAAGTGCCGGCATCATCCCGTACTTGTTTAAATAAGAAATAAAAATATCATGATTATGAAAAAAATATACCTCTCGGTTCTTGCTTCCCTGGCGTTTCTGATTACCATGGCCTCACCCGACATTTATACACCAGAACTGGTTGCTCCGGTTAACAATGCAACCGATGCTGCGCCGAATGTTGAGCTTGACTGGAATGCTGTTGCAGGTCAGCTGGGGTTACATTATGAAGCCCAATTGTCACTGGATAATACTTTTACCAATCCGGTAACTTTTTCAACTGAACTCACTTCTTACAGGATGACCAATCTGCTGTTCGGACAACAGTATTTCTGGAGAGTCAGGGCAATTGATAATCAGGGAACATCAGCCTGGTCAGAGGCAATGAGTTTTACAACCATTGTAAAACCTGCCATCCGCCGTCCGAATAACAATTCAACCGGTGCAGCGCCCAATGTGCAGATCATATGGTTCGAAATTACCGGCGTATCCTATTTCGATTTTCAACTTGATACCACTTCTACATTCGACAGCCCTGAAGCGCACATTACATCGGTAGCCGGCAGCCTGGTTCAAACCAATGCTTCAGCGCTTTACTTCGGTAAGGACTACTACCTGAGGGTAAGGGCCCGTCATTCGGTTGATACTTCTGAATGGTCAGATGCGAGGAAATTTACCGTGGTGGATGTTTTTGCCCTGAAAAAACCCGACAATGCTTCAGCCAGTCTTGCTCCGGATGTACAGCTTGAATGGAACACGATCGGTGGTCTTGAGAAATACAATATTTATATTTCAACCGACAATCAGTTCAACAATTATGACACCTATATTGCCGGAAAAACACTGACCAAACTGACCCCAGATACCCTGCATTTCGGAACACAGTACTTCTGGAAAATGGCAGCCATTCACAGCCGTGATACCCTTGAATCTGTTTCGAGAAACTTCACTACCATTGATAAGGTAGTATTGAATTCACCGGCTAACAACGCAACCAATGTTGATCTGGTACCTTACCTGAAATGGGAAAAAATCAGTGGTGTATTGCAGTATAAACTTGAGTTCGCATCAAATCCGCAGATGACCGGTTCTTCTACGTACAGCATTTCGGCCACCACTACGGTTGGTCCGGAACAGTACAGATTACCCAATAACCTGCTCGACAGTGCAAAGACATATTACTGGAGGGTTAAGGCCATCAGCAGCAGCGACACCAGTAACTGGAGTGACACCTGGAATTTCAGGAGCGCAGCACTGGGCGTTGAGGAACCGGTTTTCAATAATGGTATCCGGATTTATCCTTCTCCTGCCTCCGATGTGGTGAATATTCAGTTTAAGTCCCGTTTCTCAGGCGAAGCTGTTGTATCACTGTTTGATCTTTTGGGCAAGGCAAGGATTGAACGTGAAGTTCAGGTTGTAAACGGCGTTATCAGGGATTTCCAGCTGGGAGCACTGTCCAATGGCATTTATATGCTCAGGATTGAATCTCAGGGCGTTTCATCAACCAGTAAATTGATTATTAGGAAATAATCCACGTTAAGAGACTTCAAAACGGAAGCCCCCTGACTTAAATGTCCGGGGGCTTTTAATTTTCAATACTGTTAAACTTCGGGAAGGCTGATTGGCTTCTGTAAACAAATCTTAATTTCCGGCACCCGAAAGAGGCCTAAGGTTTAGTTAGCCGGACCCGCTCTGTAATTAAGGAAAGGGAAGTAGGGTAGCGGTCGCTTTTAAATCCTCGTTTATAATCGGTGGAGGGCTGTTTTTAGCTGTATCTGAGGTTTATCTTCCTGTGATAGGGTATTGCGCTAATGAGACATCAACGCCCGGGAACACAGCATTCCATATATTAAGAGTAAGAAAAGATCAGTTTTTTATGCAGAAGCTAATCGTAGCGTTTCCCGATACCGAAACTTAAATAGATGGTCAGAAAAAACTGGTCGGGATTTTTGAAAGCCATAACCGGAATGGGTTTAGCATACAAATCAAGAACAGCACCGACTTCCACAATTTTTGGTTTTTGGTTAAGGGTTCCGAAATCAATGCTCAACCCGGCTTTTACATAGGCTCCCGGGTATGCTTTAAGTTTGTCAAATCCTTTGGTAAAAGGAGCCCGGCCATAGATATTATCATTAAAGTGCTTATCCGGGTCATAGCGTTCAACTACAATAATTGGCTGGTAAAGCGACATATCCATCTTGACAATTTCAAGGTAAACTGGTTTGGCAAACCCAACCGAAAGCCCTCCGGAATAGAACACCCTGAGCTCTACACCGCCGAAATAGGGTTTTCGGTTCAGTATATGCTGCTGTCCAAGTCCCAATCTGACGATGTATAAGGCATTCATTTTACCATAAATGTAACTCTTTGTGTTTGTGAAGAATGGATTAATCGTTCTTATCTCTTTCGCATCCTTCATTTCGAGAAGGTTGGCCTCATACAAAAGTTTTTTAAACACAGTGCGGTTGTGCCCAAACCTGTATTCCAGTCCCCATCCCTGAGAGTGAATAATAACACTGCCATTCATTTCTTTCCTGAACAGAATATTGTCGGCAATGGTGTCATATTCTTCTTCATTTTGAGCATATGAAGCAGTAACTCCGGTGAGCAGGTGTAGAATTACTATAAAATACTTGGAATACTTCATGTTTATTCGCAGAGTTGAAGCACAAAGGTAATCAAAGAATATGCCGCAATCAACAAAAAAAGCCCATGAACCGAATCACAGGCTGCATAAACTGGTATTGGAAGCTTTAACGGCTACGGTCTACTTTATACCGGCTGGCTTCACCATAGGCAGCACATTTCTGACTCGACTGGCAGGATGACATGATAATTCCCAGCGATACTACAACCAACATGATCAAAACGAATTTTTTCATAACTTTACTTTAAGATAAGTAAACATTTCTCTGCAAAAATAATCCCGATTGTATTATAAACAGAAATACCGGGATGTTATTGTTTATAGAATAAATCTCAAAAAGTAATACCTGATGGGGCAAATAAATCCACGAATAGATGCTGAGTGGAAGGAAATACTGGCTAACGAATTTCAAAAACCTTATTTTGAGGTGCTTAGGAATTTTCTGGTCGATGAAAAGAAGCAATATCAGGTATATCCTCCGGGGCCCAGAATCTTTGAAGCATTTAACCGTACTCCTTTCAGCAGGGTTAAGGTGGTGCTTTTGGGGCAGGATCCGTATCATGGTCCTGGTCAGGCCCACGGACTCTGCTTCTCGGTACCTGAAGGGGTCGCATTTCCACCTTCGTTGCAGAATATTCTGAAAGAGATAGAGAGCGACCTAGGTATTCCTTATCCTGTGAGCGGTGATCTGACATCCTGGGCCGATCAGGGGGTACTTCTTCTCAATGCTACACTTACCGTAAGGGCAAACCAGGCAGGATCGCACCAGGGGCATGGCTGGGAACAGTTTACCGATGCTGTGATCGGTCATTTGTCGGAAAAACGAACCGGACTGGTATTCATGTTATGGGGAAATTATGCCCGTAATAAAAGAACCATCATTGATGGTACAAAGCATTGTATACTCGAAGCACCACATCCTTCCCCGCTCAGCGTATACCGGGGGTTCTTCGGTTGCAGGCATTTTTCGTCGGCCAACCAATGGCTGACAAACGCCGGATTATCTCCGGTCGACTGGAGACTCTGAATTTAGTCTGCATCAGCCTGTTTTAATAAATACTGATAAAACAAATGTATTTATGTACATTTGTAAGTTTTTTGATTGAAAACACCAATTTAAACCAAACAGAATAAACTATGCGAAAATTAACCATGCTTTCAGTTGTATGCACTTTATTGATTAGTGGGGTGTATGCCGGAGGCTATCAGGTGGGGTTACATGGCCAGAAACAGATCGGTATGGGTCTGATCGGGACCTCCCTGAGCCTCGATGCCAGTTCAATGTTTTACAATCCGGGCGGGCTTTCCTTTATGAAGCCTTCGTTCAGTTTTTCAGCAGGGATGAGCCCGATCCGCTCATTTACCGCTTTCAGAAAAAGTGAACCATCGGCTTACACAGCCATGACTGACAATCCACTGGGAACACCGTTTTATTTTTATGGTGCAGCAAAGATCAATGATAGGTTCAGTGCAGGGATAGCTGTAAATACCCCTTATGGTAACAGCTTGTCCTGGGGAAAAGACTGGGATGGACGGTACCTGATTCAGGATCTGTCGCTCAGGGCGATTTTCTTTCAACCGACACTTTCATTTAAAGTAAATGACTGGCTGGGTATCGGCGTAGGATTCGTATTTGCCACCGGCAAATTCGATCTCACCAAAGCCTTACCTGTTACCGGAGCAAATGGTGATGGCAGTGTCAACCTCAACGGATCAACCACAGCCATGGGTTACAATGTTGGAGTTATGATTCAGCCAACAGAAAAGCTGAGCATCGGAATTGATTACAGATCTGAAATCAGCATGGAGGTCAGTGGGGCAGATGCCAAATTTACAGTGCCTGCATCCCTTGCCGGAAACTTTCCTGCCGACAATAAATTCAGCACCACACTGCCATTGCCGGCGAACCTGGATTTCGGACTTTCGTATAACGTTTCTGAAAAACTCATGATCGGCATGAGCCTGAACTACGTGTTCTGGAGTGTATATGATTCATTGATTTTTGACTTCGAGACCAATACCCCTGCTTTGCCTGATTCGAAAAATCCACGTTTGTACGAGGATAAACTGATTGTCAGGTTGGGCGGCGAATATACCATCAACGATAAGTTTGCCATCAGGGCAGGTGGTTATTATGATCCTTCACCGGTAAACGAGATCTATTTCTCACCTGAAACGCCAAGTCTGAACAACCTTGGATTAACCGCCGGACTCTCATACAAACCTGTTGAAAATCTCTCTATTGACCTGTCATTCCTGTATATTATGGGAGCTGAGGCTGACAAGCAATATACACCTGATAATTTCGGAGGTACATTTAAGTCAAGGGTGTATATCCCTGGTTTTGGTTTAACCTATAATTTCTGATAAAAAATGACACGACTCATGAAATCAAGATACATCGCATATTTTCTATTGCTTCTGGTGGCAGTTTCCTGCGAACCAAAGCTCGATGACTATACCCCCTCGGCCGGTTCGGCTGACTTCTCAAAGTATATTTCTGTGGGTAATTCATTAACCGCTGGGTATGCCGATGGAGATCTTTACCTGACTTCTCAGAACTATTCTTATCCAAACATTATCGCTCAACAATTGAAACTTGTTGGTGGTGGTGAATTTAAACAACCTTTAATGTTTGATGAACTTGGATTTGGGAATAAGCGTGTCCTACAAATTGTCCAACCACTAGATTGTTCTGGAAATCCTGATGGAGATCCATCTCCAATGCCTGTTCTAGCAGGAGGGGTTCCAGATCAAAGGAATTTTACTTCAATTGCAGCTAATGGACCATATAATAATCTTGGAGTACCAGGAGCAAAATCTTTTCATCTTTTACTTCCGAACTATGGTTCATTAAATCCCTATTTTGGTAGGTTTACAACAAGTCCACTTTCAAAGTCAGTTATTGGCATGGCTAAAGAATCAAATGCATCTTTCTTTAGCCTTTGGATTGGAAATAACGATGTATTATCATATGCTTTGGCCGGTGGTGAAGGTGATGCTATAACAAGTCAAGAAACATTTGAAGCGACATATACCATGTTACTTGATAGCTTAACGGCAAATGGTGCAAAGGGGTTTGTTGGAAGTATTCCAGATGTTACTAGCGTACCTTATTTTAATACAATACCATATAATGGACTTGTTTTAGTAGATCAAACAGATGTAGATAAATTAAATCTACTTCATGCATCAATAGGGACTGGTATTGTATTTAATTTAGGCCAGAATCCATTTATAATTGAAGACCCATTAGCCCCTAATGGCAAAGGGATGCGTGAAATGGTTGAAGGTGAGCTTTTACTTCTTTCTCTTCCTCAGGATTCAATAAAATGCAGAGGGTGGGGTAGTCAAAGACCTATAAGAGCAAATTTTGTTCTAGATATTAATGAAATAGAATTACTAACCGATGCAGTTGGAGGTTATAACGAAACTATTAAAAGTCTTGCCGATGAAAAGGGTTTGGCTTATGCTGATGCCAATACCTTCATGAAAAATGCCAAATCAGGAATTATTTTTGATGGGATGCGGTTTTCTGCTTCATTTATTAGAGGCGGTATTTTCTCACTAGATGGTATTCACCTAAGTCCTCGTGGAAATGCTATTATAGCTAATTTCTTCATTGATGCCATTAACCTGAAATACAATGCCGCTATTCCTCATGTGAATGTGGGTGATTATCCGGGACTTGTTTTCCCATAACCATTGAATAGGTCAATTAAAAACGGGCGAGCAGAAAGATCTGCCGCCCGTTTTTAATTGGTGGCTTAACAATTTTTAACATTAATCATCCGGATTACCATCGCAGACAGGACATTTAAGGCCGGGCTGAAAAACGAAATGACTATTTTTGCAAGCGGTGTTGGATTTGAATTAAATCAGGGAAATGGATTTTCAGATTAAAAATATTTTCAGGAGCATATTGTTGGTTTTATTTGTTTCTGCCCTGTCATTTTCAGGTCATGGGCAGGGATTCGTCATTGATACAACAGACTTTTTTTATCCGGGCGATACGACCAAGCCAGGCCCGGGCGGATTTAATTATGACTTTACCTACGAGGAACCAGTCCTGGAAGATGAAAATATGGAGGAAGAGCCCGGCAAGAGTTATGTTCCGGGCGATATCATTTTTGTGCCCACAGCAGTTGTTAACAGCAACCGCTGGGATACCCTGTATATCAGAACAGGCCGCACCGATCTTTCAACCCTCGATGAACCTAAAACTATCCTGCTCAATGACCCTGTTGAAGGTAAATTCTGCTTTCCGTTCAAAGGGAAGGTAATATCACCGTATGGCCCGAGAGGCAGGCGGTTTCATGCAGGTATGGACATCAAGCTTGAAAACGGTGACACTGTGCGCACAGCATTTTCAGGGAAAGTCAGGATTGCCAGGGTAATGAGCGGGTATGGAAAAATGGTGGTGGTCAGGCACAACAATGGCCTCGAAACAGTTTACGGACATCTTTCAAAAATACTGGTTGCCGTTAACCAGGAGGTCAGGGCAGGAGATGTTTTGGGACTGGGTGGAAGGACCGGAAGGGCTACAACAACCCACCTTCATTTTGAAACCCGTTATATGGGCGAACACTTTAATCCGGGTAAGATCATCGATTTCAATAATTTTTGCGTGCTGAAAGACACGCTTATCATTGATAAGGATTTCTTCAGCAGAAAGAAAAGCTCTTCTTCGGGTACATCAACCCAGAATTCCGCTAACAATAATTCAGCCTCACAGTCACAGGCCGTTACTTCGAAATATCATACCATTAAATCCGGTGATACCCTTTATGCGATTGCCCTGAGATATAAAACGACGGTGAGTAAAATCTGCAAGCTCAATGGAATTTCGGCCAAGAAGAAGCTTACCGTTGGCAAAAGGCTGCGGGTGAAATAATAAAACTGAATAACGCTTTCCTGCCTGCTCTCATAACGAATTTTGTTAAATTAATTAACACACCACAGTAATTGGTGAGTGAGTTGTGGGTGTTTAATAAAACCGGAAGAGTCGGAAGTTAAGTAGCCACTCAGATACCTAGATACAAACAGTAAGATTTCGATAAGGAATCAACCGGAATCCAACATTTCAATCGTAGTGAATCTTATGATTATCGGACGATTTTGATGAATGGTTTACCGCTGAATTTCTTAATTTTACACTTTCCGGCAAGCAACTGCAAACAACCCGGAAAGCTTATACAGTTTAATATTCTGATTTATGAGAACCGGGCGACTGCTGCTATTTCTGATGTTCACTGCATCGATGGTTGGTATTGCCGGATGTTCGGCTACAGGTAAGCTTGCTACACAGAATGTTGCCGGGTTTTACGATCCCGGGTTACAGCTGGAGGGCCTCCGTTATACAGTTTTCAACCTGGACGACAGTCTTTCAAACCTGTATTTCCGTTTTCCACTCAATGAACTTAAATATCAGCAGATCAGCGGATCAAAGCCCTTTGCCAGGTACAGGATTGATTATCAGTTGTATGCTGGATATGAAAAAGGTATATTGGTTGATTCCGGATCATACCGGGGTGTAGATTCCCTGTTGTATTCTGGAATATTTGAAGACTCTGTTAAGATAAAGGCTCGAACCGGGAAAAATTATATCATACAGGTTATCCTGACAGACCAGAATACACCCTGTTCATATGTACAATACATCAACCTGCCGAAATTCCTGCACAATGGTCCTGCCGATTTTGTTCTTACAGGCCTGAACAACAGGCCACTTATGCGAAATTATATTCTGCGGAATGAGAAGGTCAGAATCAGGTCCGGGTTTCCGCAGGATTCTGTTGTAAGGCTGAGTTATTTAAGATACACGGATCAGGCTGCTGCGGTTGCGCCATTTTTATTTTCCCCTGATAACAGGTTTTTGCCACCTGATGCTGTGAAGACTGGTGAGATCAGCTTCCGGAGTCAGGTTTCAGCACCTTTCTCCTATGAAGCCGAAGGATTGTATACCGATCAGCTTACAAACGGGAAAAGGATTCTTTTCTGCCGGTTTTATGATGGTTTCCCGGAAATCGGATCGGTAGATAAAATGCGCGAAGCCTTGCGTTATATCGCAACAGATGAGGAGTATAAAAAGTTGTTCAGCATGCCGCCACGGCTGGCTGTTGACAATTTCTGGATTGGGCTGACAGGAAACCCTGAAAGGGCGCTCAGCCAGATAAAACGATATTACAAACGGGTGGAGGAGGCAAATGTCCTTTTCAGCAATGTGGTGGAAGGATGGAAGTCGGACAGGGGAATGATTTACATCGTATTCGGACCACCTGCAGTGGTGTTCAGAAACTCATCCGTCGAAGAGTGGACATATGGCGAGCCCGGCCATCCTCTTTCTGTGCGCTTTTATTTCCATAATTCAGCTGGTCCTGCAGGTATAGAAGACTATGTCCTGACCAGGTCGGAGGATTATCGCAGGCCATGGCATCAGGCGGTTTCCAACTGGCGGAGGTAGCTTTGATTGCCACTATTTTAATTTTCCGGTCGTAAAAAAACAGTATTTTTGCCGCAAGCACCATACCAGCAATTATGTCAGAGATTGATGCCATTTTGAATAAGGAAGTTCTCAGCCGGGAGGAAATTATTGATCTTCTTCTGACGGGCCCGGAAGACAGGAATAAGCTTTATGCAAGGGCTGCTGAAATCAAGACGCAGTATGTTGGCAATGTTGTTTATTTCAGGGGATTGATAGAGTTTTCCAACATTTGCGAAAAAGATTGTTTCTATTGCGGAATCAGGAAGAGCAATAAAAAGAGCCAGCGTTACAACCTGACTGATGATGAGATTCTGGATGCAGCCAGGTTTGCCTGGGAGAGTAATTACGGGTCCGTAGTTCTTCAGGGGGGTGAGCTTGAAAGTCCTGCTTTTACATCAAGGATCGAACGTCTGGTAAGAGGTATCAAAGCACTGTCGGAAGATAAGCTCGGCATCACCCTGTCAGTTGGTGAACAGGCACCCGATGTGTATAAAAGATGGTTTGATGCAGGAGCCCATCGTTACCTGCTGCGTATTGAGTCTTCGAACCGGGAGCTCTACTACAGAATTCACCCGCAGGACAAGACCCACGGATTTGAACGCAGGTTGCAGGCCCTCTATGACCTGCGTGAAGCCGGATTTCAGCTTGGTACCGGCGTTATGATCGGACTGCCGTTTCAGACCACTGCAGATCTTGCCGACGACCTGCTGTTTATGAAGGAACTTGACATTGATATGTGTGGTATGGGTCCATACATCGAGCATGCCGATACACCGCTCTGGCAGTTCCGTGAGCAGCTGTTACCGCTTGAAGAGCGATTCAATCTTGCGCTGAAAATGATAGCTATTCTCAGGATAATGATGAAAAATATCAACATTGCCTCTGCCACTGCTCTTCAGGCGATCGATCCCATCGGTCGCGAAAAGGCACTGAAAATAGGTGCCAACATCATTATGCCCAATATTACCCCCGGAGCCTACCGGAATGATTATAAACTCTATGAAAACAAACCCTGTACCGATGAGGAAGCTGCCGACTGCAAAAACTGTCTTGAAGCACGAATCCATATGTCGGGCAATAAGATAGGCTATGACGAGTGGGGCGATTCATTGCATTTCAAAGTGAAGGACAAGCCTGCCTGAAACCTGCTGCCCATTGAATGATTTGGCAGACTGGATCCGGTCTGACTTTTCCGCCGGATGTGATTACTTTTTGCTCCCTTGATATTGTTTACTATTTTTGACCATTAGTCAACCGAATAAAATACCCTGTTATCTCTATGAAACACTCACTCAGATCAGCTGTTTTTATCCTGTTATCATTCTTTCTTTTGAATCAATCAAAGGCAGGAAACCTTGAGTTTATGTCAGGTATCCCGGGCACCATTAATGAAGTAAGGGTTAACGGTAATATTGCTTATTGTGCTGCAAATAACGGACTACTGATTCTGGATTATTCCAATCCAGTGTCACCTGTTGTCCTTTCGTACCTGACACTGCCCGATGCCGCCGGTAGTATTGACTTACAGGGTAATTATGCTTACCTCAGTGCCGGAAGTGCCGGACTGAGAATAATCAATATTGCAGACCCGGAGCATCCTTTTGAGACCGGAAATTATAATGCAGGGCCAAATTCTCAATGCTGGGGAATTGATGTATCAGGAAACCATGCTTATCTGGCATATGGAATGGAGGGATTCAGGATAGTGGATATTACCGATCCGGTTAACCCTGTTGAAACCGGTACATTTGTTTTGCCTGAAGCAGACATCTTCAGTCGTGTGGTCGTTAGTGGAAATACTGCATTTACCAATGTCGGAAACACTGTGTATGCTTTAAATATCGAAGATCCTGACTTGCCTGCACTCCTGGATTCAGAGACAATAATCGGAGAAATAACCGACATGGAAATAAGGCAGAATATGTTGCTATGCGTATCAAATTTCAATGACTTCAGCAGCAGTTTTTACGGACTCGTGGTGCTGAATGTCCAGAACCCCTCTGCCATTTCCCAGATAGGACAATACGATACCCAGGAGTATTCTTACAAACTTTCTCTTAAGGACAATTTATGTTATATCGGGAATGGAACCGCCGGAATTGCCGTATTGAATGTTGATGCCCTTGGACTGATAACCTATGTGGGTAATTCTTCAGGTTTTTCATCTCCGGTCCGGTTTGCTGAAGTATGGGGCAACAGAATTTTTGCCGGCGGTGAAAAGCTTGGACTGCAGTTATTTAACCTTGATGCCCCGGCTCTGCTGACACGTATTTCTGACTTCATGACATTGCACGACTCAAGAGACATTCAGATTGCCGGTAATTTCGCATACATTGCTGATGGACGAAATGGATTGGTTGTCGTGGATATTTCTGATCCTGTAAAACCTTTTATTACCGGACAAGTGCCAAATTCAGGAAATGGTCTTGGCCTTGCTCTGAACAACAACTACGCATATATTGCTGATGGACAAAATGGGATTGCGGAGTACAATATTTCTGATCCTTCAAACCTGCAACAAAGTGGGTCCGTTACCACCGACAACTGGGCACAGGATCTGGTAATCCGTAACAACATTGGCTATGTTGCAGTTGATGTTCTTGGTTTGCAATTGCTTAATCTTTCAATACCCGGGCTGCCTTCGGTGGCCGGAAATGCTTATGATTTACCCGGAACCTCCTATGGAATAGCCCTGAACGATAATATGGCATTGGTTGCTTCAGGCGGGGCAGGCCTTCATCTTGTCAATGTTTCTTCTCCGGCTCAGCCGGTGCTGATCTCAACTTACGATACCCCGGGTTCGGCTTATGATGTATTTCCGGTTGAGAACAGAGCCTATATTGCTGACAGTCAGGGTGGAATCATAGTTGTTGACATTTCAGATCCTCAATTGCCACAGGGGCTTGGTCAGAGTGTAGTTCCTGGTGACGCCAGACAGGTTATTGTTTCAGGAAATTATGCCTTTGTATCTGACTGGAGCTATGGTCTGAGGGTTTTTGATGTGACTGATCCTTCAGCCATGAATGAGGCTTATACATTTGCACTGTCAGGAACAGCTCACAATATCGCAATAAGCGGAGAATATATTTATATTGCTTCCGGAACATCAGGACTTACTGTACTCAGAAATCCCCTGAGTACCGGCATCGAAGGAGTGGATGTTAAAAAACCGGTTTCCGTCTCTGTATTTCCCAACCCGTTTCATGAAGACCTGAAGCTATGTATTCATTCAAATCAAACCATTGAATCATGTTTTTCACTGTTTGATGTTTCAGGTCGGGAAGTGTTACAGTTACCCCGGGTTATCTGGAAGCCGGGCGATCAGGCCATCAGCCTGATTGCTGCCAATCCTCTGGTAAAAAACCTGAAGCCGGGAGTATATATGTTAAAATCCGTTTCAGGGTTTGCCGGTACACCTGTGAAACTGATTAAACATTAAAGTTATTCTGATAACTCATGAAGCAATATCACGATCTTTTACGTTTGGTTATGGAAACCGGTGCTATCCGAAGTGACCGTACCGGTACAGGGACCAAAAGTATTTTTGGTCATCAGATGCGATTTAACCTTGAAGAGGGTTTTCCTGCACTTACTACAAAAAAACTTCACCTCAGATCAATAATTCACGAACTTTTATGGTTTCTTACCGGGAATACCAATATAAAATACCTGCACGACAATAAGGTAAGTATATGGGATGAATGGGCGGATGAAAATGGGAATCTGGGGCCTGTGTACGGACATCAGTGGCGCTCATGGAGTTCAGCCGACGGACGCACGATCGATCAGATCAGTGAAGTGGTAAAAATGATAGCTGAGAAACCTGACTCCCGCCGGTTGATGGTTAGTGCATGGAATCCCGGTGATATCGATAAAATGGCCCTGCCTCCCTGTCATGTGATGTTCCAGTTTTACGTTGCAAACGGCAGGCTCTCCTGCCAGTTGTATCAGCGGAGTGCCGATATTTTTCTGGGTGTTCCGTTCAATATAGCCTCCTATGCTTTGCTTACCATGATGGTGGCTCAGGTTACCGGGCTTCAGCCGGGCGATTTCATCCATACATTCGGTGATGCCCACATCTATCTCAATCACATCGATCAGGTTAACCTTCAGCTCAGCCGTGAATTCAGACCATTACCAAAAATGATCCTTAATCCGGACGTGAAAGATATATTTGGTTTCAGGTACGAAGATTTCATGCTCGAAGGGTATGATCCACATCCTGCGATCAAGGCGCCGGTGGCAGTCTGAGTTATTTTTCCGAAAAGCAGAACAGATGAAAACAATATCAATCATAGTGGCCATTGCGCAAAACAATGCGATAGGCAAGGACAATCAGCTATTGTGGCATATCCCCGAAGATCTCAGGCGCTTCAAAGCATTGACAACCGGTCATACGATTGTGATGGGCAAGCGTACTTTTGAATCACTGCCGGTGCGTCCTTTACCCAACAGGCGGAGTATTGTTATAACCGATATTCCGGGTGAAATCATTGCCGGATGTGAAATGGCCTATTCCATTGATGAAGCCATTGACAAAATGGAAGAGGGAAAGGAAAATTTCATCATTGGAGGAGGCATGGTTTACAGTCAATTCATGCCCCTGGCACACAGACTTTACCTCACCATTGTTCACAAGGATTTTGAAGCGGATACCTTCTATTCCGAAATTGACTATTCATTGTGGAAGGAAATTGAGCGGCAGGATGTTGAAGCCTCCGGAAGCCTCGGATTCAATTATTCTTACATCACCTACGAACGACTGTAGTACCCGCAGTTAAATAGCTGGTAATAATTACCTGAAATTCCCCAGGTTTATTTCCGTTATTTGACCTTTTACACCTGCAAAAACCCCGAGACCTCCATTGATGTTGGTATATACTGGGGTTGGTTCTGCAAAGAAATCGTCACTACCGAACCGGGAACCAGTCGACCTGTGATAATTGAAATAGCTTTCATCGGTGAGCAATAATGAGACGTAAAGGATATTGTCAGGAGAATCAGCTTCATATATTTCCCATGTTTTGAAGGTAAAGTATTCTCCGTCCTTATTTTTATCGCTTACATAAGGTTCTCCCCGTTCAAATCCCATTTCGTTAAAGTATTTGTCATAGGCGTATTCATTTCCGTACATGGTGCCGGCGGCAATTCTGTAGAAGTTTCCTGTACCGGGAAGGTCGCGGAACCTCAGGCTGACTTTTATCGAAATATTTCCATACTGATTGATGGTGTCAATCCCTGTGATTTCTACATCAGGCGCTGTTCCATCCGGGATGGTGCAGGCTGATGAGGCGTTGTAGCCATCGGGGGTAGTCACGATCAGCGAATAGCTTTTACCTGCTGTTACCTGTATTGCAGACGAGGGAGCCCGGTATGTGCCGGAGTATGGGTTGAAAGGAATGACAACACTGTTCAATCCGTCAGAAAGGGTTACAGTAGCATTGTTTACCGGGGGAAAGGATAAATCCCAGCCCTGTGATGAAACATAAAGAGGTCTGCTTTTATAAACCGAAACTGAAACCGAATCATCATCGGATGACAGAAACGCTGTGACAACTAGTTTTGGCTCCGAATCAGGAACATCCACTTCGGAAATCATGGAATCGCAAGCACCCAATATGATCAGAAGGCCTGTAATCAGAAAAATGGTCAGGTTATGTTTTTTCATTTCTGTCAGAATTTAATGCTGTATGTTACCGAAGGAATAATCGGGAAAATGGACACCTGTTTCAATTTACTGGTAACCATTTCGTTTTCGTAAGTCGATTCAATGAAGTAGAAATATGGGTTTTTCCGGCTGTAGGCATTGTAAAGACCTATTTCCCATGTGCGCTCGGTACTTTTTTTCTTCTTGTGGAACTGAATGGCAAGATCAAGCCGGTGGTAAGCCCGCATCCGGAATGAATTGGTTTCCCCGTAGTCGGTGGCACTAGACCACCAGGTGTTATTCACAGGAACATTGGTCAATCCCGTAAATGCCTGATGCTGCTCAACCGGAAATTCTCCGAGCGGAAGGGTAATGGCATTTCCGGTTCCGTAAACCCATGTGCCGGAGAGGGTTATATGATCGTTGATCTTGTATATGGCGACCAGCGACAGATCATGCCTGCGGTCGTAATGGGCCCAGTACTCTTTTCCGAAATTGATTTCATCGAATTTTAGTTTTGTCCACGAAAGTGTATAACCTATCCAGCCACTGAGTTTGCCCGTTTTACGATGGATGAGAAGTTCTGCGCCGTATGATCTCCCGGAACCTGATGTTACATTGTCCTGCCAGGTAAAATTCTGGGCTTCGGTGGGATCGTCGAGCAGAAGGAAGCTGGCACCCGGCTTGTAACCGAGTATGTGGCTACTCCATTTATGATATCCTTCGATGGTAACGGTCAGATTATAGGCAGAGAGGTCTTTTGCAAGTCCGCCTGAAATCTGCCGGGAATTCTGCGGTGAAACCCTGTCGGTTGACGGAACCCATAAGTCGGTTGGCAAGCCGGCACCGGTATTGCTTAACAGATGAATGTACTGATTCATTTCGGCATAGGCAACCTTGGCTGAAAGCCCTTCCCTGACCAGATAGTTGACCGAGAGCCTGGGTTCCGGATAGAAGTAGTTCTTTTTATCAGCAATAAAATGACTCAGTCTCACACCTGCATTTAACTGGACTTTTCCCGAGAAGTTGAAGTTGTTTTCCAGGTAGATTCCGCTTTCATAGGAGTCATATGTTGTCTTGTTTTGGAATTCATACAATGCCTGGCTGTCTTTCTCAACAATGGCACTGGGAGTAAATACGTGGTTGGTCGATTGTATGCCGGTACGCAGGGTATAGTTCGTAGAAACATGATATTCAAGGTCATACTTCAGCGAAAAATCACGAATTCCTGAGTTGTACTCAAGGGAGTATTCCCCGGAGTTATCTTTCTCAAGACTGTAGATTTTAAGATTGTAACGGCTGAAAATCAGGGAAGTATTCGAGAATATCCTGCTGCTGAACAAATGGTTCCACCGGAGGGTGCCAGTGGCATTCTGCCAGTACAGGCCTGCTTTTGACTGGTAATTGTCGTTGTTATCATAGTAATCACGCGTGGTTACATGGAATTTATCCCGGCCGAAATAGCCGCTCAGATAAACCTTGTTTCGTGGACTGAAGTCGTAATTCACCTTGGCATTGAGGTCATAAAAGTAGTAACCGGCTTTACCCTCATCGTTCATAAACGGTCTGATCAATGCATCTATATAGGTTCTTCTTGCTGATACCAGGAATGAAGCTTTTTCTTTTATAATGGGGCCTTCAAATACCAGTCTTGACGAAATAAGGCCGATACCGGCTTCTCCCGAGAATCTTTCCTTATTACCATCTTTCATGGTCATTTCAATCACAGAAGACAACCTTCCGCCGTACCTTGCCGGGAACCCACCCTTGGTCAGTTCGACGCTTTTCAGCGCATCACCGTTAAAAATGGAAAAAAAGCCGAACAGATGACTGGCATTATATACCGGGGCATCGTCAAGAATAATCAGATTCTGGTCAGGCCCGCCACCCCTGACATATATGCCTGTACTGCCTTCCGAACCTTTCTGCACTCCCGGCATCAGCTGCAGGGCTTTGAACACATCTTTCTCTCCCAGCAGGGCCGGAATGTTCCTGATCTGGTTTACAGGCAACGAAACCATGCTCATACGGCTGCTTTCACTGATTCTCTCGGCTTTTTCAGCCGAAATAACCACTTCACTCAGACTGATGCTTGAATTGAGTTCAACATCCCTGACAATGTCATTGCTCAGGTCGGTATTCAGAACAATGGTCTGATAACCGATAAAGGAATAACGGATTTCATAGCTTCCTGCAGGAAGAGTAACAGAGTAGAACCCGTAATTATTGGTTGTTGTTCCTGTTTTCAGTTCAGGCAGGTAAATGTTAACACCCGGGAGCAATTCCCTGGATCCTTGTTCCCTCACATATCCGCTGATAGAATATTTTTTCTGGGCCTGAAGATGGGAAGTAAAACCCATCATACTGATCAGGGCAATAGTTATAAACCTGTTCATAGTGTAGCAGGAAATGTTTGGTTAAGGTATTATCCGGTAATCAAATGGTGATAGGACAGGCTCAGGTTTTTTGTTTCTTCTTTTTTGCGGCAGGGAACAGCACATTATTCAGAATAAGCCTGTATCCCGGGGAATTGGGGTAAAGATTCAGGTCTGTAGGCGGATCACCAACCAGATGCTGATAATCTTCAGGATCGTGACCACCATAAAAGGTCCAGGTGCCTTTGCCATAATTTCCGTGAATGTATCTGACTTCACCGGCTGCCTTGTTTTCGCCCATCACAATGACTTCTGATTTTACAAATTTCTTATTGAATGCAGTGGTTTGTCCCATGAATCCTTTGATGACCTGTTCATGATCCTGGGTAAGCATTGATGGGACCGGGTCCCATTTGGCGGAAAAATCAAACAGGGTAAAAAAGTCATTGGCCATGGTTACTTTCCGCGTAGTTGATACGTCGATGTTCGAAACTTCATATTCGTAAGGATTCATTACAATACTGAATCCGGTAAAAGCAAAGCAGTTCTGATAGTTCAGGTGTTCATTGGCGGTGGCATCTGCACCGTCACCGTCAAACATAACATCGCAGATATCAATCGATTCTGCTGCCAGGGAAATGTCATAACTATCAGGTGCTGAGCACATGGCAAACAAATATCCTCCTCCGGCGGTGAATTCGCGTATTTTCTGTGCAACAGCCAGTTTAAGCTGCGATACCTTTGTAAATCCGAGTTTGCGGGCATTGTTTTCCGAAATGCTGACATCTTCCTGGTACCATGGTGCATTGCGGTAGGCTGCCCAGAATTTTCCGAATTGTCCGGTAAAATCCTCGTGGTGGAGGTGGAGCCAGTCGTAAAGAGGCAAAGCCCCGCCGATGACTTCTTCATCATAAACCACATCATAGGGTATTTCGGCATAAGTTAAAGCCAGTGTTACGGCATCATCCCATGGCAGCTTGTTTTTGGGTGTGTACACGGCAATCCTGGGTACTTTCTGAAGGCGCATCTCGTCCATATTGACCTGTGGGTCCGAAATCTCCTGGAGGATGGCATCGGCCTGCACATCGGCGATAACCTGAAAAGAGACACCCCTTACCACGCATTCGCCTTCGAGTGTAGGGTGATGCCTGAACATAAAACTGCCACCCCGATAGTTGAGCAACCAGCTAACCTCTATTTGTTGCTGCAATGTCCAGTAAGCAATGCCGTAGGCTTTCAGATGGTTTTTCTGGGTGTTATCCATTGGAATGAGGATAAATGCAGCCTGCAGCCTGATTGAAATCGTGATCAGAAGAACAAGGAGTAAAAGTTGTTTTTTCATATCTGACTCTAAGGTAGTCTTATAACGCAGAAACGGCCGGTTTTGTTATCCGGCCAGTAGCTGTTTACCATTAAAACATGAATATTATGTTAAAATAAAACCCTGTTTCCATCAGAAAGGTGTTTCATGATCTTCCTCCATCTCATTCATTTTCGAAGGCAGTGTATAGGTGTTCACTTTCTGTTCAAAACCATTGTTGGGTTGCAGTACATTGCTGCCAGAATATTCTCCCGGTTCAGGATCGGTAAATTTCGCGTATTTGCTGATGAACCTGAGCGGAACATCTTTAAGCGCCCCGTTACGGTGCTTGGCAATGCTCACTTCGGCATGCCCGATCAGACTGGCACCTGTTTCATCCTGATTCTGGTTGTAATACTCAGGCCGGTAAATAAACATGACCATGTCGGCATCCTGTTCAATGGCACCCGATTCCCTGAGGTCGGAGAGTAAAGGCTTTTTATTCGGTCTGGATTCAACCGATCGGTTTAGCTGCGAAAGCGCAATCACAGGAATGTTAAGTTCCTTGGCAAGGCTCTTCAGTGACCTTGATATCAAACTTATTTCCTGTTCACGGTTACCGCTGTTCCGGTCGATGCCAGCCGACATCAGCTGAATATAGTCGATGATCACCATCTGGATGTTATGCTGGGCTTTCAGACGCCGGCATTTTGCCCTCAGTTCAAAAACAGATAGGGAAGGGGTATCGTCAATATACAAGGGCGCATCGATCAATGTATTGATTTTTGCATTCAATTGCTCCCATTCATAATTCTCAAGGCTGCCTTTACGAAGTTTGTCGCCGGGAAGTTGGGCTTCCGCTGAAATAAGCCTGGTCACCAGCTGAATGCTTGACATTTCAAGTGAAAAGACGGCGACTGCTTTTTTGAAATCTACTGCAGCATTACGTGCGATGGTGAGTACAAAAGCGGTTTTTCCCATACCGGGGCGGGCTGCAATGATTACCAGGTCAGAAGGCTGCCACCCTGCAGTAACGCGGTCAAGCTCGGTAAATCCTGAGGGTACTCCGCTGAACTGTCCGGATTGGTTCCTGGCGGCTTCTATCTGCTTCACAGCATCGCGCACAAGCGAATGCATGTCAAGGTAATTCCTGCGCATATTGGTTTCACCGACACTGAACAGCTGATTTTCGGCCTTGTCGAGGAGATTGAAAACATCGGTGGTGTCCTCGTAGGCATCCCTGATGATTTCAGAAGATATCCTGATCAGTTCGCGCTGAATGAACTTCTGCAGGATGATGCGGGCATGGAATTCAGTATTGGCAGCAGAAGCAACCCGGTTTGTCAGCTGGGCAATATAAAAAGGGCCTCCGGCAGACTCCAGCTCACCGGTGAACTTCAATTCATTGGTGACTGTGAGAATGTCGATTGGCTCAGTTTTTGCGAACAGCCTTGTAATGGCCTGAAAAATAACCTGGTGGGCTTCCTTGTAAAAGGCATCCGGTCTGATGACGTCGATGATGGAGGCAAGTGCATCCTTCTCAAGCATAATGGCACCAAGCACCGCCTCCTCAAGGTCAACTGCCTGAGGCGGAATCTTGCCGTGCTCAAATATTTCGCTGATCGGCTGCAGTCTGTTGGCTCTTTTTTTTCTGCTGTCGGTGCTGATACTTTTATTCTCTTCCATACTCCAAAAATAGGAAATCCGGCGGATGATGAAACCCTGAAAAACAGAATTAGTTATGAACATCGGAAGGCATTGAATGACAAAAGCATTGTTTCCTTTCCTGCAAAGAATTGTATTCAGCCACTGCAGGGGCTGTTTGCTATTTCCAATGCAGGAATTTTATTAATTTTGATGCATTAAAAATTCAGATTCATGCCGAATTTCAGCCAAAGAACGATCACTTCCATTTTCTGCCTGCTCTTTACTTTTACAGCATTTTCGCAGGACAGCCTTTTTATTAAGGGCCGCATCACCGGCAGTAATACGGGCAACCAGACGCTGGCTTTGTCCGATATTGTCGTTGCACCTCCTGTTTCGGTGACTACCATAACAGGCAAGGACGGCTCTTTCAGTTTTACAGTGCCATCTTCACCACTGTCCATATATCGTCTCTACCTTTCCGGTGAGAACTTCATAATGCTGCTGGTTACCGGTGAGAGTATTGATCTGGAACTGAATGCTGAAAAGCTGAACCTGAATCCCGTCATCAGGGGGTCGGAGGATACCCGCATTCTATACGACATTGCGGTGATGTCATCGGCTTACGACAAAAAGCTCGACAGCCTGAATAAAGCCTATGGTGAAGCCCGTGGCAGTGAACAACTACAGGGCAGGATTCCGGTGATCCAGGCTGCCTACGAACAGGCCGTTAATGAGCAAAAGACCAGACTGAAACAGGCGCTTACCACTTACCCTGCTTCCCCGGCATCATTGTTCTTTATCGATAAACTGGAGATTGACACCGACCTTGGCATTTACAGCCTGGTTGCCGGGGAGCTTTATTCAAAATATCCGGCTCATAAGCTGGTTGCGGACTTAAAATTAAGGGTCGACCTTGAGAAGGAACTGCAGCCCGGGAAACCGGCACCCGAGATCAACCTTCCCGATATGGATGGTAAACCTGTGAAGCTGTCATCATTGCGTGGAAAAATAGTGATGATTGATTTCTGGGCATCATGGTGCAGCCCCTGCAGGCGCGAGAACCCTGAAGTTGTGAGGATTTATAATCGTTTTAAGGATAAGGGATTCGATATTTACGGGGTATCGCTCGATCGTGATGCCAACGGATGGTTTGGTGCCATTGCCAAAGATGGACTTGTCTGGACCCAGGTAAGCGACCTGAAGTATTGGGAAAGTGCCGGGGCAAAGGCCTACGGCGTCAAAGCAATACCCCATACCGTTCTAATTAACAGGGAAGGTAAGATCATTGCCAGGAAATTGCGGGGTAAAGCCCTTGAAGATAAACTTGAAGAATTGCTCGGGAAAGACTGAGATTGCTGAATTTCAGGACACGGCAGGTTTCAATGAAAAGAGGTACAGTGTTTTAACACGGTACCTCTTTTTTTATCGATTGATCCTGTTATTAGGAAGTCAACTGAAGCTATTTCTTTTCAATGGAGATGAGCTGTACTTCAAATATCAGGACTGATCCACCCGGAATTGGCCCGGTGGTTTTTTCGCCATACGCAAGTTCAGAAGGGATGTAGAACATATACCTGGCACCTGGTTTCATGAGCTGAACACCTTCAGTCCAACCCGGAATAACGCCGTTTAAAGGGAATTTGATGGTTTCACCCCTTTCGACAGAAGAGTCAAATACAGTTCCGTCGGTCAGTGTTCCGGTATAATGTACTTCAACCACGTCTTCCGGTTTGGGATTTTCACCTTCACCTTCAGTGATTACTTTGTACTGGAGACCGCTGGGTAGCGAAATCACCCCTTCCTTCGTCTTGTTTTCAGCAAGGAAAGCATCACCTTCAGCCTTAACCGCAGCGCAGGCTTCAGAGGTTTTTTTCTGTTGCTTTGCCATCATATCCTGCTGAAAAGCCATCATGATCTGCTCGGTCTGTTCGGTGCTGAAAACACTGTCGATGCCGTTGATGCCATCTTTCAGACCGGCAAACATAATCTCGGGGGTTACCGTGATTTCATTGGTTTTCATATTGTTACCAATATCTCTTCCGATCAGGTAGCTGATGGTATCCTGATGTGTTTTCATGATGAGGGCATGGCAGTTTTCAACAGCCTTGTCATCTTTGTCTTTTTTCTTCTGGCTCTTCTGGGCCATCACTGAATTTCCGGCTATGAACAGAATTATGAGCAGGAGGGATGCATAGGGAAGTTTTCTCATTTTAAGGTTTTTTATTAATTGCAGGCAAATTTATGAAATTCAGCCCCGTGACGGACATTCGTCCACAGGAAATAGTAATATTTAACGAATTTTAACCTCTAGAGGATCAGAATCCTGTCTGTCGGAATGAGGTTTTCGCATCTGTATTTAAGGAAAAGCAGGACAATGGCTACCACATCTTTCTGACAGTATTCAACAATTCTGTCGAGGTTATCGTCTTTCCAGAATACACTGCCAACCTGGCTTCCATCAATATCGTCCTTTGGGGTAGGTATATTAAAAACGGCTGTTAGCAGGGCAAGCGAGGTGTAGTTCTTGTAATCACCGAATTTCCATAGCTCCATGGTATCAAGATGTTTTACCTCCCATGGCTTCCTGCCCGCAATATCCAGAATCGCCGGGATCCTGATTCCATTGATCAGCATCCTTCTGGCAATATAGGGAAAAT
Source organism: Bacteroidota bacterium (assembly GCA_009773455.1). GTDB lineage: Bacteria > Bacteroidota > Bacteroidia > Bacteroidales > Lentimicrobiaceae > Lentimicrobium. The sequence goes on along the minus strand of WSXU01000005.1, from coordinate 29,491 downwards.
CAAACTCCTTCCCGTTGTGGGCGCACAGCAGAAATTCAGGCTTGTTGTACCTGCTGTTAAGTAGTTCAGCGAATTGATTCAGCAAAACTGCTTCATCTTTTCCAGCAAATGATTTGATCCTCAGCGTACCCCCGTTTATAAACCCCGCCGAAATACAGATTATCCTTCCAAATTCAGCAAATATACCGGCCCGATCATACAGAATTTCCGGAGTGTCGTCGTCTTTTGAAGCCAGCCTGGCCGCCTTTACATCCCATAGTTTTCTGAAATTTTCAGGAATTCCGGTGTATTCCGGGTATTGTGGGACTGTTTCTATATCCAGAAAAAGGACATTTTCTTTAATTACCTGTTCAAGCATAATATGTCATTTCTTTTCATAAAGATACACAGATTCCGCCTTTTTTGCAATAAAACTGACAATAATTGTGAGAAAGATAAACCCGATTCCGGCGCTGATGTTAAACAGTTGTTACTTTTACATTATGAAAACCTGGCTTCCGCTATTGATTTCCATTATGTTGTTTGCAGCCACCGGCTGCAAACAGGACCGCAATGGCGTGGAGGCGCCCTCTGTCACCGTTTCGGAGCCATTGGCAGGACGAACCTTCAATTTTTCAGATACCATCTCTGTAAAGGCTGACATTTCCCATCAGCAATCCATCAGTTCTATTCAGGTTGCAATGATTAATGAGTTCTCAACCCCGGTGCTTCCGGTTCAGACATTTTATCCTGCCGCAAATCATTTCAGCCTGGTGACATTCATGGTTATTGATGACCGCTTTCTGGAAAGCGGTAGTTATTCAATTCGTATTAAAACAATGGTTGATGGAGAGGTTTTTAATCGTTGGGTTAAAATCAATTACAATTCGGAACCTCTGAACCTGGAATCCCTTCTGGTACTGACCAGGAGTCAGGGTTCGGTATACAGGTTGCTGAATGTTTTACCGGGAGATATTGTGCAGGAACGTTTTTCCTTTTCGGGTGATTATAGAGGAAGTGCGCTGATCTCCGGGTATCGGCTGTTCTTTTCTGCCGGATCCGTCATGAACAATCTCACCGCGTGGAATCTTGAAAACAATGCCGTCAGCTGGTCAGTACCCTCTGTTCCGGATCCTCCATTGCCTTATTTTAATGCCATTTATTCTGATGGGAATGAAGTTTATGTTTCTACGCGTGACGCATTGGTCAAGGGCTACAACAGATCAGGCGGCAATACCTTCAGAAGCGTGCAGTTTCCGAACGGCTATTTTACCTCTTTGCTGCGGCATAAAACATGGTTGATGGCGGTGTTTGAGCCATTTAATTCTGAATTCAATAAACTGCTTGCTTTTAACTATCCCGGAGGAACCGTTTTCCGTAGTATCCCTTTTAAAGGAACTGTGGCAGGAATGACAGATTTCGGTGAAGACGGCGTATTGCTCTTCATGAACGGGGAGGCCGGTTCTGCTGTTTACCAATACAGCTTCGATCTGAATACACTCATCAATCTGAAGGATTTTCCTCAGGGGAATATACTTGACCTGACGGCACCTGACACCGACAATGCCTTTATTGCATTTGCTGACGGAATCTACTGGTACAGACCGGATATTGCAAGTGTTGTCAAGGTCTTGCCTGACCAAAGTGTTGCTGATCTTGTTTTTGATGCTTTGTCAGGCTCCCTTTTTGTAGCATCGGGGAAAACCGTTTCACGATACAAAGTGCCATCCTTTGTTCCGGAGGAATCCTATACCATGACTGACAGCATTACAGATATTCACCTGCTTTACAATAAATAACGGCTGAATGGTTAACCTGGAAATGACAACTACCGGTGATGGTTCACATACACTTTTCAATTCTCAGACCGGAGAGCATTATCATTCCATACATGGTGCCATTCAGGAATCGAGGCATGTATTTATTAACGCGGGACTTAAAGGCATTGCCCCGCATTCTGAGATGATCCATATCCTGGAGATAGGATTGGGTACCGGTTTAAACTGCCTGTTGACCTTTGCTGAACATCAGATGCTGGCCAAACCGGTTACCTATACCGCCTGTGAACCTTTCCCCATAAGTAAATCATTGGTTGATGCCCTGAATTATTGCCGGTCTGAAGGTCTTCGTGGATTTGAACCTGTATTTTCAGCTATGCATGAGAACCCTGACGGAAAAATCCTTTTAGGAAATGACTTCCTGCTCATCAGGCTGCTTTCCGGAATTGAAGAAACAGAGCCAGCGGAAGGCAGCTTTGACCTGGTTTATTTTGATGCCTTCTCACCCGAAGCGCAGCCGGAACTGTGGAAGCCTGAGATTTTCAGTAAAATAAGGAGGTGCATGAAACCCGGAGGTGTGCTGGTTACCTATTGTGCAAAAGGATTGGTCAGGAGGACGTTACAGCAGGCAGGATTTTCGACCGAGAGACTTCCCGGTCCACCGGGCAAGCGCGAAATGCTTCGTGCCACTGCAATCTAAAAAAGTGATGTTACCGGATTCTGAAAGACTTATAATTCATCAGCTGACCCGGGAAATGTCTTATTTCGCTCACTTCGGAACGTGATGTTCCTTTCCTGCACCATGCAATCAACAGGTCAATCTGCTCCCTTGTGCCTTCTGCTTCAATGGTTACCGATCCGTCCAGTTCATTGCATACAAAACCGCACAAGCCCAATCCTGTGGCTGCCTGCAGCGCCGAATACCTGAAACCGACACCCTGTACCCGGCCATAAACGCGGATAATTTCATTTGACTTTTCCATTGGTCAGGCATTCAGACGTTTATTGATCAGGTTATCAACCACAGTGAATAATTGTGCCGGATTCAATGTCCGCCAGCTGACCTCGTTGAGCTTCCCACCTGTGGCCATATAGTAATCCAGTCTTCCCCGCTGTATTTCTGCAAGTACATGTTCCCTGAAGTTGATGCAGGCTATCCATCCGTCCTCCAGATCATCGAACCATTCCTGGTAATAGGAGTCATCATCGGCATGAAAATTCAACACATTCTCACCGATCAGGATAAACCGGTTGATTCCCTTATCAAGCATTGCTTCAACAACATTCCGTTTCAGAAACATGATATCATTATACAACAGGTCATTCCATTCTCCCAGTAATTCAATGATGCAATAATGCTGGTGGTAATCAGCAAACAGAATTTTTACATACAATGTTGCTGAGCCCATTTCATCCCATTGGGGATGGATATAATAGTTGTAAACCGAGTAAATACATTCGGTCTCACTGTATTCCCTTTCATAAAACGGTGACTTCTCATCTTCGGATGCGTTGTATAGATGCCGCCAGGCGTAGAATGGTTCAAGATTGTGCATATGGTTGCCCTGGTTTTCCGGATGCTGTCACAGAACGGAACGAAACAGTGTCCTTAAAATTGTGGAAGTGTTAATTTCAATTCTTTGTTGTCCGGGTAAAATTTTCGTGATTAACATAAAAGATCGGCAATGTCAACGTTTAATCAATATCAAGAATCTATAGCTTGCTTTTCAGATTTGGCCACAAACCCTGACTGCTGGTTTTTCCGCCGCAGGTGGGCATGTGGGAGCACAGTTTGTTCTGATTTATGGGAAAAAGCACCAAATTTCTCCAATTTAATTTGTTCAATTAGTGCGATTTGGTGTCTTAGTGACTTGGTGGCAAAAGAATTTATGACACTCTCCGTACAATTGTGATATCAGACAGAAAAGTCGAAAGAATTTTTCCTTGTCTTTTCGTACACCTTTTTGCTGAAGATAAAATAGCGGGCAGGTTTGTGAGATACACCTTTTTCTTTTTCGTTGATGGGAACAACATAGGGCATATTTGAAACCTTTTTTCTGAAATTCCTTTTGTCAAGATTGGTTCCCAGAATGACCTCGTACAACTTCTGCAGCTGGCTTAAGGTGAATTTGGCCGGCAGTAATTCAAATCCGATCGGGTTTGACCTCAACTCAGTTCTCAGGGTTGTCAAGGCATCGGAAAGAATCTCCATATGGTCAAAAGCAAGCTCCGTAATATCAGCTACCGGATGCCAGCGGGTATTGGCCTGTAATCCGAATTTATCGATTTTATCCTGATCAATATTAATCAGTGAGTAATAGGCAACAGTTACCACGACCTCTTCAGGATGGCCGATGGACCTCAGCCATTCCATATCCCTGTCAATCCGGTTCAGCCTGTTGGGTGTTCCAATGGCAGCAAATTGCTTAAGGTAGATGTTTTCAAGCCCTGTAAGCTCCTTCAGAACCCTGGAAGCAGCAGTGTCCAGATCTTCATCTTTACGAACCAGGTCACCGGGAAGTTTCAGATCGTTATATTCAATACCTCCGTAGTTAAAATTTCGCTCAAGCAACAGGACATTCAGCTTGCCAAAATCAAACCCAAAAATAACACAGTCGACCGACACATGAAAGTTCAGCGCATTGTGGTTATTATCTTTCATGCAGGTGAATTAAGAGGAAAATCTTCATAAGTGGAACTTCAGGAAACGTGTTCCTGAACAGCGCAAATATAAATAAAAACAGGTTGAACTGTATGGGTTAGTGTAAAAAAGATGATGGCAGAGAAAAAGAAAATGCGGAATTATGGACCAGAACAGGCGTCTTTCTGATCTGTATTTTTCCATTGAAATTTCATCTGAATATCAGTGTATGTAACATTAAATCAAATAGATATAAATTTTATACCGTACCATTGGCAACAGGATTTAAGTGGAATTCCGGGGCGTCTGCCGATGATTTTAATATATATAAATGTTAGTGTTTAATGTACACTTAACATCCTTCCTGGTTCAACGCGGGGTTCAATTCAGCCAACAGGCCGTTAAAACAGGATTGAAAATGGTATTTGTACGGGAAAACGGGAGAGATAAACCTGTAAGTGCTAAATTTACAGTGATGGTTCTTCAAATGGCATTGGTCCGGAAAGGTATTTCATTAATTTCAGGAACCTGGAATGGGTAGAGCTTATTCTTCCCGGCCGGATTAAATGCCATGGAGACACATACGGTGTATCAAAGGTCTAAAAATCTGATGTATGAAACTATTTAGTATTACTCTGTTGCTTGTGTGTTTTCAGGTAAGCCATGCCCAGTATGATGATTCAGGGAAAAGAGGACTATATTTTCCGAAATCTGTCTATTCCGGTAGTAAGTTACCTGAATTTGAAAGTTCCCGCGCCCTGCTTCCTGAGCCGGTCCTGACGGATGATCCCTGGATGACGGAACTTTACTACAAAACCTGGCAAATCGGGCTTGAACATTTAAGGAATCCAATGCCCGGATCCCCATTTGTATCGGATTACATTGATGAAGCTTTTGCACCACAGATTTTTCAGTGGGATACCTTTTTCATGCTGATGTTTTCGCGTTATGGTTACCATATTTTCCCGGCCATAGGTTCTCTGGATAACTTTTACAGGATGCAGTATGAAAACGGGTACATCTGTCGCGAAATAAGTGAAACCGATGGACGTGACTTTGTTTTCGGTGGAAGGGAACATACGGTGAACCCGCCATTGTTCAGCTGGATCGAATGGCAGTATTATCTTCTGTCGGGCGATGATTCCAGGTTTGCATCCATTCTGACCCCACTGGAGAAATATGCCGGCTGGCTGGAACAGTACAGGAAGAAAAGCGGAACGGTGCATGGACTCTACTGGCAGACCGGATTGGGGTCGGGAATGGATAACACACCGCGTTCCGGTTCCGGGTGGACCGATATGTCGGCTCAGATGGTGATGATGTACGACCATCTGGCCCTCATCTGCGAAACGATGGGTGAACGGGGCAAGGCCGGATTGTATGCCCGGAAGGCCCGTGAAACAGGTGAACTGATAAACAGGTATATGTGGAATGAAGAGGATGGACTATACTATGATGTTGATGATGAGGGGAATCAGATAAAATGTAAAACGATCGCCTGTTTCTGGCCCATGCTGGCGGGACTGGCCGATGAGAGCAAAGCATCGGCGATGATCGGAAATCTGAAGGATCCCCGGACTTTCTGGCGACCCACACCATTCCCCTCGCTGGCAGCCGATCACAGGATGTACAAAGCCGATGGTGAATACTGGCTGGGCAGTGTCTGGGCCCCGACAAATGTAATGGTTATCAAAGGGATTGACCGGTATCCGGGGGTTCTGGGTTCTGCTGAATTCAGTTCTGAAGCCGTTTACAGGTATCTTGAGGTTATGAATAATGTATACAGGAAAACCGGTACACTATGGGAAAACTATGCTCCTGAGTCATCGATGCGCGGCATCTGGTCAAGGCCCGGATTTGTAGGCTGGACGGGTTGCGGGCCGGTACAGCTGCTGATTGAGAATATACTTGGATTCAGACCCGATGCCAGGGAGAACAAACTGCAGTGGAACATTCAGCGCATCGACAGGCACGGGATCCGTAACCTGAGATTCGGCAGGGTAAAAGTGACTGCCACAGCTGAAAAGCGAAGTGACATCACAAAACCAATCGAAATCACGGTGGAAAGCAACCTTCCTTTTAATCTTGAAATTATCTCCGGTTCAAAGCAGAATATCTATCAGATTAAGGAAGGGGAGAATAAGCTTGTATTTGAAGTATTGTAATAAACTGTTGAATTTCCCGGAACCGGAAGCGGCTCAGGCCTGCAAAATTTACCCGATATAAAAATTAAGTCATAAAAAAACCGGCAAAGAAATTTGCCGGTTTTTTTATTCAATAATATCGGTTATTTAACAATGAAAACCTTATTAACGATACCATTGCTGAAGATCAGCTGCAGGGTATAGGTACCCGAACTGAACTGGCCAACACTGATTCCGTTCTGACTGATCTTAGCCATTTCATTGGCTTCGAACATCAGATTACCGGTTGTGTTGTAGACTCTGATGGTATTGGGTACAGCAGGATTGTTGATCCTTACAAATAACCTGTCGTTGGCAGGATTCGGATAAAGAACAACAGATGAACTGTTTGGAGTAAGATTGCCGGCGCCGATGCATTCATCAACATAAACGGTGAAATCAGCAGAACCTTCACAACCAAATTCTGTGGAGTAAGTATAAGTGAGTGTATACTCGCCAACACCAACTACGCCTGGTGAGAACATATTGTCGGCAACGCCCGGACCTGAGTAAACACCACCTTCAGGAATACCACCGGTTAATTCAACAGGACCCCAGTTTGAACAAAGGGTATCGTATTCATAAACCCAGGTAACTACAGGAAGATCATAAACCATGGCTTCGATGATATTGGAAGCAGCAGGGTTATTGATGGCACAGAACAGGCTTGAAGTATAGATCAGACGTACTTCGTCGTTGTTCTCAGGAGCATAGGAGAATTCAGCGCTGTTGGTTCCGGCATTAACGCCGTTAACCTGCCACTGATAAACAGGATCTGAACCGCCATTGGCTGTGGTTGATGTGAAATACATCATATCACCGGCGCAAACGCCGTTGTCTTCGGTTTCGATGGTAGCTTCAACTTCTACAACCGGGTTAACGATCATTTCGATGGTGTTTGATGTTGCCGGGTTGTTTGAGATACAGAGCAGGTCTGTGGTCATAACAACAAGTACTTCATCACCGTCTTCAGGAACATAAGAGAACTGGAAGCTGTTGGTACCTGCATTAACGCCGTTTACTTTCCACTGATAGGTGAGGTTACCACCAACATTGGTAAATGAAGTAAACACGACTTCGGTTCCTTCACAAACATCGTTTGATCCGGCAGCAATGGTAACAGTGGCAGCAGCACCCGGATAGGTTACCATGGTAACCGTATTTGATGTTGCAGGGCTACCGGTTACACAGGTTGTCAGGCTTGAAGTCATGACGACATATACCTGATCGCCATTGCTGGGAACATAGGTATAAGTTGCTGAGTTGGTACCGACGATGTTACCATTCAGGCGCCACTGGTAAGTTGGTGAACCGCCGTTGACCGGGGTAGCAGTCAGGGTAACACTTGTTCCCTGGCATACATTGTTCTGATCAGGAGCAATACTTACACTTGCAGGTAACAGAGGATTAACAACAAGAGTGGTGGTTGCTGAAGTAGCAGGGCTGCCTGAAATACAGGTTAAGCTCGATGTCATGGTTACATAAACCTGGTCACCGTTGTTTGGAACAAGGGTATAGGTAGCCTGGTTTGCACCTGCCGGTGAACCGTTTCTGTACCACTGGTATGATGGTGTTCCACCATTTACAGGAGTTGCAGTGAACGTTATGCTGGTACCCTGACAAACATTGTTCTGATCAGGAGCAGCTGTTACGCTGACAGGCAGAAGCGGATTGACAACCATTGTCGTAGTATTCGAAGTGGCAGGGGTGCCTGAGATACAGACAGTAATGCCTGAAGTCATGACAACATATACCTGGTCTCCGTTGTTCGGAACAAAAGTGTAGGTTGCTGAATTGGTTCCGGCCGGGGAGCTGTTGCGATACCACTGATATGAAGGGGTGGTTCCGCCGTTCACCGGGGTAGCTGTGAAGGTAACCGAAGTACCTGCGCAGATGTTGTTCTGGCTAGCAGCTGCTGTAACGCTGGCAACAAGCGGTGGGTATACAGCCATGGTGGTTGTATTTGAAGTTGCCGGGCTGCCTGTGATACAACCTCCGAGGTTTGATGTCATAATTACATATACCTGATCGTTGTTGTTCGGAACGAAGGTGTAGGTAGCTGAATTGGTTCCTGCAGGGCTTCCGTTGCGATACCACTGGTAGGATGGCGTTGTTCCGCCGTTTACAGGGGTAGCCGTAAAGGTTACACTGGTGCCCTGGCAGATGTTGTTCTGATCAACTGCAGCAGTTACACTTACAGGGATCAACGGGTTGACAACCATGGTGGTCGTACCGGAGGTTGCCGGACTGCCGGTAATGCAGGTCAGACCTGATGTCATGACTACATAAACAGCATCGTTGTTGGCAGGTACGAAAGTATAGGTTGCGGAATTGGTTCCGGCAGGTGAGCCATTGAGATACCACTGGTATGACGGGGTTCCGCCGTTTGTGGGTACAGCTGTGAAGGTCACACTGGTACCGGCGCAAACGTTATTCAGATCCGGAGAAGCAGTAACACTGACGGCCAGCGGTGTAGTAACGGTTACCGTGGTTGTTGCCGATGTGGCTGGGTTCGTACTACCTGTACAGGTCAGATCAGAAGTCAGGATAACATAAACCAGATCGCCATCGGCAGGTGTAAAGGTAAACGTAGCCTGGTTGAGACCGGCAGGGCTGCCATTCAGATACCATGCATAGGAAGCATTTCCACCATTTACAGGAGTGGCGGTAAAGGTTACATCAGAGCCGGAGCATACCGGGTTGGCATTGGGAGCTATGGTAACACTTACAGGATTGTAATTTACAATCATGGTTGTAGTTGCAGATGTTGCAGGGTTGCCAGTGAGGCAGCCACCGAGGCTTGATGTCATTACAACATACACCTGATCACCATTGGCTGGAGTAAAGGTATAGGTATCCTGGTCAGCACCGGTTGTTGAACCATTCAGGTACCACTGATATGAAGGTGAACCTCCGTTGGTTGGTGTTGCTGTGAAAGTAACACTGGTTCCGGCGCAGACATTGTTCTGGTCGGGGGCGATGGCTACACTGACAGGTACCGAAGGGATGACTGTCATTGTGGTTGTTCCTGATGTGGCAGGATTGCCCGTGGTACAGCCAAGGCTTGAAGTCATGACAACATAGACTTCATCATTATTGGCTGGGGTATAGGTATAGGTAGCCTGGTTGGTTCCGACAGTGGCTGAATTCAGATACCACTGATACGATGGTGTTCCGCCGTTGGTTGGGGTAGCAGTAAAGGTAACCTGTGTACCCTGGCAAACATTGTTATCATTGGGAGAAGCAGTAACACTGACCGCTACCGGTGTGTCTTCTGTAATTACGGCACTTCCGGTCATTGCCGTTGTACCTGCACCGTTGGTACCTTCCACTGTATAAGTTCCTACTGTCTGGTTGCCAAAGGTAATGGCCGAGCCGGTTCCGGCTACTGTAGGCACCTGGGCAACAGCATCTTTATATAAGGTATAGGTTACACCTGTTTGTGAACCACTCAGGCCAACCGGTGTACCAAGGCCGCCCTGACAATAGGAGCCGGTGCCGGTAACATTGAAAGCCAGGGGAACCGGTGGGTTAAGCACAGGATTTTCAAGAACGTTGGCATTGACACCAGGGGTTACAACAAGTTGTGTATTTACGGTTCCGATATAAATGGCAACCCTGGTTGCATAGGAGGGATTAGTAGCTGTGCTTGAGGTGAAAGCAAGATCAGGTGTTGAACTGGCAGTAAAGGCTACTGAATTGGTCATCCTGAGTCTGATGATTCTGGTTCCGGGTGCTACTTTTGAAACAATAAATCCGTTTCCGGCACCGGGGGCAGCCCTACCTGCCACACGGATCAGTCCGATAGAGGTGGTACTGACACTGATTGGGTCCATCCCTGCAGGCAACTGGGAAGAACCGGCAACAATGGTTGTCATTGTAGCAGTTACTGCACCTCCGTTAAGAATACCGAGGTTGAAATTAACCCCCTCCTGAATGGTTGCCAGTTGCAGGTCCTGGCTTGGGTCGCTGTCGAGCAGATAAATATCAAACTCGAAAATATTCGGGGCGGTTTGCACTACATTCTGAATAGTCAGTAAGAAGTCCGACTCTGCGTTTGGCGCAGTTGACTGGGCTTTGGCTGTACTGAAACTAAGCACTAAGGCCATCAATGACAAAGCCTTAAACACATTTGTAATTAATTTTCTCATTTTGTTTCGTTTTAATTTACGATCAGGGGTTTACAAATATAATGAAAATATATTCAATAAATCATTACACTATTATCAGGGAATCTTAATCTTTAAACCAATAACCAGATTCAAATCACTGAAACTGAACCTACTTTCATATCAGGGATACTATATAGATTTCATTTTCAGTGATTTGAACATTAGTTATTATTCCAATCCATTCGATCAGATGCTTTAAGGTATGAATAATACAAATACCAATCCGCATCTGAAGCAATCATAATCAATTATGGTGTAGCAGAACCAACAAAATTAAACTGATTGTTGTCGATGATTGTGATATCGCCGGTATCAACTGAACCGTCACCATTAACATCTGTACTGACATAACCCATCATGAAATTAAACTGGTCATTGTCGATCGGTGTAACATCACCTGTGTCGACGAATCCATCCTGGTTAACATCACCACCAAAAATCACATAGAAGCCGTCACCGGTTTGCAGCAGGTTGTTTCCATAGGCTGCGGCAGGTGCGTCAAAGGCATAGGTAATGGTGCTTCCTGTAAATGAAACCGGGGCAGCAGTTGTGGTTGCGATTGAATTGCGGTGCAGAATGGTAATGTAGTAGCTGCCGTTGAAATCAGCCGCCAGGGTAGTGCTGAGCGAACCATCCTGGTTCAGATCAACATTGCTGATCGTCTGAATGACGTTGCTGTAATTGGCGGCGTCATGGAGTTCGATGGTTATCTGATCGGCTACGGTTCCCGGGAACTGGTCACCGGTGAGGCCCTGTGCTTTACGCATTGTTCCACCTGACAAATATAAACCCTCTAATAAAGCACTGGCATTCAGAGTTTTAAAGGTTGGTGTGTAAGGTGTTGCATTGATAACAAAGTTATCGAGCCTGTTATTGGAAGTTGAGTTTGTAGCACCGGAGAAGGTAATACGAAGATAAACATTGGCAGCTCCATCAAGTGCATCTATCGTTGAGAGATCCAGTGATTTGGCAACAAATGTAGTAGAATTAGGAGCGGTATTGGTTCCAAAATTTGTAAAACTGGTTCCATCTGTACTCCATGCCCACTGATGTGTAGTAAAGGCTGTTGTTCCTGAATGCCTGGTAGCAAAAGAGAGTATCGGGTTCTGGAAATTTGTCATAGAGAACTTCAATACCCAGCTTTTCCCGTTTGCCGAAACACCGGTACCGCCGACTGCAACATAGGATGATCCTGCAATTGTTGGTGTGCGTGGGTCATTGGTGACCGCACCTCCAAACATGGTTAATTCATTGCCGGTTGTTGCAGTAATCCAGGTGGATGATCCGTTCGTACCATCAGCATAGATGGTGGCACTCCCTGTTTGAGTTCCATAATTTGCCTGGAAACTCGGAGGTGTATTCGGCGCCTGTGTTTGAACATCAAATGTCCATGCGGCAAGCGGTAATGCCAGCGCCTGAGTGGTGGCAGTAGCTGTGGGAGCAGCTGGTGTTGTTTTGTAATCAATCAGTGTTCCTGAGTTGGTATAAGGATAAATTACAAAATAATATGGCGTAGCTGCTGTAAGGCCGGCCCATGTATAGGTCTGCACACCATGAGCAACATTCATTACTCCGGTACCATCCGAAAGAACGGCATCGTTGGCCTGTGCTATGGCATCAACAGGAGCAGCAAAGCTTCCGGTGGTGTTCGCAAGGATAAGGAATCCATCAGCAGGCTGAACACCATCATTGTCTGCCCAGGTAACTGTAATGGAAGAATAGTCAGGAGCCGTGGCTGCAAATGAAGTAGCGTGGTTGGTCGGTTCACCGGCCAGAACAGTTCCGCTGCAGGTAACACTTACCGGTAAAAGGATTCCGCCACCGGTAACAGAAACAACTTCAGAATTGTAGGTACCTGAAACAAGACCTGCTTTCAGACGAACATATACATTTACAGCAGCAAGGGTTGAAGCAGTGAAAGGAACGGTAGTTGAGGCGCCGAAAGTGGTGTTATCGTTCGAAACTTCATAGCTGGCACTTCCGGTGATGGTAATGTTGCCGGGATATCCCGAAAGACTGGTTCCGGTCAGTGAGAAACTCTGTGAAGCTGAAGGGCCATTGCCTGCACCATAAATGAAACCGGTGAGGGTGTTTGGTGTGGCGGTAATGATAGAACCACTGCTGGTGGTGAAATCAGCCAGGCTTCTTGGAATCAGCTGCAGGGCACCTGTATACTCAAGGATAACACCTGTCATATCCTGCGGGGTAGCAGGGATGGTGGTTCCGATATAGTCCAGATCGCTGTACTGGGTACGCATTACACCGGTTCCGCTAGGGTCGGTCAGCGGATAACTGGTACTGACTACAAATAAACCTGTTCCGGTAATGGTCGTGTTGAGGATCTTTACGAGTTTGGCCTGATGAGCGGTGGTAAGACTGAGTAAGGTTACTTCCTCAGGTACAACGGTATTGCCTGTACTTGTGGCAACACCAGGGTCAGCTACCGGAGTAAACTGGAGCATGCCGTTGAATGGGGTCAGAGTACCGGTAACTCCGGTAATACCATCATAAACATTGTAAACGGTGGTGATTTTACCCGTAACGTCATCAATCAGGATGGCGCCTGTGGCATCCTGGATGTATTTGGCATTGCGCGAAATGCTCTTATGTGTAAGCACGGCCTCACCGGTCAGTCTGTAAACAGTGATTCCGTCGGCCAGACTTGCACGCAGGGCAGCAATGTTGGCTACATTGTTGATTACAGGATAAGTATATACTTCCGTCGCAATGGCACTGGCATCAAAACCGGTGGCATAGGCAATGGCTTTCAGTGTGGTTGTTCCGCTTATGGGAACTGGACCGGTGTAAAGGGTTCCGTTTCCGGTGTTGTTGGGATCGGTTCCGTTTGTGGTGTAATAAATGGAAGAAGCCGGGGTAATGCAGGTGATGGTTGCATTGAAGGCAGTGTAGTAATTGCCGGTTAACGGGGTGATCACAGGTGTAGCAACAATAGGGTTGCCACCGGCCGGAATGTTTCCGACAGCTGTGGTGGTGGTCCATGTTCCGGTAATGCTGGCGATCAGGGTGTTGTCGATGGCCCTTACTTCAATTTTATCGATGGTGGTTCCATCGGGGCAAACAAGCACAAAGGCACCTGTAGAAAGTGCATTTGAAGCTGCAGTTACGAGTGTTGTACCGCTGTATCCCAGAACCACATGTTTGATGGTGTTGTCGTAACCACCGGTAGACTGGAAGTTGCCCGACAGGCTGAATGGAGTGGTAATGGAAGTTGCTGTTGGCAGAGCAGCTGTCTGGTAATTGGCTGAATACGGATCAAGCCTGTCCCTGTAGGAAGCATCACCGGTAATGTTTGTTCCGCGCTGAGATAAAACCCAGAAGGTGGTCGAAGTGGTAGGGGTACCCGGAACACTTGGTCCTGCTGAATAGGTTGTAGACGAGACATAAGCGTCGGTCGCTTCATTCCAGCAGTTATACTGGTTTGCTCCGGAGAAGAGCCTGTATTTTACAAGATCTGAAGTGTAATTGGCGAGAGTCATCAAAACAGCGCTTTCCGAAGTGGCTGTGGCCAGGTCGATGTGTGACGGCCTCAGGGTAACGGTTGCCGTTGGCAATGGTGGAGTAACCGAACCACTGCAGGTTACATTGACAGAGGGCGCACCTGCGCCGGAAATGACAACCACTTCAGCATTGTATGTTGCTATAGCCAGTCCTGCTTTGAGGCGGATAAATGCCGGGATCGGATCAAGGGTAGCAGCAGTGTAAGGGATGGTAGCCGTAGCACCAAAGGTAGTTCCGTCGGCGGAAACTTCATAATTGGTAGTTCCGGTAAGCGTGATGTCGCCGGGGAATCCGGTGAGGTAAATACCGGTAAGTGTAACATACTGATAAACCGATGGGCCTGTACCTATGGCATAGGTGAAACCCGTTAGTGTGGTGGGTACGGCTGTCAGCTGGGGTGTGAGGGCAGTAACTGAACCGCTGCAGGTTACCGTTGCTAGGGCTGCACCTGTCGAAGTGAGGTTGATTGCTTCACCATTGTAATTGCCTGGTGCAAGACCAGCTTTCAGACGGACATAAACGGTGGTAGGATCAACCACCCCGGCAGTATGGGTAAGAACGATGGGTGAAGTATATCCTGATCCGGAAGTAAGCGAAATTTCATAATTGGTTGAAGCGGCAATACTGATGTTGTCGGTTAAGTCAGAACCACTGACAGAGAATGACTGAGCTGCTGAAGGGCCGCTACCATCAATATAATTGAATCCGCTGAGTGAGGTAGGAGTAACTGAAATGGTGGGTGTTACCGCGCCATCGGGAGTTACGGCATCAGCCCATGTGGTGGCGATGCGGATGGCGTCAACCGACATATTCTGGGTTGAAGAGTATTGTCTCAGACAAATCCTGTCGATGCTGGCCTGACCTGTACCTGTAATCGTAATTAACGGGGTTCCGGCGGCAACTTCCGAGGCCGGTACACCACTGGGAACTACCCAGAGGCTGGCATCGCCTGTTGCGGTAACACTGTATTTTATAATCACCAGGTAGGTGGTTGCCAGATCGAAATCAGCTGTTGAATAAGTAGCTGTACTGGTGTTTGAAAAACCAAAATTTATTTTACCCGATGTTGCTGAAGGTCTTACAAATACGCGGGTTGCAAAGGTAGTGGCATTTGCACCAAGATGATAAAAGTACCCTGTGGTTGAGCTCCCGAAATTCATCAGGGCCGCAACATACAGAGTGCCGGAAGTTACCGCTGCAGGTAAAAGTTTGGAATCATCTTCGCCGGTATTGTCGACGAGGGCAGCACCGCCCACCCCTGAACCGGAGTATCCGGCATAGGTAAGTCCTGCCTGGACATCCATAGGATTGAGACCAGCGCTATGTACTACCCAGCCGTTAGAAATCAGCGTTGTACCGATGGTGTAGTCGAAATTCTCAACCAGCAGTGGTTGAGACATTCCTTTGAGTCCAAACATGGACAGGAGTATGACAAGCAGAATGCCTGAAATACCCCGGATTTTTGTTTTTGGGTTGATTTTTGTCATTTTAATCAGTTTTAATGAATTAATAAATGTCGTTAGTAAAAAAATCACGCTCAATACTTTTTAAGAAGGTCAGAAAAGCCGGTGTTTTTGTCGAATCCGGAGCAAGTGATTCAAAAAATCCGGAAACAGCCAGAAACACCTGATATTCAAGAATACCCGTCAGCTAAAAACAAACATCCCCGGAAATCATCCGGTCAATAAAGATGGAAAGTTTTTCAGTTAACAGGAACTTCTTCATATTAAGCTTATTGAAAAATAATTACTGGTCAGGTTGGGGTTTTATAACTGATATTAAGTTGTAAAAATAAGGCATTTTATTAGCGGAAAACCACTAATTTACAAAAAATATATACCTGCTTGATAACTTTTTATCAGTTTTCGGATGTGTTTGTTGATCAGGTAGAATTCATGTCAGGGTCAGTTAATTTTAAAAAGTTGGTTAATATTTGGTTTACAATACATTGCACTATTGAAATATATTAATTGGTTCAATGTAAAAATCATTCATCCTTAATCATGGATGAGCTGCACCGACAAAATTAAACTGGTTATTATCAATAATGGTTACATCACCGGTATCAACCGAACCATCGCCATTCACATCGGTTGCCACATATCCGCTGATAAAGTTGAACTGGTCGTTATCAAGCGGGGTCATATCGCCCGTATCCACCGATCCATCCTGGTTCACATCTCCTCCGTAAATAACATACCGGCCGTCGGAAGTCAGCAGAAGATTATTGCCGAAAGCGGCTGAGGCAGCATTAAAGCTATACGGGATAGTCTGACTGGTAAATGAAACAGGAAGGGCAGAGGTTGTAGCCACTGAATTGCGGTGTTTCACGGTCAGGTAGTAACTTCCCGAAAGGGCTGCCGGCACCGCAACAGAACATTGCCCGTTGGTCATAAGGTTTAAATCCTGGAAAGACTGCTCCACGATGCTGTAATTACTCTGATTATGAAATTCCAGGGTAATAAGGTCTGCAATTCCGGTTCCGTATCGGGGGCCGGTTTCACTGCGGGCCTGTCGCATCAGTCCGTTGCCCTCATACAGACCTTCAAGGAAAAGGGTCAGGTTCAGTGTTTTGGCAGGGGGGGCATTTACCGTCAGTACACCTGAAATGTAAGTGGTTCCGTTCCAGAAGCCTCCGGAGCTAAAGGAATAGCCACCGTAAACAAAGGATCCGTTATTTAACCTGAACCGGCTGGCATAATACCGGGTTCCCGTGGTAGTGAATACTGCTCCAAGGTTGGCCATGAATTCATCGTTGTTACCTACCGCAAGGTTATAATTTGCCGGGATCCAGTTGGTCCATGTTGAAGGATTGGTGTTGGTGCTGTTATAGCCGATCCATACTTCTAGTCCGGGTGCCGGGGTCGGTTGCCCGGTGATGCCGTCAATCCATGCCTGCGCATAAACATTGTAATCCTGACCCATAACAATTTGTCCTGAGCCCGGCCATTGCAGGTTGGCCCAGCCGATGACGGCCGGTGGAAGAACAGAAACATTCAGTATGCCCGATACATTATTCACGCCATCCCAGGTTCCGCCACCGGATGCCGAGTAGCCTCCGTAAACATAATTTCCTTCGTCAAGCCTGAACCGGCTGGCATAATACCTGGTACCTTCGGTTATGAATTCAGGACCGATATTCGCCGTAAATTCATCGTTATCGCCGATGGCTGTAGTGTAAGAAGCAACAACCCAGTTAGTCCATGTGGAGGGATCGGTATCGGTATCGCTGTAGCCGATCCACGCTTCCAATCCTGCAGGTGGTGTCGTCTGGTTCGTCAGTCCGGCTATCCAGGCCCTGGCATGAACATTGAAATCCTGTCCGGTATTGATTTGTCCTGTGCCCGGCCATTGCAGATTTACCCATCCGGCATCCGGATCCCATCCGGGTGCCAGTTCGATGGTGATGCTTGTATCGCTGATAACGGTGATATTTACAGTTTTCGACAGCCAGTCAAATTTTCCGGCGGTAATGGCATTGGCTTGCGGAAGTGCGAGGAAAACTGCCTTTCCGTCAGCGCCGGTAACCCGGTTGCCGGAATTGCCCAGGTTGACCCTTGCACCCTGGATGGGGTTGCCCGAGAGGCTATCCACGACGGTAATCTCCATATTGAAGAATGGCCTTGGCACAGGTACACTTGTAAACACCCTGTATTCACCGGGACCGTAGAAGAAGAAATGGCCACCCGCATTGGTCACATTGATCGCTTCGCCGGTGAAATAGTCGTACCAGGTGCCGGTTTTGGTAAATCCCGGTGCCATGTCGAAACCGGTAACACCCATATTTACTGTAATCACAACATCCATGCTGGTATGTCTGATCCACATCCGTTTACCGAGACCCCAGAGTTCAGAGGTGAAGTTGCCATAGCGGAAGGCATCAGATTTTCTCAGCGCGGCCATACCGGAGATGACCCGGCTTATTTTTTCGCGGGCCGGATTATCCGGGTAATCCCATCGGGGAGGTTTTGGTGAAGTGCGTCCTCCATTAGAGAAGATGGAATAATCATAGCCCATCTCCTCGAACTGCCATAGCATTTTAGGCCCGGGTATTCCCAGGAAAAGGACCAGGGCCTGCTCCTGATGGTGCAGGGCTGTCAGGGTATCCCTGATGTTGTAGTTGGGGGCAGAATTTCCGTTTGACAAGGCTTCGTACATCATCCTTTCCTCATCATGGCTTTCCATATAATCGAGCAGGTTCGGGTAATTCCATCCGCGGTTTCCGTGGAACGCCCAGGATACGTCAGAACTTGTTTCCCAACCCATGGCCACCTGTTTGTAATTGCTGTGCATGGCGCTCCACAAAAGCATGCCGGTGTTGGCAAGTACGGTTTGTTCGTCGTTGTTTGCGAAATGCTCCAAAATTACATAGGCGTTGGGGTTTACCCATTTGATGTGGTTGAAGTAATCGGTGAGGATATTGACACGGCTCTGGTCATAAGCATTCCATCCGCCAAAATCTGTGGTATAATTCTGGGTCAGCCCCTTTGACAGGTCAACACGGAAACCGTCAATCTTAAACTCGGTAAGCCAGTATCCGAATACATCTTTAAAGAGCTGACGGGTGTAAGGGCTTTCATGGTTGAAATCATAACCAACGCTGTATGGATGCGGGGCCTGTCCGTTGAGCCATGGGTTGCTTGCCGAGGGTTGTCCGCTACCGCCAGCTGCGTTCGGGTCGAAGTACATCTGGACCATCGGATTCAGGCCGAATGCATGGTTGGGGACTATATCCATAATAACGGCCATCCCGAGCCGGTGTGCCTCATCAATAAATTCCTGATAGGCCTGCTTATTTCCGTAAGCCTTGTCGGTTGCGAAGAAGAAATTAGGTGAGAAACCCCAGCTGTCGTTGCCGTCAAATTCAGATATCGGCATTAGCTGCACAGCATTTACCCCAAGCTCTTTCAGATAAGGTAATTTCTCTTTAGCTTCGTTGATGCTTCGGGAACCGACAAAATCCCTGATGTGCATCTCATAAATCAGCAGGTCAGACTGTGTATTGTTGAGTGCAGGAGGTGTGAAATCAGGAACCTGCCATTGGAACCCAGTGGAATTTGTCTGAAAAATACTTACAATTCCTGTTGTTTTTCCATGAGGATATGGCTTCAGTCCCGGGTAATTTGTCGAAGGGATCCACTGGTCATTCCATGGATCGAGAATCTTTTCACAATAAGGGTCGGCAATTTTCAGGTTGCCATCAATCAGATACTGATAAGCGTATTCCTGACCGATTTGAAGATTAGAAAGGGTCACCCAGTAATGTTTACCGTCGGGTGTACGTTTCATATAATTCTCATCAGAGTAATCCCAGTTACTGAATTCACCGATGGCATAGGCATATTGTTTATAGCCTGCCGGATCGTGCAATACCAATGTTACCGTGCTGTCGTTGATATAATTGATGCCGTTGTGAACACCGGCGGGCATTTCAGCAACCTGTACAGGTCCGCGGAGATAGATACCGATGGAATCCCTGACCTGAGTAGCTCCGTCAGATGCCTCGGCGATAAGCCAGTTTTCACCCGGATCAAGTTGTTGCATAATCAGCATATACGACAGCGAACTGTTGTTTTCCTGAACAAGCAGGTTGTTGTTTATAAAAAGGCTGAGGCTGGTATTCTGACGGGCCTCAATGCATACAGGCAATTGAATATTGTTCTCCAGAACTGACTGATGCTCTGCAGGATTGAGAAATTTAACCGCCAGGGCAGGTGGATAGATTTCGACTGAAATATCTGATCCGTCAGAATTCCGCTGTTCGATATATGAACCACCGGGTTGTGCAGTTGCACTCCGGAAAACAAAAGCCAGTTGTTCGATGGTTTCTCCCGGCGGGACATTGTAGTAGGCGACAGGGTTATTTATTGTAAGGCTGTAAAGGTTGGTGTCGACCCGGGTGAGAAGGGTTTCAGGGGTGTTCTGCCCCCAGTTTGTTTTGATGTATTTCCAGTCTGCAGGACCGTTACTGAGGTTAGTAATAACACCTGTATGTGCGTATACATCACCGGTATAATTTACCAGGGCACCATTCCCTGCTGTGGCATCAAAATATAACGTTACCGGTTGGTTCTGAACCGGAAATACCGGGTCAGAAGAGATGATGCCTGAGAAAGTTCCGCAATCGATGTTGTGACCAACAATAAGCACCCCGCTGATGTTTGTTGTTCCATTCCAGAATCCGCCTGTTACCGGGGCATATCCCCCGTATACATAGGCCTGATCATTCAGCTTATATCTTGTGGCATAATAAAAAGTATCCCTTGTGGTAATCACAGATCCGATGTTGGCCACAAATTCATCGTTGCTTCCTGATGCACCATTGTAGCCGGCGGCAATCCAATTGGTCCAGGTGGATGGATTTGTATTTGAATCGCTGTATCCTATCCATGCCTGCAGGCCGGGTGCCGGATTCAATCCCCCGGTGAGGCCGTTAATCCATACCTGTCCGTAAACATTGAAAGGTTGACCAGGTTCAATCGTATTGCTGCCCGGCCATTGGAGATTGGCCCATCCTATGGTAGGATTTCCGACCGGTATCGTGTAGTTCCCACCTCCATTGTTATTCAGTTTGATTGTCTGCAGGTCAAAATTTGAAGAGAGACTTGTGATGGTTGATGAAAGAGCATAACAGGAAATAACGGTTCCACCTGGCTGACCAGGAATTATCGCTGTACCTGAATTTCCGGTGATGGTCACCTGCTGTATTCCTGATGTGACCCAGGCATCGGTTGTGTATCGCAGATAGATCATTTCTTCAGGGCTCTTTAGGCCTGAAAGGGTGATTGATACGGTGACCGGTGAATCGGCACTGGCTAGCAGCGGAACAGATACACTGTTTATTTCAACCGGTTGGGCGCTGGTTTCCATGAATATTGCACGGGTGCCCGTATAACCGGAGTCTTCCCAGTTCATGGTATACCATTTTCCGTTGACAACCGTGATCTGGTTGTCAGTTCCGGTGTTGTAGCTGTAGCTCTGAAGGCTGTTCATTGTTACGGTAACATTGGCCCATTTGTTGCTCCATGGGTTTCCCGATGACCCGCTGGTAAACAACCAGGGATAAGTACCACCGATAAGGTCAGCACCGGAAGCTGCAACACTGAAAATGGTCTGATAACGGGGTGTTCCTGTCGGGATTTTTGCTACCCTTCCCCCCGGGACCTGGGTACTGCTGGCTAAAGCAAGTCTGTTAACAGGCGGATTGGTCCAGCTGTTCCATACGCCGGGCATGTTTAATCCTTCTGGCTGCCATATCTGGGCTACAGTGTTGCCCGGAAACGGAATGACCAGGTTGAACATCAATAAGGCAATCAGGGCATTTTGTTTTATCTGTTGAAGGATTCTCCCGACTTTCATATTCAATAATTTAACGAAAAAATGATTTCTGCAATCAGCCGTCTTTCAGGTCCGGTGGTTTTTAAGTGAAATTGTTTCCGGCAACCTGTTGATTACTTTTACCAAAGCCAATCCTGGTCATCAGGATTGGCATCTGGCAAAAGTCTCAGCAGTGGTTACCTGCATCAAAAAAAATGTGTATTACTTCCTTATGGGGTGTTATCCGTTAAGGAAGAGCAGCTCCGACGAAGTTGAACTGGTTATTGTCGACAATGGTGATATCACCGGTATCGACCGATCCATCACCATTAACATCGGTTGGAACATAGCCCATGGTAAAATTGAACTGATCATTGTCTAGCGGTGTTACATCACCTGTATCAACAAAACCATCCTGATTTACATCTCCTCCGAAGATGGCATACCATCCGTCGATCATCTGTACAAGATTATTTCCGAAAGCCGAAGCTGGATTATCAAAGTTATAGGTAATGGACTGTGCTGCAAAGGAAACCGGAAGAGCCGAGGTTGTTTCGATGGAGTTCCTGTGTACAATGCTCAGATAATAAGATCCTGATAACAGTGATGAAACAGTGACTGTAGCAATACCATCGGTACCGAGTTCGACATCGGGATAAGATTGTTCAATAATTCCATAGTCAGCATCATTGTGAAGCTGAACTGTGATATGGTCAGCGATTCCGGGGCCGTATTGCGGGCCTGTTTCACCATTGGCCTGCCTCATTAAACCATTTCCATCGTAAAGGCCTTCAAGCAATACGTTCAGGTTTAAAGTTTTATCGCCGGCATTTACGGTGAGCACACCCGAGATATTCGTGATGCCATCCCAGAAACCTCCGCTGAATCCGCCATATACAAAGGCGCCTGTGCCAAGCTGGAAACGTGAAGCATAATAATAGGTACCGGGAGTGCCGGTTACAGCGCCCAGGTTGGCAAAGTATTCATCGTTGTTTCCGGCATCAGAAAGATAAGTGGCAGCAATCCAGTTGGTCCAGCTGTCAGGGTTGGTGTTATCGGTACTATAACCTATCCATGCCTGAATGTCGGTACCCTGACCCGGCTGATTTGTATAGCCATCGGCATAGACCTGGGCATATACATTGAATTCCTGGTTTGGGGTAATGGTACCGTCGGCAGGCCATTGCAGGTTGGCAAAGGCGATGGATGGTCCTGAAATGGTAAGTTGTCCGCTGACATTGTTAATACCGTCCCAGAATCCGCCCTGGAAACCACCATAGACAAAAGCCTGGGCATCCAGTTGGAAGCGGGTTGCATAATAGTAGGTTCCGGCTGTTGAAATGGCCGCGCCGAGATCTGCAAAATACTCATCGTTGTTACCGGCATCCCCCTGGAAAGAGGCCGGGATCCAGTTTGTCCATGAGTCAGGATTTGTGTTGTCGGTACTGTAACCTATCCAGGCCTGTATCCCGGCACCCTGTCCTGCACCATTGGTAATTCCGTTGGCATAAACCTGCCCGTAAACATTGTACGATCCGTTAACTACGATGCTTCCTGACTGAGGCCACTGCAGGTTTGCCCAGTTGATGGATGGCGGTGGAGCAACAGTAACTGTTACTGTCCAAACCTTTTCCGATAAACTTTCACTGGTTACCGTGTAGGTAACAGGACCGGTAAAATCGAGGGTAATGCCACTGTCGGGGCTGATGGTTGCATTCGCTGATACGGTTATGGTCGGAGTTAATGCTGTGAGTACGGTGCCATAGGCTACTTCAATATTTACGGTAGCTGCCCCGCTGTTGATGGTAGCCGGACCTGTTTGCTCGGCCAGTTCAAAAGTCAGAATCTCGGCTTCGGTGCTTAATTCCTGTACTTCAAATGTTGCTGTGAACGGACCGTCTTCGGTCTGTCCTGCGATACCTGTTCCGGTGATGGTGAAGAATATCTTCAGGTTGTAATTTCCGGCAACAAGTCCGTCAGTAATGGCAATCTGCGCGCCAAAACCAGCCCAAGTCTGATTTCCGTCGCCATCATTGCTGGTCCAGTTTACATTCCGGAGGGTATAATCAACGGGTTCGGTACCTGTGGTGCTCCATACCTTATATTTAAACTGTGCGCCGGTAACATCACCGGTTCCGGTCTTATAGGTCTTAAATGAAGATCCTTTGATGATGAGACTGCTCAAAGCTCCAAGGTTCTGACCTGTAAACTCTGATCCTTTCTGTGTAATGTCAGCCCCCTGGCCGGTATACCAGTAAGTCATTGTTGGCAGATTAACACCATCGTTATTCTGTAAGCCATAATTCGGGACAGCGTTGGTTACGGTTACTGTCCATACCTTTGTTGTTGTGCCGTCTTCTGCAGTAACTGTATAGGTTACAGGGCTGGTAAAATCACGGGCAACACCGCTGGCAGGATTGATGGAGGCCCCGGCTGAAACGGTGATTGTGGGAATCAGGGCTGTTAACGGTGTATTGGGAAGAACTTCCAGGGTAACCGTAGCTGTAAGTGGGTTGATCACCGCCGGTGCTACCTGTTCAGCCATTGTGAAGCCAAGAATTTCGGCTTGTGTGCTGAGTCCGCTCACAGTATAGCTGAAGTAATTACCTCCATTGCTATTCAATTTGATTGTATACAGATCGTAATTATTTGTAATACTGCTTACAGTAGAGCTAAAGGCGTAGTATTTAACCACTGCACCGGGGCTTTGACCCGGAATGGTGGCTGTGCCGCTGCTCCCGGTCATGGTGAAGGATGTAATGGCTGAAGTTACCCAGTTATTTGTTGAATAAAGAAGGTAAAAAAGTTCTTCGGCAGCCGGAGTATTGCTTGTTGTAAGTGTTATGGTGGCAGCCTGATTCGCAGCAACCGATGAAGGTACACTCAATGAAGCCAGATCTACCGGTTGGGCACTAGTTTCCATGAAAATGGCCTGTGTCCCGGTATAGCCGCTGTCTTTCCAGTTCATGGAATACCACTTGCCATTGGTCAGGGTAATGCTGCTGTTGGCAGCGGCTCCACTGTAGGTATAGTTTTGAAGGGTATTCAGGCTAACTGTAACGGCTGCCCATTTGTTGCTCCATGGGGTTCCTGTCGAACCGCTGGTAAACACCCATTGATGGGTGCCCCCGGTAACGTCACCACCGGATGCTGCTGCACTGATAATGGTTTGCCAGCGGGTTTGTCCTCCCGGAATGGCAGGTAAAATTTTGGTAACACGGCCACCCGAAACCTGGGTGTAGCTTGCAAGAGCAAGATTGTTTGTCGGAGGATTGGTCCATCCGTTCCATGCACCAGGCATGTTCAGACCCTCAGGGGCATAGATCTGGGCTGTCGTATTTTTGTTGTTTCCTAAAAAAAGGACCAACAGCAACAAGGCAGTGAAGACTAAAGGGAGTTTTGTTCTCATGATATTTAATGTTTTTGTTCGACTTAATTAATTATTGTTTTTAATACTTGAAATCTTTTTAATAAAAGTAAAAATCCCCTGTCGAAGCAGGGGATTTTTACTTTTAAGGAAGAATCGATCCCACGAACCCGAACTGGTTGTTGTCAACAAAAGTTCCATCGCCGGTATCAACAGTTCCGTCACCATTGATATCGGTAATAACATAGCCTGAGACAAAATTGAACTGGTCGTTATCGATCGGGGTTCCGTCACCGGTATCAACAGTTCCGTCCTGATTTACATCGCCGGCATAGATTACATACTCTCCGTCAACCATGAGCAAAAGGTTGCCGCCATATACCCTGGCCGGCAGGTCAAATGCATAATCAATGACCGGACCGGCAAAGGAAACCAGTGAAGAGGTTGTGGTTTCTATGGAATTCCGGTGTCTGATGGTAATATAATAATCTCCGTTGTATGTCTGGGGCAGCGTTACAGAGGCAGTGCCACTGGTGCTGAGGTTAACAGCCGGAATTGTGTATTCAATGATGTTGTAGTTTGACCCGTTGTGAAGTTCAACTACAATCTGGTCGGCTACGCCGGCACCGAAATGTGGGCCATTTTCATCATTTGCCTCATTCATATTGCCTCCTCCGGAATAAAGACCTTCGAGGCGTGCAGTCAGGTTGAGGGTTTTATCAGAACCCAGAATATTGACATTGTAATCTTCTGTTTCACCGTAACTGTAACTGAGACATGGGTCAAAGTTACTGTTGGCCCATACTTCACGGACACGCATCCGGGTGGTGCCGTTTGTAGCATCAACCGGAACAGTGAAAGTGATGGTTCCGGTTGAAGGTGTTGGCGGAACATCAATATTTCCCAGTTTCTCAACAGCATCAAAAACACCGTTCTGATTAAAATCGATCCAGACAGAGATGTTATTACCGCTTCCGTATGTCCCTGGGCTGAGGGTTATGGTGTACTCTGTTCCGGGGTTCAGATCCGTTGAAAGGGCACTGTAGTATGTATAATATGGGCTTGCAGAAGCACCGGTGGCGTTATTGATGCTCCCGAGCTGTACAAGTGTGATGTAATCGCCTGCACCGGTTCCGTATGAATAAGTCGGAATACAATAATCAAAAAGAATTACATCAATATAATCCACTTTAACTTCTGAATCTGACCCGTTTACATTGGTTGCCGTTAGTGATACGGTATATTGTCCGATGGCGGTAAACTGCACCTGCGGATTTTGTGAAGTAGCGCTGGTTCCACCGACATAGACTACAGAATTCGGACTGAAACTCCATAACCAGGAGGTGGGTGTATTCACCGACTGATCGGTAAAAAAGACGGTTGAATTGATGGCTGTGGTTACATCTGAAGCGGTAAAGGCTGCCACCGGCGGATCGGTAAGAGCATAGCAACTGATGGATGCTTCCCATCCTGCGGGGGTTACACTTCCGTCGGATGTAAAGTAGAAGGTAAGTGCACCGGATGCGTTGTTGGCCGTAACAATGCCCGGACCTGTTGAACCGTTATAAGTGCCGATGAGGGTGGCTGAGGTGCTTGTACCATCATAGATACTCAGGTAGTCATAGCCCGATTCTGTGGCAAAGGAACTAAAATTGAACCTGATCATGGCACCCGGTGTTGACGGGTAAAAGGTCATGGTGAAGTTTTCATTGTTCTGATAAGCCCCTGAAGCTCCGCCTGAATCGTAGAAGTCGCCTGAACAGGTGGTTATGGTTCCATTGGTCATATTGAATATCGGGGGAGAAACCGTGATATAGCCGGTCCTGGTTTTAGTGTCGGTAAATCCTGGTTTTGTAACTGTGAGCGATACATCATAGGTTCCCAGGGTACTGTAAGTGATGGCCGGAGGGGTCTGACCAACAAAGGATGATGGTGTTCCACCCGGGAAAGACCAGGTCCATGCTGTTGCACCGCATTGCGAATTGTCAGTAAATGTTACTGTGTTGCCGATAATAACAGTTGTGGGTGAGCCTGTAAAATCTGCAATCAGATTCTTAATGGTTATAAATCCGGTTTTGGTCTCCGTGTCGGTAGTTACACCATCGGATACAGTTAAAGAAACATCATAGGTACCTGCTGCTGCATAGGTAACGACTGGCGGATACTGACCAACATAGGAAGAAGGTGTTCCGCCGGGGAAACTCCAGTTCCAGCTTGTGGGAGGGCCGGTTGAAGTGCTGGTGAAGGTGATGCCTGACCCTGTACATGAAGTCGTGCTGCTTGCGGTAAATCCTGCATTTAATCCGAGTTCAAACGGTGAAACATACGTCATGTATAATCCACCACGATTGTCAGTCCAGCAGGGAAATACTTTTCCACCCCGTGATGTGATGCCAAGGTAGTCACCCATATAACCACCGGCCAGACCCGGGATCGCTGCAGGGGTAAAAGATACATCACTCACCTGAAAATCGGTCCAGGTATTGCCGGCGTCTGTTGAATATGAGGTGAATACTTCACATTGTGTACTTGAAACATTTCTGTCATCATAGAATACCACGCTCAGTACACCGGTTTCCGGGTCGCAGCTGATCCAGGGGAAGTAAGCTTCCTTGCCATCGACATTGGGTCCCTGGTTTACCCTTACAGGGGCTGACCAGCTTGTTCCGCCATTGGTTGAACGAATCATATAAACACTGATATTCGTTCCTGTATTTGTACCGGGATAGCCGTAATTGGACCATACAATATAGATGTTCCCGTTGTTGGGTCCACCACTGATATCAGTTGCCATTACGGGGAATGAATTTACCCTGTGGTTTTTCGATGTTTCACTGGTTCTGATTCCTTTCAGATTTGAAATGATTCTTGAAGCAGTCGTGTAGGTGGTGCCTCCATCGGTCGATTTTGAAAATCCGATGGCTGTTTCATCCGACGGCCAGCTGTCGTATACAGCCCAGGCAACATATACTTCTCCGTTGGGCCCTGTCTGAATATTTACACCCTGATTATGGCTACCGGCATTGATGGCCGAACTGATGCCCACAGGTGTGCTGTAACTGAGACCGTCATCGTTTGATCTTACGATCTCGATGGGGTAACCGCTTGCACCAAAATCGGTCCATGAGGAATAGATGTTCCCTTCGTAAGGACTGGTTGGGCTGTTGTCAATCCACATATGGTTCTTATCCAGCAAGTCGCCGTTCTGAAGGCCTGCTACAACAGAAGTCCAGGTATTACCATTGTCGGCCGACCAGGCAACCGACTGTCCGCTGTTGCTGTCAATGAATCCGATATACTGGCGACCGGTAAGTCCGATGGCTGCAGCGGGGTCTCCCGAATTGGCACCTCCGGCTCCATTGACAGATCCTCCCCAGGTCAATCCACCGTCATTCGAAAGCAGATAACTGGCACCATAAAGTGTGCCTACTGATCCTCCACTCCATGAGGTCGAATTGTTCGAATTCAGCAGTAAATCCGTATTGGTCGGATCAACAAAAACCGAATTCTCACTCTCAGTGGCATTGGTAAGGTTTGTAACAGGAACGTCGGGTGAGTTGGTTGTTTTTACCCCGTTCGCTTTTAACCGGGTGCCCTTGTATATTGCCGGAGGATATGGAATTTTTGGGCTGTACGGGATGAGGCCTTTTTCAGCCATCTTCATCCAGTATTTCATATTGTCAATACGGGTATCGACCTTATCATTGTACTTTTTACCGGTTTTCTGCCCATAACCTGTGGTGATTGTGGCCAGAAAAACCAATAAGACGATCAGTAATGCGTACAGTCTTTTCATATCTTTCGTATTTAGGGTTAATTCTCAAATTTAATAATAAGTCAATAAAATCGGGCAATGATTCAGAAGGAATTCAATATGTGGTTGTTAAGATCCCACATATTGAATTCCGGAATTAATAATTTTTCCTGTCAGGGCAGGATAGTTCCGACAAAATTAAACTGGTTGTTATCGACTATGGTTCCGTCGCCAGTGTCAACTGTTCCGTCACCATTGATGTCTGTGTTAACATATCCGCCAACAAAGCCGAACTGGTCATTGTCTACCGGTGTGCCGTCGCCGGTATCTATACTTCCGTCCTGGTTCACATCCCCGCCAAAGATTACATACCTGCCGTCAATCATCTCAAGGAGGTTTCCACCGTATGCATTGGAAGGAGCATCAAATGCAAAGTCGATGACCGGACCGGCAAACGACACCGGACCAGCTGAGGTTGTTTCAATCGAATTTCTGTGCCTGACTGTAAGAAAATAGTTGCCGTTTAAAGCAGCCGGTATACTTACAGAAGCAGATCCATTGGTTCCCAGGTTGACATTGGGAACGGTGTGTTCGATGGTGGCATAGTTGACCTCATTGTGCAGTTCAACCGATATCTGATCAGCAATACCCGATCCGAAGTGAGGGCCTGTTTCATCGTTGGCCTCACGCATACTGCCGCTTCCGGCATACAGACCTTCAAGGTATACCGTCAGGTTCAGTATCTTTTCCGAACTCAGGATGTTAATGTTATAATCTTCAG
>WSXU01000054.1 GCA_009773455.1 Bacteroidota bacterium | reverse complement strand
CTGCGCCCTGGGTCCGAGATCAAGATGCTGAAGTCCTGGGCAAATGGATTCGGCTTGATCCGGGGAATTGTTGTGGTGTATGATGGGAACGGTCGGGACATGGCTTACGTACCCCCAGGGTTAGCCAACCACATCATCACCCAATTCCACAACGGACTCGGCAGTGCACATGAGTCGAAAGAAAAGACCTTTCAGAAAATCCGGTCTTTATATTTCTGGCCCACGATGCGTGCTGATATAAAACACTTCATAATGGCCTGTCCAACATGTGCCCGATTCCGGAAACATCGACGGTTGCGGGCACCACTACAACCCTGGCAGGTAACCAATCCTCGGGAGGTGCTCGCCATGGACTATTTCGGGCAGGGGACCCTGGTCCCCACAGAACGTGGGAACGTCACGATACTCACTTGTATTGATCTATTTACTCGATATGGGCAGGCATTTCCCCTTCCAGATTCAACAGCTGACACCACTATACTGGCGATCCTGAACGGCTGGTTCTATCGGTTCGGGCCGCCAGCACTCATTCTCACTGACCAGGGTGCGAACTTCATGTCGAGGACATTCCGTGAGTTCTGCACGGCCTGGAGAATACACCATATCAACACATCTCCGTACCACCCACAAACAAACGGGGCCTGTGAGCGATTCAACGGGACTCTGAAAACCCGTCTACAACGACTTATGGAGGGTCGGAGACTTGGCGAGTGGGACCTCGTCGTCTCGCCCGCCATATTCGCCTACAACACTACACTACACTCTCAAACTGGATATACCCCGTTCTATATGATGTACGGAACCGAGGCCAGAATCCCGTCAGAAATGATAGTTCCAGTATCCGACCAACAGGTGTCAGAGGATGAATATGTACAGGGTTTAACTGTCCGGCTGCAGGACAGTTATCACAGTGTGCGTAGCAGCGGATGGCTCCTTCAGAAAAGGGAGAAGGAACTTTACGATTCGCGTGCCGTAGTAGCGAATTTTAAAGTAGGTCAGTGGGTCAGAATCAGACTCGGGAAAATAGGTGGGAAGCTAGACCCGGTCTGGAGTACACCGCACAAGATAGTGGGGGTGTACGGGGTAAATATTCAACTCGAAGAGCCCGGGAATCCCAACAGGATGACTCTTCATCATGATAGACTGGCTCGGATTTCATCGCCAGAAATCACTGATGAACCGCCTCGAAGGCACCAGGGCAGACCCCGGAAAATTCGAGGTGCCGTTGTGGATGTCCCGGGGGGTCTGGCAGCAGTACCCGACCCACCTCAGATTCAGACCCCACCTATTTACCCACCAGTTCAGGCGCGCGGTATGTTGGAACATAATCAAAATGTTCAAGTAAAACCTGTCGAGAAACCTGTCGAGGAAAAACCTGTCGAGAAACCCGTCGAGGAACCTGTCGAGGAGACTGTGCAAAATTTTAGTGACACAGCTTTTGATTCTGTGAATACTGATACTGATTTAGATAGAGTTATTTTTAGTAAGAGTTTTGATAATATTTCTCGTACTCAGGTTTCAACTCCAAGTCCTTCCGTATGCACAATTTCTACTATAACATCTGATAATCCAACATACACAACCAGAACTGGTAGAATTGTTAAACTAAATAGAAATAAAGACTATGAATATTCGGAATCGAATTTTAATATATTTTTGATGTTTCTAAATAACAAATCTAGCAATAATTTGAATAAAACTAATAAAATAATGAATTGTAACTATAGTATAAATAATATGGCTAATATAACAACTTCTACAATAACAACCTCAATAACAGTCCCGACCAGTTCTATTTCTATGTCAACTCCACCTGTTCCCACTCACACCCAGTTTTTCCACCCTTCTAATTTTTACAACCAGGCCAATATGGACCAGTCCCAACTTTCACAGTCCAGCAGTATCGGGATAGTTGGGATGGGTACCCCTGACATGGACTATACTAGATACATGGATATGACGGCATCTGGGTATGTGGCCGCACCCTCGAATATCTATAGTTCAAGTTCAGGAGCAGGGTATGGTGCTGGTACTCAACATATATCCACGCAGGGACAAGACCAGGACATGATGACTGCAGGACGTGGTCGTGGCACACAACTACACGAACAACTATTTCAACAACATGATTTTTCAGGGTCCCCCCTTCTGTATCAGGGACCAGGATATGGCCCGACCACTAAAACTCTCACCCACATCACCACTGCAGCCGATCAGATTCTGGGTCCCGCTGCGGAGCACATACTCACTATCCATCCAGATGATTATCAGCGGTTGACTGACCCTGATTCAACGTTTACAGATACACAATTCGTGCAACAATCAGGTGGGCTGTCATCGCCGATTTTCACTGGGACTGGACCTCTTCTGTCACCTGGAATGAGGGCAGGGGAGTCACTCCTCGCAGTGGCAGCCCTCTATCGGGAATTCGAACAGATAGCGGAGCCAGCCGGTTTACAA
>WSXU01000157.1:675-1204 GCA_009773455.1 Bacteroidota bacterium | reverse complement strand
AATTGTTCTTTGGACAATGTAACGATTCCTGCTCCGGTAACGGCTGACAATTGCGCGGTGGTATTACAAACCTGGACCATTCTGAAGCCAGATGGAAGCACTGTTAACAGTCCGGCGACCGGAATTAATTCAGTGAGCGGACAAACCTTTGATGTGGGTGTTTCTGTCGTTACATACACCGTTGCTGATCCTGCCGGAAATACCGCATCTTGTTCGTTCAATGTCTGGATCAAAGATTTGAACAAACCTGTATTTACGGTGGGTTGTCCGGTTGATGTAACAACAAATGCTGATCCGGGACTTTGTACTGCGGCAATTACGGTTCCGATACCGGCAGTTACTGATCCTTGTAACGAAGGATACACACTGAGAAACAATTTTAATAATACCAATAATGCCAGCGACGACTATCCGGTAGGAGTTACGATTGTGATCTGGACAATCACCGATGCATCGGGGAACGTGACCACCTGCAACCAGACCGTGACGGTCACCGATGACCAGGATCCCGTAATTGCCTGCCAGTCCA
>WSXU01000157.1:0-645 GCA_009773455.1 Bacteroidota bacterium | reverse complement strand
TCCAATATAGAAGAGCAGGTAGCAGCAAATAACTGTTCGAAGGCGGGCGTGGCTATTACAAACCCTGGAATCACTGAAAACTGTTCTGCCGTATTAACCTGGACCCTGACCGGGGCCACTACCGGAAGCGGGACCGGCTTTATACTGCCAAGCCAGAGTTTCAATATTGGTAAAACACGGGTCCACTACACTCTTACCGATGCATCAGCAAATACCGATACCTGCTCGTTCCAGGTTTGGATCAAGGATTTGGTTCAGCCGAAGTTTACCGTTACCTGTGTGGCAAGTGCAATTACCCAAACGGCCGATCCTGACCGATGCGATGCCAATGTAGCAGTTCCACAGCCATTTTCTATATCCAATCCGTGTAACGAGGCTTTCACTGTAGTGAACAGCTACACTGCTTCTACTGCAAATGCGAACGGGATTTATCCAGTGGGTCCAACCACGGTAACCTGGACGATCACGGATGCTTCGGGGAATGTTACGACCTGTCCTCAAACGGTAACGGTAACCGATGACCAGGATCCCGTAATTGCCTGCCAGTCCAATATAGAAGAGCAGGTAGCAGCAAATAACTGTTCGAAGGCGGGCGTGGCTATTACAAACCCTGGAATCACTGAAAACTGTTCTGCCGTATTAACC
>WSXU01000053.1 GCA_009773455.1 Bacteroidota bacterium | reverse complement strand
GGAGTTGATGGTTGCCCCGTCGGGGATAGAACTTACATCAAACTTCATCCATCCGGCTTCGGTGGTGGGGTAACCTTTCACCAGGCTGGTCTGTGTTTTAGCCGAAGTGGTTGTTGTTCCGGTATTGTAACTTGCATTCACCGGGTACACCGTTGCCGAAGCCCTGCCTTGTGAAGCATTGTATTCGACTGTTGCTGTATAATCCAGGTTTATTTCCCCGGTATTCCCGATGGTGAGGATGTCAGCAGCAGTGCCATTCAGGCCAACGGTTTTTGTGAACAGCGAAGGATTAACAACAATATTGGCCGGATCTGGAGTGGGTGCCACCGGTGGGAAGATGATGTAATCGACCCAGGCGCAGTCGCTGCCGCTGACAACGCTTCCATCTTTTGAATAGCTCCATTTAAAGGTATGCAGACCGGCTGTAACAGCGTAGTTAACTTCGCTCCAGGCAACAGTTCCCGACCATTGGCCCTGTTGAACATTGTCGATGTAGAACCTGAGATAATCATAGCCGGATTCGGATGAGACCTTTCTGAAAAAGGAAACAGTGCCAGCTGAGGCCAGGTAAAGTTCCAGTCCCATGTCAGTATTCTGGCTGTGGCCAATGATTCCTGACTTTGAACAGTAATTCCCGTCATAGGGACTTTCAGATGAAATATTCCAGGTAGCAGCGCCACTAAAAGTCCATTCCGGTTCGAATGACCCTATTTCAAAACTCCAGGCGATACTTTCCTCCATCTGGAAATCAAAAACCAGTTCTGTATTAGTGACGGAAACGGTTTGATAAATTGTTGCATAGCCTGCTCTGCTGACCCTGAAATTATAAAATCCGGTCAGAATACCGCTGATGGTATACTGTCCTGAAGAATTGGTGGTAACCGGCAGTAAGGTTGAATTCACCACTTGAATTTCAGCACCTGCCAGGGGCAATCCGGTATCGAGGTCTGTCACAGTTCCTGTAACGGTCACCTCCTGTGGCGGGACCATATTCGCCAGACTGATGGTGGTAGCAACCATTGCTTTGGTGAAGGTGCCAACCTGTTCAAAATTGTTTACACTGGTGCCAACGACATCACTGGTGGTGTGGATATAGGGGCTGTAATTCTGGCTGTCCTCGAAAGGGAAAATGCCCATGAATCCATGATTGTTGAAGGAAGTATGATCGCTGTCGCCCCCCGATAAAGCTCCCGGAGAAATCGTAAATGAAGGCAAGTACAGATTAACGACATTTGTGTAAAAATCAACCAGCGATTGTGCTGATGCCGGAGCTATCATATCCGTATGAACCGGATCTCCCGGCTTAAGATAGCCGATCATATCCATGTTCAGATAGCCAAGGATATTCATGTTCTGCGACTCGCACCAGGCAGCATATGCTTCACTTCCGTAAAGGCCGTATTCTTCACCCGAAAAGGCACAGAAAATAATGGTTCTGTCAAAAGTATAAGGACCAAGTATCCTGGCAACTTCCATCACGCCGCAGGTTCCGCTGGCATTATCATCGGCGCCGGGTGCGCTTGAACTGCCTGTATAGGAATCGTAGTGGCCACCGATTACAACGTATTCATCAGGATACAGCGTTCCCGTTTTGATAGCAATAACATTATCACTGGCGCTTCCCGAAGGCATGGTAAAGTCAAACAGGGATGTACTCATTCCATAACTGATAAACTGATCCCTGATCCAGTTCTGGGCCAGAACCGACTGGGAGGTGTATGCATTGCGCGTTCCGTAATCCTGAAGATGCTGGATGTTGCTCTGCATTAATGTGGTGTTTACTTCAGCCATCCTGGCTACAATAAAAGGATCTGCTTCGCGGTTAATGCTCAGTTGTACACTGTTATCAGGTAAAACAGCTGTCCGGTTCCAAACCCGGACCATGCTGCCGTTTACGGGTGGCTGAATCCTATCAAGTTGCTGAATGTCAGCCTTGATAAAAAGAAGGTCATCGTTCTGAAAAAGCACGGATGCATTCACATTGACTGATTTCCTGTATTCTTCATTTGTCTGTTTCACGGCAAAAATCAGGAAATAGGCCTGATCCTTCAGCCAGGCCTGGTTGTCGAGTAAAACATAGTCTTCCCTGATATCCCCGTGTTTGGTGGCCAGCAGGAAACCGTTACCGATGTAGTTGATTGTAAGCCTGCCATTTGAGGCCAGCGCTTTGACTTCCTGATTGGTTTTTACTGGTATGAATACCAGTTCATCTGCAATCAGATTGATGAACATCAACAGGGCTGAGAATAGAAGGAGTGTTCTTTTCATGATGTAACGATTGGATACATGATTTACAATTTCATTGATCAGTCAGTTACGGGGTAATTTTTCCGGTGAAACTTGCTGCATTGTTGTCGATTACCGTTATATCGCCTGTATCAACGGTTCCGTCACCATTGATGTCGGTATTCAGGTAGCCCCCTGCAAAACTACCGGCATCATTGTCAACCGGGGTCATATCGCCGGTATCAACCGAACCGTCCTGGTTCACATCGCCGCCAAAAATCACAAAGTTGCTTCCCGCCTGGTGCAGGTTTGAGCCATAGGCCTGTGAAGCAGCGGTAGTGAAGTTATAGATGATATCGGCGCCTGCAAAGGACAGGGGCAGGGCAGTGGTGGTTTCGATGCTGTTGCGGTGTTTTAT